>NZ_BBPQ01000036.1:1026-2112 GCF_000787855.1 Streptacidiphilus anmyonensis | reverse complement strand
GGGGCGGGCGGTGGTCAGGGGCGGGCGTAGAAGTTCGGGGTGCCCATGATCCACAGGGAGGCGGTCTTGACGACGTCGCCCGTGCGCGGGGCCTCGATGATGGTGTCGTCGCCGGTGAAGAGGGCGACGTGGTAGATGCCCTGCGGGCTGCCGTCGTGGGACCAGAAGACCAGGTCACCGGGCTGGAGCTGACGGTAGGTCACCGGGTGGGACCGGGCGTACTGGTCGGCGGCGTAGTGCGGCAGGTCGACCCCCGCGCGCTGCCAGGCGCGCATGGTGAGGCCCGAGCAGTCGTAGTTCTGCGGCCCCGCGCCGCCCCAGACGTACGGGAGGCCGAGGGCCGCGTGGGCGAACGCCAGCACGCTGTGGACGTCGCCGGGCGTGGGCGGGGTCAGCGGTGCGGCCGGCGTGGACGCCTGCTGCTGGGCCTGCGCGGCGAGAGCGGCCAGCTTGGCCGCCTGCGCGGCGAGCGCTGCGGCGTGGGCCTCCGTCAGCTGGAGGGCGACCCGCTGGGCCTCGGCGAGGCCGGAGAGCAGCGCGGTGTGCTGCGCGTCCAGTGCGGCGACCTGCGCCAGTTGGGCGGCCAGCTGCTGCTGGGCGGCGGTCCGGGCGGCCGCGACCTGGGCCGTCGCGGCGGCGGCCGCGGTGTTCGCCTGCTGGGCCGCGGTGTCCGCGAGCGCGGCTCGCGCCGAGGCGGCGACGGCCCGCTGCAGGGTGCCGCGCGCCTGCTGGGCCACGCCCTGCGCGGCCTGCGTCGCGAGCTCCGCGGCGTGCGGGTCCCGCGCCGCGAGGAGGCCGGCGAAGCCGGCCAGCTGTGGCGTCCCCCCGTCGCGGTACTGCCGCGCGGCCAGCGCGCCGACGAGGTCGCGTGCGGCGCGCTCGGCGGTGTCCGCGGCGCGGGCCGCGACGGAGGTCGCGGCGGCCCCCGCCGCGGCCTTCTGCTGCGCGACGGCGGCGCCGTCGTACGCCTCCACGGCGGACTCCACGCGCACGTTCATCGCCGCCTCCGCGCTCCGCGCCGCGACGAGCTGCGTCTCGACGGCCTCGACCTGCGCCTGCGCGGCCTGCGCGGCGCTCTGCGCCGAC
>NZ_BBPQ01000036.1:0-689 GCF_000787855.1 Streptacidiphilus anmyonensis | reverse complement strand
GGCCCGCCCGGCCCGCCCGACCCGTTGTCTGCGACGGCCCCCGGCGCGGCGAGGACGGCTGCGAGCAGCAACGTGGCGGACGCGAGAGCGGTGGTGGTACGGCGGTTCACACTCTCCAGTCTGGCCGTCCGTCAGACATTCGTACCGCTGGGAGGTCCACCTGAGTGACGGACCGTCAGCTGTATGCCTTGCAGGGGCGCGCGGAAGCCATCAGAGGGAGCAGCGGCGGGCCTGCGGCGGCCGGAGCTGGCTCGGCCCGGCGGCGCATGGACCCCAGCGGCGCCGGTCACGGGCCTCTGCCGACCGGTGGCTCCCCCGACGCCCGCGCTCACGGCGGGGCACCCGCCAGCCGAACGCCAGGGGGCAAGTCCACAGCCGGGGGGCGCAGAGCGCCCCACACCTCCGAGCCGTCGGTGGGAACACCCCGCGCTGGAGGCTTCTGCGCCTGCGGCCCAGGGGCACGGCGCGACGGCGCCCGTGCTCACTCCGGGGCGGTCCGGCCGAAGGCCGGAGGGTGGGGGCGGGGGCGCCGCGCGGGGCTGACCAAAGGCTTCCGCGGCGGCGGCCTGCGCCTACGGCACAGCGGCGGGTGGACTCCAGCGGTGCCGGTCGCGGGCCTCTGCCGACGGCTCCCCCGACGCCCGTGCTCACTCCGGGGCGGTCCGGCCGAAGGCCGGAGGGTGGGGGCG
>NZ_BBPQ01000037.1:53804-82367 GCF_000787855.1 Streptacidiphilus anmyonensis | reverse complement strand
CGCCCGCGCCTGCGTCGGCGGGGCGGGCGCCTGCGGGGCGGCGCGCCTCAGCGCACCAGGACGTCGACGGCGTCCGAGACGCGGTCCAGCCGGCCCGCGCCGTTCGGACTGCTCTTGGCCAGCAGCCGCGCCCGGAACTCGATCCGCCCGAAGGACGTCGCCCGGACCGTCCGCCCGTAGGTCGTCCACGGCCGTCCGGCGCAGCCGAGCGCGAACCAGCCGCCGTTGCCGATCCGCTCGTCCAGGCAGGCGTAGGTGTAGCGCGCCGAGTCGTCCCCGCCGTAGGCGGTCACGGCCACGCTCTGCCCTATCCGCACGGCTCGGGCCCCGACCTGCACGTAGGCGCCCGACTTGGCGAAGGCCGTCCCGGACAGCGCGGTGCAGCTGAGGACGGCGGCGGTGATCCCGGTGAGCGCGGCGTTGCGGACGAGGCGGGCGCGACGGACGGATCTGTTCGGCATGCGGACTCCCCCGAGGACAACCGGATATTTACGCGCGAATTTATGCAGAGCTTACGCATCCCAGGACGCAGGACTGCGCACAACCGTTCCCATCCGTTCGTTTCCGTTCGTCCGTCCGCCGAAGGAGCGAAGGGGTGGTGGGCTGATCGGATGGTCGGCCCCGCTGACAGGCGGCTCGGGTAGACTCAGGGTGATCGAAGGGGAGTAGCCCCGACCGGACCGTCGACATACTGGCGGGCTTCACGGCCCGCCCGGCGCCCGGGGCGTGAGCCGCGTGAGCGGCCCGCGTCGGCGAGACCTTCGGCCGCAGCAGTCGTACCCGTACTCCGTGTTCGTACTGGCTGCCGCGCCGAAGCGTCCACGAGGTCGAGGGCTTTGAGGCCGGCACCACTGATCTGAGGACCACCCTTCCGTGAACAGCTTCGCCGTGTTCGGCATCACCTTCGGCGTCATCTTCCTGGCCGAGCTCCCGGACAAGACCGCGCTGGCCAGCCTCGTCCTCGGCACGAGATACCGCAGCTCCTACGTCTTCGCCGGCGTCGCCGCCGCCATGGCCGTGCAGGTCTCCCTGGCCCTGGTGGCCGGCCGCCTGCTGGCACTGCTGCCGCACCGCGCCCTCGAAGCGGTGGTCGGCGGCCTCTTCGTCCTGGGCGCGTTGATGCTGCTGCTCCACAAGGAGGACGACGAGGAGGAGGGCGAGGGCCGCACCCCGCGCTCCGACAGCTTCTGGCGGGTCGCGGGCGCCAGCTTCGCCGTGATCGCGATCGCCGAGTTCGGCGATCTGACGCAGATCGCGACGGCGAACCTCGCCGCGAAGTACGGCGACTGGCTCGCCGTCGGCCTCGGCAGCTGGCTCGCGCTCTGCGCTGTCGGCGGCCTGGCGATCCTGGGCGGACAGAAGCTGATGCAGCGGGTGCCGCTGCACGTGATCCAGCGCTGCGCTGCAGTGATCATGCTGGTGCTGGCGGGGATCAGCATCGCCAACGCCATCACCGGCTGACGCTCCCGCGAGGGTCAGCCGCCGTTGCCGCCCCAGCCGCCCCCGCCGCCGTTGCCCCCGCCCCCGAGCACCTGCGCCATCATGGCCTGCGTGTTCGGGCCGTAGACGCCGGGCGGGTCGCCCTGGACGCCGTACCAGCTCTGGAAAGCGCTGACGTCCTGCGCGGTCCGGTTGTCGTAGCTGCCCGTGGCTCGGCGGTGGTCGATCCCCACCTCACGCAGGTCCTGCTGCAGTGCGGTCACGGCCGGACCGGTCGAGCCGAGGCTCAGCGAGTCCGACTGGGGTGTCGGCGAGCTGGACGGCGTGGCGGAGGGCGACGGCGAGCTGGACGGCGTGGCCGTGGGTGAGGCGCTCCGGCTCGGCGTGGGCGTGGGTGTGGGCTTGGGGGAGTGGCTGGGGGAGGCGCTCGGCGACGTCGACGGGCCGGTGCTCGCCGACGCGGCAGGAGAGGTCTCCGTCGCCTCCGTCGACGGCGCGGCCGCCGTCTGGACCGTGGGGGCGGCGGACGGGCGGGTCAGCAGCGCGGCGCCGGTGCCGATGAGGACGAGCGCGACCGCGCCACCCGTCAGCGCCAGGGCCTTGCCGGGGCGTGACGCCGCCGCCTTGCGCCGACTCGGCGGCACGACCGCGCGACGACCCGGCGATCCCGCGGCGCTCGCCACGGGAGCGGTTGCGGCCGCGGGAGCCGCCGAGGCCAGGGGGGCGGCCCCGGCCGCCGAGGCGCTCGGAACGGGCGGGAGCACCGTGGTCGGCTCCGCGTCGGCCGCCCACATCGCGGGTCCGTTCGCGGGCGCGGGCTGCCCCTCGACCGGGCCCTCGTGCCCGGTCGCAGGCACGTAGTACGGGCGCACCAGGGCGGGGGCGCCGTCGACCGGTGGCAGGACCGTGGTCTCGTCGTCGCCGGCATGGCCGGCATGGCCGTTGCCGCCGATATGGCCGGTATGGCCGATGTCGCCGTCTCCGACGGCTCTGCCGTCCCCGTCACCTGCCGGAAACGTCATCATTCCCCCTGCCCGGGCCGCATGTGCGAGTGCTTGTCCTCGGTCGACTCGTGCGTCGATCGGGGCGATTATGCAGCATCCGCGCGCGGCGGCGAACAGGCGACCGTCAGTCGGTGAAGACGTGGCCTGGCGCCTCGAGCGAGTCGTCGGCCAACGTGCGCAGCATGGCGAGGAGTTCGGCGTGCTGCTCGGGGGAGTAGCCCTCCAGTTTCGCGCTGAGCTGCTCCAACCGGGCCTCGGAGAGCCTGCGGATGATGTCCTCGCCGGCCGGAGTCAGCGTCAGCACGCCGTGATCGTCCCGCTGGACGCGTCCGGAAGCGACCATTGCGTCCAGCTTCGGGCGGATCTCGTCCGGGGTGACCTTCAGCCGTCGGCAGATCTCGTCCTCGGTGATCGGACCTGCGTGGTGGAGCCGGAAGAGGCCGTAGGCCTGCGGGACCGAGATGTCGACACCGCAGCGGTCGATGGCCCGACCGTAGCGCTCCCAGATGTTCTGACGGCTGGAGAGCCGGGTGATCATGCCCTCGATCTCCTCCGCCGAGCTGCGGAAGGCCGGTGGCCCGGCCCCCTCGACCTGGTTCGTGCGGGTCGCCGTGCGCAGCGGGACCTCGCGCAGGAACAGCGACAGGACGAAGGCCAGCACCGCGATCCCGGCCGCGACCAGATAGACCGTCTGCAGCGAGACCGCGAAGATGTGCAGGAACGGGTCGAGCAGCGGCTTCAGCGCGGGCGGCGCCTTGTGCACGCTGGTCGGGTCCTCCAGCACCTGCTGGGTCGGGAAGCGCGGCGACAGCGTGCCGTCCTTCTCCGCGGCGGTGATCTTCGACTTGAGCTGGTTGTTGAGTACCGTGCCGAAGATCGAGGCCCCGAACGAGCCGCCGATGGACCGGAAGTAGGTGACGCCGGACGTGGCCGTGCCCAGGTCCGCGAAGTCGGTCGAGTTCTGCACGGCGATGATCAGCACCTGCATCACCAGGCCCAGTCCGAGGCCCAGGATCAGCATGTAGACGCCCATCACGGTCGCGCTGGTCTTCTCGTCCACCTGTGCCAGCAGGACCAGCGCGACGCAGGTCAGCGCGGTGCCCATGATCGGGTAGATCTTGTACTTGCCGGTGCGGGAGATCAGCTGGCCGGTGCCGATCGAGGTGATCAGCACGCCCGCCATCAGCGGCAGCAGTCGCAGCCCGGACTCGGTCGGCGAGTTGCCGTTGACGACCTGCATGTAGAGGGGGATGTAGGACAGCGCCCCGAACATGCACAGGCCGATGATGAAGCCCATCCCGGAGCAGACCGTGAAGATCCGGTTGCGGAACAGCCGCAGCGGCATGACCGGCTCCGGGGCGCGCTGCTCCCAGTAGATGAACGCGGCGATCAGCACGACGGCGCCGATCGCGCAGCCCCAGACCTCTGCGGAGTTCCACGCCCAGGTGGTCCCGCCGAGGCTGGCGATCAGCACGAGGCAGGTGGAGGCGGCGGCCAGCAGCAGGGTGCCGAGGTAGTCGATCTTCGGCCGGGTCTCGGGCCGCTTGGCGTGCAGTGCGGTCGCGATGACGGCGAGTGCGACGGCGCCGACCGGCAGGTTGACGTAGAAGACCCAGCGCCAGTTGAGGTTGTCCACCAGGAACCCGCCCAGCAGCGGGCCGACCACCGAGGAGACGCCGAAGACCGCGCCGATCACGCCCTGGTACCGCCCGCGCTCGCGCGGCGGCACCACGTCGGCGATGACCGCCATCGCGAGCACCATCAGCCCGCCGCCGCCCAGGCCCTGGACCGCCCGGAAGGCGATCAGCTCCGTCATGTTCCGCGACTGGCCGCACAGGGCGGAGCCGATCAGGAAGATGACGATGCAGACCAGGAAGACGCCCTTGCGTCCGAAGAGGTCGCCGAGCTTGCCCCACAGCGGGGTGGTCGCGGTGGCGGCCAGCATGTACGCGGTGACCACCCACGAGAGGTGGTTCGCCCCGCCGAGGTCCCCGACGATCGTCGGCAGCGCGGTGGACACGATCGTCTGGTCGAGCGCGGCGAGGAACATGCCGAGCATGACGCCGAGGAACACCAACCGCACCCGGCCCGCGCTCTCCGGCACGGGAGGCTGCTCCTGCGGAGGTGCGTCAACCGCCTGCTGCTGGGCCATGCCCCCAGCAAACCCTCCACCTGCCCCTCAGGCGTCCCGGAGAGGCCGAACGAGTGAGCGCGTCGCCGGGACGGTCCGGCGGCTCATGCGTACTCGACCTCCAGCTGCTTGATGCCGTTGAGCCACGGCGAGCGCAGGCGCTTGGGTTCGCCGCGCAGGCGGATGCCCGGCATGGCGTCGGCGATGGCGTTGAAGATGAGGTCGATCTCGAGCCGGGCGAGGTTGGCGCCGAGGCAGAAGTGGGGGCCGCCGCCGCCGAAGCCGAGGTGGGGGTTGGGGTCGCGGAGGATGTCGAAGCGGTCCGGGCGGTCGAAGACCTCGTCGTCGTTGTTGGCGGAGGCGTAGAAGATGCCGACGCGCTGGCCGGCCCTGATCTCCGCGCCGCCCAGTTCGACGTCGCGCGTGGCGGTGCGCTGGAAGGAGATGACGGGCGTCGCCCAGCGGACGATCTCGTCGGCGGCCGTCTGCGGGCGGCGCTCCTTGTAGAGCTCCCACTGCTCGGGGTGGGTCAGCATCGCGTGCATGCCGTGGCTGGTGGCGTTGCGGGTGGTCTCGTTGCCGGCGACGGCCAGCACCAGGACGAAGAAGCCGAACTCGTCGCTGCTGAGGTTGCCCTGACCGGAGGCGTTGACCAGCTTGGTGACGATGTCCTCGGCCGGGCAGGCCTTGCGTTCCTCGGCCATGCCCATGGCGTAGCTCATCAGCTCGATCGCCGACTGCATCCCCGTCTCCTGGCTGAGCGCCAGCTCGGGGTCTTCGTAGCCGACCATGGTGTTGGTCCAGTGGAAGATCTTGCCGCGGTCGCTCTGCGGGACGCCGATGAGTTCGGCGATGGCCTGGAGCGGCAGTTCGCAGGCGACGTCGGTGACGAAGTCGCCGGTGCCCTCCTTGACCGCCGCGTGGACGATCCGCTCGGCGCGGTCGCGCAGGGTGTCCTGGAGCGCGTGGATGGCGCGCGGAGTGAAGCCGCGCTGGACGATGGAGCGCAGTCTGGTGTGTTCCGGCGGGTCCATGTTCAGCATGATCAGCTTCTGGCCGTCGATGCCGGACGGGTCGATCGAGGGGTGGAACCGGATGATCGCGGTGTTGGTGTGCGAGGAGAAGGTCTCGGGGTGGGTGGAGACCTCGCGGACGTCCGCGTGCCGGGTCACCGCCCAGTAGCCGCCGTCGTCGAAGCCGGTCGTCCCGTTCGCCTGGGGTATCCAGCAGGCGGGCGCGGTGCGGCGCATCGCGGCGAACTCGGGGAGCGGCACGCGCTGCAGGTTCACTTCCGGGTCGGTCGGGTCGAATCCGTCGGGCAGGGCCGGACAGGACATCGCGGGCCTCCTGAGGGGCTCCTGGGGCTGGGTTGTCGCTGATGGAACTCTGAGTAGCACTGACGGGGCGTCAGATTTTCACTCGACGGTAGTAACACGTTCTAGTGGATGCAAGGGCCTTGCGCGGGGGGTCTGCGGACGCATACAAAGGTCCGCAGAACTAGAACGAGTATCAGTTCTGGGCCACTCGGGAGGGACCGCTCATGGCCGCTGAGCCCGTCATCGTCGAGGCAGTGCGCACCCCCATCGGCAAGCGGGGCGGCGCGCTGGCCAACCTGCATCCCGCCTACCTGCTCGGCGAGACCTTCCGCGAGCTGCTGGCCCGCACGGCCGTCCAGCCGGACGTCGTGGAGCAGATCGTCAGCGGCACGGTGACCCACGCCGGCGAGCAGTCCATGAACCCCGCGCGCAACGCGTGGCTGGCGATGGGCCTGCCCTACGAGGTCCCGGCCACCACCGTCGACTGCCAGTGCGGATCCTCGCAGCAGGCCAACCACATGGTCCACAACATGGTCGCGGCGGGCGCGATCGACGTGGGCGTGGCCTGCGGCGTGGAGTCCATGTCGCGCGTCCCGCTGGGCGCGGGCTCGGCCGGAGGGCACGGCCGTCCGTTCCCGGAGGAGTGGAACGTCGACCTGCCCAACCAGTTCGAGGCGGCCGAGCGGATCGCCCGCCGCCGCGGGCTGACCCGTGCGGAGGTGGACCACCTCGGCCTGCTCTCCCAGCAGCGCGCCCAGCAGGCGTGGGCGGAGGAGCGGTTCAAGCGCGAGACCTACGCCGTGCAGGTGCCGACCACGGAGGCGGAGCAGCACGCGGGCCAGGGCATGTGGCGTCTCTTCGACCGCGACGAGGGCCTGCGCGACACCTCCGCCGACGCGCTGGCCGGCCTGAAGCCGGTGATGCCGACGGCGGTCCACACCGCCGGCAACTCCTCGCAGATCTCCGACGGCGCCGCTGCCGTCATGTGGGCCTCCCGCCGCGCCGCGCGGGCCCTCGGGCTCACCCCGCGCGCCCGCATCGTCGCCCAGGCGCTGGTGGGCTCCGATCCGCACTACCACCTCGACGGCCCGATCGACGCGACGCGGGCGGTGCTGGGCAAGGCCGGGATGTCGCTGAAGGACATCGACATCGTCGAGATCAACGAGGCGTTCGCCTCGGTGGTGCTCTCCTGGGCGCAGGTGATGAAGGCCGACATGGACAAGGTCAACGTCAACGGCGGTGCCATCGCCCTCGGCCACCCGGTCGGTTCGACGGGCGCCCGCCTGATCACCACCGCCCTGCACGAACTGGAGCGCAGCGGCAAGGAGTTCGCCCTCGTCACGATGTGCGCGGGCGGCGCGCTGGCGACGGGGACGATCGTTCAGCGGCTCTGACTCCCTCTGTGGCGGGCGGGAGGGGCGCGGCCGGAGGTCGCGCCCTTCCTTCGGTCATAAAATCAAGCAAGCATGCTTGATTGTTTCTGTTCCCCCTGCCACGCTGGGCGCATCGCGTCGGGTGGGTTGGTCGGAAGGGGCAGAGGTGTCCGCAACGATCCTGCGGGTCGGGAACGCGTCCGGGTTCTACGGGGACCGGTTCGACGCCGTGCGGGAGATGCTGACCGGTGGGCCGTTGGACGTGCTCACAGGGGACTATCTCGCCGAGCTGACCATGCTGATCCTCGGCCGGGACCGGATGGGCGACCCCGGACTCGGATACGCCAAGACGTTCCTGCGGCAGATGGAGGAGTGCCTCGGGCTCGCGCTCGACCGGGGGGTGCGGATCGTCGTCAACGCGGGCGGACTCAACCCCGCCGGGCTGGCGGAGAGGCTGCGGGAGCTCGCCGCGACGCTCGGGCTCGGGCAGGCGCGGATCGCGCATGTCGAGGGCGACGACGTGCTCGCCGCCGTCAAGGCGACGCGGGCGGGGGTGCTCGCGGCCAACGCGTACCTCGGCGGGTGGGGGATCAGCGCCTGTCTGGACGCCGGGGCGGACCTGGTCGTCACCGGGCGCGTCACCGACGCCGCGCTGGTCAGCGGCGCGGCCGCCGCGCACTTCGGGTGGGCGCGGGACGACTGGGACCGGCTGGCCGGGGCCGTCGCCGTCGGCCACGTGCTGGAATGCGGAACGCAGGCGACGGGCGGCAACTACTCCTTCTTCCACGAGATCCCGGCCGCGGCGCGGCTGCGCCCCGGCTTCCCGCTCGCCGAGATCCACGCCGACGGCAGCGCGGTGGTCACCAAGCACGACGGCACCGGCGGCGCCGTCACCGTGGAGACCGTCACCGCCCAACTCCTGTACGAGACCGGGCCTGCACGCTATGCCGGACCCGACGTCACCACCCGCCTCGACACCGTCCGCCTCACGCCCGACGGCCCGGACCGCGTCCGGATCGGCGGCGGGGTGCGGGGCGAGGCCCCGCCGCCGACGCTCAAGGTGGGCGTGAACCGGCTCGGCGGCTGGCTCGGTGAGACCGTGTTCGTCCTCACCGGCCTGGACCTCGAGGCCAAAGCCGAGTTGACGAAGAATCAGCTCGCCGCCGAGCTCGGGCAGAAGCAACCCGCCGAGCTCCACTGGACCCTCGCCCGCACCGACCACGCCGACGCCGCCGCCGAGGAGGAGGCGAGCGCCCTGCTGCGCCTCGTCGTGCGCGACCAGGACCCGAAGCTGGTCCAGCGCGCCACCGCGACCGTCCCCGTGGAGACCGCGCTCGCCGGCTACCCCGGCTTCCACGTCGCCGGGCTGCCGCAGAAGCCCAGCCCGTACGGCATCTTCGAGGCGCTGACCGCCGACCCCGCCGAGGTGCCGCACACCGCCGTGCTGCCGGACGGGAGTCGCGCCGAGATCCCGCCCGCGCCCGCGAGCCGACCGCTGGAGCCGGTGCCGGACCCCGAACTCCCGCAGCCGCTCGGGCCCGACGCCGCCGGACCGGTCCGCCGCGCGCCGCTCGGCGCGGTCGTCGGCGCGCGCAGCGGCGACAAGGGCGGCAGTGCCAACATCGGCGTCTGGGCCCGCTCCGAGGACGGCTGGCGCTGGCTCGCGCACATCCTCACCGTCCCGCGCCTGAAGGAACTCCTCCCCGAGACCGCCGAGTTGACCGTCACCCGGACCGTGCTGCCGAACCTGCGCGCGCTCAACTTCACCGTCGAGGGCATCCTCGGCGACGGCGTCGCCTCCCGGGCGCGCTTCGATCCGCAGGCCAAGGCGCTCGGGGAGTGGCTGCGCTCCCGTCGTCTCGACATCCCGGAGCGCCTGTTGACCCCGGAGACCCTGTTGAACAGCGAGGAGGGCCTGTGACCGTCCTTTCCACCGACGTCGATCCGCGCGGCGCGGAGTTCGCCGAGCGGCGCGAGGCGATGCTGGCCAAGCTGGCGGAGCTGGACGCCGAGTACGCCAAGGCGGTCGCGGGCGGCGGCCCCAAGTACGTGGACCGCCACCGCGCCCGCGGCAAGCTGCCGGCGCGCGAGCGGATCGAGCTGCTGATCGACCCGGACACGCCGTTCCTGGAGCTGTCCACCCTCGCGGCCTGGGGCAGCGAGTACCCGGTCGGCGCGGGCCTGGTGACCGGCATCGGCCGGATCTCCGGCACGGAGTGCCTGATCTCGGCGAACGACCCGACGGTGCGCGGCGGCGCGAGCAACCCGTGGACGCTGAAGAAGGCGCTGCGCTGCCACCAGATCGCGCTGGAGAACCGGCTGCCGCTGGTCAGCCTGGTCGAGTCGGGCGGTGCGGACCTGCCCAGCCAGAAGGAGATCTTCATCCCCGGCGGCGCCATGTTCCGCGACCTGACCCGGCTCTCCGCCGCTGGCATCCCCACCGTCGCCGTCGTCTTCGGCAACTCCACCGCCGGCGGCGCGTACGTGCCCGGCATGTCCGACCACGTCGTCATGATCGACGAGCGGTCCAAGGTGTTCCTCGGCGGACCGCCGCTGGTCAAGATGGCCACCGGCGAGGAGAGCGACGACGAGTCGCTGGGCGGCGCGCGGATGCACGCCCGCGTCTCCGGCCTCGCCGACCACTTCGCCGCCGACGAGGTCGACGCGATCCACCGCGCGCGCCGCATCGTGGCCCGCCTGGAATGGCGCAAGCAGGGCCCCGGCCCCGCGCCCGGCCCGGTCGAGCCGCCGAAGTACGCCGAGGAGGAGCTCCTCGGCGTCGTCCCCGCCGACCTGCGGCAGCCCTTCGACCCGCGCGAGGTCATCGCCCGGGTCGTGGACGGCTCGGAGTTCGACGAGGTCAAGCCGCTCTACGGGCCGAGCCTGGTGACGGGCTGGGCCCGGATCCACGGCTACCCGGTCGGCATCCTCGCCAACGCGCAGGGCGTGCTGTTCAGCCAGGAGGCGCAGAAGGCCACGCAGTTCATCCAGTGGGCCAACCAGCGCGACATCCCGCTGCTCTTCGTGCACAACACCACCGGCTACATGGTGGGCAAGGAGTACGAGCAGGGCGGCATCATCAAGCACGGCGCGATGATGATCAACGCGGTCTCCAACTCCAAGGTCCCGCACCTGTCGCTGCTCGTCGGCGCGTCCTACGGCGCCGGGCACTACGGGATGTGCGGGCGGGCCTACGACCCGCGCTTCCTCTTCGCCTGGCCCAGTGCCAAGTCGGCGGTCATGGGCCCGCAGCAGCTCGCCGGCGTGCTCTCGATCGTCGCGCGCGCCTCCGCGCAGGCCCGCGGCCAGGCCTACGACGAGGAGGCGGACGCCGGTCTGCGGGCCATGGTGGAGCAGCAGATCGAGGCGGAGTCGCTGCCGATGTTCCTCTCCGGCCGCCTCTACGACGACGGCGTGATCGACCCGCGCGACACCCGGACCGTGCTGGGCCTGTCCCTCTCCGCGATCCACTCCGCACCGGTCGAGGGCGCGCGCGGCTACGGCGTCTTCCGGATGTGACCCGCGATGACCACTGCCCTTGATGGCCGCTGACCCTGATGACCGCTGACCCTGATGACCACTGACCTTGGAGCCAAGACCGTGATCGGATCCGTGCTGGTGGCCAACCGCGGCGAGATCGCCCGGAGGATCTTCCGCACCTGCCGCGAACTCGGCGTCGCCACCGTCGCCGTGTTCTCCGACCCGGACGCGGACGCGCCGTTCGTGCGGGAGGCCGACGCCGCCGTGCGCCTGCCGGGAGCGGCCCCCGCCGACACCTACCTGCGCGGCGACCTGGTCATCGCCGCCGCCCGCGCGGCCGGCGCGGACGCGGTCCACCCGGGCTACGGATTCCTCTCCGAGAACGCCGAGTTCGCGCAGGCCGTGCTCGACGCCGGGCTGACCTGGATCGGCCCGCCGCCGAGCGCCATCGCCGCGATGGGCGTGAAGACGCGCGCGAAGGAGCTGATGGCCGAGGCGGGCGTGCCGGTGCTCACCGTCGCGGGCGAGCCGACCCACGAGGACCTGCCGCTGCTGGTGAAGGCCGCCGCCGGCGGCGGCGGCCGAGGCATGCGCGTCGTGCGCGAACTCGAACAGCTTGAGGGTGAGTTGGCGGCGGCACGACAGGAGGCGCTGGCCGCCTTCGGCAGCGACGAGGTCTTCGTCGAGCCCTACGTCGAGACCGGCCGCCACGTCGAGGTGCAGCTGCTCGCCGACGGCGACGGCACCGTCTGGGCGGTCGGCGAACGCGACTGCTCGGTCCAGCGGCGGCATCAGAAGGTCGTCGAGGAGGCCCCCGCGCCGCTGCTCGCCGACGACACCCGCGCCCGCCTGCACGAGGCCGCCCGCGCGGCGGCCCGCGCGATCGGCTACGTCGGCGCCGGGACGGCCGAGTTCCTGCTCGCGCCCGACGGGCGGTTCTTCTTCCTGGAGATGAACACCCGCCTCCAGGTCGAGCACCCCGTCACCGAGTGCGTCACCGGACTCGACCTCGTCGCGCTCCAACTCCTCGTCGCCGAAGGCGGATCGCTGCCCGGCGACGAGCCGCCCGCGCCGCACGGGCACGCGATCGAGGTCCGCCTCTACGCGGAGGACCCGGCACGCGACTGGCAGCCGCAGACCGGCGTCGTCGAGCGCCTCGACCTCCCCGGCGTCACCGCGGGGTTCGCCCCGCCGCGCGCGGGGGAGCGGGCCGGACTGCGCCTCGACGCGGGCGTCGAGAGCGGCAGCGAGGTCGGGGTCCACTACGACGCCATGCTGGCCAAGGTCATCGCCTGGGCGCCCACCCGCGCCGAGGCCGCCCGTCGCCTCGCGGGCGCGCTGGAGCGGGCCCGCATCCACGGCCTGACCACCAACCGCGACCTGCTCGTCCAGGTGCTGCGCCACCCCGAGTTCCTCGCCGGACGCGTCGACACCGCGTTCCTGACCCGGCACCCCGGCGCGGGCGCGCCCGACAAGGACGACGTCGCGCTCGCCGCGCTGGCCGCGGCCCTCGGCGATGCCGCCGCCAACCGGGGCCCGATCGCCGGCGGTTGGCGCAACGTGCCGACGCACCCGCAGGTCAAGCGGTACGCCCACGACGGCGTCGAACACGAAGTCCGCTACCGCCTCACCCGCGACGGCCTGCGCGCCGAGACCCACCCCGACGTCGCGCTCGTCTCCTGCGCGCCGGACCGTGTCGTGCTCGAAGTGGACGGAGTACAGCGGGCGTTCGGTCTCGCCCGGTACGCCGCCGGCGGGGGCGCCCCGCTCGTCCACGTCGACTCGCCGCTGGGCGCGGTCGCGTTGACGGTGCTGCCGCGCTTCCCCGAACCGGAGCGGGAGACGGCCGCCGGGTCGCTGCTGGCGCCCATGCCGGGCACGGTCGTCCGTGTCGAGGCCGCCGTGGGCGATGTGGTGACGGCCGGTCAGCCGCTGCTGTGGCTGGAGGCCATGAAGATGCAGCACCGCATCACCGCGCCGACGGCAGGCGTGGTCACCGAACTTCGCGCGGCCGTCGGCCAGCAGGTCGACACCGGCGCGCTCCTCGCCGTCATCGGCGAATCCGTGGACCGTGAGTCGCAGCAGGAGGGGACCCCGCAGTCATGACCGCGACGTACGAGAGCACCTTCGTCGAATCCGAGGAACGCCGCGATCTGCGCACCGCCGTGCGGGCGCTGGGCAGTCGCTACGGCCTCGACTACCTGATCGCCTGCGGCAAGGAGCACCGCCCGGCGGACGAACTGTGGCGCGAGGCGGGCAAGCTGGGCTTTCTCGGCGTCAACCTGCCCGAGGCCTACGGGGGCGGCGGGGCCGGCATCCAGGAGCTCGCCATCGTCCTGGAGGAGCTCGGCACGGCCGGCTGCCCGCTGCTGATGCTGGTGGTCACCCCGGCGATCTGCGGCAGCATCCTGGCGCGCTTCGGCACGGACGCGCAGAAGCAGGAGTGGCTGCCCGGGTTCGCCGACGGCACCCGCCGCATGGCCTTCGGCATCACCGAGCCCGACGCCGGCTCCAACTCGCACCGGATCACCACCACCGCCCGCCGCGACGGCTCGGACTGGCTGCTCAGCGGCCAGAAGGTGTTCATCTCCGGCGTGGACGCCGCCGACGCCACCCTCGTCGTGGGCCGCACCGAGGACGCGAAGACGGGCAAGCTCAAGCCCGCGCTGTTCATCGTGCCGAGGGAGACCCCCGGGTTCGCGTACAAGCCGATCGAGATGGAACTGCACCTGCCCGAGCGGCAGTTCCAGCTCTTCCTGGACGACGTGCGGCTGCCCGCCGACGCCCTGGTCGGCGACGAGGACGCGGGCCTGCTCCAACTGTTCGCGGGCCTCAACCCCGAGCGCATCATGGCCGCGGCGTACTCGACCGGGATGGCCCGCCTCGCGCTCGACCGGGCCGTCGACTACGCCAAGCAGCGCACCGTCTGGAAGGACCCGATCGGCGCGCACCAGGGCATCGCGCACCCCCTGGCGCAGGTCCGCATCGAGCTGGAACTGGCCCGGCTGATGACGCAGAAGGCCGCGTTCCTCTACGACGCGGGCGACGACTTCGGCGCCGGCGAGGCGGCGAACATGGCCAAGTACGCCGCGGCCGAGGCCGCCGTGCGGGCCGTCGACCAGGCGGTGCAGACGCTCGGCGGCAACGGCCTGGCGTCCGAGTACGGGCTCGCCTCGCTCATCGCGGGCGTCCGGGTCGGGCGCATCGCGCCGGTCAGCCGCGAGATGATCCTCAATTTCGTCGCCCAGCACACCCTCGGGCTGCCGAAGTCGTACTGACGCCCACCTCGGCGGACGAATCCGCAGGCCGAAGCGGAGGCGACGTAGAGTTCCTCACGGAAAGGAGACACCGTGTCGACAGCAACCGCCGCCTCCGCGCGCGCCCCCAAGCAGGACCGCAGCAGGGCCACCCGCCAGCGGCTCCTCGAGGCGGCCGTCGACTGCCTGGCCGAGCTGGGGTGGACCGGCAGCACGGTCGCCGTCGTCGCGGAACGGGCGGGCGTCTCCCGGGGCGCCGCCCAGCACCACTTCCCGACCCGCGAGGACCTCTTCACCGCCGCCGTCGAACACGTCTCCGTCCAGCGCCGCGCGGAACTCGACGCCCGCGCCGCCGCCCTCCCGGCCTCCGGCCCACGCCGCAACGAGGCCGTCGTCCGCATGCTCGTCGGCCTCTACACCACCCCGCTGTTCCGCGCGGCCCTGCAACTGTGGGTCGCCGTCAGCACCGACGACCAGTTGCGCCCGCGGGTCCTGGAACTGGAGTCCCGCATCGGCCGCGAGACCCACCGGACGGCCGTCACCCTCCTCGGCGCGGACGAATCCCACCCCGGCGTCCGGGAGACCGTCCAGGCCACCCTCGACATGGCCCGCGGCCTCGGCCTCGCCGACGTCCTCAGCGACGACAGCGACCGGCGCGAGCGGATCGTCCGCCAGTGGGCCCGGATCCTCGACGCGCAGCTGTGAGCCGACTCGTTCGGGTGAAGACTTCCTGACTCCCTGGCGTGCCTCGCCGACGCTCGGTGAAGCTGGTTCTGCACGCGGAGGGGGTGCACCATGAGTGCTATGACGCAAGAGGCGATGCCTGCGGAGTCCGACCTCCTGGAGAGCTTCCTTGCCCTGGAGACCCCGGCGGGTTTCAAGGCCGAGCTCGTCGAAGGGAAGATCGTCGTGTCTCCCACCCCGGACGGAGACCATGAGGACTGCATCAGCACCATCATTCGCGCGGTGCTGACCACGTCCAAGGTCCCCATGGACGCTTCGGGCAACAAGGGCCTCAAGATGCCTGCTGGGGGCAGTCCCAAGAACCACGTGATCCCAGACATCACTTTCGCCCCACGAGAGTTGCGTCTCTTTCGCGGAGCGCCCTCCTGGATGCCGAGTGACGGCGTCGCGATGGTGGTCGAGGTGACGAGTTCGCGGCCCTCCGACGACCGGACGGTCAAGCGGCACTGCTACGCGCGAGCAGGCATCCCGCTGTATCTGATCGTCGACCGCTCCGAAGGGCAGGTGCTGGTGTACAGCGGGCCGTCAGACGGTGACTACCTGCACGGGGCGACGGTCGCGCTCGGGGAGTCGCTGCCGCTGCCCGAGCCGTTCGGGTTCGCGTTGGAGACCTCGGACTTCCTCTGACGGTCAGGAGCGCCCGGCGCGGCGGGAGCGGGTCCAGGTGATGAAGAGGCCGCCGCCGACGCCCGCGACCAGCAGGGCGACGAAACCGGAGACCATCGCCACGGTGCTGCCGTTCTTGGAGGCCGGGGTGGCGTTCGGGGCGGGCGAGGAGCTCGAGCCGCTGTTGTCCTGCCCCACCACCATGTTCGGGAGCGCGACCGTGGACGTCGCGGGCGAGTTGGGCGCGTCGGCGAACGCGGGTGCGGTGACGCCCAGCAGAGCGGACGCGCAGAGCGCCACAGCGGCCACCTGCGTGGCGGGTCGACGAACGGCGGAAAGCATGACGAAATGCCCCTTCGATGATCAACGGTACACATCACCCTAACGTGTATCGCCGGTCGTCTACGCACGAGGTGGTGCGAGTCAACGTGCGTGGTACCGCACGGGCTCCTCATCTGTGACGGCCTCCGCCAGGCCGGTCTTCACGAGCCGGCGCAGATGCGCCGCCGCCTCGGAGACCGCGAGGTGGCGGGCGAGGAAGCCGAGTTCGGACCAGGGCCGGTTCCAGTGCATGCCCTGGGCGGCCTCCCACAGCGTCATGGGTCTGCCGCGCAGCTGGCTGTGCAGGTCGGCGAGCCGGGCAGCGTGGTGGTCCAGCAGTTCCCGCACGCGTCCCGGTGCGTCCGTGAAGCGGTACTGGTGCGCGGGCAGGATCTCCTGCGGGCCGAGCGCGGCGATCCGCTCCAGGGAGTCGAGGAAGTCGCCGAGCGGATCGGTCGGCTCGTCCTGTGGGTTCTCCGGATACAGGGAGACGACGGGGGTGATCGTCGGCAGCAGGTGGTCGCCGCTCAGCAGGCGGGTCCGGGGCTTCTCGTCGAGGAAGAGGCAGACGTGGCCCGGGGTGTGGCCGGGAGTCCACATGACGCGCAGCTCGCGGCCGGGGACGCCGGCGCTCTCGCCGTGGACGAGTTCGCGGTCGGGGACGACCGCGCCGAGCGTCGCGGGGCCGGACTCGGAGTCGTCGCCCCAGGAGCGGAGCGCCGCGAGGTGCTCCTCGGGGAGGCCGGCCGCGCGCATCGAGCGGGCCATGCGGTCGATCCACTTCTCCGCGGGGATGTCCCGGACCGCCCGCACCACCGCGGCCTCGGCCGCGTGCATGCCGACCCACGCGCCCGAACTCGCCTGCACGTGTGCGGAAAGGCCGTGGTGGTCGGGGTGGTGATGGGTGATCAGGACGCCGTGGACGTCCTCCAGCGCGAAGCCCGCCTCGGCGATGCCCGCGCGCAGCAGCTCGCGTCCGCTCGGGTCGTCCCAGCCGGTGTCCACCAGGACCGGCCCGAGGTCGCTCTCCAGCAGGTGGACGAGCGTGTAGCGCAGGGGGTTGTCGGGGATCGGCACGGGGATGCTCCACACCCCGCCGCCCAGGTTCTGCACGGGCGGGAGCACGCGTTCGCGCCACGCCTTCCGATCGGGCTGCTCCTCCTGCGGATCCGGCTGCGTCTCCAGAACGGGCACGGGCGGCCTCCTCGGAACTGCAACGCGTTCTGTCACGCGTTCTGTGCAGTGTGCACCTATCGGGGCAGCGTACTGCAAGACCATTGCCGCCTATAACTAGAACTGGTATCAGTTCTCAGGATGACGCGGATCGGGAGGGGAGAGACCGATGGTCGACGGCGTGAACGGCGTGACCGAGTACGGCGAGCTCTACATCGGCGGATCGCTCGTGGCACCGGCCGGCGCCGAGGTGATCGAGGTGATCTCCCCGCACACCGAGGAGGTCATCGGACGCGTGCCGCACGCCTCGCGTGAGGACGTGGACCGTGCCGTCGCCGCCGCGCGCACGGCATTCGACGAGGGCCCGTGGCCGCGGATGACCATCGAGGAGCGGATCGAGGTCTGCGCCCGGATCAAGGACGGCATCGGGGCCCGCGCGGACGAGATCGCCCGCGTCATCAGCTCCGAGAACGGCTCCCCCTACTCGTGGAGCATCCTCGCCCAGGCCTTCGGGCCCGTCATGATCTGGGACTCGGCCATCACGATCGCGCGGAACTTCCGCTACGAGGAGTACCGCAGCGGCGTCCTCAGCCCGCTGCTGGTCCGCCGTGAGCCGGTCGGCGTCGTCGCGGCGGTGGTGCCGTGGAACGTCCCGCAGTTCGTCGCCGCCGCGAAGCTCGCGCCCGCGCTGCTGGCCGGCTGCTCCGTCGTGCTCAAGCCCTCGCCGGAGACGCCCCTCGACTCCTACATCCTCGCCGAGATCGCCACCGAGGCCGGGCTGCCCGAGGGCGTGCTCAGCATCCTCCCGGCCGACCGCGAGGTCAGCGAGTACCTGGTGGGCCACTCCGGCATCGACAAGATCTCCTTCACCGGCTCCGTCCCGGCCGGCAAGCGCATCATGGAGGTCGCCTCCCGCAACCTCACCCGCGTCACGCTGGAGCTCGGCGGCAAGTCCGCCGCGATCCTGCTGCCCGACGCCGACCTCGACGCGGCCGTCGCCAACCTCATGGGCTCCTCCTACATGAACAACGGTCAGGCCTGCGTCGCGCTGACCCGCGTGCTCGCGCCGCGTTCGCGCTACGACGAGATCGCCGACAAGATGGCCGCCGCCGTGGGCGGCCTCGTCGTCGGCGATCCGCTGGACGCCGCCACCCAGGTCGGCCCGCTGGTCGCCAGGCGCCAGCAGCAGCGCAACCTCGACTACATCCGCATTGGCCAGGAGGAGGGCGCGAAGGTCCTCACCGGCGGCGGCGTGCCCGCGTCGCAACCGCGCGGCTGGTACGTCGAACCGACTCTCCTCGGATCCGTCGACAACCGGATGCGCGTCGCGCGCGAGGAGATCTTCGGTCCCGTGGTCTGCCTGCTGCCCTACGACGACGAGGCGGACGCGATCCGCATCGCCAACGACTCCGAGTACGGCCTGTCGGGCAGCGTGTGGGCGGGCGACGCCGCGCACGGCGTGGAGATCGCCCGGCAGGTGCGCACCGGCACCTTCTCGGTCAACAGCTTCAGCCTCGACTTCAACGGGCCGTTCGGCGGGTTCAAGAACTCCGGCCTGGGCCGCGAGTTCGGCCCCGAGGGCCTGGCCGGCTTCCTGGAGGACAAGACCATCAACCTCCCCCAGGGCTACCCCGTCCCGTCGGACGGTGAGTGAGATGGGCGACCGCTGGCGGGTGGAGGTCGACCGGGGCGTCTGCATCAGCAGCGGCTTCTGCGCGAACAGCGCGCCCGACGCCTTCCGGTTGGACTCGGCACGGCAGTCGCATCCGGTGGACGAGGAGATCGACGCGTCCGAGGTGGTTCTCGCGGCGGCGGAGACCTGCCCGGTCGAGGCGATCCTGATCCAGATGGCGGAGACGGGGGAGCCGGTTTTCCCGGATTAGTCGGTTGCACCTCGAAGGGGCGCGGGGTGCCGCTCGACCTGCGTGCACGAGAAGCCAGCCGCGCAGGTCGAGCCCCGAACGCAGGACCATCCGCACAGGGCGGTTGCTCGCGCACGCAGTGATCGAGCAGGGCCTCGCGCCCCGCGCCCCGCGCCCCTGAGGTGAGTGCAGCTAGAGGGTCAGCAGCTTGCAGGCCGTCTCGAGGTCGATCCGGACCTGCGCGATGGAGGCGCGTCCGCTCAGCCAGGTGACCAGCGCCGAGTGCCAGGTGTGCTCGATGACCCGCACCGCCGCGAGCTGCTCGCGGGTCGGCGGCTCCGTCAGCCCCATCGCGTCGAGGATCAACTGCCCGGTGATCCGGCTCACCTGGTCCACCTCGGCGCTCACCGAGCGGTCGGCGAAGGTCAGGGCGCGGACCATCGCCTCGGCGAGCTGCGGCTCGCGCTGAAGCCCACGGAAGGTCCGCATCAGCGTGTCGGCCACCCGCGCGCCCGGGTCGTCGCCCTCGACGGGATGCTTGCGGGTCTGCTCCTGGAAGAGCTGGAGCTGGTCCTGCATCGTCGCGACCAGCAGATGCACCTTGGACGGGAAGTACCGGTACAGGGTGCCCAGGGCCACGCCCGCCAGCTCGGCGACCTCGCGCATCTGGACCGCCTCGAAGCCGCCGCGCGAAGCCAGTTGCGCGGCGGTGTGCAGGATGCGGCGGCGTCGCGCCTCCTGCCGCTCGGTGAGCGGCGGCGCCGTCGGCCGCGGGCTGGTCGTCATCGGGCGCTCCTACGTGCCTACCTCTGGACCCCACGCATCTGGACCCCACGCATCATGGCGTACCGCACGGGCGTGGCGCGAATCACCTGCCCCGCCCCATTTGGTCAAGCTACGGACCGGTAATCTTCAAGCTCTCTCGCTGCCGCCACGCTGGAACGTGTTCTAGATTACCCTGGCCGGGATTGCCCCGGGAGGCCCGGGACGTGCCCGGGACGACCGGGCGTGCATCGGGAGACCAGCAAGGGACCCAGGAGAGGGGTCGAGTTGACCGTGAGCCACGACGACGCGCCTCTGCGTATCGCGCTGCTCTCGTACAAGGGCAACCCGTTCTGCGGTGGGCAGGGCGTCTACGTCAGACACCTGTCGCGCGAACTCGCCCGGCTCGGGCACGACGTGCGCGTGCTCGGCGGCCAGCCGTACCCCGTCCTCGACCACCACGCCGTCGACCCGGAAGGGCCGGGCAGGCTCGCCTTCACCGAGATCGCCAGCCTCGACCTCTACCGCGACCCGGACCCGTTCCGGACGCCCGGCCTGTCGGAGTACCGCGGGCCGGTCGACGTGCTGGAGACGGCGATCATGCGCACCGGCGGCTTCCCCGAGCCGCTGACCTTCAGCCTCCGCGCCCGCCGCCACCTGGCCCTGCATCGCGGCCGGTACGATGTGGTGCACGACAACCAGACCCTCGGCTACGGCCTGCTCGGCCTGGACCGGATCGGCTTCCCTCTGGTCACCACGATCCACCACCCGATCACCGTGGACCGGCAGCTGGACCTGGACGCCGCCGAAGGCCGTCTCAAGAAGCTCTCCGTGCGCCGCTGGTACGCGTTCACGCGCATGCAGCGCCGCGTGGCCGCGCGGCTCGACTCGGTGCTGACCGTCTCCGAGAGCTCCGCCCGGGAGATCACCGAGCACCTCGACGTCGCGCCCGGCCGGGTCCACGTCGTGCCGATCGGCGCGGACGTGGAGCTGTGGTCGCCGGACCCGTCCGTCGCCGAGGTGCCGGGCCGGATCGTCACCACCTCCAGCGCCAACGTGCCGCTCAAGGGCCTGGTGTTCCTGGTCGAGGCGCTCGCTAAGGTCCGTACCGAGCGCGACGCGCACCTGGTCGTGGTCGGCAGGCGGCCCGAGGACGGGCCGGTCGCGGAGGCGATCCGGCGGCTCGGCCTGGAGGACGCCGTCGAGTTCCGCGGCGGCATCGACGACGCCGCCTTCGTCGACCTGGTGCGCAGCGCCGAGGTCGCCTGCGTGCCCTCGCTCTACGAGGGCTTCTCGCTGCCGGCCGCCGAGGCGATGGCCACCGGCACCCCGCTGGTCGCCACGACCGGCGGCGCGATCCCCGAGGTCGCCGGCCCGGACGGGGAGACCTGCCTGGCCGTCCCGCCCGGCGACCCCGGAGCGCTGGCCGCCGCCCTCGGGCGGCTGCTGGACGAGCCCGGACTGCGCGCCCGCATCGGCGCGGCGGGCCGGGCCCGGGTGCTGGAGCGCTTCACCTGGCGTCGCGCCGCCGAACTCACCGTCGAGCGCTACCGCGAGGCGATCGCCACCGGCGTCGGGCAGCCCGCCCGCGCGGGCCGCGGCTGGCGCTACATCTGACCGCGCTCCGTTCGGCCCGCGCTCCCTCCGGCCCTGCTTCGTCCGACCTGCCAACCACCTCCTTTCTCTTCGAGCCCGTCATCGTTAGGAGCCCCCGGCCGTGCTGACCGTCGACTTCTCCCGCTTTCCGATCGCCCCGGGCGACCGGGTGCTCGACCTCGGCTGCGGCGGCGGACGCCACGCCTTCGAGGTGTACCGGCGCGGTGGCCGCGTGGTCGCCCTGGACCAGAACGCGGACGAGATCCGCGAGGTGCGCAAGTGGTTCGCCGCGATGGAGCTGGAGGGCGAGGCCCCGGCCGGCGCCTCCGCGATCGCGGTCGAGGGCGACGCGCTCAACCTGCCCTTCCCGGACGACAGTTTCGACAAGATCATCATCTCCGAGGTGATGGAGCACATCCCGGACGACAAGGGCGTGCTCGCGGAGATGGTCCGCGTCCTCAGGCCCGGCGGCTCGATCGCCATCACCGTCCCGCGGTGGCTGCCCGAGCAGATCTGCTGGGCGCTCTCGGACGCGTACCACGAGGTGGAGGGCGGCCACATCCGCATCTACCGCGGCGACGAGCTGCTGGAGAAGATGAGCGGGGCCGGCCTCGTTCCGCACGGCACCCACCACGCCCACGCGCTGCACTCGCCCTACTGGTGGATCAAGTGCGCGGTCGGCGTCGACAACGACAAGGCGCTGCCCGTGCGCGCCTACCACCAGCTGCTGGTCTGGGACATCGTCGGCGCGCCCGTCATCGGCAAGCTCACCCGGCTGACCGAGAAGGCGCTCAACCCCGTGATCGGCAAGAGCTTCGTCGCCTACGCGACCAAGCCGCGCAGCGGCGAGGCCACGTCGTTCGATGGCGCCGCGTCCGAGGGCTCCGCGTTCGAGGCGGGCGAGTGAGGACGCTGACGCTGGACGGCGTGCTCACCGCCGAGCAGGCCGCCGCGACCGTCCGCAGCATCCTCGTCGAGCAGCGCGCCGACGGCGCGATCCCGTGGTTCACCGGCGGCCACCTCGACCCCTGGGACCACGTCGAGGCCGCCATGGCCCTCGACGTGGCCGGCGAGCACGCGGCCGCGGAGGCCGCCTACCGCTGGCTGATGGACAGTCAGAACCCGGACGGCTCCTGGTATGCCGCCTACCGCGAGGGCGTGGCGAGCGAGCTGAACCGCGAGTCCAACTTCTGCGCCTACGTCGCGGTCGGGGCCTGGCACCACTACCTCTCCACCGGCGACGACGCGTTCCTGGAGGAGATCTGGCCCACCGTCGTCCGGGCCGTGTCCTTCGTGCTGGCGCTCGGCCGCGCCGACGGCACCGTCTCCTGGCGTCGCGAGGAGGACGGCTCCGCCCCCGACGAGGCCCTGCTGACCGGCTGCTCCAGCATCCACCACGCGCTGCGCTGCGCCCTGGCCGTCGCCGAGCACCTGGAGGAGCCCCAGCCCGACTGGGAGCTGGCCGCCGGCCGCCTCGGCCACGCGGTGGCCCACCACCCGGAGCGCTTCCTCGACAAGGACCGCTACTCCATGGACTGGTACTACCCGGTCCTCGGCACCGCGCTGCGCGGCGCCGCCGCGAAGGAGCGCATCGAGCGCGACTGGGACCGCTTCGTCGTCCCCGGCCTCGGCGTCCGCTGCGTCTCCGACCGCCCCTGGGTCACCGGCGGCGAAAGCGCCGAGCTGGCCCTGGCGTTGTGGGCGATCGGCGAGTCCACCCGCGCGGTGGAGATCCTCAAGTCCGTCCAGCACCTCCGCCACACCGACGGCGGCTACTGGACGGGCTACGTCTTCGAGGACGACGCGATCTGGCCCGAGGAGCGCACCACCTGGACGGCCGGCGCGCTGCTGCTCGCCGTGGCGGCACTGGGCGGCGACGAGGCGACGGTCTCCGTCTTCGGCGGCGAGGAACTCCCGTCGGGCCTGACCGAGGAGTGCTGCGCCGTGGTGCGGTAACCGCGGTTCGTCAGCCGCGGTGCGGGGGCACGGGGCAGCGTCGGACCGTGGCGGCCGTGGCGGACGACGCCCGGACTGCGCGTCCGCGGGTGAGAGGGGAATGGCCGCCCGGGCGTGCGTTCTCGCGCGTCGGCGTGGTTGCGGCGGCTGCTAGCGTCCCGAGGTATGGCTATGGAGTGGCTTACACACGAGCAGTACCTCGACCACGCCGCCGACCACGCGCGCCGGGCCGCTGAGCTCGCGGCGGGCGCGGACATGGGGGCGGCGGTGCCGAGTTGCCCGGACTGGGCGTTGCGGGACCTGCTCTTCCACACCGGGATGGTGTACCGGTGGATCGGGGAGATCGTCGCCCGCAAGGCGACCGAGCGGGTGCCGTTCCGGGAGGTGCCGGATCGGGAGATGCCCGAAGGGGGAGAGGCGGAGTGGCTGCTCGCCGGCGCCGAGCGGTCCGTCGCGACGCTGCGGGAGGCCGGGCCGGACCTCGCGGTGTGGGGTTGGGCCCACGGCGGGGGGACGCGCTGGTGGGCGCGCCGGATCGCGCACGAGTCGCTGGTGCACCGGATCGACGCCGAACTGGCCGTCGGCGTACGGCCGGAGGCCGACGCCGTGCTGGCGGCCGACAACGTCGACGAGTTGCTGACCAACGCGTCGGACCTCGACGCCCGTGCCTTCGCGGGCCGTTCGGGCCTCGCGGGCGAGGGGGACAGCCTGCACCTGCACTGCACCGACGTGCCGGGCGAGTGGCAACTGCGGCGCACCGCCGAGGCGTTCACCCTGGAGTACGGTCACGCCAAGGCGGACGGCGCGGTGCGCGGCAGCGCGCGGGACGTGATGCTGTGGCTCAACGGCCGTCTGCCGCAGGGGGAGGACGGGCCGGAGCGGTTCGGCGAGGAGCGTGTGCTGGAGCTCTGGCGCGCGGGTCTGACCCTCTCCTGAGTCGGCGTCAGAGGCCGGTGGATTTCACAGGACCAGCTCGGCCAGCGTCCTCAGCGTCTCCGGGTCGCGGGAGGTGACCAGCAGGTCGGTGACGGGGGTCGCCCGCCACGCCGCCAGGCGGTCGGCGATGCGTTCGCGCGGGCCGACCAGGCTGATCTCGTCGGCGAACGCCGCCGGGACCGCCGCGACGGCCTCCTCGCGGCGGCCCGCCAGGAACAGCTCCTGGATCCGACGCGCCTCGGACGCGTAGCCCATCCTGGCCATCAGGTCCGCGTGGAAGTTGCGCGCTTGCGCGCCCATGCCGCCGACGTAGAAGCCGAGCATGGCCCGGACCGGCGCGAGCCCCTCGTCCACGTCCGCGCAGACGCGGGCGTGGACGAGGGGGGCGACCATGAAGCCCGGAGCGGCGTCGGCCAGCGGCTCCGCGTAGACCTCGCGCCAGCGTTCGGGGGAGAAGTAGAGCGGCAGCCAGCCGTCGGCGATCCGGGTGGTCTGCGCGATGTTCTTCGGCCCCTCGGCGCCCAGCAGGATCGGGATGTCCGGGCGCAGCGGGTGGACGATCGGCTTGAGCGGCTTTCCCAGGCCCGTGCCGTCCGGGCCGGGGTAGGGCAGCGGGTGGTAGCGGCCGTCCAGCGCGACCGGCTTCTCGCGGCGCAGGGTCTGCCGGATGACGTCCACGTACTCGCGCACGGCCGTCAGTGGCGAGCGTGGGAACGGGCGCCCGTACCAGCCCTCCACCACCTGCGGCCCGGAGAGGCCGAGGCCCAGCAGCAGGCGTCCGCCGCTGAGGTGGTCGAGCGTCATGGCGTGCATGGCGGTGGCGGTCGGGGTGCGGGCGGCCATCTGGGCGATGCCGGTGCCGAGGCGGATCCTGCTCGTCTGCGCGGCGATCCAGGTCAGCGGCGTGAACACGTCCGAGCCCCAGGACTCGGCGGTCCACACCGAGTCGAAGCCGAGCCGCTCGGCCTCCTGGGCGAGTTCGACGAAGCCCGGGGTCGGGGCGGCGCCCCAGTAGCCGAGGACCAGACCGAGCCGCATGACGGAACCCCCTCGCTGAGCTGACGGTGTGTCAGGCTAGCGAGGGGGTCCGAAAGGGACAACACCCGGAGGCCGCCGAGGACGGCCTTGCGCACGGCCGCGCCGGACTGTCGCTCAGCCGCGCTGGATGCCGGTGGTGTCGACCAGCAGGCCGCTCTTGCCCTCCTGCGTGCGCGCGAGCAGCGCCTCGCCGCGCTGGGCGATGGCGAGGTACCAGGTGCCCGGCACGAGCTCGCCGACCGGCGCTCCCTTGGGGTCGTTCTCGGGCGCGAGCGGCCGCGCGGCCGGGACGGCGAACCAGAACGGCGCGAAGGCGGGGGCAGGCGTCTCCGGCTCGCCGGCAGCCACCGCCGCCGCGGAGCCCTGCGCGCCGGGGCCACGCGCCGCGGAGCTCTGTGCGGTCGAGTTCTGTGCGGCGGCGGGCTTCGGTGCCGACGGGGAGCCCGCGCCCAGGCGCACTGTCGAGGCCGCACCGGGAGGGGTGTCCCTCGGGGTCTGCCGCGCCAGCCGCGCGGTCGCGGCGTCGGCGGACTCCTTCGCGGGCGCGGCCGCGCCCGCGGTCGCCTGCTCTGCCGGAGCCGACAGCGGCAGCGTCGCCGCCTGCTGCTCCGGCCCCTGGAACGGCTGCCCCGGGTGGGCCTGCTGGACCGGCTGCGGGTGGAAGTGGCCGACGTGCGACTGCTGCTGGCCCGCGGGCGTGCCGAAGCCGGGGAAGTCCGGCTGACCCTCCGCGCCCTGCGGCGCGTACGGGTACGGCGGAGCCTGCGCGGCGGACTGCGGGAGCAGCGGGGCGGCCAGGAACGGCAGGACCGGACCGGCGACCGCCAGCACCACGTTCGCCGCGCAGAACACGAAGGCCAGGAACGCGCCGAGCTGCGGGCTGGAGGAGACCTCCGGGTGGCCGAAGAGGTCACCGGTCGGACCGCCGAACAGCGTCCACAGCGCGGACCATGCCGAGGCCACCGTCAGCACCACGCCCCAGGGGCGCAGGCCGATGCCGAGCGCGGACGGCTCCTGCGGCAGCAGCCGTCCCAGCAGCACCAGGACCGGACCGATGATCCCGAGCAGCACCACGGCCGGCAGCAGCGGGAAGAGCGAGGCGTTCCACGCGCTGGTGGAGCAGGCGGAGGCCGTCCCGGAGCACGCGTCCGCGCCCGCTTGGAAGAAGGTGAAGAAAGAGGAGACGAGGAGCAGCAGCGCCGAAGCCGCCAGTGCGGCGTCCCCTCGGGTGACGGTTCGCAGATTCACCGCGTAAGCCTCTCGTGAGTCATGGACCGTTAGGGCATGGAACCGCTGGGACCGGTTGTGACCGTACCAGCCGGATCAGTGCCCCTCGTGGAGGACGAACTGGCTGAGGCCGTCTGCGATGCCCTCGGCCGCCTCCTGACGCCAGGCGGCGGAGGTCAGCCGCTCCGCGTCGCCGGAGTTGCGCATGTTGGCGCACTCGATGAAGACCTTCGGCACCGTGGACAGGTTCAGTCCGCCCAGGTCGCTGCGGATGTCGTAGCCCACGCCGCCGTTGATGTAGTTGGCGAACGGCTCGCCGGTCGCCGCGGCGAAGGCGGACCGCACGTCCATGCCCAGGGTGTGCGACGGGGTGACGATCGCACTGTTGTTCACGCCGCCGGCGATCACCGTCTGAGGCATGATCACATGGAAGCCGTGGTCGCTCGCGCCGGCCCCGTCCGCGTGGATGGAGATCGCCGCGTCCGCGTGGGCCCGGTTGCCGATCGCCGCGCGCTCGGTCACGCACGGGCCCCAGGGCGTGTTCCCGTCCTGGGTGAACACGACCTTGGCGCCCTCGGACTCCAACAGGGTGCGGACCCGGCGCGCCACGTCGAGGGTGAACTGCGCCTCCGGGTAGCCGGCGTTCGTCGAGGCGCCGGTGGTGTCGCACGCCTTGCTGCTGTTGCCGACGAAGACCAGGCTGTTGATCTCGCTGGGGTGGTCGACGTTGTTCGGGTTGTGCCCCGGGTCGATCACGATCACCTTGCCCGCGAGCGGCTTGCCGGCGGTGCTGGAGGCGGAGCCCGTGCCGGAGCCGGAGGCGGACGCCGACGGGGAGGCGCTGCCGCCGGGCGTGCCCGAGGCGTGTGCGCCCGGCGCGGTCGAGCCGCCCGCGTCCTGGCCGGGACCGCCCGCGGTGGCGGGACGGTTGCCCGTTCCCTTGCCCGGCTCGCCGGCTATCGCCTGCCAGCCCAGCCATCCGGCGAAGCAGAGGGGCACCAGCGCGGCCAGGACCAGCACGAGCGTGGTGGTCCTGGTGCGCTGTGTCCGCTGGGGCCCGAAGTCGTCAGAAGTCATTTTTCGTCCACGAAGGCAGTCCGTACTGTCCGGCGATCTGGTCCCATTCCACCACGAAGGCGTTCTTGTCATTGGTGGCCCTGGTGTTGGCGGCCGTCACGCTCTGGGGGAGCGGCGCGTTCGGGGTGCAGCTGCCGGAGGCCAGCGAGCCCGCGTAGGTCGCGTACGCGTTGTCGGCGTTCGCCGAGTCCTGCTCGGCCTGGGCCAGCTGCTGCATCAGCGCGGCGCCGTTCGGCAGCTGCGAGACGTCCAAGGCGGTCGCCTGGTTCGCCAGGCCCTGGCGGCTGTTCGCCGCGCTCTGGAACGCGCCCTGCGCGTCGGCGAGGTTGGTGCAGCCCGACACGTCCGTGGCGGCCGACCCGATCGACTGGCGCACGCTCCTGCTCTGCGACAGCAGGCTGTCGACGGCCTGGGCCTGCGCCTGCGCGCCCGCCCCGGTACTCCCGGAGGCGGAGGGGGACGCCGCGTCGCTGGGCGAGCCGCTCGGCGCGGCCGAGCTGCCGGCGGAGCCGGACGGGTTCGCGCCGCCGGTCGCGACGGGCGAGGTCTTCGGCCCCGCGCTGCCGTTCGACCGCCCGAGGCCGAGCCCCCACACCGCGCCGACCCCGAGCAGCGCGGCGGCCACGATGACGAGCGCGACCAGCACGCCGGTCGACATCCGCCGCCTGGGCGCCTCGTCGGCGCCCGGGTAGGCGGCGGGCGGCGGCTGGGGGCTGCCGAAGTCCGGCCGCTGGTACGGCGGCGGCCCGGCCGGCGGATACCCGCCCCCCTGCGGCGGGACCTGGAAGTTCGGCGAGGGGTACCCGGGCGCGGCCATCGTCGGCGCCCCCGCGTCCGGCTGGCCGCCGGACGGCCCGAAGGGCCCGGGGCCACCCGGTGAAGCCATGAACCCCGCGCCCGGAGGCGGTGCGGTGACGGTGGGGATCTCCGCGCCCGGCGGGCCGGGTTGGGGCGCGGGCGGTTGGGCGGCGTTCGGTGTGTGGAAGGGGGCGGGGCCGCCGAGGGATGCGTGGTAGCCGCCGCCGGATGGCGGCTGCGCTGCGGGTGTGGTGGCGGTCGGTACGTCCGCGCCTGCGGTGCCCGGCTGGGGTGTGGGCCGCTGGGGGGTGTTTGGCGGGGCGAAGGGGGCAGGGCCGCCGAGGGATGCGTGGTAGCCGCCGCCGGAGGGCGGCTGCGCTGCGGGTGTGGTGGCGGTCGGCACCTCTGCGCCTGCGGTGCCCGGCTGGGGTGTGGGCTGCTGGGGGGTGTTCGGCGGGGTGAAGGG
>NZ_BBPQ01000037.1:0-53596 GCF_000787855.1 Streptacidiphilus anmyonensis | reverse complement strand
GTGTTCGGCGGGGTGAAGGGGGCGGGGCCGCCGAGGGATGCGTGGTAGCCGCCGCCGGACGGGGGCGCAGCGGGGATCGGCGGCAGGACCGCCGTCTCCTCCGCGTCACTCGGCGCGGGCGCGGCGCCCGCGCCCGTACCCGCGCTCGCGCGCGGATCCTGAGGGGGTGTGGCGCGCGGCGCGCCCCCGCGGACCCAACCGCCCGCGCCGCCGTTCGCGGTCGGATCCCACACTGCGGGGCTCGTGCCGTCCCGATCGCTCATCGCCCACCTCGCCGCGTACCGCAGGTACCCCGAAACCGATGGGCGCCACCGTATCGAACCCCCGCAGCGCGCAGGCGGCTTTGTGCGATCAAGAACTCCGCTTTCGGCGCTGCCCGCTCAGCCCTCGCGGCGCAGAACCCGCAGCGAGCCGGTGACCGAGACCTCGCGGAAGCCCTCGTCGAGCGCACGCAGGTAGACGCGGTACGGCGCCTGGCCGCCGTCCTGCGGGTCGGGGAAGACGTCGTGCACGACCAGCAGGCCCTGCGGCGCGAGATGCGGGACCCAGCCCTCGTAGTCGCCGGTCGCGTGCTCGTCGGTGTGGCCGCCGTCGATGAAGACCAGGCCGACCTGCGTGCCCCACAGCGCCGCGAGCTGCGGAGAGCGTCCGACGAGCGCGACGACGTACGGCTCCAGCCCGGCCGCGTGGAGGGTGCGGCGGAAGCGGGGGAGGGTGTCCATCAGGCCGACCTCGGGGTCGACCAGGCTGGTGTCGTGGTACTCCCAGCCGGGCTGCTGCTCCTCCGAGCCCCGGTGGTGGTCGACGGTGATCGCGACGGTCCCGGCCAGTCGGGCCGCCTCGGCGAGCAGGAGGGTGGAGCGGCCGCAGTACGTGCCGATCTCCAGTACCGGCAGGCCGGTGGCGGCGGTCGCCTCGGCGGCCGCCGCGTAGAGGGCGAGGCCCTCGTCCACCGGCATGAACCCCGTCGCCGCCTCGAAGGCGGCCAGCACCCGCGCCTGCGGCCGGGCGGGGCTGATCTCTCGCGTCGCGTCCATAGCGGGTCACCCTACCGGCCGGTCACTTCGTCGGCGCGGCCGTCCTTCAGCGGTCGGTCACCGCGGCCTCGATGCGGCGGCCCACAGGCGCCAGCTCCCGGTCGATCGCGACCGAGCTCGGCTCGTCGAGCGTGACGGCGGGCTCGCCGGCGGGCAGGCCGCGCACGAAGGCGAGCCGCAGGTGGGTCGGCGGGTGGGTCGTGTCGAACGACTCGCGGCCGAGCTGCGCCGCTATCACGCGGCGGGTGCGCTCCTCCGGCGGGATCGAGCGGACGTAGGCGGCGAGGCTGGTCCACAGGTCCGGCTGCTCCTCGGTCGGCCGCTTCTCCTCCTGGTCGGCCCCCTGTACGGCCGTCCCGCGCGCAGCGCGTCGGCGCTGCGCGGGGATTCGCTGGGCCGCCATGCTCCGCTGCGCGATCATGGTCTCGTAGGCGGTCTCCAGGCGCAGTGCCTCCATGAGGCCGGCGGCGCCTGCCGTGCCCGCCAGCCGGACCGTGAAGGAGTCCGCCAGGTACTCGGCCCGGCGGCTGTCCAGGCGGGTGACCCGCAGCAGCAGACGCAGGTAGAGCTCGGCGACGGCGTTCAGGACCGTCTGGAGCGCGTACGCGAGCATGGCTGCGAGCGCCTCGACGCCGGCGCGCGTCCGGATCCGCGACGGTCTCAGCAGCTGCACCCACTCGGACAGGCTGCCGAGAGCCGCACCGAGCCAGACACCGCGACGGCTGTCGCCGTTGGCACCGTGGCCGAACTCGTGGGCCAGCAGGGCGACCCGCTCCTGTTCGGTGAGGGACACCCACAGCGGCAGTCCCAGGATCAGCACCGTCCGGCGGCGCCAGCCGACGCGTGCGTAGGAGGCGTTGAACCGGCCGTCGACCAGGATGACGTCGGCGCGGCGGGTGCCCAGCTCGTCCGCGACGCCGTCAGCCAGCGCCCACAGCCGCGGCGCCTCCTCGCGGGTGACCCGGTGCCGCTTGGCCGCGAGCCGGGAGAGACTGCCGAGCCGGGGACGGCCCAGCCAGGCGGCCCCGAGCAGCAGCACCGCGGCGATGTCGGCCGTCCACACGTTGATCCGCAGCAGCACCACGGCACCGGCGAGCGCGGCCAGCGTGAGCAGGTGGACGGGCAGGGCGAGGAGGGCGACGGCCAGGTGCGCGCCGCCGCGACGCGGGCGCAACTCCGCCCCCTGCGTGGTGACCTGCTGGTAGAGGCGCTGTTCCAGGGCCTCGTCGAGCTGGGCGAGTCGACCACGCGTCTTGCCCGCTCCGTCGGTGCTCGGTGCGCCCTGCGGCAGGGCGTTCCAATGGCACGAAGGGCACCACTTGGTGAATCGCGGGTCAGTCGTGAGCGAGCCTGAGCATTTCGGGCAGACGGTCTTTTCGCTGGTCACGGGCGTGGTCATGACGGGAGATCATGCCCGATCGGCACCCGCCGAGGAAGGGGAGTCCAAGGAGCCCGACGCCGGGCTTCCCAATTTCTGGAACACGTTCTAATCTGACGCCACGTCAGCTCAGGAAAGGGGCGTCCATGGCCGTCGGCATCAGCGAGGAGCACCGGGAGTTGCGGGGCTCGGTGCGGCGCCTGCTGGAGCGGGAGGTTCCCGGGCCGGTGGTCAGGGCGGCGCTGGCGGAGGAGCCGGGTGCGGTGGGGACCGCCCGGCCCTCGTGGTGGAAGGGGCTGGCCGAGCAGGGACTGCTCGGCCCGCACCTGCCCGAGGCGGCGGGCGGTGGCGGCGGCGGACTGCTCGATCTCGCCGTGGTCGTCGAGGAGACCGGCCGGGCGCTGCTGCCCGGCGGCTACCTGCCGACGGTTCTCGCCGCCGCGCTGCTCGCCCGCGCGGATCGCGGCGACCCGCGCCTCGCCGCTCTCGCCGAGGGCGGACTGACCGCCGCCGTGGCCTGGCGCGGAGCGGTGACGGCGACGCCGGACGGACGCCTGGACGAGGCGGCCGGCGTCGTGCCCGGTGCGGCGGAGGCGGAGCTGCTGGTGGTCCGGGCCGTCGGTGAGAGCGGTCCGGTCTGGTACGCGGTCCCCGCCTCCGCCGCGCGGATCACCCCGCTGACGCCGCTCGACCCGACCCGCGGGCTCGCCCGCGTCGCGTTCGACGACGTCCCGGCCGAGCGCCTCGACGGCCTCGCCGACATCGACACCAGTGGTGATACTGACAACGCCGCCGACGCCGCCGACGCCGCTGGCGCGGCTGAGCGCGGTGACGCCGCCGCGGACGCGGTCGTGCGGACGCTGCTCGCCGCCGAGGCCTGTGGCCTCGCTCGCTGGGCGCTGGAGACCGCCACCGCCCACGCCAAGGTCCGCGAGCAGTTCGGTCGGCCCATCGGCCAGTTCCAGGCTGTCAAGCACCTCTGCGCCGGGCTGCTGGTCCGCGCCGAGAAGGCCGCCGCAGCGACCTGGGCCGCCGCGCGGGAGACCACGCCGTTGACCGCCGCCGTCGCCGCGGCCCTCGCTGTCGACGCGGCCTGCGCCAACGCCGAGGACTGCGTCCAGATCCTCGGCGGCATCGGCTTCACCTGGGAGCACGACGCCCACCTGCGCCTGCGCCGGGCTCTCTCGCTGCGCCAACTCCTCGGCGGAGAAGGGGCGCTGTGGCGTGCGGTCGCCGACGCGGCCGCGCACACCGGGGAGTGGCGTCCGCAGCTGGAACTGCCGCCCGAGGCGGAGGAGTTCCGCGCCGACGCCCGAGCCGCCGCGGTCGCCGTCGCCGGGCTCGATCCGGCCGGGCAGCGCCGCCGCCTCGCGCCCGACGGCTGGGCCGCGCCGCACCTCCCGCCCCCCTACGGGCTGGGAGCCGGACCGCTGCGCCAACTCGTCGTCGAGCAGGAGCTGCGCGCCGCCGGGGTGCGGCTGCCGGACCTGACCATCGGCAACTGGGTCGTGCCCTCCCTCGTCGCCCACGGCACCGACGCCCAGCGCGAGCGGCTGCTGATGCCGACCCTGCGCGGCGAGCTGACCTGGTGCCAGCTCTTCTCCGAGCCGGAGGCCGGCTCCGACCTCGCCTCGCTGCGCACCCGCGCGGTCCGGCAGGAGGACGGCAGTTGGCGTGTCGACGGCCAGAAGGTGTGGACCTCCAGCGCCCGGACCGCCGACTTCGGCATCCTGCTCGCCCGCACCTCACCGGAGAAGCCCAAGCACCAGGGCCTCACCTACTTCGTCGTCGACATGCGCGGCACGCCGGGCATCAGCATCCGCCCGCTGCGCGAACTGACCGGCGACGCCGTCTTCAACGAGGTCTTCCTCGACGACGTGCGGCTGCCCGCCGACGCCGTGGTCGGCGCCGTCGACGACGGGTGGCGGGTGGCCCGGCACACGCTCGGCAACGAGCGCGTCCACATGGCCGACGCCAGCCCCACCGGCCCCGCCGTCCAGCGCCTGCTGCGCGCGACGGGCGGCGACCCGGCCGTGGTCGGCCGCCTCGTCGCCGACGAGCACGTCCTCGCCTGCATCGACCTGCGCACCACGCTCAGCGCGCTCGACGGCCTGGACCCCGGGGCGGGCGGGAGCGTGCGCAAGCTCGTCTCCGCCCCGCACGCGCAGCGCGTCGCCGCATACGCGCTGGAGCTGTGCGGGGAGGCGGGCGCGGTGTACGAGGACGTCGGGCGCGTGGCCGGGCACGCGGCGCTGATGTCGCGCTGCCTGACCATCGCCGGCGGCACCACCCAGGTCCAGCTCAACGTCGTCGCCGAGCGCATCCTCGGCCTCCCACGCGACCCGCAGCCCTAACGGAGGAGAGATGACCGAGAAGGTGTTCCTCGTCGGCGTCGGCATGACGAAGTTCGAGAAACCCGAATCACGTGACTGGCACTACTGGGACATGGCCAAGGAGGCCGGCGAGGCCGCCCTCGCCGACGCCGGGATCGGCTACGACCTCGTCGAGCAGGCCGCCGTCGGCTACTGCCACCAGCAGTCCACCGCCGGGCAGCGCGCCGTCTACACCATCGGCCTGAGCGGCGTCCCGGTCTACAACGTCAACAACAACTGCGCCACCGGCTCGACCGCCCTGATGATGGCGCGTCAGTTCGTGGCGGGTGGAATCAACGACTGCGTGCTCGCGCTGGGCTTCGAGCAGATGAGCAAGGGCGCGCTCGGCGGCGGCGCGGGCGCGGGCGGTTTCGCGGCCAGCCCCGTCGCCCGCCACTACGGCGTCATGGCCGCCCGGCACGGCTTCGAGGCCACCCCGCCGACCGCGCAGATCTTCGGCAACGCCGCCCGCGAGCACATGGAGCGCCACGGCACCACCGCCGAGCAGCTCGCCCTCGTCGGCGTGAAGAACCACCGGCACTCGGCGGCCAATCCCCGCGCCCAGTTCCGCGACGAGTACACCCTGGAGGAGGTGCTGGCCGCGCGGACCATCCACGCGCCGCTCACCAAGCTCCAGTGCTCGCCCACCTCCGACGGGGCGGCGGCCGCGATCGTGGCGAGCGGGCGCTTCGTGCGCGAGCACGGCCTGGAGGATCGCGCGGTGGAGATCGCGGCCCAGGCGATGACGACCGACACGGAGGAGAGTTTCGCCTCCGGCTCCTGCATCGACGTCGTCGGCAAACCGATGTCGCGCGAGGCGGGGCGGGCCGTCTTCGAGCAGTCCGGCCTCGGGATCGAGGACGTCGACGTCATCGAGCTGCACGACTGCTTCTCCGTCAACGAGCTGCTCACCTACGAGGCGCTCGGGATGTGTCCGGACGGCGCGGGCGGCAAGCTCGTCGCCGAGGGCGCGACCACCTACGGCGGCCGCTGGGTGGTCAACCCCTCGGGCGGCCTGATCTCCAAGGGGCACCCTCTGGGCGCCACCGGCCTCGCGCAGTGCGCCGAACTCGTCTGGCAGCTGCGAGGCGAGGCGGAGGGCCGCCAGGTCCCGAACGCACATGTGGGTCTCGCCCACAACATCGGCCTCGGCGGCGCAGCTGTCGTGACTCTGCTGCGCAGGTGACCGCCCCGGACGACCACCGGAGGCGGCTCTGTGTGACTGACCCGTGTCAGGGCGTTCTCAACTCGAGCGCTTTGCGCTAGAACTTGTTCTAGCTCACGCTCCTCCAGTACAGCCCACAGCCCGCGGGACCGGCCGGACCAGCAGCAGTCGGAGCCCGCGTCGAAGCGACCCCGGCGCGGCCGACGGTGCGGACGGCCGCGTCGGGGTCCACCAATGCCCTCAGGTTCCGAAAGGCTCTCCATGCCCATCAACCCCGCCGAAGCCCTCGCCGCCCCCGCCCGTGTCACCGAACTCGCCTGGGACCACAAGGACGTGATCCTCTACCACCTGGGCATCGGCGCGGGCGCGCAGCGACCGGCCACCGACCCCGACGAGCTGCGCTGGACCTACGAGAAGGACCTCCAGGTGCTGCCCAGCTTCGTCACCGTCGCCGGCGGCGGCCTGGCCAAGGCGGGCGCGTTCAACCTGCCAGGCCTGCAGATCAACCTCGCCCAGGTGCTCCACGGCGGCCAGCGCATCGAGCTGCACCGCCCGATCCCCGCCACCGGCCGCGCCCAGCTGACCAGCTCGCTGGCCGCCGTCTACGACAAGGGCAAGGCCGCCGTCCTCGTCATGCGCAGCGAGGCCGCCGACGCCGACGGCCCCCTCTACACCTGCGACACCGAGATCTTCGTCCGCGGCGAGGGCGGCTTCGGCGGCGAGCGCGGCGAGACCGTCCGCGTCGAACTGCCGGACCGCGAGCCGGACGCGGTGCGCGAGATCCCCGTCCGCCACGACCAGGCGCTGCTCTACCGCCTCTCGGGGGACTGGAACCCGCTCCACGCCGATCCCGACTTCGCCAAGCTGGCCGGCTTCGACCGCCCGATCCTGCACGGACTGTGCTCCTACGGCGTCACCCTCAAGGCCGTCGTCGACGCCGTCCTCGGCGGCGACGCCTCCCGGGTGCGCGAGTACCGGACCCGCTTCGCCGGGATCTTCTTCCCCGGCGAGACGCTGCGCGTCCGGATCTGGCGCGACGGCGCGGAGCGGCTGCTCGTCACGGCGACGAGCGTGGAGCGCGACGACGCGCCTGTCCTCGCCGACACCGTCGTCACCCACCAGCCCTGACCAGCCCTGACCAGCCCTGACCAGCGCTGACCAACCCTGGCCCGCCGCGGCCCGGGCCGGCCGGCGCCGAACCCGCACCACCGTCTCTCCATCCGCACCGCCCGACCGAGGAGCGAAGAACATGCGCGCAGCGGTTCTGCACGAGACCGGCCAGGAGAAACTGGAGGTCCACGACGGCGTCGAGACCCCGGCGACCGGCCCCGGCCAGGTCCGGATCAAGATGAAGGCCGCCAGCCTCTGCCACTCCGACCTGTCCGCGATGAGCGGCGTGCTGCCGCAGCCCGCCCCGTTCGTCCCCGGCCACGAGGGCGCCGGCGAGGTCGTCGAGGTCGGCGCCGGCGTGACCGGCCTGGCCGTCGGCGACCGGGTCATCGTCTGCTGGATGCCGCCGTGCGGCGCCTGTCCCTCCTGCCTGCGCGGCGAGGGCAACCTGTGCCTGGCCGCCTTCGCCAACATGGGCACGCCCAACTACCGGCACGACGGCAAGGACCTCTTCGGCTTCTCCGCCACCGGCACCTTCGCCGAGGAGAGCGTCGTCGCGGCGGGCTGCGCCGTGAAGATCCCCGACGACGTCCCCTACGAGGTCGCGGCGCTGATCGGCTGCGGCGTCACCACCGGCGTCGGCGCCGCGGTCAACACCGCCAAGGTTCTGCCCGGTTCGAAGGTCGCCGTGATCGGCTGCGGCGGCGTCGGCATCGCCGCGATCCAGGGCGCGAAGGTCTGCGGCGCCGCCCAGATCCTCGCCGTCGACCCCGTCCCCGCCCGCCGCGCGTGGGCGCTGCGCTTCGGCGCGACCGAGGCCGTCCACCCCGACGAGCTGAGCGACGCCAAGACCCGGATCACCGGCGGCGAGGGCTTCGACTACGCCTTCGAGGTCGTGGGCCGCTCGGCGACCGTGCGGGCCGCCTACGACGCGGTCCGGCGCGGCGGCGCTCTCGTCGTGGTCGGCGCGGGCGCGATGGACGACAACGCGCAGTTCAACATGTTCGAGCTGTTCTTCAACGAGAAGCGGGTCCTGCCCTCGCTCTACGGCGGCGCGGACGTGCCGGCCACCTACCGCAAGGTCATCGAGCTGTGGCGGTCCGGCCGCCTCGACCTCGAGGGCATGGTCACCCACCACGTCCCGCTCGGCCAGGTCAACGACGCCATCGAGCAGATGCGGACCGGAGAGGCGCTGCGGACCGTCATCACCATGGGGGCGGACGCGTGACCACCACTTCGCTCGACGGTCTCACCGCCGTCGTCACCGGCGCCGGTCGCGGCCTCGGCCGGGCCGAGGCGCTGGAGCTGGCCCGCGCGGGCGCGAACGTCGTCGTCAACGACTTCGGCGCGCCCGGCCGCGACGGCAGCGGCGGCGCGTCGGCCGCACCCGCCGACGAGACGGTCGCGGAGATCGTCGCCGCGGGCGGCAGGGCCGTCGCGCACTACGGCGACATCGCCGAGACCGACACCGCCCAGGCGCTGGTCGACCTGGCGGTCGCCACCTACGGGCGGCTGGACATCCTGGTCAACAACGCGGGCATCCTGCGCGACCGCATGGTCTTCTCCATGACGCAGGAGGAGTGGGACTCCGTCATCCGCGTCCACCTGCGCGGTCACTTCGCCACGACTCGCGCGGCGGCGGCGCACTGGCGCGACCGCAGCAAGGCGACCGGTCAGCCGGTGTACGGGCGGATCGTCAACACCTCCTCCGAGGCGTTCGTCGCGGGCTCGGCGGGCCAGCCCAACTACGCGGCGGCGAAGGGCGGCATCGTCGGCCTCACCACCAGCAGCGCGAACGCGCTGGCGCGGTACGGCGTCACCGCCAACGTCATCTGCCCGCGGGCCCGGACGCGCATGACCGAGGACGTGTTCGTCGGATCCATGGGCGCACCCGAGACGGGCGTCGACCCGCTCGCCCCCGAGCACGTCTCCCCGCTGGTCGCCTATCTGGCCTCCCCGGCGGCGGCCTCGGTGAACGGCCAGTGCTTCGTGGTCCACGGCGGCATGGTCGCGGTCCTCGGCGCCCCGCCGGTCCTGGCGAAGTTCGACACGGCCAAGGAGGTCTTCACGCCCGGCGAGCTGGACGAGCTGATGACCCCGTTCTACGCCGAACGGAGGCCGGGCGACGGCTTCGCCAACACGGAGGTCCTGGGGCTGCGGCACACGGGATGACCTGTGGGGCGCGGGCTCGGCCCGCGCCCCGGGGTGCTACTCGGCGCGACGGTGGCGACCGTGGGGGTTCGCCTCCTGCCCCTCGTCTTCGGCGATGTGGCCGCGGTGGCGACCGTGCGGGTCCTCCTCCGCGGCGTTCTCAGTGGTGATGTCGGTGAGGGCATCAGACATGAGAGTCGTCTTCTCCGTGTTTGTTCTGTCTTCCGGCATTCGTGCTGGTGACCCACCCTAGTAGCCCCGTGCACGCCGTTCCCACCGGTTCACACCGTTCGCACGCTCCTCAAAAAACTCGCCAACAACTCCTGCAACAGTGGCGCACCCTCCTCGGCGAGCACCTCGTGGCCCGCACGTGCCGCCTCCACGTACTGGAAGTCGACCCCCTCCACCCGGCCGATCCGCAGCAACTCCTGGCGCAGCAACCGTGATTGCGTGACGGGCACGACCTCGTCCCGGTCTCCGTGGACGACCAGCACCTCCGCCGTCAGCCGGTGGCACAGCAGCAGGACGTCGCGTGGACCGTCGGGCAGATCCGTCGCCGCGCCCATCCGCTCGGTGAGACCGCGCACCGCGGGGCCCGCGTCGGCGGCCAGGCGCGCGCCGGAGAGGAACGGGGAGACCGCCGCCACCCGCGTGACCAGATCCGGGGCGGTGCCGGCCGCCAGCAGCGCGAGGAACGCGCCGTAACTGACGCCGAACAGGGCCACCCGGCCGAGGCCCAGCGACTCGCGCTGGCCGCCGATGCTCTGCAGCAGTGTCAGCACGTCCTCCAGATCCGGCCCGCCCCAGGCGTGCTGGACGGCCTGGGCGTGCTCGACGCCGTAACCCGTGCTGCCGCGCTGGTTGGGGGCGACCACGGCCATGCCCTCCGCCGCCAACCGCTGCAAGGTCGGCTCGAACTCCAGGTGCCAGGCGTCGGCGGGGCCGCCGTGCAGGGCCATGACCAGGTGCTCTGCGGTCAGCCACTCCTCGCCGCCGTAGACGACGCCCTCTACCGGGCCCGCGGCTCCCGGCAGGGTGACCGTCCGCGCGCTCTCCCAGGGGCGGCCGTCGCCGCGCCGGGTGCTGCCGTCCAGTCGCCAGCCGGTCTCCACGGGCTGCGGTATGACCTGGACCACGCTGGCCAACCCGGCCCGACCGCCCTGCACCGGCGCCAGCCGGGGCCTCTCCGGCTGCGGCAGCGGCCGCGTCTCGCCGCTCAGCAGCAGGTCGACGTCGATCGAGGCCATCGCCGCCGGCTGGTCCGGCGCCGAGTAGGGCATCCGCAGGCCCGCCGCCGACCAGTGCGCCACGCCGCCGAAGCGACCGGGCGGGATCGGCAGCGGTTCGAGCCGCGTGCCGCCCGGCTCCCACAGCGCCAGCGTCGAACCGGCGCCCCAGTCCGCCTGGACCGCCACCCGGTTGCGGCCCGGCTCGATCGCGACGGGGCGGAGGAAGTGCTGCCCGCCGCGCAGGCACTCGGGGAAGCGCAGCGGCTCGTCCGAGCCGAGGCGGCCCCAACCGAGACGGTCCTCACCCGGCGCGTCGCTGCGGACCAGGATCAGACCACCGGCCGGATCGCAGGCGGCGAGGCGGTCGTTGCTGTGCTCGGTGAGCTCGAGCAGCGGCGAGAGCCCGCCCGAGACGAGGTCCAGCACGACCGTCTTGACCCGGCCCGTGCCGTCGGCCCGACGCTCCAGGCGGTCCAGGCCGAGCAGCCGGCCGCCCCGGTCCAGCCAGACGCCGCCGCCGTAGAGACCGGGCAGCTCGGCGACCGGCTGCGGCGCGGAGACCCCGTCCGCGCTGACCAGCCAGACCATGGTGGACCTCTCCCCGTCCGTGCCCAGCGCGAGGGCGACCGGCGCGCCCGCCCCCGGAGCGGGCAGCGGCAGCAGCCGTACGCCCGCCTGGTGGAGGCGGCCCGCCGACAGGTCCGCCTGGCCGTCCGTGCCGCGCACGACCAGCTGCTGCTGCGCGCCCTCGTGACGGCAGATCAGCACCCGGCCGTCGGTCAGCGCGACGAGCTGCGAGTGGACGTCCTCCGAGCGCCGCCCGCCGGCGCCCGGGCGCAGCGGTTGCGGCGCGCAGACCTCGCCCGGGGCCCCGCCCAGCCGCCAGCTCTCCACGAACCACCGGCCGTCGGCCTCGGCCGCCAGGCATGCGGCGTGCGAGCCGTCGGCGGCGAAGGTGAAGCTGACGCGCCGCAGCGCGGCGGCGGCCGGCGCCGCCGACCCGGTGGCGGCGCCGACGCGGGGAGGGACGGTGAGGGGGATCGCGGTCATGGATGCACCACCGCAGCTCGGTCGGGACGATGCACGTCGCCGGAAACGGAAGGATCAGGAGAAGGGCAGGAGAAGGGCAGGCGCGCAGCGTCCGGAAGAGCTCACGGGAGCCGCTCGCGTCGTTCGGGCTCGCTTGTTCGCGTTCGCTGTTCAGGCTCGCTTGTTCTGGCTCGCTTGTTCAGGGCTTGGCCGGGCCCTCCTCGGTGGGCCTCCTCGGTGGGGCCCGTCCGCACCACCGAAGCTACTGACGGGCGTGCGCCGCTCGCACGGGATCGCGGATACATCACTCGTACGGGTGGAGCTCCTTCTCGGCCCGTAACCTTGCGCGCTGTCCGATGCGGCCACCGCGCCGCGATACCCTCGGACACGTGCCGAAACTCTCCGACGTCCGCCGAGCCCTCGACGAGCTCTACCCGCCCGCCTGGGCCGAGTCCTGGGACGCCGTCGGTCTGGTCTGCGGTGACCCGGAGGACGAGGTCAGCCGCGTCCTGTTCGCCGTCGATCCGGTGCAGGCCGTCGTCGACGAGGCCGTCGCCTTCGGCGCCCAGCTCGTCGTCACGCACCACCCGCTCTACCTGCGCGGCACCACGACCGTGGCGGCCGACACCTTCAAGGGCAAGGTCGTGCACACCCTGGTCCGCCAGGGCATCGCGCTGATGGTCGCGCACACCAACGCCGACGTCGCCGACCCGGGCGTCTCCGACGCCCTCGCCGAGGCCGTCGGCCTGCGCGTGACGGGCCCGCTGATCCCGGACCCGACCGACCCGGCGGGACGCCGCGGCACCGGCCGGATCGGCGAGCTGCCCGCCCCCGAGCCGCTCGCCGCCTTCGCCGCCCGCGTCGCGGCCGGTCTGCCCGCCACCGCCCAGGGCGTGCGCGCCGCAGGGGACCCGGACCGCCCCGTGCGCCGCGTCGCGGTCTGCGGCGGCTCCGGCGACAGCTTCTTCGCCCAGGTCCGCGCCGCCGGCGTCGACGCCTACGTCACTGCCGACCTGCGCCACCACCCGGCCTCCGAGGCCCGCGAGCACGCGGACATCGCCCTGGTCGACGCCGCCCACTGGGCCACCGAGTGGCCCTGGCTGCGCAGCGCCGAGAGCGCGCTGCTGGCCGTCTCCGAGAAGCACGGCTGGGGCCTTTCGACGCGGGTGTCCACCCACGTCACCGACCCGTGGACCGCGCACGCCCCCATGTCTTTCGCACCGACCACCGTCTGAGGAGCTCCCCCTGAACGCCGCGCCCGCCGACCAGATCCGCCTGCTGGACCTGCAGGCACTCGACTCCCGCCTCGACCAGCTCGCCCACCGTCGGCGGACGCTGCCCGAGCACGCCGAGATCGAGCAGCGTTCCACCGACCTCGCCCAGCTGCGCTCGCTCACCGTCGCCGCGGAGACCCAGCTGAGCGACACCCAGCGCGAGCTCACCAAGGCCGAGCAGGACGTCGACCAGGTGCGCCAGCGTGCCGCCCGCAACCAGAAGCTGCTCGACTCCGGCTCGGTCGGCTCCGCCAAGGACCTCACCAACCTCCAGCACGAGGTCGGCTCGCTGGCCAAGCGCCAGAGCGACCTGGAGGACGTGGTCCTGGAGATCATGGAGCGGCTCGAGTCGGGGCAGACCCGCGTCAGCGAGATGACGGCCCGCCGCGACGAGGCCGAGCGCTCCGTCAAGGAGGCCGAGGAGCGCCGCGCCACCTCCTACGGCTCGATCGACGCCGAGGTGGAGAAGGTCACCCGCGACCGCGAGACCCTGGCCGCCGCCATTCCGGCCGACCTGATGAAGCTCTACACCCGCCTGCGCACGCAGAACGCCGGCGTCGGCGCGGCGCGCCTTTTCCAGCGCCGTTGCGAGGGCTGCCGGGTGGAGCTGTCCATCACCGACCTCGGCGCCGTGCGCTCCGCCGCCGCGGACGAGGTCGTGCGCTGCGAGAACTGCGGACGCATCCTGATCCGCACCTCGGAGTCCGGTCTGTGACGACCGGCGGGAGCGCTCCGGGGGGTCGCCGGTTCGTCGTCGAGGCCGACGGCGGGTCGCGGGGCAACCCCGGCCCCGCCGGCTACGGCGCGGTCGTGCGCGACGGCGACACCGGCGAGGTGCTGGCGGAGGCGGCCGAGTACCTCGGCCGCGTCACCAACAACGTGGCCGAGTACCGCGGCCTGATCGCCGGCCTGCGCGCGGCCGCCGCGATCGACCCGGCCGCCGCGGTCGAGGTGCGGATGGACTCCAAGCTCGTCGTGGAGCAGATGTCCGGCCGCTGGCAGGTCAGGCATCCGGACATGAAGCCGCTCGCGGCCGAGGCCCGTACGGCTTTCCTGGAGGGGCAGGTGCAGTACCGCTGGGTGCCGCGCAAGGAGAACAAGCACGCGGACCGGCTCGCCAACGAGGCGATGGACGCGGGCCAGGCGGGCCGTGCCTGGGAGCCGAAGCTGCCCCCGCAGGCGTCGCCGGTCACCGCCGCAATGGTCTCCGTCGCACCGGTCTCCGGCCCTTCCGCCGAGCCGGTCCCGGGACAGCCGGTCGCCGAGCCCCTGCCGCTGCCGCAGCCGACGGTCACCGCTCCCGCGGGCTGGGCCGCGCCCGCGGACATGGGCAAGCCCACCACCTTCGTACTGCTGCGCCACGGCGAGACCGCGCTGACGCCGGAGAAGCGCTTCTCCGGCAGCGGCGGCGGCGACCCGGCGCTCTCCGAGCGCGGGCGCTGGCAGGCCGAGCGCGCCGCCGCGGCCCTCGCCGCGCACGGCACCGTCGAGGCGATCGTCAGCTCGCCGCTGCGCCGCTGCCGGGAGACCGCGCAGGCGGTCGCCGACGTGCTGGGCCTCGAGGTCCGCGTCGAGGAGGCGCTGCGCGAGGCCGACTTCGGCTCGTTCGAGGGGCTCACCTTCGCCGAGGTGAAGGAGCGTCAGCCCGAGGCCCTGGACGCCTGGTTGGCCTCCCCGCGGACGGCCCCGCCGGACGGGGAGAGCTTCGTCGCCGTCGGCCGTCGCGTGGCCGCCGCGCGCGACCGGCTGCTGGCCCGCTACGCCGGACGCACGGTCCTGGTGGTCTCGCACGTGACGCCGATCAAGTCGCTCGTCCGACTCGCCCTGGGCGCGCCGACGGAGGCGCTGTACCGGATGGAGCTGAGTGCGGCGGCTGTGTCCGCTGTCCAGTTCTATGCGGACGGCAACGCGTCGCTCAGGCTTTTCAACGACACCTCACATCTGCGCTGACCAGCGGGGTTGCTGGAGAGTTCGTACAGGGAGGCCCTGCACAGGGCCTCCCTGTGTGCGTTGTGTAGTGGTCATGCACATTTAACCGCCGACAGCTTCCCGTGCTGTCTACGCGCGTGGTGTTCTGGTGGACGGTCGGCCGACCACTCCTGGCAAGGTCACTGGCTCTCCGTCAACTCCCTAGGAGAACGCATGTCCCGCAAGGGCAGAAGCCGCGCCACCGCCACCGTCGCGCTCGCCGCCGGCGCCGCACTGTTCGCCACCGCCCTCCCCGCACACGCCGCGAGCTACTCGGCGTTCGTCTTCAACCTCGGCAGCAGCGAGCCGACGATCTACAACTTCATCAACTCGGCCACCAAGACGCTCGACATGACGATGTACGAGCTCAGCGACACTACGGCCGTCAATGACCTGATCGCCCGCAAGAAGGCCGGCGTCACCGTCCGGGTCATCCTCGACGAGAAGGAGACCTCGACCAACAGCTCGGCCTACAGCGCGCTCAAGAGCGCCGGCGTCGGCGTCGTGTACTCGTCCACCTCGTACGTCTACACGCACCAGAAGACCATCACGGTCGACGGCGCCACCTCGCTGGTCCTCACCGGCAACCTCACCTCGAAGTACTACTCGACCAGCCGCGACTACGGCGTCCTCGACAACGACGCCAACGACGTCGCCGCGATCGAGAAGGTCTTCAACGCGGACTACGCGCACACTTCGGTCACCCCCGGCGACGGCGACAACCTGCTCTGGTCGCCCACCGACGCGCAGACCCGGCTGCTCAGCGTCATCAACGGCGCGACCAAGACCCTCGACGTCGAGGAGGAGGAGTTCAGCGACTCGGCCGTCGTGAACGCCATCGCCGCCCGCGCCAAGGCGGGCGTGAAGGTGCGCGTGGTGCTGGAGACCCCGGGCAGCTACTCCAGCGAGGTCTCCCAGATCAAGAGCGCGGGCGGCACGGTGGTGGGCTACTCCTCCAGCACCGGCTTCTACATCCACGCCAAGGCGATCGTCGCCGACTACGGCCTGTCGACCCAGAAGGTCGAGGCCGGGTCGATGAACATCACGTCCAACTCCCTGGGCAACAACCGCGAGCTGGGCATCATCCTGACCGACAGCGGCGTCGCGGGCACCATCGAGACCGCGTTCAACAGCGACTACGCGGGCGGCACCCCCGCGTAGTCCCCTCCGGTGATCCCGGCGATCCCGGTGATCCGGGCCTCACAGCTCGGCGACGACCACGTCCAGCGCCCACGGCTTCCCGGCCGTGGGCGCCTGCGTCTCCACGGTGAACTTCGCGTCGCGCAGCGCGTCCACCAGCTCGGCGGGCGAGCCCGGCTCCGCGCCGGACTCCAGCAGCTGCCGCAGCAGGCGGCCCTTGGTCGCCTTGTTGAAGTGGCTCACCACGGACCGCTTGGTCACGCCGTTCACCACCCGCTCGTGCAGCACGCGCACGGTGGCCGTGCGCGACGCCACCTCGCCGGTCGGCTTCCACAGCGCCGCGTACGCGGACGAACGCAGGTCCAGCACCAGACCGTCCCCGGCGAGCTCCGGCATCGCGGCCGCCATCGGCTTGCGCCAGTGCGCGGCCAGGCCGCCGAGCCTCGGCAGCTTCGTCCCGCCGGAGCAGCGGTAGGGCGGGATCCGGTCGGTGATCCGCACGACGCCCCACAGGCCCGAGAACACCACGATGCTCTCCTCGGCGCGGGCACGCGCCGACGGCGCGAGCTCGGCCAGCCCGAGGTTGTCGTACAGCACGCCCGTGTACAGGCCGCCCGCGGGCAGCGCGGCCGCCGTCCGCAGCTCCGCGTTCCGCGCGAGCTCGCCCCGCAGGCCCTCGCCGATCCCGAGCACCTCCAGCGCGGTCCCCTCGTCCTCCCGGCACAGCGCGACCAGTGCGTCCAGCACGGCCTCCCGCGCCCCGGTCAGACCCGGCAGCACGAGCGACCCGAGATCGAGCGGCGCTCCCTCCCCGGTCGCGGCCTTGCCCTCCGACGGCGGCAACAGCACCAGCACTGAGTGACTCCTCAAGACACGGTCTTCCCGCCGACCACTCTAGGGGGTCCCGCCCGGCCCCCCGGCGGCCGCGCCTTCCGGCCGACCGTTCCGGCCGGGCCGTGAGCGGCTGTGCCCGGACCGTGCCTCGCCCGAAACCGGTCCGCGCGCGCCCGAACCCCCGGTGGGATCCGTGGTCCGTGGCCTGTGAGCCGTGGCCTGTGGGGCGTACGAGGCGAAGCAGCCGTCCTGCCGCGCCTCGCGCCCCTGGAGAGTGCGTCGAGCGACGGTGCAGTCACCTGTCCGGGTGGCGGGACACGCGTTCGGGTGCGGGCGCGCACTCGGTAGCCTGGTGAGCACCATGAACGCTAAGACTGCCGCCATCGCAGCCAGCCTCGCTCCGGACACGCCGACCCTTCTGGTCAAGGTCTTCGGCAAGGACCGCCCCGGGCTGACGTCCGGGCTGTTCGCCACGCTCGCCGACTACGGCGTCGACGTCGTCGACTTCGAGCAGGTCGTCACCCGGGGGCGGATAGTCCTCTGCGCGCTCGTGACCGCACCGCCCAACGACGGCGAGCTGCGGGCCCAGGTCCACCAGTGGGCCGAGAGCAGCCACCTGGACGCCGAGGTGATCTCCGGTCTGGGCGACAACCGCCCCCGAGGGGAGGGCCGGTCCCACGTCACGATCCTCGGCAACCCGCTGCCCGCCGGCGCCATCGCGGCGCTCAGTACGCACATCACCGAGACGGGCGGCAACATCGACCGTGTCTTCCGTCTCGCGAAGTACCCGGTGATCGCCGTCGAGCTCGCGGTGTCCGGCGTGCCGACGGAGGTCCTGCGGGCGGCGCTCGCGCCGGAGGCGGCCGCACGGCGCGTGGACGTGGCCGTGGTGGCGTCCGGGCTGCAGCGCAAGGCCAAGCGGCTGGTCGTCATGGACGTCGACTCGACGCTGATCCAGGACGAGGTGATCGAGCTCTTCGCCGCCCACGCCGGCTGCGAGGAGAAGGTCGCCGAGGTCACCGCCGCCGCGATGCGCGGTGAGCTGGACTTCGCCGAGTCGCTGCGAGCCCGCGTCGCCCTGCTCGCCGGTCTGGACGCGAACGTCGTGGACAAGGTCCGCTCCGAGGTCCGGCTGACCCCGGGCGCGCGCACCCTGATCCGCACGCTGAAGCGGCTCGGCTACCAGGTCGGCATCGTGTCCGGCGGCTTCACCCAGGTCACCGACGACCTGGCCGAGCGGCTCGGCCTGGACTTCGCCGCCGCCAACACCCTCGAGGTCGAGGACGGCCACTTCACCGGCCGCGTCGTCGGCGACATCGTGGACCGGGCCGGCAAGGCCGCCATGCTCCGCCGCTTCGCCGCCGAGGCGGGCGTGCCGCTGGAGCAGACCGTGGCGATCGGCGACGGGGCCAACGACCTGGACATGCTGAACACGGCCGGCCTCGGCGTGGCCTTCAACGCCAAGCCGGTCGTCCGCGAGGCCGCGCACACGGCGGTGAACGTCCCGTTCCTCGACACCGTGCTCTACCTGCTCGGCATCTCCCGCGAGGAGGTCGAGGAGGTCGCGGAGAACGCCGAGGACGGCGAGGAGGGCGAGGACGGCGGGTTCGACGAGGACGGCGGGTTCGACGAGGACGCCGGGGTCGGCGCGCCGTAGCGGACCCGGCCGGGGCGTCCGGTCACGATCGAGGGATGCAACTGCCGCTGCATTTCGGAACCGGACGCACCGCCCTGCTCTTCATGCTGGTGGCCTTCGTGGTCACCTTCACGCTCACCCGCCTGATCGTGCGCCTGATCCGGTCCGGGCGCGGGCCCTTCGGGAACGTGGCGGTCGGCGAGGTCCACGTCCACCATCTGGTGCCGGGGATCTTCCTGCTGCTGATCTCCGGGGTGGTGGTGTTCCTCGCCGTGCCGCACGGCCTCTTCCGCGACTGCGTGGCCGCGGCCTTCGGCGTCGGCGCGGCGCTGACCCTGGACGAGTACGCGCTGTGGCTGCACCTGTCCGACGTCTACTGGGCGGACGAGGGCCGCAAGTCCGTCGACACCGTCGTCGGCGTCGCCGCCCTCGGCGGGATGGGGCTACTGGTCTCCAACCCCTTCTCGCGGCAGCCGGGGGAAGGGACCTGGTTCTTCGTCATCTTCATCCTGATCAACTGCGCCCTGTCGGTGATCTCCGTCCTCAAGGGGCGGTTCTTCCTGGGCGTCGCCGGTGTGCTGTTCCCGTTCCTCGCGCTGTGGGGCGCGCTGCGGCTCGGCTTTCCGGGCTCGCCGTGGGGCAGGCGCTTCTACCGCGAGGGCGGCGCCAAGCGGGCGCGCGCCGAGCGCCGCGCCTCCCGGCGGCGGCTCTCGGAGCGCTTCAAGGCGCTGCTCAGCGGCCTCCCCGAACGTCGCTGAGGCGCATCCAGGATCAGCCGAAGTCGTTTCCGATCACGTTCTCGATGTTCCGCTCCGCCAGCGCGGTGATCGTCACGAAGGGGTTCACCCCGGTGCTGCCGGGGATCAGCGAGCCGTCGGTGACGTAGAGGCCGGGGTAGCCGTGCAGCCTCCCGTACAGGTCGGTGGCCTGGCCCAGCACGCAGCCGCCGAGCGGGTGGTAGACGAAGTCGTCGCCCCAGGTCTTGTAGACCCCGAAGAGGTCGGTGCGGTAGATCGTGCCCTCGGCCTTGTTGATCCGGTCGAACACGTTCGCGGCGGCCGTGATCGACGGCTGCGTCCACGACGCCTGCCAGCTCAGATCCACGCCGCCGGTGCCGGGGTTGTAGGTGAACGTGGCCCGGTTGGGGTTCTTGGTGATCGCCAGATAGAGGCTGATCCACAGCTCGGTCCCGGCCGGGAACGGGGAGATCTCCGCGAAGCACGGGTAGGTCGGGTCGTCCCAGTTGTCGATGCCGCGCACCGGCATGCACGCCTGGAGCGAACCGGTCGGCGCCCAAAGGTAGTTGGCGCGGCCCACCATCACGTTGCCGTTGTTGCCCCAGCCCTGGCCGACCGCCGCGGGCAGGTCCGGCAGCTGACCGGTGTCGCGCATGGTGACCAGCAGCTTGCTGGTGCCCACGCTCCCGGCGCCGAAGAAGACCTTGTCCGCGGTGACCGTCTTGACCGCCACCACGTTGCCGCCCGTGTCCAGTTGCTCCATCGACACGGTGTAGCCGGAGCCCGCGGCGGCGGGGGAGACGGAGGTGACCTTGTGCAGCGGGCTGATCGACAGCCGCCCGGTCGCGGCGGCCGCGGCGAGGTAGGTCTTGTCCAGGGACTGCTTGCCGTCGTTGTTGCCGTAGATGACCTCGCTCGCCAGCGCCGATCGCGGCACGGTCCCGGCCAACTCCTGCTGCATGTAGGGGAAGCTGTAGACGTTGGGGACGAACACCGTGCTGAAGCCGGCGTCGCCCGCCTGGCTGGAGCCGACGCGCGCGTACTGGTAGCAGCTCGCCGAGTTGTACCAGCCCGGGTCGACGCTGTTGGCCCCGAGCCCCGCGTTCGCGCGCGGGTAGTAGACGTCGTACATCGCGTCCGCGTCGACCTGCGGCAGGATCTCCTCGAAGTACCAGCGCTTGGGCACCACCGCCATGCCGCCGTTGACGAGCGAGCCACCGCCCACCCCGCGCCCCTGGTACACACGGGTGTTGGCGAAGTGCTCGGAGTCCAGCACGCCGGTGTAGCTGGGGATGGACTTGTTGTACGGCGCCCCGAGGAAGTAGCTGACCGGCTGGTCCGTCTGGGTGCGCAGCCAGTAGGCGCGCCCGTCCGGGTTCAGCATGTTGCAGAAGATCTTCCCGTCGCTGCCGGGCGTGGTCCAGCTCCGGCCCATCTCCACCATCGCGACCGGGATCCCGGCCTGCGTCAGCCGCAGCGCGGTGACGGCGCCGCCGTATCCCGTTCCGATCACCAGCACCGGCATGTGGTCGCCGCTGCTCAGCGCTCTCGCGGGCGTCGCCGCAGCCGCAGTGAGCAGCGTCGGCGCGGCCAGCGCACCGGCCGTCACCGCCGCCCGCGACATGAACTGACGCCTCGACAGGCCCCTTGCGGTGCTTCTGACGGTGCCTCTGCTGCTTCCGGTACGAACCCTTTCAGGCATGACTCGACCACCACCGATCGTCGACGGAACCCGGCTGAGCTGACCCATGGCGCGGACGCGCCGCCCGGATCAACGGAGGTGTGCTCGGCCCGGTCACGCGGCGGCGGGAACTGGAATCTCGCCCCGGGAGGTGGAGAAGTCAAGAGCGAACGAGGCCCGGCGTCTTCGGGGTGTGCGGGTCAGCCCTGCCTGGGCGGCAGGCCGATCGGGTTCGCCTGCGGCGGGATCCCGGCGGCGCGCAGCAGGGCCACCGGCTCGGCGAGCCGGTCGAGCAGCCGTTGCGTCGCCTCCGCCCCGACCGGACGGATCAGGCGCGCGGCCAGCCGGTCCGTCGCGTCCTCGACGGCCTGCCGCAACTCCCTTCCCCGGGCCGTGGCCTGGGCTTCGCCGTCCACCAGCCCGCGTCCGCGCAGTCGTTCGGCGGCCGCGGCCCACTCGTCCTCGGTCCAGCCCCGGTCCGTGCGCATCGTCTCCGCCGGCACCCGGCCCGTCGCGGCGGCGAGCACCAGCGACTCCACGCCGTCCAGCTCGCGGTCGGCGAGCGCGGCGAGGTGCGCGTCGCCGCGGAACTCCCGGAGGCCGGTGGTCAGTTGCCACAGGCGCTGCACCGGGTCGGCGATCCGCTCGGCCAGCGGCTGGTTGGCGGCGAACAGCGGCCGGGCCAGGGTGGGCGCGTCCGCGACCATGAGCGCCATCGGCGCCGTCAACTCCTCTGCCAGCAGGTCGATCCCGGGAACCGCACGCCGCAGCGCGGCGGCTGCGCCCCGCGCCCGCTCGTCCAGCGCCCGCTCCGGGGTCACCACCTCCCACGCCGCCGGCAGCGACCGTTCGACGGTGCGCGGCGCGAACGCCCCGAGCACCGATCCGGCGACCGCCGGGCCGACCGCGCCCAGCGGGCCGACCCGCATGGCGAAGTAGCCCATCCAGAAGCCCTTGAGACCCATCGCCCGGCCGAGGGCCCGGCACTCGGGGTCGAAGTAGACGACGGCGTGCAGGGGTTCGGTCCGCAGCCACAGCGCGCGGGCGAGAGAGGACGTCATGCGTCCGACGCTACCCCGTCGGCCCGGCAAGGCACGGCCTGGTCGGCCCGCCCCGACGCTCCCGGCCCGGGCCGTCCCGGCGCTGCCCGGTCGGCCCGGCCGGGCCCGCGACGCGTGGGCGAAGATCGACTCATGACCGAGCCGACACCTGCCCGTCGACCCGCCGAACCACCTGCCGATCGACCGGACTACCGGGTCCGCCGCATCGAAGCGGGCGAGTGGCGCGAGCTGCGCGCCCTGCGGCTGGAGGCGCTCACGGACACGCCGACGGCGTTCAGCACCAGCCGCGCCGCCGACGAGGCCTTGCCGGACGGCGCCTGGCAGGCCCAGGCCGCCGCGGCCGCGACCGGCGCGTCGACGGCCCTGTTCGTCGCGGTCGGCCGGGACGGCTCGTGGCTCGGCATGGCCGGGGCCGCCCCCGTTCCGGACGTCCCCGACCACGCGCACGTCTACAGCGTCTACGTCACCCCCGCCCACCGGGGTCGCTCCGGTCCGGCGGCCGACCTGGTGACGGCTGCCGTCGGGTTCGCCCGCGCCCGTATCGACGTCGGTCACCTGACGCTGGGCGTCCACGAGGCCAACGCCCGCGCCCAGTCCTTCTACCACCGCCTGGGGTTCGTCCCGACCGGCCTGGAGGTCCCGTACCCGCTCGACCCGGCCGAGCGCCTGCGCATCCTCGGCTACCCGGGGTTCCGCGCCCAGGGGCGGTCGACGGAATAGACCCACCGACACTAGTTGACAAAGGACTAGTCTCACTGCAACTATAGAGCCATCGAAAGGAACGGCACGGAAGCACCGAAAGACCACACAGTCCTCGCACGCACGGAAGGGTCCACCGAAATGGCCGAGTACACGATCACCCCGACCAAGCACGTCGAGCGCTTCAACGTCGACCACACGGTCGTCAAGCGGCTGGGCCACTGGACCACCGCCGACTCCTTCGAGATCCGCGCCCGCGGCGGCGCCGTGGTCCTCGACCTCCGCTCGCCCGAGCTGCCCGCGGACCTCGAGATCCACGTCGACCTGCGCCGCGCCTCGGTCAAGCTGCTGCTGCCCGAGGAGACCGAGGTCGACCACTGGGACGTGCAGTGGACCGGACGCGGCAAGGTCAAGGACGCCGAGAAGGGCACCACGCTCCCCGCCACCCGCCGGGTCCGCCTCGTCGGCGCCGCGGACAACAGCGAGATCCGCGTCCTGCGGGCCGGCGTCGCCGCCGTCACCGCGATCTTCACCCGCGAGTGGCTCGACGACGCCCGCCGCGCCCGCAAGGAGGGCCGCCTCCCCACCCTCGACGACCCGACCCGCAACCCCTACGCCGACCCGCACCGCGCGGCGTGAGCCGGACCGGCGGGCGCTGATCGAAGATCCCGGGTGGGGCGTGGCCGGACACCGGCCGCGCCCCACCCGGGATTCCGCCGTCCGCGCTCCGCCGGCCGCGCTCCGTGGTCCGCCGTCCGTGGCCTCCCTCGATAGGATGCGTGTCGCCACGTTCCGTGATCAGCATGGGGGATTGCCTTGGCGGTGGACGACCTGCCGGGTCCCGTCGTGACCTTCCTCAACGTGATCGGCGTCCCCTGGCCGTACCTGAACGAGGACGACGTCCGTCAGTTCGCGGCGACGGTCCGTGAGTTCGGGCGGGCGGTGCAGCAGACGCACCAGGACGCGACCGCGACCCTCGCCCACGTCGCCCAGGCCTACCAGGGCGCGGCCACCCAGCGGATGCAGTCGGGATGGGCGCAGCTCTCCGAACGGCACGTCCAGGAGCTGGTCGAGGGCTGTCACGTCCTCGCCGACGCGCTGGACCTCGGCGCGGAGGTGATCGTCGCGCAGAAGCTGGAGGCCCTCGCGGAGTTGGCGGCCATGGCCGCCGCGTTCGTCGCCGACCAGGCGGCGGCGGTGGCGACCGCGGGGCTGGCCGAGGCGGCGGTGCCGGTGATCGTCGAGGCGGGCAGGAAGCTGCTGGAGACCCTCAAGCAGCAGATCATCCAGTACGTCACCGGCGAGATCATCGAGGCCGCGGCCAAGCCCCTGTTCGCCAGGATCGAGGCGGCCGTGTCCGGCCTCGACTGGTCGCAGACGTCCGCGGGTGGCGGCGCCGTTGACGGTTTCTCGCTCGACCACGAGGCCGCGAGCGCCCACCTCGACGTCCTGCGCGGCCATGCGGAGACCTTCCGCGGCCACGCGCAGAGCCTGCACGCCGGCCTCGAAGGGCTCGCCTTCTGATGGCCGGCGGCGGGGAGGAGAAGGCCGTCTTCGCCGCGCTCAGGCGGGACGCCCAGGAGGCGCTGCCGAAGATCGCCGAGCGGAACGCGCACGTCGTCGACTCCGCCGTCGAGAAGGCTTCGAAGAACCTCGCCGACCACGCGGAGAACGAGGCCAGGACCGCGGAGCACTTCCGCTCCACGATGCCCGCGACGACGCCCCGGGACGCGCCACTGCCGTCCCCGAGGGCCGCGGCGGACGCTCCGTCCCGCGCCCGCGAGGCTCCGGAGTCCCCGGTCCACGGCACCCGGATCTCCCAGGCCCTCGTCCAGGACGACGGCATCGCCGCCGCCGACCTCGCCCGACCCCGGTTCGGCAGCGACGCCCTGCGCGACTCGCCGAACTTCGACGACGAGATCGACAAGGCGCTGGAGGGCACCGGTCTCAGCCGCGAGGAGTACGACCGACTGCGCCTGAGCCCCACGGACGACCTGACACCGGAACAGATCCGTCAGGTGGGCGAGGTCCGCAACCAGATCCGCATCGGGGACGGGCAGATCGTCACCAAGGTCGTCGGCAAGAAGGTGGCCGACGGCTTCCTGGACAACGACCGCGACCTGTTCGGTCCCGACACGTTCGATCCGACGTCCTTCGGGAACTCCGTCGCCCGCGGCACCGACACCGCCGACCTGACCACGCCGGCCCGACTTCGCGACGGCCTCGCCCTGGACGACAAGGGCCAGGGCTGGACGCCGGTCCCGGAGAACGCCGCCGAGGCCTACCAACTGCGGTTCCCGGCCCCCAAGGGCCTGGGCGACCGCGCCGTCCCCAGCTACGGCTCGGTCGGCGACGCCAAGGCCGACCCCTCGGCGCAGGCGCGGGCGGACTCGGTCGCCACGATCGCCTCCGGGCACCAGGCCACCGGGTCGGTGATGGAGGATCCCTTCACCGGGACCGGGTACACCGGGGGCGGCATCCCCGAATGGCTGGCCCCGAGGGGAACGCGGTTCGCCGGGCGCGCCGAGATGTGGAGGATCACGCCGGACGGCGGGGAGGTCATGGTGGGGTACTACTACAAGAACGTCTGGACCAGGGTTGATGGCTGAGACAAATCGCTACCGGGCCGGGGACTTCGCGATCTACCAGGGGAGTGTCTACGGCGTCTTCGGCGACGGCGGCTCCTTGGAGGTCTCGCTCACCCTTGAGCCGGACGACCCCGTCCCGGCGGGCCTCCGGCCGGACCCGAACGCCCCTGCCAGGGTCTTCTACGCCACGCCCGACCAGCTCGAAGCCTGGTACCGGACCCGATGGACCTTCCTGTGGCGGGGCCAGCCTTTCGACGCCGTCGGCTCGGGAGAGGGGCAGATCACCGGCTGGTACGCCGGCAAGGAACTGTGGCTGATCGCGGACCACCTGCGCCGCATCGAAGCCAGCGCGTACCTCGGCACCTTCCCCCTCGACGAGGTCACCGACCTCACCGAGCACCGGACGGACCTGCTGGCGCAGTGGAAGGAAGACCACCAGCGATGACCACCACCCCGGGCCTGTCGCCGCGGACGATCATCCAGCTGCCCATCACCCGCGCCCTCGCGCAGCGCTACGTCGGCAACGAGGTCGTGCCGGGCCTGTTCGAGCCCACCCGGATGTGGGGGCTCTGCTCGCGCATGGTGGACGTGGCGCGGGTCGACTCCGGGGCGCAGGCACGCGCGGTCCACGGCCTGGCCGAGGCCGGTGAGGACTTCCCGACGGGCGACGGGCTGTTCGTGATCCGCTTCCTGGCCGGCTGGCCCGGCCTCTTCCGGGCCTCCTTCGGCGGCCGGACGACCGAGGGCGCGGCCCGGCTGGGCTCCACCCTGGTCCTGCCCGAGCCGTTCCTCGGCACGGGCTACACCAGGTACGCCCCGGCGGCCGTCCCCGAGTACTGGATGGAACTCGCCGACGCGCCGGTCGGCGCCGAGATCTGGCATCTCGCCGAGGACGGCGGCGAGGGCTACGAGGTCGGGCTCGCCGCCTACGCGGGCCGCCACGCGGGCTGGCGCTCCTTTCCCGCCGCCGAGCAGCGGGGCCTGACCCCCGGCGGCGCCTCCCCGGCACCCGCCGGCAGCGTGGACCGCGGCCTGACCGCGGTCTACCAGGGCGCCGCGTACCCCGCCGACTTCGGGCCCGACGCCGGCGAACTCACCGCCTACCGCACCGCGGACGACGGCACGGTCATGGCCCGCCGTGTCGCCGACGGCCAGTGCGACGACGTCCTCTACCGCCGCCTGCTGACCACCTGGCGCGACGCCCCCTTCGAGATCCTCGCCCTCGACGCGGACAGCCCCGCTGACTCCGCCACCGCCACCGCCGCCTGCACCGCCACCCTCGCCCTCACCACCGGCAACGCGGAACAGGCCGCTCACCTCGGCCTCACCCCCGTAGGCCGCCACGCGTGGCGAGCCCGGGTCCCGAAGTCGGAGCTGGGCGAGGTGACGGAGGAGACCCGGCGGATCGGAGTCCAACCCCACCTCGGCTGAACCACGGGAGACAACGGGAGACAGAGGCGTCCGCGCGGCCTACGGGGCTCGCCTCCTTACCCGTCGGGCGCGCACCCTGGGACGTGAGGGAGCAACCGAGCGAGTCTGAGCGCACAACAGCCCATGACGGGGACCACCGGGACGGGACGTGAGCGGCATGACTGACAGCAGCGGACTGCCGGGTCCACTGGCCTCGCTTCAGCCGCTGTTGGACCACTACGGCTATGCCTCACTCGCGCTGCTCGTCGCACTCGACAACATGCTGATCCCGGTTCCGGGGCAGACACTGCTGATCGTCGCGGCGGTCTACGCCGGAACCGGACGCATGAACGTCCTCGCGGTTGCCGTCGTCGGGTGGATCGCCGCGCTCGCCGGGGCCGAGATCGCGTACGTGCTCGGCCGCCGCGAGGGAACGCGGCTGATCACCCGCTTCGGACGCTACGTGCGGCTCACCCCGGAGCGCTACGCCAAGGCCGAGGCTTTCTACCAGCGCCGTGGAGCCAGGGTCGTCGTGTTCGCCAGGTTCGTCGACGTCCTGCGCCAGACCAACGGCCTGCTGGCCGGCTCGAACGAGATGCCGCACCGCCGTTTCACGCTGTGGAACGCCGTCGGCGCCGCAGCGTGGGTCGCGGCCTGGACGACGCTCGGCTACACCGCCGGCACGAACATCGGCCCGCTCTACCGCCAGGCGCTCCGCTACCAGTTCTTCCTGCTCGCCGCCGTGCTGCTGGCCATCGTGTGCCTCGTCCTCCGCGCCTGGTGGCGCGCCCGCAAGCGCGCACGCGAGGGAGCGTGACGTCCCCGGGCGCCGGCGGCCAGGTTCAGCCGGACGAGTCGGCCTGTACGTCGGGGACTTCGCAGCGCACATCGGCATGCCCGCCTGACCTGCGCGAATGTTCGGCTGGCAGGCGCGGCGCACGACTGATGCACGAGGGCGAGAACGCTTACGTTCGCGCGAACCACGTCCGGTGCCGCAGCACCGGGGTCCTCGGTTGTCGGTCGTGGCTGGCATGATCCCCGCCACCGCCGACGCGTAGTGGGCGACTCCCGGATTGCTCGACCGGATCTCCGCTCAAGGTCGGGGTTGGCTCGCTTGGCAGCTTCTCCTCGGCCAGTACGGCGATGAGCACGGCCCCGGATCGACGGGGCAGGCCTCAGGGGACATCACGCGCTTGCACCAGTCGCAGGAGAGTTCGGCTCGCACACCGACAGCGTTGAGGCGCCTTGCGGCGGCCGCTGCCCGCTCGAACCAGGTCACCTCCAGGATCGTGGTCGGCGCAGAGCCAAGGAGCTCCTTGCTCCGCCATGCGCTCAAGCCGGTCACCGCCCGGACCGCTTGAACCGCGTCCAGCCCCTGGGGTCCGTCCTCGCCGAGCACGACGCGGAACCCGGGATCTTCCACTGCTTCCTCCAAGGATGAAACGGGCACTGGGGGCTCAGTGACACCTGGCGATGGGACGGTGTGGTCAGTGCTCACGGTCGGGGTTGGCCACGGAAGTGCTACAGCGCGAACGGTTGATAAGCCATGGCTTGATCGACCACTTCCGCTGCGGTCGGCTCCGGTCCCGCCGGCCAGAAGATCAAGCCGCCGACGTAGCCGGTTGGGCACTTCAGTGCCCGGTCGAGCTGCTCAAGAAGAACCTGGCACGCAGCCTCGTTGACGCCGCAACCATTCATGATCTTCTGCACCAGCGCGATGGCTGCCTCGCGATCCATCAGGTTGCGTCCGCGGGCCAGTGATCCGGACGGCCGGCTCGCACGAAGTCACGGTATTCGTCCCGGGCAATGCCTCCGTTGACCCAGCGATCCCGAACGGCTCCGGTTCGAGCCTCCGCGATGGCGAGGGCGTCTACAGCTGCCCTGACCTCCGCGATCTCCCGCCCGAACTCCTCATCGCCGAGAGCGAGCGGAGGGAACTCTACGAGGTCACAGAACTGCTCACTCCCCACGTCGGCCGACGTATGAAGAACGACCCCGAACCCAGCGTGATTCGGAACGACCTCAACCCAGCGGACACCGCGGATCTCGGCATCGCCCGCGGGGCCGAGGAACTGTTCGACGGCCCGGCCACGGGCCAAGGCCCCGAGAACGAAGGACTCCTCCAGGAAGCGCACGTGGGACAACCTAGTGCCCAGGATCTCCGCGCTATGGCCCTGCGCACGTGGCAATCGTGCCGCCGATGCTCCGTGGGGGCACGTTCTATGAGTCCCCGTCAACCGCAACCGCGGTTGCGTGACCGATCTTGAGCTGCTCTGCGACGCCGGGAGATGCTGCATCTGTGAAGAGCGACCAGGGTGTCGAGTGGACGGCAGTTCAGGAAGAACTGCGGCGTGTGCTGTCTCAGCCGGTGGAGCGGTTGATCGTCGTGGAAGACCAACTGCTCATCCCGGAGGCTGAGGGTTGGGGCATCCCCGATAGTGACCGGAGGGCCCTGAGCGAGCGGGGTCTGCCACGCCTGCCGCTCTTCACGGCGAGGCCGCAATTCGGCGCAGACCCGGCTCTGGTGCCGAACCGTGCGGGCCCGCAGGAGCGCCGCCTCGTCAACGACGGTCAGCGGCTCTATGACCTGGGATTCTGGGGGCCGCGTGCGGACAGCTTCGTGGTCGGCGTGGTTCCCGGCGATGGTCGTGTTCTCTGCCTTCTCCCCGCACCTGTCACCGCAGAGGACATTCCCAAGGTTCTCCGGCCCTACCACGCGGGCCTGCACAAACCAGCAGTCTCCTTCTTCAGCTCGTCGGTTGCCCAGTACGTCGAAACGGCCTGGCGCTGGTACAGCGCGATCAGGATCATCCGCAGGGCCGGGGAACCCGCCCCAACAGCGCCGGAGGAAGCAGTTGTCCACCACTACGACCGTCTGTACGGGTGCGTTGAGCTCATCGTGGATGCCGCACGACGCCTTGACCCTGTAGGCGGGGTCAGGGTCGACGCCCCTGAGTCGGTTTGGGTCGAGCTGATTCGCGCGAACTCCGTCTGACCTGGCCGTTCCAACCGACCGACTCACAGCTGGGTGGATCCGCGTCCGCCATGTTGTTGAGCTGTTAGTGTCCGCTGCCATGTGGAGCGAAGTGATCGTGGCGGGCCGTCCCGCATGGCGGCACGTGGCGTCAGGTGTGGAGTTCAGGGAGGTGCCGGGAGGGACGTTCCTCATGGGACTCTCGGATACCGAACTGGACGCGGTGCGTGCCATCGAGAGCAGCGGCGGGGTCGAAGACAGCCTTGAACCTTTCTTCGCCTGCGCGGGGAACGCCCGCCCTGTACGACAGGTGCGAGTCGAGCCGTTCCTGATCGCCCGCCATCCGTTGACCGTCGCCCAGGTCCGACACTGGCTGCCGGATTACGAGGACGACTACACCGGTGACGACACCGGCACGGCCCGACTCGAGGACGCCCTGGAGGGCCTGCTGGAGGCGCTGCCGTTCCGGCTTCCCAGCGAGGCCGAGTGGGAGTACGCGGCCCGGGCCGGCACCACGACGCTGACCTTCCGCGGTGACCACAAGCCCGGCAAGGAGCAGCTCCTCGACGACTTCGGCGACCCGGCGTCGACGGCCGCAGCGGAGAACGCCTATGGGCTGGCGGCGATGGGTTCGGCGAACGAGATCTGTGCCGACGCCTGGATCCCCGGTTTCGTGGACGCTCCTGCTGACGGCCGCCCGCGCACGGGCGACGGGCCCCGGGTGGTACGCGGTGGGGCGTCCGACGTCTACCCGTGGCAAGGCTGCGACGAGTGGGTGCTGCTGCTGTCCGCCACCCGATACGCGCATGCCGGGTTCACCGCTGTCCGCCCGGCCGCGGCGCTGCCGCGTCGCTGATCATCAGGTCACACCCGGAGAATGGCGGGCTACCTGTGGCTCGCCACCGGCACCGGCATGACCGAGGCATCCGCTGTTGTTTCCGCCAGACCGGCGGTGAGTCGCACCCCCGGCAGTGGCTGGTGCCGACGGGCGCGGTCGCCGGCCTACCTTGCCGGCTGGCGCCAGGCGGCGACGAGGTCGTGAAAGCGCGAGAAGCGGGCGCCAGGGACTGTTTCGTCACTGATCGTCTCGCCGTTGAGCCAGCAGATGTCGAAGACGTCGGTCTCGGTGTCCAGTAGACAGCACACGCCGCCCGTGGCCGCGGTGAGGTCCGTGAAGACCTTCCTGACGCTCGCGGACCGCGCGAACATCCGGCTCATGCCCGAGGTGGCCGCTGTGAACTGCAGCGACGCGAAGTCCGGGTGCCAGGCGGGTGAGAACCTGACACTCAGGTAGATGTAGCCGACCGACACTCGTCCTCGCTCGTCGACCACGTCGCTGTCGCGGAGGAAGAACGCGCGGACCGCGTCGTCGACCCCGACTGCGATCGAGGTGTCCAGTTCGAGGGTGCCGCCTGCTGAACAGTCCACCGGTTCGCTCTTGAACCGCGAGGTGAACGGCACGGTCAACTGCTCTCCGCCCGGCAGAGTCACCGCAAGCGGAGGATTGACGCCGTGTCGGGGGGCCAGCTCGGCCAGCCGGGTCAGCGCCCTCCCGACGTTCCGTGGAGGCATGAAGATCTCGTAGCTGTAGTCAAGCCCCACGTCGCCCGCCTCCTCTGTCCTGGTCGGGCATCGTTTCACGTCTGTGCTGGTCGCCCCGGTGATTTTCCGGGGCGGCCGATGTGGGACCGGGCGCGGGCGGCGACCGCACTGACGTCGGCTCACTTCCGAGAGTGACGGAGTCGCTGGTGCTGCCGCTGCTGAAGGCGATGCGGAGGTCACGGACGCCGGAGGCGGCGCCGCCAAGCTCATCGGGTGTCGGGCAGGTCCGCGCCCCGTCAGCGGCACGTCCAGGGCCGCGCGGGCCGTGGGCGGCCAGGCATGGTCAGGATTCGCCGGCGAACCGCCAAGCCTCGATGTCGCGGTAGCGGATCACACCGGGGCCGCGGCCGATGTTGCTGCCGACCAGGTGGAGGCGTTCGGCCTGCCACCTGCGGCCGGTGAAGTCGGCGAGGCCCGCGGATGCGGACAGGATGTCGGCCTCCTGGCCGCGCTTGGCCCGGGCCAACGTCAGGTGCGGGCGCAGCGGGCGCTCCTGGAAGGAGATGCCGCAGGCTCGCACCGAGTCGCGAACCTCGGCAGCGAGGCTGTGGAGGCCGTCGAGCTCCCCCTCGATCCCGCTCCACAACAGCCGTTCGTCGAAGTGGCCGCCGCCGTTCAGACGCAGGCCCAGGGAGGGGCGATCGGCGGCCAGCTGAGCGAGAGCCGGCCGCAGGAGCGGGACGGTCGTGACTGAGAGCTCGCCGAGGAACGCCAGGGTGATGTGCCAGTCCTCAACCCGGTTCCACCGCAGGTGGGAGTACTTCTCGTAGGCGGGCTGCAGGGCGGCCGTCAGCTCGTCCTTGGCGTCGTCGGGCGGGGCCAGCGCGACGAACAGGCGCAGCGTCGAGGACTGGTGGGGATGATCGGTCACCAGGGCTTTCTAGCATCCTTCTGTTCCTGCCCCGCCGGTGCCTGTGGGTCGGTCCGGGCTGCGGGACGACAGACCCGGCTCTTCGCCCGGTGTCCGCGCGTCGCCGCCTGGCGGAGCGGATGCCATGCAGGGTCGGTCGGCCCTGTGCAGGGGCCGCGGGACCACGGCCGACACCGAGAGCCCGCGGGTGAAGTCCGACTGGTCCGCTTCGCAAAAGCACAGATCAGCGGCCAGGCGGCGGACGAGTCGGCCTGTACGCCGGGTTCTGTCTCCACGGTCCGTTGCCGGGCCGCGGGAGGCGGTCATCCATCTAGGGCGGCCGTTGCCGGCCGCCTCAAGCGGTCTACCCGCTGACTCGGGCTGGCAGCCCTCAGGCGTCAGCGCAGGGCATCGAAGCCGATGCCCATCTTGACCTTGCTCCAGGTGGGGTTTACCGAGCCGTCCAGGTCACCCTGGACGCTGGTGGTCTCTTACACCACCGTTTCACCCTTACCGGGCGCCGAAGCGCCCGGCGGTCTGCTTTCTGTGGCACTGTCCCGCGGGTCACCCCGGGTGGCCGTTAGCCACCACCCTGCCTTGTGGAGCCCGGACGTTCCTCGGCGGATCCCGTGAGGGATCCGACGCGACCGCCCGGCCGGCTCGTCCGCCGTGGTGACCATGGTACCGGCAGCCGGGACGCGGTTCGGCCGCGGTTGTCCCGCGGCTACGCCGTGGCGAAGCGGACGGCCGGGAGGGAGAGGTCGACCTCGGTCAGGCGCACCCGGATCTCCTCGCCGAGGGGCAGTGGGCCGCCGCCGTTGGTGAGCGGGGCGCGGACCGCCGGGGCGTGGAGTTGGACGGTGCCGCGAGCCGGGTGGCGCTCGTCCACGTCGATGACGATGCCCTCGAAGAGCTCGCCCTCACGCCCTGTCAGCAGGGCCGCCTCGACCAGGTCGACGCAGGCGTGCTCGACCTCGTGGGCACGACGGTCGCCACCGGCCATCAGGGCCGGGAGGGTGGGCAGCGCGTCGCGGGCCCAGGCCGGGACCTCGGCTCCCGCCGTCAGGGCCAGGCAGACCTCGCCCGCGAAACGGTCGACCAGGCGGCGCAGCGGCGCGGTGCAGTGCGCGTACGGGGCGGCGACGGCCGCGTGGCCCGGGCTGGGCGGGACGACGCCGTCGAAGGCGGTGTAGGCGGCGCCGCGCAGCAGGCCCGTGCACTCGTTCAGGAACGCGGCGTGCGTCGGCAGCTTCGGGTCGAGGGAGCGGATCAGCTGGGCGTAGGGCAGGTCCTCCGGCCAGTCCACGCGCAGCGCCAGTGCCACGCGGCGCAGCTTTGCCACGGCGGACGGCGGGGCGCCCGGAAGGGTGCGCAGGACGCCCACCCCGCCCGCGATCATCAGTTGCGCCGCCGCTATGCCCGTCAGCAGCGAGATCTGGGCGTTCCAGCTGTCCGCCGGCAGCGGCGCCCGGTAGGCGAGGGTGTACCCGTCGCCGGGGACCTCCTCGACCTCCTGCTCCGGGATCGGCAGGCTGATACCGCCCCGGGCTGCCTCCCGCTCCTCGCGCAGCGGGCCGATGACGCCGAGCAGCGCCAGCGCATCCTCGGCCGTACCGGTGTCGAGCGCACGCTGGACGCCCGCGTAGTCGAGCTTGGCGCGGCTGCGGACCAGGGCGCGCCGGAGCCGGGTGGTGCGCAGTTCGCCGTCGGAGTCGAGGTCGAGCTGCCACAGCAGTACCGGGACGTCCTGGCCCGGCAGCAGGCTCGCCGCGCCCTCGGACAGCTGGTGCGGGTGGAGCGGGACGCGGATGTCGGGGAAGTACAACGTCTCGACGCGCCGCCGCGCCTCGGCGTCGATCGCGCCGCCGGGGCGCACCCAGGCGGCCACGTCGGCGATGGCGTAGTGGACGCGGTAGCCGCCTCCCGGGAGGCGCTCCAGGTGCATGGCCTGGTCGAGATCGCGCGAGTCCGGCGGGTCGATGGTGAACAACGGCAGGTCGGTCGCGTCCACCCGCTCGCCGGGCGTGGCGAGCGGGGTGGCCGAGACAGCCTCGACCTCGGCCAGGACGGCCGGGGAGAACCCGTCCGGCAGCCCCAGCCGGGCGCGGAGCGCGGCCAGCTCGGAGTCGATCCGGGCGGCCCCGGTGGTCCTGACGCTCACAAGTCGACGTGGCACGCGCCCCAGCCTAACGAGCGACGCGACCGGACCCGCCGGGGAGTCGTCCCCAGTCCACCGGGGACGGGCGATCAGCGGTCAGCGGTACGGGTTGTCGTCCGGGCGCCCGTCGGGGTTCGCCGGCGGGGACTGCGGCAACCCGCCGTACGGGTTCTGCTGCGGCTGAGGGTGAGGATGCGGGTGCTGCTGCGGGGGAGCGGGCGGGCCGCCGTAGGGGTTGGCGTCGGAGGCGGGCGGCTGCCCCGGCCAGCCGCCCGGAGCGGGAGGCGTCGACGGCGGCCCGGCAGGCGGCTGCCCGTACGGACCGGACGGTCCGGACGGTCCGGACGGTCCGGACGGTCCGGCCGGGCGACCGGGGGGCGGCGGGTACGCCCCTGGGCCCTGCGGTCCCGGCGTCGGGCCTTGCGGCCTCCCGCCCACGCCGCCACCGGGCCCGTACGGGCCGCCCGGCAGTCCGCCGCCCAGTCCGTCGCCCAGTCCGCCGGGCCGTGCGCCCGGACCCGCGTCCGCCGGGCCGACGCGCTTCGTCTCCGCGAAGCGTCGCACCAGCAGCGCGCCCAGAGCGCCCAGGGCCGCGCCCTCGACCAGGCCGAGGACCAGCGCCAGCGCCACGTTCCCGGTGACGCTCAGCCCCGCGCCCACCGCGTCGAACCCGAACACCGACAGGTTCGCGTTCACCGTCACGTCCGCGAGCGCGAGCAGCACCGGCGTGACGACCATCAGGGCGACGCCCAGCCGGGCCGCCGCGCCGCCGACCTCCGTGGCGAGCGACTCGGCGGCCGCGCTCCTGCGCGGTGTGCGGACCGCCGCGAGCACGCCCGTCGCGAGCAGCATCAGCACCACCGCGACCGGCAGTAGCCAGACCCTCCCGTCCTGCGCCGCCAGCGACGAGACGGTGATCGTCTTGCCCTGCCCGCCTGCCAGGAAGGTGTTGATCGGGGCGGGCAGGAAGTGGGTGAGCGGGCCGGACGCCTGGCCGGCGAGGCTGACGCCCATGCCGAGCGGGATCGCCAGGAAGACGCCGTTCGGCGTGCCGAGCAGCACGCCGCCGACGGTTCGCGCGCCGCCGTTGCCGGTCAGGCCCACCACGAGGCCGGCGATGGCGCCGACGACGCACGCGCCCACGTACACGGTGGTGATCGCCGACGCCACGGGGCGCACCGTGCGGGCGAGCCCGCCCCAGCCGACAGGGAGCGGCGCGCGGCGGGCCGCGACCACGGAGAAGGCGAGCACGACCACGACCCACAGCAGCCCGATGCCGAGCGTCGGTGCGACGTCCACCTTGAAGCCGACCGTCGGTTTGGTGCCGCCCCCGACCACGCCGCCGATCAGGCCGCTCAGCCCGCCGAGGGGGTTGTCGCCGCCGGAACCGCCGGAGCCGCCGCCCCCGCTGCCGCCGGAGCCGGTCACCGAGGAGAGGTCGATGGAGACCGTCCCGTTCCCGGACCAGGCCACGATCGCCAGCAGCACCAGGAACGCGACGACCGCCCCGGCGGCCCGCACGCACAGGTCGGCGACGGTCAGCATGGTCACCCGCCGGAGCGATCGGGTGAACAGCCAGCCGAGCACCACCGCGCCGACCAGCGTCAGGCCCAGCGGGATGATGTCGATCGACCCCTGAGCCGACGCGGCGTCAATTCCGAACACCGACACGTCACCGGTGGGGCTGATCCTTCCGCCGACGGCCATCGCGACCAGGGCGGCCGTCACCGGGCCCAGCTTCGCGTGCGCGTCGAGGCCGAGCAGGTGCACCCCGAGGGCGCCGACGGCGGCCATCGCGACGAAGGCCCAACTCGCCGACATGGCAGCGGAGACGACGCCTCCGAGGAGGCTCGCGCCGCCCGCCCGCGGACCACCCGCCGCCGGGCGTCCGCTCTGGTACACCGTCATCTCGTCCACCATCCCAGTGCGTCACGCGAACGACCGGCAACGTCCGCCCCCAGGCGTCAGGTTGCCACACGGTCACGGTCCGGCGTCAGCAACACGGTTCCGGTTCTGCGTTCGGTGACCGAGCTGGAATGATTCCCCCAGTCGTTCGGCATCCCTACACTGCCCTGGCAAGGGCGGGGCAACCTCGGGGGAACTACATCGTGGGGCAGGCAACAGTGCCGCAGCTGGTACTTGAACTCAACGGACAGCGGTCCACGCTGGAGCCGGGGCGTACGTACAGTGTGGGTCGCAACCCGCAGTGTGATTTCACGATCAACGACGCACGGGTGTCGTGGCAGCACGCGACCATCTCGTTCGCGGGCAACGCCTGGCTCTTCCAGGACCTGGGCAGCACCAACGGCACGTTCCAGGACGGCCGTCGCACCAACCAGGCCTACCTGGGCGACGGCGCGGTGATCACCCTCGGCAACGCTGAGAACGGACCGCGGCTCAGCTTCGCGGGCGTGCCCAGCCAGGTGCCGGCCGCCCAGCCGGGGCAGGCGCCGGGCACCGACTGGCACGACCAGCGGACCGCACGCGTCCAGCCCGGACAGGTGCCGCAGCAGGGGACGCCCCAGCAGGCCGGCTACCAGCAGCAGCCCCAGCAGCCCCAGTCGTACCAGCAGCAGGGTGGGTACGCCCAGCAGCAGCCCCAACAGCCCCAGCCGTACCAGCAGCCCGCCCAGCAGCAGGGGTTCCCGCAGCAGCAGAGCGCGGCCTCCGGCTACCCGGCCGCCGGCCAGGGCTACCAGACGCCGTCCCAGGTCCCAGGCTCGGGCTCCGGATCGGGCCAGCAGGGCGTCGTCGACCCCCTCTACGGCGCGCGCAACCCCACCATGGTGCGCAACCTGACGGCCGGTCTGAAGACCATCCGCATCGGCCGCGGTCTCGACAACGACCTGGTCGTCTCCGACCTCCAGGTCTCCCGCCACCACGCCGAGCTGCGCCAGCTCACCGACGGCCGCTACGAGATCGTCGACCTCGAGAGCCACAACGGCACCTACCTCAACGGCCAGCCGATCGCCCGTCAGGTGCTCACCGCCCAGGACATCGTCGGCGTCGGCCACTCCACCTTCCGTCTGGTGGGCGACCGGCTCGAGGAGTTCGTCGACACCGGTGAGGTCTCCTTCTCCGCCCGCCACCTGACCGTCGAGGTCGAGCACAAGGGTCAGAAGAAGATCCTGCTCAACGACGTCAGCTTCGCGGTGCCGGAGAAGTCCCTCATCGGGGTGATCGGCCCCTCCGGTTCCGGCAAGTCGACGCTGCTGCGCGCGCTGACCGGCTACCGCCCCGCCGACCGCGGCGACGTCCTCTACGACGGCCGCAACCTCTACAAGCAGTTCGCCGAGCTGCGCCAGCGCATCGGCCTGGTGCCGCAGGACGACATCCTGCACTCGCAGCTGACCGTCCGCACCGCTCTGGAGTACGCGGCCGAGCTGCGCTTCCCCGGCGACACCGAGAAGGCCGAGCGCCAGCGCCGCGTCGACGAGGTGCTCGTCGAGCTGCACCTGGAGAAGCGCGCCGACAACCGCATCACCGCGCTCTCCGGCGGTCAGCGCAAGCGCGTCTCCGTCGCGCTGGAGCTGCTGACCAAGCCGTCGCTGATCTTCCTGGACGAGCCGACCTCGGGTCTGGACCCGGGCATGGACCGCGACGTCATGAAGATGCTGCGCGACCTGGCCGACGAGGGCCGCACCGTCCTGGTCGTCACCCACTCGGTGGCCGAACTCGCCCTCTGCGACCGCCTGCTGGTGATGGCGCCGGGCGGCTCGGTGGCGTACTTCGGCCCGCCGAAGGAGGCCCTGCACTTCTTCCAGTGCGAGACCTGGGCGGACGTCTTCCAGGCCTTCGAGAACCACGCCGAGCACGACTGGGGCGGCCGCTTCCGCGGCTCGGTGCACTTCCAGATGTACGCGGCGGACGTCGACGCCGTGCAGGCCCAGTCCGCGGGGATACAGCAGCACCAGACGCAGCCGCCCAAGCAGCAGAGCTGGGGCTCGCAGCTGTCCACCCTGGTCCGCCGCTACATCTCGGTCATCGCCGCCGACCGCGGCTATGTCGCGCTGCTGTTCGCGCTGCCGCTGATCATGGGTGCGATGAGCGCCGCGATCCCGGCCAAGTTCGGCCTCGGCCCCTCCGATCCGCCGCAGGCGGGCAACCACGACGCGGCGACCGTCCTGCTGCTCCTCGCCGTCAGCGCCTCCCTCACCGGCGCTGCGAACGCGGTCCGCGAGCTGATCAAGGAACGGGTGATCTACGAGCGCGAACGCGCCGTCGGCCTCTCCCGCTCCGCGTACGTCGCCTCGAAGATCATCGTGCTGGGCGCGATCACCGCGGTGCAGTCGGTCATGGTCGCCATGATCGGTCTGCTGCCGCGCAAGCTGCCCAGCTCCGGTCTGCTGATCTCCGGTACGGCGCTGCCCGAGCTGGTCCTGGTCGTGATGCTGCTCGGCATCACCTCGATGACGCTCGGCCTGGTCATCTCCGCGCTGGTGAAGACGGCCGAGAAGACCATGCCGCTGCTGGTGCTCATCGCGATCATCCAGGTCGTCTTCTGCGGTTCGCTGATCCAGGTCGCCGGCCAGCCCGGCATGGAGCAGCTCGCCTGGCTGGTCCCGTCCCGTTGGGCGGTCGCGGCCCAGGCGGCGTCCATCAACCTGCTGCAGATCCAGGGCCTCGGCTCGGACGGCAAGCCCACCACGGACTCGCTGTGGACGCACACGGTCACCCAGTGGGGCATCGACGTGGGCGTGCTGGTGCTGCTCGGCGTGATCTGCAGCGTCCTGGTCGCCCGCCTGCTGCGCCGCCACGAGCCTGAGGTCATGCGCAGCCGCTGATCCGGCGACGGCGCGGTAGACACGGCGAGGGCGGGGACCGACGGTCCCCGCCCTCGCCGTCTCTACCGGGACAAGATCAGATGCAGATCCCCGAACTCGTGCCAGAGGTAGCCCTCACGCAGGGCCTCCGCGTAGCTGCGGTCCAGCAGCGGACGGCCGCCCACGGCCTCCAGCATCATCAGGTGCGAGGCGCGCGGCTCGTGAAAGCCGGTCAGCAGCCCGTCCACCGCGCGCACCCCGCGCTCCGGGGTGATCACCAGCTCGGTCCAGCCCGAGCGGGCCCGGACCGTGCCGTCGTCGTCCGTCGCCGACTCCAACGCCCGCACCGCGGTCGTGCCGACCGCCACCACCCGCGATCCCGCCGCCCGCGCGGCGTTGACCACCCGGGCCGTCGCCTCCGGCACCTCGAACCACTCCGCGCACGGCGGCTCGTGCGACTCCACCGAGGCGACGCCCGTGTGCAGGGTGATCGGAACGACCAGCACGCCCCGGCTCACCAGCCGGGTCACCAGCTCCGCCGTGAACGGCCGCGCCGCGCTCGGCATCTCCGCGCTCCCCGCCCCCGCGGAGGCCACCGGTTCGGCGAACACGGTCTGGTACGCGGCCAGCGATCGGTCGGCACTGGTGTAGGAGTACCGGATCGGCCGCCCGTACCGGGCCAGGTACGCCAGCGGCTCCGACGCGCCGAAGCACGCCCGCCACAGCCGGCTCGAACCCCCGGCCCGGTCCCCCAGCCGCGAGAGGAGGCCCACTCGGGCTCCTCCGGTCAGCCGGACCGTCACCAGCGCGCCGTCGTGCGCGCGCTGACGGGTGGTGCCGTGACCGTCGGGCGACCGCAGCTCGACCACCCACTCGCTCTCGCTGCGCCGCGTCGAGAAATGCACCACCACCGGCTCGCCGGTCTCGGTGATCCGGCCGTCCACCGCCGCCGGCAGCGTCGCGGAGGTGTTGACCACCAGCACGTCGCCCGGCCGCAGCAGGGACGGAAGCTCACGGAAGGCGTGGTGCCCGATCCGCGGGGCCGCGTCGCGCGGACCCTCGGCGACCAGCAGCCGTACGTCGTCGCGTCCGCTCGCGCCGCGCTCCTCCGGCGGCGCGGCGGCCTCCAGCTCGGCCGGCAGCTCCCAGTCGCCCAGCCCGTCCACGAACCCGGCGTCGTCCGCCGTCGCCACCTCGGCCGTCCTCGTCCTCGTCCAAGTCCCCGTCCTCGTCCAAGTCCCCGTCCCCGGCGCTGCTCCTGTTCCCGCCACCGTCCCCGTCACCGTGCCGCCTCCGTCCCCACCACGTTCGAGACCGTCGGTTCTGCCGCCGTGCCGTGCTCGGCGACGAGGCCCGCCGCCGTGTAGCGGCCGCTCGGCGGGCGGGCGTCGAGCAGCGCCAGCAGGCCCGGCACCGCGCCCTCCTCCGGACGCGGCGCCTCGGCGGCCGCGGCAGCGTCCGCCGCCCGGTACATCGCGGTGTCCATCTCGCCCGGGTCCACCCACCACACCCGCACCGCCCGCTGCCCGTCCGCGGTCTCGTGCGCGGCCTCCTCAGCGGGCTCGGCGGCGAGCTCGGCGGCGAGCGAGCCCGACAGCGCCTCCAACGCTGCCTTCGTCGCGCCGTAGCCGCCCCACGTCGGATACGCCTCGACGGCCGCGTCCGAGCTGATGTTGAGCACCGCCCCGCCGGAGGCCCGCAGCAGCGGCAGCGTCTCCTGGAGCAGCCCCAGCGGCGCCAGCACGTTGACCTCGAACGCCCGGCGCAGCTCCGCCAACGACAGGTCCGCCACCGCGGCGAGCCCCCGGCCGCCCAGCACTCCCGCGTTGTTGACCAGCAGGTCCACCCCGCCCAGGTCGGCCGCGGTGGTGACCAGCGCGGTGCGGTGCCAGGTGTCCGTGACGTCGCCCGCGACCGCGTGGATCCGCGGCCGACCGGCTGCGAGCCCGTCCAGCGCCTCCGCGCCGCGCCCGTCGACGACGACCTCCCAGCCGCGCTCGGCCAGCGCCAGCGCCAGTGCCCGGCCCAGTCCGCGCGACGCCCCCGTCACAATGGCGACTGCCATGGCCTTTCCTCCCGTGCGCTCACCGTGTGTTCCACAGCCGGCCTCCGTGCACCTGCCGACACCGCCGAAGCTAGGCCGCCCGCGGTCCTGCCCACCTCGGCCACAAGCCGCCGCAGGCCGGGTCCCTTGGACCTAGGACCCGGGCCCTGGTCCTCACCACCCCACGTCCGATGCCTTCGCGATCACCGGGCGGTACGGTGACGGCATGTCGACGAACGCGTGTCCGCCGCCGGGCGGGGCCGATGCCGACAGGGGCGCGCCAGGCGATCCCTGCCTCGGCGGGATCGAGGCGATCAGCGCCGCCGTCCTCGCGATGAGCCGCCATCTGGAGGTCCGCGAGGTGCTTCAGCGCATCGTCACCTCCGCGCGCACCCTCGTCGGCGCCGAGTACGCCGCCCTCGGCGTCCCGGACGACCACGGCGGCTTCGCCCAGTTCGTCGTCGACGGCGTCAGCGAGGCGCAGTGGCGTGCCATCGGTCCGCTGCCCCGGCAGCACGGCATCCTCTTCGCGATGCTGCACGAGCAGGAGCCCACCCGCCTCGACGACGTCCGCGCCGACGAGCGCTTCGGCGGCTGGCCCGGCGCCCACCCGGACATGCACGCCTTCCTCGGCGTCCCGATCCAGGACGCCGACGGGATCCTCGGGGCCCTTTTCCTGGCCAACCCCGTGGGCCGCGACCGCTTCACCGCGCACGACGAGGAACTGCTGCGCATCCTCGCCGCGCACGCCGCGCTCGCGCTGGTCAACGCCCGCCTGTACGAGCGCAGTCGCGAGCTCACCCTGGTCGGGGAGCGCGCCCGGATCGCGCACGAGCTGCACGACGCCGTCTCCCAGAAGCTGTTCTCGCTGCGCCTGACCGCGCAGGCCGCGGCCGCGCTCGTCGACCGCGACCCGGCCCGCGCCCGCGCCGAGCTCGCGGAGGTCTCCCGTCTCGCCGCCGAGGCGGCGGAGGAACTGCGCAGCGTCGTCGTCGAACTGCGCCCCGCCGCGCTCGACGAGGACGGCCTGTTGCCCACCCTCGCCTCCCAGGTCGAGGTGCTGAACCGCGCCCACACCGCGCGCGTCGTCTTCGCCCACGACCGCGTCGCCGCGCTGCCCGCCGCGCAGGAGGAGGCCGTGCTGCGCGTCGCCCAGGAGGCCCTGCACAACGCCCTGCGCCACTCGGGCGCGTCGTCCGTCTCCGTCGAACTGCGCAGCGTCCCCGGCCCGCAGGGCTCCGGCCGCGGCGCGCGGCTGCGCGTCACGGACGACGGCAGGGGCTTCGACCCCGAGGGCACCCGCCGCGCGGGCCGCCACCTGGGCCTGGTCTCCATGCGCGACCGGGCCGCGAGCGTCGGCGGCTCGCTCGACATCGAATCGTCCCCGGGAGCGGGGACCGTGGTGGAACTGGAGGTCCCCGGTGGGTGACGCGACCATCAAGGTGCTGCTCGTCGACGACCACCAGGTCGTCCGCCGCGGCCTGCGCACGTTCCTGGAGATCCAGCCGGACATCGAGGTGGTCGGCGAGGCGGGCGACGGCGCGGACGGCGTCGAGCTCGCCGAGTCGCTGCGGCCCGACGTGGTCCTGATGGACGTGAAGATGCCCGGCACGGACGGCATTGAGGCCCTGCGGATGCTGAAGGAGCGGGGCAACCCCGCGAAGGTGCTGGTGGTCACCAGCTTCACCGAGCACCGCACGGTGGTCCCGGCGCTGAGGGCCGGCGCGGCGGGCTACGTCTACAAGGACGTCGACCCGGAGGCCCTCGCCGGCGCGATCCGCAGCGTCCACGCGGGACACGTGCTGCTCCAGCCGGAGCTGGCCGAGGCGCTGCTGGCCGAGGACGGCACGGGCCGCGCCCCCCAGGGACGGGGCGGCACGCTGACCGAGCGCGAGCAGGAGGTCCTCGGCCTCATCGCGGACGGCCGCTCCAACCGCGAGATCGCCCGGGCGCTGACGCTCTCGGAGAAGACGGTCAAGACGCACGTGTCCAACATCCTGATGAAGCTGGACCTCCAGGACCGCACCCAGGCGGCGCTGTGGGCGGTTCGCAACGGGATCAAGAGGTAGTCGCACGCGCCCCTAACGGGGCTCGTCCACCGCCGCGTTGTACGCGGCGACTCTCGCCTTCCGGGCCGCCCGCTCCAACGGCCGCAGCGCGCCCGCCCGCTGGGACATCTCGCTCGCGCTGACCGCCGCGCCCTCCGTCACCGACGCCAGCGCGACCAGCGCGGAGACGCGCCGCGCGCTCTGCAGGACCCGCACCGCCCGCGGCGGGTACCCCGGGGCCAGCAACTCGTCCGCCTCCGCGTCACGTGAGCGCAGGCGACCCAGCGCCTGCTGGACCTCGGGGCCGGCGCCCGCGACGTCCAGGCGCACGAGTGCCTCCGTCGCTTCCCGCATACCCTCCGCCAGTTCCCGCTCGGCGTCGCGCAGCGTGGGAACGTCCGCCGGGAAGCCGGGGTTGGCCGGCAGCACGTGCCAGGTCACGGCGAGCACCCCGTCGTCGGCGTGGTCCGCGCCGTGCCACAGGGCCTCGGGCACGAGGCCCCAGGGGGCGCCGACCGCCAGGACCGCCTCGCCGGTCTCCAGGGCGCGGGCGTTGAACTCCGCGGGCCCGGTCAGGCCCAGCGGGTGGCCGGGAGCGGGCAGGGCCAGCCGCAGGCCCGTCGCGCCCAGGGTCCGCAGACGTCCCAGCGCCAGCGTCAGACCGACGCCGTCCGCGCCCGGCAGGCCGCGGACCACGTGGGACTCGTCGTCGCCGCGCACCGCGTCCGCGGTGTCGTCGGGGGAGGCGTGACCTGCGAACCAGGCGTTGCCCCAGGCGACAAGTCGGGCGGACCGGGGCTCTTCGTACGCTTCGTGCGCTTCCGTCTGCGGCATGGGCCAAGCCTACGGAGCGTGCGGCCACCTCGGTGGCGTAGGTTTGGACCGGCTCACGAAGCTGCGGCCGTGAGAAAGACTTCTTTTCCTTGGGGAAGGCGTACGCAATGAGCGACGTGCTGGAGCTGGTGGACGTATCCGTGATCCGGGACGGCCGCCCGCTGGTGGAGCAGGTGTCGTGGTCCGTCGCCGAGGGCGAGCGCTGGATCGTGCTCGGACCGAACGGCGCCGGCAAGACCACGCTGCTGCAGGTGGCGTCGAGCTACCTCTTCCCCAGCACCGGCACCGCCTCGATCCTCGGCGACAAGCTCGGCAGCGTCGACGTCTTCGAGCTGCGCCCCCGCATCGGCCTGGCCGGCGCGGCGATGGCGGACAAGCTGCCGAAGCGCCAGACCGTGCTGGAGACCGTGCTCACCGCCGCCTACGGCATGACCGCGCACTGGCGCGAGACCTACGAGCAGGCCGACGAGTCCCGCGCCCGCCTGCTGCTCGACCTGCTCGGCATGGCCGACTACGTCGACCGCAGGTTCGGCACCCTCTCCGAGGGCGAGCGCAAGCGCACCCTGATCGCCCGCGCGCTGATGACCGACCCGGAGCTGCTGCTGCTCGACGAGCCCGCCGCCGGTCTCGACCTCGGCGGCCGCGAGGACCTGGTGCGCCGCCTCGGTGCGCTCGCCCAGGACCCGGTCGCCCCGGCCATGATCATGGTGACCCACCATGTCGAGGAGATCGCGCCCGGCTTCACCCACGTGCTGATGATCCGTCAGGGAAGGGTGCTGGCCGCCGGCCCGATCCAGGAGACGCTGACGCCGCGCAACCTCTCGCTCTGCTTCGGCCTCCCGCTCACCCTCGAGCACCAGGACGGCCGTTGGGCCGCCCGCGGCCTGCCGCTGGGCAAGTGAGCGACGCTCGAGTGTTGATCTGCTTGTAATGATCTTTGCCGCTGTTCACTGACGGGGAGCCACCTGCGCAACTACCATGGCCTCTGTGGAGAGTTGGGCATGGTGGCTACTGGTCGCGGTGCTGCTGTGCGCCCCTGTGGTGCACACGGCGCTGCTCGAGTTCGTCATGTTCGGGATCGGCGCCAGTGCCGCGGCGCTGACGGCCGGGCTGGGCGGCGGGATCGTGCTGCAGTTCGTCGTGTTCCTCGCCACGACGCTCGCGCTCCTGGTGCTGGTCCGTCCGATCACCAGACGCCAACGACGCGAGGCCGCGTCGGTCCGGCACGGGATCGAGGCGCTGAAGGGCGTGGAGGCCGTGGTCCTGGAACGCGTCGACGAGAACGACGGCCGGATCAAGCTCAAGGGAGAGATCTGGTCGGCCCGCGCGCTCGCGGCCGGACAGGTCTTCGAACCGGGGGAGAAGGTCAGCGTCGCCGAGATCGACGGCGCGACCGCCGTGGTCCTCTGACGCACCGTGTTCTGCGAAGGGTTCTCCGAGGCGCTTCGAGTCGTCGGCTCGAGCCCTGGGTAGGCAAGTCAACACAGCATCAAAAACGTCTGGGTCTGTCGAGGGAGTCCCCGTGGGTACCGTCATCATCGTCCTCGTCCTGGTGGCGGTGCTCGTCTTCGTCATGCTGCTGCGGACGATCCAGGTGATCCCGCAGGCGCAGGCGGCGATCGTGGAGCGCTTCGGCCGCTACACGCGCACCCTGAACGCGGGGCTCAACATCGTGGTGCCGTTCATCGACACCATCCGCAACCGGCTCGACCTGCGCGAGCAGGTCCAGCCCTTCCCACCGCAGCCGGTGATCACCCAGGACAACCTGGTGGTCAACATCGACACTGTCATCTACTTCCAGGTCACCGACCCGCGCGCGGCCACCTACGAGGTGCAGAGCTACCTCCAGGCCATCGAGCAGCTGACCATCACCACGCTGCGCAACATCATCGGCTCCATGGACCTGGAGTCCACCCTCACCTCCCGCGAGACCATCAACGCCGGCCTGCGCGGCGTGCTCGACGAGGCCACCGGCAAGTGGGGCATCCGGGTCAACCGCGTCGAGCTGAAGGCGATCGAGCCGCCGACCTCCATCCAGGACTCGATGGAGAAGCAGATGCGCGCCGACCGTGACAAGCGCGCCGCGATCCTCCAGGCCGAGGGTGAGCGGCAGTCCGCGATCCTCAAGGCCGAGGGCCAGAAGCAGGCCGACGTGCTCAAGGCCGAGGGTGAGGCGCAGGCCGCGGTCCTGCGCGCCGACGGTGAGGCGGCCGCCATCCGCACCGTCTTCGAGGCGATCCACTCCGGCGACGCCGACCAGAAGGTGCTCGCCTACAAGTACCTGGAGACCCTGCCGCAGATGGCCCAGGGCGACGCCAACAAGCTCTGGATCATCCCGAGCGAGGTCAGCGACGCGATCAAGGGCGTCGGCGGCGCGTTCCAGGGCCTGGCCCCCAAGATCCCCGGCTCCCCGGGCCCGGCCGACGCGGGCGTCAAGGCCGCCAACGGCAGCCCCGGCGTGGACCGACGCACCGAGCGCCCCGAACTCGACCCGGAATGACGGGTTCGCGTCGCGTCCCGGAGTAGCGTGCTGCCCATGGGCACCCGCGACCTTCTCAGCGACGAGCAGATCACGACCGGCCTCCTCGCCCTGCCCGAGTGGCAGCGCGAGGGGGACTCGATCCGGCGAACCGTCAAGGCCAAGGACTTCCCGGCGGCGATCCGCATCGTCGACGCCGTCGCCGAGAAGGCCGAGGCGATGGACCACCACCCGGACATCGACATCCGCTGGCGCACCCTCCACTTCACCCTGTCGACCCACTCCGCGGGCGGTCTCACCGCGCTCGATCTCACGCTCGCCGCGTTCATCGATGCCGCCGCGGCGGCAGAGGCATGAGATGCTGACTCGCGCATCGGGCAGGCGGGAGTGGTTCGACAGCCATGGAACGAGCAGACGAGGCCGGTAACGGTCAGGAGCAGCAGTACTGGCAGCAGCCGCAGCAACAGCCGTACGAGTCCTACGGTCAGCACGGTGAGCAGTCGTACGACTACAACTCCTACGGCGACTATTCCAGCCAGAGCTACGAGAGCCAGAGCTACGACGGCCAGAACTACTCCGGCCAGAGCACCGACGGCCAGAACTACGGCGCCCAGGGCTACGACCCGTCCGGCTACGGCTACCCGCAGCAGTACCAGCAGCCGTACGACCCGTCCTCCGGCTACGGGCAGCAGGTCTACGCGCAGCCGTACCAGCAGCAGACCGGCTACGAGCAGCAGACCGGCTACGAGCAGCAGGCGTACGGCTACGACCAGACCGGACAGCCGGCCCCGCAGGGTTACTACGACCCGCAGTACGTGCAGCAGTACGCCGACCCTCAGTTCCAGCAGGCGTACGACCCGTCGTCCGAGCAGGCGTACTACGCGGACCCCTCGGCCGCCGACCCGATCGTCCCCGCGCAGGCGTCAGCGCCCGAGCAGGAGTCGATCCCGGACGAGGAACCCCTCCCGGCCGGGTCCACCGCCGTCGGGCGCGCGGAGGAACCGCCCGCGGGCGGGCTGAAGGACCGCTTCGTCGACGCGGCGCTCGGCCGCGGACCGGGCGTGAACCGCAAGAGCTACCTCACCCGCCTCGCCGTCGGCGGCGGCGCGCTGCTGATCCTCGCCGGCGGCGGCTACGTCCTCGCGGGCGGAGGCTCGGGCGGCGCGCGCTCGGGCAACGGCGCCGCCACGCAGAACCAGGCCGACATCGGCGTCAACCACAGCAAGGCGTGGGCCGCACCCGCCGCCCCGGGCGCCACCACCGCGAGCAGCAGCGGCGGCGGCAGCGGAACCGGCAACGACGGACTGCTCGGCGCCTGGGTCACCAGCGCCGCCGTCGTGCGCGGCGACGGCGAAGGAGTCACCGCCTACTCCGCCACGGACGGGCACAAGCTGTGGGCCGTCAGCGCGCCCAGCTCGGGCGCCGTGCCGTGCGCCATGTCGCCGGACGTCAACTCCGCGGGCGTCGGCGCGGTGGTCTTCCAGTCCAAGCCCGGCACCGGTCAGGCCTGCGACCTGCTCTCCGCCGTCGACACCTCCACCGGCCAGACCAAGTGGAAGGCGCAGCTGCCCTCCAGCGGCGGCAGCGGCTTCGGCGCCTCGGTCATGGTGACCGACACCCGCGTCGTCGCCGTCTCCGACAGCGCCGCCGTCGGCTACGACACGGCCGCGGGCAAACAGCAGTGGACCTACGCGGGGCCCGGCAAGTACTGCGCCCTCGCCGGCAACGGCGACGGCACCTCACTACTGCTCCAGAGCACCTGCGCCGACACCAGCCCCAAGCAGCAGGTCATCTCGCTCGACCCGGCCGCGGGCAAACTGCGCTGGTGGCGCGGGCTGCCGCAGACCGCCTCCTCCTACACGGTGCTCTCGGCCGAGCCCGCCGTGGTCAGCGTCCACATGACCGACCCCACCCAGGACACCATCCTGTCCTTCTCGGACAAGGGCGACAGCCAGGCGACGATCCCCGTCTCCCAGACCGGCGGAACCCTCGACTCCACGCACGGCAGCTTCGACCCCGACCCGGCGCTCTTCTTCTCCGGCACCACCATGGTCGCCGCCGTCAACCCCCCGCCGCAGTCGGCGAACGCCGCCTCCGGGCCCACCATCGTCGCCGCCTACAGCCTTGTCAGCGGCAAGGAGCTGTGGCGCACCACCGCCCACGAGAAGGGCGTCGCCGTGCCGGTCGGCGTCGACGGCTCCGCAGCGGTGGTCGCCACCGACGAGCGCATCGGTCAACCGGCCCGGCTCAGCAACTTCGACCTCACCTCCGGCACCGAGACCGTCGGCGGGACCTTCCCCCAGGGCACCGGCTCACTGCTCGGCTCCGGGCGCGTCCTGCTGCGCGGCAGTCTGGTGGTGGCGCTGCCGGAGTTCACCGGCAGCTACAACACCTCCGCGACCGCCTGGACCGCGGCCCACTGAGTCAGCGCCCAGCACGCGCGCAGCAGGACGCCCGGTTCAGCCCGGTCCAGGCCGGTCGGCGCCGCTCAGCCCGCCGCGGCCAGGTCGTAGAAGCCCGGGTCGACGCCCCGCGCCCCGACGCCTCCGCCGCTCAGGTAGCCGGCGTTCAGGTCCGAGCTGTCCAGGCCCAGGGCGGCCACCAGGGCCGCGTCCGGCGTCGGCTCGAACGGGCGGCGCAGCAGCCGCATCCCGGCCTGCTCCGGCGTCCGGTTCGCCTTGCGGTGGTTGTCCGCCGCACAGGCCGCGACCGTGTTCAGCCACGTGTCCTGGCCGCCGTGCGAGCGCGGCACCACGTGGTCGACGGTCGTCGCACGCTTGCCGCAGTACGCGCAACGGAAGCCGTCCCGCGCCAGCACCCCGCGCCGCGACCAGGTCGCCCGTTGTCGGAACGGCACCCGGACGTAGCGTTTCAGCCGCACCACCCGTGGCAGCGGTATCTCCACCGAGCTGCCGCGCACCCTGCGTTGGGGATGGGACCGCTCGACCACGGCCTTGTCCTGGAGTACCAGCACCACGGCGCGCTGCAGCGTCACCGCCGCCAGCGGCTCGTACGTCGCGTTGAGCACCAGCGTCTTACGCATCCTCAGCCACCTGCCTCCGACTCCCGGCCCGCCCCAGCTGGACGGTGGGTCCACTGTGCGGGGCGGCCGGATGCCGGGACAACGTAATTTCGGTGGCTTCGGGGTTAAGCCTGGCCAGCCGTTACGGGGGCGACGTGAAGGGCGCCGGGGCGTACGGCGGCGGGGCGTACGGCCGCGGAACCGAACGGGGCCCCACCGGTCCTACGGGTGCTCGTAGGTCGCGATCAGCTGCGCCCGGCCGAGCGCGTGGAAGCGCAGGTTGAAGCCGACCACGGCGGGCGTGGCGTCCGCGTCCGGGCCCAGCTTCTCCTGGTCCACGGCGTAGACGGTGAACACGTAGCGGTGCTCCCCGTCCCCGGGCGGCGGGGCGGCGCCGCCGAAGTCGCGGGTGCCGTAGTCGTTGCGCACCTGGATGGCGCCCGCGGGCAGCCCCTTGAAGGAACCCGTGCCCGCACCGGCCGGCAGCTCGGTGACGTCGGCCGGGATGTCGAAGACCGACCAGTGCCAGAAGCCGCTGCCGGTCGGCGCGTCCGGGTCGTAGCAGCTCACCGCGAAGCTCTTGGTCCCGGCCGGAAAGCCGGACCAGCGCAGTTGCGGGGACGTGTTCCCGGCGGCGAACACGTGCGCGTCGGGCAGCACGCCTCCGTCGGTCAGGTCGTCACTGGTCACCGTGAACTCGGCCACGGGCGGGTGGAAGTCGTGGGGGAGCGGGCGCCGTTTGGGCTCCGACATGTCGTCACTCTCCTTGGGACGCTGCAGAACTCTGGCGATCAGCCTAATCTCGCCGTGTGACCCAGCCGCACCCCGCCACACAGGAACCGCTCGACCCCGCCGACCCGCGCTTCCTCGACCGGCCCTCGCCTGCCGTCGCGCCCGACCTGCTCGGCCGGATCCTGGTCAGCGAGCGGCCCGACGGCCGCGTCGCCGTACGGATCACCGAGGTCGAGGCCTACACGGGCCTGGAGGACCCGGCCTCGCACGCGTACCGGGGCCGCACCGCGCGCAACGCCGTGATGTTCGGGCCGCCCGGCTTCGTCTACGTCTACTTCACCTACGGCATGCACTACTGCATGAACCTGGTCACCGGCCCCGGCACCACCGCCGGAGCCGTTCTGCTGCGCGCCGGGGAGGTCGTCGAGGGCATCGAACTGGCCCGCCACCGGCGCCCCTCCGCCCGCCGCGACACCGAACTCGCCCAGGGCCCGGCCCGGCTCACCCAGGCCCTCGGCATCGCCCGCGAGCAGAACGGCGAGCCCCTTCCGGGCTCCGTCTTCCGCCTGCTGCCCGGCGCCCCCGCCGCCCCCGAGCTGATCCGCGAGGGCCCGCGCACCGGCGTCGCCCAGGGCGCGGACACCCCGTACCGCTTCTGGCTCGACGGCGACCCGACGGTCAGCCCCTACCGTCGCCACGTCCCGCGCCGAAGCCGGACGGACGGCGGCGCGGGGCGGTCCGGCGCCGGCGGATGAGGACCATGGGCGAATGAGAACCGGGATCAGGAGCTGAAGCCCAGGATCCGCGCCTTCTCGGTGGCGAACTCCTCGTCGCTCAGCACGCCCTCCTTGTGCAGCCGACCCAGCTCGGACAGCTGCCGCAGGCGCTCGCCCTCGTCCCCGTGCCCCTGGTCACGGTGCCCCGCGTTCCCGTGACCGGAACCCCCGCGCCGACTCTGGCGCGGGACCGCGTCCTGGGGGACCGCGTCCTCCGGGACGAAGGGCTGTGGGAGCGTGCGCTCTGGAGCCGACCGCTGCGCGGCCTTGCGCTGCTGGGCCTTGATCCGCGCAGCCTTGAGCTCCTGGGCCTTGAGCTGATGGGCCTTGAGCTCCGAAGCCGTGTGCGGCGCGCCCGCCTGCCACCCGGTGCCCGACCGCTGCTGGGCACTCGCGGCCGCGTCGATCGCCACCCGCTTGTGGTTGCGCGGTGCGGCCGCCACCTGGACGGTCTGACCCTCCTGGAACTGGTGGCTCGCGACGCTGACGTACGTCTCGTACGGCTGCCGACCCGGCAGCTCCACCTGGAGCGTGTAGCGGTAGACCCGACGGCCGCTGTAGCCGAAGTCCGACTGCCCGTTGATGTAGGTGTTGGTCCCCTTCACGGCGAGGATCCGGGCCGTCCCGCGGACGCCACGCTTCAGCAGTCGCTTGTCGCCATTGCCCATCCCGGCCATCGACAGGTACATCCCGTAACCGAAGGAGCCCCACCACAGAACGCCGATGATGAACACATAGAGCACGATGTGCACGGCGTTCGGACCTGGCACCTGGCTCGCCAGCAGGCACAGGGGCATGAATGCCGCACTCATCAGTCCGAACCAGATCCAGACCAACAGGTTCAACTTGCCTAGAGTCACGTGAGGAGGCCTTTCTCGTCTCTCGCGTCGACGGACCGCTCGTGCGGCGAGACCGGTGTACCGAAGCGCGAAGCCTCTCACCAGCGGAAGTCCGGCATTGTGACAGCTTCGGTGCACTTCATGTGGTCCATCACATTGGTTCGTGTTTGAACCATTCGTCCCCCTCCCATGCGGCCGTCCCGCATCTGGACCGGATTGGCCAAGAAGGGGCCCGGTCGGGGAGGCTGTAGCCGACCAGGCCTTCGGGTGACCGACGGCACGACCCGAGGAAGAGACGAGACCGTGACCGACATCGTCGACGAACTGAAGTGGCGCGGCCTGCTGGCCCTGTCCACCGACGAGGACGCACTGCGCAAGGCATTCGCGGACGGTCCGGTCACCTTCTATTGCGGCTTCGACCCGACTGCGGTCAGCCTGCACCTCGGCAACCTGGTGCAGATCCTCACCATGCGGCGCATCCAGCTCGCCGGGAACAAGCCCCTCGGTCTCGTCGGCGGCGCCACCGGCCTGATCGGCGACCCCAAGCCGACCGCCGAGCGCGTCCTCAACGACCCCGAGACGGTCGCCGAGTGGGTGGGCCGGCTGCGTGGCCAGATCGAGCGCTTCCTCGACTTCAACGGTCCGAACGCCGCCCAGATGGTCAACAACCTCGACTGGACCTCGGGCATGTCGGCGATCAACCTGCTGCGTGACGTGGGCAAGTACTTCCGCGTCAACAACATGATCGCCAAGGAGGCCGTCGCCCGACGCCTCAACTCCGAGGCCGGCATCAGCTACACCGAGTTCAGCTACCAGGTCCTCCAGGGCATGGACTTCCTGGAGCTCCACCGCCGGTACGGCTGCATGCTGCAGACGGGCGGCAGCGACCAGTGGGGCAACCTCACCGCCGGCACCGACCTGATCCGCAAGGCCGAGGGCGTGTCCGCCCACGCGCTGGCCACGCCGCTGATCACCAAGGCCGACGGCACCAAGTTCGGCAAGACCGAGTCCGGCACCGTCTGGCTCGACCCCGAGCTGACCACGCCGTACGCGTTCTACCAGTTCTGGCTGAATGCCGACGACCGCGACATCTCCAAGTTCCTGCGGATCTTCAGCTTCAAGTCCCACGAAGAGATCGAGGAACTGGAGCGCATGACGGAGGAGGCGCCCTTCAAGCGCGCCGCCCAGCGCGCGCTCGCCGAGGAGCTGACCGTCCTCGTTCACGGCCAGGACCAGCTCGATCGCGCGGTGGCCGCGTCCAAGGCCCTCTTCGGCCAGGGCGACCTCGGCGAGCTCGACGCGCCGACCCTCGCGGCGGCCGTCGCCGAGCTTCCGAGCGCCCAAGTGGGTGAACTCGGCGAACTGGTCGACCTGTTCGTCGCCACCGGACTTTCGGCCAGTCGCTCGGCCGCCCGCCGCACGATCAACGAGGGCGGCGCCTACGTCAACAACACGAAGGTCGAGGACGAGGCCGCGACGGCTTCGCCGGCCGACCTGCTGCACGGCCGCTGGCTCGTCCTGCGTCGCGGCAAGCGCAACCTGGCCGCGATCGAGCTGGTCGGCTGACACCAGGCCGACACGGTCAGACATCGGCGGAGAGCCGGGCCTGACCTGCAGATTCGCCTGAATGGGGGAGATGTGACCCGCATCTCCCCCATTCGCGTTTGACGAGCACCGAAGCAGGGGCTAATGTTGGTCGAGTCGCCTGAATCGGACAGATGCGTCGTACGGAGCGTCGCTCCGCCGCACCAGTCCACACGTGACCACCCGTAGTTGATTCACTCACTTGATCGATCTCGTAGGCATCGGTGTCTGCCGAAGCCAGGCGAGCTCTATTTGGCGTGCGAATTGACGAGCGGAGGCGGATTTCCCGGTTTCCGGGAAATGCGCTAACGTAACGGAGGTCGCGAACAAGCGACTCCCCACTATCCAGCGGGGAAGCGGAAAAGCCGCCCGGCGGATCTGCTAAGCTGGAT
>NZ_BBPQ01000038.1:38812-80681 GCF_000787855.1 Streptacidiphilus anmyonensis | reverse complement strand
CGTGTCCGAGCCGGACGGAGCCTCCCTCTCCTCAGGCCGACTTGCCGGTGGATGCGGCGCGACATTCGGGCCCTGTCCTGGTGGCCAGTCATCCGTGGGGGGTCTGCGCTAGGTCTCCATTCGTTGTGGTGGGTACGCGCCGCAGGCGCATGGTGCCGTCCCGGTAGCCGATCGCCACGATGCGGTTGTCGGGGGAGAGACTGAGTGATGCGACGGGCACGGGGGCTGCAGGCTCGATGGGCTCGCCGAGCGGAGGCAGTCCCCCACTCAGGGCCCAGAATCGGACTGTGCCGTCTGTCCCGCCCGTGGCCAGGTACTGCTCGTCTTCGGAGAATGCGAGGAGTTCCAGGGACCAGCCAGTGATGGTGCCTGCGAGCTGGACGTTCTCGCCCTCAAGCCGCCACACGCGTACGTTCCCGTCTGCGTCGACAGCGCCGAGGAAGCGAGGGGTGGGGGAGAAGGTCAAGTACTGAACGTTCCGCGTGCCGCCAGGCGTCAGGGTGTGTCCGGATCCCGACGGCGTGGAGATCAGGTGAACGGCTCCGCCCGCCGTTCCGGCGGCCAGCCTCGGCGGGTCGTCGTTGGATACGGCGACCGCAGTTGTGGGCTGGCTTCCTACCGATCGGAAGATCGGCTCCTGCAGCGCTCCGTCCCACAGGAGGACCGCTTGGCCTGCGGCGGCGACAATGCGGTCTAGATCCGCGGTCACCCGGATCGCCGACAGGTAGTCGAAGCCTTCGATGTGGTGCTCACCGACCAGTTCCCGGTGCTCTGTCCCCCAATAGCGGGTCCGGCCGTCCACCAGGCTCGTCGTGACGAGCCAGGTGCCGTCCAGTGAGATGGCCATGGAATCGACGTCCGTGCCGTGAAGGACTGGTTTTCCCTTGAGCCGACCTGTTGCCGGGTCCCAGAAGGACACCAGGCCGCCATTCGCGCTGACCGCGATGGTGGTGCCGTCCGGGAAGAAGACGGCGGTCGGAACCGTCCCCTGGTCGAACAAGGTGAGCCCCTGCTCGGGCCACTGGCTCAGGAGGGTGTCGACGAGGTGATTCGTGCGTTCCTTCTCGCGGTTCCGGGCCTCCTGCACGTGGCCGAGCCGTCGGGCCAGTCCCTGGCAGGTCTGGCAGGACGTCTCCGCGGGTGCAGCCTGAGCGGGAGGCCGGTGCGCCGGTGCAGCAGGAGTCGGTGTCGAGGCAGACTGCCGTGGCACGACGGGAAGCTCTTGATCACGCTGCCGCTGGTGTGCCCGGCTGGACCGCTGGAGGATCTTCACCGCTCGCCAGCGTTCCCGCCACTCGTCAAGAGTCTGCAGGGTCGGCTGACCGTCGGCCAAGAGCCGCACCATGGTGATGGTGTAGTCGATCCCGGGGAACCGCCTGCCGTGGAGAACCTCGGACATGCCAGCAGCCGAGACAGCTTGATCCCCTGTAGCCCGGGAGGCCTTCACCAGCTCACTGAGTGGTGGTGCGCCGGCGCTGACGTAGAGCCGGTCCATCCGGCTGGCGAACTCGCCGAGTGCCGATTGGTACTGGGCGGTCGGGTCCTCGGCCGTTGCGGGGCCGTCGGCCATCACCTTTCCCCCTGTCCGGTCCGGACCAGGATAGAAGGACGGGCCCTCTCAGGAGCGAAGTTCGGCGAAGATGAGCGAAGACAGCCGAAGGCTGCAGGCTTCGGTGGTCTCTGCTGCAGCCGGACACTGTTCGCCGGGCGCAGGGGACTCTGCGCCCGGCTGGGATCCCCGGAGCCTGGTGCAGCTTCATGGATTCCATGACCAACACACGATCTCCCCGCCGGGACAGGCCGTCTCGTGGGAAGGCTCGGCGCGGCTGCACCCGCACCGGGCTTTGGAGTCAGGCGCTGGCGCTGATGGCGCTCGTTTCCTTCGTCGGAGTGGCCGCGGCGGTGTACCTCAAGGCCGGCAGTGGCGGACTCTCCGCCGTGACGACGGCGGGCGGCGGGCTGTTCATGGCCTGGCGGTCCCGCAAGTGAGAGGCCTCATCAGGTGGGACTACTTCCGCCTGCCACAGGTGTCGGCGGCGCGTGATCCAGAACCCGCGTTCAAACGACGCCGAGAACAGGCCTGCGTTCCGCGTAATTCAGCGGCCTAGGGTCGCGAATCTGGGGTCTGACCTGCGTGGACATGGGTGATGGCGCCTGAGAGCCGTTTCTCTAGGCGCTGCTGTTCGTGCTGGTCAGCGGGGTGCGGGTTCGAGGGCGATGATCTGCTTCGGTGCGGGGATGCCGAGAGCGGTGATCTGGTCAGGAGGTCGGTCTGGGGCTTGGTGAGGGTGGTGACCTGGCGGAACAGGCCGGTAGGGCCGGTGAACGTGCCGAGGTGGAGCCGGTCGAGCTCGCGGCGGACGGTGGTCCACCCTTCAGGGACTCCAGAGCCCCCGAATTACGCGGAACGCAGGACAGGGGGTACGCAATTTACGCGGGCGTGGCGGGCTTCGAAGTCCTTGCCGTCGCGTGTGAGTGTGCCGGGCCGCAGGTGGACGCCGGTGTCGGGGCCTCGGCGACCTCGTTGGTCGCCTTGGTCCAGATCGCGACGCGGCGCGCCGGGTCAGGACGGTGTCGCACTGGCGGCGTCGGGTGGTGTCCTGGCCCTTGAGCCAGCGTTCGGGCGGGGCGTCGTCGGGTTGGGGGCAGGCCCGCCATGAAGCTGCGCAGAAATGCCGAACCCCCGGGGCCTCGCTTTGAGGGTGTCCCGGGGGTGCGACAACTTCTGCGCGTTGACGTCCGTGGGGCTGCGGCTAGGCCGTACGCTCCACGGAGGCGCGCCCGAGCGAGTCGTGCGCGCTGACGTGCGCAGTTGCGTTTGTACTCAACTCAGGATCACCTCCTTTCAGTGTGCGAACACAGTAAGCAGACCCGCTCGGGACCCGCAATGACTTTTTTCGCGGCCCCTTGCCGGGCCACCGCAAATCCAGTGGCTGCGCGCGGGGCAGGCCCGCGACACTCGCACGATGAACGCGGAATCGAACACTGTCCTGCTCGAGGGCGTCGTCGGCTCGACGGCCTACGGCCTCGCCCACGCCGGTTCCGACGTGGACCGGCTGGGCCTGTTCGTCGTACCGACGGAACGCCTCTTCGGCCTGCACCGACCGGGCGAGTCGCTGGTCAGCACCGCGCCCGACCGCACCCTGCACGAGGCCGCCAAGTGGTGCCGGCTCGCGCTGAGCGCCAACCCGACCGCCTCCGAGCTGGTGTGGCTGCCGGACGACTGCTATCTGGTGCGCACCCCGCTGGGCGAGGAGCTCATCGCCGTCCGGTCGTCGTTCCTGAGCGGGCGCGCCGTGCGGAACGCGTACCTCGGCTACGCCACCCAGCAGTTCCGCAAGCTGGTCGCCAAGGACGGCCGCGGCGACGCCTCGCCTGCCCGGCTGGCCAAGCACGCCCGCCATCTGCTGCGGCTGCTGGCGCAGGGCGTCCACCTGCACCGCAGCGGTGAGCTGCGGGTGCGGGTGGACGATCCGGAGCGGCTCCGCGCGGACGCCGAGCGCCTGGCCCTGCACCCGGCCGAGGCCGAGTCCCGGTTGGCCGAGGCGGAGGCCGCGTTCGACCGCACCGGCGTGCTCCCGGCGGCGCCCGACGAACGACCGGTCGAGGCATGGCTCGCACGGGTCCGCCGGGCACTGCTGTGAGCGGCTGCCCTCCCCGGGCTTTCGCCGGCCGCTACTTCCCGCCCGGCTGCGTGACCGCGAAGCCGGAGCCGGGGGCGAAGGTGGTGACGGTCGGCGGGATGGCCTTCATCTCGTCGATCGTCGCGCAGGCCGGGCAGGCCGCGTAGCCCTGCTGCCGGATCTCGTTCGCCTGGGCGTTCGCCTTGGCCTGGGCGACCTGGGCCTGCGCCTCGGACACCGCCGCGAAGGCGGCCTGCGCCTTGTCGACGGCGGCCTGCACGTCGTCCGGAAGGCTCACCCTGACCAGGTCGAAGTGCAGGTCGACCAGGAACTTGTCGCCGAGCGTGCTCTGCAGGTCCTGGGTGAGGGAGGTGTTGATCGCGTTCTGGACCGCCGCGATGTTGGAGTTGTTCGTCGCGGCGGTGCTCCCCGTGGACGTGGTGGCGCTGCTGTTGTTCTGCACCAGCGCGCAGGACGAGACCAGCTCCGCGCAGCGGAAGTTGCCGATCTGCTGCCGCAGGTCGTTGTCGATCACCGGCCGGACGATCGCGTCCAGGAAGGCGGACCAGCCGGCGTCGCCGTCCCATGCGTGGTAGGCCTGGCCGTCGACGGAGTTGAAGGTACGGGTGCCGAACTTGTTGTCGAAGTCGCGCAGGGTCTTGTCGTCCAGATTGAGCGAGAAGTAGAGCGTGCCCTCGATGCCCATCTGCACGCCGTCGGCGGAGGGCGTCGACACCACGTCCACGCCCGGCCGGTCACCCCGCTTGGGGTCCGCCGTGATCGTGTAGAACCGCTGCTGCGCGGGGTACTTGTGGCTCTCGGAGTACCAGCCGATCCAGGTCAGCCCGGAGGCCGGCTGGATCACCTGCCGGATGTTCCGGTCGTCGAAGGGCCCGCCGTTGCGGACCACGGCGACCTCCCCGGCGTCCGTCCGGTCGAACGCGTCCGAGAACGACACCCCCACGTTGATCAGCACGATCGCGGCGACTGCCGCAGCAGCGCCGAACACGATCCGCTTGTGCTTGATCTGCCGTATCAGCCTCATGTCCCCCACCACACCGAACCACCCCCGGGCGGTTCCGTACGGCGGACGCGCTCTACCAGGTAGGCTACGCCTGGCCGGTTCCCGCCGGCCGGGCCGCACGCGGTCCCGGGGCGCTAGCTCAATTGGCAGAGCTGCGGACTTTTAATCCGTAGGTTGTGGGTTCGAGCCCCACGCGCCCCACTCAACGATCAAGCCCCAGCCAGGGAAAACACCTCCGGCTGGGGCTTTCTGTGTCTCTGGGGAACGGTCAAACCGGGCGCTGCTGGCCCGCTGCTGGCCCGAGTGCTAAACGATCATGTCCCGCTGGCCCGCTGCTGGCCCGTCAATCGCTTGTGCGCCGCGGCCGGCCACCCTTGCGCGCCCGACGCTCCGACAACTCCCGCTCGGCCTGCTCTAGATCGGCGAGATCCGCCTCGTCGCCGTGCTCCCGGATGTCGGCGCGGACATGGTCGAGCAGCAGCGCGGTCCGATCGGTGTCCAGTCGGTCGGCGATCCGGCCGTATGCGGCCCACAGCACCCGCGGGATGCGGAACTGCGCAGCGTGCGTGTGGTCGGTGCTCTCTGCCATCGGTCTCCCTGTCGTGTCACAGGGATTCTGACAGAACCTCTTGTGTCCGTACATGGTTTGTGGATACCGTGTCCGTACAAGGTTACGGCGCTCCGGAAAACGGAGCGGCCCCCGCCTGGTGCGCTAACACCAGACGAGGGCCTGACCGAACCACCTGCGCTAACAGGGAGTCCGGCTGTGATCAACCTTCTCACGCCTCGCAAGTCCGCCCGCAGCGGCGGCTTCCGCGCGGTCCTCGCACGCCTCTCCGAATCGATCGCCGAGTTCCGCGCCCCGGTTCCCGCGCCCGCCGTGGTCGAGCCGGACACGTCCGAGTTCTTCACCGAGCAGGAGATGCCGCCGGCGGAGGACATCGCCGAGGCCGCCCGCCTGTACTTCCGGGCGTGCGACGAGGCCCGCTCCGCTGACCGCGCGAAGCGGAAGGCCAAGGGGATCCTCTCCAAGCTGCGCGTCGGCACTTACTCCGGCTGGGAGATCACCCGCGAGCCGTCCGGCCGCACTGTTGCCGATCTTGACGAGATCAAGCGGATCTTCAAGGCCAACGGTCTCGGCCCGATCCCGGTCAAGGCCAGCGCCCCGAGCCTGAAGGTCCGTCGCGTCGAGCTGGACCTGAACCCGGAGGCCGTCGAGCAGGAGCTGAACACCCTGGCCGGTGCCCGATGAACGCGCAGGTCACGCCCGCGACGCTTCCCGCAGATCTGCGGGAGTCGCACTACTCTCCGTGCCTGATCCCCAACTGCGACGGCTACGGCCACCCGGGCCTGTGCACCCGCTTCCTGGACAAGACCGTGATCGGCGGCGATCTGGAGCTCTCGACCGAGCTCGTCGTCGACGGCGACGGTGGCCGGCACATCTCGGTGTTCGGGATCCGCGACATGGACGAGGCGCTGCTGGTCCGCGCCACCACCCGCAAGCAGCTGCTCACCCTCGCCGGGGAGTTCGCGGACGTCGCGAAGCTGATCGAGCGGGCGGTCGACGAGCTGCCCGAGGACACGACCGGCCGCTGCTACGAGTGCGAGCGGGACTGGCCGGTCGCCGATCTCGCGGTCGACGGCAACGGCGACCAGGTGTGCTGCGACTGCCGCGCCACGGGTGCCAGTGTCCTCGACGGCGACCAGGCGGCGTACCGCGCCTACGTGGGGCGGTGATCGGCGTGAAGAAGAGCCGCATCCCGCGTCCCACCGAGAGTGCTGCGCTGGCCCGTGTGACGCCGCGCGTCCTTCCGCCCATCACCGACCTGCTGTGGGCGCTCGCGGCCACGGAGGAGCGTCGTGACGCCGAGGGCCGCTACCTGCTCGGCCACCTGGTCGTCCGCGCCACCAAGGCGGTGCAGTCATGAGCGACCAGCCGACGATCGCCGAGGCGGCTGCGGCGCACGCCGCGCTCGCCGCCCAGGCGCAGGCCCACATGGAGGCCGCACGCGCAGCCGCCCAGGCCGCCGAGCAGGCCCGCCAAGCTGCGGAGGCCCAGCGATGAGCCCCCGACTCTGGAAGCGCCGCCCCAAGACCGTCACGGTTCCGCTCTGGCGCGGCGGCCGGATGACGATCCCGGAACCGGCGTGGTGCAACCAGCAGCACGAGCCGTACCCGCTGCACCCGGTCGACGTCAGGCACGTGGGCATCGAGATCCCGCTCCCCGTGCACGCCGGCGGGAAGGCGTTCGAGATCCTCGCGTTCTCCGTGGTGCAGGACCCGTACTCCTCGGTGGATTTCCTGCCGAGGGCGAACGTGGACCTGGGCGACGACTACGGCACCTTCACCCACGCCGAGCTGTACGAGCTGGCGGACGGTCTCGTCGAGCACGCGGGCCGGTTGCGGGAGTTCGCCGACGACGTCGAGCGGACCCGGCAGGCCGTGGCCGACGCGACCAGGCCGGCGGGGATGCCCGCTGACTGGCCGTGGCCGCCCGACCGCGACGCCGACCAGCAGTAGCTCCGCCCGCAATGTCCTCTGATCACACGTCAGCGGGGCGGAAGGCAGCCCGTAGGGCCGATGTCACCGCCCCGCACCCCTCTCACACCCACACGCCCCAGGAAGGCCCCGTCATGCCCAAGAACAGCCCGAAGCCCTGCCCGCCCCGCATCGAGCTCACGGCCCGTCCGCTGGCCCCGCAGATCCGACGTCGGGTCGACCAGCTCCTCGACCGCCTGCTCGACCGCAGCTGGCCGCCCGCGGTCTGGCCCGCCTAACCCATCCGTCCTGCGCCACCAACCCCTGAAGGGAGCCCGTGATGGGCCTGTTCTCCCGTACCGCCAGCGACACGGCCGCCGAGGCGATCCTCACCTACGACCTCGCCAACTCCTCCAGCGCCGAGACGCAGGCCGTCCGCACGCTGCACGAGCTGCCGACCGACGCCGTCCGCGACGCCATGAGCCAGCTGCCCGCCGGCACCGGCGGCCACAACGTCGCCGCGGCGATCGTCCGGCAGGCCGACCGCGAGGCCAGCACCGTCGCCCGCACCGAAGCCGCGACCCGCGCCCACTACGGCCGCTGACACCCCCAAGACCGGCGGGGCTGTACTCCCGGCCAGCCCCGCCCCTTCTTCCCGGAAGGACAAGCCATGCACTTCAACCTGTCGGGCTCCAGGCCGTCGACGCTGCTCCTGGCCGGCCTGCTGCTCGCGCTGTTCACCACCACGCCCGTGCCCCTGGCCGTCGTCGTCGCGGTGGTCGTCTGGCTGCTGCACACGCCGGCCGCGCTCGCCGCCGGCGTTGTCCTCACCCTCGGATGGCGCGTGATGCACCCCAAGGGGTCGCGCTGATGTACGGCAAGATTCTTCGTCTGCTCGGCCACCTCACCGGCCTGATGATCCTGGGCTCGGCCGGCTGGACCGCGTTCAACGTCCTCGCGCTGCTGGGCACCCACAACCCGGTCTCCTACGCGGTCGCGGGCATGTTCGACAGCGCCTGGCTCATCGCCGTCGCCGTCCAGCACGAGCTCCGCTACCGCGTCGACTGGCGGATCCGGCTCGCCGCCGTCAGCTGGGCCCTCGCGGGTCTCGCCGCCGCCATCAATGCCACCTCGGAGCTCCTCGGCGGTCACGGCGTCGCGGTCGCGGTCATCGCCGCGATCGTCCCGCCCCTGGCCAAGGGCTGCCTTGCGCTGAAGCTGCTCCTGGAGACGAACAGCCCGGAGGCGAAGGACCGGTTCACCACCCTGACGCAGTCCTGGGCCGACCAGGTGACGGAGCTTCGGATCAACGAGGCCATGGCCGGGGAGTGGCACCGGGTCGAGCGCGTGCACGAGAACGCCGACGCGCAGCGCCTGGCCGTCACCCAGTCCGACCGCTTGGCCAACTTGGAGCTGACCTCGGGCACCGAGCTGCCGGTGACCCGCACCGCCGATCCCGTCGTCTGGGAGAAGCCCGTGACGATGCCGCTGGCACCCGTCTTCCAGGAGCCTGCACCGGTTGTTGTGGAGCCCGCGGAGACGGTGCCGGTGCCGCGGACACCGTTCGGCTTCGCCCGGCCTGTCGCCGACGCCACGGCTGTCGTAGAGCCGCAGGTGGCTCCGACTGTCGCCGCACTGTCGCAGGAGCCCGCACAGGCCGTCCCCGAGGCCTTCGCCGAGCGCACCGAGGCCGCCCGCCGGCGCCGCGCTGACGGCATCGCCTACATGCGCGACAACCCGGACGCGGTCGTCGCCGAAATCGCCAAGCGGTTCGGGGTGTCAACGCGCACCGTCCAGCGCTGGTGGCAGACCCAGGACGAGGAGAACCCGCAGTGAGCATCACCGACGAGACCCCGAAGAAGGCCAACGGCACGGTGTTGCCGCCGGCGCGGTTCGAGCGGCTGACCATTCCATCCGCCCCGCGGACCGAACCCGCCGACGCCGTGCCAGAGGACGCGATCCCTCGCGTCGTCGAGGGTGAGGTAGTCCAGGCGTGCACGAAGCCCGTCCGGCCGCGCGTGCACCGCCGTGCCGCCGCCCGTGTCCACCACGTCGCCACGCACCCGAGAACGCGCGCTGCCGGCCTCCTGGCGGTCCGTCACGGGATGTACACCGCCGCCGGTGCCCGGGTCCTCGCCAAACGGGCCTGGGAGAGCCGTACGACGTCCCGGCACCAGCGCATGATCCGCACCGCCGAGGAGCTCGGCCAGCACGACGTCGCCGCCGAGTGGGAGCAGCGCGCCGCCCAGTTCCGCGCCTCACGCCACCAGCGCCGCATGGACCTCCTGCACGCCCCGCTGCGCCTCGCGAAGGCCCTGCTGTGGTCCCTCGCCATCGGCACCGGGTCGCTCCTGCTCACGGGCGTGATCCTCGCGATAGCGCAGAAGCAGCCCCGTGACCTGCTGCTGCCGCTGTTCTTCGCGATCGTCATCGTCCGCGACCTGGTCGTCATCGCCGCCGTCGTGTTCGGCATCGGCGTCTACCTCGCCCCGGTGCTGATCCTGCTGTCGTTCTGGCGGGCCGGCCAGCAGGGCGGCACCGTGCCCCGGTGGGTGCTGCCCGAGACGGAGCGCACCACGGAGGCCATCACGCCGTCGATCGTGGTCGTCGCCCTGCGCGACCTGGGCATTTCCCAGCTCAAGAAGTCGATCCAGGCCATGTCGGACAGCGCTGCGCAGATGCTGTCGCTGATCCGGCCCGCCGGGTGCGGTGTCGAGGTCGACGTCACCCTGCCGTCCGGCGTCTCCACCGACGAGATCCAGAACCGGCGCCGCAAGCTGGCCGAAAACCTTGGCCGCCACGAGCACGAGCTGTTCATCACCATCCCGCCAGCTCCCCGCACCGTGCGCCTGTGGATCGCCGACAGTGGTGCCCTCGACGAGCCGATCGGCGCATCCCCGCTCGTCGTCGACCCCGACCTCACCGCCGACTACTACGACGGCCGCGCCCCATGGGGCCAGGATCTGCGCGGAGACCTGGCGAGCCTGTCGCTGTTTCAGATGCACATCTTGGTCACCGGCCTGTCGAACCAGGGCAAGACCGCGGCGCTCCGCGCCCTGGCCTTGTGGCTCGCGCTGGACCCGTTCGTCGAGTTCCGGATCGCCGACCTCAAGGGCGTCGGGGACTGGCGGATGTTCCTCGGGCTGGCCACGGTGCTGATCCAGGGGCCGACCGACGAGCACGTCATGGCGGCGACGCACATGGCCGAGGCTGGCGTCGAGGAGATGGAACGCAGGATCGCGCTGGTCGAGCAGTCCGGCTCGAACAAGGGCATCACCCGCGACATGGCCCACACCGACCTGAACTTCCGGCCGCTGGTCTTCGTCGTCGACGAGGCCCAGGTCGCGTACGGGTCGCCTGCGGTCGGCCCGGACAAGCGTCCGTACGGCGGGAAGCGGGCCACATCGCGGTACTTCCGGGCGGTCAAGGCGATCCACGACCAGGGGCGCGCGGTCAACGTCACCATCTGGGAGGGCACGCAGGACCCGACCGACGAGAACCTCCCCAAGCGCTCCCGCGAGGGCAACCACATCCGGGCCTCGCTCGCCCTGGGCACGGAGCAGCAGTCGAAGATGGCGCTCGGCGACGCCCCGGTCGACGCCGGCGCGGCCCCGCACAAGCTCAGGCAGGGCCTGGACAAGGGCACACTCGTCGTCGCGGGCAGCGGCGTGGAGCTGGCGCCGGGTCAGGTGTCGAAGACGATCCGCACGCACTACATCAACGGCGACGAGGCCGCGGCCATCGCGGACCGCGCCAAGGAGCGGCGGACGGCCGTCGACACCGCGTCGCAGGTCGCCGAGGGCGAGCAGATCGACCACCTGCAGAACATCGCGGACGTCCTCGACGCCCCGCGGGTGCGCACCCAGATCGTGCTGCAGCGCCTGGCCGAGCGGAACCGCGCCGAGTACGCGGACTGGACCTTCACCGACCTGAAGACGTTCCTGACGGACGTCGGCGCGGAGCCGCGGAAGTCGGACGGCGTGATGGTCGTCGACCGTCAGCTCGTCCTCGATGCGCTTGCCAATCGGGCTCTCGAAGAGGCCGACGACTACGACGAGTGACAGGGAGGCGGCAGGGAGGGGAGGGAGTTCTCCCTGAATGCCTCCCTGGACTGCCTCCCTCGATCTGATCTGCGCTGATGGCCTGCCAGGGAGTCAGGGAGGCACCCCTCCTGCAGGCCGCTCAGCAGCCCTAGAACGCACGTCCCCAGAAGGGACTGCCTCCCTCCCTGCCCAACGTTGATCACTATCCGTGACCACGAGAGAAGGAGTCCACCATGTCCGACCACGACCGGCCGCGCCCCGAGCACTACAACTTCGACGAGTCCATGCGCGGCCTCGGACTGATGCTGCGCGCGAGTGTCCGCGTCGTCCGCAGGAAGCCCGTCGGCAAGCTCGAGCGGCAGCTCGACCGCCTCGCCGAGGAAGCCATCGCCCGCGAGGCCAAGGCCAAGGCCGAGAAGCAGAAGTAGCAGCCCGGGGCGGCCCCGAAGCCGCTCAAAGCACAGGACCGCCCCGGAACCCCCGACCCACTCCACATGGACCAGAGGACCCGCATCATGCCCTACCGCAGTGAACACACACCCGACGTTCCGGTCGGCTGGCCGGTCGAGCCGCCGTACGAGCGCCCCGCCTGGATGCCCGCGCCCCAGAACGCGCCGGTACAGCCCTACGGCGGACAGCAGCAGCCGATCATCGTGCACAACCACTACGCCGCCCCGCAGGCGCGGCGTCGTGGCCCGGATGTTCGTGAAGTTCTTGGCTGGACGGCGGTCCTCGGGGTCGTCGCCGGCGTCTTGCTCGCTGTCGCCATGACCGCGGTCGCCCTCGGACTCGCGGCCCTGGCGCTCGCCATCATGGCGCTCGTCGTGCGCGGCCTCTACAGGGACCTGCGGGGCGGGAAGTAGAACACACGTACGCTGTAGGCAAGAGGGGCCCCGGTCGACGAGCCGGGGCCCCTCGTACGTTGCGGCGTGCCTAGCGCTGCGCGGTGCGTCCCGATCGCCGCCACCGCCACCCGGCGAACATCAGGTCGAGGGCGAGAATCACGACGCCGATGACGAGAAGCCAGAGCAGCCCGTGCGCGACGGCCCCGATGATGCCGAGCGCTACCGCGACGATGATCAAGGCCAGGAACAGGACCATGGCGGGCGCCTCCTCTGTGGGGGTCAGCGGCGGGCGAGCTGCCGCTCGCCGGCGGCGCCGGCCTGGTAGTCGAGGCCGTAGTGCTGGAAGATCGCTTGCTCCTCCGTGGCGGGGAGCACGTCGTCGGTACCCATCGCGGGGCAGCCCTTGACCAGCGATTTGTCGTAGCTGACCTTGACGTAGTCGGGGCCGACGATCGCACCGTCCAAGGGGACAAAGACCAGGCGGTGCCGGGTGGGCAGGCCGATCTGCACGGTGGCCATAGCGGGTTCGTCGGTGCTCGTGTCCACGTAGATGGACTCCAGAGCTCCGATCTTGTGGCCGCCGGGATCGACGACCTGCTGTGTACGCCACTCGCGAATGTCCGCTGCCTCCATCACGACGTGACTCCCTTCGGCAGTCAGTCTCGGCGACCCGCTGCCCTTCCAGCCTGCACCCGGCCATGGGCCGGCACCAACGGAGCTGAAGTGGTCCTTCTTCGTGCCGTCTGGGCGGGAGCCCCGGATGAGGTGTACCAGGGCTCCCGTTGCCGGGCGGTTGCGTGGACGCCGCACGGCAGGGCGCGGTCGACGGGTGGGAAGCCCGGACGCGCGTCGTACCCATCAAGCCCGGCAGGCGACGGGGGAGCAACCGCCGTGGACCATGCGAGCGACTGACGGTCGGCCCGAGCGCGACCGCCCGCAAGGGGTGGAAGCGCCCGCAAGGGGTAGGTGCTGAAGGGGTTCCCCGGAAGGCGGTACAGCATGGGCGCCGGCATGGACCGCGCGATGACTGGATACTTCACGGCCGCCACTGATCGCAGCCGGTGGCCCCGACGCGTCAACGCCCGCGGCGGTATTCCTGCGGCAGCGGCAGACGCTGTGGCGGGAGCGCGCAGCGATGGAGCCGTCCACCGCCCGGGAGGCTCTGCGCTGGGCCACTCGGCGCGTCACCACCGCGGAACCGGCGGCACATCTGGAGGCGGTGCAGGACCGCACCGCTCTTGAGGACTGGATGGCCGAGCGGAAGATCCACGGGTTCCGCTACATCGGACGCACCCTGCTGGGCTAAGCCGCCGCCGATCCACTCGACCATCCGCTCGGCGTCGAGGTCGAGCTCGTCCAGGCCGGCGCGGCGGCAGAACTCGGACACGTCCCCGATGCCGTACGCCTTCCCGACGTACTCGCCGAGGATGTCCACCCGCCGGTACGGGGGCGACGCATCAGCCTGGACAGGGTGAACGACAACATGGGCGTGATGGTGCTCAGCGTGGGACGACTCGGTCATGCCGACCAGCCTCCGACGCCCGCACGGTGATCGCATCCGCGTTCGGCTCTCCGCCGCGAAGGATGGACCCGCAGGTGTCGTCACCCTGTCGGTTGGAGCCCGTTTCGGCGCACCGGGCGACGGCTACACATTCATGGCGCCGGGATTCCGACCCCCGGCGTGGCGCAGCGTCCGGTCCCTGCCCCGGGGCCGGACGCTTCATGCTGCATCCGGGGCGGCCACCTCGCTCGGACGACGAGGCCCCCGACGCTTGAGTCCGAAGCGTCGGGGGCCTTCACGTTTGCGCGGGTGGGTCGATCGGCGGAGCGACACCAGCCCCCAGGGCGACGCTCCCCGCAGTCCTGGCATCCGGCTCGTACTGTCTCGGCACACCCGAACACGAAGGGATGACCGTGATCCGTGCCCTGAAAACCACCGCCGCGATCCTCGCCGCCACAGCCCTCGCCAGCCTCCCCACCACCGCAGTAGGGCGCCCGCGGGCCGCCGACATCCCGACCGTCAACCTGCGCATCATCGTCGCCGGCAGCGCCATCGTCCGGCTGAACCTGGACTACGGCGAAGGCGGCGACTTCCCGAAGACCATCAGCGTGGATCACAGAGAGACCCAGACGACGATCCGCGGCGTGGGTGTCGCGATCTACTCGGACCGCTTTGGCGGCAAGATCACGATCGCGGAGGACGCAATCACGCCTGACCGGGATCCGATCTGCGTGAACGAAGGGACGCCCTACCGGTGTCTGGGAACGATGGAAGTGCCGGCGTTTCCGGGACGGCAGCCCACCGTCATCATTTTCTAGGCCCAGCCCCGCTGTCCGAGCAGTCGAGGCCCCCGCGCACACCCCGGTGCACGGGGGCTCTTTGCTGTCCGCACGCTCTCCCTGATGGATGCGGACAGGCCCGCCCGGGGCGCGCAGCGGCACGAAAGCACCCGGGAAGGCAGCTCATCCGAAGGCGCCCCGCTTCCACTCGGGCTTCTCCCGGATCTCGTCCCACCACGGAACGGCCGGCCGCGGCTCCGCCTTCCTACTGGCTGCCTGCTTCCGCTGCTCGTCATGGCAAGGGCAGTCACAGCCGTGAGGGCCGCCGCCGAGCGTGGTGATCACACCCACGGGGCAGGCGTTGCGGCTCTCACAGGAGGATGCACCGGTGCACGGCCCGAAGAAGGACTTCTCCGGTGGCGACCACGTCCGCACGCCAGGCTCGGGCCACGTGAACCGCGGCACCTCCGGGTACGGGTGCGAGACCTTGAAGTAGGCGCCCACGGTCACCGACCCCGCCGGGCGTGGAAGCCGGACGGCGCCGGCGACAGCCGCAACTGGACGTCGACGCACACCGGACAGCGGACGTTCACCCAGAACGGGGCCGAGTTCGTCTCCACCTCGTTCACGAGCTGGCCGCGCACTGGTGACACGCCGCAGCCTGTACAGCGCCCCGTGGCCAGCTCAACGGTCGGCGTCACCACTCGGTCCGCCAGTGCGGGTAGAGGTCGTGCAGCTGGTCCAGGAGCGCGAAACCCTCCGGGAGCAGGTGGCCTTTGAAGGCTGTGCTGCGCAGGCGCTCCCACACGGCACGGTCGACATCGGGATCAGGAGCAGGGCGGGGCGGCGACACGGCCGCAGTGGAGGATGCGGTGACTGCCATGTCACCGAAAGTAGGGAGGGTCTGATATGGGCCTCCACGGTTTTGCGGCCTTTTGCGCGCGGGTTAGTCCAGGGCCTCGGCCGCGGCGTCCAGCAGCTTCCGAGCGGCTGGCCCGTAGACCGCCATCCGACCCAGTTCGGTGAACGCCCGCTCGTACAGCTCCACCTCGCCCGGCGCGGTGATGGTCAGCGACGCCGTCAGCGTCTCCAGGCTCACCATCTCCTGGTCGAAGATGTGGAACGTCGCCTGCGTCCACATCGAGGTCCAGTCGGCCGAGAACGGGATCACCCCGAGCGCGACCGACGGCAGTGTCATCGCCTCCTGAAGGTGGGCCAGTTGCTCGGCCATCACCTCCCGGCCGCCGACCCGGCGCCGCAGCACGCCCTCGTCGACGAGCGCGACGAGGCGGTGATTCCCCTGGCGCAGCACCTCGGCGCGCTGCTGCCGGACCTCGACCGCGGCGTCGACGTCGTTCGGCACCTGCCGGAACCCGGTGATCGCCGTCAGGAGCGCCCGCGCGTAGCCTGGCGTCTGCAGCAGGCCCGGGACCTGGGTGGAGGAGTAGACGCGGAACACGCGGGTGCGTTCGTACAGCGGCCGGGCGCTCTCCTGCAGCCGGCGCATCCCGCCGCGCTGCTGACGCTTCCACTCGACGTACATCTGATCGGCTTCACGGCTGGCCGCGATCAGATCCGTGGCCGCCGTCTCCTGGCCGCACGCGGTGCACCAGGCCCGGATGTCCGCGTCGGACGGCGCCATCTTGGCGTGCTCGATCCGGCTGGTCTTCGCCGAGTGCCAGCCGCAGCGGGAGGACAGCTCCAGACCGGACAGGCCCGCGTCCAGGCGCAGCTCCCGCATCTGCGCGGCGACCCGTTCGCGGGCAGCCTGGGCGCTGGACGAGGGGGACTTGGCCATGGGTTAGCGGGCCTGCCAGTCGGGCTAGCGGAGCGTGTACTGCTCGTGCGGGACGGCGCGCTCCCACACGGCTTCGAACGCGGAGCGGACCGCCTCCACGGCCTTCGGTTCGAGGCACCACTCCCGGCCGACGACCTGCCCGTCACCGGAGAAGAACGTGAACTGCACGGCCTCGTCGTCCCACATCCACAGGTCCGCGGCCGGGAGCAGGAGGTCGGCCGCCTGGTGGCGGGGTAGCCACCGCACCAGCTCGCCGGCGTTGAGGTTGTCCTCGGTGCCGGCGTGCTCGAACTTGATGTAATCGGTGACGGGCTCGGACACGACCCGGGCGCGGCGCACGACGACGCCGCGGGCGACCATGTCGCGGACAGTGGTCATCCACCCGGCGCGCTTGACCCGGTCGAGGTCGGGGTCGCGGCGGCCGGTCTGCTGGAAGAGGGCGAACCGCTCGGCCTCGCCGGGGACGCCGTAGACGTCCCGGAGCTCGAGGTGGACGGCGGAGGAGCGGCAGACCTCGAACGGGTCGTCAGCCGTCCAGTCCCTCTGCGACATCGCAAGCCTTTCGGAGGATCGGCACCATGCGGGCCGGGATGCGGATGACGTCCTCGTGCTCGGGGATGCCGGGCTGGTGGCGCGGGGCGGGGCAGTCGTGGACCTTCTGCCGCAGCTGCTCGCCGGCCTTGTACCCCTGGACGATGATCTCGTCGGTGTCGTGGTCGACCCAAACCGTCGGCGAGTCCCGGTCGTCCGTGTTGGGGTCGACGCCGATGTACTCCAGTGGCTCGTCCATGGTGATCCCTCCGTTGTCAGCGCATGGATCGGTCCCGGACACCGTCGTGGCCGAGCAGACGCCACGTCAAGGGCGCGCGGATGCAAGGGATACCCCCGTCAGACACTGGCATCCGGCCGGTTGCCAGCCCGGCGCCTCTTGCTGCGATGATGTTGCTCTGGCCGGGTTGGCGGAATGGCAGACGCTGGCGCCTCAAAAGCGCTTGTCCGAGAGGACGTGCGGGTTCGAATCCCGCACCCGGTACACAGTGACCCCGCCGGGGTTGTCCAGGCGGGGCTCATTGCTGCGGATCGGCAACCGGGCCGGGGGCGAGCACAACCGGCCCCCACACTGGGCAGCCGAGGTCGTGCGGGGTCTGCCCGCCGTGGCCGTGGCAGCGCGGGCAGGCCGGCCGATCCGTACCGGTGGTGCCGGGCTGGTAGCCCCAGCCGCGGCAGTCGGGGCACGGGTCACGGTCGGGCGGCGGGCAGTCGCAGGTGCTCATACCGGGTGAACGAGCCCCCGGCCGCCCTGGTGTTCACCCGGGCAGGCGTACCAATCCGACGTGCTGGCCTCGCCGAGCCCGTAACCGGATCCAACCGGTTCCAACCGAAAGCCTGGGAGCGGAGGTCAGTGCTGGCAAGACTGGGGTGAGCGAGCAGGCGGCTGTCCCGGATGTTCGCTCGGGCGAGTGCGCCGTCGTGCCGGCCACGGGTGTACGGACTTGTACGGAAAACGAGACTCCACACGACTGTCCAGGCAGCCTGGTCCTGCTGCTTCGCGCACGGCTGGCACAACAGCGAAGCGCCAAGGGAACGGCCAGTCAACGCCGTTCCAACGCCTGCCCGCGAACCGCAAGCTGATACGCGGACGAAGACGGGGAATGTCCAACGGGCTCCAACGGGGGCCGCCACACACTGGGGGAGAACACCATGCTCAAGCTCGGAAAGGCCAAGCGCACCCTGGCAGCCGGAGCCATCGCGGCCGGCCTCACCACCGCTGGCCTTGTCGCTGCAAGCCCGGCCAGCGCCACGGTCGTGAACTCCACGTGCAACCTGTCGGACGTCGTCAGGATTGACTACGGCAGCGGCAACGGACACTACTGCTACGTCTGGGACGGCAATCGAAGCTCCAACACAGGCTGGATGGACATCCAGGACGCCCGTTCCATCTGCCCGGGTACCTACAAGGGATACCTGACGTCTATCTCGGGAACCCCATGGACCTTCGGCGGGGACTGCATGTCCCTTGACGGGGGGCACTTCGTGAAGATCACCTTCACGAACAACTGAGTTGAAACAGGCCCCGGCGCCCGCAAGGGCAGCCGGGGCCTGTGCCCCAGGGGGCCTGGGGAGGTTCGGAACGGGGCCCGGGAACCACACGGAGGGGGAAGCACATGCCTGACTGGTCGGGTGGCGGCGCCAACAAGGGCGACGCCAGCACGAACACCACCGGAGCCGAGGAGACCACTGCGGCCACCGAGGCGGACACGAACGCCGAGGGGTTGGCGAGCGCTGACACGGTGATCGAGATCGGCGGCGAAGGCGCGACGTCGAGCGAGTCGACTGAAGCGGGCTGAGGGAAGCACGAGGCCCCGGCACCCGAGTACGGGGCTGCCGGGGCCTTCTGCTGTGCTGGGGTCAGCCGCGGACGATGTTCTCGGCCTGCGGACCCTTCTGGCCCTGGGTCACGTCGAACGTCACCCGCTCGCCCTCCTGCAGCTCCTTGTACCCGTTGCCCGAGATCGCCGAGTAGTGCGCGAAGACGTCCGGGCCGCCGCCGTCCTGCTCGATGAAGCCGAAGCCCTTTTCCGCGTTGAACCACTTCACGGTGCCCTGAGCCATGCTGATCTCCCGTTCGGGACGGAGGGGTACTCAGATTGTGGGTACCCCTGGATGGGTCGCGTCCACGAACAGCAGATGAAGCGGTACAGCGGACAGCGAAGACGTGATCACGCTACGCCAGATCGACTCCGCCCGGCGCCAAGCAGCCACACGACGACTTCAAAGGCTGACGCGACCTCGGCCCCTCGCTCGGCGACCGGATCCGACAGCACACGAAAACGCCGCATCCTGATCACGAACCTGACACAACTCACAGGTAGGTCCCTCAGCCCCTGACATGGTGGCGGCTCCAAACCCTCAGTGCCAGGAGCCTTGCAATGTCACAGAGTTGGGGACCGAACACGCCGCAGCCGGGTCAGCCTGGATGGACCCCGCCGCCGGCCGCGCCACAGAAGAAGGGCGCTGGCTGCGCGAAGATAGGTTGCCTCGGCGTCGCCGCGGTGGTCGTCATCATCGGGATCGCAGCCGTGGCGACCAACAAGTCGAGCAGCACCACCACGAGCAGCAGCCCGACCGACAACCCCAGCGTGGGCATCACCACCCACAGCGTCGTGAACTCCGGCAGCGGCAACAGCGCGCCCACCACTGTGGCCGCCGCACCGGCCGGACCGCTCCTGAAAGTCACCGGGAACGGCATCAAGAACACCAAGCAGTTCACCACCGGCGACAACTGGACGATCAACTACACCTACGACTGCACCGGGATCATGGGCGGGCAGGGCAACTTCCAGGTCTATGTTGACTACCCCAACGGCGACATCCCCGTGAACGAGCTCGGCGCCAAGGGCAGCAGCAGCTCGACCGCGACCGGCGCTGGCACCCACACGCTCAAGATCGCGTCCGAGTGCCCGTGGACCGTCACCGTCACCAACGGCTGACCCCTACTGCGCAAAAGCCCCGGCGCCCGTGGTGGGCGGCCGGGGCTTCGTCGTGTCTACTTCACCACTTCCGTCGCCTCGGCTTCGCCGGCGGCTGGGCGCGCAGCCACTCCGCCAGGGCGACGGCGGTCTCGGGATCGCATGTGAAGCCCACCCCCCTGTCCGGGGCCTGCACCTTGAAGCCTGCGGCCTTGAGCGCAGCCAGGAGCTCCTGCTGTGCTGCCTCAGCCTCTGCCTTGCTTTTCTGCGCTTCCTCCGCCTCCGGGCTGGCAGCCCACGTCTGGCCGACGGTGCGGTAGGCCGCGACCTTGGTCGACAACGGGCGGCGCGGCTGTTGCTCTGTCATGCGGAATCCTTCGCGTTGATCCACTGGTCGGTGATGTCTGTGAACAGGTCGTCCGCCTTGTCGACCAGGCGGCCGTTCCGTTCGGATGCCTTCCGGCGTGTGAAGTAGCCGATGGTGGTCGACGGGTCGGCGTGATCAGCGAACGCCTGGATCTCGGCGAGCGGCTCTCCATCGTCGATCATGTGGGTGATGCGGGACGCACGCATGACGTGCGGGGTGACGTCCCGGCCGCCAAGCACCTTCGCCCGCTTTCCGAGGCGGGTGACGGTGCGGTCGACTGCGAACCGGTCGAGAGGCTGGCCCTCTGGGTCCACGAGCAGGGGCCCGCTGGTGCGCTCGCCGACGTGGAGTTCGAGGAGGCCAGCCACGCTCGCAGACAGCGGCAGGATCCGCTCCTTGCCGCCTTTGCGGGTGAGGTCGAGGCTGGTGCGACCGGGCTTTACGATGCGCTTGCCCACGTCGAGGGCGCACATCTCGGAGACGCGACCGGCGAGTGTGTACAGCAGCAGGACGACCAGGGCCTCGAACGGGCTGTCGGCGGCCTTCACGAGCTCCTGCAGCTCCTGGACCTCGAGCACAGGCGTTGCACTCGAGGTGTCGTGCCGGTCGATGCGCGGCCGGTGGTCCTCGGAGTCGACGGGGTTGACCAAGCCGGGCCAGTCGCGGCGGGCAGCGTGCTCATGCAGCGACGACAGCGACGACAGGCGGCGGGCCATGGAGCGGTCGCTGCCGCCGCGGGCTTCCTGCAGGACACGCCACGCCGTGAGGTCCTCATAGGCGAAGCAGCCGAGCCGGAACGGGGTGCGACCGAGGTCGGCAGCGAACCCCGCCCAGAAACGGATGTCGTCGGCGTAAGCCCGGCGGGTGGCCTGGGAGCGACGCTTGCCGGACGACAGCCACTTGATGACGGACTGGAAGGTGTCGCGGTCGCACAGCTCGGCGAGGAGGTCGATTCGGTCGGCCTTCGGGTCGGTCCGCCGGTAGCCGAGGCGGACCGTGCCGAGTTCCGCGCGGAGATGGTCGGCGATCTCCTCGCCGATGGACAGGCCCGGCCGCGCGACGTCGGCCGAGGACCGGACGGCGGGCAGATTCTGAGGCATGGTCACCACACCATCGTAGCCTCATAACCTGAATTATGAGGCTGGTTCGTGGTGTCCTAGGGCACCATGCGGAAGGGCCGGATCCGGCTACGCCGGGCGCCTCAGCGGGTGGTCCGCGCCGGCGTCGTCGACTGCCGCGGCGAACAGCTTCGCCCGCTCGTCGTCGTCCAGGACGAAGAGAGCGGCGATCCGGGAAGCAACCGCCCTCGAGGGCACCCGCTCGCCCGACTCCAGCCGCAGCAGGTACGGATGCGAGACCGCGAGCAGGCGCTCGGCCTCCCGTAGCCGATAGCCGGCCCGCAGCCGGGCCCGGTTCAACAGCGGGCCGAGCCCGGCTGGCGGCGTCCGCCTGATGCGCTGCTCCATCCCGTCCACCTTCACAGAAGCTGCGTCGTGCCGACCGGCACCCACGGCTGAGTCGGCGAGTAGTTGACCGTCCCGGCGGAGGAGAGCGTGCCGGCCGTCTCAGGGGTGCGCACAAGGAAGGCATCGGAGATGTAGAGCAGGTTCGACGACGTCGGCGTGCCGGGCTCCGTCGGGGCGAGGCTGCAGTACGCGGCGGTGGGCGGCACCTGCCCGTACGTCGTGGCCTGGGTCCACGCCGCGGCCGTCAGGGCGACGGTGTTGAACGTCGTCGACAGGTAGTTCTGCCCCTGGTCGAACCAGTTGATGTTGAGACTGAACGTGCTGTACCCCGTCGGCGAGTAGAACCACCCGGTTCCCATCACCCACTGGCTGTTGCCGTAGGGACTCTGGGTGACGGGCAGCAACTCGGTCGAGGCGAACGCCTGCGTCCCGCCGGCCGGGGTCAGCAGCCCCGAGAAGCTGAACCCGCCATGAGTCTGCGCCGACGACCGGGTGAGCGTCCCGCCCGTCGCCGTCCACGGCAACGTGGTCGTGACGAACGTGGGGTTCGCGTTCAACGGCGGGTTCGGGTTGCCGGTGGTCTCCAGCAGCGCCGTCAGCAAGCCCTGGTTGTTGTACAGCAGCGAACCAGTGGACTGCGCCACGCTGAACAGCGGATCCGGGTCCTGCCACAGGTGCAGAAGCCTCCCCGAGGCGGAGCCGTCGTACAGCTGCATCGGCACCGACGAACCGGACGTGATCGTCGTCCACGTCCCCGACCACCGGTTCCCCTGCAGGGCGCTGACCGAGTAGGCCGAACCTGCCGAGGAACTGTCGATCAACCCGATCGACACGTAGTCGCTGGCCGACGTCGCAGGCACGGTCCGCACGACCACGTGGTACGTCGCGCCGTTGGTGAGTCCCGTGGCGGGCAGCGGAACGGAGACCATCGGCGCCGGGGTCAGCTTGCTCACCGACACCTGAGGCGTCGACGGGTCGACCGCGACCACGTCGTAGGTGCCGTCCCCGTTGTCGAACGCACCCACGACGAAGGACGTGAACCCGGCAGGCGTGACCCAGTCGGACTGCCGCCAGTACGGCCCCAGGCCGTTCGCCGTGACCGCCAGAACCTGCACGGGCTCCGAGGTGCCGCCGCCGATCCACAGCAGCAGATCCCCCGCGAGGCACAAGCTGAAGCCGGGCACATATGAGTCGCCCACAGCGGGCATGTTGGGGCCCGTTTGCCATGTTCCCAGCGTGCCGTCCGCGTGGATCGCGGCGAAGTAGGTCGTGGCGACGGCCGAGAAGCTGGCGGTGTCGCCGCCTGCGACGATCAGCCACCCGTTCACGGCGAAGCAGGTGAGGGCCGACAGCGCCACCGGGAGCGGGTTGACGGCCGTCCAGTTCCCCAGCTGGCCGTTGTTGACGCTGTTCATGTAGACGGCTGAGGTCGCCGTCTGGGCAGCGCCCGCGAGGCCGCCCACGCTGTAGACGTAGCTGCCGTACGAGGCGGCACCGCCCTTGTTGATCTGCGTGGGCAGGGAAGTCTGCTGGGACCAGGCCCCGATCACTCCCGTGCCGGAGTTCCAGGACGCGGTGTAGACGACGGCAGTCGGGGCGGTGGCGTACCCGCCGATCGTGACAATGGTGTCGTTGCAGACGACGGGGGCCGCCAGCTCGAGGCCTTGCGGCAGCGCCGGTTGCGGCACGGGCTGCGACAGCATGCCGCCGCCGGCGTAGAAGGTGCTGAAGACGTAGGGCAGCGACGCCGCCGAGCCGGTTTGAGTGCGTCCGCCCACGCTGATGATGAAGTTGCCGTTCACGAGGAACGACGCGAAGGTGCTGAACCCGCCTGAGTCCGATGCCGGCTCCGTCCAGGGGACGACGGTGGCACTGCCGGTGATGAAGCCGTTGTTGTTCGCCTCCGTCGCCACCGGGCCGCCGTTGGGCAGTCCTTCCTGGGCCGCAACCTGGTTCAGGTAGGCAGCTGAGACCTTCGTGGCCGCGATCGGACTGGAGAGGTTCGGGGACCCGGCGGAGTCGGGGTACAGCGTCACCAGCACGTCGGCGCCGTTGCCGGCCGGGAGCAGCGGCAGGACGACGCGTCCCAGGGTGGTGCCGGACATGGTCAACGGCTGGTCGATGTCGACGTTGCCGGCCGGGGTGTGCCATTGGAAGTTCTGCCCGCCGTGCACCGGAGTGGCGACGCCGGCCCCGGTGTAGACCGGCGTGACGCCATGTGCGCCGAGGAACTGGTTCAGGTGCGCGGACGCCGAGCTGGCGCCCAGGTTGCCCGGCATGCCGTTGACCGGAGCGGACCAGGTGGGAGTCGTCACTGGCGCACTCCGCTCTCGGCCTCGAGCTGCAGGCGCGCGGCCAGGCCCTCCTGCTCCTCGACGCTGGCGTCGGGCATGTGGTGGGCGGCGATGGCGGCGTACAGGACGGCGTCGTGCTGGTCGGCGGTGGCGTGTTGGGCGAGGGCGACGAAGCGCTCCACGAGGTTCACGGGTGCCTCCAAGGGGGTGGGGGTGGGTGGAATGCGCAACGCGCCGGCCCCGGAGCCCCGGCGGAGGCTCGACGGGACCGGCGCGCAGCCCGGCGGACATGGAAGAAGGTGCCGGGCTTCCCGCCGACGAGGATCGCGGCGAGGGGTCTGGTTGGTTCAGTGGTCGGACGGCGGCTCGTCCGGGGCGGTGGCCGCGGCCCGGTCGGCGTGCCAGCGGGAGAAGGCCGCGAGGACGGCGACGGACATGTCCGCCCCGATGTCGGCCTGCTCCTCAGCGGTTCGGGTCTGCAGGTGCCAGTGCTGCTTCAGGTCGTGGAACTTCGCGACCACCTCGTCAGGAGCGGTCATGGCGGTCCCCTTCCTGTGGGTCAGAGCGCGCGGCGCGGACCGTTGGCAAGGATGTGCTTCAGGACGCGCTGCGACGCCCGACTGAGGTCCCGGGCGACCTGGTCCTGCTCGGCGGCCGTGTAGTCGCCGCCGGAGAGCACCTTCTTCATCTGCAGGGCGGTCGCGCGAGCCTTGGCAATCCCGAGTTCGGGGTCCTCCCCGGCAGCGGCCTCGGTCTGCGCGGAGCGCGTCGGCTGCGGCTGCTTCTTCGCCGGGGCCTGGTCGGCGTCCGGGTCGCTGACGGGTGTGATCTTGGAGGGGTCGACGATGCCGAGTAGCCTGCCGCTGCTGGAGAACACGGCAACCGGATCGTCGTCGCCCTTGGCCTTCAAGATCAATGCCTTCGTCACGGGGCGGATGGTCTTGGGGCGGGGGGTGGGCTTGGAAGCCATGATGGTCCTTCCTGGTCAGCGCTGGTTGATGAGGGCGAAGTTCGGGCGGAACGGGGCGGGCATCGACGTGAGCTGCTCAGGCTTTTCGTCGAAGTAGACGAGACTCACGTAGTCCTGCAGCCGGCCCGCCAGCTCGTCGACCTGCGCCTCGGGACGGGTCGGGTCGATCCAGTTCAGGACCCGCCGCTGCTCGCCCTGCAGGGCGAGCACGCGCTTCGCCGCCTTCGCGAGCTGGCCGTCCATCTCCGTGGTTCCGATCTCGACGACCCGGGCGTCCGCTACCCGCTTCTGCCCGTCGAGGGCTTGGGTGACCTCGTCGACCGCACTGAGACGGTTCCGCGCCGCGACGACCTGGTCGACGTCGCCGGCGTCCCGTGCCTTGGCGAGCTCGATGCCGATCTCTTCGCGTTCGATGCCGCGTTGGTCAATCCGCTCCTGCAGACCGCTGATGGTCTCGCCCAGCGTTTCGAGCTCCTGGTAGAGGGCGACGACGTGAGCCTCGGCGGCGGGAATCACGTCGGCGAGCTGCTCAGCGGCCTGGACGGCGAAAGCGCGTTCCTCGAGGGGCTCGGCGGAGCGCTCGGTATTCGCGGCCTCTGTGGAGAGCTTCCCGGCCTTGCTCCCGGCCTCCTGCAGGACGCGGTCGGCTTCGGCGCGGAGTCGGTCGGCCTCGGCCTGGGCGGCGCTGAGCACGGCCTCCCGCTCGGTGCGGAGCTGTACGGCGCGGTCGCGGATTTCCTGCACCTGGGCGAGGAGATTCGCTGATGTCTCGGTGGTACTCATGACTGCCCTCCTCGGGTCAGTGACGGGCGGGCGGCCCGAGGTGCGCTCGATCCGTCGGTAGCGCCCACCCGGTCTTGCGGGTGCTGTCTGCGCTGGTATCCACGGACCTGCTGCTCCCAGTGGGCGACGCCCTGCGAGTAGGTGGTCGGCCGCTCGAGGATCGCGAGGGCCTGCCTGAGTAGGTCGGCGACCTGGGCGAGGTTCTGGGCGCACGAGCAGGCGTCCGGACGCTGCTCCTTTGTGGCTGGTGACCTCATGTCATGCCGCCTTGTTGGCTCGTTCCGTACGGCTCGCCTGCCACGTCGCCACGCTGTCCGCGTCGAGCACCCATGCGCCGCGATGGCCTGACCGCGTCCCTCGAAGGTCGCCTTTGCACGCCAAGCGTCGGATCATCTCCGGGCTCACGCCGACCAGCTGTGCTGCTTCCGCTGCAGACAACCGCTCTGACACTCCAGAAGGTCGCGTGACGGAACTTCGGGTGTCGCGTGCGGTTCCGGAACCGGCCTCTGACGTGCGCGCCTGAAGCTGCTCCGTGCGGAACTGGATCGCGGCACGCCGGACCTCCTCGCGGATCTCGACCAGGCGACGGGGCACCTGGCCGTCGCGGCGGCCCAGGGCATCGAGGAGCTGACCCAGGTGACGGTTGAGCTCGGCACAGTCGGAGCCGTCGAGGACGACGAGGGGACCGCGGAGGCGTACGGCCATTCAGACCGCCCCCTCGGCGGCCCAGTCGAGCGCCAGGCACCGCAGCCATTCCGGGCCGCCGTCGGTCTCGCGGATGCACCACGCGAGCAGGCCGGCGAGCACCTTGGTGACGTCCGTGTCGGCCTCGGCGACGATGCTCTCGACGACGTCGTCCGACAGCCCCCAGAGGCAGGCTGTGACCGCGGCGAGGGCGGCGGCAGGCGCATCGTCGTACGCGGCCTCTGGGGGGCTGTCAGCAGCCTCGGCGGCCTCGTACTGGGAGCAGCGGGCGCCGATGCCCGCACGGGCGGACAGGTGGTCGCGCAAGAGCCTGTTGCACCGCCGGCAACGGGCTGGGATGAGCTGGGGCATGAGCGGTCCTTCGGGTCGTTCGAACGGGTGGGGCACGAGCGGGGCTCCGGCGGAAGCCCCGGTTTGGTGACGCTGTGTCTTATAAGGCAGCGGGTCTCAGATTTCCCCGGTCAGGCGGCGGGTGCCGCTTGGCCCGGAGCTGGTAGGCGAGGAGCGTTCGCGCGGACTTGATGCGCTCCACCTCCTCGGCCGTGGCCAGTGGTGCCTCCCTGGCCTTCGAGAGGAGTTCGGTCCAGCGGAGCGCGGCCTCGACCATCTCTTCGGCTCTCCGATGCCGGCCTACGGTCGAGCCGCCGTGTGCGCGGCAGGGGCCGAGTGGGTCGTCGGCGCCGTGGCCGGTGTACTGCTGGCACGGCTGGCCGTCTTTGCGGGGGCGTCCGCAGCGCGGGTGTGGCCCGTGGGTCTTCGGGGCCTTGGCGGGCTTGGGTTTCGGGGGCTCCGGGGGGATGACGGCGTCCCACCAGTCGTGGAGGGCGTTGTAGACGCGCTGGGTTTCGCTGCTGGGGCCGATCAGGGTGATCTGGCGGAGCCTGGTGTGCCGGGCGGCTTCGCTGAGTGCCGAGTAGAGGTCGGTGGTGCGGAAGGCGGTCTGGTCGACCCAGGCAAGGACGCGGTCGTCGAGGACGCGGTAGGTGCCGGCGGGGCCGAGGATGGGGTCGCCGCGGCCTTGGTCGGCGCGGTACTGGTGCCAGCGTCTGATGTGGGCTCGCTGGGGTGTGGTCACGGGTGTCTCCGTTTTTTACGGCGGCCTTCAGGGGACGGCACTTCGGTGGTCATCGCGAACGTTCGTCGTGCCCTCCACGCGCGCGGCCGAGGGGCCGGTCGGAGCTGGCCTACGTCGGGTAGTCCGACAACTTGATGACGTCCTCGGACTACCGGATCTCGCCGTTCAGGCGGCGGCCGGGATGCTTCTGCGCTCGGGTACCCAGACCAGGCCGCACGACTGGGAGAGGCACCGGACGACTTCCTTGCGGGTGCCGCCGATGACGGCGTGGCCGACGTGCTGGGCGCGGACGACGCCGCGGCAGGACGGGCACAGCAGCTGCACGACGACCTTCCTCTGGCTCTTGGTGCTGACGCGGGCGAGACGGGTGGTCACGTGGATCACGCTCCCTTCGGAGATGGTGTTTGTGGTCGGTCGTGGGTGATTTGCCTGATCAGGGGGATTGTTGACGCTCGACCAGGCCCTCGGTCGGGCCCTACAGTGCGCGGCATGTCCAACACCACTCGTCTTGTACTCCGGTGCCTTGTCTTCCCCGCGGTCATTACGGCGCTCGTGCTGAGCAGTCCGGCAACCAGCAGTCCGGTGCACTGGGCGATCCGTATCGGGCTCATCACGCTCACGTGGTCCTGGGCGGGGTGGGTGTTCTGGTTCAACCTGGATCCGGAGCGAGTGGCCCGATCCCGTGCCAAGGCAGATCTGAAGCGCAGCCTGCGGTAGGGCAGGGGAGGTGCCGAAGTCGTCGGTCACGCTGGATCAACGCTGCTCGCCCTTCTTCTGGCGGTGGTCGGCGAGCTGCTTGAGGTGGGCGAGCTTCTCGACGTTGGCGCGGTCGAGCCTGAAGTCGATGCGGCCGAAGGCATCGGTGTACGGCGTCGCCTCGATCCCGAACCGGGCGCAGAACGCCTGGAAGGCGGCGGGGTCGAAGTCGTCAGGATGGGTCACGGCTGGCCGCCGGTCGGTACCGGGCGCAGGAAGTGGCGGCGGACGGTGGCGTGGGGGTCGTTGCCACCGGGCCGGATGGGCTGCATCTCGCCGTTGGGGCCTTCGGTGTAGATGACGGTGGCGCCGCTGGCGAGGTCGGCGGCGAGTGTGGCGAGCTCCTGGCAGTGGCGCTGCACGGTGGCCCGGTCGGTCTGCTCGATGGAGTGGATCAGCGCGAACTTGATGAGGCTGAGGCCGTGGGCGGCGTCGCCGAGGCCGGTGTCGAAGGCGCAGTTCTCGCAGAGGGTGCCAGCGGGTGTGACGACGACGTAGTGCTCGAACGGGGTCTCGTCGCCGCACCTGGGGCAGGTGCCTTCGCGGGGCTCTTGGTGCTCGACGATGCGGGGCCGGGTCATGGCTGGGTTCCTTTCTGCTGGTGGTGGTCGGCGATGCGGAGGCGGGCCGCGCGGAGTCCGTTTCTGTGCTCGACTCCGACTTGGCGGCGTTCGCTGAACTCGGCTCGGGTCTGTCGGCGTTGGTCGGCGCGCTGTTTGGCGGAGGCGACTTGGGCGCGGACGCGGGCCTCGGACAGCTCGCGCAGCTGCGCCGCGAGCTCGGGATCGAGGCCGCTCATATGAGCACCGCCTTGCCTTCGGCGATCAGCTGGCAGGCCTCGGCGTAGTTGCCGACGATCGCGCGTGCCACGCGCCTGAACGCCCGCTGGTAGCAGCGCGAGCAGGCGTGCAAGGGGTTGCCTCGGCTGTGCCCGCAGACGGCCCGGAGGGTGCTGTGGAACTCCGCGTCCACCTTGGCCGACTCTGCGATCTCGTCCTCGGTGCCGTGGTCGACGGGAAGGCCGACTCGTTCGGCGAGTGCGAGGCCAGCCGGGCTGAGTGGACCCTTCACGTGCAGCTCACGGGGGCAGGAGCTCTTGAGGTCGCGGTACACGGTCTCCGCGATGCCCTGCCGCCGGTGTGTGGGCGTGACGTAGATCAGTTCGATCGAGTAGCGAGCGGTGTCGATGGAGCAGAACGCGACCATGGCCGGGCCGTCCCACACGGTGAGGGTTCGGAGGTGGAAGCCGACGGGGTGTCCCATGGGGGCGAAGCGGGTGCGCTCGAAGTCCTCGGCGAGGTAGAGGGTGAACAGGTCGGTGATCTGCTGGACGTGCTCGGGCTTTGCCGGGTCGAAGCCGGTGAGCACCAGGTGGGTCTGATCGGGCATGTGGAACTCCTGGGAAAGCCGTCCGCTGGAGGGGTCCCGGTCCGACGACGTCCTCGTCCCCCTATAAGAGGGGGGACGAGGGACGAGGTCGTATGACCCCGTCCGGGACGAGGTCGGGACGAGCGGGACGAGGTCGTGAAAGCTGTCGTTAGCGCAGGCCAGATGCTGCGTGACCTCGTCCCATGACGACCCGTCAGGGCGGGACGAGGTCAGGTCAAGATCCGGGACGAGGTCATTTGCCGTCTGACCTGGGCTTATAGGGGACGCCCCAAGAGCGGCAGGAAGTCTCCGGGACGAGCGGGACGAGGTCGCGGACATCAAGCCGCTTCCCCTTCCTCGAGCGGGAGCTCACCGCTGGGCAGGCTGTGCAGCACCGCGTTTCGGGCACCTGGTTCCGTGAGCAGCGCGCCACTGTCGACCAGGTCGTTCAACGCCCTGCGGGTGACCGTGGCGCGCCCAGATACCCGCTCCTCGATGTCCTTCTTGCTCAAGGGCTTCTTGGCCCGCTGGAGGGCCGCGACGATGGCCTTCTTGCGGTCCTCGATCTCAACGGTCTCCTTCTCGTGCGCCAACTCCTCTGGGGTGGCCTGGGAGACCTCTTCAGCGGGGCGCTCGTACGGCTCGTACAGGAAGCCGCGGACCTCGGTTTCGCTGCACGACTCGACGACCAGGTCGGCGAACCAGTGCATTCGCTCACCGCCCGGAAGGGCATGCCGACGCAACTGCGCCGGACGGTCCTTGGCAATCCGCACCCGCGACCTGCCGGTGAGACCGACCCCAAAGGGCGCGACGGCCTCCACCACGTACTTCACGCCGTTGATGCCGTTCAGCTTGTGCACACCGCCGAGGGAGTACCGGCCGCGGCTGTCCCGGTCTTTCACGACGTGGTCGAGGGTGACGACAGCGGCTCCGGTGGAGGCGAGGGGCCTCAGCAGGTGCCGCCCGAACTTGGCGATCTCGGTGTTGTCTTTCAGCTCCAGGCCGAACATGGCCATGGCCTCAGTGATGCCGTCCACGACGACGAGCGTCGGTGTGACACCGCTGACCATGCGCACGAACCGGTCGACATCCCCAGTTCCCGGTGCGAGCTCCGGGCGGACGTAGTGGAAGTACGCGCGCAGCTGGTCGGGCTTGCCGCCGAGCTGCATGGCCCGGCCGATCACTCCAGCGGCCTCGTCCTCGAAGTCGAGGTAGACGACGTGGTTCCCGCGACCGACCTCAACGAGGCAGGCGATGAGTGCGAACCAGGTCTTACCGCCTTCGGACTCGCCGGAGACGTCGTTGAGCCGGCCAGGGTAGAAGAGGCCAACCCCGTCGTGGCGGGCGCCCACGGTCGGCATGATCGGCTTATGCGTGCCGTCCAAGACGTCGGACAGGTCCGTGAAGCCCCAGCTGGATGTTGTGGGCTTCGTAGGCGCGAGGCCGGCCGCCCTCGCCTGCAGTGAGGCGACTGTCTCGGCGGCGGCCTCAAGCGACCGCTCCAGGTCTTCGCCGGTCCTGACGCGGAATGCGGCGCTCTCGAGATCCGTCACGGCCTGCTGGCCTACCGCGGTGAGCCGGAGCTTCTCCGCCTGGTAGTCCGCGACACCGACATCCCTGTCGCACAGCATCGAGATGATGTGCTGGCCGCCGATGCGCCGAATCTCATCGGGCGTCAGGTCCAAGGCGAGCGCTGGCGGGTCGATGGGCAGGCCGGCCGGAATGCGGTCGGAGAGCATCTCGACCAACTTGCGGGCGGCGGGCGTTCGGAAGGACTGGATACCGCCGGCGAGCTCGATTAGGCGGTCGAAGTCTGCGGGGTGCGCGCGAGCCGTCGCCGCGACGACCTCTTCGAGGTACTTCCGGTCCTCTGCCTCCTTCTCGGTCATCATGGATGGCCCCCTGAGCGGGCAGAGGCTTCGGCGATGTCGTCGCCGAGCTGGATGACCACGTGCGCGATCCGGCGGGCGGTGGAGCGCTGCAGGTTCGGCGTGGGCCTATCGCGGATGTACGCGCCGATGTCGGCCATCAGCTGGTCGTACCTCGGGCGCACCTGCAAGGACGACGTCACACCGTCGTCGTCCTCGTCGCGGCCACCACCGGGGCGGCCGTCGTAGCTGGTCAACTTGGGTTCTCCACCTCTGGGAGCAATGAGCGGGGGGAAGCCCGTGCCGGTAGACCGGCGGACCCACCGGACACGGGGTCGAGCAAGGGGTGGAGCTCAGTCAGGTCTGGGGATCAGCGCGACGACGTTGCGCTGCTCGTGGACCGCGGCACTGGCGGCGGCCTTGTCGAGGGCGTAGCGGGCGATGGCGAGCCACGCGCCGTCTTCGCGGACGAGGTAGGCGGCGAGGCCGTCGGCGATGGTGTCGAGCAGCGGCTCGGCGGCGGCCTTGGCGGCGGCGAAGTCGCCCCGCGGGCTATCCCGGTGGGCGGCGGCGTAGAGCTCGTCCCAGATGGCGACCTGGGTGTCCGTCATCCCGCAGGCGACGGCGCCGGTCTGGCCGTCGAGAGTGGCGCAGATCAGCCAGTCGGGCTGGTCAGGCGCGGGGAGTGCAGCGGGTGCGGCGTCGGTGTCACCCGAGCAGCGAACACAGGTGGTGTCGCTCACAGGTCACCGCCTCGGCTGGCGCGGAGGACGCCGAGGGCGACCTCGAGGTCGCGGTGGGTGGTGGTGTCGGTCTCGACTTCGATCAGCCACTCGAGGCACTCGACCGGGCGCGGCGACTTCAGGACGCCCATCAGCGTCACGAAGAAGGCCACCTTGTCGAGCTCCTTGGCCAGGTCGTAGAGCTCCTCGCCCGTGGGGGCGGCGGCGATGGCGGGGTGCTGAGGCATCGACAGGATGCCGAATTGGGTGGCGACCGGAGCGGACACGGTGGCCGGGATGGCGCTGGTTCTCGGTGCTGTCGTCGTGGGACCATGTCTGTGGAGCATGTGCACCTTCTTGCTGGTCAGACGGTTGGGACGGTGTCGTGCTCGGCAAGCGGCGTCAGGGGTGCCACCCTGGCGCCGTCGCCGTTGATGCCCAGGTACGCGAGGACGTCGGCGCGGCGGACGAGGCGTCGGCGGCCCTCAAGCAGGACAGGAACCGGGTAGGTCCCGGCCTTCGCCCTTGCGTACGTAGTGGGCCGTGAGAGGCCGGCCGGGCTCCCGCCAAGCGCAGCTGAGGCAGTCGGCCAGACGGGGACGATCGCAGGCAGGGCGAGGATCTCGTCCACGCTCATCGGGTCGACGCGAGTCGCGTCCGTCGGGGCGGTCACGCCGCCTCCGCTGGAGCAGAGAAGTGCTCGCGGAGTGCAGCAATGAGGGCTCCGTAGCGGATCGCGGCGATGCCACGAGGCTTCCGGATGCCCTTCTCCCAGCGCCAGACGGTGGACTGGTCCACGCCGCACTCGTTGGCGACCTCGCTGATGGATAGCTGTGCTGCGGCTCGCAGGCGCTGAGCTTCGCCACTGCTCAGGGCAGCGCGAACCTCTACGAGGCGCAGAGCGTGTGCTTGTGCCATAACCAAACCTTAGCCACTGCCTTGCCATTAAGGCAATAAGCGGCATGGGAGTGGCTGCCCGTCATCTGGCCATTGGCTGGCCTGATCCTTGCCGAGCCGGTGGCGCTACGGCATCATGGCCGCATGGACCCGAGTCTCGTTGCCCCTCCTGGCTGGCGCTTTGCTGCTTATCCGTGGTTCGCCATGGATGAAGTCGACGAACTTCCGAAGCTTGTCCAGGTTGGGCCCGTCCTTCTCCCTCAGTTCTTTCACTTCACGATTGGCACCGAGGGGATGTGGGATACGAAGCAGCCCATTGGTGACAGGGACTTCGTCCTGTATGCCAATCTACAAATTCTCGAGGGAACTGTGCGGATGCAGTCCGCGCAATGCTTTGGGGATGATATTGCGTCAGCCTTTTCAAAGGCCATGACCGTTCTTCCGGCTGACCGCTGGATTCCCACGGCTATTCATTTCATCACCCAATATTTGGTTGAGTTCGTAAATCAAGGCCACGTGCCTGACCTGCCATACAACCTGTGGGACGTCTCGGCGCTTGGGTCCCACGACAACCCCAAGAGTGCTGTGGAGTGGCAAGAAAAGCTCAGGGGTGAAGCCGCCGAGGCATACGCGGCTGCGCGCAATGCCCCTACTCCGGGGAGGCGGCGCCGAATCACAGACGAATTCCTGCGCGAGGTCGCTCGCGTATATATGCTGGAGGATGAGGCTGGATTCCCGCCCACGCGGGCGGTTGCTGACCACTTCAAGGCTCCACACTCAACGGCGGCAAAGTGGGTTGGTGCAGCGCGACGGAAGGGACTCATTCCGCCTATTGGTCAGGACTAATTGGAGGGCTTGTGTCTTCTTCGCGTCGCGGCGGCGGTGTCAGTCGGCGGTGTGAGTGCCGCGGCCCGGACGGCAAGCTGCTCGGCAAAGCCTGCCCCGAGCTGGCCAAGCGCACCCACGGCAGCCCCTTCGTCCGACAGGAACTCCCGCCTGGGAAGCGCGAGGATGGCAGTGAGCAGCGTCGGATCTTCCGACGCGTCGGCTACGCCACCGTCAAGGATGCGCAAGCAGACCTCGACAAGCTCCGCGCCGTCCTCGACCTCGTCAGCGACGACCCCGACGGTGCCGAGCGCGTTGCCCAGCTCCTGCAGCAGGTCGCCCGCGACCGCACGCCGATCCCGGACGCGGCCGAGGTCAAGCGCAAGCTCTCAGTCGGCGTCGAACTCGACGGCAAGATGACCGTCGGCGAGTGGCTCGACCGATGGGCAGCGGCCAAGAAGACCCGCGACAACACGACGAACGGCTACCGGTCCCACATTCGGGTGCACCTCAAGCCGCGGATCGGCCACCATCGCCTCGACCGGGTCACCGCCGGTCACCTGGTCGAGATGTTCGACGCCATCGCGGACGCTAACGAGGTCATCCAGGCGGAGAATCAGGCCCGCCGTGAGCAGGTGGAACGGTGCAAGGCCGGGCGTCCCGGCCGGCCCAGCGACGAGAACCGCGCCCGGCTCGAGGTGGAGCGGGCGAAGCTGGCCGCGATGCCGCCGTTCCGCCGCATCACCGGCCCGACCACCCGGCAGCGGATCCGCGCGACGCTCCGGGCTGCGCTGAACACCGCCATCACACGGCAGCTCATCACGCACAACTGCGCCGAGCACCTTGAGATGGACGCCGCGAAGCGCCCGAAGGCCCTGCTGTGGACGCCTGACCGGGTCGAGCACTGGCGCCGCAGTGGAGAGAAGCCGTCTCCGGTCATGGTGTGGACGCCGGACCAGCTCGGCGTGTTCTTCGACCAGGCCGAGGGGCACCGGCTGTTCGCCCTGTATTGGCTGATCGCCATGCGCGGTCCGCGGCGGGGCGAGGCGATCGGCCTGAACTGGCCTGACATCGACCTCGACCGCGCACAGCTCACCTACGTCACCGAGCTGGTGCAGGACGGCTGGGACGTCGTGGAGACGGCGCCGAAGACAGACGACAGCGCCGCGACGATCGGCCTCGGCCCGGCGACGGTCGAGGTACTGCGCGAGCACCAGGCCCGCCAGCTGGCGGAGCAGCGGGCGGCAGGCAAGACGTGGGCGGACACGGGGAAGGTCTTCACAACCGAGTTGGGGGAGTGGCTGCACCCGGAGTACGTATCCGACGAGTTCCAGCGCCTGTACGAGGCCGCCGGCCTGCCACCGATCAACCTGCGGGACCTGCGGCACGTCGCTGCCACGCTGATCCACGCGGGCGGCGGTGATCTGCACGCGATCAAGGAGGTGTTGCGGCACTCCACGATCACGCTGACGTCGGACACGTACACGAGTCTGCTGCCCGAGGTGGACCGTGAGATCGCTGCGAAGTCGGAGGGGCTCGTGCCGCGGGCTCGGAAGCCGGTGCAGGACGTGGCCGCGGGGGAGGTAGCGGAGTAGTCTGGGAGCAGTTTGAAGGCCCTCGCGGACCGGTCCATCGGACCAGGTGGCGGGGGCCTTTCTGCTGGCCCGCTGCTGGCCCGAATGCACTGTAATGAGCAGTCAGATTGAATCAGAGAGAATCACGTGGCGAGCGCGATACAGTGCTCTGAGCTGGGGATTCGCGAAGTGGGAGTCACGGGCACGCACGGCTGATCAGAGCGAATCAGAACAAGCTGCGGACTTTTAATCCGTAGGTTGTGGGTTCGAGCCCCACGCGCCCCACTCAACGATCAAGCCCCAGCCAGGGAAAACACCTCCGGCTGGGGCTTTCTGTGTCTCTGGGGAACGGTCAAACCGGGCGCTGCTCGCTCGCTGCTCGCTCGAAGCGCAGACGATCGTGCCTCGGTGGCGCGTCCGGGCGTCCCTTTGCGTGGCCGGCCGCTCCTGCGCGCCCGACGCTCCGCCAACTCCCGCTCGGCCTGCTCCACTTCCGGGCCTCGCTCACCCTGGGTCGCCGTCGCCGTCGCCGTCGCCGTCGGCCTCTCCGCGCTCGCGCTCGCCATCCTCGCGCTCGCCATCCTCGCGCTCGTCGTGCCCGCCTCTAGTAGGCAAGAGGGGCCCCGGTCGACGAGCCAGGGCCACTCTTCGTGCCGTCTGGGTGGGAGCCCCGGAGGAGGTGTACCAGGGCTCCCGTTGCCGGGCGGTTGCGTGGACGCCGCACGGCAGGGCGCGGTCGTCGGGTGGGAGGCCCGGACCTGCGTCGTACCCATCAAGCCCGGCATGCGGCGCCGGGAGCAAACGCGGTGGACCGTCCGGACGACCGGCGGTCGTCCCGAGCGCGACCGCTCCGCACCCGGGAGCGGGTGGATGGGCTCGCAGGGGGTAGGTGGTATGCGGGGTCTTCGGAAGGCGGCACAGCATGGGCGCCGGCATGGACCGCGCGATGACCGGATACTTCACTGCCCCACTGATCGCAGCCGGTGGCCCCGACGCGTCAACGCCCGCGGCGGTATTCCTGCGGCAGCGGCAGACGCTGTGGCGGGAGCGCGCAGCCATGGAGCCGTCCACCGCCCGGGAGGCTCTGCGCTGGGCCACTCGGCGCGTCACCACCGCGGAACCGGCGGCACACCTGGAGGCCGTGGAGGACCGCACCGCTCTTGAGGACTGGATGGCCGAGCGGCGGATCCACGGGTTCCGCTACATCGGACGCACCCTACTGGGCTGAGCGGTCCCCTGCGCGGATGCAGCCCTTGACGGGAACCGTCTGCTTCGCCAAGATCGCCGCCGATGGCCCTGCCGCATCCCCCCGTCGGCAGGGCCACCACCTTGCAAGCCGCCTGCTGGCGCGGAACCCGACTCCTGCGACGTCGACGCCCTGATCCTCCCGCGACCAATCGGTCCCACTCCGGATGCGGGCGCCCCGGCACCATCCGGCCGGACGCCGCCCACGCCGCGGCAAGGTCACTGTCAACCACGTAGTCGGCGTCGAGGTCGAGCTCGTCCAGGCGGCGCGGCGGCAGAACTCAGCATGGTGGTGCTCAGCGTGGGACGGCTCGGTCATGCCGGCCAGCCTCCGATGCCCGCACGGTGATCGCCTCCGTGTTCGCCCATTCGCCGCTCGACCGCCCTCGCCCTCGAACTGGCCGCGCTCGCCCTCGCGATCATGGCGGTGATCCTGCGTGGCTTGTGGCGAGACATCGCAGGCAAGCAGGCCGGTCAGGGCCTGGCATGCTCCCAGCACCCGGACCGGGGTCCGCTGGTGTGAACCGGGCGGTGTGTCGGATCGAAGGAGGGTCCTGGCCTGGATCCGGCGATCGACAGTGGCAGAAGGCGATCCCTCGCCGAGACCTCCTTCCGTCGTCTGGAGTTGATCGTGACGTTCTCACCGTCAGGGGCCGCCGACCGGCAGGTCCCCGGTGCGGGTCGCCGGGGCCGGACGCTAGCCGTCGCGGCCGGGGTGCTCTGCGCCGCTGTCGTGCCGGTCGCGCTGTCCGGTACCGCCCTTGCGGCGGGCAACTGCACCACCACCGGCCAAACCACCACCTGCACCTACGCCACCACCGGCGCCGACCAGACCTTCACCGTCCCCGCCGGAGTCACCCGACTGGCCGTCACCGTGACCGGCGCCTCAGGCCAGAGCGCGACCTTCGGCGGGACAGGCGGCAGCGGCGCCACGGTGACCGGCACCGTCACCGTCACACCGGGCAGCACCCTTTACGTCAACGTCGCCACCGGGGGCGGCCCCGGCGGCGACCCCACCGACGGTCCAGATGATGGCGGCGGCGGTACCGGCGGAGGTTCCAGCGACCTCCGCACCTGCAACTCGACCACCGCCGGCTGCGTCCTGACCGGCGTCCCCGCAACCGACCCCCGCCTCATCGTCGCCGGCGGCGGCGGCGGAGGAGGCGGCGGAGGCGACTCACTTGACGCCAACCCCTCGGCCACCGGCGGGAACGCCGGGGACACCGGAACGGCCGGCGGCAGCGGCACGCCCCCACGAGCCGCCCATGGCGGTGGCGGCGGAACCCCGACCGCCGGCGGCAGTGGGGGACTTACCTGCGCAGTCAGCCCCGGATCTGCCGGGATCGGCGGCCAGCCGGGTGCCGGAGGCCAGGGCGGAGCATTCAGTGATAGCGCGTTCGGCGGAGGCGGAGGAGGAGGCGGCTGGTTCGGCGGGGGCGGCGGCGGAGGCTGCGGCTCCGTCGCAGAGATGGGCGCCGTGGGGCCTGGTGGCGGTGGAGGCGGGTCGAACCTCGTCCCCTCCGGCGGAACCTCCGGGACTGCGTCGGGACCGGCGCAGGTGACCATCAGTTACACCGTGGGCAAGCCGGTGAAGACGACCCTGACGGCGCTGCCGCCTCGCACCCGGGTCGGCCTGCCGGTTGTCCTCAGCGACATCGTCTGCCCGACCGCAGGCTCCACGACCCGGCCCACCGGCACCGTCACGTTCACCGACGCCACCACCGGCAAGACCCTCGGCACCGGGCGCCTCTTCCTGTCCCTGGGCAACTGCGCGGCAGCCGGGACCGTCACCGCCTTCCGCACCACCGGCACCCACACGATCACCGCGGTCTACAGCGGCGACAGTGTCTACCAGGGCAACAGCGGCAATCCCGAAACCACGATCGTCACCGTCAACTGACCCTGTTTCGATCAAGCGACAGCCCCCGTGCACGAGCCGGTGCACGGGGGCTCTTTGCTGTCCGCACGCTCTCCCTGATGGATGCGGACAGGCCGACCCTGGGCGCGCAGCGGCACGATAGTCCCCGGCCAGGCGGCTCTACCTGGTGCCGCGCCGCCCGTCGTGGCAGGGGCAGCCACACCCATCCGGACCGCTGCCGAGCGTCTTGATGACGCCCACCGGCAGGCATTCCCGCTGCTGCAACTGGGAGCCCCGGTGCACGGACCGAAGAACGATGATCCCTCCGTTGTCAGCGCATGGATCGCTCCCGGACACCGTCGTGGCCGAGCAGACGCCCCGTCAAGGGCGCGTAGATGCGACATCTCGGGGTCGGGGCATTCGGGTGGCACCCCGCATTTTGCGGGTCCCGTGACAGGCTGCTGGGGACGCTGAATGCATGAGCCAGCGAACGCGCATCAATGCGACGGTCCCGAACGGGCGCGTCGAGGACGCAAAAGCGATCTTGCGTGACCTGACGGGGAGGGAGCCGGGGTGGATGCACCGCATCGACAGAGACACGACCTCAGTCGGGACCGAAGTGGCTGGGGACCAGACCGTGGATGTGCGGGAGATCATCGCGGAGCTCGGCACGGATATCGAGTTTGTGGTGCAACTCGCCCCGTAGCGCATGAGGCCTCGCTGCCCGGTTTCAGAAGGGCCAGCCATTCGGGCTCTGCCGCCGGGCCAGGGACCGGTTCGGCGGGCGGTCGGCGCCCGTGGTACCGGGCTGGTAGCCCCAGCCGTGGCAGTCAGGGCACAGGTCACATCATCGGCCTCGGCGGCAGCGCCAGCAGCACCTACTGCCCGGGTCAACCAGACGACCGATGACCACACGGAGGGGGAAGCACATGCCCAGCTGGGGAGGTGGCGGCGCCGACAAGGGCGACGCCGGCACGAACACCACCGGAGCCGAGGAGACCACCGCGGCCACCGGGGCGGACACGAACGCCGAGGAGTTGGCGAGCGCTGACACGGTGATCGAGACCGGCGATGGCGCGACGTCGAGCGGGTCGACTGAAGCGGACTGAGACAAACGCGTGGCCCCGGCGCCCGAGTGGGCAGCCGGGGCCTTCTGCTGTGCTGGGGTCAGCCGCGGACGATGTTCGCGGCCTGCGGGCCCTTCTGGCCCTGCTCGACGTCGAAGCTCACGCGCTCGCCCTCCTGCAGCTCCTTGTAACCGCTGCCGGAGATCGCCGAGTAGTGCGCGAAGACGTCCGGGCCGCCGCCGTCCTGCTCGATGAAGCCGAAGCCCTTTTCCGCGTTGAACCACTTCACGGTGCCCTGAGCCATGCTGATCTCCCGTTCGGGACGGAGGGGTACTCAGATTGTGGGTACCCCTGGATTGGTCGCGTCCACGAACAGCACGAGCGGTACAGCGGACAGCGAATGCGGTGATCACGCTACCCGGCGTCGTGACCGTCTGGCTACGTGAGGTGGTCATCCCTTCAGGGCGGCGTACGCCGCCGAGCGACTGATGACCAGCGGGCGCGCGGCCTCGGTCACCGTCTTCCCGGTGCCGACCAGGTGCCGCGGCGTCTCGACCTCCGACGGGCCGATCCGGCAGGGGCGGCCCATCTTCTACTTGCCGAGCAGCATCTCACCGGACTCCTGCCGGCGCTTCGTCGCAGCGATGCCCTCCGCTTGGCGCTCGGCGCGCAGCTCCCGCTGCGAAGTCGGAGGGGCTCGTGCCGCGGGATCGGAAGCCGGTGCAGGACGTGGCCGCGGGGGAGGCGGCGGAGTGGCCTGGGAGCAGTTTGTAGGCCCTCGCGGACAGACGGGCAGGCCCCGGCTCGCCGGGGGTGCCCGGGGCCGGGGCCTGTGCGTGGTGCAGGTGCTGGTGCGTGGTGAGCGTGGAGGTCAGCCGCGGGTGACGTTGGCGGCCTGGGGGCCCTTCGGGCCCTGCTCGACGTCGAAGCTGACCGGCTCGCCCTCTATGAGCTCGCGGTAGCCGTTGGAGTTGATGGCGCTGTAGTGGACGAACACGTCCGGGCCGCCGCCCTCCTGCGCGATGAAGCCGTAGCCCTTCTCGGAGTTGAACCACTTCACAGTGCCCGTTGCCATGCAGGTCTCCCGTTCGGAACGAAGGGCACGCGCGGTGCGTGCCCCAAGGTCGGTCGCGTCCTCGAACAGCTCGAACAGCAGGGGTGCAGCGGCAGCACGGTGGACAGCGAACTACGCTCGTCACGCTACCCGCCGCGCCCGCTCCGTGAACCGGTTCCTTGCAGAACATTCGCCGGAAGCGAGGCGACACTTGGCCCATGAGTGAACGGATCGGGATCAGTTGGGCGGAGATGCGGGCGCGTCTCGTCGGCGCGCGGAGCTACTGGGTGTGCACCGCGTCCCCGGCCGGGGTGCCGCACGCCATGCCGGTGTGGGGCGTCTGGGTCGGGGAGCGGCTCTGGTTCAGCACCGGGAGCGGAACGACGAAGGCCCGGAACCTCGCCGCCAACCTGCGGGTGAGCGTCCATCTGGAGAGCGCGGCGGAGGTCGTCTCGGTCAGCGGCGTCGCCACGGCTGTGCCCGAAGCCGCGCGACCGCCCGAGGTGGACGCGGCGTACGCCGCCAAGTACGCACTGCCGCGGACCGGTGAGCCGGCCTCCATCGTGGTCGGCGGCTCACCGGTCTTCTCGGTGACGCCACGTCGCGCCCACGGGTGGTTCGAGGGCGCGTTCGCGGAGTCGATGACGCGCTGGCGCTTCCCGGAGACGGGGGGCGAGCCGGTCGCCGAGGCGATGAGCTATCCCGCGGACGCGCAGTAGCGCGGTCCGGTCGCCACCGGCCGAGCCACGGAGCACGCCACCGGTTGGGCCGCGGAGCACGCCACCGGCCGAGCCACGGGCCACGGGCCACGCCGCCGGCCGTGCCACTGACCGCCACAGAGAAACCACAAAGAGGGTTCCTACTCTCGCCGAGCCAGCGGGCGAAGCCCACCGACGCGTGCCCACGCGCACCCGCCCGCTGCGAGCTCGGAAGGAGACGACCATGCCCCTCGTCATGCTCAAGCGCGCCCGTCTCGTGGTGGTCGGAGTCGCCGTCGCCGGCACGCTGCTCGCCGGAGGCCCGGCGTTCGCCGCGTCCGGCGGCACGGCGAGCACCGCCGCGCAGGCGCCGAAGGGCGACGGCGCGCACGCGCTGTGCCTGCGCGTGCCCAAGCTGCAGCGCCGCATCGAGCGCGACCTCACGCGCCTGGCCGGCGGCGCGACCGTGCGCGGCTCGGTGGCCCGCCTGGAGGCGCGCGTCGCCGACGCCAAGAAGCTGAACCACACCGCGATCGCGACCTACCTCCAGGACCGTCTCAACACCCGTGAGGCCATGGTCGGCACCCTGAAGCAGCGCCAGACGGACCTCCAGGGCGTCCAGGCCTGGTGCGGCGTGAACGACAACGGCAAGGGCGCCAAGTGAGCACGGGCGCGCACCGGCTGAGGGCCGGTCTCGCCGCCGCGGCGGTCGCGGC
>NZ_BBPQ01000038.1:0-38490 GCF_000787855.1 Streptacidiphilus anmyonensis | reverse complement strand
GGCGGCCGCGCTGCTCACGCTCAGCGCCTGCGGCGGAGGGAGCGGCAGCGCCGCCGCGCCTGCTGGGGCGGCCTCCACCGCCTCCGCGCCCGCCGCGGCGCCGTCCGGGGCGACCGGCACGCTGCAGCAGGAGCAGGCGAAGGTCGACGCCGCGCAGTCCGCGGCCGCAGCAGCGGATTCGGACGCGGCGAGCGACCCGAACGGATGACCGCGAGGGCCTGAAAAGGCCGGGCCCGAACGTGTGAGGCTATGTCAGGCTGCGCTGCATGGCCTCCCCGTCCCCGTCCCCGTCCTCCTCCCCGTCCCCGTCCGCGCCGTCGTCGGCCGCGCCTGCCGCTTCGGCGGTCCGTGAGTCGTTGCCGCGGCAGCTCGCTCGGACGCGGCGCCTCACCCTCGGCGCGCCGGACCGTCTCAGCGTGACCGCCGACGGCGCGACCGTGCTGTTCCTGCGCGGTCGTCACGGCGCGGACCCGCGGACCTGCCTGTGGGCCCGTGAGCTCGCCACCGGGGAGGAACGCGTCGTCGCGGACGGAGTCGACAGTCCCGTCACCGCCTACGAGACGGACGCCACCGGCCGCCGTGTCGCGTTCGTGCGGGCGGGGCGGCTGTGGGTCGCCGACCTCGGGACGGGCGGCCCGTCCGCGCCGGACGTCGTACGGCCCGTGGCAGGCGCGGCCGAGCCCGTGGCCGATCCGCGGCCGGATCCGACGGGCCGACGCATCGCCTACCTGAGCGGGCGCGCACTGCGGGTCGTCGACGTGGCCGAAGTTGCCGAAGACGCGGGCGACGTGCGCGGGGGCGGGGACCGCGCGGTCGCCGAGCCGGGGCCCCAGGACGGGCCGGAGGTGTTCTTCGGCGCCCCCGAGCACGTCGCCCGGGAGTCGATGCTCCGGGACCGGGGCTTCTGGTGGTCGCCGGACGGCGAGCGGCTGCTCGTGGCCCGGGTCGACGAGGAGCCGGTCTCGGTCTGGTACGTCGCCGACCCGGCCGACCCGGCCGTGCGGCCGCGCGCGGTCCGGTACCCGTCCGTCGGCACCGCCAACGCGGACGTCCGGCTCGGGATCGTGGACGCGACCCGCCCGGAGCGCCCCGGGCCGGAACGCCACGGCCCCGAGCGCCATAGCCCGGAGCAGCCCCGGCCGGAGGCCGGGGGCGGCTGGACCGAGGTGGTCTGGGATCGCGCCGCCTTCGAGTACCTGACCGGCGCCGGGTGGGACGAGCACGGCCCGTACGCCTGCGTGCAGAGCCGGGACCAGCGGACCGTCCACGTCCTCGCCGTCGACCCGGCTGACGGTGCGACCGAGCTGCTGGCCGAGCAGCGGGACGAGGCATGGGTGCAACTGGTGTGGGGGCTTCCGGTCCGCACCGCCTCGGGCGCGCTGCTGACACATCGGGACCTCGGCGACACCCGGCACCTGGCCGCCGACGGCGAGCCGCTGACGCCGCCCGGCCTGAATCTGCGCGAGGTGCTCGGCGTCGACGGCGACGAGGTCCTGTTCACCGCCACTCCCGACAGCGACCCGTTCTCGATCCACCTCTGGCGCGTGAGCGTCCCGGGCGGCAAGCCGGAGCAGCTCAGCGACGGGCCCGGCGTCCACAGCGGGGTGCAGCGCGGCGGCACGCTCGTCCGACCGGGCGATGTCGCCGACCTCTCCGAGACGCCGGTCGTGCCGCTGCGCCGGATGCTGCACCGCGTCGGGGAGCGGCGCCTGTGCACGGCCGTGCACCTGCCGTCGTGGCACACGCCGGGCACCCGGCTGCCGGTCCTGCTCGACCCCTACGCCGGGCCGGCGATGCAGCGGGTCACCGCGGGCGGGGGCTGGGCGGCGCACCTGTCGCAGTGGTTCGCCGAGCAGGGCTTCGTCGTGCTGGTCGTCGACGGCGTGGGCACGCCCGGCCGAGGGCCGCGCTGGGAGCGCGAGGTGCACGGCGACGTCTTCGCGGGCCCGCTGCGCGACCAGATCGACGCGCTGCACGCCGTCGCGCGGAGCCACCCCGAGTACGGGCTGGACCTGGACCGGGTCGCGATCCGCGGCTGGTCCTACAGCGGCTCGCTGGCCGAGGTCGCGGTGCTGCGCCGCCCTGACGTCTTCCACGCGGCGGTCGCCGGCGCGGGCGTGACCGACCAGACGCTCTACGACACGCACTGGCGCGAGCGCTTCCTCGGCCACCCGGAGAGCTCACCCGAGGCCTACGCCGCCTGCGACATCCTCCGTGACGCGCCGAAGCTGCGCCGCCCGCTGCTGCTGATGCACGGCCTGGGCGACGACAACGTCTTCCCGGTCAGCACGCTGCGGCTCTCCCAGGCCCTGCTGGCGGCCGGTCGGCCGCACGAGGTCCTGCCGCTGAGCGGTGCGGGGCACCGGGTGACGCAGGAGGCCGTCGCCGAGAACCTGATCCTGCACCAGCTGGACTTCCTGCGGCGGGCGCTGCGGCTGGACGACGGAGCGGATCGCGCAGAGGACCGCACGGGGGAGTGATCAGACGCCGGTGATGGTGGTCAGCAGGACGACGGCGTCGCTCAGGGCCATCAGGTCGTGCCGCTCCTGCGGCACCTCGGCGAGCTCGCCGGCGGCGAGGGAGACCATCCCGCCGGACTCCGTGCTGATCTGCACGCTCCCGGCCAGCACCAGCACACTGGCCGCGTGCGGGGACTCGTGCTCACCCATGACGGACCCCTGGGTCAGCGCGATGAGGGACTGGCGCAGCATGTTCAGGTGCAGCAGCAGGCGCGCGGCCCGCCCGTTGGGCGACTGCCGCGCCTGCTCGAGCTGGCCGCGGGCGACGAGGGTGAGTTCGTCCATGGGATCAGTGTGGGGTCGCCGCCTGCGGTCCGCACGGCGAGCCGCGCTCCGCCGGGGGCGCTGCGCGCCCGGCCCGTCAGCGGGCGTCCATGCCTGGCGGTCCCCTGTGCCCGGCCCGTCAGGGGGCGTCCACGCCGGGGCCGCCCGCACCCGGCGCGTGGACGGCCCCGGACGTTCGGCCGGTCTCCCGGGCGCGAGCCGCCCGCGCCCGGTGCGAGGAGCCCCGGACCCTCGGCCGGTCTCCCGGCCGGCCTCCTAGGCGGTCTCCCGGGCGGATTGTCGGGCCCGCGCCGGCGGGCAGCTCCGGGCCCCAGCGCCGGACCGTGCCGCGGAAAACCACATGCCCGGGTTCTCCCGGTCGGGCGAGAATGGTGCATGACCACCGCCGCAGCCGCGCCGGAGTGCGCGCATGCCGTCGTCCACACGCCCGTCGAGTCGCTCGCGGTCGTGGTGGAGCGACGCGTCGCGGCCGCGCTGGGTGGGGCGGAGCCCCTGCTGCGGCGGAGTGAGCGGGCGGACTTCCAGGCCAACGGCGTGCTGCCGCTGGCCCGGGCGCGGGGGACGAACGCGGCCGCGCTCGCGGCCGACGTCGCCGCGCAGGTCGGGGAGCTGGACGCGGTCGCGCACTGCGCGGTCTCGGGGCCGGGGTTCCTCAACATCGACATCGCCGACCGGGCGCTGCTGGAGAACCTGGCCGCGCGGGCGGCCGATCCCCGGCTCGGGGTGCCGCTGGTGCAGACGCCCGGGGTGACGGTGGTCGACTACAGCTCGCCCAACGTCGCCAAGGAGATGCACGTCGGCCATCTGCGGTCGACCGTGATCGGCGACGCCCTGGCCCGGGTCCTCGCGTTCACCGGGGAGACGGTGATCCGGCGGAACCACGTCGGGGACTGGGGCACGTCCTTCGGCATGCTCATCGAGCAGCTCTTCGAGGAGGGCGGCACCCCGCAGGACATCGACGCGCTCGGTGCGGCCTACCGGCGGGCGCGGGCGCGGTTCGACGCCGAGTCGGACTTCGCCGAGCGGGCGCGGCTCCGGGTCGTCGCGCTCCAGGCGGGCGACGAGTGGACGCTGGCGGCGTGGCGGGAGCTGGTGGAGGTCTCGCAGCGGCACTTCCAGGAGATCTACGCCCAGCTGGGGATCCTGCTCAAGGAGTCCGACGCGGTCGGGGAGAGCCACTACAACCCGTTGCTGCCGCAGGTCTGCGCGGACCTGGAGGCGGCGGGCATCGCCGTTGAGTCGGAGGGGGCGCTCTGCGTCTTCCCCGACGCCGCCGCGGAAGACGGGCAGGACGGCGGCGCGCCGCTCATCGTGCGGAAGGGCGACGGCGGCTACGGCTACGCGGCCACGGACCTGGCGGCGATCCGGGAGCGGGTCGGCGGGCTGGGGGCGCGGCGGCTGCTGTATCTGGTGGACGCGCGGCAGGCGCGGCACTTCGCGCAGGTCTTCGCGGCGGCGCGGCGGGCGGGCTGGCTGCCGGAGGGGGTCACCGCGCGGCATCTCCCCTTCGGCATGGTGCTCGGACCGGACGGGCGGCCGTTCCGGACCCGGTCGGGTGACACCGTCGCGTTGCAGGAACTGCTCGATCAGGCGACGGCGAAGGCGGCGGAGATCGTCGCGGCCAAGAACCCCGGACTGAGCACGGAGGAGCTGGCGACCCGGGCGCGGCAGGTCGGCATGGGGGCGCTCAGGTACGCGGACCTGTCCAACAACCGGATCAAGGACTACGTCTTCGACCCGGACCGGATGCTGTCGCTCACGGGGGACACGGCCACCTACCTCCAGTACGCCCACGCCCGGATGCGGTCGGTGCTGCGGAAGGCCGGCGAGGCCGGCGAGACGGGTGAGCGGGCCGCGGCGGCGCCCGGAGTGCCGTTGCAGCCCGCCGAGCGGGCGCTCGGGCTGCTGCTGGACGAGTTCGGCGCCGCGGTGGCCGCAGTGGCGGAGACCTGTGAGCCGCACCGGCTCTGCGCCTACCTGCACGCGCTGGCCACGGCGTTCTCGGCGTTCTGGGAGCGCTGCCCGGTGCTGAAGGCCGAGGACGAGGCGGTGCGGCGGAACCGGCTGCTGCTGTGCGCGCTCAGCGCGCGGACGCTGGAGCTCGGGATGGGCCTGCTGGGGATCGAGGCACCACCCCGGTTGTAGCGATCCGCAGGCGCCTGGGGATAACGCCATCCCTCTTGGCAGGAAAGGAGATTCGGCTCGCTGGGCGATAGCGGCACGCTGCACCGCATGCCGTCAAGCAGATATGTCGATGTGTCAGTAACGTTGCTGACAAGGCAAGTTGGGCAAGCCTATGAGGATCCTGTCAGTGCGCCGTCAGAGCGTCCCGGCTTGCCGCGGGGCGGCCGGGGGGCTCGGGCGGCCGGAGAGTTATCCACAGGGTCCGGGCCTTCCGCCCCCGCTTCTGTGGATAACATCGGCCGCCTACTCCGTGAGGATGACTTTTCCCTCATCCGGGCCTAGGGCCGATCACGACCATGGGCTGATGAACCTCATACCTGTGCAGGCTACGGTGCAGATGTGTTGACCCACCTGCTCGCAGCGGTGAACCCGATGAACGGGTCCTCGCTGCTGTCCGCGTTCGGCGCGCTCGCCGTGCTGGTCGTGACCTTCGCCGAATCAGGCCTGCTGATCGTCGGCTTCTTCCTGCCCGGGGACACCTTGCTGTTCCCCGCCGGCGTCCTGTGCGCGGCGCCCGCCGCCCACGGGGGCACGAGCCTGGCGCTGTGGCAGGTGCTCCTCGGGGCGGCGGTGGGCACGTGCCTGGGCAGTCAGCTCGGCTTCCTCATCGGCCGCCGCGGCGGCGGGGCCATGCTCGCGCGCTCCAGGAGCGCGCGCCTGAAGACCACGGTGGCCCAGGGCGAGGAGCTGCTGGCCAGGTACGGGCAGCGCAAAGCGATCTTCATCGGGCGGTTCATCCCGCTGGTCCGCACGGTTCTCGGCCCGGTCGCCGGCGTCCTGCAGGTCCCGACGCGGACGTTCACGGTGTGGCAGGTCGCGGGTGGCGTCGTCTGGTCGCAGTCGCTGGTCCTGCTCGGATACTGGCTCGGCGCGGCGGTCCCGGGCGTGGACAACTACCTGCTGCCGCTGGTGGCCCTGGTGGTGGTCCTGTCGTTCCTGCCGGTGCTGATCGAGCGCCGCCGCAGGCGCTGACGGCCCACGCCGACCTGGACGGCCTGACGAAGGCCGCTACAGCGCGGCGACCAGCGCCCAGCCGGCGGCCGCGGCGGCGAGGCCGGCCGCGAGCGAACCGAGCACGTTGAGGGCGGCGAAGCGCATCGCGCCGCTGTTGAGCAGCCGCACCGTCTCGTAGCCGAAGGTCGAGAAGGTCGTCAGGCCGCCGCAGACGCCCGTGCCGACGAACAGGGACACGTCGGTCGGCCAGCCCTGCCGGGCCACCCCTGCGGCGATCAGGCCCAGGATGAAGGATCCGACGACATTGACCGTGAAGGTGCCCCACGGGTAGAGGCTGTCGTGCCGCGACTGCACGGCGCGGTCGGTGAGGTAGCGCAGCGGGGCGCCCAGCATGCCGCCCACGAAGACCAGCAGGACCGCCATCAGGTCACGACCTCCACGCGGTCCAGGGTGATCAGGCCGTTGCCCTCGCCGAGCACCTCGCGCACCTCGGGGACGAAGGCCCGCACCCGGGCCTCCTCGTCGACCACCACGACCGCGATCGGCAGGTCCTCGGCGAGGTCCAGCAGGCGTGTGGTGTGGACGCGGCCGTGACGGCCGTAGCCCTCGATGCCGCGGAAGACGCCCGCGCCCGCGAGGCCGGCCACGTGGGCGCGGTGGACGATCTCGGAGTAGACCGGACGGTGGTGCCACCGCGCGCTCTCCCGCACGTAGACGGTCATCCGGAGCCGGACACCGGGTTCCGACGTCATCAGCGCTGTCCCTCCGAACTCGGCACGGGCTCCGGTTCCGCGACCGCCACGGCGCGGCGCCGGCCGCGCGGCAGGGTGCGGGCCAGGGCCGCGCCGCCGAACACGGCGAGGAGCCCGAGCACGACGCTCGCCAGCAGGTACAGCCCGGCCGTGCCGAGATGACCGCCGCCGAGCAGCCCGCGGGTCTCCACCATCGCCGTGGAGAACGTGGTGAAGCCGCCGCAGACGCCGACGCCGAGGAAGGGGCGGCGGTAGCGCGAGGGCGGCCAGACCTCCAGGACCAGGTACATGAGCCCGCCCAGTACGGCGCAGCCGACCACGTTGGTGATCAGCGTCGCCCACGGGAAGCCGCCCGCGGGCGTCGGGATCGCGCGGGCCAGGCCGTAACGGGCGATGCTGCCGATCCCGCCGCCGACCGCGATGACCGCCACGACGTCGAGATCCCACCGCGCGGCCTTGGAGCCGCCTCGCCCGTCCCCGCTCACGTCACTCCTCGTCCCTGCTCACGCGACAAGCGTATCCGTGCGGGTCAGGGCGCCGAGTTCGCGACCTTCGGGCTCAGGGCGTAGGCGCGGGTCGGGGTCATGCCGCCGTATCCCGGCAGGGAGACGGTGTCGAAGGTGCTGACCTGAGCGCAGCTGGACTCGTTGGCGGTCTGGGCGTGCGAGTCGGTCAGCGCCGCCTTGGTGTTGGCGGGCGCCGGCACCGCGCTGCCGCCGGGGAAGGTGGTGCCGGAGGTCCAGTCGGCCCCGATCAGCAGCACGATCGAGCTGCTGACGCTGCTCTGCTTGACCGCCGTGGACTTGAGGCCCAGGTCCTTGGCGACGGCTTGCGCCTCGGCGGACTTGCCGGCCGGATAGGTGAGGGTCGTGGTGGCCGCGGAGGGGCCGCTGAGGGCGACGGTGTTCTGGCTGAAGCCGTCACCGATCAGCTTCTGGCTCAGCGCGCTGGCCCGGCCGGTGACGCCGGTGCCGTTCTCGACCTTCACCGCCACGTCCGCCTTGTTGACCGGGCTCGCGGTCGCGGAGGGGGAGGCCCCGCTCTTGCTCTTGATCTCGGTGAGCGACTGGTCGTTGGCTATCGAGTCGAAGAGCGACTGCGCGCCGGGGCCGGTGATCAGACGGGCGTTGTTCGCCGGGTCGGGCAGCGTCTGCATGGTCAGGAAGGTGATGTTGTTCATCGAGATGCCGCTCAGCTCCTCGCCGAGACCGGCGAGTTTGAAGACGCTGTTCAGGCTGGTGTCGACGGTCAGTGCCTTGGTCGCGGCCTGGGCGAGGCTGTACATCGCGGGGATGTCGGTCAGCGTCCCGGCGCTCTTCATCTTCTTGACCATGTTCGAGATGAACAGGTGCTGCGCGTAGGTGCGGCCGAGGTCGCCGCCGTCGCCGAAGCCGTGGCGGGTCCGGACGAACTCCAGAGCCGAGACGCCCTTGAGGGTGTGCGTGCCGGCGGACAGCTTCAGGTGCGAGTACGGGTCGTAGACGTTCTTGTCCACGCAGATGTTCACGCCGCCCACGGCGTCCGACATGGCGACCACGCCGCTGAAGTCGACCGTCATGAAGTGGTCGATGTGGATCCCGGTCAGCTGCTGGACCGCCGCGACGCTGCAGCCGGGGCCCCAGTTCAGCGCCGCGTTGATCATGTCGGTGTGGGCGGGCTGGGTCGGCGAGCCCTTGACCGAGTCGCACTTGGGGATGGTGGCTTCGAGGTCGCGCGGGATGCTCATCACCGTCGCGTTGGAGCGGTCGGCGGAGACGTGCAGCACCATCTCGACGTCGGCGCGGGCGCCGGGGCTGCCGCAGTCGCCGCCGAGGTTGCAGTCCGCCTGGTTGTCGCGCGCGTCGGAGCCGATCAGCAGGATGTTGATCGGGCTGCGCCCGAAGGCGTCGACCTTCTCCTTGGTGTTGCAGGTGGAGCCGGAGCAGAGGTCGGACGAGGTGATGTTGCTGTCCAGCGAGTGCACGACGTAGTAGGTGCCGGCGGCGCCGATCACCGCGAGGGAGAGCACGATCGCACCGGCGATCTTGAGGCCCTTGTGCTTGGTGCCGCCGGATTTCCTCCGGCCGCGTCGTGCCGCCGCGCGACCGCCGACGGCGGTGGAGCCGCGCGAGCCGTGCGAGCCGTGTGAACCGTGCGAGCCGCCGGTGCCGTCCGGGGCCCCGGCGCCGTCGGCTGTCGAGGAGCCTGCCCGGCGTCGGCCCTGGCCTGCGGCGCGGTTTGCGGTCACGGTCACATCCTCTGCGGCGAGCTTCGGTTCACCCTGACGGGGCGGGCACTGTAGCAATCCCGGCTGGGCGATCCCTGGGAGGCGGGTTCGACTCCCGTTTTGATGGGTATAGGGGGCGACTCTGCCACAGCTCTGATCACAAATGGAACGACGGGGGTCACATCCATACCTGATCACTGTGCGGGGGCTGCCTCTCACACCCCTGGCCAGTGCAAACACGTGCCGCACGTGTACGTAGAGGTCCTGTGCACTTCCTCTGCGTGCATTGACGCTCCTGCTGACACCCCACGAAGATGGGTGGTCGTTGTCACAGAAGGGCGCTGCGCACCGTGATAGTGATCGACGCCGTGACCAAGCGGTATCCCGACGGGACCACCGCGGTCGACCGGCTCACTCTCGAGATCCCCGACGGCTCGATCACGGTCCTGGTGGGCCTTTCCGGCTGCGGCAAGACCACCACCCTGCGGATGATCAACCGCATGGTCGAGCCCACCGAGGGCCGGATCCTGCTGGACGGCGCGGACGTGCGCGAAGCCCCCGTCAACGCGCTGCGGCGGTCCATGGGTTACGTCATCCAGCACGCCGGGCTCTTCCCGCACCGGACCGTGATCGACAACATCGCCACCGTCCCGCGCCTGCTCGGCTGGGACAAGCACCGGGCGCGCGAACGGGCGCGGGAGCTGATGGAACGCGTCGGCCTCGACGCCTCGTTCGCCGGGCGCTACCCCTACCAGCTCTCCGGCGGCCAGCAGCAGCGCGTCGGCGTCGCCCGCGCCCTGGCCGCCGACCCGCCGGTGTTGCTGATGGACGAGCCCTTCTCCGCCGTCGACCCGATCGTGCGCAAGGGCCTCCAGGACGAACTGCTGCGCATCCAGGCCGACCTGGGCAAGACCGTCGTCTTCGTCACCCACGACATCGACGAGGCGATCAAGCTCGGCGACATGGTCGCCGTGCTGCGCGAGGGCGGGCGCCTGGCCCAGTACGCGCCGCCCGCGCGACTGCTCTCCGCGCCCGCCGACGCGTTCGTCGAGGACTTCCTCGGCGTCGACCGCGGCATCCGCCACCTCTCCTTCTTCGGCACCGAGGGGCTGGAGCTGACCGCCGAGCCGATCGTCACCGAGGACGCCACGGCCGAGCAGGTCCGCGCCGCCACCCTGCCGGAGATCCCCTACGTGCTGGTCACCGACGCCGAGGGCCGCCCGCGCGGCTGGGCCGACGCGCTGGACCGCGCCACCGGCGGCGACGGCGAACTGCTGCCCTACGGCCACGCGTTCACCGTCGGCCGCGACTCGCTGCGGGCGGCGCTCGACGCCGCGGTGCTGTCGCCCACGGGTTGGGCCGTCGCCGTCGACGAGCAGGGCCGCGCCGTCGGGGTCGCCGCCCAGGAGGCCGTCGCCGCCGCGATCCGCAGCGCTCACACGGCGGGCGTGCTGCGGTGAGCCACGGAGGATTCTTCGAGGTCCCGAGCGACCTGCAGAACACCTGGTGGGGCCTGGTCAGCTGGCAGCTCCAGCTGACGCTCGTCCCGGTCCTGTGCGGGCTCGTGATCGCGCTGCCGATCGCCCTGCTCTGCCGTCGCTTCGGCTGGATCTACCCGCCGGTGCTGGGCGTCGCCACCGTCTTCTACGCGGTTCCCTCGCTGGCCCTCTTCGTCTTCCTGATCGACTGGTTCGGCGAGAGCGACCTCACCGTCGAGATCCCGCTGACCCTCTACACCCTGGTCGTGCTCGTGCCGGCCATCGTCGACGGCATGCGCTCGGTCTCCGCGGAGACCCGCGCGGCTGCGGAGGCCATGGGCTTCGGCACGCTGCGCCGCTACGTCCAGGTGGAGCTCCCGATCGCCGTCCCCGCCGTCTTCGCGGGCCTGCGCGTCGCCACCGTCTCCAGCGTCAGCCTGGTCAGCGTCGGCATGCTGATCGGCAACGAGGGCGCGCTCGGCAACCTGCTCTCCGACGCCCTCAACTACCACCGCCCGCTGCTGGCCTGGGACGCGGTGATCTCCATCGCCGTCATCGGCGTGCTGCTGGACGCCCTGCTCGTGCTGGCCCGGCGGCTGCTGACGCCCTGGGCGAGGAAGGCCACGGCCAAGTGAACATCTTCGGCTTCGCCCAGCAGTTCTTCGACGCCCCGGGCCGCTGGTCCGGCGCGGACGGCATTCCCACGCGCCTGCTGGAGCACGTCCAGTACAGCGCGCTGGCGCTGCTGATCGCCCTGGTGATCGCGTTGCCCGTCGGCCTGGTCACCGGTCACACCGGGCGCGGCGGCAACGCCCTGGCCGTGCTGGCCACCGCGGCCCGCGCACTGCCCTCCTTCGGCCTGCTGGTCCTGCTCACCATCCTGATGGGCCTCGGCCTGACCCCCGTGATGGTCCCCCTGGTCGCCCTCGCGGTCCCGCCGATCCTGGTCACCACGTACGAGGCGATGCGCGGCGTCGACCCGTCCCTGGTCGACGCCGCGCGCGGGATGGGCCTGCCGTGGTGGCGCGTCCTCGGGCAGGTGGAGCTGCCGGTGGCACTGCCCCTGATCCTGAGCGGGATCCGCTCGGGCGCCATCCAGATCGTCTCCACCGCCACGATCGCCGCCTACGTCTCCTTCGGCGGCCTCGGCCGTTACATCGTCGACGGCCTCAGCCAGGTGGACTACGCGAAGGTCGTCGGCGGCGCCGTGCTGGTCGCGGCGCTCGCGCTGGCCACGCTGGGGTTCTTCTGGCTGCTGGGCAGGGTGCTGGTGTCGCCGGGCGTGCGCAGGAGCAGGTGAGGCCGGCCGCGCCCCCGGCGTGCCGCGGCTGCTCCTCCTCCACTCCTTCCCGCTCTACTCCTCCTCGGCGCGCTGGAGGGCCAGTTCGAGCACGACCAGCAACGCGTCGCGGACACTGCCGCGCTCCCGCGCGTCGAACATGACCAGCGGCACCGAGTCCGGGATGTCGAGCGCCCAGCGGACCTCGTCGAGGTCGTGGTCGAGGTTGCCGTCGAAGACGTTGATGCCGACGGCGAACGGCAGTCCCTTGTTCTCGAAGTAGTCGACCGCCGCGAAGCAGTCGTCCAGGCGGCGGGTGTCGACGATCACCAGGCCGCCGAGCGCGCCGGCGACCAGGTCGTCCCACATGAACCCGAAGCGGTCCTGGCCGGGCGTGCCGAACAGGTACAGCTTCAGGGTCGGGTCGAGCGTGATGACGCCGAAGTCCATCGCCACGGTGGTGGTGGTCTTGTGCGGAGTGTGCGTCAGGTCGTCGACGCCCGCGGCGACCTCCGTGATGGCCGCCTCCGTGGTCAGCGGTTCGATCTCGGAGATGGAGGCGACGGTCGTGGTCTTGCCCACGCCGAAGCCGCCCGCGATGACCATCTTGACCGGCAGCGGCGGGCGGCCCGCACCGGACGCGGAGGGGTTAGGCAGGGCGGTTGTTGTCACGCGTGAGACCTCGCGAGTCGGGGACGGCGCGGAGCCCGTCGATCACCCGTCGCAGGACGGAGAGGTCGTGGGCGGCGTCGGCCTGGGGAGCGTGGACGGTCAGGTGTCCGGCGGAGCGCAGATCACCGGCGAGGACCCGCACCACGTTGAGGTGCAGGTGCAGCCGGGCCGCGAGTTCCGCGAGCGACAGCGGTTCGCGGCAGGCCGCGACGATGTCGTGCTGTTCGAAGGTGAGGGCGGGCAGGGCGTCGAGACCCGCCGTCGTGGTGATGACCTGGGTCTCCAGCGGCAGCCGGTCCGTGTCGCTCACCCGCCCCGCGGTGACGAGGAACGGCCGGACCGAGAGGCTGCGCCGGACCGGTTCGCCGACGGGGCCCGCTGCGGGACCGGACCCGGGACCCGGCCCGGGTGCGGACGCGGGCGCGGGTGCGGCCGGGGACGCGACCCCGGCCGGGGGCTCGTCCTCCTCCGGCGGGGCGACGTACGGCCGCAGCGCGCGCACGACCGCCTCGGCGCGTCTTCCGGAGACGTCGTCGGAGCCGCTCACGCGCCCACGCCGTTCTTCAACTCCATGATCAGCTGCGGGCTCAGCGCCGCACCGGCGCGGTTGGCGAACAGCGTCATCTCGTAGGCGATGTTGCCCAGCTTGGCCTCCTTGGAGGCCACCACACCGAGTACGCAGCCGTTGCCGATCGAGGAGACCAGCAGGTGGCCGCCCTCCAGATCGATGATGACCTTGTTCAGCCCGCCCAGGCCGTAGTTGCCCGAGGCCCCCGCCGCCAGGCTGGTGATGCCGGAGACGATCGCCGCCAGCCGCTCGGAGTCGGCGTGGTCGCGCAGCCGGGAGACGGCGATGAGCAGGCCGTCGGAGGAGACGGCGATGGCGTCGACGACGCCGGCGGTCTCGCCGGCGAAGCGGCCCAGCAGCCAGGTGAAGTCCGCCGCGGCGCCTTGCAGGTCCTGCACGGTGGGATCGGTCGTCACTGTCCCACTCCTTCCGTTCTCTCGGGGGTGCTGGTGGTGCTGGTGGAGCTGGTCGTGCTGGTCGTGCTGGTGGAACCGGGACTGCTGTCGCGCTCGGCGCGACTGACCGCGGCTTCGAACTCCTCCAGGGCGGAGCGCACTTCGTCCGGATCCGCGGGCCGCGCCGCGAAGTGGACGGCGCCGCTGTTGCCTTCGCGCAGGGTCGCCCCGCGGACGCGCCGCCGCAACCCTCCCGACGGCTGGGAGCTCGCGTCCGCGAGGGCCGGGGTCGCCTCCGGCGCCGGAACCGCCGCCTTCGCGCGCACGGGGAGGGCCGTCGTGGCCGTGGCCGTGGCCGTGGCCTTGACCCTGGCCGTGGGCGCCGCCGCGGGCGCGAGCGCAGGCACGGTGACGGCGGACCAGGTGAGCCCGGCGAGCGTCGCGCCCGGGGCGACCAGGTCGGCGGGCAGGGCGACGTCGCAGGTCACACCGCCGCCGGGGGTGCGCGACAGGGTGACCCGAAGATCCCAGCGCCGGGCGAGCACGCCGACGACGAAGAGGCCGAGCACCCTGGTAGGGGCCAGGTCCAGGCGTTCGCGACGGACCAGCCGGGCGTTCTCCTCGACGAGCCGCTCCGCGCTCATGCCCAGGCCGTGGTCGACGATCTCCAGCACCGCCTGCCCGTGGCGTTCCCGCAGGGTGACGGCGACCTCGCTGTGCGCGGGGGAGAAGGAGACCGCGTTCTCCAGCAGCTCGGCGAGCACCAGCACGAGGTCGTTGACGAGGTCCGGCGACACCGTCGCGTCGACCTCGGCGAGCAGTCGGACCCGCTCGAAGCCCTCGATCTGGCCCAGGGCGGCACGCACGACGTGGCTCAACTCAGCAGGTCGGCCGTCAAGTTCGGTGTCGCGCAGACCCGCCAGCAGCATCAGCGAGTCGGCGTTGCGCTGGAGGCGCACCGCGATGTGGTCGATCCGGTAGAGCTGGTCGAGCAGGTCGGGGTCGGTCTCGCCGCGCTCGACCCCGTCGATCAGCGCGAGCTGCCGTCCGGTCAGGTTGGCGACGCGGCGGCCGATGTTGCCGAACATCTCCGCGATGTTGCGGCGGCTCTGCGCCTGTCGCTCCAGCAGCGCGCCGGCGGTGGCCTGCACCTGGTTGAACGCCATGGCCAGCGCGCCGATCTCGTCGTCCGCGAGGACCGGCAGGTCCTCCAGCTGCGGCGGGCCGTCGGCGGCGGGGGTGTCTTCGTCGGCGACGCGCGCCAACTCCTGCGCGGAGAGCTCGGAGACGCGCCGCGCCGCCTCGGTCACCTGCTGCAGCGGGCCGACGATCGAGCGGCGGATCAGCGTCAGCAGCAGCACCCAGCCGAGGAACAGGACGACGGCCAGGACCAGCAGCAGGCTGGCGCGCCACCAGGAACGGGTCGAGTCCTGCCGGGCCTCGGCGGCGATCTGCGGGATCAGCCGGTTGATGACGGAGGACCGCAGCCTGGACTCGCGGACCGCCGCCGGCTCCAGCGCCTGCGCCGCCTTGCCCGCCGCGCGGAGCTGGGCCTGGGTGGGGTGGACGACGCCCGAGATCGTCTGCGCCAGGTCGCTGAGGGTCGACTCGAGCTGGAGCTCGTCGGGGCCGAAGTCGATCTCGTAGAGGGCGCTGGAGCGGTCCGCCGGTGCGACCGCGGCGAAGCGGGCCTGCTGGGCCTTGTAGAGCTGGAAGCTGCTCTCCGCCATGCCGAACTGCACGGTGGCGTCGGAGTCCCTGGTGAGCGCCGAGACCACGGACGTCTCGAACTCCGCGTGGGCCGAGTCGGCCCGGAGCAGCACGTCGAGCTGGTCGGCGAGGCGGGTGGTGCTCTGGTTGTGCTGCTGTGCGGTGAGGCCGAGGCCGTCGATCAGGTCCTCGGAGACGTCGCCGTAGGCGGCGTCGATGTTCTCGGTCGGCAGGAGGCCGGAGGCGACCGCCTCGCGGGCCAGGCCGAGGCCGTACGGCCCCAGTCGCTGCAGCGCGGTGTCCAGCTCCGCCGGCATCGCGTCGCCGAAGGCCCGCCGCATGGCGGCGGCCTGGGCGTCCGTGGCGTGTTGCGCGGCCAGGTAGGCGGTCCGCTCGGCCGGGTTCTTGCCGCCGCCTCCGGGGGCGATCCAGTAGCTCTCGTAGTAGAGGATCGCCTGCGCCTGCTCCTGCTGGATGTCGTCGACGAGCCGGGCGACGGTCGCGCTGTTGCCGAGCAGGCCGGCCTCGACCGCCGCGGACTGGGCCTGGCTGACCTGACCCGTCATGGCCACGGCGCCGAGCAGGGTGATCACGACGAGCGGGGCGGCGATCAGCGTGTTGAGCTTGCGCCGGAACGGCAGCCGGGCGAGGGGTCTTCCGAGCCGGTCGGCCAAGGTGTCCAGGGAGGACAAGAGGATCTCCTAATGTCCCTGTGATTCCTGCGTGTTGACGGTGAATCCGGCGGCGGGTCGAACCTGAGCCCGCCCCCCGAACCCGTGACCGCGGCGAGACTACCGGTTGAGCGGTCCGTTTGTCAGAGGCGACTGTGAATATTGCGCGACAGCGTGGCCGTCGGACTTCCGATTTCCAGGCGGGGCGGTACACCATACGTTCGGTCCGAAGTGGTGGATCGTGACCAAATATCCGTTGACTCGTCTGCGACACAGCGGATTTGATCATCTGTAGCCTCGGGTGAACCATGCCTGAACAGCCGTACGACGACCGAGCCCGACGACCACGCACGACGACCACGATGACCGAGCCAAGCGATCACAGCAGAAGCCGGATGGGAACCGTGACCTTCTTCCTCGCCTCCCGCTCCACCCGTACCCGCGCGGCCGCCGTCGTGGTGGCCGCCGCGGCTGCCGTCGCGCTCTCCGCCTGCGGCTCGTCCAGCGGCTCCACCGCCGGAAACCCGCTGGCGCCCTCGGCGAACGCCCAGGGAGGCGTCATCACCGTCGGCAGCAACAACTTCTCCGAGAGCACGATCCTGGCCGACCTGTACGGCCACGCGCTCGCCGCCAAGGGCTTCAAGGTCAAGTACCACCCGAACATCGGCAGCCGGGAGATCTCCTACGGGCTGATGAAGAACGGCGCGGTCACCCTGATGCCGGAGTACAACGGCGCGCTGCTCAGCTATCTCGACCCGAAGGCCGTCGGGACCAGCACCGCCGACACCGACGCGAAGACCGCCGCGAAGCTGAACTCGACGCTGCAACTGCTCAACCCCTCCGCGGCCGAGGACAAGGACTCGCTGACGGTCAACGCGGCGACGGCCAAGCAGCTGAACCTGACCCCGACGTCCACCGTCAGCTCGCTGAGCAAGGTCGCCGGCTCGCTGGTCATCGGCGCCTCCCCGGAGTTCCAGACCCGCGAGCAGGGTCTGGTCGGCCTGAAGGACGCCTACGGTCTGACCTTCAAGAGCTACAAGGCGCTGGACGCCGGCGGCACGCTGACCGAGACGGCGCTCCAGAACGGCAACGTCCAGATCGCCGACATCTTCACCACCGACTCCCTGATCCAGAAGAACGGCTGGGTGACCCTGGTCGACGACAAGGGCCTGTTCGGCTTCCAGAACGTGGTGCCGCTGGCGAACAAGTCGCTGCCGGCCGGCGCCGTCAGCGTCCTCAACGACGTCTCGTCCAAGCTGACCACGGCCGGGCTGATGCAGTTGGACGCCCAGGTGGGCGCGCAGGGCGCGGACCCGGGCGCGGTCGCGGACGCCTGGCTCAAGGCCAACGGGCTCTCCTGACCGGCTGACCCTTCGTGAGAGGGGCGCGGCACCGTGCGACGGTGCCGCGCCCCTCTCGTTTCCTCCAGGCCAAGGCCTGGTGCTTCCGCGTCCGGGTCTCAGTGCCCGTCCGTGTCGCCGCCCAGGTCCTCGGTGCGGCCCTGGGCGTCGGGCTGGCTGTCCTCGACGCGGTGCAGCATCCGGTCCAGCGCGCCGGCGAGCTCCGAGCGCTCCTCGGGGCCGGCGTCCTGGAGCAGGCTCTCCTCGAAGACGGCCGCCATCCGCATGGACTCGAGCCACTTCTCGCGGCCCAGCTCGGTCAGCTCGATGTTGACGCGCACCCGGTTGCTCTCGTCCCGGCTGCGGGTGACCAGCCCGGCGGTGGCCATCCGGTCGACCCGGTGCGTCATCGCCGCCGGGGTCAGCCCGATGCGCTTGGCGAGCTCGCCCGGCCCGAGCCGGTAGGGGGCTCCGGCCACGATCAGGGCCTTGAGGACCTCCCAGTCCGCTGAGGAGATGCCGAGGTCGTTGAGGTGTCGTCCGTAGGCGACGGTCATGCGCCGGGCCAAGCGGCTGAGGGTCGAGACGATCGTCTCGACCTGCGGATCCACGTTGGGGAACTCGCGCTGGTAGACCGCGACCTGCTCGCTGATCGCGAGCTCGTGCGGCTCCTGGCGGCCGGGCTCCTGCGACGACTCTGTCATGGCAGCCAGTATCTCATGCTCAAGCCTTGCGGGATTAAAAGTTGCCATCTGAAGACTTTAGTAGTGTAGTCTTTCGGTCGATACGAAGACAGCGTCGTAAGAGGACGGCTTGAGAAGGGCGGTGTGCGAGATGGCGATCACGAGGGAGAACACGATGCGGGGGGCGCTGCGCCGCGTCCAGGTGGGGAACGCTCTGAGTGCCTTCGGCAGCGGGTTCACCCTTCCGTACATGTTCGTGTACGTGGAGCAGGTGCGCGGTCTGGGTTCGCTGACCGCGTGGCTGGTCTTCACGCTGTTCGCCGCCGCCGCGCTGGTGGTGCTGCCGCTGGGCGGTCGGGGCATCGACCGCTTCGGCCCGCGCCCGGTGCTGGTCGCCGGCGCGGTGCTGACCGCCCTCGGCGCGCTCAGCTTCGGGCTGGCCACTACCCACGCGACGATCCTGGTGGCGGCCTTCCTCTTCGGCGCGGGCGTCACCACCACCCAGCCGGCGCTGGCCACCATGGTGGTCCGCGCCTCCACCCGGTCCACCAGGGCGCACGCCTTCGCGCTGCAGTTCACCCTGGTCAACCTGGGCATGGGCATCGGCGCGATGCTCGGCGGCCAGATCGTCGACGTCTCCCGGCCGGGCAGCCTGACGCTGCTCTTCTCGATCGAGGCGCTGATGTTCCTGGTCCTCGCCGCGGTGACCGGCACCGTCCGGCTCCCGGCCGCGGCGGCCGCCCCGGACGCCACAGCCCGCAAGGCCGGCGGTTCGGACTTCCGGACGCTGCTGGGCGACCGCGCGATGGTCAAGCTCTCGATCCTGGCCGGGCTGATCTTCTTCGCCTGCTACGGCCAGTTCGAGAGCGGTGTGGCCGCGTACGCGACCAGCACCGTCGGCATCTCGCCGTCCGCGCTGGGCATCGGCCTCGGCGTGAACACCTTCGCGATCGTGCTGCTGCAGATGTTCGTCGTCCGCATCACCGCGCGCCGCCGCCGCACCACCGCGATCGCGGCGACCGGCGTCGTCTGGCTGGCGGCGTGGATCTTCGCGGGCGTCGCGGGCCTCTTCCACGGCGGCTCGTTCGCCGCCATCGGCTCGATGATGATGACGTACGCCCTCTTCGGCGTCGGCGAGGCGCTGCTCGCGCCGACCCTCGGCCCGATCGTCGCCGACCTCGCCCCGGCGCGCCTGCTCGGCACGTACAACGCGGCGTTCGCGCTGGTCAAGCAGGTGGCGATCGCGCTCGGTCCGGCGCTGGGCGTGCTCCTGGTGGGTGCCGGACTGTCGACGCTCTACCTCGTGGCGCTCGCCCTGTTCTGCGTCGCCATCACGGTCGCGGCCTGGCGGCTCCGCCGGGTCCTGCCCGCCGTCGCCGACAACGCGGCGCCGGTGCGCAGCACGGTGGTCGCAGGCTCCACGCAGACCGCGGAGCTGGCCGCCGCGGCGTGAGCCGACACAGGCGAGCCGACAACGGCACGATCCGGCAGGGGGCGTGAGCCGACAGGGGCGCGAGGGAATCCTCGCGCCCCTGTTCCGTTCTTCCATGCGCCTGAACGGGCGAACCCGTCGGCTGCCGAGGTGCCGCGCCGCCGACCGGGTGCGAGCCTCGGGAGGTGATCCGGGAGCCGAGGAGGAACGCCGCCGCCCTGTCGGCGCTGCTGCTCCTGCTCTTCGTGCTGCTCCAACTCCTCGCCCTCCCGGCGAGCAGCTTCAGCAACGACAGCTACCGCTACGACGTGCTGGCCCGCGAGTACGCGGGCCAGCCCGCCGTCGCGGCGCAGCGCGCGGCCGACGCGGACTACTGCGCCGAGTCGGCCCGGGTGGACCTCCGCGGGCGACTGCTGCTACCCGTGGCCGGTTCCTTTCCCGCGCCCGCGTCCGCCGAGCCGGGCGCCGCCGCCTGCCGGGCGCGCCTCGGTGCGACGGTGCTGCCGCCGAACGACCCCCGCTATGTGCGGATCTTCTCCACCCGGCCCGGTTACCCGCTGCTCGCGGCGCCGCTCGTCGCGCTCCTCGGCGGACCGGCCGGACTGCGCGTCACCTCCGTGCTGCTGACCGGCATCGCCGGGACGCTGGTCTTCGCGACGCTCCGCGTCCTCCTCCCGTCCGCGCGACGGCGCGTCGCGGCGATCGGACAGGTGCTCTGCTACCTCTGCCCCACCGGCTCGTACGGAGTGCGACCGCTCTCGGAGGGAGCCGCGCTGCTCTGCCTGACGGCGGGCCTGTTCGCGGTGGCCCTCTGCTGCGACCGGCGGCGACCGCGGCTGTGGGCCGGAGGGTCGTTGCTCGCCGCCGCCTACCTCGCGCTCGGTCTCGTCCGCTACGCCGAGGTGGTGCCGCTGGCTCTGGTCACCGCGCTGGGCGCCGCCGTCCATCCGGTCCTGCGCCGGATCAGGCGCCCGGCCGCCACCGGGGCGGGAGGGGCCGTGGTCGTCGCCGCGGTCTCGCTGGCCGCGCTCGCGGGGCTGGGCGTCGCGGACGCGATCCTGCACCTGCCCTCGCTGTCGGTGAGCTTCGACGACCTGTTCTCCGCGCACTACACCCAGCCCCGCGCGCCCGACCCGCTCGCCCGGCTCGTCGTGCTGAACCAGCGGATGTGGTGGCAGTGGGCGCAGACCACCGCGACGGCGCCGGTGCTGCCCCTCGCGCTGCTGCTCGGGGCGCTCGGACTGCGGCGCGCGCCGGGACCGGTCGCCGCCTACGCGGCGGGCTGCGCGGTGACCGGCGTCGCGTCCGTCGTGGCCCATCCGCTGTCCTACGAGGCCGACCGTCTGATGGTGCCGGTCTGGCTGCCTGTGATCGTCGGACTGCCGCTCTGGCTCGCCACGGTGAACATCACCCGACGGGTGGATGAACAGCCGTCACCCGGGCGCCTGGCGTCTACACGCTTGTAGTAATTTCGGGCTGCTTGACGTCCCGTCCCCCAGCAGCCCAAGGTCGCCATACCGATGTCCGTGCTCACCTATCCCGAAGCGATCGGCGTCGGCCTGCTGCAGGGCGTCACCGAGCTGTTCCCGGTCTCCAGCCTCGGTCACAGCATCCTGATACCCGCCCTGCTGGGGAAGCCGTACTCGGACGACCTGAACGTCGCCGGCGACCAGTCGCCGTACCTCAGCGTCCTGGTCGGGCTGCACCTCGCCACCGCGGTGGCGCTGGTCGTCTACTTCCGCAAGGACTGGGCGCGGGTGCTGCAGGGGCTGTTCAGCTCGATCCGCGAGCGGCGCATCGAGACGGTCAACCAGCGGCTGGCCTGGCTGCTGATCGTCGCCACCATCCCGGTCGGCGTCGCGGGCATCGCGCTGGACAAGGTCTTCCGCGAGAACCTGGGCAAGCCGATCCCGGCCGCGTTCTTCCTGATGCTGAACGGCTTCGTGCTCTTCTTCGCCGAGCGGCTCAAGCGCGGCGGCACCGGCCGACGCCGGGCCGGCGACGTCTCCATGCCCGGTGACGAGCAGGTGCACCCCGACGTCATCTCCGACCGTCGCATCGTCAAGCTCGGCTGGGCCAGCGCGCTGTGGGTCGGCGCCGCACAGATCCTGGCGCTGCTGCCCGGCATCAGCCGCTCCGGCGTCACCATGAGCGCCGGCATCTTCAAGGGCCTGCGCCACGAGGACTCCGCCCGCTTCGCCTTCCTGCTGGCCACCCCCGCGATCGGCGGTGCGGCCCTGCTGAAGCTCCCCTCGCTCGCGGGCGCACAGGGCGCGGGCATCCACGGCCAGCTCCTGGTCGGCAGCATCTGCGCCTTCGTGGCCGGCTACGTGGCGGTGCGCTTCCTCGACAAGTACTTCGAGACCAAGACGCTCACCCCGTTCGCCATCTACTGCTTCGTCGCGGGCGCGGGCAGCCTCGTCTACCTCTCCATGTGAGGCCGGTGACGCGCTGGTGACGGCGCGTCGAGCCCGTCCGGCGGGCGGCCTGGTGCTGGACTGGAGCCTGTGCGACCACTCCCGCTCCGCGCGCCGCGCTTCGGGCCGCCCATGGGGCCGTCTGTCGGGCCGTCCGTCGGGCCGTCTGTCGGCCCGGCTCTCGGGCTGCTCCTGGGGCTGCTCCTCGGGCTGACGGGCTGCGTGCAGGTGGACGGGCGCGGCGTCGCCCTCGCGCCGCACTACGCGCACCCCTTCGTCAGCCTCACCCCGGTCGCACCCGCGCCGGTGCCGACGGACTACGACCCTCGCTCGGACGCCTCCGCCGCCGTCGCGGCGGCCCTGGCGCAGTCACGCCGGGACGGGCGGCCGGTGCTGGTGGAGTTCGGGGCCGACTGGTGCGTCGACTGCCAGGCGCTCGCCCACCGCGTCACCGACCCGGCCGTGCGGCTCGTGCTCCAGCGCGACTACCGCCTGGTCACCGTCGACATCGGCCACTACGACCGCAACGTCGCGCTGGCCGCCCGCTGGATCGACCTCAAGCGCAGCGGCATCCCCGCGTTGGTGGTGCTCAACCCGGACGGCACCGTCCGGGCCACCACCCAGGACGGCAGCTTCGCGAACGCGCGCAGTCTCTCCTCCGACGACGTGGCGAACCGACTCGTCACCTGGCTCTACCCCTCTTCCCGATCATGACGGGATTCGCTCGAAGTCATGAATCGCCGCAGTTCAGCTGGATGGTACGGGTACGCAGCTGATCTGATGCCGCCACAGGCGCACCTGAGTCCCATGTGCGCTCGGCAGGCCCGAAGGCGGTGCCCGATGACCCCTCCCCGACTCCTCGCCACCATGACCGCGGCCGTCCAACGGCGGCTGCTCTGGATCATGCTGCTCGCCTACGCCCTCGCCGCCGGATGGCCCGAACCGGGCCTCGGGCTGCGCGCCGTGACGTTGCTCCACGTCGCCGGCGCAGCCCTTCCTCTTCAGGCCGGGCTGCTGGCCGCCGTGGTCTTCAACGCCGGTCTCACCGCGCGCGCCGAGGCCCTGCCCGCCCTGCTGCGCCGTCCCCGGGCCCTGCTCGTCGGCATCGCCGCCAACGCGCTGCTGCCCACGGTCCTGCTCGCTCTGGGCGCGCTCGTGGCCGGCGGCTGGCACAGCCCGCACGAGGCGCAGAGCCTCCTGGTCGGCCTCGCCCTGGTCGGCGCGATGCCGGTGGCGGCCGGGGCGACCGTCTTCGTCCAGGGCAACGAGGGCAACGCCACGCTGATGCTCGGCCTGGTCGTCGGCAGCACCCTGCTCAGTCCGCTGACCATCCCGCTCGGCCTGCACCTGGGCGGCTTCCTCGCCTCCGGCCCCTACTCGAGGGATCTGCACGCGGTGGCGGCGCATGCGTGCAGCCTCTTCGCCGCGCTGACGGTCGTGCTGCCCTGTGTCCTCGGCCTGGTCCTCGGGCGGCTGCTGACCGCCCACCGCCCGGCGCTGCTCGCCGCCGGACTGCCGGCGGTCAGGGCGGTGAACCTGGCCGTGGTCGTGCTGCTCAGCTACACCAACGCCTGCGGCGGGCTGGGGCAGGTGGTCTCCCGGCCCGATCCCGACTTCCTGCTGCTGGTGGCGGCCGCCACCGCGGCGATGTGCGGGGGCTCGTTCCTGACGGGCTGGGTGCTGGGCCGCCGCCTCGGTCTGCCCCGCGCGGACGTGATCGCCCTGGCCTACGCGTCCGGGATGAACAACAGCAGCGCGGGCGCGGTCGTCGCCGCCACGCGCCTCCCGGGGAACCCGGCCGTGCTGGTGCCCATCCTGGCCTACAGCCTGCTGCGGAAGTTCCTTGCGTCCCTGCTCGGGTTTTTTGTCCGACATGCCCGTTTCGGTGGCGAAACCTCAGCCGTGCGGCGAGCGGCGGGCCCTGTCGTCCCAACTGCACCCCGGGAAACTCTTGGATTCAGACCGCTTTAGTATTAACTTTCCATAACAGTACGCGCGGACGTCGCGCGTATCGCCTAATCCGTATGGAACCGGGGACCCAACGCACCTGGGGTGTATCGGCCTTGAGGCCGTAGGAGACCTCCCTCTCCGAACCCGTCAGCTAACCCGGTCGGCGTAGGGACGGAAAGGAGCACGCCAGTCATGGCGGCATACCCGGCCGAGGTCGAGCACCCGGCGTCGACCGACCAACCCGTCCTTGCCGTGCCGAGGCAGCGCGGCGCCGCGCTGGGCCTCGCCGCGATGGCCGTCGGAGCCAGCAGCGTCATCGGCCTCGCCGGTCCGGCGATGGCCGCCGAGCACGCCGAGCGCGGCGAGCACAGCGGCGCGACGGGCTCCCTCTTCGTCGACGAGCACGCGGGCGCGGCGGCCACGGCCCACGCCTCCGACGCGGGCACCGCGCTGCTCGACCGCATCCGTACCCAGGGCACGCCGGATCACAGCGACGCCCCGACCGCGGCGCAGTCGGTCCGCCGCGAGGCCGCGGCCGCGGCCTCCGCGAAGGCCGCGGCGGCCGAGCGGGTGCGGGCCGTGGGCCCGCTCGTCCCCCCGATCGCCTGCGCGGCGACCGGTCTGGGACGCGACGTGTCCTACTGGTCCCACCTGCACCCCGGCCAGGACTTCCCCGCCCCGGCGGGCACGCCCGTCCGCGCGGTCGGCGCCGGCGTCGTCACCTCCGCCGGCTGGGCCGGCAGCTACGGCTACCGCGTCATCCAGACGCTGCCCGACGGCACGGAGATCTGGTACTGCCACCTCTCCGCCATCGCGGCCCCCGCGGGCTCCGTCCAGGCCGGCCAGCCACTCGGTCGTGTGGGCTCCTCGCGGGGCTTCACCACTCCGCACGTCTACATCGAGGTCCGCCCCGACGGCGCGGACCCGGTCGACCCGGCGGCCTGGTTCGCCGCGCACGGCCTGAACGTCTGAGTCACCTGAACGTCTGAGTCATCGGAGGCGTTGCACCACCTGGGGTGCGGGGCTCTGCCGATCCGCGGTTCCGCCGCGCGGGCGCGACAAGCCACCGGCACGCGGATGATCCTCAACGAGCAGGGCCATCCGCACGCCGGTGGTTCTCGCGCAGTTCCCCGCGCCCCTGAGGTGGTGCAACGCCTGCGGGGGCGAACGGATCAGGCTACTTCCGGTCGGCGACAGCCCAGCTCGCCAGGGCCACGGTCCCCGCCACCGTCAGGACCGACGGCCACGCGCCCAGCTTCTTCGCCAGCGGGTGGGAGCCCGCGAACGCGGCCACGTAGAGGCCGCCCAGCGCGGCGGCCGCCTTCGGGCCGGCCGCCCGCCGCCACTGCCATGCGGCCACGCCGCCCGCCGTGGCGAGCGCCACGCCGCCCAGCTCGCGGCGCTTCGTCGCGCGGGCGACGGCATAGCCGCCGACCAGACCGGTGGCGGCGACGAGCGAAGAGGGGACCTGAGCCATGGAAAGTGAACCTCCGTCAATCAATTGTCAGCCATTGGTCAATTCGTACGCGTGTTGTGCAGGTGCAGCCCGATGTAGCCGATGTACACCCGGCCCGTGCCCGAGCAGTCGTCGTGGTAGTGCAGGCGCGGAGCCGTGCCGCCACCTCCTATTCGCAGGTGGGCGCCCATGAAGACGCGGCCTGACGGGTCGACCTCCGCCGGGACCGGCAGCTGGCGCTCGCGCTTCCACTTGGCGTTGGTGCTCACCGTCCGGGACTCGCCGCGGATCACCTTGCGGGGCGGGAAGGGGTGGCAGTCGGGCGGGGTGTTCTCGCACCAGCTGCGGAAGTCGCCGCCCGCGGAGCCGGACTTGGCGGACTCGGCGTAGTCCTGCAGCGCCATCAGCGCGTCCCAGGTCATCCGGACCCAGGTGGGGTGGTCCGTCTGCTCGTCCAGCTCCTTGGTCAGCCGCGCGTCTCCGGTGAACGCGAGCTGTGGGAACTCGTCCAGACGGTCCAACAGCTCCGCGAAGGTCGCGGGCTCCGAGTCCTGCGGACGCACGGGGCGGCCGGAGAGCGTGCGCAGCTTCGTGCGCACCGCGCGCAGCTCGCTGTACTGCTCGTCGTACTCGGCGGCCAGCAGCGACTCGCGCTCCTCCGCCGCCCGCAGCCAGCGGCGGACCTCCTGAAGCTCCTCCGCGCGGGCCCGCTGCTCGTGTGCCTCCTCCTCCTCGTGGTCCACGAGCAGGCCGCCGGGCTGGATCGCGTCGGCCTCGGGCAGGCCCTCGGGGCGAAGCGGCGGCAGGCCGACGAGCTGGTCCGCCAGGGGCGCCTGGACGGCGAGCCGACGCGGCAGCCAGGCCAGCAGGCCGGACGCGCGGCGCAGGTTCTCCTCGATCGTCGTACGGGACATCACCCGGTGCCGGGCCGCCTCCGGCGCCCACGCCGGATCCAGGCCCGGAAGGTACGTGCGCACCGCGCCGCCGTAGACGCGGTGGTGCTCGAGCGCCGTGTTGAACGCGCGTTCCGCGCCGGGGGAGAGGGCGTAGAGGACGGCGATGCCGCTGCAGCTGCGCAGCAGCGGGTCGACGGTGTCGTCGAGCCAGTCCTCGAAGTCGGTGTGGAGAGGGGTGCTGGCGACCACGATCGGCAGCCGCCGGTCCGGATCGCACAGCTCGTCCAGGATGTCGTCGACGTCGCCGCGCTCGATCACGCCGGGCAGCGCGTGCACCCGCGCCGAACCGGGCTGTTCGCCCTCCGTCGCGTCCAGGACGTCCAGCAGCCCGCGGGCCAGCGCCGGAACGGGCGCCTTCGCGGGCTCCTCGCCGCGCACCGGCAGCTGCTCCGCGTCCAGCTGCACCCAGGTGCGGCCGTCGCGCGCGGTGGCCACGGTCAGCGACGTCTGCCAGATGCCCTGCACGGTGAACTCGCGCAGCCGCCATCGCGCGAGCCGCCCCTGGACGGCCTTGCCACGAGCCACCTGGTCCAGCACGGCCTGCGGTCCGACCCGCCGTCGCCCGTTCCCGGTGCTCGGCTCGTCGTAGTGCAGCGCCTTCAGCCACTGCCGCAGCTGCTGCTCGGCCAGGGCAACAGTCTCCTGATGTCCGTGCCCACTGGTCACGGCCATCCGGTAGATGCCATCGGTCACCGGCGCTGCCTCCTGACGCTGTGTCGGCGTCGCCGCACGTCGATGTGCGGATACTCAGGACAACGCGGCAGGGGGTCCCGATGGTTCCGGTACGGCCGAAGTCGCTGGTGAGGTGCCGGTGGTCACTGCTCGGCGGCGGGCGGCTGCTGCTCCTGCCCAGGCTCCTGCGCTGGTTCCCCCGTCGGCTCCGGCGCGGCCGGACCCGGCCGGGTGGCGGGGTACTGGTAGCCCTGCGGCTGCGGCTGGGGCTGCGGCTGCGGCCCGACGGTCTGGTACGGGTAGGGCTGGTACGGCTGCTGAGCCTGCGGGTAGGCGTACGGCTGCTGCTGAGCCTGCGGGTAGGGGTACGGCTGCGGGTACGGACGCTGCCCGTACGGTCCGGGCTGCGCGTACGGTGCCGGGCCGTACGGTCCCGGCTGGGCGTGGGGGCCCGGCTGCTGGGGGTACGGTCCGGGCCGGCCGTAGGGGCCGGGCTGCTGCGGGTACGGTCCGGGCTGCCCGTAGGGACCGCGGTAGCCCTGGGCCGGCACCTGCATCGGCATGCCCATCGGCACACCCATGGGCATGGGCCCCGGGCGGCCGAACGCGGGCGCCAGCGGCGGATGCTTGCGGAACCACTCCTGCTCGCCGACGCGCGCGAAGACCGTCCCCACCGCGTCCTTCCGCTCCCACAGGTGGTGCAGCAGCTCCTGCTCGCGGTCGGTGAAGTGCTGGACGGCGAGGCCGCGCGCCACCCGCTCGCGGAGCAGGGCCAGCGAGGTCGCGAACGCGAGGTACTCCCGCATGGCCCGGTCCCCGGCCGGACCCTGCTGGAACCGGGCCAGCGCACGCGCCTGCTTGCGGGTGCGCATCGAGGACATCACCACCGGGACCGGCGAGGTCATCCAGCCCGCCGTCACGTACACCGCCAGCTGGCGGCCGACCGTCCGCAACTCGTTGCCGCGCGCCCAGACCAGCAGCCACACCATCAGCGCGAAGACCGGGACCATGAAGAGGAAGTAGACGCCGAAGAAGCCGGCCGCGCCCAGCGAGGGCGAGCTGTTCCAGGTGCCGTGCATCAGCATGGCGAAGATCCAGCCCGTGATCGGGGCGCAGATCCGCTGCCAGCGCTTGCGGCTGATGGCCGCCACGCCGAAGCCGACCGCCGTCATCGACGTGAACAGCGGGTGCGCGAACGGCGACATCACCTCGCGCATCAGGAAGGTGAAGACCGTGACCACGACGGCGCTCCCGCCGTCCGGCGAGCCGTCGGCGACCGAGCGGCCGATGTAGAGGATGTTCTCGGTGAAGGCGAAGCCGGTCGCGGTGAAGCCCGCGTAGACCGCGCCGTCGACGATGCCGGTGAAGTCCCGGCGGCGGAACAGGAAGATCAGCAGCAGCGCCGAGCCCTTGCAGGTCTCCTCGACCAGCGGGGCGACCAGGCTCGCGCTGAGAGTCTCACCGCCGCCCACCTGATGGCTGATCAACTCCGTGGTGGCCCAGTCGTTGGCCAGCAGTGCGACCAGCGTGGCCGCGCAGGCGCCCCAGCCGAAACAGAACAGGAGCAGCTTCCAGGGCTTGGGCTCGACCCGGTCGAGCCAGTAGAACGCCCCGAGGATCAGCGGCACCGGCAGCACGGCCAGCGAGATGCCGATCAGGAAACCGGACGTGCCGGTCATCTTCTGCAGCTTGGCGAGGATGACCACCCCGCACAGCGCGAGCACCAGCACGACCGCGAGCAGGCGCAGCCACCGGTTCTCCAGCAGGTTGCGTCGGACCTTGTAGCGGAAGCTGGTCGGCGGGCTGAACGGCAGCGCGTCCGTGCCGCCGGCCTGCGGCGCAGCCGGCAGCCCTTCGGGCAGCGCCGCGGAATCGACGGGACCGGCGGGATCGGCGGTACCTGCCCGACCTGCGGGGCCCGCGGAAAGGTCGGGGTGCGGTTCGGGTATCGGACCGGCTGCCGCGACGGCCGCGGGCTCCTGGTACTCGCTGCTCACCCCACGACCTTAGCGGTGGCGCGGAGCAGCCGGTAAGCAGTTCCTGCGGGTCAGACCCGTCGGAACAGCACATCCCGGACGACGTGACCCTTGGCCAGACCCTGCCGCTCGAACTTGGTCACCGGCCGCCAGTCGGGGCGCGGCGCGTAGTCGGTGTGCAGGTTCGCAAGTTCCGCCGAGCCGCTCAGCACCTCGAGCATCTGCTCCGCGTACGGCTCCCAGTCGGTCGCGCAGTGCACCGTCGCACCCGGGCGCAGCCGGGAGACGGCGAGCGCCACGAACTCCGGCTGGATCAGCCTGCGCTTGTGGTGACGCGCCTTCGGCCACGGGTCAGGGAAGAAGATGCGCAGGCCGTCCAGGCTCTCCGGCGCGAGCTGGTCGCGCAGCAGCACCACGGCGTCGCCCTCGGCCAGGCGGACGTTGTCCAGATCGTCGGACTCGATCCGGCGCAGGAGGTTGCCGTGCCCCGGTGTGTGCACGTCCACGGCGAGCACGCATCGGTCGGGCTCCGCGGCGGCCATGGTCGCGGTGGCGTCGCCCATGCCGAAGCCGATCTCCAGCACGACCCGCGCGTCCGCCCGCCCGAACCACGCGTCCAGGTCCAGCTGCCGCCGGCCGTCGACGCGGATGCCGTAGCCGTCCCACGACCGCGCCAGCGCGTCGTACTGGGCGGTGCTCATCCGTCCCTTGCGCGGGTGGAAACTCCGGATCCGCCGCTCCCGATGCAACTCGGGCGAGACGGGCGACCCCGGACGGGCGTCGTCGACGTCGGCGTCGGGGGTTATGGCGGGGGCGGTGGTCTGGCTGCTCACAGTGCGGTCCAGTCTACGGAACGGAAAGCGGCCCTTCGGGGCCGCGAGCCTGTCGCGCGGGCCGACCGCTGGTCGGGCCGTCCGGGAGCGCAGTGCCTCGGCGGTCGAGTGGCCTGGCCGCCGCCCGCCGAGGTGGTCCCGGGATCGGCCGGGCCCGGGTCCGGCCGTGCCGCGCGGGTGGCCGCGCCGAGCGAACCGCCGGCGAAACCCCGGGCGAACTCCCGAGCGGGGTGCGCAGCACAGCGCCGCCCGGGACGCTACGCGTCCAGGGCGGTCAGGGTGCGGGACGCGATCTCGCGGCCGATGAGGAGGGACGCCGTCGCCGCGGGCGAGGGGGCGTTCAGGACGTGGACCGTACGCGGGCCCTGCGCGAAGGCGAAGTCGTCGACCAGCGCGCCGGAGCGGTCGACGGCCTGGGCGCGGACGCCGGCCGGGGCCGGGACGAGGTCGTGCTCGGTGATGTCCGGCAGCAGGCGGCGCAGGGCGCGGGTGAACGCGCGGTGGCTCAGGGAGCGGTGCAGCTCGACCGCTTCCGCGCGCCAGTGGCGCGACGCGAGGGACCAGGTGCCTGGCCAGCTCACCGTCTCGACGAGGTCCCGCACGCTAATCCGCCGCCACCCGTACCCCTCGCGGGCCAGCGCGGGCACGGCGTTCGGGCCCACGTGCACACCGCCCAGGAGGTCGCGGGTCAGGTGCACGCCGAGGAACGGGAACGCCGGGTCCGGGACGGGGTAGACGAGCCCCCGTACGAGCGCGGCCGCGCCGGGGGAGAGCTCGAAGTACTCGCCGCGGAACGGCACGATGCGCAGCCCCGGCTCGTCCCCGGCCAGCCGGGCGACCCGGTCGCTGTACAGGCCCGCGCAGTTCACCAGGGCGCGGGCGCGGACCTCGCCGAGCGTCGTCGTGACCGTCACGCCGTTCGCGCGGCGGTCGATCGCGGTGACCTCGTTCCCGGTCCGGATCCGCGCCCCCGACAGCTCCGCGTACCGCTGGGCCACGGCGGGGAAGTCGGCGAGGCCCGTCGTCCCGACGTGCAGCGCGGCGACCCCGCGCACGTGCGGCTCGAACTCGGCGATCCCGCCCGCGGCGAGCTCGCGGATCGGCAGTCCGTGCTCCCGCCCGCGCTCCGCGAGGGCGCGCAGCCTGGGCAGCTCGGTCTCGTCGACGGCGACCACGAGCTTGCCCGTCACCTCGTGCGGCAGGCCCTGTTCCTTGCAGAAGTCCACCATCTCGGCGGCGCCGGCCAGCGCGAAGCGCGCCTTCAGCGACCCGGGCTTGTAGTACAGCCCGCTGTGGATCACGCCGCTGTTGTGCCCGGTCTGGTGCGCGCCGAGCCGCGGCTCCTTCTCCAGCACGATCACGTCCGTCCCGGGCCGCGCGAGGCTCAACGCGTAGGCGGCGCTGAGTCCGACGATCCCGCCACCGATGATCACGACGTCGCAGTCGTAGGAGGAACCCATGCTGGCACCTTAGTTGCACCCGGTACGGCGGTGTGGCGTTGTGCTCCATCTGCCGCCCCGTCCGCACCCGTCCGCACCCGTCCGCCCCGTCCGCCCGGTCCGCCCGGTCCGCACCGTGCGTCCCGGGCGGGTGCGGCCTATGCGGGCGCGGCCAGGGTGAGCCTCGCCCGTTCGACGAGCTCCTCCGCGATGCGTTCGCCCTTGAAGCGGTCCAACCGCTTGAGCATCTCGCCCAGGTACTCGCGGGTCCGCTGCGACGAGATCCTTCCGGCCACGTCCAAGGCGCGGTTGCCCGCCGCGACCGCGCGCTCCAGCTCGCCCTGGTCCAGTTCGGCCATGGCCGAGACGATGAGGCGCAGGCCGTGCGAGCGCACGTACTCCTCGGTGGGGCGCGCGAGCGCGCGCTCGGTGAACTCGCGCACCTTGCCCGGCATGCCGAGGTCGCGGAAGCCCTCGGCCGCATCGGCCGCGAGACGGTCCCAGGTGTAGAAGTCGATCCAGGCGGGGTCCGGATCTCCGGTCCTGGACCGTTCCAGCCAGCTCTCGGCCGCCGCGAGCGCTGCTGCGCACGCCGTCGCGTCGCCCGCGCGGGCGTGCGCTCTGGACTCGACCAGCCGGAAGAAGCTCATCGTGCGCGCGGTCGCGAGCCCGCGGTTGCGTTCCACCGCCGCCTGCGCCAGGTCGACGCCCTCCTCGGCCGCGCCGCGGTAGGTGGCCTGGAGGCTCATCGAGGCGAGGACGTACCCGCCCAGCGGCACGTCGGCCGCCGCGCGGGCGAGCCGGAGCGCCTGGATGTAGTAGCGCTGCGCGGCCTCGTGCTGGCCGGTGTCGAAGGCCATCCAGCCGGCCAGGCGGCTCAGCTCCGCCGTCGCGCCGAACAGCGCCCGGCCGACCTCGTCGCTGTACGAGGCGAGCAGCAGCGGCGCCGCGTCACGACGCAGGCACTCGGGGACCATGGAGGAGCGCCAGTCCCCGCCGCCGTAACGGGAGTCCCAGCGGCGGGCCTCCTCGGCGGCCATGCGCAGCTTCGCCGCGTCGGCGTGGCCCACGCGGTACGGGCGGCCCTGCGCGTCGGCGAGGCGGGCCAGGTCGGAGGGCTCGTGCACGTCGGTGAACGAGGCGGCGGCCGTCGCCTCGCGGGCGACCGAGCCGTCGACGGGCGTGATCAGCCAGCGCGAGACGGGCGTGGCGTACGCGGCGACCGAGAAGGTGCCGGCCAGGCTGTCCCACCAACCCGGGCCGGTCGCACCGGGTTTGCGGGCCCGCCCGGGATCCAGACGCCACAGCTCGGTGGCGGCGCGCACCGCCGCGGGGACGTCGCGCGGGAAGGAAAGGCCGACCTCGGGCGTCGGATCGGCGCTGCCCAGGCCGATCTCCTCCAGCGGGACGCTCCGGCCGAGCTTGCCGCCGATCGCCGTCGCGATCAGGTGCGGCACGGGCCCCTGCGGGACCATGCCCTTGGTGACCCACCGGGCCACCGACGTCTTGTCGTACCGGAACGTCAGGCCGCGTTGCGCGCCCAGGTCGTTGACGCGCCGGGCGAGCCCCGCGTTGCTGATGCCGGCGAGCGCCAGCAGGGAGCCCAGCTTCTCGTTCGGTCCGCGCCCGTTGGCCACCATCCCCGGCTGCACCCCCTCGACTGCCCGGTCCCCACTGCTCTGACCGCTCCGAATGCTCTGACTGTTCTGATTTTGATCCGACTGCCCCTGGAGGGGAGCCCCTTGACGGGATATCACCCATCCTGACTGATAACACCCAGAGTAGTTCCCCGGGTTCCCAGGGTTAAGGGGTCTTGTACCGGATGGCGGGAACCGGTACCGGCCCCGGCCGAGACGACCGGTCTCCTGCCTGCGGATTCCGCCGAACTGAACCGCACAGGCGTACGCCGGATTGCTGGCCTATGCCCCTGGCGCGTGCGGCGGTGCGCCCCGCCGTGCCCCCTCCCTGAGCCGTGGTCCCGGCAGTTGCATGGTGGCGTGGGTCGGCCTGCCGTCGAGGACTCGGCGGGTCGGGGGACGCCGTCGCCGTACATCCCCGCGCGGCGGCGGACCGGCCCGGGGGGTGTGCGGACACCCCTCGGGCCGCGAAGGCGCCGCACAGTCCGGGGCGGGCGTGGGGCTCGCCCGACCGGACCCTCCCGGTCCGTGGCCCCAGGGGTCGGGGCCCGGACCACGGAGGGGATGGCCCAGGCCCCGACCCGTCGTGCGCGTGACCTGGCGCGCGCGTGCCGGATGGTTTGTCCCGCTTTATCGCATGCGTGCGCCGATGAGAGCTGACGAGTGATCAACAACTGCATCGCGAACGGGAGTCGATCTCTGCGAGGCCGCCGACGTGCGAGCCGTGAGCTGGCACCATGTGAGCTGACGGTGCGGCACCGTGCTGCCTTGCCGGGGAGGCGACGATGCGGTGGGTGGTGGGCTGGAACGGCGTGCGCGGCAGGGCCGGGCAGGAGGCCGCCGCGTTGCGGCCCGTCGGCGGACGCCTGCTCTGGCCCGGGAACGACCCGTTGTGGGTCGTCGGCGACTGGCGCCCGGACGAGATCCGCGGCGTCGCCGTCTACCGTCACCGCCGGCATCACCGGCACGTCGTGCAGAACGGCTTCCCCGAGCTCGACCAGCTCCCCGCCCCGTCCGAGACCGGAGCGCCGACGCCCGCGTTCCCGCCGGACGACGGCGCGCTGGCCCGCCTCTTCGTCCTCGGCCGCTGCGGCGCGGCCGACTCGGCGCTGCGCACCGCCCTGCTGGCCACCAGCGGCGGCGCCCTGCGGCATCTGACCACCTGGCCGGGCAGCTACGTCGTCGTCCTCCAGCAGGGCACACGTGTCGCCGTCCTGGGCGACCTCGCCGGCGTCCAGCCCGTCTACTACACCGGCTGGCGCGGCGGCACCGCCTGGGCGACGGCCGCCCTACCGCTGGCCGACCTGGTCGAGGCGCCCGTCGACCACGTGCACCTCGCCGCGCGGCTGGCCCTGCCGGACTCGCCCGAGGGGGTCGGCGACACGAGTCCGTTCCTGGGCGTGCGCCGCGTCACCCCGGGGCAGGCGCTCAGCATGCGGGCCGGCGCGCCGGACGTCGCCGCCTACGAGTCGCTGCCGGGCGGGGTCGGCAGCTACGAGATGACCGAGGCATCCGCGACGGCCGAGGTCACCCGCTCGCTGCTGGAGTCCGTCCGCCTGCGCGTCCGCACGCCCGCGCCGCGTTCGGCGTTCGGCGCGGGCATGCTGCGGGCGGCGTCGGACGAGGCGGCCGCGGGCGGGGCGGGCACGGGCGGCGCAGGCACGACGGCAGGTTCGGCAGGAGCGGGTGCCCCGGGGGTCGCCGGTGTGGCCGCACGGTGGGGTTCGGGCTGGTCCGGCGCGTCGCAGCCCGGGTTCGCCGCCCGCCGGGCCGACCCGGACCCGCCCGGCGGGATGCCCGGCCGGCACTTCCGTCGCGGCCCGGCTGCGGCCGACTACGGCGATGACGAGTCCGACCACGACCACGACCGCGAGCAGAGTCGGGCCGGGCGCGACCCGGGGCGCGGCACTGCCAATGGCACCGTCAACGGCACGGCCCACGGCGGCGGCACGCTGACGCCCCGCCCCGCCGTCAGCGTCGACCTCTCGGGCGGCAGCGCCTCGACGGTGCTGACCCTGCTCGCGGCCGGAATCCCCCGCGCCTCCGGAGCCGTCACCTCCTCGCGCACCCAGCGACCGGGCAGCACATCGTTCTTCTACGGCGGCTCCGACGAGACCGAACCGGACCTGGGCGGGGAGCGGCATCCGGATCCGGATCCGGATCCCGCGACCCTCCCGTCCGGCACCGCGTCGGCCCGGCACCCGACGCTCGGCACGTTCAGCGAGGAACGCTGGGGTGATCCCCGCAGCTCGCGCACGCTGCGCCACGGGCCGCCGGGCGTGGATCCGGACGAGGCGAGCGCCGCGCCGCGCCGCACCGGCGCGGTCCGTGGCTCCTGGGCCAGGAACGGAGCGGTGAGCGAGCCGGAGACCGACACGCTGCTCGCCATCACCTACACCGACGCCGAGGGCGCGACCGGCGCCCCGCTCGGCCCCGGCCGCGAGGCCGAACTGCTGCGCGCCCGCGCGATCGCCGAAGCCGTGGCCGACCGGATCGACCATGTGGTGGTGCCGGGCGGCCAGGACGCGCTGCCCTTCGCCGACCTCGCCGACGATCCGCTGGCCGGTCCGCTGACCGACGAGCCCGGCCCCGCCCTGGTCACCGCCGTCCGCCAACGCGCGCGCCTCGCGGCCGCCGGGGTCGAGCACATCAGCGGCCACGGGGCACGCCAGGTTCTCGACGGTCACCCGGCCCGCCTCGCCGACCTGCTCTACGACCGCCGCCGCAGTCCGCTGCTGCGGCCCGTCGCGGCGCTCACCCGCGCCGACAGCGCCGCGCTCGGCGCCGCCGGGCTCGGGACGCCCGTCTCCGTCGTCCGCGCCGCGCGTCGGCTCGCGCGCACCGGCTACGTCGAGGGCCTGGAGGCCGCGGCCGCGGCCCTGCTCCGCGGGCTCCCCGGGGCGTCGCCGCACCGTGGCAGCGCTGGCGAGGCCTCGACCCGCGCGCTCGCCTGGTGCACGCCGGGCCCTGCGGCGGACTGGCTCACCGAGGGCGCGCGCGGCGCGGTCGCCAACCGGCTGCGACTCGCGGCGCGCGCCGGCGCTCCCGACGAGCGGCCGGGCGCTCGCCGCGCCCGCCTCGCGCTCCAACGCCGCGCGGCGGACTTCCGGGTCCTGGCCCAGGTCGTCGAATCCGCGCCCGACGCGCGCGGCCGCCGTCTGCACGCGCCGTTCCTCGACAACCAGGTCGTCCGCGCCTGCCGACAGGTCCCCGACCGCGCCCGGATCCAGCCCGGCGCCCGCCAGGGCATCCTCCGCGCGGTCCTCGCGGGCGCGGGCGTCACGACCTTCCTGGACGACCTCGCCACCACCGGCCCGGCCCCCCACGACGCCTCGCCCTCGACCGCCACCATGCGCGCCGGCCTCCGCCGATCCGGTCCGGCGCTGGACCACCTCCTCGCCACCTCCCTCCTGGGCCGCTGGGGCGTCATCGACGTCCCCCACGCCCGCAAGGCGCTCGCCGCGGCCACCTCGGAGACCACCCCCGGCCCTCTGGACGGCCTGCCGGAGCTCATAGCCACGGAACTGTGGGTCCGACGCCTCCACAGCCGCAGGGGCAGCTGCTGGTCGGACCTCCGCAGCCCGTCCATCCCGGCAGTCGGCGGCTGACCAGGTCCCTGCCCGGACCGCCCGGCAGCCCGCCTGGGCCGCTCGCGCGGCACCCGCCTGGGCCGCCGGCCCGGGTCGCTTGCCGGGCAGGCTCGGGCCGCCGGCCGGGCCCCGCCAGAGCCGCTCGGCCTGTCCGCCGGACCGGTTGCCTGGGGTGCCTTGTCGGGGCCGCCCGCGCAGCACCCGCCTGGGCCGCCTGCCCTGGGCGGCGAGGCGGGCTGGCCGCGTGCTGGGGAGCCGCGGGGGTGTGGCGTTCGGCGTGCCCGGTGCCCAGGGGTGACGCCCCGCTTCCGAAGGGCGTGTTGCAGCTGACCGCTCGTCACCAGGCCGCCGCATCATGACTGCATGCGTCCACTCCCCGTCTCGCACGAGCTGCCGCCCACCGATGCCGAGCCCGGCGTCCTCGTCGGGGTGGACGGCTCGGACGGGTCGTTGTGGGCGTTGGAGCGGGCGCTCCAGGAGGCGCACGTGCACGGGCTGCCGCTGCGCGTCCTCGCCGCCGTGAACCCCACGCCCAGCGTCGTGACCGCCGGGCTGGAGGACGTGATGCAGGACAGTGTCGACCGGCTGCTCGTGGGGATGACGGACGTCGTCCAGCGGGGCGTCGCCGCCGCCTCCGCGAACGTGCCGGGGGCGACCGTCGCGCCGACCCTGCACGTCGTCGCCGGGGATCCGATCACGCTGCTGCTCGACGCGTCCGCGCGGCAGCACACGCTCGTGCTCGGGGCCCGGGGCAACGGCGGGTTCTCCCGCCTACTCGTCGGGTCGGTGGCCTCCGCGCTGCTGTTCCACGCGCTCTGCCCCGTCCTGCTCGTCCCGGGTCCCAAGCGTTGACGAAGACGAAGGTGACACAGCCGAACCCGGGGAATGAACCGAGCCGCCGACACGTTCTCTGAGTGCGCAGAGAATCGTGGAGCTGTGAGGAGCCTGCCCGTATGAAGGTCGAGATCTACTCGGACATCGCCTGCCCTTGGTGCTACATCGGCAAGCGCCGTTTCGACCGTGCCCTCGCCGCCTTCGAGGGCGCAGCCGACGTCGAGGTCGTCTACCGCCCGTACCAGCTCGTCCCGGACGCGCCAGCCGAGCCGAGCCCGCACCGCGCGTGGCTGGAGGAGCGCTACGGCCCGCAGTCGCGTGCCATGGACGACCGGGTGGCCGCCATCGGCAAGCAGGAGGGCATCGACTACGACTTCGACGCCGCGCTGCACGTCAACACCGTCCACGGCCACCGCCTGCTCTGGCTCGCCGAGCAGGAGTACGGGTCGGCCGTGCAGGCGGAGCTCAAGGAGCGGCTGCTCGCCGCGCACTTCTCCGACGGCGTCGACGTCGCCGACTTCGCCGCGCTGACCGACGTCGCCGTCGCCGCCGGGCTGGACCGGGCGCGCGTCGAGGCGTTCCTGCCGTCCGACGAGGGCCGCGCCGAGACCGTGCGCGAGCTCGCGCACGCCCGTGAGATCGGCGTGAGCGCCGTGCCGACGTTCGTCTTCGACGGCAAGTACGCCGTCCAGGGCGCGCAGGAGACGGAGACCTTCCTGTCGGCCCTGCGTCAGGTGGCGCAGCTGAAAGACTGAGGCCCGCGACCGAGCCCCCGCGACCGAGCCCCCGCGGACCGAGGGTCGCGACCGAGGGGCACGCGCGGCGCGGCTCAGCAGGTGAAGCCGGCGTCCGCCCAGTCCGCGATCTGGCCGCCGAGGAAGCCGTGCGAGCCGTGGACGACCAGGCGGACCGAGGTCAGTCCGTCCAACGGCACGCTGAACGACACCGCCGGGTCGCCGCCGTGGATCACCCCGGACCGCCACAGCACCGCACCCGACGTGCCGTCCTCGACGGTGAACCGCGCCGAACCGAGCCCCAAGGTCATGTCGTCGATGCCCACTGACGCCGAGAACAGCTTGCAGCTGCGGTTCAGGTCGATCACCGTGTTCGACGGCGCGACCACGGTGACGCCGCGCTTGTAGGCGGTGCCGCCGATGCTGACGCCGTTCGGCCGCTGCCAGACCCAGTCCAGCGCGTCCGGTTCGATCGCCGGACCGCCGGTGTTCGACACGCCCTGGAACGGCAGGGAGTCCACGAAGTAGCTCTGCGGCGGCGGAGGCGGCGCGGGCGTCGGGGTGGGGGTGGGGGTCGGCTTCGGCGTGGGCTTGGGAGCCGGCGGCTTCGGCACGGGCTTCGGGGACGGCTTGACGACCGTCGCCGGGACCGGCGCGGGCAGCGCAGGCTGCGGAGCCGGGCTCGGCGGAGGCAGTGTCGGGCTCGGGGTGGGCCGCGGCGCGGGCGCACTCGCCACCGGCTGCGGCGTGGGCTTCGCGACCGGCTTGTGCGGCGGCGTGCTGCCCGACAGCGCGAACGCCAGCCCGACCCCGGCCGCGACGGCCACCGCCGTCGCGATACCGATCTTCGCGGGCAACCCCAGCCCCT
>NZ_BBPQ01000039.1:60185-76556 GCF_000787855.1 Streptacidiphilus anmyonensis | reverse complement strand
CGGATCGATGACTGAGGCTTACGAGGAGGAGCTCGGCGACGCCGCGGACGGCTATCGCCGGATGTGGCGCGAGCTCCTCCCCGTCGGCCGCTTCCAGGAGACCGGCGGCTACCGCCGGTTCGCCTGGACCAGCGCCGACGCCGAGTGCCGGGCCTGGTTCGCCGAGCAGGCCGCCGCGCGCGGACTGACCTACGAGGTGGACCGCAACGGCAACCAGTGGGCCTGGTACGGAGACCCGGAGGCCGGCGACGCCGTCGTCACGGGCTCGCACCTGGACTCCGTCCCGGACGGCGGCGCCTACGACGGGCCGCTGGGCGTGATCTCCGCCTTCGCCGCCCTCGACGCGATGCTCGCCCGCGGGGTCCGCCCGACGCGCCCGATCGCGTTGACCAACTTCGTCGACGAGGAGGGCGCCCGCTTCGGCGTCGCCTGCGTCGGCTCGCGGCTCACGGCCGGAGTGCTGACCCAGGATCAGGCGTTCCGGCTGCGCGACGCCGACGGCGTCTGGCTGCCGGACGCGATGGCCGCGGCCGGACAGGACCCGGCGGCGATCGGCAAGGACGAGGCGCGGCTCGCCCGCGTCGGCGCCTACGTCGAGCTGCACGTCGAACAGGGCCGCTACCTGGAGGAGACGCCGCACGCGGTGGGCGTCGCCTCCGCGATCTGGCCGCACGGGCGTTGGCGCTTCGACTTCCACGGCGAGGCCAACCACGCGGGCACGACCCGCCTGGAGGACCGCCGCGATCCCATGCTCACGTACGCGAACACCGTCCTCGCGGCCCGGAAGAAGGCCAGGCTGGCCGGTGCGCTGGCCACCTTCGGCAAGGTCAGCGTCGAGCCCAACGGCACCAACGCGATCGCCTCGCTGGTGCGCGGCTGGCTCGACTCGCGCGCGGCGGACGAGGCGACGCTGACGGCGCTCGTCGACGCGATCAGCGAGAGCGCGCGCGAGCGGGCCGAGCGCGACGGCGTGCGTGCGGAGATCGTGCGCGAGTCCTACACGCCGGTCGTCGACTTCGACGACGTGCTGCGCGACCGGCTCGTCTCGATCCTCGGCCCGGACACCCCCGTCCTGCCGACGGGCGCGGGCCACGACGCGGGGATCCTGTCCTCGGCCGTCCCGACTGCGATGCTGTTCGTGCGGAACCCGACCGGCGTCTCCCACTCGCCGGCCGAGTCGGCCACCGAGCCCGACTGCCTGTCCGGTGTCGCCGCGCTCGCCAAGGTGCTCGAGGAGATGACCTGCGGATGAAGACGTTCTGGGCCCCGCACGCCTGGCTGCGCCGCGAGGGCGGCTCGCTGACGGTCGTCGAGAACGACGTGCGCATCGACGTCGACGCGACCGGGCGGATCAGCGCGATCACCCCCGACAGCGGCCCCGCGCCGCAGGGCGCGACCGTGCTGACCGGCCTCGCCCTGCCCGGCATGGCCAACGCCCACTCCCACGCCTTCCACCGCGCCCTGCGCGGCGCGGTGCAGGTCGGCAGCGGCACCTTCTGGACCTGGCGCGACACCATGTACCGGGCGGCCGACGCGCTCGACCCGGACAACTACCTCGCGCTCGCCACCGCCGTCTACGCCGAGATGGCCCTGGCCGGCGTCACGTCCGTCGGCGAGTTCCACTACGTCCACCACCAGCCGGGCGGCGTCCCCTACGCCGAGGCCAACGCGATGGGCGAGGCGCTGATCGAGGCGGCGGCACGGGCGGGCATCCGGATCACCCTGCTCGACGCCTGCTACCTCTCCAGCGGCTTCGGAGAGGCGCCCAACCGGCACCAGACCCGCTTCAGCGACGGCAACGCGGAGGCCTGGGCGGCGCGCGTCTCGCTGCTGAAGGAGCGCGACCACGCGAAGATCGGCGCGGCCGTCCACAGCGTGCGGGCCGTGCCCGAGCAGGAGCTCGGCACCGTCGCCGCCTGGGCGAAGGAGCGGCAGGCGCCGCTGCACGTGCACCTGTCCGAGCAGGTCGCCGAGAACGAGGCCTGCCTGGCCGCGCACGGCGTCACCCCCACCCAACTGCTCGCCCGACACGGCGTCCTCGGCCCGCGCACCTCGGCCGTCCACGCGACGCACCTGTCGGAGGAGGACATGCGGCTGCTGACCGACACCTCCACCGTCGTCTGCATGTGCCCGACGACGGAACGCGACCTGGCCGACGGCATCGGCCCGGCCCGGCAGCTCGCCTCCGGCGGCTGTCCCGTCTCGCTGGGCTCCGACAGCCACGCGGTCATCGACCTCTTCGAGGAGGCCCGCGCGCTGGAGCTGAACGAGCGTCTGGCGACGCAGCGCCGCGGCCACTGGACCGCGGCGGCACTGCTGCGCGCCGCGACGGAGGACGGCCACGCCTCCCTCGGCTGGTCCGAGTCGGGCCGCCTGGAACGCGGAGCGCTCGCGGACTTCTGCACGGTGGCCCTGGACACGCCCCGGACGGCAGGGCAGACGCCGCGCCTGGGCGCGGAGACCGCGGTGTTCGCGGCGACGTCGTCCGACGTGCGGGACGTGGTCGTCGGCGGGCGGGTCGTCGTTCGGGACGGCGTGCACGTCTCCGTCCCGGAGACGGGGCGGGCCTTGACCGAAGCGATTGGCGCCTTGCGTTAGTTGCAGCCACCTCAGGGGCGTGGGGAACCGCGTGAGAAACCCACCCGAGGCGGATGGCCCCGTCCGTGCGGGAACTCAATGCCCAGGGTGGCTTGTCGCGCAGTTGCTCGCGCCCCTGAAGGTTCATCTGTAGGAGTGAAATGACCACCCTGATCACCAACATCGGCAGCCTGCTCACCAACGACCCCGAGCTCGGCACCCTCACCGACGCCGCGATCGTGCTCGACGGCGACACGGTGGCCTGGGTCGGCTCCGCCGCCTCCGCGCCGGACGCGGACCAGCGGGTGGACGCCGAGGGGCGGGCCGTCATCCCGGGGTTCGTCGACTCGCACTCCCACCTCGTCTTCGCGGGCGACCGCACCGCCGAGTTCAACGCGCGGATGTCCGGGCAGTCCTACACCGCCGGAGGCATCCGGACCACCGTCGCCGCGACCCGGGCGGCCGGCGACGAGCAGCTGGACGCCAACGTTCGGCGCTACTTCGCGGAGATGCTCCGCCAGGGCACCACCACCGTCGAGGTGAAGTCCGGTTACGGCCTCACCGTCGAGGACGAGGCGCGGGCGCTGCGGATCGCGGGCGCGCACACGCAGGAGACCACGTACCTCGGTGCGCACGTGGTCGCGCCGGAGTTCGCGGAGGACCCGGCCGGGTACGTCGCGCTGGTGACGGGCGAGATGCTCGACGCCTGCGCGCCCTACGCGCGCTACGTCGACGTCTTCTGCGAGCGCGGCGCGTTCGACGGCGACCAGGCGCGGGCGATCCTGACCGCCGGCGCCGCGCGCGGGCTGACGCCGCGCGTGCACGCGAACCAGCTGACGCAGGGGCCAGGCGTGCAGCTCGCGGTCGAGCTGGGCGCGGCCAGCGCCGACCACTGCACCCACCTGTCGGACGAGGACGTGAAGGCGCTGGCGGACGCCCGCGAGACGACCGTCGCGACGCTGCTGCCCGGCGCGGAGTTCTCCACCCGCGCCGTCTACCCGGACGCGCGCCGCCTGATCGACGCCGGCGCGACCGTCGCGCTGTCGACGGACTGCAACCCCGGGTCGAGCTTCACCAGCTCGATGCCCTTCTGCATCGCCGTCGCCGTGCGCGACATGGGGATGACGCCGGACGAGGCGGTCGTCGCGGCCACCCTCGGCGGGGCGCGGGCGCTGCGGCGCACGGACGTCGGGCACCTGGCGCCCGGCGCGCGGGCGGATCTCGCGCTGCTGGACGCGCCCTCCCACGTCCACCTCGCCTACCGCCCGGGCGTGCCGCTGGTCAGCGCCGTGTGGCAGGGGGGCGCGCGGGCCTGCTGACCCGCCGGGCCGACAGGCTCGCACCACAACACTCCCACCGTTCACTGAGAACGTCGCTGCACGAGGGTTCCCCCCGTCGTGTCCCTGTCGTACCGTCGGCACCAATCTGACGACTCGTCAGTAAGGTGCGGCTGGAGGAGGGCGCAGTGGGCAGCAGGAACACCAGAAGGGCCGCCGTCGGCCTCGTCGCCGCGGGGATGGCGACGGCGGCGGCCATCGCTCCCGCGCACGCGGCGACGGTGCCGGTCGACTACAACTGCCAGACGCCGATCGGCGCGAAGAGCGCGGTCTCGCAGGTCGAGATCAGCGCCACGCCCAGCGGTTCGTCCTACTCGGTGACGGTCACCTTCACCAACGGCGTCTCCTCCAGTCCGGTGCCGCTGGGGGCGGGCTCGATGACGCCGAGTGTGGTCGTCGCCGTGGGCGGCTCGGACAACGGCAGCTTCACCGCGACCGGACCGGCCAACGCGCAGCAGATCCCGGCCAACAGTCCGATCCGGATCGGCAGCATGACCGGTACCTACACCCCGCACCACGCCGGCTCGGTCACGCTGACGCCCTCCACGCTGACCATCAAGGCGCTGGGCACCACGACCATCTGCAAGCCGAGCGGCTCGGTCTCGCCCGCGCTGACGCTGAACGTCGCCACCGCCTCGGGCTCGGGCTCCTCGTCCTCCTCCTCGTCGACTTCGTCGTCCTCGTCCTCCTCGTCGAGCACCGGCGGCACGCTTCCGCAGACCGGGCCGGCCGACGACGCGGCGGCCTTCGGGCTCTTCGGCGGGACGGTGCTGCTCGCGGGCGTCGCGGGCGCGTTCTGGCTCACCCGCCGCAGCCGCCACGGGCGACTCGATGCGCGCTTGTGAAAGCGTGCCCTCCCGCGCCTTGACTTCTAAATCTGACGGGTCGTCAATAATGGCCTGCAGGGGGGATGGGACTTCCCTGTGCACGAGGCCGGCCGCCCCGTCCACGGCAAGGGAAGCAGGGAGGCCGGCCCGCACGGCACCGTAGCGCCGTTCGCAGGATAGTCCGGGGCCGCACCACTCGGCAGATCGGCAGATCGACCTTCGAAAGGGCAGCAGCGGTGACCGTGGCGGCCGTCACGCACGGTGCGTGGCAGGCCGTCCGACCACCGAAAGGAGCACCAGTCACGTGTTCCACAACTCTTCGAGTCTCCTCAGACGCATAGCCGCCTGGGGAGGAGCCGCCGCGCTCGCGGTCGGTGCACCGGTCGTCCTGGCCGGTTCCGCGCATGCCGCGTCGGCGAAGGGGACCACCGTCTCCTACGCGATGACCTGCATCCCGCCGTCCATCTCGGGCCTCGGGCCGCAGCACGGCACGGCGACCGCGGAGATCACGCTGTCCGACACCACGCCCACGGCCGGGGAGACGGTCACCGTCACCTACGACGTGATCCAGCCCGCCTCGGGCAACCCGTCCAGCTTCACCGTGCCGGCGGGCAGCGTCAGCGCCACCGGTGACGTGACGCTGGGCGGAGCGGTGACCACGCCGGTCAACGTCTCGGCGACGACCGCGCAGGTCAACAACCCGGCGATCCCGCCGGGCGGGGCGTTCCCGCCCTTCCAGATGACCGGCACGTTCGTGGCGCCGGCCTCCGGGACGGTCAACTTCTCGCCCGACGGCATGACCATCAGCGTGGCCGGCACGGACACCGTCTGCACCGTCGACAGCACCCCCGGACCGGTCTCCAACTCGGCGACGGTCACCATCCCGAACAACCGCACGCTGAACGACACGCCCAACCAGGGCCCGGTCGGCACCAAGGTCAGCGTGACCGGCTCCGGCTACACCGCCGGGGCCACCGTCACCATCGCCGGGTTCGCGGGCACCACCGGCACCGGCGACCTGACCCAGGTCACCGCCGACGCCAGTGGCAACATCAGCGGCACGCTCACCGTCAACGCCGCGACGACCACCGGCATCATCGCCTTCGAGGGATCGGCCTACAGCCCGTCGACGGCCTCCCCGCCGGCGGCGTTCACGGTCACCGCGACGGTCAAGCCCGGCGATCTGCAGCAGACGCTGAACTCGACCGTCCTCGCCGGAACGCTGAGCATGACGCAGTCGGGCACCTCGGTCACCATGACCCCGGTTCCCTTCGGCACCGGCGGCGCGTCCACCGGCACGCTCAACACCGTCACCGTCCAGGACTTCCGCGGCGGCTCCACCGGATGGTCCCTGACGGCCAGCAACACCAACTTCACCGGTCCCGGCACGGCGAGCCTCCCGTCCACCGCCCTCAGTTGGACGCCGACCTGCACCACGACCTCCGGTAGCCCGAGCACCTGCGTGCCCGGCTCGGCGGGCACGGTCGGCGCGGCCGGGGCCACCCTGGCCGGTACGCCGGCGGCGAACCTGACCGGTGGTCAGTTCGCTGCGGGCGCCGGTCTGACCCTCACCGTCCCGGCGTTCACCGCGCCCGGGGCGTACAGCTCCACCCTGACGCTGACCCTGGCGTAAGGCGCACGACCGTACTTGATCAGGGGGCCCGGGGCGTCAGCTCCGGGCCCCCGCAAGGGGAAGGCTGACTGATGAGAGTCCGTTGGGCTGTTGGGCGGCGGTGGTCGCAGCGGTCTGTGCCGGGCAGGTCGCGCCCACGCGGCGGCACCGCGATCCGGTACTGGCTCGCGGCCCTGACGGTGCTGCTCGCCGTCGCGGTCGCGCCCTCCGCGCACGCGGCCGACAACGGCACCTGGGCCGTGTTCCCCACCCCGCCCGCCGGCACCGCGACCCCCGGGCCCGGCGACCGCCAGTACTTCTACCTCGAATCCGCGCCCGGCCGGACCCTCTCCGACCACGTCTCCGTCGTCAACCTCACCACCCAGCCCAAGTCCTTCCAGCTGTACGCCGCCGACGCGTACAACACCCCCCGGGACGGCGGCTTCGCGCTCCGCACCCAGGGCCAGAAGATGACCGGCGTCGGCGCCTGGGCGAAGCTGAACGTCACCAGCCTGACCGTGCCGCCGCGCACCCGCGCGGACATCCCCTTCACCCTCACCGTCCCCGTGACCGCCCAGCCCGGCGACCACCCCGGGGCGATCGTCGCGATCGAGACGGACGTGGAGGCGACCACGCAGCAGGGCGGCCTCGCCGTCGGGATCAAACGGGCTGTGGGCGCACGCATCTACCTGCACGTCACGGGCCAGGCCGTGCCCGCACTCAGCGTCGACGCCGTCTCCGTCCAGCGCAGCGCCCCGCTCGTCCCCGGCTTCGGCGCGAGCCGGGGCACACTGCACTACACCCTGACCAACCACGGCAACGTGACCCTGCACCCGAGCGTGGAGATCACCGAGACCGGCTGGTTCGGTTCCGTCTATCACCGGCCACCGACAAGCAGCGGGATCGAGCTGCTGCCGGGGCAGTCCGTGCAGCTCACGCTCGCCCTTCCGGCGCCACCGCAGTTCGACGACGTGTCGGTGACCGTCAAGGCGTCCGACGGCGCCACCGCCGCGCAGGGTCAGGGCGGCTACCTGGCCGTCCCCTGGCTCGTGGTCACCGTCGTGGTGCTGCTGCTGGTCGCCCTCGGGGTCTGGCTCCGGCTGCGAGCGAAGGGCCGCCACCCGCACCGGGCCGGTCGGCGTCGCAGCCGTGAGTCCGCGGAGCCCGCGAAGTCCGCGGAGGTCGCGGCGTGAGTGGCCTGCGACGACTGCGGCGACTGCGACGACTGAGCGGCCTGGGCGGCCCGCGCGGCCTGCTGGCCGCGCTGTTGATCGTCCTGGCGGTGCCGGTCGCCGCGCTGCCCGCGACGTCCGCGCGAGCCGCGAGCGGGCCGGTCGTCGTGGCGCTGCCCGCCTCCGCCAAGCCCGGCGCGACGACGACGGTGGGCGGCTCCGGCTGGCCCGCGTCCACGCTGCTCACCGTGCTGCTCTGCGGCCAGAACGCCGTCGCGGGAACGGACGACTGCGCGAACGCCGCCGGACGTGCCGTCACCACGGACGCGAACGGCCGGTTCACCCAGCAGTTGAGCGTGGAGAACCCGCCGCAGCCCTGCCCGTGCGTCGTCCACGTCACCACCGTGCTCGGGTCCACCGAGGCCGCCGACACCCCGTTCGACGTCATCGGAGCCGCGGTCAAGCCGATCCCGCCGAACGCCGCGGGGAACGGGCAGCTGCACGCGCTGAGCGCGAGCCTGACCGGGGACAGCGGCCTGCTGAACTGGTTCGGCGCACCGCCCTCGCGGACGCTCCGGGTGATCGTCACCGATCTGGGCGCCGCGCCCGTCACCAACCCCGAGTTCCAACTGGGGACCTCGCACGACGTGCTGGCGCCCGAGTGGAGCGCCGCGCCCTGGCAGGGCGTCGTCCAGCCGGGCCAGAAGGTGGAGATCGACCTGCCGGTCGAGTTCGGCTCCGGGGCGAGCGGGCGCTGGTCCGTCGCGCTGCGCTACCAGGGCCAGGACTTCGCCGGCGCCTACGAGGACCTGCCGGTCGCCTGGGGCGTCTACTGCTTCTGGAGCCTGCTCGGCGTCGTCGTCGCGGTCGGCCTCTACCGGATCGGGATGGCGGTGCTCGACAGGGTCCGCCCGGACGTCGTCGAACGGCATCGGGAGCAGCGCCGCGCGCGCCTCGGCCGCCACCGGGTGCCCAGGGCCCCGGGAGGGCCGGAAGGGGCCTCGCCCGACGCGCCCACGCAACCGCTCCCCGCGGTCCCGCCGCTGCCCGCGTACCCGCCGACCGTGCCGACCCCGCCCCCCGGTGTGCGGCGGGCGTCGCCCGCCGCGTCGCCAGCCGACCTGCCCTGGTTCGCGCCCGGAACGGTGACCGTGACCGCACCACCCCAGGCCGCACCACCCCAGGCCGCACCCCTGGGCCGACCACCCCAAGCGGAAAGGCCTACTGACACGTGAACAGCATCCGGGCGGCCGGGGGCGTGCTGACAGCCCTGCTCGCCGCCTCACTCCTCGCGGTCGGCGCCCCCAGCGCCTCGGCCGCCCAGTCCAGCTTCGCGACCACCTGCAACCCGCCGGTCGGCGGCGCCGTGCACGGCACCACGGTGGTCGACGTCACCAGCGACGACGCGAGTCCGAAGGTCGGTGACACGGTCACGCTGACCTGGAAGTTCGTCCAGGCGGCCTCGCAGAACCCCGGCTATGTCGACCTGCAGCCGAACACCGTCCAGCCCACCGGCCACGTCTCCGTCGGCGGCGCGCAGACGGGGACCGTGACGATGACGGGACCGCGCCAGAACCCGCTCATCCCGAAGAACTCGCCGATGGTGCTCTCGGACATGACGGGGACGGTGAAGCTGACGACCGCCGGGGACGTGACGATCACCCCGGCCGACTACAACATCAACGTCAGCACCTTCAATGCCGACACCCCCTGCAAGCCCGACTCGACCGCACCGGTCGCGCTGACCCTCCACGTGGCCGCCGGAGGCGGAACCACGGGCGGAACCACGACAGGCGGAACCACGACGGGAGGGACGACTACCGGCGGCACGACCTCGGCTGGCACCACGACCGGCGGAACCACGACCGGCGGCACGACGACGGGTGGCAGCACGACCGGCGGCACGACGACGGGCGGCACGACCACCGGAGGCACCACCAGCGGCGGCACGACCGGCGGGGGCGGCGGGAGCGGGAACTTCCCCGGTACGGGCGTCCAGGTGGACTACACCTGCCAGACCCCGATCGGCGCCAAGTCCGCCAGCCCCACGATCACGATCAGCGCCAAGGAGTCGGGCGGCCGCTACACCCTCACCGAGTCGTTCGCCTCGGGGGTCTCCTCCTCGCCGGTCGATCTCGGCGCGGGTTCGATGGTGCCGAGCACGACCGTCACCGTGGCGGGTGCGGACAACGGGCAGCTGACCCTGACCGGTCCGGCCAACAGCGCCACCATCCCGGCGAACACCCCGATCAAGCCGAGCGACATGTCCGGCGCCTATGTTCCCGGACACACCGGCCAGGTGAAGTTCACCCCGGACGTGCTGACGATCAAGGCGCTGGGCACGACCACCACCTGCACGCCCTCCAAGCAGCCGGCCGCCTCGCTGACCCTCCAGGTCACCGCGGGCAGCGGCGCCGGCGGCGTCACCGGCTCCAGCACCTCCGGCAGCACCGGCAGTACCGGCACCTCCGGAGCCGGCACGTCCGGCGGGCTCGCGAACACCGGCGGCGACGACGCCTCGTTCCGCGCGCTCGGCCTGGTCGGCGGCACGGTGCTGCTGCTCGGCGCGGCGGTCTTCGTGATCACCCCGTGGCGTCGCCTGCGCAAGCAGCGCTGAGGAGAGACGCACCGAGGAAAGCGGAAGGGGCGCCCCGCGTACGCGGGGCGCCCCTTCTTCACGTCAGCGCGACGTCAGTGGACGTCGCCCATGAGCGCGCGGACCTTGCGGCGGTAGAGCATCATCGCGACACCGGCCAGCAGCGCGGCGGCGCCCTGGATGGCGAACGAGGTGGTGCTCAGGAACGCGTTGCCCATGACCTGCTGGAGCACGGCCGCGACACAGTCGCCCGCGGTGACCGCGAGGAACCAGATGCCCATCATCTGGCTGGCGTACTTCTTGGGCGCCAGCTTGGTGGTGACGGACAGGCCGACGGGGGAGAGCGTCAGCTCACCGACGGTCTGGACCAGGTAGACCAGGGCCAGCCACAGCGGGGTGACCATGACGCCGCCGGAGGCCGCGGCCATCGCCAGCATCATGACGCCGAACGACAGGCCGATCAGGGTCAGGCCGACGCCGAACTTCACGGCCGTGCTGGGGTTCTTGTCCCGGCGGTGCAGCCAGACCCAGAGCCAGGCCATGACCGGGGCCAGCGCCATGATGTAGAGCGGGTTCAGCGACTGGAACCAGGTGCTCGGGAAGTTGAAGCCGAACAGCTTGCTGGCGGTGTTGTCCTGCGCGAACAGGCTCAGCGTCGAACCGGACTGGTCGTAGATCATCCAGAACACGGCGGCGGCCACGAAGAACCAGATGTAGCCGGTGAGCTTGCCGCGCTCGTCCGTGGACAGGTCCTTGTCCCGGCGGATGCGGGCGAAGACGATGATCGGGATGATCAGGCCGACGGCGGTGAGGGTCCAGATGACCCAGCCCATCGTGAAGTGGCCGGACAGCGCGACCGCGCCGAAGAAGACCACGGCCAGGGCCAGCCAGAACAGCGCCTTGCGGATCACCGACACGCGCTCGGCGCGCGGCATCGGCGAGGTGACGACGCTCGACTGAGGGCTGAGGTTGCGGCCGCCGAAGATGTAGTTGGTCAGACCCAGGGCCATGCCGACGCCCGCGAGGGCGAAGCCGATGTGCCAGTTCACGTTCTGGCCCACGGTGCCGATCACCAGCGGCGCGGCGAAGGCGCCCAGGTTGATGCCCATGTAGAAGATCGTGAAGCCGCCGTCCCGGCGCGGGTCGTTCTTGTCCGGGTACAGGTGGCCGACCATCGTCGAGATGTTGGCCTTGAGCAGTCCGGAGCCGACGGCGATGAAGCCGAGGCCCACGAAGAACGAGGCTGCGGCGGGGACCGCGAGCAGGAAGTGGCCGATCATGATGATCACGCCACCGATGAGCACGGTCTTGCGCGCGCCCCAGAAGCGGTCGGAGATCCATCCGCCGGGCAGGGCCAGCAGGTAGACCATGGCGTTGTACACGCTGTAGATCGCGGCGCCGGTCGCGGCGCCGAGGCCCAGCCCGCCCTTGGCGACGGGGGCGACCAGGTAGAGGACCAGCAGTGCCCGCATGCCGTAGAAGCTGAAGCGCTCCCACATCTCGGTCATGAAGAGGGTGGACAGCCCGCGGGGGTGGCCAAAGAACGTCTTCCTGGGGGAGCCGTTGGCGGTGACGGTGGTGACCGCTTCCGCAGCGACCTCGACAGGTATCGGCGTCATGGGCAGGTTCCTTGCATGTTCTTACAGGGGTTGCCCAACTGTAGGGCAGCGTTTGGCTGCTTTTGACCGTTCAGGTGGTGAATTGATCTCTATCATCAGATTCGGGTCCGCATAAATGCGGCCAGGATGCGGTTTATGACCTTCGAATCTTCGGTGCATGTGGCGTTCTTCATGCAGATCATCCGGTGACGGCATGTGAGCTGGTTCTCAGTGGACCTCGCCCAGGTAGCCGTGGATCTTGCGTCGGTTGAGCAGGATCGCGACGCCCGCCAGCACTGCGAGCGCGACCTCCGCGGCCACGTAGCCGCGGCTGTTGAGGTCGGCGCCGGCCGTCGTGGCCAGGGAGGTGGCGCAGTCGCCCGCGGTGACCGCGAGGAACCAGACGCCCATCATCTGGCTGCCGTACTTCTCCGGCGCCAGCTTGGTGGTCACCGACAGGCCGACGGGCGAGAGGCACAGCTCGCCGACGGTCTGGATCAGGTAGACCGCGCACAGCCACAGCGGGGTCACCTTCGTGCCGCCCGAGGCCGCCGCCAGCGCGCCGAGGAAGACCGCGAAGGAGAGGCCGACGAGGATCAGGCCGAAGGCGAACTTGGTCGCCGTCTGCGGTTCCCGGTCCCTGGCCGCCAGCCACTGCCACAGCCAGGCGAAGACCGGGCCGAGCGCCATGATGTAGAGCGGGTTCAGCGACTGGAACCAACTGGACGGGAAGTGCACGCCGAGCAGGCTGCTCGCGGTGTCGTCCTGGGCGAAGAGGTTGAGCGTCGAGCCGCCCTGGTCGTAGATCATCCAGAAGATCGCCGCCGCGACGAAGAACCAGATGTAGCCCGTCATCTTCTGGTTCTCCAGCGCCGAGAGGTCCCGGTCGTGCTTGATCCGGAACAGCATCCAGGTCGGGACGAGCAGCCCGATGACGGTCAGCGGGATCGTCGCCCAGTTCAGCGTGAAGTTGCCGGTGCCGATGACGATCCCGTAGAAGACGGCGGCGACCGCCAGCCAGAACAGGGCCTTGCGCAGCACGCTGCGCCGCTCCGCCGCGCGCAGCGGGGTGGGGACGACGCTGCTGTGCGGGCTCAGCGTCCGCATCCCGAAGAGGTAGATGACCAGCCCGATCGCCATGCCGACGCCGGCCAGGGCGAAGCCGAGGTGCCAGTTGACCTTCTGGCCGACCGTGCCGATCACCAGCGGCGCGGCGAAGGCGCCGAGGTTGATGCCCATGTAGAAGACGGTGAAGCCGCCGTCCCGGCGCGGGTCGGTGGGCCCGTCGTAGAGCTGGCCGACCATCGTGGAGATGTTGGCCTTGAGCAGGCCCGAGCCGATCGCGATGAAGACCAGGCCCGCGAAGAACGACCCGGTCGCGGGCAGGGCGAGCAGGAAGTGCCCGACCATGATCACGCCGCCGGCCACGGCGACCGTCTTGCGCGGCCCCCAGATCCGGTCCGCGACCCAGCCGCCGGGCAGCGTCAGCAGGTAGACCATCGAGACGTAGACGCTGTAGATCGCGGTCGCCGCGCTCGCGGAGAAGCCCAGACCGCCCTCGTCGTGCGAGGCGGTCAGATACAGGACGAGCAACGCGCGCATCCCGTAGTAGCTGAAGCGTTCCCACATCTCCGTGGTGAACAGCGTCGCCAGTCCCCACGGGTGGCCGAAGAAGGTGCGGTGGTGGTGCCCCGGGCTGGTGCCCTGGCCCTGCGCCACATCCTGCGCCATCAGCTGCTCCGCCTCTTTTATGCAGATTTGAAGTCTTTTGCCGAGATTAGGGGAGGCGATCACGATCTCCGTTGAGGAACGCCCGGTTGTGCTCCGTTCGACGGACGCCGGGCGCGGGCCTTGGGCGCACTACGATCGACACATGACGCGTGTACTGCTGGCCGAGGACGACATCGCCATCTCCGAGCCGCTCGCCCGCGCCCTGCGACGCGAGGGCTACGAGGTGATCGTCCGCGAGGACGGCCCGTCCGCGCTGGAGACGGCCGGCAGCGGTGGCGGCGTCGACCTGCTCGTGCTCGACCTCGGCCTGCCCGGCATGGACGGCCTGGAGGTCGCCCGCCGCCTGCGCGCCGACGGCCATGGCTTCCCCGTGCTCGTGCTCACCGCCCGCGCCGACGAGGTGGACACCGTCGTCGGCCTCGACGCCGGCGCGGACGACTACGTCACCAAGCCCTTCCGCCTCGCCGAGCTGCTGGCCCGCGTCCGGGCGCTGCTGCGTCGTGGCACGGGCGACCTCACCACCGGCGCGCACGGCGTCAAGATCGACGTCGAGTCCCACCGCGCGTGGCTCGGGGACGACGAGATGCAGCTCTCGGCCAAGGAGTTCGAGCTGCTGCGGGTCCTGGTCCGCGACGCGGGCCGCGTCGTCACCCGCGAGCAGATCATGCGCGAGGTCTGGGACACCACCTGGTGGACCTCCACCAAGACCCTCGACATGCACATCTCCTGGCTCCGCAAGAAGCTGGGCGACGACGCGGCCAGCCCCCGGTACATCACCACCGTGCGCGGCGTGGGCTTCCGCTTCGAAAAGGGCTAGGCGGGTCGGTCGTAGGTGAAAAGCAGGCTGCTCAACTCCACCCTGGCGGTGGTGCTGGTGACCGTCGCCCTGTTCAGCGTGCCGTTGGCGCTCGTGGAGAAACGCAGCATCGAGGGCGCCGCGACGGACGCGGTCAAGACCGAGGCCCTGCACATGATCGGCGTCATCGAGAACCGCTACGCCGCCGACGAGCCGATCGACGGGGCCGCGCTGGTCGGCCTGAACGACTCGGGCTCCGGCCGCTACGCCGTTGCCCACATCCCCGGCGCCGCCGCGCCGATCGTCATCGGCGTGCCGCCCTCGGGCGCCGACCCGGTCACCGCGACCGCGACCGGCCCGCACGGCGAGACCGTCGTCGTCCAGGAGTCACGCCAGCCCGTCGACAACTCCATCCTGCGGATGCTGCTGCTGCTCGTCGGCGTCGCCGCGCTGACCGTCGCCGCCGCGATGGCCCTGGCCAGCTGGCAGGCCAGGCGGATCACCCGCCCGCTGATCGAACTCGCGGAGACCGCCGAACGCCTCGGCTCCGGCGACCCCCGTCCGCGTCAGCGCCGCTACGGCATGGCCGAGCTCGACCGCGTCGCCGAGGTCCTCGACCAGAGCGCGGAGCGGATCGGCCGCATGCTCACGGCCGAGCGCCGGCTCGCCGCCGACGCCTCCCACCAGCTGCGCACCCCGCTGACCGCGCTGTCGATGCGGCTGGAGGAGATCGTCGAGACCGACGACCTGGACACCGTGAAGGAGGAGGCCGCGATCGCGCTGGGCCAGGTGGAACGCCTGACCGACGTGGTGCAGCGCCTGCTCACCAACAGCCGTGAGTCGCGCAACGCGGCGGCGGTCGCCTTCGACGTGGACGAGGTCATCAAGCAGCAGGCGGAGGAGTGGCGGCCCGCCCTGCGCCGCTACGGCCGCAAGCTCTACATCGAGGGCCCGCCCGGCCTGTGGGCCGTCGGCACGCCCGGTGCGGTCGCGCAGGTGATCGCGGCCCTGATCGAGAACTCGCTCATGCACGGCGACGGCAACGTCACCATCCGCACGCGCGTCCGCGACACCCGCGTCGTCATCGAGGTCCAGGACGAGGGCGCGGGCGTTCCCGACGAGCTCGGCGCCCGTGTCTTCGAACGTGCGGTCAGCGGCCACAACAGCACCGGCATCGGCCTCGCCGTCGCCCGCGACCTCGCCGAGGCCGACGGCGGCCGCCTCGAACTGCTCTCGCAGCGCCCCCCGGTCTTCGCGCTCTTCCTGGCCAGGCAGACGAGCTAGTGCCGCGCCCGCCGACCTTTGCCCGGCCGGCTGCGGCGTCGTGGGGGCACCTCCCGGCCGAAGGCTGGGGGAGCGTGCAGCTGCAAGGCGGCGGACCGCCCTCGTACTGGATGTACTTGGGTGGTTAGTTTCCGGGGCCCGTCCGCTCGGCCGCCGCACCCCGTTCACCACGAGGAGGACTTCCGATGCGCAGCGTGACCTACTCGATGAGCGTCTCCCTGGACGGCTACGTCGTCGGGCCGGACGGCCGCTTCGACTGGACGGCCCCGGACGAGGAGTTCTTCGGTTTCGCCACCGACGAGATCCGACAGGTCGGCGTCCATCTGCTGGGGCGGCGGCTGTACGAGACGATGCTGTACTGGGAGACCGTCGACCAGAATCCATCGCTCGACTACTCGACGCTCGAGTTCGCCGCGCTCTGGAAGGCGCTCCCGAAGGTGGTGTTCTCCACCACGCTGTCGGCGGTGGAGGGCAACGCCCGCCTGGCCTCCGGTACGCCGGCGGAGGAGATCGCGCGGCTGCGCGCCGAGCCGGGCGAGGGCGACATCGCGATCGGCGGGGCGGCTCTCGCCGCGGAGGCGGCCGGGCTGGGCCTGATCGACGAGTACCGGACCAGGGTCCACCCGGTGCTGGTCGGCGGCGGCACCCCGTACTTCGCCCACCACGAGCGCCGGGTGGATCTCGAACTCGTCGAGACCCGCACCTTCGGCTCGGGAATCGTCTGCCTCCGCCACCGCGTGGCGCGCCGGGCCTCGCTCCCGTAGTCCCCCTGGCCAGGGACCAGGATCTGTCGGTCTCCGGACAGCGCAAGGGGCGCGGGGCTGTGCCGGACATCCGGCAC
>NZ_BBPQ01000039.1:5214-60040 GCF_000787855.1 Streptacidiphilus anmyonensis | reverse complement strand
GGGCGGCGGGCTGTGCCGGACATCCGGCACAGCCCCGCGCCCCTTGAGGTGCTGCGGCCTGCTCAGCGGCGGTGGCTGACCGGTGCGCTGCGCTTGACCTGCTCCGCGGCCAGGATCTGCTCGGCGGCCTCGAGGGCCTGCTCCGCCTGCGGAACGACGCGGAAGACCCAGGTGCGGTAGGCCCAGAAGCGGAACACCGTGGCGACGCCGATGCCGATGACGCTGCAGACCAGGCTCTCCAACTTGGTGTGGAAGTCCAGGCCGTACGTCAGGACGAAGAGCACGCCGTTCTGGATCACCAGGCCGATCGCGCTGAAGACCAGGAACAGCGAGATCTCGCGCGAGCGCGTCTTCTTGTCCGCGTCGCGGTAGACCCAGTAGCGGTAGCCGACGTAGTTGGTCGCGATCGCGATCAGCGTGGCGACGATGTTGGCGCGGACCGTCTGCATGAAGTCCAGCAGGATGCCGAAGCTGATCAGCTGGATGACCACGCCGGATATCCCGACGATGCCGAACTTGGCCACCTCGTTCAGAACCCGGCGCAGAGCACTCGGCGTACGTCCGCCAGTGAGGGGGGAAGCGGTCATGGCTGCAGGATCCGTCTCTACTCGGCTACTGGGCGCAGGCTCATGGGTGCCGCGCTCGACGCGCAGGTGCGTGTGCCGTACACGACGATAGTCGGCTCGCCGGTGTGACAAATACTTCTCCTGTTAAATCCTCACGGAACTCTGCCCCTTGCGCACCTTCACAACCTGCCCCACGACCTGCGCGGATCTGATCATTCCGGGGACCGATACCCTTGCGGTGTGACTTTTCCGGTAGTGGGCATGATCGGTGGCGGGCAGCTGGCCCGAATGGCGCACGATGCGGCGATCCCGCTGGGGGTGCGGTTCAGGCTGCTCGCGGACACTCCGCAGGACTCGGCCGCCCTCGTGGTGAACGACGTCGTCCTCGGTGACTACCGCGACCTGGAGACCCTGCGCCGCTTCGCCGCCGGGTGCGACGTGATCACCTTCGACCATGAGCACGTACCCACGGATCACCTGCGCACACTCCTCGCGGGGGGTGTGAACGTCCGTCCGGGGCCGGACGCGCTGGTGTTCGCGCAGGACAAGGGCCTGATGCGGGCCAAGCTGGACAGCCTCGGCGTGCCCTGCCCGCGTCACCGCCTGGTCGCGGACCCGGCGGACGTGACCGAATTCGCCCAAGAGGGTGACGGCTATCCGGTCGTGCTGAAGACCACCCGCGGGGGGTACGACGGCAAGGGCGTCTGGGTGGTCCAGAACGAGGCCGAGGCGGCCGAGCCGTTCCAGGCCGGTGTGCCGGTGCTCGCGGAGGAGAAGGTCGACTTCGTGCGCGAGCTCGCCGCCGGCGTCGTGCGCTCCCCGCACGGACAGGCCGTGGCGTACCCGGTCGTCGAGTCCGTCCAGAAGGACGGCATCTGCCACGAGGTCGTCGCGCCCGCGCCGAACCTGTCGGCGGACCTCGCCGCCGAGGCACAGGCGCTCGCGCTGCGCATCGCGGGCGAGCTGGACATCACCGGCCACCTTGCGGTCGAGCTGTTCGAGACCCGCGACGGCCGCGTGCTCGTCAACGAGCTCGCGATGCGTCCGCACAACTCCGGCCACTGGAGCATCGACGGCGCGGTCACCTCGCAGTTCGAGAACCACGTCCGGGCCGTGCTGGACCTGCCGCTCGGCGACCCGCGTCCGCGCCAGCCGTGGACGGTCATGGTGAACGTGCTCGGCGGCGACTACCCGGACATGTACAGCGCGTACCTGCACTGCATGGCGCGCGACCCGGGACTGCGCATCCACATGTACGGCAAGGACGTGAAGCCCGGTCGTAAGGTGGGCCACGTCACAGTGTTCGGCGACGACCTGGAGGACGTGCGCGAGCGCGCCCGCCACGCCGCCGCGTACCTTCGAGGGGACATCACAGAATGAGCGAGCAGCCGCTCGTCGGCATCGTCATGGGCTCGGACTCCGACTGGCCCGTCATGGAGGCCGCCGCCCAGGCGCTGGAGGAGTTCGAGGTCCCCTTCGAGGTGGACGTCGTCTCCGCGCACCGGATGCCGCGCGAGATGATCTCCTACGGTGAGGCCGCGGCCGGCCGGGGCCTGAAGGCGATCATCGCGGGTGCGGGCGGCGCCGCGCACCTGCCGGGCATGCTCGCCTCCGTCACCACGCTGCCGGTCATCGGCGTCCCGGTGCCGCTGAAGTACCTGGACGGCATGGACTCGCTGCTGTCGATCGTGCAGATGCCGGCCGGCGTCCCGGTCGCCACCGTCTCCGTCGGCGGCGCCCGCAACGCGGGCCTGCTCGCCGTCCGGCTGCTGGCCGCGTTCGACCAGGACCTGGCGCAGCGCATGGCCGAGTTCCAGCAGGAGCTGAACGAGCAGGCCGCCGAGAAGGGCCGCAAGCTGCGGTCCAAGGTCGGCAGCGGCGCGAGCTTCGGCTTCGGGAGCTGAGCGCGGGGATGGCCGACGCCGAGCTGCTGGCCCGGGCGATGGAGCTGCTCGCCGAGCACCCCATCGTCGACGGGCACAACGACCTGCCCTGGAAGCTGCGCGAGCAGGTCCGCTACGACCTGGACCGGCGTGACATCGCCGACGACCAGCGCAGCCACCTGCACACCGACCTCGCCCGACTGCGCGCCGGCGGCGTCGGCGCGCAGTTCTGGTCCGTCTACGTGCCCTCCACCCCGTCGCGGATGGAGGGCACCGACGCGGTCACCGCCACGCTGGAGCAGGTGGACTTCGTCCACGCCCTGGTGGCGCGCTACCCCGAGCAGCTGCGGCTCGCGCGGACGGCGGACGAGATGGAGGCGGCGCGGGCGGAGGGCAAGGTCGCCTCGCTGATGGGCGCCGAAGGCGGCCACTCCATCAACAACTCCCTCGCGGCGCTGCGCGCCCTGCACGCCCTGGGCGTGCGGTACATGACGCTCACCCACAACGACAACAACGACTGGGCGGACTCCGCGACCGACGAGCCGAAGGCGGGCGGCCTCACCCGCTTCGGCGAGGAGGTCGTCAAGGAGATGAACCGCCTGGGCATGCTGGTCGACCTCTCGCACGTGTCCGCGGACACCATGCGGGCGGCGCTGCGGGTGACGGCCGCGCCGGTGGTCTTCTCGCACTCCTCAGCGCGGGCCGTCTGCGACCACGTCCGCAACATCCCCGACGACGTGCTGGCCGCCCTGCCCGCCAACGGGGGCGTGGCGATGGCGACGTTCGTCCCGAAGTTCATCCTCCCCGAGGCGGTCGCCTGGACGCGGCGGGCGGACGAGAACATGGTCGCCCACGGCTTCCACCCCCTCGACCTCTCCCCGCAGGGCCTCGCCGTCCAGGCGGAGTTCGAGGCGGCGAACCCGCGCCCGGTCGCGACGGAGTCGACGGTCGCGGACCACCTCGACCACATGCGCGAGGTGGCCGGCGTCGACCACATCGGCCTCGGCGGCGACTACGACGGCACGGCGTTCACCCCCCAGGGGTTGGAGGACGTGGCCGGCTACCCGAACCTCGTCGCGGAGCTGCTGCGCCGCAGGTGGTCGCGCGAGGACCTGGCGAAGCTGACCTGGGGCAACGCGGTCCGCGTGCTCCGCGACGCGGAGTCGGTGGCGCGCGGGATGGCGGAGGTCACCCCGTCCATCGCCACGATCGACCAGCTGGACGCCTGCTAGTTCTCGTTCCCGCCTGAAGTCGTGCGCCGCTTGGTGTGCCGCGACTTCAGGCGGCAGCTTCCGTGACCGGTCGCACCCCTGCGGCGGAGCCGCACGTCGGTACAGCCCACGGCCCCTGACGTGCTTGCTGACGTGTGGTCAAGTGGCGCTCCCCGCCTCCCGGCATATGCCCTGGCAGCGGTTAGCATTTGTCTGACGACGCCGTTGACAGGGGGAAACCGCATGGCGAACGACATCGACCTACTCTTCGTGGGCGGTCCCGTCATCACCATGGACGCCGCGCGGACCAGGGCGACGGCCGTCGCCGTGAGCGGACAGCGGGTGCTGGCCGTCGGGCACGACGACCTGCTGGAGCTGGCGGGGCCGGAGACGGAGATCGTCGACCTGCGGGGCAGGGCGCTGCTGCCGGGGTTCCAGGACGCGCACGTGCACGCGGTCTACGGCGGCGTGGAGATGGGCGAGTGCGACCTGTCCGGCGCGACCGACCTCGGCGAGTACCGTCGCCGCATCGCCGCCTACGCGGCCACGCATCCGGCGCAGACGTGGATCACCGGGGCGGGGTGGGCCATGGAGGCGTTCGAGGGCGGGCAGCCGAGCCGCGCGCAGCTGGACGAGATCGTGCCGGACCGGCCGGTCCTGCTGCTGAACCGCGACCACCACGGCGCCTGGGCCAACACCCGCGCTCTGGAGCTCGCGGGCGTCACCGCGGAGACGCCCGACCCCGCCGACGGTCGGATCGAGCGCGAGGCGGACGGCACCCCGTCCGGCATGCTCCAGGAGGGCGCGACCAGCCTGGTCGCCCGCGTCGTGCCGAAGGGCACGGTCGAGGACCGGGTCAAGGGGCTGCTGCGCGCCCAGGCGCACCTGCACTCGCTCGGGATCACCGCCTGGCAGGACGCGATCCTCGGCGTCTTCAACGGGCAGCCGGACGTCTCCGACGCCTACCTCGCCGCGGCCTCCGACGGGCGGCTGACGGCGCGCGTGAACGGCGCGCTGTGGTGGGACCGCGAGCGCGGGGCCGAGCAGATCCCCGAACTGGTCGCGCGTCGCGACAAGCTGACGGCGGGCCGGTTCCGCGCCGGGTCGGTGAAGATCATGCAGGACGGCATCGCGGAGAACTGGACCGCGGCGATGACCGTCCCCTACAAGGACGCCTGCGGCTGCACGACCGCCAACAGCGGCCTCAGCTTCGTCGACCCCGAGGCGCTGAAGTCGCACGTGACCGAGCTGGACGCGCTCGGTTTCCAGGTGCACTTCCATGCGCTCGGCGACCGCGCGGTGCGCGAGGCGCTGGACGCCGTGGAGGCGGCGACCGCCGTCAACGGACGCCGCGACAACCGGCACCACCTGGCGCATCTTCAGGTCGTGCACCCGGACGACGTGCCGCGCTTCGCGCACCTCGGCGCGGTCGCGAACCTTCAGCCGCTGTGGGCGGCTCACGAGCCGCAGCTGGACGAGTTGTGCATCCCGTTCCTGGGCGGGGAGCTGGCGTCGTGGCAGTACCCGTTCGGCGACCTGCTGCGCGCGGGGGCGACGCTCGCGGCCGGCAGCGACTGGCCGGTGTCCTCGCCGGACCCGTGGCTCGGCATCCATGTGGCTGTGAACCGGGTCAACCACGAGGACGACCGTGAAGTCTTCCTGCCGGAGCAGCGCCTGGATCTGACCACCGCGATCGCCGCGTACACGGCCGGCAGCGCGCATGTGAACCACCTCGACGACACCGGGGTGATCCGTCCCGGCGCCCTGGCCGACCTCGTGGTCGTGGATCGCGACCCGTACGCCGGCCCGCAGGAGGAGATCGGCGCGACTCGCGCCCTGCAGACCTTCGTCGGCGGCGAGCGGGTTCACGCCGTCGGCTGAGGCGGGATCAGGTGCGGGATCAGGTCGACGACGGCGGGTGGAGCCGCGCCGACACGTCCTCGTGGGCGAGCCTGCGCAGTGACAGCAGCACCGGCTCGTACAGGACGGTGTAGGCGACGACGGCCTCGATCGCCTCGTCGATCGCCGGGTGCTCGTCGATGAGGCGGAGTTCGTTCTCCGCGATCGGGCGCAGCGCGTGCGCGTAGTCGCGCAGGGACGCGGTGGTCGTCTCGTAGCCGAGGGAGTTCAGCGTGATCAGCGCCTCGGTCAGCGCGTCGAGCGCGGGCGCTTCGTCGTGGATCTGCCAGCCGAGGTCGTCGCGGAGCAGCGCCAGCACCTCGGTGCGGCGCTCGCGCCAGGCCGCGCCCTCCGCGGTCTCCTCGGGCGGCGCCGTCACGTGCGGAGGGAGCAGGTACTGCGCGACGCCGAGCCGGGTGTGCCGGTCGAAGGCCGGATCGTGGGCGGCGGCGAGCACGTCGCGGGCCTGCGCGACGGACATCCCGCCGACCGTGAGCAGCGCCCGGATCAGCCGCAGCCGGCGCAGGTGGTCCTCGTCGTACTCGGCCTTGCGCGCGCTGACGGTCACCCCGGGCGGCAGCAGGCCTTCGCGCAGGTAGTATTTGACGCTCGCGACGGAGACGCCGCTGCGTTCGCTCAACTCGGACAGCTGCACGGGTCGACGGGCTCCGATCGGGTTCCGGGAATCGGTGGACGGGACGCCAAGGATAGTGTCACTATCCATGTATGCCTGACTTCGGCTCCGCCAGAGGTACACGCTCCCAGATCCTGCCTGAGTGGACCCGCCCGGGTCTCCCCACGGCGCCCGGCGCGGACACGCGCGGCGGTCTCCTGCACGGCCGTCACCTCGCCGACAGCGAGGAACCCGTCGCCGTCCTGCTCATCGGACTGCGGGTGAACCGCTGGCGGGCGGTCCGCCACTGGCTGCCCGCCCTCCGTGCCATGACACCGATGCTGAAGGAGCTCGCCGCTGACCCGGAGAGCGGTCTGCTCGGCTACCGCCTGCTGCTGGGGCCCGCTCCGCGCCAGGTCACCGTCGTCCAGTACTGGCGCCGCGCGGGCGACGTCCGCGCCTTCGCCACCGCCGCCGACCGCGGCCACCGCCCGGCCCAGGACGCGTTCTGGCGCCGCTACGCCCGGAGCAAGGGCGCCGTCGGCGTCTGGCACGAACTGCTCTCCGTCCGCGCCGGTGCGTACGAGGCCCTCTACGCCGACATGCCGCCGACCGGTCTCGGCGCGATCATGGGCCTTCGGCCCGCCGTCCCCCGCCCGGGCGGGCACGGCTACGCCCACGCCACCGAGGAGGAGGCCGCGGCCGGCCTGCACGCCGAGGCCGGTCCTCCGGAGGCCGGTCATCCGGAGGCCGGCCGTCCAGACGTCAGCAGCCCAGGGGCTGCTCGTCCCGAGGTCAGTCGCCCAGCAGCGGGATCTCGATAGCGGGGCAGCGGTCCATCACCATGTCCAGCCCGGCCGTCAGCGTCCGGTCGTAGGCGTCCTCGTCGACGACGCCGAGCTGGAACCAGACCGCCTTCGCGCCGACGGCCGCGGCCTGGTCGGCGACCGCGCCGGCCAGCTCGCTGTTCACGAACACGTCCACGACGTCCACCGGGAACGGGATCTCGGCGAGGCTCCGGTAGCCCTGCTCGCCGTGCACGGTCTCGGCCTTCGGGTGCACCGGCACGATCCGCTTGCCGAACCGCTGCAGCACCCGGGCGACCCCGTAGGCCGCGCGGTCCCGGTTCTCCGACAGGCCCACGATCGCCCAGGTGTCTCCGGACTCGGTCAGGATCCGCCGCACCGTCTCGCTGTCGCCGTACATCCGTCGCTCCTGTCTCGCGTCGCGTGCTCGGTCATAGTCCAACGCCGCGTGCGAGTGGTGCATTCCTACTCGCCCGGACGGCCCAGGGCGCGGTAGGTCCAGCCCGCGGCGCGCCACGTCTGGGGGTCGAGGGCGTTGCGGCCGTCGAGGATGCGGCGGTCGGAGACGACGGCGCCGAGCACGGCCGGGTCGAGCTCGCGGAACTCCTGCCACTCGGTCAGGTGCAGCACGACCCGGGCGCCGGTGGCCGCCTCCAGCGCGCTGTCGGCGAAGGAGAGACCGGGGAAGAGCTTGCGGGCGTTGTCCATGGCCTTCGGGTCGTAGACGGTGACCTGCCCGCCCTGGAGCTGGATCTGGGCCGCGACGTTGAGCGCGGGGGAGTCGCGCACGTCGTCGGAGTTGGGCTTGAAGGCCGCGCCGAGCACCGCGACGCGGCGTCCCAGGAAGCCGCCGCCGCACTGCTCCCGGGCGAGCTCGACCATCCGTGAACGGCGGCGCATGTTGATCGAGTCGACCTCGCGCAGGAAGGTGAGCGCCTGGTCCGCGCCGAGCTCGCCGGCCCGGGCCATGAACGCGCGGATGTCCTTGGGCAGGCAGCCGCCGCCGAAGCCGAGCCCGGCGTTGAGGAAGCGCCCGCCGATCCGGTCGTCGTAGGCGAGCGCCGCGGAGAGCTGCACCACGTCCGCGCCCGACGCCTCGCAGACCTCGGCCATGGCGTTGATGAAAGAGATCTTGGTCGCGAGGAAGGAGTTCGCGGCGGTCTTCACCAGCTCGGCCGTCGGGTAGTCCGTCACCAGGAACGGCACGCCCGCGTCGGTCAGCGGCGCGTACAGCTCGCGCAGCACGGCCTCGGCGCGCCCGCCCGCGCGGACGCCGGCCACCAGGCGGTCCGGGTGCAGGGTGTCCTGCACGGCGTAGCCCTCGCGCAGGAACTCCGGGTTCCACGCCAGCTCCACGCTCGCGGCGATCGCCGCGGGCGCACCCGCGGCGAGGCGGTCGGCCAGGCGCGCCGCGCTGCCGACCGGGACCGTGGACTTGCCCACGACGACGGCGTTCTCCCGCAGGTGCGGGGCGAGCAGGTCGAACGCGGACTCGACATAGCTCATGTCGCAGGCGAACTCGCCCTTGCGCTGGGGCGTGTTGGTGCAGACGAAGTGCACGTCGCCGAAGGCGCCGAGCTCGGCCCAGTCGGTGGTGAAGCGCAGCCGGCCGGACTCGACGTGCTTGGCCAGCAGCGGGTCGAGTCCCGGCTCGTACATCGGGGTCCGGCCCTGGGAGAGCGTCGCGATCTTCTCCGGGTCGATGTCCAGACCGAGTACCTCGTAGCCCAGCTCGGCCATGCAGGCGGCGTGGGTCGTACCGAGGTACCCGGTCCCGATGACGGTGATTCTCATGGTGAGGGAGCCTACCCGCTGCGGTTGCCCGCGCCCCTCCCCGTGCCGTCGGCGGCTCCGTCCGTCCGTCGCCGCGCGGTCAGTGCGCGGCGATCTGCCGTTCACGGGGCAGCTCGGCCTCCGGGGCCGTGTCGTCGCCGCGACGGCCCAGCTGGTTGAAGAAGACGTTCAGTGTGACGGCGACCAGGCAGCCCGCGCTGATGCCGCTGTTCATCACCGTCTGCACCAGCGGCGGGAAGTGGGCGTAGAAGTTCGGGGCCGCGATCGGCAGCACGCCGAAGCCCAGGGCCACCGCGACGGTCAGCAGGTTGCCGCTCTCGTCGAGCCGCGCGGCCGTCAGCGTGCGGACGCCGCTGGCGGTGACCGTGCCGAAGAGGGCGAGGCCCGCGCCGCCGAGGACCGGCTGCGGGACGACGCTGACCACCGCGCCGGCCACAGGAAAGAGGCCGAGCAGGATCAGGATCACGCCGCTGGCCGCCACGACGTACCGGCTGCGCACCTTGGTGAGGGCGATCAGCCCGATGTTCTGGGCGAAGGCGGTGGCGGCGAAGCCGTTGAGGCAGGCTGCCAGGACCGTCGCCGCGCCGTCGGCGCGCAGGCCGCCCTCGATGGTGCGCTCGTCGGCGGGGCGGTCCACGATCTCGCCGAGGGCGAGCAGGTCGGCGGTGCTCTCGGTCATCGAGACCAGCATCACGATGAGCATCGAGATGATCGCGCCGAGCTGGAAGGACGGAGCGCCGAAGTGGAACGGCGAGGGCATCGAGAAGACCGGCACCTTGCCGAGCGCGCCGAAGTCGGTCTTGCCGAACGGGATCGCCAGCAGCGTGCCGACGGCCAGGCCGAGCAGGATGCTGATGCTGCCCAGGAAGCCGCGCAGGAAGCGGTTGAGCAGCAGCACCACGGCCAGCGTCCCGCCCGCGAGCGCGATGTTGGAGGCGGAGCCGTAGTCCGCGGCGGCGGGGTTGCCTCCCTGGGCCCAGCCGGCCGCGACAGGGAAGAGCGAGAGGCCGATCAGGGTGATGACCGTCCCGCTGACCACGGGCGGGAAGAAGCGGTTGAACCTGGAGAACCAGGGCGCCGCCAGGAAGGCCGCGGCTCCGGCGATCAGCAGGGCTCCGTAGATGGCGGGCAGGGCCTGGCCGGGATGGGACTGCTTGACGATGGAGAGCATCGGGGCGACGCCGGCGAAGCTGATCCCGTTCACGAACGGCAGCCGGGAGCCGATCCGCCACACGCCCAGCGTCTGGAGCAGCGTGGCGAGGCCCGAGGTGAGCAGTGCGGCGCCGATCAGCACGGTCAGCTCGCCGCCGCTGAGGCCGACCGCGGTGCCGACGATCAGCGGTGGGGCGACCACGCCGGCGTACATCGCGGCGATGTGCTGGAGGCCGTAGGCGAGCAGTTTGGGCGGGGGCAGGAGTTCGTCGACGGGGTGGGGCGCGGGAGAGGCGGGCACTCGGGACCTCCAGAGGGTGGAACTGGGGCGAGGCGTTCTTCTCTCGAAATTCCGCGATGTGGTATCCGCTTTTCGATTGAAGGAAAACGTAGGTCCACCCAAGGGGAGCGTCAACAGATTGTTGAGGTATTTGGAGGAACCTCCACATCATCCGAACAGGGTGCGCTCGACATGCTGGGTGTCGGTGTACTCGCGAACCGAGACGATCATCCCGTCCCGCACGGTGAACACCCCGAGGCACCGGTTGTCGTAGACGTGGCCGTTCACGGTGACGCCCTTGGAGGTCCACTCGGCGACGACCTGCTCGCCGTCGGCGATCACGTTGGTCAGGGCCACCTCGGGGGTGCTGCCGGGCGCGAAGAGCGCGCCGGCTCCGCCCAGGAAGTCCTCCACGATGACGTCCCGGCCCCGCCAGACCCGGCTGAGCGGCAGGTCGCCGGGGTAGGTCCAGGTGGCGTCGTCGGCGAAGCTCGCCAGGACGGTGGGCAGGTCGCCTTCGGCGACGGCGTTGACGTAGTTCACGACGACGGTGCGGGGGTCGACGGCGGTCATGGTGGTGTCTCCTCAGCGGGTGAAGGGGGGCGGGACAAGGGTCAGGACAGGGTCAGTACGGCGTTGCCGCGGACGCGGCGTTCGCGCAGGTCGGTGAGGATGTCGGCGGTCTCGCTCCAGTCCCGCACCAGGCCGATCTCCGGGTGCAGCCGGTCCTGGGCGACGAGGCGCACCAGGGTGGCGAGGTCGGTGCCGTAGGGCCGGTCGTCGTCGGCGTAGCTGAAGTGACGGACGGTCGCGGAGACCGGACCGCGCAGCAGGTCGAAGAAGCTGACCGTGGCCGGCTCCCGACTGGCCTGGCCGAACCAGAGCAGCTGTCCGCGCGGCGCCAGTCGGGCCAGCGCGGCGGCGAGGTTCGGGCCGCCCGTGGACTCCAGGACCAGGTCGAACGGGCCCTCCGCGTCCTCGACGCGTCCGACCACGGTGGCGCCGAACTCCGCCAGCCGGGCGCCGCGTGCGGGCGAGCGGCTGACCGCCGTGAGCTCCGCGCCGGACGCGACGGCCAGCTCTGTGACGTAGTGTCCGACGCCGCCGGACGCGCCGGTCAGCAGCGCCCGGCGTCCCGCGAGCGAGCCCGCGGCGCGCAGCAGTCGCAGCGCGGTGAGGCCCGCCAGCGGCAGCGCCGCCGCCTGCACCGTCGTCACCCGGTCCGGCAGCTCGGCCAGCGAGGCGGTCGGGACCGCGACGTACTCGGCCCAGCCGGAGGCCGGCGGGTGGCCGACGACGCGCCGCCCCACGGCAGGCCCGCTGCCGTCCGCCGCGGCCTGGACGACCAGTCCGGCCACGTCCTTGCCCGGCCGCCAGCCCGGCGGCGGACTCTCCAGCACGAAGGTCTCGCCCCGGTTCACCGAGTACGCGTCGACCTTCACCAGGGCCTCGTCGCTGCGCGGCTCCGGCTGCGCCACCTCGCTGAGCACGACCGCGCGGTCCACCAGGCCCGTCGCCGTGAACGCCTTCACCGTCCTCAACTCCCTTCCGGGGAAACGTTGCTCCGATGACGAACAGCTAACCCGAGGCGCATCGGGGCCGGCCAACAACCGGAAACGGGCCCTGACAACCGACGGTTGTCGCCCAGGATGGGCGGGTGGACGATCTCGACCTCGCGCAGGTGCGCGCCTTCGTCGCCGTGGCCGAACACCTGCACTTCCGCCGCGCCGCGGAGGCGCTGGCGCTGACGCAGCAGGGGCTGTCCAAGCGCGTCGCGCGGCTGGAGGAGCGCCTGGGCGTCCGGCTCTTCGACCGGGACCGCGGAGGCGTGGCGCTGAGCGCCGCCGGGACCCGCTTCCTCGAACCCGCCCGCGCCGCGCTGGCGGCGGGCTCCGCCGCCGTCGCCGCCGTTCGCGCGCACGGCCGCCCGTTGCGCCTGGACGTGTGGGGACACCTCTTCGAGCCGCTGCGCACGGTGCGCGAGGCGGTCGCGGCGGCGGGGGACCGGGTGGCCGTGGAGGTGGGCCCGGGACGGGACCTGCCCGGAGTCGCGGCCGCCCTGGCGCGCGGCGAGATCGGAGCGGGCTTCGGACGGTTCCACCCTGCCGCCGACGCGCCGGACGGCGCGCCCGAGCGGGCGCTCGCGCACCGGCTGGTGCGGCTCGAGCCGGTCGACGCCGTCCTCCGCGCCGACCATCCGCTGGCCCGCGCCGGGCAGGTGCGGCCCGACCAGCTGGCCGCGCTGCGCCTGGTCCTGCCCGCCGCGGCGGGCAGGCTCGACTTCCTGGCCCGCTTCGCCGAGCAGTTCGGCGTCCCGGTGCTGGAGGGCGGCGCCAACCTCGGCCTCGACCACCTGCTGCAGCGCGTCCGTGCGACCGGGGACGGCTTCGTGCTGCTGCCCTCGGAGCTGCCGCTCGAACCCGGTCCGGACCTGGTGGTCGTGCCGCTGGTCGACCCGACCCCGCTGTACGCCTGGTCGCTGGTCTGGCACCACGACCGCCCGGACCCGGGTCTCCCCGCGCTCCTGCGCGCCTTCGCCGAGTCCGGTCGCCCGCGCCGCTGGCTCGAATACCGCCCCGACCGCGACTGGCTCCCTGAAGCGGACCGCCGCGAGGTGGTCCCCGCCCAGAGCGGCTGAACGCTCAGAGCTCGTGGGTGGGGGAGCGCTGGACGCGCCGGTACTCCAGCAGGTTGAGCGCCACCAGCAGTGCCGCCAGCACGCCGAGCGCGGCCAGCGCGGGGAGCGGGGCGCACAGCGCCATCGCCGCCAGGACCGCGGCCGCCGCTCCCAGGCGGGTCCACGACATCTGCCGGAACATGCGCCAGCGCGTGTAGCCGAACGTCGCCAGGAAGAGCGCGCAGCCGCCGAAGAGGAGCCCGAGCGGGCCCGGGGGAAGTCGCGCGCCCGGGTGGGTCGCCGCGGCGCTGACCCCCGCGGCGAAGGCGATCACCCCGCTGACGAAGGCCAGATGCCCGTAGGACAGCACCTGGCGCACGATGTCGCCGCGCAGCGGCGCCGTCGTCATCGCGTGCCGCATCGCGTCCGCCGCGTAGTTGAAGTAGACCCACCACAGCCCGCACGCGGCGACGAAGGCGATGGCGACGGACAGGACCTCGTCCGCGCGCAGCGTCCGTCCGGCGGCCACCGGGGCCCCGATGGAGACGATCGCCTCCCCGAGGGCGATCAGCAGGAACAGCGCGAAGCGCTCCGGCAGGTGGGTGGGGTGGAACCGGATCGCGATCAGCCGTCGGCGTGCCAGGGCCGGGGTGAGCAGGTCGAGCGCGGCCGCCAGCGTCCACAGCGCCGTCCGCGCGTCGCCGTGCGCGAAGCCGCCCGCCAGCAGCAGCGGGCCGGTGACCAGCGCACCGACGCCCATCGGCCCGACCACCACCCCGCGTCCCCACAGGACCTGGGCCAGCAGCAGCCAGCGCGCGACCAGGTAGGCCGCGCCGAAGAGCAGGCCGCGCGAGCCGTACGCCTGCGGCAGGGCGAGTGCGAGGAAGAGGCCGCACAGGGCGATCGAGAACAGCCCTACGCGGCCCCACGGGTGGTCGATGTCACGGGTGTTGGCGAGCACCGTGCTGCCGACCCAGCACCAGTAGACGGGGATCAGCACGATCAGCGCCCGGCCGACCCCCGCGAGGCCGTGGTCGAGGTGCAGCAGCCCGGAGATCTGGGTGACGCACAGCACCCACACCAGGTCGAAGAAGGCCTCCGCGTAGCTGACCCGCTTCTCCCCGGTCTCCTCCCCGACGTCCTCGTCCCCCGCAAGCTCCACCCCGTCGCTCATGGGCGTCAGCCTAAGGGCCTGTCTCCAGGCCCTCGCAGCCGACGGGCGCTCGGGGACGGGCGCTCGGGGACGGGCCCGGGGAGCGCGGCGGCGCTCAGTGGGTCGCGCCGCCGAGGTTCAGGGCGATGACGCCGACGATGATGAGCGCGATCCCGACGAGCTTCCAGGCGTTCGCGCCCTCGCCGAGGAAGACGAAGCCGATCGCCGCCACGACCGCCGTGCCGACACCCGACCAGATCGCGTACGCGGAGCTCACCGGGATCTGCTTCAGCGCCTGGCTCAGCAGCGCGAACGAGGCGACGTACCCGAGCACCACGACGGCGCTCGGCGCGAGCCGGGTGAAGCCGTGCGTGTACTTGAGCGAGACGGTCGCGCAGATCTCGGACGAGATGGCCAAGGCGAGGTAGAGGGCGGGCATGGCGGTCACGCTACCCGGGTCACGCCGCCGCCGAGTCGAGCAGGCCCTGCAGCAGGGACAGGTCGACGTCGAGCAGGCTGCGGACCACGGCGCGCCCCGGCGCGGGCAGGATCGGCGTCAACGACGGCACCGCGACCACCGCGACGCCCGCCGCCTCGGCCGAGGCGACGCCGGTCGGGGTGTCCTCGACCGCCACGCAGTTGTCCGGAGAGGCGCCGAGGGCCTCCACGGCCGCGAGGTACGGGTCCGGAGCGGGCTTGGTCTTCGCGGTCTCCCCGGCCGCGAAGGACGTGGCGAAGCGACGCCGGCCCAGCGCGTCCAGGACCAGGTCGACGACGTGGCGCGGCGACGCGGAGACCAGCGCGGTGGCGATGCCGGCCTGGGCGAGCCCGTCCAGCAGCTCCAACGCCCCGGGCAGCGGGACGACCTGCTGCCCCACCAGCTCCACGAAGCGCGCGTCCAGCGCGGCCGTGATCGACGACTCGGAGCGGACGCCGTCGCAACGGCGGAACAGGTAGGCCGCGGTGTGCTCGACGGCCTGTCCCAGGACGTCGGGGACGTCGTCCTCGCCCAGCGTCAGGCCGAGTCTCGCCGCCTCCTCCTCTGCCGTCTGCCACCACAGACCTTCGGTGTCGACGAGGGTTCCGTCCATGTCAAAGAGAACGGCCTGGAGGGTGGAGCGGCTTGGCACTTAACGGCCTTTCATCGAAGGGATTGGAGCACAGGGGTGCGGGCAGGGCGCGGCTCCCCAGGGGCGCGGCCTCCCGCGCCGCGCCCCTGAGGTGCAGCGGCCGACCGTCAGCGCTTGGCGTCCACCAGGACGGGGCGCTCGGGCAGGGAGACGGTGACGCCGGTGCCGGCGGGCAGCGCGGCGGCGTCGTGGGTCGACAGGTCCGCCTTGACGGTGGTGCCGTCGGGCAGCTGCACCGTGAGGCGGGTGCTCGCGCCGAGGAAGGTGGTGCCGGTGACCACGGCGCCCTGGCCGCCGCCCGCGGTGACGAGGACGTTCTCCGGCCGGGCGAGCACGTCCACCTCGCCGCGCAGCTCTGCGGCGGCGGAGTCCACCGGCAGGCGCTGGCCCAGGAGTTCGACGGTCTGGCCGTCCGCCGCCAGCGCGCCCGGCATCCGGTTCATCGTGCCGACGAACTCCGCGACGAACGCCGTCGCGGGACGCGCGTACAGCTCGGCGGGGGTGTCGCACTGCTCCATCCGGCCCGCGTGCATCACGGCGACGCGGTCCGCCATGGACAGCGCCTCCTCCTGGTCGTGGGTGACGAACAGGGTCGTGATGCCCAGCTCCTGCTGGAGGCGACGGATCTCCTCGCGCAGGTTCAGGCGGACCTTCGCGTCCAGCGCGGACAGCGGCTCGTCCAGCAGCAGCACGCGCGGCTGCAGGGCCAGGGCGCGCGCCAGCGCGATGCGCTGCTGCTGACCGCCGGAGAGCTGGTGCGGGTAGCGGTCGCCGTGGGTCGGCAGACCCACGAGCTCCAGCAGCTCGTCCGCGCGGCGGTGGCGCTCGGCCTTGCCGGTCTTGCGCATCTTGAGGCCGAAGGCGACGTTGTCGCGCGCGTTCAGGTGCGGGAAGAGGCTGTAGGACTGGAACACCATCCCCGCGTCACGGCGATGCGCGGGGATGCGGGTGACGTCCTCGCCGTCGACCAGGACCTGGCCCGAGTCCGGCGTCTCGAATCCGGCCAGCATCCGCAGGGCGGTGGTCTTGCCGCAGCCGGAGGGGCCGAGCAGGGCCAGCAGCTCGCCGGGGTTGACCGTCAGGTCGAGACCGTCGAGCGCGGTGGTCGCGCCGAAGGTGCGACGCAGGCCGACGAACTGGACGGTGGCGCCGGTGGACGAGGCGGTGGACTTGTCAGTGGCGGGTGCTGCAGTGGTGACAGCCGCCGAGGAGTCCGTCGGCCCCGCAGGGGAGGGCACGGCGGCGACGGACGTCGCGGGCGCGGGGTCGGTGGTCATGGACACTCCTGGAGCTCCTCGGAGGTGAAACAGAAAAAAATGGTTCAGTGCACGCGGTTCAGTGCTGGGCCTGCGCGCGCCCGCGGCGCTCGCTGCCGACGGAGAGGACGAGCAGCAGCACCCAGGTCAGCAGCAGGCTGACGATGGAGACGGCCACGGTGACCGGGCCCTGGCCGGCGCTGTTGCCGTTGACGATCCAGACGGCGAAGGGCACGTACCCGAGGATGGAGGCCACGGTGAACTCACCCAGCACCAGGGCCAGGGTGATGAACGCGGTGTTCAGCATCGCGCTGCGCAGGTTCGGCAGGATGACGGTGACGATGGCCCGGGCACGGCTCGCGCCGTTGTTCTGGGCGGCCTCCAGCAGGGTGCGCACGTCCAGCGCGCGCATGCCCGCGTCCAGCGTGCGGAAGGCCAGCGGCAGGGCCATCACCACGTAGGCCAGCAGCAGCACGACGGGGAAGTTCGCGTTCTGTGCGTCCAGGAAGGTCGCGTAGAAGGGCGTCGGCGCCAGGTTGTCGTTGCACCAGCGCAGCACGTCGGAGATGCCGGCGGTGAGCGCGATGGTCGGCACGACCAGCGGCAGGGTGCAGGTCAGCTCGACGACGGTGCGCAGCCGCGGGCTGCCCAGGCGGACCGCGACGACGGCCGGGATGAGCAGCAGGTAGACCAGCACGATGGTGCCGACGGCCAGCAGCAGCGACAGCTGGAGCGCGGGCCACAGGCCCGGCACGGTGAAGATCTGGCGGTACGCGTCGAGACTGAAGCCCTGGGGCGAGTTGTCGACGGTGAACCAGAGCGTCGTGGCGATCGGGACGAGGAAGTACAGCCCGGCGACGAGCAGCACGGTGCCGCGGCCCCAGCGGATCCGGGCGAGCCCGGCGAGCACGCCGCCGCGGGCGCCGGCGGGGCCGGAGCCGTTCGCGGTGCTCGGGGCGGGGCGGCCCTCGGTGGTCAGGGCGGAGGCGGTCACACCAGCCATCGGGCGCTCCGGCGTTGCAGGGGGATGTAGACGACCATCACCAGCGTGGCGATCACGACCATGTCCAGGCTCATCGCCAGGGCGATGTTGGTGGCGTTCGGGTCGACGTTGCCGCTGAGCGCCGTGGCGATCTGCAGCGTGATCAGCGGGACGGTCGCGCCGACCATGGCGGCGGCGGTCGCGTACGCGGCGAAGGCGCTGCCGAACAGCAGCACGAAGCCGCCGAGCAGCGAGGGGGTCAGCACGGGCAGGGCCACGTGGCGCCAGTACTGCCAACCGGTCGCGCCGTTGTTCTGGGCCGCCTCGCGCCACTGGCGGCGCAGGCCGTCCAGGGAGGGGATGACGCTCAGAACCATCAGCGGGATCAGGAAGTACAGGTAGACCAGCGTCAGGCCGTTGAAGGAGTAGAGACTCCAGCCGTGCTGGTCGAGGTGCAGCTTGGTGGTCAGCATGCCGGCGTTGCCCAGGGTGGCCATGAAGGCGAAGGCCAGCGGCACGCCGCCGAAGTTGGCGAGCACGCCGGAGGCGCTCAGCACGGCCTTGCGCAGGAAGGCGAACCGGGAGGTGACCACGGCCTGCGCCACCAGCAGCCCGGCCACCACGGAGATCAGCGCGGACAGCGCCGACAGCTTGACGCTGCCGAGCAGCGCGTCGAGGTAGCCGCCCTGCAGCGAGGCGGTCAGGTTGCCCATCGTGTACTGGCTGGGCTTGCCGGGGTTGTACGTGGTGAACGCACCGTAGGCCATGGCCAGGGCGGGTACCCCGAAGGCCACGGCGACGAAGAGCAGCAGCGGGACGACGGCGAACCGGCCCGCCGCCGCCCGCTGGGGGCGGCGGCGAGCAGGCGTCGCGCTCAGGGGAGCGGTGCTCACCCGGCGATGGCCTTCGACCAGTTGGCGGAGACCACGGCCTTGGCCTTGGTGATCTGGTCCTGGCTCGGGACCGGCGCGGAACCGGTGACCGGGGGAAGCTTGGCGGCCAGGGTGGAGTCCAGGGTGCCGGCCGACTTCATCGAGTCCATCAGGATCGGGCGGGCGTAGCCGCTCAGGAAGCCGTTCTGGCCGTCGTTGGAGTAGAGGAACTCCTCCCACAGGCGGGCGGCGGCCGGGTGCGGCGCCCACTTGTTGATGGCCTGGTTGTAGTAACCGGCGTACTGGCCGTCCGACGGGACGACGACCTGCCAGTTGATGCCCTTGGACTTGAACTCGTCGGAGTAGCCGGAGTTCAGGTAGTCCCAGTCGAGGGTGATCGGGGTCTCGCCCGACTCGACGGTGGACTGCTTGGCCTGGACCGGGTTGAAGTTGCCGGACTTCTTCAGCTTGCCGAAGTAGTCGATGCCCGGCTGGATGTTGTCCAGCGAACCGCCGTTGGCCAGCGCGGCCGCGTAGACGGCCGAGAAGGCGGCGTTGGCCTGGGTCGGGTCGCCGTCGAGGGCGACCTGGCCCTTGTACTCCGGCTTGAGCAGGTCGGCGAAGGTCTTCGGGCACTCCTTGACCTTGTTCGCGTTGCAGCCGATGGAGACGTAGCCGCCGTAGTCGTTGTACCAGGTGCCGTCGGTGGCGGCGTGGCCCGCGGGGATCTCCGCGAAGTTCGCGACCTTGTACGGCGCGAACAGGCCCTGCTGCTGGCCCTGGACGGCGAAGGCACCGCCGACGTCGACGACGTCGGGCGCGCGGTCCTGGTTCTTGCGGGTCGTGATCGCGTTGATCTCGTCCTGCGAGGAACCCTCGGGGTTCTCGTCGCTGATCTTGATGCCGTACTTGGCGGTGAAGGCGTCCATGAGCTTGCCGTAGCCGGCCCAGTCGCGCGGGAGGGTGATGACGTTGAGCTGGCCCTCCTTCTTCGCGGCCGCGACGAGCGCGTCCATCCCGCCGAAGTCGGCGGCGGAGGTGGCGGAGGCAGCCTTGGCCGAGTCAGAGGAGCCGCCGGAGCCTGCCTTGACGGAGGCGGCGGAGCCACAAGCGGTCAGCGCGAGTGCGGAGGCGACCAGTACGCCGGTCAGCGCGGCGGCCCGGGCGGGGGTGGAGGTCACGATTGTCTCCTGAGGAGGCGTCAGTGCAGTCGGATCGGAATCACTTGTCCGAACAAGTCGATGACAGTACGCCCGAGCATGGTGTCCTTTTGGTTAACGGCGCGTCAACACAGGCATGCGATTCCCCGTCGGAATACCCCGTCCCGATGGGACGTTTCGTCGACCGTGCACGTAACGGTACGATCACGCCGTTGCTGCCAGGGTGAACGACCGAGCGGCGCCGACAGGACAAGGAGTGCGCACAGTGGCGGCACGGCACGAGGAGATCGCCCAGGAGCTGCGGCAGGCCATCGACCGCGGCGAGTACCCGGTGGGCGGGACCCTGCCGACCGAGACCGAGCTCTCGGCCCGCTACGGGGTCTCACGCGGCACGGTCCGCCAGGCCGTGGCCGCGCTGACCACGGAGGGCCGGATCGGCTCCCGTCAGGGCGCGCGGCGCGTGGTGCTGGGCAACCGGCGCAGTCAGAGCTTCGCCGAGCTGCGCAGCTTCGCCCAGTGGGCGCACGCGATGGGCCGCACCGCCACCGGCCGGGTGCTGGACCAGCACCGCCGTCCGGCGACCCTGGAGGACGCCGAGAAGCTGCAGATCAAGCCCGGCGACGAGGTCCTCCAGGTGCTGCGCGTGCGCGGCCTGGACGGCGAGCCGGTGCTGCTGGAGCGCAACGTCTACGCCGCGTGGATGGCCGACTCGGTGGAGCGGCTGCCCGCCGACTGCATCTCGGTCGTCCAGGCGCTCTACGAGGACATCGGCATGATCTTCGCCTATGGCGAGCACGTCATCGACGCCGTGGCGGCGGGCGCGGAGGACGCGCGGCTGCTGGAGGTCCGTCGCGGCAGCCCGCTGCTGCGCATCCGCCGGGTGACCACGACCCCGGCCGGGCGTCCCATCGAGTGGTCCGACGACCGGTACATCTCCGGAACGGTCAGCTTCACGGTGGCCAACTCCATCGGCTCCAACCCACTGGCGCGCCAGGCCGGCCAGGCCTGAGACGCGGGATCGCGGGCTCGCCCGCCAACGGGTACGCCCGCCGTGCCACGTCTGGCGTGACACGGCCGCCGCCGCGCGGTTCCTGCTGCGCGGGGGCGGCTTCCAGAACACCATCCGCAGCTTCGGCCGGGTGCCGGTGCTGAACCGGCTCGGCGCGGGCGTGGTCGCCGGGGCCGCCCGGGGCGAGCGCCGGCCTCGCGACGCGCCGGGTGCGACTGCTGCCGAGGGGTCCGGACGAGGCCCAGGACGGCCTGGTTCTCACCGAACTGATGGACCGTGAGGCCCGGGTGCCGCGCGAGCCGGCGTCCCATCAGGACGTCCACACGGCGGTGCCGGCCGTCGACCCGCACGTCCGGCAGTCGGTCCGCCTCGCCCTGTGGCGCGGGGGTGCGGAGCCGGGCCGACGCCGACGACGCGGAACGCTACGAGGTCCTGCACGTGTCGGCGCCGGAGCTCGACCGGCTCGGGTGACCCGGCGTCAGCCTCGGTTCGAGAACCTCAGTTCGAGAACGAGGGCACCTTGGTGTCGTTCTTGAACGCGTCGAAGACCTGCCGGGCCTCGGACATGTTCCACTTCACCGCGTCGCCGTCGGTCGGGGTCATGTAGTTCGCGTCGGCGACCGGCACGGTCATGGTCTTGCCGTCGCCGCTCTTGAGGCTCTTCATGGCGAAGAACATCGAGGCGAGGTCGCTCAGCCCGGTGCCGTTGTCGACCTGGAGCATGGACAGCCCGCTGTCCAGGGTCGGGTAGAGCGTGAACGGGTTGAGCAGCACGCCCGGCGAGGTCGCCTTGTGCGCCAGCGCGTTCAGGAACTGCTGCTGGTGCTGCATGCGGGCCAGGTCCTGGGTGGCCTCCTGGTGGCGCTCGCGGACGAAGGCGAGGGCCTGGGTGCCGTTCAGGGTCTGGCAGCCGGCCTTGAGGTTCGCGCCGGACGCCTTGTCGACGATCGCGTGGTCGAGGCACATGTCGACGCCGCCCACGTCGTCCACCACGTTGACGAAGCCGGCGAAGCCGATCTCGGCGTAGTGGTCGATGTGGATGCCGGTGTTGTACTCGACCGTCTTGACCAGCAGGGGCCCGTCGCCCTCGGCGAAGGCGGCGTTGATCTTGTGCGTGGCCTGGCCGTGCTGGACGCCCTTGCTGTCGGTCCAGGCGGGGATGGTGACGTAGGAGTCGCGGGGGATGCTCATCAGCGTGTCCCCGTTCGCGCCGATGTGCAGGACCATCATCGAGTCGGTCCGCGCGCCCGTGTCGTAGCCGGTGTGCAGGCGCTGCTGGTCCGCGGTGGTGAGGCCCGCGCGGCTGTCGGAGCCGAGGATCAGCCAGTTGGTGCCCTTGCCCTCCGGCGGGCGGCCGGCGTAGTCGGTGAGCACGTCGGTCTTGTTGAGCTTGGTGCTGGCCCAGGCGTAGGTGCCGCCGCCGACCGCGAGCAGGGTGACGACCAGCACGGTCGCGGTCAGGCGGATCTTGCGGCCGCGCGACCACTTGCGGCGCGTCCCGCCGACGCCCGGACCGCCCGGACGCCCCGGTCCGCCGGGCCCACCGGGACCGCCCGGCCCACCGGGGCCGCCCGGTCCGTTCGACAGCACGTCGGGGGCGTAGGGGGGCGCGCCCACGGCGGTCCCGGCCGGCCTGCGCGGGCGCTGGCGACCGGGCGCGGAGTTGCGCGGGTTCAGCTCGGGCGGCAGGGGCGGCTCGCTTCCGGGCCACTGGGACATCTCGCTCATGGCAACCGAGCATGCCTGCTCTTTCGACCGTCCGGTAGGACGAAGCCGACATATCGGGAAGCTGTAGCAAAGCTGATGCGAAGCGTCCATCGGATCAACACGACCGTTCCAGGCCCGTTGACCACACCCTTTTGGAACTGGCCCGGCGACCCGCTGTACGGTGGCGGCACTATGGTCGCCACGCCCCTCCCCGCCGTCTCCGTGATCATGCCCGTCCTCAATGAGGAACGGCATCTGCGCACCGCCGTCGCGCGCATCCTCGAGCAGGAGTACGACGGCGCGATCGAGGTCGTGATCGCCCTCGGCCCGTCCTCGGACCGCACCGATGAGATCGCCGCGCAGCTCGTCGCGGAGACCGCGGGCACCGCCCGGGAGGTGCACACCGTTCCCAATCCGACCGGCCGCACCCCCGCCGGGCTCAACGCCGCGATCAAGGGCTCCCGCTTCCCCGTCGTCGTCCGCGTCGACGGGCACGGCCTGCTCACCCCCGGCTACATCGCCAACGCCGTCCGCCTGCTCGACGAGCGCGACGCGGCCAACGTCGGCGGCATCATGGCGGCCGAGGGCGAGACCGAGTGGGAGAAGGCCGTCGCGGCCGCGATGACCTCCCGGATCGGCGTCGGCAACGCCGCCTTCCACACCGGCGGCGAGGCCGCCCCCGCCGAGACCGTCTACCTCGGCGTCTTCCGCCGCGAGGTGCTGGAGCAGCAGGGCGGCTACAACGAGGAGTTCATCCGCGCCCAGGACTGGGAGCTGAACTACCGCATCCGCCAGGCCGGCGGGCTGATCTGGTTCACCCCGGAGCTCAAGGTCACCTACCGCCCCCGCCCGAGCGTGCGCGCGCTGGCCAAGCAGTACAAGGACTACGGCCGCTGGCGCCGCGTGGTCACCCGCTACCACCGCGGCTCGGTCAACCTGCGCTACCTCGCTCCGCCCGCCGCCCTGGTGGGCTGCGCCGCCGGGCTGGTCGCGGGCGTCGCGCTGACGCCGGTCGCCCTCGTCGTCCCCGGCGGGTACGCGGCGGCGATCCTGCTCGGCTCGCTCAAGGAGGGCCGGGGCCTCACGCCGTCCGCGCGCCTCCAGCTGCCGGTGGCGCTGGCCACCATGCACATGTCCTGGGGCTGGGGCTTCCTGACCAGCCCGCGCTCGCTCGCCCGCAGGGTCATCGCGAGCACCGCCTCCCGGCCCGAGTGACGGGCCGGAAGGCGGGTCGAGAGGCCGTCTGAGAGGCGGCGGCGACCTGGTCGCGCCGCCGCTCGTGCTGCGCAGCCGCGCCCTCCGTGCCGCCGCTCGTCTCGTGCCGCCGCGCCCTCCGTGCCGCGCCGTCCGTCCCCGCGCGCCTCAGGGTGTCGTGTACGGGCGGTAGCCGGCCGGCTGGGGGACGTGCGGAGGCGTCCCGGACCACTGGTAGGGCTTGTAGACGTCCATGCACTGGCCGCTGTCGTTCTGGGCGTTCTGGGTGACCGCCGAGGTCGGCACGGCCCCCTGCTTGGGCAGGGTGTCGCGGAAGTCGAAGCCGCTCGGCCAGTCGCTGCCGACGCGCAGCACCAGGTGCGTCGCCGCAGGGTCGGTCCTCAGCACGCTCGGCGTCAGGCCCAGCTCGGCGGCGACGGCCTGTGCCTGGGCCTGGTCCGCGGCGGGGTAGCTGAGCTGGGTCGTGCCCGTGACGTCGCTGGTGTCCCGTACCGCCTGGGTGAAGCCGGCCGCCTTCAGACGGTCCGTCAGCTGCTCGCCGCGGCCCGGGACTCCGGCGTTCTGCACGGAGATCCGCACACCCGCCTTGTCCACCGGTGCGCTGCTGCCCGTCGTCGCCGACGGGGAGGGGCTCGCGCTCGGCGCCGCCGACGAGCCGCCCTTGTCGAGCGGGATGTCGTTCGCGATCATCGAGAAGATCTTGTCGCTGTCGGCGTTCAGGGCCGGATCCCAGTTGTTCGGGTCGCTCTGGCCGGGGGCCGTCATGTGGTCGAACGGGATGGTCACCGTGGTGACCCGGTCGGCCGGGACCTTGTTGAACTCCAGCGCCAGCGAGGTCATCGCCTCGATGCTCTTCAGGCCCGGGTCCACGGTCAGCGCCGACGTCGCGGTCTGCGCCAGCGCGTTGACCTTGCCGAGGTCGAGCAGCGTGTTCGACGACTTCATCGTGCGGATCATCGAGTTCAGGTACAGGTGCTGCGCGTGGGTGCGGCCGATGTCGGTGCCGTCCTCCCAGGCGTGCCGGGTGCGCAGCCACTCCAGGGCCTGGACGCCGAAGATGGTGTGGCGGCCCGCCGGCAGCACCAGGTCCGAGCCGACCTCGTGCTGGCCGTCGGTGTCGTAGCTGATCTTGTAGTCGGCGACGTTCTCCTTGGTGCACACCTGCACCCCGCCGATCGCGTCGGCCATCTTCACCACGCCGGAGAAGTCCAGCATGACGAAGTGGTCGATCTGGATGTGGGTCAGGCTCTCCCAGGTGTCGACCACGCAGCTGGGACCGTAGGCCAGCGTCTCGGTGATCTTGCGCTGCCCGAGCTGCCTGCCCTGGCAGTCGTACGGCTGCACCCAGGTGTCGCGCGGCATGCTGGTGATCGAGGCGTTGCTGCGGTCCGCGGATATGTGGACCAGCATCTCCACGTCCGCGTGCGGCGGCCCGCCGACGGAGGAGGTCGAACCGCCGAGGCTCACGTCTCCCGCGTTGTCGCGCGAGTCCGAGCCGATGATCAGCACGTTGACGGGCAGGCTGCCGCCCGAGGACTTCTCGGCCACGGTCGACGGGCCCGGGCCGCCCGAGTGGAGCGGCTCGGAGTGGATGTTGCTGTCGAGCACCTTCACGTAGACGTAGAGCCCGGCCGCCGACAGCAGCACCGTGGACGAGACCGCGACCGCCGTCCACTTGAGCACCCGTCTCCTGCGCCCCGGCCTCCTCCGGTGCCCGCTGCGTGCCCCGGGCCCCGCCGCCCGCCCATCCCCCTCGGGCGCGGACGGCAGGCCGCCGGTCAGCGTGTCGCCGCTGCGTCGACGGCCGCGCTCCGCACTGGCGTCGAAGCCGCGGTCGAAGTCCTCCTGTGGAAACTCCTCGCTCATCTTCGTTACCCCCTCCTGGAGTCGTCCCGGTCAGCCGGTGGCCTGCGGCACGCTCGGCGGGGTCGGGCCGGTCCAGCTGTAGATGTAGTGGGTCTGGCCTGGTGCGAACTTGGCGTAGGGAGCCGGGTTGACGTCCATGCACTGCGACGAGTCCGAGGCCGTCTGGTACTCCGCGTCGGTCGGCAGGCCGCCGGTCTTCGGCGCGGCCGCCGGGAACGTCGTGCCCGTCTTCCAGTCCGCGCCGACCTGGAGGGTCAGACCCGTCGCCGAGGCGGAGCTCTTCAGCGCGGTCGCGGGCAGCTTGAGCGCCGCCGCGACGGCCTGGGCCTGCGCCTGCTCGGCGCTCGGGTAGACCAGCGTCGTCACGCCGTAGTCGACGAGCCGGGTGTCCCTGGCCGCCTGCGTGAAGCCGTCGGCGGCGAGGGCGTCGGTGATCACCTGACCGCGGTGGTTGACGCCGCTGCCGTTCTGCACGTCGAGGCGGACGCCGGCCTTGTCGACCGGCGCGGCCGGCGGCGGGGTGGGCGAGGGGCTCGCACTCGCCGCGGAACCCTTGCCGTCCAGCGGCACGTCGTTCGCCAACTCCGCGAACAGGCCGCTCGCGGAGTCGTTGAGGACCACCGGCAGGTTGTTCGGCGTGGCCGGGTCCGGCTGGAAGTGGTGCGGCACCGTCACCGTGGTGATCCGGTCGGACGGCACCTTGTCGACGTCCAGGGCCAGCGAACTGAGCGACTCGATGCTGCCCAGGCCCTGGTCCATGGAGACGGCGTGGGTCGCGGCCTGCGCCAGCGAGTTCAGCCTGAACGGGTTCGTGATGGTCGAGGCCGACTTCATCTGGCGGATCATCGAGTTCAGGTACAGGTGCTGCGCCTTGGCGCGGCCCACGTCGCTGCCGTCCTCGAAGGCGTGCCGGGTGCGCAGCCACTCCAGCGCCTGGACGCCGGTGACCTTGTGCGTGCCGGCCGGCAGCTCCAGGTGGGAGCCGATCTCGTGCCACTGGCCGCCGAAGTACTGGCGTTGGTAGTCCATCACGTTCTGCCGGGTGCACACGTCGACGCCGCCGACGGCGTCGGCCATCTTCACCACGCCGGAGAAGTCCACCATCACCCAGTGGTCGATGTGGATGTGCGTCAGCGCCTCCCAGGTGTCGACCACGCAGCCGGGGACGTTGTAGTTCAGGCTGTTGGTGATGGGCTGGAAGGACCGGGCGGCGTGCGTCACGCCCTTGGCGTCGGTGCAGGCCGGGATGGAGACGCGGGTGTCGCGCGGGATGCTCAGGATCGACGCGTTGCTGCGGTCCGCGGAGACGTGCAGCAGCATCTCGACGTCCGCGTGCGGGGCACTGCCGTCGCAGGAGCCGCCGAGGTCGCAGTCGGCGCTGGAGGACCGGCCGTCGGAGCCGATGACCAGGATGTTCAGCGGCACGTGTCCGAACTTGTCCGGTTTGGGCGCGGCGACGTCGACCTTTCCGTTGCCGAGGGCCCCGGTCTTGAAATTGGAATCGAGAATCTTGACGTAGACGTACATTCCGCCGGCCGCGACGAGGACCGACGCCGCGGCGCCGATGGCGGTCCATTTCAGAATTCGGCGACCGCGCGCCGCATTCCTGCCGACGTTTTGTCCGGACTTTCGGGTTGCGGCTCGACCTCCGCTTCGGGGCGTTTGTTCTGATGTGTCCGAAACGGCCACATCAGCGCGGTGGTCCTGGTGGTTCACAGGGTGGGTCCCCCCTCGGCGACATCCGATGCACAGCCCTGCCCCCGCGCGCTGCGTCCGCAAACTTTAGCGATTGATTACCTGTGGTTCACAGGAGGAGGGCCGGGGCCGAAGGGAACGAAATCCTTAATTCCGGTGCGCTGGTCACGCACCGTGCCCAAGGAATTCCACTCGGTTCACGACTCGCGGGAACCTCCTCGGGCAGCACGGACGCAACGGTGCTGCGATCGGTTCCCCGACGCCGGGTTCAGCAGTGGGAAAAGGCTTTTCCGACTCCGCGGAAGTCGGCGCCCAGGGTCAGCACCATCGGGTCCCTGGCTCCCGTGGAGGTGCCGTTCCCGTGCAGCGCGGAGGCGGGCAGGCCGAGGGAGGCGACCAGGGCGCGGGCCTGGTCCACATGGTCGGGCGCGTAGACGAGCGTGGTCGTCGCCTGGTGGTCGGCCGGGCCGCCGTTGCTGGTGCGCAGGTACTTCTCGGTGTTCTGCATCCAGCTCAGCACCGCCTCCGCCTGCCCGATGGTGCCGCTGCCGTTCAGCACGGTCACCCGGACGTCCAGCGGCTTCGCCTTCGGCCCGGAGGCCGGGAACGTCTTGTCGGCGGGCTCCGCCGTGCAGCTCGGCGCGGCCGACGCGGAGGCGGAAGGGGAGCCGGCGGAGGCCGACGCCGAGGCGGCGTCCTCGGCGGTGGCGTGCGTCGCCGCGCCGTCGTGGAGCACCAGGAAGCCCCCCAGACCCGCCAGCGCGAGGAAGCCGACCGCCGCCGCCACCCAGGGGCCGCTGCGCGTGGCGCCGCGCCCGCGCCCTCGGGCGGCTCTGGCCTCCGCGCGGGACCCCGCGGCCGCTCCGGCACCGGGCCCGCCCGTCCGTCGTCTGCCGCCGCCCTTGCCGCGCGTGCCCACCCGTCGCTCCGTTCCCCGCCTGACCGGACGACCGCCGGCCGCCGGGCTGTTCCTGGGGCGCCAGCGTAACGGGAGCGGGTCAGGCGTGGCGCGGCCGTCCCGCGCGCCCTCGCGGTCGGCGGACGTCCGCACAGGGACGGGCGGGCGGGTCGGCGGCGGCCTCGGCACGGGCCCGGAACAGGCTCGGCACCCGCCCCGAACAGGGCTCGGCGCCGACGTGCCCGCCCTATCGGAGGGCGCGGCGAAGCAAGCCGCGAACCGTACGCGATCCGGCCGGGCCTGACCGGTGTTCACCGGTCCGGGTGACGGGTGAAGCGGCGTCAGGCGAGCTGCCGGGTGACCCGCTCGTCCGCGATCCGCCGGGCCAGCGTCTCCGGGGAGAGCGACCCGCTGTGCCGGCACAGCACCACGCTGCCGCCGACGACCAGCGGCGCCAGCAGCCCGCCGGCCAGGCCGTCCCAGTCGCTGTAGCCGAGCGTGGACAGCACCCGGTCCTGCTCGTCGAGCCCCAACTGCCGCGCGTGCTCCGCCGCCAGCGAGACCACGTGCGCGCCGCTCAGCTGCTCGCCGTCGATCTCCAGCGCGGGCCGCGAGGGGTCCACCGGCGCGTACGGCACGAACCGGTCGCCCTGCGCCGGCACCTCGACCGCGTAGTCCACGAACCCGTCGGGCAGCTGCGGGAACCGCCCGCCGAGCGGACGCAGCGCCAGCGCCACCCGCTCGCCCTCGCAGGCCAGCGCCTCCTCCAGGGTGTCCGGCCCGCTCACCACCAGCTGGGCCTTGGCCGGGTCGCCGCCAGGACAGGCCAGCACCCCCACCGACCAGCAGGCGAAGAGCCAGATCGCGCTCTGCCAGTGCGCGGGCAGCAGCAGCGCGCACCGGTCGTCCGGCGCGGCCGTCAGCTCGTCCTGCAGCAGGTTCGCGGTCTTGGCCACCCAGTTGTCGAACGTCTTGACGGAGAGCTCGACCCGCTCTCCCGTCGCGTCGTCGTAGAAGGTGATGAGGGGGCGGGCTGGATCGGCCTCGAGGAGGGAGCGCAGCAGATCGGCGGGGGACTCTGCGCCGCTGAAGGGTGTCTGGCTCATGGTGGTGCCCAGCCTACGGCGTGCGCAGGGCGAAGGGACCAGGCCCCCGCCGCTAACTTTTCGTGCCGGTAACCTGACTCGGGTGATGAGCGGGAGTGGCGCGGCTGCCGGCACGTCGTCCGCGGCCGCGGCGACGCCGTCGAGGACGGGCGGAACGGTACGGGTCTGGAAGCCCGACGGACCGCTCGACGTGGCCATGACCTTCGGGTTCCTGCGACGCGGCCCCCTGGACCCCGCCTACCGGCGCACGCGCGACGGCGCGCTCTGGCGGGTCTCCCGCACCCCCGCCGGCGTCGGCACGCTCCGCCTGCGCACCCGCCCCGCCGAGGGCGCCGTCGAGGCGACGGCGTGGGGCGCGGGCGCGTCCTGGCTCCTGGACGCGGTCCCGCGCTGGCTCGGCGCGGAGGACGACCCCTCGTCGTTCGACCCGCGCGGCCACCGGCTGCTGCGCGACGCGCACACGCGCCACCCCGGGCTGCGGATCGGCCGGACCGGGCTGGTGATGGAGTCCCTCGTCCCGGCGATCCTGGAACAGCGGGTCACCACCGGTGAGGCGTACGAGGCCTGGCGCACGCTGCTGCGCGAGTACGGCGAGGCGGCCCCGGGCGGATCCGCCGTCCCGCCGTACATGTACGCGCCGCCCGCGGCGCGCGACTGGGCGATGATCCCCTCCTGGGCCTGGCATCGCGCCCGGGTCGACGGCAAGCGCGCGGCCACCGTCGTGCGGGCGGCGAAGCTCGCTCCGCGCCTGGAGGAGGCGTCGGTGATGTCCCCGGACGACGCCGTCGCCCGGCTGACCACGGTGCCCGGCATCGGGCTGTGGACGGCGGCCGAGACGCTGCAACGCAGCAACGGCGACGCGGACGCGGTCTCCGTCGGCGACCTGCACCTGCCGAACACGGTCGGCTGGGCGCTGGCCGGCCGCGAGCGGAGCGACGACGCGGTGATGCTGGAACTGCTGGAGCCCTACCGCCCCCACCGCTACCGCGTCTGCCGCTTGCTGCACACACTCCGCATCGCCGCGCCCCGGCACGCCCCGCGCTACGCTCCGCTGGACTACCGGGACATGTAGCGGCAACCCCTCAGGGGCGCGAGGAACTGCGCGAGCAACCTCCCTGTGCGGATGGCGCTGCACCTTCGGCCGTGCAGCTACCTCACCGTCAAGAACTGTTCCGGGTCGCGGGGCTGGCGCGCGGGCGCCGGGGAGGCGGGCGTGCCGATCGCGATCGCGCCCATCGGGTCCCAGTCGGCCGGGAGTTCGAGTACCTCGCGGACCGTGTCCCGGCAGAACATCGTCGACGAGACCCACGCCGAGCCCAGCCCCTCGCCCGCGAGCGTCACGAGCATGTTCTCGACCGCCGCGCCCATCGCCACCACGAACATCTCCCGCTCCGCGGCCCCGCGGCGCGCGTCGGGGTAGTCGTGGGAGCCGTCCATCACCATGCAGGGGACCACCAGGTACGGCGCGTTGCGCAGCACGTCCCCGCGGCGGACGCGTCGGGCCACTCGCTCCGCGTCCCAGTCGTCGAGCTCGACCAGGTCGCGGTTCCACGCGGCCAGCATCGCGTCCAGCAGGCGCGTGCGCGTGGCCTGCGACTCGACGAGGACGAAGCGCCACGGCGTGGTGTGGTGCGGGGCAGGGGCCGTGATCGCCGCCGCGACAGCGCGGCGGACCGCCTTCGGGTCGACCGGGGTCGAGGTGAAGCTCCGGACCGTGCGCCGGCCGTGGACGGCCTCGCGGACGGCCTCCGAGGTGCCGAGCCGGAACAGGTCCTCGTCGACGGGGCGGATCAGCGGGCGGATGCCGTCGCCGTCGTCCTCCGTCACGACGTGGCCGAGACCGCGCACGATCGCGACGGGACGGCCGGACGTCTTGCCCTTCACCAGGTCGGCCGCCGCGGCCAGTTCGTCGGCGGTGGCGGTGACGGTGAGGGAGAGCTCGTTGCCGTGGCTGTCGACGCGACCGCGGTGGTCCTCGAGGACCGCGACGCCGGCGGCGCCGATGGCCACGTCGGTGAGGCCGTTGCGCCACGGGCGGCCGAAGGTGTCGGTGACCAGCACGCCCACGCGTGCGCCCGTCAGTTCGTGCAGACGCTTGCGCAGCGACCGCGCCGAGGCGTCCGGGTCCTCCGGCAGCAGCAGCACCGTCCCGGGCGGGGTGTTGGAGGCGTCGACGCCCGCCGCCGCCATGACCAGGCCCTGGCGGTTCTCCACGATCCGGGTGCGCCCGCGCCGGGCGACGACGCGGACGGCCTCGGCGTCGATCGCGGCCTCGCGGTCCACGGCCTCGACGAGCCGGCCCTCAGCCTTGCTGACGATCTTCGAGGTGACCAGGAGCAGGTCCCCGTCGCGCAGGGCGAAGCCCTCCGCGGCCACCAGCAGCGCGGCGATGTCGTCCCCGGCCGCGATCTCCGGCAGCCCGCCGACGGCGATGATCTCGACGGAGCCCGCGCCGATCACGTCCTGCGCAAGGTTCACGTCCTGCGCGTTCGCCGGGTCGGCCACGTCGGTCACGTCCTGCGCGCCGTTCACGCGCGCACCTGCTCGGCCAGCTCCAGCGCCTGACGGGCCATCGCCGCGGACGTCTCGACGTCCGTCATCAGCAGCGGCACCGCGCGGCAGGCGATCCCCGCCGCCTCGACCTCGGCGACCGCCGCGTCGTCCCCGGTGTGGACGAGCCAGCCGTCGAGCAGATCCGCGCCGTAGTGCCTGGCGACCGCGGCCGCGGTGGTCTCCACGCCCACGGCCTCCAGCACCTTGTCGGCCATGCCCCGCACCGGCGCGCCGCCGATGATGGGGGAGAGACCCACGATCGGCGCCTCCGCCGCGACCAGCGCCTCGCGCACGCCGGGGACGGCGAGGATCGTGCCGATGGAGACGACGGGGTTGGACGGCGGGAAGAGGATCACGTCCGCCTCCGTGATCGCCTCGACCACGCCGGGGGCCGGCTTCGCCGTCTCCGCGCCGACGGGCAGGATCGCCTGCGCGGGGACGGAGGCGTGCAGCTTGACCCAGTACTCCTGGAAGTGGATCGCGCGGCGCTTGCCGTCCTGCTCCGGGTCCTCGATGACGACGTGGGTCTCCACCCGGTCGTCGGTCATCGGGAGCAGCCGGACGCCGGGCTGCCAGCGGTCGCACAGGGCCTCGGTGACGGCGCTGAGCGGGTAGCCCGCGGCGAGCATCTGGGTGCGGACGATGTGGGTGGCGAAGTCCCGGTCGCCCAGGCCGAACCAGGACGGCCCGACGCCGTACGCGGCGAGCTCCTCCTTGACCGACCAGGTCTCGTCCGCGCGGCCCCAGCCCTGCTCCTCGTGGATGCCGCCGCCGAGCGTGTACATCACGGTGTCCAGGTCGGGGCAGACCTTCAGCCCGAACAGGTGGATGTCGTCGCCCGTGTTCCCGATGACGGTGATCTCGTCGGCGGGGCCGACCGCCGCCTTGAGGCCGCGCAGAAAGCGGGCCCCGCCGATTCCTCCGGCCAGTACGGTGATGCGCATGCCGCCTATCCTTCCAGGCGTCCTTACGGAGTGGTGACGCGACGGCGTTCCCTGCTGTGCCGCGGCGCGGACGGGCCTAGCGTCGGGGCATGGACGTACTGCTGACCGGCGGGGCCGGGTTCATCGGAACGGCGATTGCGCGAGCACTGCTCGCAGACGGGCACGGTGTTCACGTCTTGGATCGGCGACCCGTGCCGCTGCCGGGCGTCACATCGGTGATCGGTGATCTGCGCGACGCGGCCGTGGTCGCGAACGCGCTGCGCGGCGTCGACGCCGTCTGCCACCAGGCGGCGATGGTCGGCCTCGGCGTGGACTTCGCCGACGCGCCGAACTACGCCGGCACCAACGACCTCGGCACCGCCGTCCTGCTCGCCGAGATGGCCCAGGCGCACATCCGGCGCCTCGTGCTGGCCGGGTCCATGGTCGTCTACGGCGAGGGTCGCTACGACTGCGCCGCCCACGGCACCGTGCCCGCGCCGCCGCGTCGCGTCGCGGATCTGGACGAGGGCCGCTTCGAACCGCGCTGCCCCTCCTGCGGCGCGGAACTGACGCCCGGTCCGGTCACCGAGGACGCCCCGGTGGACCCGCGCAACGTCTACGCCGCCACCAAGCTGCACCAGGAGCACCTGGCCTCCGCCTGGGCCCGGGCCTGCGGCGCGGTCGCGGTCTCGCTGCGCTACCACAACGTCTACGGGCCCGGTCTGCCCCGGGACACCCCCTACGCGGGCGTCGCCGCCCTCTTCCGCTCGGCGCTGGCGCGCGGCGAGGCCCCGCGCGTCTTCGAGGACGGCGGCCAGCGGCGCGACTTCGTCCACGTCACCGACGTCGCCTCGGCGAACGCCGCGGCGCTGGCCTCCCTCGCCGACCGCGAGCCGGGCTCCTTCCGCGCGTACAACGTCGGCAGCGGCGAGATCCGCACCGTCGGCGACCTCGCCTCGGCCCTCGCCGCCGCCTGCGGCGGCCCGGCGCCGGTCGTCACCGGCGAGTACCGTCTCGGCGACGTCCGCCACATCACCGCGGACTCCCGCCGCCTGCGCGCCGAGCTCGGCTGGCGCCCCCGGGTCTCCTTCGCCGACGGCATGGCGGAGTTCGCCTCGGCGGCGTCGGCCGAGGACTACGCGAGGAACTGACGCAGCGCGTCCCGGTGCTCGGGCGGCAGGTCCGCCTCGCGCGCGAACTCGTGGTCGGCGAAGTCGAACCCGGGCGTCACCACCTCCGCGACCAGCGCGTACCGCGCCCCGTCCGGCAACCGCGACGCCTTCCACCACCCGCCGGGGACGAGCAGGTGCCGCGCGTCCCCGTCCCCGAGCACCCGCACGTCGAGCCGCCCGTCGGGGTCGACGGTGTGGTACTCGACCGGTTCGCCCTCGAGGAAGAAGTGCAGGATGTCGCTGCGGTTCCGATGCAGCCGCCCGCACGGCTGCTCGGCGGTCGTCAGGTAGTAGATCGACGTCACCGTCGGCCGCACCCCGCCCGCGGCGGCGTGCGGATGCGGGCTGGTGTAGATCCGTCGGAAGTACCCGCCCTCGGGATGCGGCTCCAGCCCGAGCGACTCGATCAGCTCACGGTCACGATCGCGGTCGCGGTCACCCATGCCCTCAGGCTAGTGCCGCGCCGCCCGCACCGCCCGGGCCTCGACCCCCGCAGCGCGCAGGCGGCGCGCGACCAACTCCAGCTCCGGCAGCGTGAAGGCGTCGGTGCCGGAGACGATCCGCTCGTACAGCGCCCTCGCCTCGCCCAGCTCCACCCCCAGCTCAGCGCGCAGCGCCCGCATCACGGCCACCGCGCGCCGCCCGCCCCGTCGAGCCGTACGGCGCCGTGCGCCGCCAGCAGGCGGTCCCGGAGCGCCGGCGGCGGCGCGCCGCGGCCGCAGCCGAGGACCGGCCCGCACACCGGGCAGTCGGACTCGGTGTCCCACTCCAGCCGGTCGCCGACGACGGCGACACCACCCGACGACGGCGCGGTGCGCCCGCAGTCGAGGCAGGGTCCGTCGAAGGCGACGCTCTGACTGGTCACCGCCCGACCGTGGCCGGGTGAGGGGCGGGTCTCACCACGCGGCCGTCGGGAGGGCGATCTCGAAGCAGCAGCCGCCCATGACGTTGCGGACGGAGGCCCGCCCCTCGTGGGCCTCGACGATGCCGCGGACGATGGCGAGGCCGAGGCCCGCGCCTGCCTCGCCCGCCGCCGGCGCGACGCGCGGCGTGCGCGCGGCAGCGCCGCGGAAGCCGGTCTCGAAGACGCGGGGCAGGTCCGCCTCGGGGATGCCGCCGCAGCCGTCGGTGACCGAGAGCACCACCTCGCGGTCCAGCTCCCGTGCCGCGATGGCGACCGTGCCGTCGGCAGGGGTCGCGCGGATCGCGTTGACCAGCAGGTTGCCCAGGACGCGGGTGATCTCGCGCGGGTCGACCTCCACCGGGACGGGGTCGATACCGTGCCCGACGAGGTAGACGCCGCGCTCCCGCGCCAACGGATACGCGCCGGCTATCGCGTCGCCGACCAGGTCGTAGACGGAGACGCGGGAGAGCGACAGCGTCAGCGCGCCCGCCTGGATGCGGGAGAGCTCGAAGAGGTCGTCCACCATGCCGGTGAGCCGGTCGACCTCGGTCCGGATCCGGGCGTGGTAGAGGGCGGGGTACTCGGCCACGCCGTCCTCCAGGGCCTCCGCCATCGCGCGCAGGCCCGCCAGGGGGGTGCGCAGGTCGTGCGAGATCCAGGCGATCAGCTCACGCCGTGAGGACTCCAGCGCGCGCTCGCGCTGCCGCGACTCCGCCAGGCGCGCGCTGGTCGCGGCCAGCTCCGCGCCGAGCGCCTGGAGCTCCGAGTTCAGCGGCACCGCCGGCGCGGTGAACCCGGCGTCGCTGCCGACGGTCCGCGCGGCCCGCCGCAACTCCTTGCTGCCGATCGCGACCTGACGTGCCAGCAGCCACGCCACCAGCAACGCCACCACGGAGCCCATCGCCAGCACCACGACGACGACGCCGTAGTCCTTGCGGGACAGGAACATCGCCTGCGCCACCGCGATCGTCCCGGTGGCCACCGCGAGCACCGTCACCAGTGCGACCGTGAACAGCGACAAGGACAGCGAGCGGCGGCGCAGCAGCACGACGGCGGGCCAGCCCGCGAGTCCGGCCAGGCCCGCGCCGAGCGCCGCGTACGCGGCCATCTCCAGCAGGTCATGCATCGGGCACCGCCGTCTCCGCGGCGCGGCCGGGCGCGTCCGAGGGGTCGAAGCGGTAGCCGACGCCCCAGACGGTGGTGATCAGACGTGGCGCGGCCGGGTCGTCCTCGATCTTCTCCCGCAGCCGTCGCACGTGCACGGTGACCGTCGACAGGTCCCCGAAGTCCCAGCCCCACACCTTTCGCATCAGCTCCTCGCGGCCGAAGGCCGTGCCGGGGTGCGCCAGCAGGAACGCCAGCAGGTCGAACTCGCGCAGCGTCAGCGTCAGCTCCCGGTCCCCGCGCCACGCCCGGCGGGCCGAGGCGTCGACCCGCAGGTCGCCGGCCGCGACCGGCACGTCGTCGTCCGCCGTGTCGGGCGCTGCGGCGCCCGCGCTGCGGCGCAGCACGGACTGGATCCGCAGCACCAGCTCGCGCGGCGAGAACGGCTTGGTGACGTAGTCGTCGGCGCCCAGCTCCAGCCCGAGGATGCGGTCGTGCTCGTCGCCCTTGGCGGTCAGCATGACGATCGGGACGGCGTGCGAGAGCGGCTCGGCGCGCAGCCGCCGGCAGACCTCCAGCCCGTCGATCTCCGGCAGCATCAGGTCCAGCACGACCAGGTCGGGCCGGAGCGCGGCCGCCCGGTCGAGCGCGGCACGGCCGTCGACCGCCCGGTCGACGGCGTAGCCGGCGCGCTGTAGGTAGCCCGAGACGACCTCGGCCACGGTCGGGTCGTCGTCGACGACAAGGATCCGGCGCGGCACCGGGGCGGGCAGCGCCGGTGCGTCGAGTGCTTCGCTCACGCCTCCACCGTAGGAGTCTTTCGCCCCAGGTGGCGCCCGTCGTGAGGAGGACGTTCGCGTTCCGTAAGGTGCCACGCGGGGCTGCGGCGGGCCCGCCGCTCCTAGCGTGAGGGCCATGGACAACGCTGACGGAGCTTGCGACTACGCATCCGACCGGGCCGACGCGGCCGACGCGGGCGTGACCGTCGATCTCGTGCTGCCCTGCCTGGACGAGGCCGAGGCCCTGCCGTGGGTGCTCGGCCGGGTGCCGCGCGGCGTGCGGCCGATCGTCGTGGACAACGGCTCGAAGGACGGCTCGGCCGAACTGGCCGCCTCGCTGGGGGCGACGGTCGTCCGCGAGCCGAGGCGCGGCTTCGGCGCCGCCTGCCACGCCGGGCTGCTGGCGGCCCGCGCCCCCTACGTCGCCTTCTGCGACTGCGACGCCTCGCTCGACCCGGCCGAGCTGCCCCGGCTGCTCGCGCCGCTGGCGACAGGGCACGCGGAACTGGTGCTCGGTCGCCGCGTCCCGGCCGGGCGCGGGGCCTGGCCGGCGCACGCACGGCTGGCCAACGCCGAACTGGCGCGCCGACTGCGCGCGCGGACGGGCGCGCCGCTGCACGACCTCGGCCCGATGCGGATCGCCGCCCGCGACCGGCTGCTGGCGCTGGGCCTCGGCGACCGGCGCTCGGGCTATCCGCTGGAGATGGTCCTCGCCGCCTCGGCCGCCGGGATGCGACTCGCGGAGGTGCCCGTCGCCTACCGGCCGCGCGCCGGCCGCTCCAAGGTGACCGGCACGCTGCGCGGCACCCGTCAGGCCGTGCGCGACATGAGCGCGATCCTGGCCGCGCCCGCGCCGGTGCTGCTGTTGCTGGCGAAGTCGCCCGTGCCGGGCCGGGTCAAGACCCGGCTGACGTCGGAGATCAGCTCCGAGCAGGCCGCGGCGGTGGCGGAGGCGGCGCTCGTGGACACGATGCTGACGCTCGAACAGGTCCCCGCCTCGCGACGGGTGCTGGTCCTGGACGGACTGCCGGGACGTTGGTTGCGTCCGGGATGGGACGTGGTCCCGCAGGTCGAGGGCGGCCTCGACCGCCGCCTGGCCGCGGCGTTCGCGGCGGCGGCCGGGCCGGCGCCCGCGCTGCTGGTCGGCATGGACACCCCGCAGCTGGCGGCCCGTACCCTCGCCGAACCGCTGGCGCCCGCGGGGCGGAGCGGTGTCGACGCCTGGTTCGGTCCGGCGGCGGACGGCGGCTTCTGGGCCTTCGGTCTGGCCCGTCCCGAGCCGCGGCTGGCCGAGCGCCTGCTCCACGACCTGCCGATGTCCACGTCGACGACGGGCGCGGGCCTGCGGGCCCGGCTCGCGGCGGAGGGCCTGCGCGTGCGGGAGCTCCCGGAGCTGACGGACGTCGACACACCGGCGACGGCGGACGACGTCGCCGCGCTGGCGCCCGGGTCCGGGTTCGCCGCGCGGTGGCGGGAAGCGCGCCGGGAGGCGCGCACGGAAGCGCGTCGGCAGGCGCGCTCGGAAAGCGCGCTGGTCGGGTGAGCGCCTATCTCTCCACGCCGGTGCTCGGCTGGGGTCGCACGGACGACCCCTTCGCGACCGCGATGCGCACCGGTCGCGGCCCGCTCTGGCTCCGCACCGAGGACGGCCGCCACCGCATCCCCCTCCATGTCGAACGCTGGTGCGCGGAGCCCGACAGCGCAGACTCGACGCTGGTCAACAGGGCGCTGTGGCGGGGTCTCCCCACCCTCGACATCGGCTGCGGCCCGGGGCGCCTGGTCACCGCACTGCAACGGCACGGCCTGCCCGCTCTGGGCGTCGACGTGACCCCGGCGGCGGTCACCCGGACGATCGGCCTCGGCGGCAGCGCCCTGTGCCGGTCGGTCTTCGACCGCCTGCCGGGGGAGGGGCGCTGGGCCACCGGCTTGCTGGCCGACGGCAATCTCGGGATCGGGGGAGATCCGTCCGCGCTGCTGTGCCGGGTCGCGCAGCTGCTGGCCCCGGGTGGCAGGTTGCTCGTCGAGGTGGAACCGGCCGAGGTCGACGAACGGCTGACCGTCCGTCTGGAGGACGGCGCGGGCCGCCTCGGACCGACCTTCCCCTGGGCCCGCCTGGGGAAGTCTGCGACGATCCGGATCGCGGAGACCGCGGGATTCACCGCCGCAGGCGGCTGGCACTCGGACGGCCGCGACTTCCTGGAGCTGGTGCTGCCGCACGCCCGGAACTGATACCGGCCGGGTCGGCCCGGAGGGCCGTCCCGTCGAGCCCTGGGCCCGGCCGGCCAAGGTGGGCCGAGCTGGGCTCTGTGCCGGCTCGGCCGACGTGGGTGGCTCGGCCGTCCCGGGTGGGCCGGCCCGGGGTGGGCTGGGCTCGGTGCGGAGCCGGCTCGCCCTGCGTGGCCTGGTCGGTTCGGGTGGGCGGTGTCGCGGGTCCCGGACCGGGTCCGCGAGGGTCATGCCGACCGCAGTCCCGCTTCCGGCCCGAGGACGCCGTGCGCCGACGTGAGCCTTCGGCCGAAGCCGCCCCCGGCCCGGCCGAAGACTCACAGGGGCGGCTCACAGGGCGGTTCCTCGCGCCCCGCGGATGCGGACTCAGGCCGCGGGCGCGAAGCGCTTCGCGGTCTCGGCGATCCGGCGGCCGAGGTGCTCGGCCGTCGCGAGGTCCGCCTTGTGGACCGCGTCCGGGCCCTCGTCGACGTTGGACTGGGCGGCCGCGCCGAGGAAGAAGCCGAGGCGGTTGAGGTCGTGCTCGGAGGCCTCGCTGGAGTTCCAGCCCGGGTGGAGGCCGAGGTTGACCCAGTGCATGCCGTGCTGCGCGGCCAGGACCGTGAAGAACTGCAGGGTGTTCAGCTTGTCGCCGCTCTTGGAACCGGAGTTGGTGAACCCGGCGGCGAGCTTGTCCTTCCACTGCGAGCCGAACCAGCGCTTGGAGGACGCCTCGGCGAAGGCGTGGAACGCGGCGGACGCGGTGCCCATGTAGGTCGGCGAGCCGAAGACGATCGCGTCGGAGGCGTCCAGCAGGGACCACTGCTCCTCGGTGATCGCGTCGACGGGGATCAGGTGCACCGTCGCGCCGGCCTCGGCGGCCCCGTCGCGGACGGCCTCGGCGAGGACGGCGGTGTGGCCGTAGCCGGAGTGGAAGGCAATGGAGATCACGGGGTTCGTCATGCCGTTGAGCATGGCACTAACTCAGAGGAAGTGCAAACAAAAAGTTAGTGCTTCCGAATGGTTAGCCCAACGGTTACTCTGGCGGCATGGCTGACGCGCAGACCCCCGCCCCCGCCCTCGCCCCCGTCGAGGACGACTTCGACGTGTTCGCGCGAAACTGCCCCTCACGCCCGGCGCTGGAGCACATCACCGGACGCTGGGGCGTCCTCGTGCTGGCCGCCCTGCGCGAGCTGGGCGTGGCCCGCTTCGGCGAGGTCCGGCGCAAGGTCGACGGGATCAGCGAGAAGATGCTGTCCCAGACGCTGCACACGCTGGAGCGCGACGGGTTCGCCGACCGGCGAGTCGTCGCCGCCATGCCGCCGCACGTCGAGTACCGCCTCACCCCGCTCGGCCAGGAGACCGCCGCCAAGCTGTTCGACCTGATCGAGCACCTGCACCACGCGATGCCCGCGATCCTCGCGGCCCAGGACCGGTACGACGCGGCCCACGCCGACCAGCGCGGGTAGCGCGGGTAGCGCGGTCCGCAGGTCTTACGGAACGCGGACGTCGGGCCGTCCGCTCTCCCTCGGCGGCTGACGCGATGCCACGGTGGTCCCGTGGCCGCCAAGCTCCGCACCCTCGCCTGCTCCGCCGTCCTGCTCGCGCTCGTCCTCGCGCTGGCGCGGACCTTCACCGGCGGCGGCACCCTCGGCCGTCGCGGCCCGCTGCACGGGTGGTACCTGGCGGACGGCCTGCTCTTCGCCTCGGCGCTGCTGCTCGCGCTGCTCGGACGCGGCCTGCCCGAGCGCGCCGCCCGCGCCCTGGTGCTGCTCGGCGGCGCGGCCGTCGCCGTGACGGGGCTGCTCGCCGCGCCGCGCACCAGCGACGACGTCTACCGCTACGTCTGGGACGGCCAGGTGCAGGCGGCCGGCATCTCGCCCTACGCCTACACGCCCGTCGACCCGGCGCTGGCCGGCCTGCGGGCCCAGGCGCCCGCGCTCTTCCCGCCACATGCCGCGAACACCGTGTGCCGCGGATGGGACCTGCACCAGGCGGCGCAGATCTGCACGCACATCAACCGTCCGACCGTGCACACGATCTACCCGCCCCTCGCCGAGGTCTGGTTCCTGCTGCTGCACCTGCTCGGCGGGACCGTCCGCGTCGCCCAGCTGCTCGGCGCGCTGCTGGCGATCGGCGTCACCGTGGTGCTGCTGCGGATGCTGCGCGCCCGGCGGGCGCCCGCGGCCTGGGCGGGGCTGTGGGCATGGTGTCCCGGTGTCGCGATCTGGTCGGTCAACGACGCGCACGTGGACACCCTCGGGGTGCTGCTCGCGCTGCTCGGTCTCGCCGCGGCCGCCTCCGGTCGACGGCCGGGGCTCGCGGGAGCGCTGCTGGGGGCGGCGACGGCGGTGAAGCTGATCCCGGCCGTGGTGGTCCCGGGCGCGCTGGCCCGACGCGGCGGACGACTGCGGCTCACGGCCGCCGCCGTCGGGACCTTCGCGGTCGCCTACCTGCCGTACGTCCTCGCCTCGGGCCTCGGCGTCATCGGTTTCCTGCCCGGCTACCTCCAGCAGGAGGGGTACGACCAGGGCCAGCGGTTCGGGTTGCTGGCGCTGCTGCCGGTGCCGCAGGCCCGGCTCGGGCTGCTGGCGGCCGCCGTGCTGGCGGGCGTCGCCCTCGCCGTCGCGCTGCGCGGCGATCGGGAGCGGCCCTGGCGCGGCGCGCTGACGGTGACGGGGACCGCGCTGCTGCTGGCGACGCCCAGCTACCCCTGGTACAGCCTGCTGCTGATCGCGCTCGCCGCGCTGGAGGGCCGGTGGGAGTGGCTCGGCGTGCCGGTCGCGGGTCTGCTCGACTACGTCTACGGCGGGGACGTGCAGCAGCCGGCCTATCTCGCGGCGCTCGGGCTGGTGGTCGTCGGATCCGCCTGGCGATCGCGGGCCGACGCGTTCGGGCTCAGGCGAGCAGAGCGCCCTGACCCTCGGCCGTCGCCCGGCGCAGCACGTGCCCCGGGTACGGCGTCATCTGCGTCAGCCCCGGGAAGTACACGTGCAGGCTGACGGCGGGCTCCAGGGTGTCGTTGACGACCTCGTGGACGTAGTCGGGGGCGATGACGCGCTGCGCGCCCGCGCCGAGCGCGCGCGGACCGCGACCGGCGCCGAGTTCGGTGAGCTCGCCCTGGAGCACGGTCATCACGGCGGAGGAGCGGCCGTGGTCGTGGGCGCCGCTGCCCTGGCCCGGTAGCCAGCTGAGCAGCCACACCTCGTAACCGGGACCGGTCTCCAGCCGGGCGTACCAGCGCGTCAGCGCGTCGTAGCGGACCAGCGGCTCCCAGCGGTCGCGGTCCGCGGCGACGCGGCGGGCGAGCGCGGCGAAGTCGCCGACGGTGGTCGGGTGGGCGAGCGGCTCGGGCGCGAGATGCGGCCAGGCGAGCGGGTCGCCGGCGATGCTGACGTCGCTGAGGCCGTCGCGGAAGGCGGAGGGGCCGGAGGAGAGACCGGAGGCGGTTGCGGCGGAGCGCGAGGAGGTCACGGCTGTGTCGTCCTAGAGGTGTCGCCCTCGAGGACACGTCCGTGCCCGGGGCTGTCGGCTGGGGGAGGAATGAGGCCCTAGCGACAGCGACAACACAGCGCACTCGCGGCACGACGAAGCGAGCCGTGGAGACGGCTGCTCGACGAGGCGCGGTGCGTAGACATGCCGCAAGCAGACCTTGTCAAGACCGCCTTTGTCAACTTGCGCTCCGTTCCGACGGGGGCGTGTGGGGCTACATCACCTGATCGGTGGATAAACCACCTTCTGGGTTTGGAGGTGCGGATGAGCGGGAACGCCGCCTGCAACGCATCCCGACGAGCTTTCGCTCAGCGGTAGCCGCAGCTCCGGTTTGTCCGGATTTGCACACTTATGGTGACCGTGTGGTTCCGGGGAGTGAATCCGGGACCCAATACCAGACCGCGGCTTGACGGCGGCGAAAGAACGCACATGTAATTTCACCCGTGTCCAAAGCCGCATCAGGTCACGGACGCATCACGGGGATGCACGAGCACGAGGGGTAGGAGGCGCGCGCATGAGCGAGCTCTTTGATCTGTTGGTCGTCGGCGACGAGGCAGAAGTCGAGGAGGAGCTCGGCTGGCAGGAGCGCGCGCTGTGCGCCCAGACCGACCCGGAGTCCTTCTTCCCGGAGAAGGGCGGCTCGACCCGTGAGGCCAAGAAGGTCTGCCTCGCCTGCGAGGTCCGCAACGAGTGCCTCGAGTACGCCTTGGCCAACGACGAGCGCTTCGGCATCTGGGGCGGCCTCTCGGAGCGTGAGCGCCGCCGCCTGAAGAAGGCCGTGATCTGACCGCCCGTCAACAGGCCACGTCCGATTCCTCCGCATATCGCATACTTGCTCGAAGGGTGACGGGCCTGCGGACGCGGCGGAACCGGTCGGACGTCAACGCAACCGGACACCCTTCGTAGAGCTGGACGCCGACGCGCAGGTGAGAGGTTCCCCCGGAAGGCGGGCGGACCCGAATCGCCCGACGGCCCTCACCGCGCTTCACGACAACCCGTTAGTGTGGTCCGCCAGCGGTGCGCCTGACGCGCGCACGCGTCGTAGCGATCAGCGAACCGGGGTCCGTCACAAGCGATGTCTGCCTACACCCATCAGCTCCCAGGGCACCCGGGCGCAGGGCGCCCGCCGGCTTATCCCCGGCACCTGGTCACCGCCGTCGTCGTGGCCCATGACGGGGCCCGCTGGCTGCCGCAGACCCTGCGCGGCCTCCTCGAGCAGGACCGGCCCGTGCAGCGCGTCGTGGCCGCCGACACCGGTTCCACCGACGCCACCCCGCGCCTGCTCGCCGACGCGCTCGGCCAGGACGCCGTGCTCCAGTACGGGCGGCGCACCGGATTCGGCACGGCTGTCAACGAGAGCGTGCGCGGCCTCACGCCGCTTTACGCCGAGAACCTGCCCTACGCCATCCCGAACGGCTACGACCCGCTCGACCCGGAGCACGGCGGCCACGACCAGTTCGGCGACCCGCTCGGCCACCACGACGAGCTCGCCGCCGAGCAGCTGCGCGGCGCGCGCAACACCGAGCCCGTCGAGTGGCTCTGGCTGCTCCACGACGACTGCGAGCCCGCGCCGGACGCCCTGCGCAAGCTGCTCCAGGTCGCCGAGACCACCCCGACCGCCGCCGTCATCGGCCCCAAGATCCGCTCCTGGTACGACCGGCGCCAGCTGCTCGAGGTCGGCGTCAGCATCGCCCGCTCGGGCCGCCGTTGGACCGGCCTCGACCGCCGCGAGCAGGACCAGGGCCAGCGCGACCAGGTCCGCCCGGTCCTCTCCGTCTCCAGCGCGGGCATGCTGATCCGCCGTGACGTCTTCGACCAGCTCGGCGGCTTCGACAAGCAACTGCCGCTGATGCGCGACGACGTCGACCTGTGCTGGCGCGTCGCCGCCGCGGGCCACCGCACCGTCGTCGCGCCCGACGCCGTCGTCCGCCACGCGGAGGCCGCCAGCCGCGAGCGCCGCCCCATCGACTGCGCCCGGCCCGACCGCCCGCACCGCATCGACAAGGCCGGCGGCATCTACACGCTGCTCGCCAACTCCCGCGCCGCGCTGCTGCCCTACCTGCTGCTGCGGATCCACGTCAGCACCGTGCTGCGCGCCCTCGGCTACCTCCTCGCCAAGACCCCCCACCTCGCGCTCGACGAGATCGGCGGCCTCGGCCACGTCATGCTGCGCTTCGGCTCGCTGCTCGCGGGCCGCGCCCGACGCGGGCGCAGCCGCACCGGCGACGCGCTCGACGACCGCACCCTCTTCCCGGCGCTCGGCGCCACCACCCGGGCCGCCGCCGAGAACCTGATCGCGGAACTCGGCGGCGGGCGCGCGGGCGAGGCCTTCTCGTCGCGGCACGGCGCCGTCGAGTCCGGTCCCGTCGACGACGACAACGACATCCTCGAGATCGAGCAGTTCGCGACGCTCAAGCGGATCGCCCGCAAGCCCGCGCCCGTACTTTTCGCGGGCCTGCTGGTGCTGACCCTGATCGCCTGCCGCTCGCTGCTCACCGGCGGCTCGGTCTACGGCGGCGCGCTGCTGCCGACCCCGGGCGGCGCCACCGACCTGTGGCAGCAGTACGCCAGCGGCTGGCAGGCCGTCGGCGTCGGATCCGCCGGCAGCGCCCCGCCCTACCTCGGCGTGCTGGCCGCGCTCTCCAGCCTCTCCTTCGGCAACCCCGGACTCGCGGTCTCGCTGCTGTTGCTGCTGACCGTGCCGCTGTCCGGCGTCGCCGCCTACCTGGTCTCCCGGCCGCTCATCGACTCCCGACTGGTCCGCGCCTGGGCCAGCGCCACCTACGCGCTGCTGCCCGCCGCGACCGGCGCCATCGCGCAGGGACGCATCGGCACCGCCGTCCTCGCCATCCTGCTGCCGCTGCTGGCCCGCGCCGCCGCCGTCGCCTTCGGCCTCGGCATCCGCCGCGAGACCGCCGCCCGAGGCGGCCGCCCCGGCTGGCGCAGCGCCTGGGTCGCCGCGTTCACCCTCACGCTGTCCACCGCGTTCGTGCCGTTCGCCTGGCTGCTGGGCCTGCTGCTGGCCGCCGTCGCGCTGCTCGGCGCGTTCCTGCGCGGCGGAGCGTTCGGCCAAGGGGTCAGCGCGCTGCGCGGGCTGGCCCCGCGCGTGGCGGCCATGCTCGGCACGCCGCTGCTGGTCCTCGCGCCGTGGTCGCTCGGCCTGCTGACGCACCCGGGCCGCTTCCTGCTGGAGGCCGGCATCCCCGGCCTCGTCGGCTCGCCGGCCACGCCGGTGGACCTGCTCACCCTCGACCCCGGCGGCAAGGGCACCGTCCCCGGCCTGCTCGTCGTCGGCATTCCGCTGGCCGCGCTCGCCGCGCTGCTGCGCGCCGACCGCCGCCGCGCCGTCGTCGCCGCCTGGGGCGCGGCCGGCATCGGTCTCGTCGGCACGGTCGTCGTCGCCGGCACCACCGTCGTGCCCGGCGCGGGCCAGACGCCCGTGCCGGTCTGGGGCGGTCCCACCACCCTCGTCGCCGGTGTCGCGCTGCTGGCCGCCGCCGCGATCGGTGCGGACCACGCGCGTGAGCGCGTCGCCGCCATCAACTTCGGCTGGCGTCAGCCCGTCGCCGCCCTCGTCCTGTTCGCCGCCGCCCTGGCGCCGATCGCGGCTGCGGGCTGGTGGCTGATCCGCGGCGCGGCCGGCCCGATCCAGCGCGGGGACGGCACGCTCGTCCCCGCCTTCATCGCCCAGCAGTCCCAGAGCGGCGACCAGATCCGCACGCTGGTGCTGCGCACCGGCGACCAGGGCCAGGTCGTCTCCTACGCCCTGGTGCGCGGCTCCGGGCCGACCGTCGGCGGCGGCGAGGGCGCGGCGGCGGACACCTCCTCGCCGCAGCTCGCCCAGCTGGTCGGCGACCTGACCGCCGGCTCCGGCGGCGACCAGGCGACCCAGCTGGCGGACTTCGGCATCCAGTACGTCGAGGTCCTCGCGCCCGTGGACGACACCCTCGCCGCGACGCTCAACTCCACCGCGGGGCTCGCCCGCCTGAACCAGCAGCAGGCCGACAGCCTCTGGCGGCTCCAGGCGAGCACCGGCCGGGTCCTCATCCGCACCGCGGGCAGCCCCGACGTCACCGTCCCCTCCGGGCCGGTCGACGCCAGCGCCACCATCCCGGCGGGCTCCGACGGGCGCGTGCTGCGCCTCGCCGACACCGCCGACTCCGGCTGGACCGCCACCCTCGACGGCCAGGCCCTCACGCCGAAGACCGTCGACGGCTGGGCGCAGGGCTTCGCGCTGCCCGCCTCCGGCGGAAAGCTGGAGGTGAGCTACCACGAGAGCATCGTCCACACCGGCTGGATCGGCGTGCAGTGCGTGCTCGCCGCCGCGCTGGTCGTCCTCGCCCTGCCGGGACGCCGCCGTACCGTCGACGACGACCAGCCGGAGGAGGGCGAGCTCGCCGCGGCCGCGGCTGCGGCCGCCGTCGAGCAGCCGCTGATCCCCGGCTCCCGCCGGGCCCGCCGCATGGCGGCAGCCGGCGCCGACGGCGCGCAGGCAGCCGAGGAGGAGGCCGCCCAGCAGGGCGTGTACGCCGCCGGGGAGTCGACGTCCGCGCCGTCGGGCGCCCCCGCGGCGGCTCCCGCGGCGGACGGCAACGGGCAGCCCCAGGGCGCGCCCGATCCCTCGTACGCCGCTACCGGAAGCGACCCGAACGGGTACGGCGCCGGTTACAGCACCTACACGCCCGACGGGTACGCCGACTTCTCCGGCGGATACGGGCAGGAGGCCGCCGGCTACGGGCCCGAGTACGGGCCGGAGTACGGCGCCGATCCGGGCGCCCACCAGGGCGTACCGCAGGGCGCGCAGCACGACGCCCAGCAGGGCGGGCCGTACGGGTACGAGGGTTACGACGGCTACGCGGGCCAGCCCGGCTACGCGGATCCGTCGTACGGCGGCCAGCCGCAGCCCCCCTACGGCGATCCGGCCCACCAGGCCTACCCGCAGCAGGGCTACCAGCCGCAGCACGAGGAGCCGGGCATGCCCGGTCAGGGTTACGGCTGGCACGACGCGAACGCCGGGCAGGGCCAGTACGGCTCGCTGGGCGCCGACGACCCGTGGCTGACCAGCCGCGACGAGCAGTGACGAGCAGGGAGCTGACCACCAGATGATCAACCGGACCACCCAGTCCCTGCTGGGCGCGCTCGGGGTCCTCGCGCTCGCCCTCGGCGTCGCCGAAGCGCAGCCGCCCAAGGGCCAGGCCGCCGCGACGGGCGACAGCGTCCGCACCGCCGTGCAGCAGACCAGCCTGCTCTGCCCGCCTCCGTTGCAGGGCTCCTCCGCCACGACCCAGTACAGCCTCGCCGTCCCGGCCGGCAGCGCCGGGTCCTCGGGCACTGCCGGGTCCTCGGCGGCCGGCGGCGGTTCGGCGGCCGGCGGTTCGGGGGCGACGCTCACGCCGCTGACGACGCCGATCAACGGCTCGGCGACGGCCGGCTCCGGCAGCTCCGCCTCGCCGTCCTCGTCGGCCTCCGCCGGCGCGTCGGCCTCCGCCTCGGCGAAGGCCGCTCCCTCGGCGTCCGGCCAGCCGTCGGCCTCCGCCGGGGCGACCGCCTCGGCCTCGCCGATCGCGCAGCAGACCCAGGCGGGTGGCACCACCACCGCCAAGGCCGCCTCCGGCAGCAACGCCCCCGGCATGGCCGCGACCGCCTCGGGCGCCCTCGCGCCCGGCTTCACGGTCCAGCAGACCACCACGGGCGGGGGCACCCTGTCCGGCACCAGCTGCACCCCGTCCGGCACCGACTTCTGGTTCGCCGGCGCCGACACGAACAAGGGCACCACCGCGTACCTGGAGCTGTCGAACGGTCAGGACGCCAACGCGGACGCCGACATCCAGATCTTCGGCGCGGACGGCGAGGTCGACGCCACCTCGGCGGCCAGCATCAACATCCCCGCCCACGGCACCAGCCAGCTGCTGCTCTCCTCGCTGGTGCAGCCGGGCAACGACGGCCAGAACCTGGCCGTCCACGTGCTCGTCCGCAGCGGCCAGCTCGCCGCCGCGCTGCACGAGAGCCAGGACGGCAACGGCGCGGACTGGATCCCGCCGACGACGCTCGCCTCCAGCGCGCTGATCCCGGGCCTGCCCGGCGATGTCAGCAAGTTCGGCCTCACCGTCGCCGTCCCCGGCGACGTCGACGCCGACCTCAAGATCCAGCTCGCCTCGCAGAGCGGCTGGATCACTCCGGCCGGCCACGAGACCATCCACGTCAAGGCCGGCATGGTGAACTACGTCGACCTCGGCGACGTGACCCGGGGCGAGCCCGCGACGCTCCGGCTCACCCCCACCGACCCGAAGGCGCCCACGCCCTTCGTCGCGTCGGTCTTCGCCTCCGGCCACGGCGACATCGCCTACCTCGCGGGCAGCGCCCCCGTCACGCGTCGCGGCACCGTCGCCGGGAACCAGTCCGGCGCGTCCCTGCTGCTGACCGCCCCGTCGGGCGCGGCCACCGTCACCGTGAGCTCTCTCGGCAGCGGCGGGACCCCGACGGACAAGACCGTCCAGATCCCGGCCGGCTCGACCGTCGCCGTCCAGCCGCAGGCGCCCTCGGGGGCGTCGACCTTCGCCGTCACCATCACCCCGACCTCGGGCGGGCCCGTCTACGCCGCCCGCGAGATCGGCGGCCACAGCGGTCTGACGATCCAGCAGATCCCGGACGACGGCTCCACGGTCCTGATCCCCACGGTGATCCAGAACCCGGCCATCCTGGTGCAGTAGGGCAGCGGTCTAGTAGGGCGGCGTGAAGCAGGGCAGCGTGCAGGGGGCTGGCCGCCCGGCGCGCCGGGCCCCCGGGGCCCGGCGCGGTCAGTCCTCGCCGTAGCGGGGATCGACCGCCTCCGGCTCGACGCCGAGCAGCTCGGCGACCTGCTCCACCATCACGTCGTGCACCAGCGCGGCCCGCTCCTCGCGGCCCTTGGCGCGGATCTCCACCGGGCGGCGGTAGACCACGATGCGGGCGGGGCGGCCCTTCGCCGCCTCCACCAGGCGGCCCAGCGGGACCTCGTCCGGGCGGACGTCCTCGATGTCGGGCTCGGGCTCGCCCGGCAGCGGGGCCGGCACGTCCTGGACGGCGAACTCGACCTCTTCCAGCTGCGGCCAGCGCCGCTCCAGCCGCTCCACCGACTCCCGCACGTACTCGTCGAACAGCTCCGAGCGGCTGAGCGCGATCGGGACCTGGCGCGGAGCCAGCGGCCCGCGCATGCCCCGGCCGTGGCGGTCCCGACGTCGCCGCGGTCCGGCGGCGGCCCCGGGTGCCCCGGGAGTCGCTCCGGAGGCGGACGTGGATACGGGTGGTCTCTCCATCACGACTAAGCGTATCCGCTGCCACCGACAGTAACCCTCGCCCGCCCCGAAACTCCGCTCCGACCGGGGGGAACAGGCCCCTGCGGGACGACACGGGACCGGATCCGGGGCAGAGTCTTCGCGGCCCGGTCAGGAGTGCGGTACCGTCCAACGTCGTGAGCCCTGTCCGTCGTTGTTCGCGCACCGCCTGCGGCCGTCCCGCGGTGGCGACCTTGACGTACGTCTACGCGGACTCCACCGCCGTGCTCGGCCCCCTCGCGACCTACGCCGAGCCGCACTGCTACGACCTGTGCGCCGAGCACTCCGAGCGGCTGACCGCCCCGCGCGGCTGGGAGGTCGTCCGGCTCCACGTGGAGACCGGCCCGATCCGGCCCTCCGGCGACGACCTGGAGGCGCTCGCCAACGCCGTCCGCGAGGTCGCCCGCCCGCCGGCGCGCCGCCAGGACGGCGGCTCCGAGGCCGACCCGACCGAAGTCGGCCGCCGTGGCCACCTGCGGGTGCTGCGTACTCCCGACGAGTTCTCACCCGAGGCCTGAAACCACCCCCTTCCAAGGGCCACGCGACGCCGCGAGCCCCTCTCTGACCAGCACTTACGCCCTTGTGTCACTCGGCGTTGACCTCATGCTCACGCGCAGCCGGTATCGTGCACAGCGCAAGGCAGGAGAAGTGTGACCAGGACCACAGAATGGCGGAGAGCCGTAGTGCGTGACCTCAAGCAGATCGTGAAGGCGTACGACGTCCGCGGAGTCGTTCCGGACCAGTGGGACGCCGACCTCTCACGGGCCTTCGGAGCCGCCTTCGTGCAGGTCACCGGCGCGGAGGCGATCGTCGTCGGACACGACATGCGCCCCTCCTCCCCGGCTCTCGCCCGCGCCTTCGCCGAGGGCGCGGCCTCGCGCGGCGTCGACGTCGTCGAGATCGGCCTCTGCTCCACGGACCAGCTGTACTTCGCCAGCGGCAAGCTCGACCTGCCCGGCGCCATGTTCACCGCCAGCCACAACCCCGCCCAGTACAACGGCATCAAGATGTGCCGCAAGGGCGCCGCGCCGGTCGGCGAGGCCACCGGCCTGGTGGAGATCCGCGAGCTGGTCCAGTCCTGGGTGAACGAGGACGACAGCGTCACCGTCCCCGCGACGGACGCCACCCCCGGCACGATCACCCAGCAGGACGAGCTCCAGGCCTACGCCGACCACCTGCGCGGCCTGGTCGACCTGACCTCGATCCGCCCGCTCAAGGTCGCCGTCGACGCCGGCAACGGCATGGGCGGGCACACCGTCCCGACGGTGCTCGGCGGTCTGCCGCTCGAGGTCGTGCCGATGTACTTCGAGCTCGACGGCACCTTCCCGAACCACGAGGCCAACCCGCTGGACCCGAAGAACCTGGTCGACCTCCAGGCCAAGGTCCGCGAGATCGGCGCCGACCTCGGCCTCGCCTTCGACGGCGACGCCGACCGCTGCTTCGTCGTCGACGAGAACGGCGACCCGGTCAACCCGAGCGCGATCACCGCGCTGGTCGCGGTCCGCGAGCTGGCCAAGGCGCAGGCCGCGGGCGAGACCGAGCCGGTCATCATCCACAACCTGATCACCTCCTGGGCCGTCCCGGAGATCGTCGCCGAGCACGGCGGCCGCGTGGTGCGCACCCGGGTGGGCCACTCCTTCATCAAGGAGGAGATGGCGAAGTCCGGCGCGATCTTCGGCGGCGAGCACTCCGCGCACTACTACTTCCGCGACTTCTGGCGCGCCGACACCGGCATGCTGGCCGCACTGCACGTGCTGGCCGCGCTCGGCGAGCAGCCGAAGCCGCTGTCGGAGCTGGTCTCCGCGTTCAACCGGTACGTCCAGTCCGGCGAGATCAACAGCACCGTCGCCGACCAGGCGGAGCGCGTGGCCGCGGTGCGCGCGGCCTTCGCGGACGAGCCGGGCGTCACCTTCGACGAGCTGGACGGCCTCACGGTCGCCGGCTCGGACTGGTGGTTCAACCTGCGCGCCTCCAACACCGAGCCGCTGCTGCGCCTGAACGTCGAGGCCCGCGACGAGTCCAAGATGGCCGCCCTGCGCGACCAGGTCCTCGCCGTCGTGCGCGCGTAGCGCCCAGCCCTCGGGGCCCTCACCCCTTGGCGGACCCGCCGGTCGGACGGCTCGAAGGAGCCCGACGACCGGCTCCGCCACGGCACCTTCCGGCCTTCGGCCCGGATCGGGCCTGACCTGCGTGGACAGAAGCGCGGGCACGCGAGCCCTCCCGCTCGTTCGGGCGGCCGGCTCCGCCACGCGGCGACTCTCCGCCGTGGGCCGGGAGCCGCCCTGACCCGTGCGGACCGGGGGCTCGTGGGGCAACGCGCGTCCTCCCGCCTGCGTCGGGTGCCGGGTTCGGCGACGCGGGTTCGGCCTCACCAGCCCCGGGGCCGGGTCTGTCTGCCCCGACCCGGGCGGACGGAGGGCCGTGGGCGGCCGAGCCCTTCCGCCCGTTCGAGCGGGGGTCCCGCCACGCGGGCGTGACTCGGCGGCCCTCGGCCGGGTTCCTTCTCGACCTGTGCCGTCAAAGGACCGATGAGGTGCACCGGACTCCGTGGCTCGCGCGCGGCTCCGGCACGTGGGTCTGGCTTCCCCGGCCCAGGGCCGGGGAAGCCGCCCCGACCCGCGTGGACGGGCCGCCGTCGCTCCCTGCCGACACAGGGCCCGTGGGGCGCGGCGGCGTTCCGCGCGAAGATGGTCGCCCGCGCGGTTCCTCGCGCCCCTGGTGGTGCAAGTAACCTGCATGCACACTGATTCGTCCCCGACTTCCGGAGCGCCAGCGACATGAGCATCGAACCCGCACTGCTGGAGATCTTCGCCTGCCCGGCGTGCCACGCGCCGCTGCGCGAGGACGAGGAGGCGTCGGAGCTGGTCTGCACCGGAAGCGACTGCGGGCTCGCCTACCCGGTGCGGGACGGGATCCCCGTCCTGCTCGTGGACGAGGCGCGTCGCCCGGCATGATCGACGAGCGGCTGCTCGACGACACCGACGCCCTCGCGCGCGCAGACGCGCGCGGCGCGCTGCTCGCGCTGGCCTCGGCGGGGGCGCGCATGCGCACCGCGCTGCGGGCCGCCGACGAGGCGGGCCTGGGCGCGCTGCGCCCGCAGGGACGGCCGCGTGCCGTGCTGGTCGCGGGGCACGGCAGTGCCGCCACCGCGGGGGACGTGCTCGCCGCGCTCTGCGGAGGCGTCTGCCAGGTCGCGGTGCTCCGCCCCGGGCCCGGCGAGGACGCCGGACCGGAGTGGACGCTGCCGGGCTGGGCCTCGCCGTCGGACCTGCTGATCGCCGTCGCGACGGACGGCGAGGTCCCGGGGCTGGTCAAACTGGTCGAGCGCGCCTACGCGCGCGGCTGTTCGCTGGTGGTGATCGCGCCGACCGGCTCCCGCCTCGGCCAGGCCGCACTTCAGGTGCGGGCCCTGCCGCTGCCCTACCTGCCCGGCGTCGAGCCGGACGAGCGCCGGCCGCTCTACGAGGACGCGGACCTGCCGCGTGAGGACCCGTCGGACTTCTGGGGCGTGCTGACCCCGCTGCTGGCCCTCGCGCTGCGCGTCGGCCTGCTGCCCGGCGAGCAGAAGGCGCTGCACGCCGCCGCCGACCGCCTCGACGAGGCGGCCGTGCGCTGCCGCCCCTCCTCCGCCGCGTACGACAACCCGGCCAAGACCCTCGCCGTGCAGCTCGACGCCACCCTGCCGCTGCTGTGGAGCCTCGGCCCCTGCGGCACCGCGGTCGCGGGCCGGTTCACCGCCATGCTCGCCGACCACGCCGGGCGGGCCGCGCTCTGCGGCGTCCTGCCGGAGGCCATGGCCGCCCAGCGCGGCCTGTTCAGCGGCGGGCTCGGGGCGGGCTCGGCCGACCCCGACGACTTCTTCCGGGACCGGCTCGAGGACGAGGGCGCGCTGCGACTCCAGGTCGTGCTGCTGCGCCACCGTCCCGGCGTGTCGGACGACCCGGAGGCCGAAGGCACCCCCGACGTCACCGGCGAGCCACCGGCCGATCACCTCCCGGACAGCGATTCACCGGGAACACGCCGTACCGTGACCCGGGCCCGCCGCCTCGCGGCGGACCACCAGGTCGCCCTCCGCGAGCTCGGCTCCTCCCGGACCGACCCGGTCGAGGCCCTGGCCGAACTCGTGGCACTGACCGACTTCGCGGCCGTCTATCTCGGGCTCGCCGCTGAGAGGACCTAGAGAGCGCATGGATCGTCTGGACAACACCGTCCGCCCGTATGCCTGGGGTTCGCGGACGGCGATCCCCGCGTTGCTGGGCGTGGAGCCCGGCGACGAACCGCAGGCGGAGCTCTGGATGGGTGCGCATCCGGGCGCGCCGTCGGGCGTCGACCGCGGTGAGGGCGCGCGTTCGCTGGACCAGCTGATCGCGGCGGACCCGGTGGGCGAGCTGGGCGCGCGGGTCGTCGAGCGGTTCGGGCCGGCGCTGCCGTTCCTGTTCAAGGTCCTGGCGGCGGGCGAGCCGCTGTCGGTGCAGGTGCACCCGGACCTGGCGCAGGCGCGCGCGGGGTTCGCGGCCGAGGAGGCGGCGGGGGTGCCGCTCACCGCGCGCGAGCGGAACTACAAGGACGCGAACCACAAGCCCGAGATGCTGTGCGCGCTGGACGAGTTCACCGGCGTGTGCGGGTTCCGCGCCCCCGCCGGGACGGTGGCGCTGCTGGAACGCCTCGGCGTCCCAGGCCTCTCCCCGGTGCTGGACGTGCTGCGTGCCAAGCCGGAGGCGGAGGCCCTGCGGGAGGCGCTCACCTGGGTGCTCACCCTCGACTCCGACACCGTCGTCCCGCTCGTCGCCGCCACCCGCGACGCGCTGCTGCGTCGGGCCGAGGAGTCGTCGGAGCCGGACGAGGTCGTGATGCTGCGCGACTACGCCGCGCTGGCCGACCACTATCCGGCCGACCCCGGGCTGCTGTCCGCGCTGCTGCTCAACCACGTGGTGCTGCGGCCGGGCGAGGCCGTGTACCTGGGAGCGGGCGTGCCGCACGCCTACTTCCGCGGGCTGGGTGTGGAGCTCATGGCCAACTCCGACAACGTGCTGCGGGCGGGGCTGACGCCGAAGCACATCGACGTGCCGGAGCTGCTGCGGGTGGTGGAGTTCGAGGCCACGGACCCGGGCGTGATCCGGCCGCGGTCCGTGGTGGAGCACCCGGGGGAGGAGCTCTACCCCGCGCCGATCGACGAGTTCCGCCTCTCCCGCTACCGGCTCGGCGCCGAAGGCGGCAGGCCGCTGCCGACCGACACCCCGCAGATCGTGCTGTGCACCGAGGGCCGTGTCTCGTTGACGGACGCGAGCGGCGATCAGCTGACGCTGGCCCCCGGCCAGTCCTGCTTCGTCGCCGCCGGCAGCCCCGCCGTCACCGCCTCCAGCGAGGACGGCGCCCCGGCGAACCTCTTCCGGGCGACCGTCTCGCTCTGACACACGCATCTGACGCGGCCAGCGGACCCGGACACCTGACGCGGCCACCTGAACGCGGCCACCGGATGTGACGAACGCCTGAGCGGCGGGGCCCTTGGGC
>NZ_BBPQ01000039.1:0-5008 GCF_000787855.1 Streptacidiphilus anmyonensis | reverse complement strand
GATGTGACGAACGCCTGGGGCGGGGCCCTTGGGCCCCGCCGCTCCGTTGTGCCCTGGAGGCTCTCAGAGGCCCATCACGAGCTTCTCCAGGGCCGCGCGCGCCCTCGCGTCCGACTCCGCCCGCAGGGCCACCGCAGCCGCCAGCTCGTGCACCCACTCGTCGAGCGCCACCTGCTTGCGCGACAGCACCACGCCACGCACCACCGTCGCCACCTCGCCCTGCGGGCGGCCGTGCGCCAGCACGAGGATCAGCCGACGGTCGTCCAGGCTCACCTCCAGCCGCTCGACCGTGCCGGGACGGCCGGCCAGCCGGTCGGAGACGGACCGCTTGCGTGCGAGCTCGACGGAGCCCGGCGGCAGGGCGTCCGCCAGGGAACCCGTCAGCACCTGGGCATACATGTCCAGATCCGCGGCGTCCCGGCGCAACGCCGCCGCCAGCAGCTCGATCTCGCTCATCTGCCTTCGCTCCCTCATCAGCACCCGGTGAGCTCATCAGCACCCGGTGGGCCCCTACCCGTTCGAACGGGCCCAGCATCTCAGCACGGTCAGCCGTCCAGGCTCAGCACCATGGTGGGACGCTCGATCTCGTGGTCCGGACGCAGCGGGCGGACCGCCGTGCCGATCGAGAAGAACTCCGTGGTGTGCCCGCCCCAGCGGTGGTTGTGGGCGTTGAGCTGGACCCCGACCACACCCTCGGCGTGCAGCGCCTCGGCCTCGGCCTGCATTCGGGACATCGCCAACTCGCGCGCGTCGTAGAGGGCCTGCGTGAACTGCTCGATCTCCACATTCTTGCCGATGTTCGAGAACACGGCCCCCATCCGCTGGTGCGCGATGTGGTAGACGCAGGTGCCCATGACCATGCCCAGCGGGGCGTAGCCGGCTCGGATCAGCGTCCAGAAGTCCTGGCCGGACAGGTCCGAGGTGAAGGGCTGGTTCTTGTTGTTGCGCCAGCTGCCGCCGCCGGGGGCCGGGTGGTCGGCCTTCACGGCCGTCCCGATGGCGATGAACTCCGCGATGTCGTTGCCGAACTCGCGCGCCTCCACCGAGAGCCGGACCCCGACGATGCCGTCGGCGCCCAGCGCGTGCGCCTCGGCCTCCATGCGGGTCATCGCCAGCTCACGTGCGTGGTACATCGCCTGGCTCAGCGTGTCCAGCTCCTGGTTCTTGCCCCAGCGGCCGAACTGGATGCCGACGTGGTAGATCGAGCTGCCCAGCACGAGACCGATCGGCTTGAAGCCGGCCTCGCGCACGAGCAGGAACTCGTTGACCGACAGGTCGCTCGTGAAGATCGATCCGGCGCGGCCCGGCTGCAGCTCCTGCAGTCGGCGCATCGCGTCCTCGGGCACACCCTGGGCGGTCGGGTCCATGGTGCTCATCGGGCAGCTCCCCTTGCATGGGTCAGGTCGTGGTTCGTGCTGATCGACTGCGTCATGCTCGTGTTCATCCCTGGTCCCCCAGTTCCTGCAGTTCGGCGAGCAGGCGGCGGTACTGGTCCTTGTCGCCGTACGGGCTGGACGCGACCGCGGCCAGCCGCTGCCGCAGCCGGTCACCGCGCTTGCCCAGCGGCATCACCGACAGCGTCCGCGGCGGCTCGGCCTTGGTCCGGAAGCGGGCGATGCTGGTGCCGATCATCGTGGCCTCCGCCACGTGGTCGCGCTGCTCGGAGTTGCGGTTCGACGCCCGGATGCAGGACTCCTCCCACACCTTCAGATCACCGCTGGCCATGATCACGCCGTCCCCGCCGAGCCGAGAGCCCTGCAACTGGAGCTGCTGCCGCGCGTCCGCACGGATCGCGTGGATCAGGTTGCTCCAGCCGGTGATCTCGTTGTTCCGCCACGAGTACAGCTGCGACTGGGTGCGGTAGTCGTTGTGGCGCACCCCGATGGACATCCCGACCAGCAGCTCGGCCGGCACCCAACCCGCGCTGACCAGCTTGGCGAAACCCTGTCCGTCGAGATGGCAGGTGAACGGGTGCTTCGGCCGCACGCCCCCGCGGGCGCGCACCGCCGTGCCGATCACCTTGAACTCCAGGCAGTTCGGCGCGTTCGGAAACGGCTGCATGGTCAGCTGCGCGGCCACCACGCCGTCGCCGCCCAGCGCGACGCACTCCTGGGTCATCCGGCCCAGCGCCGTCCGCCGGGCCTGGTCGAAGACGCCCACCAGCGCCTGCGAGGGCGCACCGCGCCCGGACAGCGCGATCGGCGCCTCGCCGTACCCGCCGAAGGAGTAGCCCGCACCCGAGAAGAGGCAGTCGTGATAGCCCCAGTAGCGGCCGCTGCGGGCGATCTGGAACACCGCCGAGCCCATCACCTGGCCCACCGGCTCGAAGCCGACGGACCGGACGGAGGCGAACTCGCCGGTGGTCAACGCGGAGGTCCAGGTGCCGCTCTGCCTGACCTCCGCCATGCGCTCGGCGGCGACAGGTGGCAACCCACCGCCGCTCCAGGGAACCGTCATCCCGCCCCACTTCCGTTCCGCACTGCGAACTCAGGGAACACGTAACTGCGCCTCTCGGAATGTACGCACGGTGTAGATTCGTCTCAAGCACCAGACGTCGCTGCTGATGGCGGTCGGCGAGCCCGGGTCCCCGGACGCGGTCACGCCGAGGGAGAGAGGGCCTCCGACGCACTGGTCCGGAACAATCGGTCATACGGTTGAGGTACGTGCAAGGGTTCCCGGAACCCACCGCCTCATCGGCATGCCCGCGCACGCGCCCGAGCCCGCCTCGGCAGCGCGCCGGTTCCGGGCCACCAACGCCCGCACCCCGACGTGATGGAGAGACAGCGTGACGTCCCTGAACGCCGGTGACTTCAAGGTCGCCGACCTTTCCCTGGCCGCTTTCGGCCGCAAGGAGATCCAGCTCGCCGAGCACGAGATGCCCGGCCTGATGGCGATCCGCAAGGAGTACGCCGCCGCGCAGCCGCTGGCCGGCGCGCGGATCACCGGTTCGCTGCACATGACCGTGCAGACCGCCGTGCTCATCGAGACCCTCGCCGCACTCGGCGCCGACGTGCGCTGGTGCTCGTGCAACATCTTCTCCACCCAGGACCACGCCGCGGCGGCCATCGCCGTGGGCCCGAACGGCACGCCGGAGGACCCGCAGGGCATCCCGGTGTTCGCCTGGAAGGGCGAGACGCTGGAGGAGTACTGGTGGTGCACCGAGCAGGCGCTGACGTGGCCGGGCTTCTCCGGCCCGAACATGATCCTGGACGACGGCGGCGACGCGACGCTGCTGGTCCACAAGGGCGTCGAGTTCGAGAAGGCCGGCGCCGCCCCGGACCCGTCGACCGCTGACTCCGACGAGTTCCGGATCATCCTCGAGCTGCTGAACCGCACGCTCAAGGAGACCCCGAAGAAGTGGACCGAGGTCGCCTCCGAGATCAAGGGCGTGACCGAGGAGACCACCACCGGTGTGCACCGCCTGTACGAGATGCACCGGGACGGGAACCTGCTGTTCCCGGCGATCAACGTGAACGACGCGGTGACCAAGTCGAAGTTCGACAACAAGTACGGCTGCCGGCACTCGCTGGTGGACGGCATCAACCGGGCCACCACGTGCTGATCGGCGGCAAGGTCGCCGTGGTCTGCGGCTACGGCGACGTGGGCAAGGGCTGCGCCGAGTCCCTCCGCGGCCAGGGCGCCCGCGTCATCGTCACCGAGATCGACCCGATCTGCGCCCTGCAGGCCGCCATGGACGGCTACCAGGTCACCACGCTCGACGAGGTCGTCGGGATCGCGGACATCTTCGTGACCACGACGGGCAACAAGGACATCATCATGGCCGCGGACATGGCCAAGATGAAGCACCAGGCCATCGTCGGCAACATCGGCCACTTCGACAACGAGATCGACATGGCCGGCCTGGCCAAGATCCCGGGCATCGTCAAGGACGAGGTCAAGCCGCAGGTCCACACCTGGACCTTCCCGGACGGCAAGACGCTGATCGTGCTGTCCGAGGGCCGTCTGCTGAACCTGGGCAATGCGACGGGCCACCCGTCCTTCGTGATGTCCAACTCCTTCGCGGACCAGACCCTGGCCCAGATCGAGCTGTTCACCAAGCCGGAGGAGTACCCGGTCGGCGTGTACACGCTGCCCAAGCACCTGGACGAGAAGGTCGCCCGGCTCCACCTGGACGCCCTCGGGGTGAAGCTCACCACGCTCACCCAGTCGCAGGCCGACTACATCGGCGTCAACGTCGACGGCCCGTACAAGGCCGAGCAGTACCGCTACTGATACTGATCGGCTGACGGTCACGCGGCCGCTGGCGCATAGGCTCGACCTATGCCCAGCGGCCGCTACTCGTTTCATGACACGCACGACGACACCCCCCTCGGTGAGGAACGCTTCAGCTGCGCGGCCGGACCCTCCGGCTGGCGCTACACAGCACAGACCTTCACCGCCGACGGCACGCTGGACGGCTCCGTCGACCTGACTCTCGACTCCCGGTCACGACCGATCCGGCTGGAACTTCGCCGCCACGGCTGGCAGGTTCGAGGCGGAGCGCTCTCCGGACTCACCTGGGTGCGGACACACCTCCAGGACACGGATCTCACGTTCACGCGGGAGGGCAACGAGAAGGCCCACGCCTTCACCGGCCGATCGCCCGCGTTCCTCGTCGCAACGGCCCGCATGCTCGCTCTGGCGGAGGGCTCCTCCGCCCGGGTACGGGTCGTCTCCTTCACCGAGCCGCTGCTGGCCCCACGCACGCTGGACCAGGGATGGGCTCTCGAAGGGATCGAAACACACCCCACTGACAGCGGTCCCCTGACCGTCCGCCGCTTCCGCGTCGCCGACCTGGAAACGGGGGAAGAGGGGATGGTGCACCTGGCCGGCGACGTGGTCCTGGCCGCGCCCGGAGTCGAGCTGGAGGAGCTGGAGACGCCCCCGGGTCCCTGGATTTGACTCGCCCCGGACGGCCACGTAATGTTCTCCGAGTTGCCCCGCTTCGACGGGGTGGCAAACCCTCGACAGTTAATCGGTAAATCCGATTGACGGGGGCCGCGAAATC
>NZ_BBPQ01000040.1:59698-72961 GCF_000787855.1 Streptacidiphilus anmyonensis | reverse complement strand
TGTCGCGGCGTGCGGATTCGCCGCCTTGCTCTACAAGGTGGTCACCAGCGGGGCCGTCTCCTCGGCGCTGCAAGGCCTGATCCGGCGAGCTCTCGGTGCCGTCTGAGCGCCCGCGCCCGTCCGACGCGGGCTACACCACGGCCGAGGCGGCCGTCGCTCTGCCGGCTCTGGTACTGGTCACCGCGATGCTGCTCTGGGCTGTGCTGGTCGGCTCGGCGAAGGTGCGGTGCGTCGACGCGGCACGCGAGGCAGCGCGCGCCGCGGCACGAGGGGATCCGGCCGCTGCCACGCTGGGCCAGGCCGCCGCGCCTCCCGGCGCTTCGGTCTCGGTCAGCACCGCCGGCGACCAGGTGCGTGCGGAGGTCTCCTCCGTGAGCAGCGGTCCGGGCGGGCTGCTCAGCTTCCGGGTCTCCGCAACGGCTGTGGCCGAGCGGGAGCCAGGCGAGCCTGGAGCCGGACCGTGAGGCATGCGCGCCGGTCGGGTGGGCGGAGTCGGGACGCAGGCGCCGCCACGATCTGGCTGGTGGCTCTGCTCGGCCTGGTCGGCCTGGCGGCGACGGCCGCCCTGGGCGTGGCCGGCGCGGTCGCCGCCCGCCACCGGGCGGAGTCGGCGGCGGACTTGGCGGCCCTCGCGGCGGCGGGACGGCTGCTCCTGGACCCGGGCGAGGCGTGCGCGGAAGCCGCAGCCATCGCCTCGGCCCAGGGCGCCACGCTCCACTCCTGCGCGATCCGTGCGGACGCGTTGGAGGACAGCGTCCTGGTGGAGGTCTCCGTCCCCTCCCCGATCGGGCTGATCCCCGGGCTTCCCCCTGCCCGGGCCCGCGCCCGGGCTGGCCCGGTGACCGCTCCGTTCTGACGTCGGGCGACGCGCGTGTCGGGCGACCTTCGTGTCGGGCGGTCCTCTTCGGGCGGCCCGTCGTGCGACCAGGGCCCCGTGCATGGGGCCAGGCTAGGCCCGCAGCCCGGTCAGTCGGGTCGTCGCAAGGGTGATCCGCAGACCGCAGGGGACCCGCTGATCGGCGGCCGCCAGGGAGCGGGAGGCGTCGACGAACTCCTGGTGCAGCCGCTCCAGTGTCGCCTCGTCCAGCTGGGTCACGTCGTAGTAGGTGTCGAGCATGACCTGCCACACCTGGTCGGCGGTGCCGTCCATTCTGAGAGTGAACGGCTCCCAGTCCACCGGGGCGAAGCCGCGCGGGCTCAGCAACTCGTCGAGCCCCAGGCGGCTGCGACTGCGCGGGTCGCCGAGCCGGGGACGGCGTCGCCCAGTCGGCGTTGCCGTGAGGTGCGGGGTGGCGAGCTCGAGGAACAGCTCCATCGCCTCACCGCCCACCGGGCCGCTGCCGACGGCCACGGCAAGCGTGCCACCGGGCTTGAGCACCCGGGCTGCTTCCGCGACGACCTGCTCGACGTCGGCCATCAGCATCAGGGCCATGTGCGAGACCACGGCGTCGAAAGAGCGGTCCGGGAAGGGAAGTTCCTGGGCCCGACCGCGGTGGAGCCGGGCCCCGGCCAGTCCGGGTCGGCGGCGTGCGATCTCCAGTTCGCCGGAGGAGAGGTCGACCCCGGCGAGGGTCTCGGCGCCGCGCTCGGCGAAGAGCGCCAGCAGGGCGCCGTCGGCGCAGCCGAGGTCGAGGACGCTCCGGACGGGACCGACCCGGTCGGCCAGCACCTCGTGGCTGGTCCGGCCGTCCGGCGCACGGTGGGTGTTCGCGCCTTCGACAAGCCGGCCGGGCGCGTTGTCGTGGAAGGCCCGCAGATACTCCTCCGCGGCTCGCGCCTCAGGGCTGGGCGGCGTCTGCTCCGTCGTCATCCATGAACCCTAGGAGCGGGCTTGGGGGCACTCCACCGGTTTATGCCGAGCCGGAGCCGGAGCCGGAGCCGGAGCCGGAGCCGAGTGTCGGGGAGGGCGACCCCTCCGCCTGCTGCGGCTTCGCCGCAGCGGCTGCCGACCCGGCGAGCAGCAGCGTCAGCAGGCGGATCGCGCCCTGCTTGTCCAGCGGGTCGTTCCCGTTGCCGCACTTGGGGCTCTGGATGCAGGAGGGGCAGCCACGTTCGCACTCACAGGAGGTGATGGCCTGGAGGGTGGCGGACAGCCACTCCTGAGCGCGTTCGAAGCCCCGTTCGGCGAATCCGGCGCCGCCCGAGTGGCCGTCGTAGACGAAGACGGTGGGCAGGCCTGTGTCGGGGTGCAGGGGGACGGAGACGCCGCCGATGTCCCATCGGTCGCAGGTGGCGAAGAGCGGGAGCAGGCCGATCGAGGCGTGCTCGGCCGCGTGGGCGGCCCCGGGGAGCTCCTCGGGGAGGAAGCCGGCGTCCTCCAGCTGCTCCTCGGTCACGGTCCACCACACCGCGCGCGTGCGCAGGGTGCGCGGCGGCAGGTCGAGCTTGGTCTCGCCGAGGATCTCGCCGGTGAGCAGCCGGCGCTTCAGGAAGGAGACGACCTGGTTGGTGACCTCGACCGAACCGAAGTTCAAGGTGGCGTCGCCCCAAGCGACCTGACGGTCCGTACCCAGCACGGCGATGTGCGTCGTGTCGCGGGCGACGGTGCTGTACGGCGGATCGGCCTCGGCGACGAGGGCCACCGAGTCCTCGAGGTCCAGTTCCCGCACCAGGTAGCTGCGGCCCTGATGCAGGTGGACCGCGCCGGTGTGGACGGTGGTGTGCGCGGCGCCGGCGTCGACGGTGCCGAGCAGGCGGCCCGTGTCCGCCTCGACCACGCGCACGGGAGCGCCGCCCTCACCGCGGATGTCCACCAGATCGGCGGCGCGTTCGCGGCGGGTCCAGAACCAGGAGTTCTCCCCGCGCCGCCGCAGCATTCCGCGGCGCTCCAGCTGGGGCAGGAGTATCGGCGTCGAGGGGCCGAAGAGCTCCAGGTCAGCGGGGGCCGTGAGAGGCAGCTCGGCCGCGGCCGCGCAGAGGTGGGGCGCGAGCACGTGAGGGTTGTCGGGATCCAGCACCGTCGACTCGACCGGCTGGCGGAAGAGCGAGTCGGGGTGGTGCACCAGGTAGGTGTCCAGCGGGTCGTCGCGGGCGATCAGGACGGCCAGGGCCCCTCCGCCCTCGCGGCCTGCGCGACCGGCCTGCTGCCACACGGAGGCCCGGGTGCCGGGGTATCCGGCCAGCAGCACCGCGTCGAGGCCCGCCACGTCCACACCGAGCTCCAGGGCGCTGGTGGAGGCGAGGCCGAGCAGCGCCCCGGAGTGCAGGGCGCGCTCGAGGGCGCGCCGTTCCTCGGGGAGGTAACCGCCTCGGTAGGCGGCGACCCGCCGTGCCGTCGCGTGCCCGGCCGCCTCGGCCAGCCTTTCCTGGGCGATGACCGAGACGAGCTCGGCGCCGCGCCGGGAGCGCACGAAGACGACGGTGCGGGTGCCGTCCAGGACCAGGTCGGTGAGCAGGTCGGCGGCCTCGGCGGTAGCCGAGCGCCGGACCGGGGCGCCATGCTCGCCCGCGAGCTCCGTCAGCGGCGGCTCCCAGAGCGCGAAGACCGTCTCGCCGCGCGGGGAGCCGTCGGCGGTCACTTCGGCGACGGGGAGTCCGGTCAACCGCTCGGCGCTGTGTCCCGGCTCGGCCACGGTGGCCGAGGCCAGCAGGAACACGGGATGTGAGCCGTAGCGGGCGCACAGGCGGCGCAGCCGGCGCAGCACCTGCGCGACATGGGAGCCGAAGACGCCCCGGTAGGTGTGGCACTCGTCGATCACGACGTAGCGCAGCGCCTTCAGGAACGAGGCCCAGCGGGCGTGGCCGGGCAGGATGGCCCGGTGGAGCATGTCCGGGTTGGTCAGCACGTACGCGGCGTACTGGCGGACCCACTCGCGTTCCTCGAACGGGGTGTCGCCGTCGTACACCGCCGCGCGGACGCGGGTGAGCCGTGAGGCCCCGTGGAGGCTTCCCGTCGCTCGTTCGGCCCCTTCGGTCCGCGGGGAGTTATCAGCAGCATCACCAGACCGTCGAGCACCACCAGCCCCACGGACCCCACCAGTCCCTGCGCCCGCCTTGCCCGCCTCGCCGGCCTCGCCTGCCTCGGCAGCCGTGCGCAGCTCACCGAGGCGGCGCAGCTGGTCGGCGGCGAGGGCCTTGGTGGGTGCGAGATACAGGCCCGTCGCCCCGCGGCCGTTCTTGGCCTCGGTGCCGTCCAGCAGGGCGCTGAGGACCGGGGCCAGGTAGGCGAGCGACTTGCCCGAGGCGGTTCCTGTGGCGATCACGACGTTCTGTCCGTGTATAGCCAGATTCGCGGCTTCAGCCTGATGTGTCCATGGCTGCTTGATGCCGGTTGCCGAGATCGCCGACACCACCTCCGGACGCAGCCCCGCGGGCCAGCCCGCGTACTGGGCGGGCCGAGCCGGAATGTGCTCCAAATGAGTGAGCCGATCTTGCCGCCCAGAGGCGCCCGTGAGGCGGTCGAGAGCGGCTTCGGGCGGGTCAGGGCGCGGCTTCATCGGCCCCAAGTCTGTCATCACGCTGATGGAGATTCCCCCCAAGGCGTCGTGTTGGCCTGGTGATAAGTGGTTGAATGCCTACGCGGCCGTGCAACGGGGCCTGGGGCCCCGCCATCGGCATGGAAGCAAGGCAAGGTGCTGGAGGTTCCGTGGACCTGTCCCTGTCGACCCGTTCCGTCGGCGACCGCACGGTCGTCGAGGTTGGGGGCGAGATCGATGTGTACACCGCCCCGAAGCTGCGCGAGCAGCTCGTCGAGCTCGTCAATGAGGGTCACTACCATCTGATCGTGGATATGGAAGGCGTTGACTTCCTGGACTCGACCGGGCTGGGCGTGCTTGTCGGCGGGCTCAAGCGGGTGCGGGCCCATGAGGGTTCGCTGCGTCTGGTCTGCAACCAGGAGCGCATCCTCAAGATTTTCCGGATCACCGGACTGACGAAGGTGTTCCCCATCCACGGTTCCGTGGACGAGGCCGTCGCCGCCAACGACTGAGCTCGCATCCGTGAGCTCCAACTGAGGCAGTGCGCCCGGGAGCGATGAGGCACGCGGACGAGTCCGCGTGTCCGGCTCCCGGGGCCGGTCCGGAATCTGAACCTTTCGAGGGGGACGCATATGGCCACCGTCGAACTGCGCTTCAGCGCACTCCCGGCACACGTGCGCACGGCGCGGCTGGTCGCGGCGGCAGTCGCACGGCAGGCCGGGGTCGACGAGTCGGTCCTCGACGAGGTCCGTCTCGCCGTGGGCGAGGCGTGCTCGCGCGCGGTGGGTCTGCACGTGCGCAACGGGGTGTCACACCCCGTGCGGGTGAAACTGATCCAGCAGGAGAAGCGCTTTCTGATCGAGGTCGGCGACGGCGTGCCGACGCCGGTGACCTCGCACGCCGACAGCACCGCCGCGGAGGCCCTCAGCCTGGCGGCCGGCGCCAACGGCGGCAGCGGCGGTGAGCAGACCGACGACACCATGGGCCTCGCCGTGATCAGCGGCCTGGTGGACGACCTGGTCATCGGCCACGACGACGACGGCGGCCTGATCCGCATGAGCTGGCCCATCGCCGACCCCGCGGACGACGAGCTGTAGAACGCGCCGAGTGCCCGAAGCAGGGCAGTCGACCCAGTCGGACGGCGACCGCTCGGTCGGCGCTGCCCGTTCTTCGCTGACCGTTCGGCGACGTCCGCGCTGCCCGAGCAGCAGCGGCTCGGCCGGGTGCGGCCTGTCTCGCGCGTCCACGCCCGCCCGCGCAGCCCTGATTCCAGGCCTGTCCGGCCCTGAGCCTGCCCGACGTCCGGGTGCGGCCAGGGTGACCCGGGATCGCCCGAGCCACCCTCCGCCGCTCATCTCACGCCGTTCCCCGGCAGCGCGTCAGGAGTAGTACCCCGCGACGTCCGCCAGCAGGTCCATCGTGCCCGGCCTGCAACGGCGCGCCGGCGGGGCGTGTCGTGCCGTCCGCGTAGGCGGTGACGGAGGTGGTCGCCGAGGCGTTCAGGGCGGTGAGGTTCAGCAGGACCGTCCTCGCCCCGGCCGGGATGCCGGCGACGCCCGCCGGCTTGAGCCGCAGCACCCGCCCTTCACCGAGCCGGCCCTTGGGTGCGCCGATCGCGTACCGCGTGTCCAGCATCCGCGACGGGGTGAGCGGGACGAGCGTGGTGGGCGCGGGCGCCTCGCCGTAGTAACCCTCGACGTTCGCACTGACCTCGAGCGAGCCGCCGCCGTTGTTGGTGACGAGGGTGTCCCCCAAAGTGGCCCGATTCTTGCACGGATGATTCCGGCCAGCCGGGGCTGGGGTGGCTGAAAGATGACGGGTATGAGGCGCGGTCAGGAGCCGTGGGCAGGAGCCGCGTCCTGGAAAGTCCCGTGAAGAACTTCTGTCACAGTTCCTCTTACTTGTACCAATTGCCGCACATACCCTGTTTTGATCATGTGTCGGATTCTTACAATCGCGGCCTGCCACCTTGCCCGCGCTGCCGAGCGGTCCGCGCCTCCCCCGGCCCCATGACCCCGGGATCCCACTCGGCGCACGAGCCAGACGTCATGGGAGGACGAATGGCCGGGCTCTACCTCTCCGGCGCTCAATCACCAGTGACGGCCGTGCTCACCGGTTCGGACCGGGTCGTGGTCGTCATCGTCGCCGTCGTCGCCGCAGCCGCGCTGGGTGTCGCGTGGCTGCTGGTCCGTCAGGTACTGGCAGCGGATCAGGGCACGGACACCATGAAGCAGATCGCCGCCGCCGTGCAGGAGGGTGCGAACGCGTACCTGGCACGGCAGTTCCGCACCCTCGCCGGGTTCGCCGTCATCGTGCCCTTGCTGTTGCTGGTGCTGCCGGCCGACGACTGGGCACAGCGGATCGGGCGTTCCGTCTTCTTCGTCGTGGGTGCGGCCTTCTCCGCCGTGACCGGGTACGTCGGCATGCGGCTGGCCGTGCGCAGCAACGTCCGGGTCGCTGCGGCGGCCCGCGCGGCGACTCCCGCCGAGGGGGAGACCGAGGCGCCCGACGTGCGGGCGGTGTCCCATCGGGCCATGCGGATCGCCTTCCGCACCGGCGGGGTCGTCGGGATGTTCACCGTCGGCCTGGGTCTGCTCGGGGCCTCGGTGGTGGTGCTGATCTACCGGGAGAACGCGCCCAAGGTGCTCGAGGGCTTCGGCTTCGGGGCCGCGCTGCTCGCGATGTTCATGCGTGTCGGCGGCGGCATCTTCACCAAGGCCGCCGACGTCGGCGCCGACCTGGTCGGCAAGGTCGAACAGGGCATCCCGGAGGACGACCCGCGCAACGCCGCCACCATCGCCGACAATGTCGGCGACAACGTCGGCGACTGCGCCGGGATGGCCGCCGACCTGTTCGAGTCCTACGCCGTCACCCTCGTCGCCGCGCTCATCCTGGGCGTCAGCGCGTTCGGGGACCACGGCCTCGCCTTTCCGCTGCTGGTGCCCGCCATCGGCGTGGTGACGGCCGTCCTCGGCATCTTCGCCGTCTCGCCGCGCAGCGGTGACAGGTCCGGTATGACCGCCATCAACCGCGGGTTCTTCATCTCCGCGGTCGTCTCCCTCGTGCTGGTCGTGATCGCCGTCTTCGCCTTCCTGCCAGGCCGCTTCGCCGAGCTGAAGGGCGCCTCCCCGGCCGTCGCCGCGCACAGCGGCAACCCGCGCGTCTTCGCGCTGGCCGCCGTCGCCATCGGCATCGCGCTCGCCGCGGCGATCCAGCAGCTCACCGGCTATTTCACCGAGACCAACCGACGCCCGGTCCGCGACATCGGCAAGACCTCGCTCACCGGCCCCGCCACCGTCATCCTCTCCGGCATCTCCGTCGGCCTGGAGTCTGCCGTCTACTCGGCGGTCCTGATCGGCGCCGCCGTCTACGGCGTCTTCCTGCTCGGCGGAGGGTCGTTGACGCTCTCGCTCTTCGCCGTCGCGCTGGCCGGCACGGGATTGCTGACCACCGTCGGCGTGATCGTCGCGATGGACACGTTCGGGCCGGTCTCCGACAACGCCCAGGGCATCGCCGAGATGTCCGGTGACGTCACGGGCGCGGGCGCGCAGGTGCTGACCGAGCTGGACGCGGTCGGCAACACCACCAAGGCGATCACCAAGGGCATCGCGATCGCCACCGCCGTGCTCGCGGCCACCGCGCTGTTCGGCTCGTTCACCGACGCGATCGGAACGGCGGAGTCCCAGATCGGCCCCGCCGCACACGGACTGAGCCTGAGCCTGGACATCTCCCAGCCCAACAACCTGGTGGGCCTGCTGCTGGGCGCGGCGGTCGTCTTCCTCTTCTCCGGGCTGGCCGTCAGCGCCGTCTCCCGCTCCGCCGGTTCGGTGGTCTTCGAGGTGCGCGAGCAGTTCCGCTCGCGGCCCGGGATCATGGACGGCAGCGAGAAGCCGGACTACGGCCGGGTGGTGGACATCTGCACCCGCGACGCGCTCCGGGAACTGGCCACCCCCGGCCTGCTCGCGGTGCTCGCGCCGATCGCTGTCGGCTTCCTGCTGGGCGTGGGACCGCTCGGCTGCTACCTCGCTGGGGCGATCGCCTCCGGCACGCTGATGGCGGTCTTCCTGGCCAACTCCGGCGGTGCCTGGGACAACGCCAAGAAGCTGGTCGAGGACGGCCACCACGGCGGCAAGGGCAGCGAAGCCCATGCCGCGACCGTCATCGGCGACACCGTGGGCGACCCGTTCAAGGACACCGCGGGCCCGGCCATCAACCCGCTGCTCAAGGTCATGAACCTGGTCTCGCTGCTGATCGCCACCGCGATCGTCAAGCTGGGCTTCGGCGCGCACGCCAGTACGGCGTGGCGCGTGGTGATCGCGGTGCTCTGCCTGGCCGTGATCGTGGGCGCGGTGTGGATGTCCAAGCGGCGCGGCATCTCCGTGGGCGCCGAGCCGGGCGACGCAGCGGGCGACGCATCGGGCGACGCATCGGGCGGGGCAAGCGGCGGCGAGCCCGACAGGGATTCGGGCCAGGACATCCCGCGGCAGGTACGAGGGCAGACCGATCCGGAGGTGACCTCCACCGTGCCCTGACCGGGGCCGGCACCAGGGCCAGAACCAGCCCAGGGTCAGAACCGGCCCAGGGTCAGAACCGGCACCAGGGCCAGCACCGGCGCCAGGCCGGTGCCGGGCCTGGGCAAGAGCCGCAACGACCGTCCGGCGCTGTCGCGCTCCCGAACGGGGAACGCCTGAGCGTGCGGCGCCGGACGGTCGGCAGGGCGGGATGCTCAGCCGGCCCGCAAGGCCTCACCGGCACGGGCGTTGGCGGCGATGGCCGCCACGATGCGGGGCCACAGCGCCTCCGGGAGTTCGTGGCCCACGCCCGGCAGCGTCAGCAGTTCGGCGTGCGGCACCGCGGCGGCGGTGGCCCGGCCGCCGCTGATGTCCACCAAGGCGTCGTCCTCGCCGTGGATCACCAGGGTGGGCACGGCGACCTGAGCCAGCGCCCGGGTCCGGTCCGGTGAGGCGTAGACCGCCGCCAACTGGCGGCCTATGCCGTCGATGCGGCTGCTCCGGTCGTGGACGCGGCTGACCCACGCCCGCAACTCCTGCTCCTCACGCGGATAGCCGGGTGAGCCGATCGCGCGGGCCGTCGCCATGTTGGCCTCGATCGCGCCCTCACGACCCTCCGCGCGGGGGCGGGTCATGACCGCCCACGCCTCCTCGCTCGGCGGGCCGACCCTGGGGTAGTCCGGCGAGGACATGATCGAGCAGAGGCTGAGCACCCGCTCGGGACGGTCGATCACCAACTGCTGGGCGATCATCCCGCCCATGGAGGCGCCGACGAGGTGGGCGCGCTCGACACCGAGGGCGTCCAGTAGGCCCGCTGCGTCTCCGGCCAGGTCGGTCACCAGGTAGGTGGCGCTGGATCCGTCGCCGCCGAGGACGGCGGCGAGGTCCGGCTGCGGCCCGGTGTCGAGGAAGGTGGACAGCCCGGCGTCGCGGTTGTCGTAGCGGACGACGTGGAATCCCTCGTCGGCGAGGAGTCGGCAGAGCCGCTCGTCCCAGGCGATCATCTGGGAGCCCAGACCCATGATCATCAATAGGGTGGGGTGGTCGGTGGTGCCGAAGGTGTCGTACTCGAGCTCGATCCCGTTGACCTGCGCGCGGGGCATGTGACCTCCGTGTCGTCCTGTCGGGCGTGGTGCGGGGGTGGTGCGGGCGTGGTTCGCGAGTGGTTCGGCGTTCGGCGTTCAACGTGGTGCGGTCGGTGTCGGGCGTCGTGTCGGGTGCTCCGCCCTCGGTCCCGTTCGTGCACGGTATCGAGGGAGACCTGCGCCGGAAAGGGCGACAGTGTAGGTTCCCAAGCTGGGTCAGAGCGTGGGAAGGGGACCCGGTGAGCAGGTCTGAGCTGGTGGCGGCGTCGGTGCGGGAGCAGGTCGCAGGGGCGGAGTCGGGCACGGGTCCGGTGTCGTCGTCGTCCCGACGTGGACGGGCGGCAGGAGGCGTGGCGGGTCGCGCGGCCGGGCGGGTCGCGGTCGCGGCCTCGGTCGCGGCCGTCGTGGCGCTCGGTACGACCGCCTGCGGTGGCAGCGACAGCACGAGCAAGCTCGACTCCTGGGCCAAGAGTGTGTGCGGCGGGATCGCCACGCCCATCAAGACGGTGGCGGACGCGAAGGCGGACACCGGTCGGATCGTCCAGGGCGAGAGCCCGACCGATCTGCAGAAGCGTCTCGCCGACGACATGGGTCAGCTGGCCACCGGAAACCAGCAGATAGCCCAGGCGGTCCAGGCCGCGGGTGCGCCGGCGACGAACGGCGGCTCCCAGACGCAGGCCGACGCGGTCAGCGAGCTGAACCAGGCCGCCGGCGGCTACACCAAGGTGCAGCAGACCGTGAAGGCGCTGCCCGTCAACGACCAGGCCCGCTTCGCGGCAGGTCTGCGCGGTGTCTCGGACCAGATAGGCCAGCTGTCCACGCAGTCGTCGGCGGCGCTGCAGACGCTGCAGACGGGCGACCTCGGTGCGGCCCTCAACCGTCAGCCCGGCTGCGCGGCACCCAGCGGCAGCCCGACGGACGGCGGTTCGGGCACCTCGGCGGCCTCCCCGGACGCCTCCGGCTCCGCCTCCTCGTCCGCCCCGACCTCGTCCGCTTCCGCTTCCGCGTCCGGCACGGCCAAGGGGTCGGCGAAGCCGAGCGGCACTTCTTCCGCCAAGGCATCCGCCTCCGCCTCCTCCTGAGCTGCGGCGGCTCGCCCTCCCCGACGTTCGCGGCGCTCGGTCGGCCCGCTGCCCGGGCCGCTCCGGCGTGGCCGCGTCGTGGCGCTCCGGCGCGCTGGGCTGAGGTGCCGGGCCCTGGCGGGTCGTCGGGGAGAATGGCTGGTGTGACGACCAGTTCCTCGCCCAGTTCCTCGCCCCGGACACCTGCGGATCAGACTTCTGCGGGCCAGGCCTCTGCCGAGCCCACCGCCGGTACCGCCCCGTCCCCCACCGCAGCCACGACCGCAGCCAGCGCCGCGCTGCCGGTGGTGGACCGGGAACGGATCGGGCGGCTGCGGGACGCGTTCGTCGTCGCCGGTTACACCGCCGACGGCTGCCTGGAGCTGCTCGGCGGGTCGGCCTACGCCGCGCTCGCCCGTAGCGAGAGCGTGCCGGCGCTGCGCGCCACGGCGGGGCCGGGGGCGCTGCCGACGCTGGTGCGGCTGTTCCTGCTGCAGCGGGAGGTGTCGTACCCGCAGGTCGCGTTGGCGCTGCCGGTCGAGGAGGCGCTGGCGGACGGGTGGCTGACCCGCACCGCCGAGGGCGGGGTGCGGGCGACTGTCGACGTGCGGCCGTACGCCAACGACATCGCGGGCGAATCGGAGACGGCCGACGCATGGATCGTCTCCGATCTGGGCTGCGCGGTCGGCGGAGCCGGCGGCATCGGATCGGGGGCGGCGACGGATCAGGGCGTGCCGCGCGGTGAGCTGGTGCTCGGGGTCGGCGGTGCGTCGACCACGCTGGCCAACATCACCGTGCGTCGCCCGGTGCGACGCGCGCTCGACCTCGGCACCGGCTCCGGTATCCAGGCGCTGCACGCCGCCCGGCATGCGTCGCAGGTCGTGGCCACCGACGTGAACCCGCGCGCGCTTCACTTCGCCCGTCTCTCCGCTGAGCTGTCCGGTCTCGGCGAGCGGGTCGAGGTGCGGGAGGGGAGCCTGTTCGAGCCGGTCGCCGCCGATCCGGCGGACGGGGCCGCCGGACGCTTCGACCTGATCGTCTCCAACCCGCCGTTCGTGATCTCCCCGGGCGGCCGGTTCACCTATCGCGACGGCGGCATGGCGGGTGACGACCTGTGCCGCAGCCTGGTCGCGCAGGCCGGTGAGCACCTCGAACCCGGGGGCTACTGCCAACTGCTGGCCAACTGGCAGCACGTGCGCGGGGAGGACTGGCGCGACCGGGTCGCCTCGTGGGCGGCCGGGACGGGCTGCGACGCCTGGATCGTGCAGCGCGACGTGCAGGACCCGACCACCTACGCCGAGCTCTGGCTGCGCGACGGCGGGGACCACCGGGGCGCGCGCGAGGAGTACGAGCGGCGGTACGGGGAGTGGCTGGACGCCTTCGAGGCGGCCAAGGTCGAGGGCGTCGGCTTCGGCTGGATCACCTTGCGACGTGCGCCCGAGGGGGCAGAGCCTGTCGTGCTGGCGGAGGAGTGGCCGCACCCGGTCGAGCAGCCGCTCGGGCCGGTCATCGAGCAGTGGTTCGCGCGGCAGGACTTCCTGCGCTCCCACGACGACGCGGATCTGCTGGAGGCCCGCTACCGGCTGGCGGAGGAGGTCGTCCAGGAGCAGGTCGGCGTCCCCGGTGAGGAGGACCCGGAGCATGTGATCCTGCGTCAGAACCGGGGCATGCGGCGGGCGACGAAGGTCGACACGGTGGGCGCCGGATTCGCGGGGGCCTGCGAGGGCTCGCTGCGCGCCGGTGACATCCTGGACGCCATCGCCCGGCTGCTGGAGGAGGACCCGGTGGTGCTGCGCGACCGCGCGCCCGGGCAGATCCGGCTGCTGGTGGAGCAGGGCTTCCTGCTGCCCGCCTGACCGAGCCCCCGTCAAGCCCTTCGCTCGACCCTCCACGGAGCCTTCCGCAGACTCCCGGTGAACGTCCCGTTCATCGGGGGTTTGCTTTGCTTTCGCCGTGCGTAGGCCTTGAGTTGCCGCCGCGCTGACAGCCTGCATGGGCGACCGACCGATCACGTGATCGACCATCAGACGACAGAGCTTTGGCGGGGTGTGCGAACGTGGGGACACCACTGAGTCTGTTCACCGGGGTGTGGTTCTCCCTGTTCGGAGGCGCTGTCATCTGGTGGTGCGCCGTCGAGGTGCGCCTGCGACGCACCCTGCGGCGGGTCGGTGTCGGCGCGATGGCCCGGGTC
>NZ_BBPQ01000040.1:52733-59294 GCF_000787855.1 Streptacidiphilus anmyonensis | reverse complement strand
GGTGCGCCTGCGACGCACCCTGCGGCGGGTCGGTGTCGGCGCGATGGCCCGGGTCGTCGCCTCCTCGGCGCTGGAATCGCTCGGCGAGCCGGTCGGCGAGCCCGTCGGCGTCCCGGCTGGAGGGACAGCCTCCGGAACCAGGGGCGAGCCCGACCTTCCGGATCGTCCGCGTCAGGCCCTCGGTGACGCTGAGGCCGCCGACCCTGACCCGATCGCTGACCCCGACCCGATCGCCGACCCCGACCGCGCCACCGACGTCGACCACGCCGACAACGCGCCGCTGCTCAGCTTCGAGGTCGAGGGCCACGGCCAGGTGATCACCCGCCCGCGCGGGTGGACCTCGATCCGCCGCTCCGCTGCGCTCCCCGTCGGGGCGCTGGTGCCGGTCCGCTACGACCCTCAGGAGCCGACCCGCGTCGCGCTGGAGGGGGTGCCGCAGAGCCGCAGCGACCTGTTCTGGCTCCTGCTCGGCCTGGCCTTCGCCGCCTGCGGTGTGACGCTGCTCGCAGCCGCGTTCTGAGCCCCGCCGGTCCCGCCGATCCTGCCGGTCCCGCCGATCCCGTCGGCGTCGCCGCGTCGCGGCGGAAGGCGAGGGTCCTGATCGGCGGAAGACGATGGCTCTATCAGACGGGTGCATGCCCATGCGTCCGGATGGGCAGAGACACGCCGAACGGGTTGGTTTCCGCACCGGAATTCCGACGGCCGGTCCTATGATCCGGCTGTCCGGTTCGGGTCTGTTCGGCGGGTCCGCGCCCCCGCCGGGCGCGCCGCCCCGAGGATCGGCCTGCTCGCAGACCTGATCGCGCATTCGTGTGACCACGTACGACATACCGTACGACCCCGCCCGAACAGCGGGAACCGGCTTGCTCGGGTTACCGTTCGAGTGGCAGCGGAGGGCCTCCGGCACAGACATGTCGGGATCCGTCCGTTTGACAAGGGGCACCGGGGTGCGGTCACACTCCGCATTCAGGACCGTGTCGCCGCGAGCCGCGGCGGCCACCCCCTCATCGACCGGGAGAGAAGAGCGAAGGTGTCCCCGACCAGCGAGACCGCACGCGACGGACGTCGACTCGTCATCGTCGAGTCGCCGGCCAAGGCGAAGACGATCAAGGGTTACCTGGGCCCTGGATACGTGGTCGAGGCGAGTGTCGGGCATATCCGGGACCTTCCCGGCACGGCGGCCGAGGTCCCCGAGGGCTACACCGGCGACGTCCGGCGCCTCGGCATCGACGTGGACCACGATTTCGAGCCGATCTACGTGGTCAATCCGGACAAGAAGGCTCAGGTCTCCAAGCTCAAGACGTTGCTGAAGGAAGCCGACGAGCTCTTCCTCGCGACCGATGAGGACCGCGAGGGCGAGGCCATCGCCTGGCACCTGCAGGAAGTGCTGCGTCCGAAGGTGCCCGTGCACCGGATGGTCTTCCACGAGATCACCAAGGACGCCATCCAGGAGGCCGTGCGCAACCCGCGCGAGCTGAACAAGCGCCTGGTCGACGCCCAGGAGACGCGCCGCATCCTCGACCGCCTCTACGGCTACGAGGTCTCCCCGGTGCTGTGGAAGAAGGTCATGCCGAAGCTCTCGGCCGGCCGCGTCCAGTCCGTGGCGACCCGCCTCGTCGTCGAGCGCGAGCGCGAGCGCATGGCGTTCCGTTCCGCCTCCTACTGGGACCTGACCGCCGTCTTCGCCACCGCCGACGCCGGCCGCGCCGCGGCCGCCGGGGAGCCGGGCACCTTCGGCGCCCGCCTCAGCGCGGTCGACGGCCGTCGCGTCGCGACCGGTCGTGACTTCGACTCGCTCGGGCAGCTCAAGAGCGCCTCCGGCGCGTCCGCCGCCTCCGGTCAGGTGCTGCACCTGGACGAGGAGGCCGCGCGGGGCCTGGCCGCCGCGCTGGTCGCGACCGACTTCCGGGTCCGCAGCGTCGAGTCCAAGCCGTACCGGCGCTCCCCGTACGCGCCGTTCCGCACCACCACGCTCCAGCAGGAGGCCAGCCGCAAGCTGGGCTTCGGCGCCAAGCGCACCATGGACGTCGCGCAGAAGCTGTACGAGAACGGCTTCATCACCTACATGCGCACCGACTCGACCACGCTCTCGGACACGGCCGTGAACGCCGCCCGCGCGCAGGTCGAGCAGCTCTACGGTCGCGAGTACCTGCCGGACGCGCCGCGCACCTACCAGGGCAAGGTCAAGAACGCCCAGGAGGCGCACGAGGCGATCCGTCCCTCCGGCGACCGCTTCCGCACCCCGGCCGAGACCCGCCTGACCGGCGACGAGTACAAGCTCTACGAGCTGATCTGGATGCGGACCGTCGCTTCCCAGATGAAGGACGCCGTCGGGCAGTCCGTCTCGGTCAAGGTCGCGGGCCTGGCCGCCGACGGCCGGGACGTCGAGTTCTCCGCCTCCGGCAAGATCATCACCTTCCACGGCTTCCTCAAGGCCTACGTCGAGGGCCGCGACGACCCGGACGCCGAGCTCGACGACCGCGAGCGCCGGCTGCCGCCGATGGCCGAGGGCGACGGCGTCACCGCCGACGAGATCACCCCCGACGGCCACGCGACCAAGCCCCCGGCCCGCTACACCGAGGCCTCGCTGGTCAAGGAGCTGGAAGACCGCGAGATCGGTCGCCCGTCCACGTACGCGGCGATCATCGACACGATCATCCGGCGCGGCTACGTCTTCAAGAAGGGCACGGCGCTCGTCCCGTCCTTCGTCGCCCTGGCCGCCGTCCGGCTGCTGGAGGAGCACTTCGGCCGCCTGGTCGACTACAGCTTCACCGCCAAGATGGAGGACGACCTCGACGCCATCGCCCGCGGCGAGGCCGAGTCGGTGCCGTGGCTGCGCCGCTTCTACTTCGGCGAGGGCGACGTCGAGGGCGCGGCCGCGTCCGCGGCGGACGCCGGCAACGGCGACGGCGACCACCTCGGCGGCCTCAAGGAGCTCGTCACCGATCTCGGGGCGATCGACGCCCGCGAGATCAGCTCCTTCCCGCTGGGCGACTCCGGCATCGTGCTGCGCGTCGGCCGCTACGGCCCCTACGTCGAGCGCGGCGAGGAGCGCCACGACGTCCCGGACGACCTGGCTCCCGAGGAGCTGACGGTCGAGCTGGCCGAGGAACTGCTGGCCATGCCGAGCGGTGAGCGGATGCTCGGCACCGACCCGGAGACGGGCCGCCAGATCGTCGCGAAGGACGGCCGCTACGGGCCCTACTTCACCGAGATCCTTCCCGAGGGCACGCCGAAGACCGGCAAGAACGCCGTCAAGCCGCGCACCGGCTCGCTGCTGAAGTCCATGTCGCTGGACGAGGTGACGCTGGAGGACGCGCTCAAGATCTTCGGGTTGCCGCGGGTCGTCGGGACCGACGCCGAGGGCGTCGAGATCACCGCGCAGAACGGCCGCTACGGGCCGTACCTGAAGAAGGGCACGGACTCGCGCTCCCTGGAGACCGAGGACCAGATGTTCACGGTCACCCTGGAGGAGGCGCTGGCGATCTACGCCCAGCCGAAGGCGCGCGGTCGCGCGGCGGCGAAGCCTCCGCTGAAGGAGCTGGGCGTGGACCCGGTCAGCGAGAAGCCAGTCGTGGTGAAGGACGGGCGCTTCGGCCCGTACGTCACCGACGGAGAGACCAACGCGACGCTGCGGCGGGACGACTCCGTGGAGGAGATCACGCCGGAGCGGGCGTTCGAGCTGCTCGCGGAGAAGCGCGCGAAGGGGCCCGCCAAGAAGACGGCGAAGAAGGCTCCGGCGAAGAAGACCGCGGCCGCGAAGAAGACGACCGCCGCGAAGACGACGGCCGCGAAGAAGGCTCCGGCGAAGAAGGCCGCGGCGAAGAAGACCGCCAGCGCGTAGCGGTAGACCCAGGGGTGGGGCCTGACGCACGGCCCCGCCCCGGCTCACCCGGCCCCGCCCCGCCCCGGCCCGCCCGGCCTTCGGCCGGGAAGGCTTCCGTCCGACATGCAGGTGGTCCTCGTTCGAACAGGGCCGTCCGCACAGGGTGGTTGCTCGCGCACCTGAGCTCCCTGTGGCCCCTCGAAGCGCACCAGCTTCGGTACCGGAAGGTAACCGTCTGCCAACAGGGGGACGGGGTGTCGGGGGCTCCGGTTAGGCTGGCGGTATGAGCGCCGAGTCGCAGGAGCCCACCAGCGAGGCCCCGGAGAGCCACCAGAGCCCCCGCCCAGAGGACCGCAGCAGCGGAACGTTCGTCGGCGTCAGCCCGACCGATCGTGCCCGTGCGCTGCTGCGCGGTCGTGCCTACGGGCGCGCCTGGCGCGCCCAGGCGGTGGGGACGTTGGGGGACCGCCTCGCACTGCTGACGCTGCTCGCGCTGACGGTGCGCGCCGTCACGGGGGCCCAGGCGTTGGGCGGCGGATACTCGGCGGCGCTGTTCGCGCTCGCCGCGGCCATCGGCGCACGGCTGCTCGGCACGCTGCTCTTCGGCGCCGTACTGCTGGCCCCGCTCGCGCAGTTGACGCGGCGTCTGGACCGGCGGCAGCTGCTCGTCGGCGCGGAGGCGCTGCGCGCCGTGCTGCTGGGGTGCGCGCTGTTCTGGGTCAGCTGGACCGGTACCAGAGCCTGGATCTGGCTGCTGGTCACCGTCTTCGTGACCGCCGCGCTCGAGCGGGTGGTCACCGTCACCCGTGAGTCCTTCACCGAGTCGCTGCTGCCGAGCGCCACCCCTGGGCTCCCGCCGGTGGACCAGCGCCCGGTACTGCGTCACATCGATCTGTGGACGGGGTACGTCTCCCTCCCGCTCGCCGCCCTCGGCTTCGTCCTGCTGATGCTGGTGAACCAGGGCGTCGGGCAGGGCGTCTCGTGGCTGTCCGCGCATCCGCTGGCCCTCGCGGGCTTCGCCGCCGCCGCGCTGTTCGTGCTCGCCGGCGTGCTGCACTTCCGGCAGGAGCTGCCGGACGCGGCGGGCGATGGAACGCGGCCGTTCGAGCCGCGTTCGCCGCTGACCAACCTGCGGGCCCCGGCGGACGTCACCCCGGGCCTGGTCGCGCGTGGGCGCACCGGCTCCTCCCTCACCTTCTCCTTCGCCGCCTGCGCGACCGGTGCGGCGATCGCGGCCGCCGCGGGTGTCGCCTACGTGCACGCCTTCGACCTGCTGGCCGGTGAGATCGGCTACGCGCTGCTGGTCCTCGCGCTGACCGCGGGCGTGCTGCTCGGTCTGCGGGTGAGCCGCAGCGTGCTGCCTCCGCTGAGCCGGCGTCGGCTGCTGCCGCTCGCGATGGTCGTCTCCGGGCTCGGCCTGGTGCTGGGCGGCCTGGTCCGCGACTACGTGCTGGCGCTGGTGCTCTTCTCCTTCGCCGGGATCGCGGGCGGCGTCGCCTTCCGCGGCGCGCGCGACCTGCTGCGGCAGGAGACCGAGGAGGCCCGTCAGCCCAAGGTGGACGAGCACCTGCACGCGATGCTGCGGGTCGCCGTCGCTCTGGCGCTCGTCGCCTCCCCGCTGATCGGCGCGGCCTTCGGCCCCGAGCAGTTCGGCGGCACCACGCTGACCTTCGACCACGGCGGCGCGGGCCTCTCGGTCGCGCTGGCCGGGCTGCTGCTGGTGGTCGCCGGCGTCGTGGTGCTGCTGCGCGCCGACGACCGCAAGGGCGTCGCGCCGCTGCCGCGCGACGTCTGGGACGCCCTGACCGCCGGCTCCGAGCCGCCCGCGTACCGGGCGGGGACGGGTTTCTTCATCGCCCTGGAGGGCGGCGACGGCGCGGGCAAGTCCACGCAGGCGCAGGCGCTGGCGGAGTGGATCCGCAGCAAGGGCCACGAAGTGGTGCTCACCCGGGAGCCGGGCGGCAGCGCCATCGGCCAGCGGCTGCGCGCGATGCTGCTGGACGTCGCCAACACGGGCATCTCGCACCGCGCCGAAGCGCTGATCTTCGCGGCCGACCGGGCCGAGCACGTCGACTCGGTGATCCTGCCCGCGCTCGAGCGCGGCGCGGTCGTCATCACCGACCGGTACACGGACTCCTCCATCGCCTACCAGGGCGCGGGCCGCGACCTGGCCGCCTCCGACGTGGCCCGGCTCAACCGCTGGGCGACCGGCGGCCTGGTGCCGGATCTGACGGTGGTGCTGGACGTCGCCCCGTCGGCCGCGCGTGAGCGCTTCTCGGAGGCGCCGGACCGGATGGAGTCCGAGCCGGAGGCGTTCCACCAGCGGGTCCGCTCCGCCTTCCTGGCCTTGGCCGCCGCCGACCCGGCCCGCTACCTGATCGTCGACGCGGGCCAGCCCGCGCCCGCCGTCACCACCTCCATCCGGCACCGGCTGGACCGCGAGCTGCCGCTCTCGGAGCAGGAGAAGCAGGCCCTGGCGGAGCGGGAGCGTCTGGCCCGCGAGGCCGAGGCGCGCCGCCTGGAGGAGGAGGCCCGCCGCAAGGCCGAGGAGGAGCGGGCCGAGCGTGAGCGCCAGGCCACGCTGGAGCGGCTCCGCCTGGAGGCGGAGGAGGCGGAGAAGGCCCGCCAGGCCGAGGAGGACCGCAAGGCGGCCGAGGCCGCCCGCGAGGCGGCGGAGGCCGCCCGGGCCGCCGCCGAGGCCGAGGCCGCGCGTCGCGCGGAGGAGGAGGCGGAGC
>NZ_BBPQ01000040.1:34588-52713 GCF_000787855.1 Streptacidiphilus anmyonensis | reverse complement strand
GAGGAGGAGGCGGAGCGCCGCCGCGTCGAGGAGGCCGCCCGCGCCGCGGCTCTCGCGGAGGCGGAACGCCTCGCGGAGCTGGAGCGCCAGCGCGCGGAGGAGCGGCGGCGAGCCGAGGAGGCGCTGCGTCGCGCCGAGGAGTCGCGCCTGGCCGAGCAGGCCCGCGCGGCCGAGGAGGCCCGCCTGGCGGCTGCCGCTGCCGCCGCCGCTGCGGCTGCGTCCGCGGCGACGGGCGGGGCGGACGCGGCACAGGCCGACAAGGTCGGGGACGCCGACGCGCAGGCCGACGCGGACCAGCACATAGTCGGCGAAGAGGCCGACTCCGACAGCGACACCGGCACCGGCTCGGCCGTTGACGAGACGGCTGTCCTTCCGCGTGTGACGGAGGACCGCGACGGCGGTCACGGTGACGGTGACGCGGACGCCGAGGACGCGACGACGGAGATGCCGCAGATCGGTCAGGGTGGCTCGGCCGTCGACGAGACGGCTGTCATCCCGCGCGTGACGGAGGACCGCGACGAGGGTCACGGTGACGGTGACGCGGACGCCGAGGACGCGACGACGGAGATGCCGCAGATCGGTCACGGCACCGCCGCCCACGACGAGACGGCTGTTCTTCCGCGCATCGTGGACGAGACCGCGGACGCGGGCTCTGACGCCGCGTCGACTCCGTCGGCGCGTCCGTCCGCTCGGCCGGGGGCTTCGCACGGAGCTTCGGGAGGGGCTTCGGACGAGACCATGGTGCTGCCGCCCATGCCGGCGGAGCCGCCCGTGGTCGGGGCGACCGCGCCCGTCGAGGAGGCCGCGCCGAAGAAGTCCCGCCTGCCGCGGTTCTCCCGCAAGGGCGGGTCGCAGGCCGCCGCTGAGCCGAAGACCGATGCCGACGACGCCGGGTCGCCCGCCGAGCAGACGGCGGTGCTGCCGGTCGTGGACCCGCGGGCGCAGCAGTCGCTGCCGCGCGCCTGGCGGGAGGCCGCGCCGCGCAGCGCTGAGAGCGTCCAGGACAAGGTGCCCGACTGGCTCTTCCGCCCCGAGCCCGGCCCGCAGGGGTCGGAGGCGCCGACGGCGCAGATCCCCGCGGTCGGGCCCTCGGGCTCGCGCACCGGCCGCTACGACTGGGCGGAGGAGACCCCGCTCGACGACCTGCCGTCGCTCACCGACCAGCTCCTCGGCACGAAGGAGGAGTGGGCGCAGTGGCACGCCGAGCACCCGAAGCAGCAGGAGCAGGAGCAGGGACCGGACAGTGCCGGCGGACCGCGCTGACGGTCCCGGTTGTCAGCGGCGGCCGTTAGGCTGCGAGGCAGTGAGGACGAAGACCGAAGACAGAGTGGGTGTGTGTCGGTCCAGTGAGCGGTGGCGGAGCGGCGGCGTGACGTGAGCGTGTGGGACGACCTGGTCGGGCAGGACCAGGTGGTGGAGCAGCTGGTCTCCGCGGCTCGGGCGGCACGTGCCGTGGTGGCGGGCGAGTGGCCCGCCACCGGAGCGACGGGTATGACGCACGCGTGGCTGTTCACCGGCCCGCCCGGCTCCGGCATGGGATCGGCCGCGCGCGCCTTCGCCGCCGCGCTGCAGTGCACCTCGCCCGACCTGGATCTGGGCGGGGTTCCAGGCTGCGGTTTCTGCGATGGTTGCCACACGGCGTTGGTGGGCAGCCACGCGGACGTCGAGACCGTGCGGACGGACGTGCTCAGCATCGGCGTCAAGGAGACGCGCGAGCTGGTGCGCAACGCCTCGATGTCACCGGCGGGCGGCCGGTGGCAGGTGATCATCCTGGAGGACTCGGACCGCCTGACCGAGGGCGCGGCCAATGTCCTGCTCAAGGCGATCGAGGAGCCTGCGCCGCGCACGGTGTGGCTGCTGTGCGCGCCGAGCGTCGAGGACGCGCTGCCGACGATCCGCTCGCGCTGCCGGTTGCTGGTGCTGCGCACGCCCCCGGTCGGCGCGGTGGCGGACGTGCTGATGCGGCGCGACGGCGTGGACCCTGAGCGCGCGGCGTTCGCGGCGCGGGCGGCGCACGGGCACATCGACCGGGCCCGGCGGCTGGCGCAGGACGAGGCGGCGCGCTCGCGCCGGGCGGAGGTGCTGCGGCTGCCGATGGTGGTCGGGGATCTCGGCAAGTGCCTGGCCGGTGCCCAGGCGCTGGTGGACGCGGCCGCGGCGGAGGCCAAGCAGGTCGCCGACGAGGTGGACGCCAAGGAGACCGAGGAGCTGCGGACAGCGCTCGGCGCGGCGGCGGGTGTCGGCGGGCGGATGCCGCGCGGCACGGCCGGCGCGATGAAGGAGCTGGAGGACCGCCAGAAGCGCCGGGCCACCCGTATCCAGCGGGACAGCCTCGATCTGGCCCTGATCGATCTGGCGGGCTTCTACCGCGACGTCCTGGCGCTGCAGTTCGGCTCGGCGACGGATCTGGCCAACGAGGACCTACGGGCGAACGTGGAGCGCGTCGCCGCGCAGTCCTCGCCCGAGACGACCCTCCGCCGCATCGAGGCGGTCCTGGCCTGCCGTGAGGCGATCGAACGGAACGTCGCCCCGCTGCTCGCGGTCGAGGCCATGGCCGTCACCCTCCGCGCGGGCTGACGCCCGGCCCGGTGCCCTGGGCCGGAGGCGCTGAGCCCGGAGCCGGAAGCGCCCCCTTGCCGCCGCTGCCACCGCTGCCACCGCTGCCGCCGTGCTCGGCCCGGCGCGGCAGCGTGTCGCGCGAGGTGTCGCGCGAGGCCGCCCCGGGCCTCAGGCGTTCCCCGCGTCCTGGCCCCGGGCCTGCCGCCACCCCGCCACCCGCCACCCCGCCTCCCCGGACCCCGACGTCGGGGCCTCTGCACGGCGTGCGGTCGGCATTCCCTCGTTCGGGTGGCAATGGAACGGGAAATGATCACGTCCGTCCCCAGGGGGGATCCGGACAGGATGACCTTGTGGTGGAGCGCAGCGCTGATCGCTGCCGGAGCGACGGTCGGTGTCGGGTTGGCGGGGAGCGCGCTCGGGGCCTGGCGGGAGGAACGGTCCGGGCGGGTGTACGAGTTGACACCCCGCTATCTGCGCGTCGCCGCACGGGCCGTGGCCGCGGCCGTCGCGCTGGTGGCGGCGACCGCCGGCGGGGTCATGGCGGCGGTCGGCGGTCCGCAGAGCGTCGGCCGTGAGGCGCGGGCGGCCGGGATGGAGCGGCCGGTGGCGGCGCTCGCCTCGGCGGCAAGCTCGTCGGCGAGCACGGGGGGCGCCTCGTCGAGCTCGGCGGCGAGCCCGTCCGGGGGCCGCACCGCGGCCGCGCACCCGGATTCGGACCAGGCGGGCAAGCCGGCTCCGGCGGCGCTCGCGCTGGTCGGCCAGCCCTCCGGCGGGCGGCTCTACCTGGGCACGCTGCCGGGCGTCCCGGGTCAGGTGCGGGTCTGGCTGCCGCCGCAGTACGCGGCCCACACGGGCGCGACCACGGCCGCCCTGCAGGCGGTCGTGGTGCGTGCGCCCGAGGGGGAGCTGGCGGAGGTGTGGGAGGGCCTGGCGGGCTCGGTGCCGGCCGGGCATGCGAACCCCTTCGTCGCCGTCGCCCCGGCCGATCCGTGCGCGCTGGCCGCGGACGACTCCGCGCTGCGCGGTGCGGTCGCCGGGCAGTTCCGGGTGGCCTCCCGCCCCCGTTCCTGGGCGGAGGTCGGCGTGGACGCCGGGTCGTCGTGCGCGGTCACGGCCGAGCTGGCCCATCCGGACGCCTACGCGGGCGCCGCGGCCCTCGGCGGCGCGCTGCCGCACCCGGTGACGGGCAGTGCCGCCGGCGGGGCGTCCCCGCTGCCGTCGGGCCTGCGCCTGCTGCTGGCGCAGGCCCACCGCGACACCGCCGGGCAGGTCGAGGCGAGCCGCCTGAGGGCCGCGCTCCAGGGAGCGCCGGACTCGGCGGTCCGCCTCTCGGCGGTGGTCCGCGACACCACGTCGGCACGGGAACGCATTCGACTGGTCAGAATGGCGGCAGACTATGTAACCGAGGAGTTCGCCGCGGCAGCGCACCGCTGACGCCCCCACCAGCAGCACCACCGCACATCCGCCGCGCGGCGTCGTCGCGGCGCGGCCCACTCTGGGGAGAGCATGAAGAGAACCCGCGTGCCCAGCGTCGTCCCGTCCGAGCGCTCCGTGTCCGGCCGATCCCCGGTGGATGCGTCCAACGGGGACGGGCCGCTCGCCGCTGCCTCGAAGGCCCGTGCTCCCAGGACCGGTGTCGTCGGAGGCCGCGCCCCCAAGGTCGTCGCGGCGCTGGTCGTCCTCGGGCTGACGGCGGTCGGCCTGGTCGGCTGCACCTCCTCCGGATCTTCCGCGGGCGCGTCGGACGGCGCCTCCGCGGCCGGTGGACCGTCCTCGACGGACACGGCGCCGAACGGCGCGGCGACCGTGCTGCAGCCGCTGCCGACGGCGGTCCCGGCCGACCTGCAGCCCTACTACGACCAGAAGCTGTCCTGGCACGGCTGCGACTCCGGGTTCCAGTGCACGACGTTCAAGGTGCCGCTCGACTACGACCACCCGGGTGCGGCCGGCGGGGGCGACCTCACGCTCTCGGTGGTGCGCAAGCCGGCGACCGGACAGGGTGTGCCGAGGATGGGCTCGCTGCTGGTCAACCCGGGCGGTCCGGGCGGTTCGGCGGTGGACTACGCCGAGTACGCGGCGATGACGTATCCGGCGGTGGTGCGGGCGGCCTACGACATCGTCGGCGTGGATCCGCGCGGCGTCGACCGCAGCGCTCCGGTGCAGTGCCTGACGGACCCCCAGATGGACGCCTACACGCAGGTGAACACCACCCCGACCACCCAGGCGGGAGTGAACGCCCTGGTGGCGGCGGACAAGGGCTTCGCGCAGGCCTGCGAGAAGCAGTCCGGCAAGCTGCTGAGCCATGTGAGCACCGTGGACTCGGCACGGGACATGGACGTGCTGCGCGCCCTCCTCGGCGACGCCAAGCTCCACTACCTGGGCAAGTCCTACGGGACCTTCCTCGGCGCGACGTACGCGGGCCTGTTCCCCTCCAAGGTGGGGACGATGGTGCTGGACGGGGCGATGAACCCGTCCCTGTCCTCGCAGCAGCTCAACGCCCAGCAGGCGGGCGGCTTCCAGGTGGCGTTCGACGCGTTCGCCGCCGACTGCGTCAAGCGCGCGGGTTGCGCGCTCGGCAACGGGACGGTCGACCAGGCGAACCAGAAGCTCGACGCGTTCTTCAAGTCCCTGGACGCCAACCCGCTGCCGACCGGTGACCCGCGGAAGCTGAACGAGGCGCTCGGCATGACCGGGGTGATCTCGGCCATGTACGACCCGTCGGAGTGGCCGGACCTGCGCCTCGCGCTCGCGGACGCGATGAACAACGGCAACGGCAAGGAGCTCCTTGCGCTCTCGGACCAGTACTACGAGCGCAACCCGAGCGGCCACTACCAGAACCTCATGTACGCGAACGCGGCCGTCAACTGCCTCGACCTGCCCGCCGCCGCGACCAGCCCGGCGCAGGTGCAGCAGCAGCTGCCCGCCTACGAGAAGTCCTCGCCGCAGTTCGGGGCGAGCCTCGCCTGGGGCGGGTTGACCTGCGCCTACTGGCCGGTCAAGGCCACGGGCGCGCCGCACGTCATCCCGGCCAAGGGCGCGGCCCCGATCCTGGTGGTGGGTACCACCCGCGATCCGGCGACCCCGTACGCGTGGGCGCAGGGTCTGGCCCAGCAGCTCGACACCGGCACGCTGCTGACCTTCGACGGCGACGGCCACACCGCGTACGCGCGCGATCCGGGCGGCAGCGCCTGCATCGACTCGGCCGTCAACGACTACCTGCTGCAGGGCAAGGTCCCGGCCAAGGGCACCGTCTGCCACTGACCCGCCGCTGAGGCGTGCGTCACGTTCGTCATGTCCTCCTGTGGAGGGTGACCGACGTGGAGGGTGGTTGCTTGTCAGGAGTGACCACCCTCCACGATCCTTTCATCGCGCTAGGGTGACCCCTGGCCACCGGTCACTTCCGATGAGAGGCGGGCGCCGTGTTCGGCGTGATCCACTACCCCACGTACGTTCTCGGCGCCCTGTTGATCGTCCTGCTGCCGGGGCCGAACTCGCTCTTCGTCCTGTCCACCGCCGCGCGCGCCGGCATAGCCACCGGCTACCGGGCGGCGGCCGGCGTGTTCCTGGGCGACACCACGCTGATCACCCTCACCTCCCTCGGCGCGGCCTCGCTGCTGCGCACCACGCCCGTGGTCTTCGACGCGGTGAAGCTGGTCGGCGCGGTCTACCTGCTGGTCATCGGCTACGGCATGCTCAAGGCCGCCCGCGATCTGTGGCGCGAGCGCCACGCCGCGCCGGGCACCGCCGCGGCGGCCGCCACCGCGCAGGAGGAGACCGCGAGCCCGCAGACCTCGCCCTTCCGGCGGGCACTGCTGATCAGCCTGCTCAACCCGAAGGCGATCCTCTTCCTGCTGTCCTTCTTCGTGCAGTTCGTGGACCCCGCCTACGCCCAGCCCGGCTTCTCCTTCGCCATCCTGGGCGGCACCGTCCAGCTGTTCAGCTTCCTGTACCTCACCACGCTGATCCTGGCGGGCCACCGCCTCGCCAGCGTCTTCCGTGCGCGCCGCCGCCTCTCCGCCGCCCTCACCACCGGCGTCGCGGCCCTCTTCATCGGCTTCGCCGCCAAGCTCGCCACCGCCTCCGCGGCGGGCTGAGGAGCCCGATCCCGGCGGTGATCATGTCGTGATCGGAAAGCGTGCAGGAGCACCCCTCCGACCTGTGTAGACTAATCCCCGTTCGCCGCCTTAGCTCAGTTGGCCAGAGCAACGCACTCGTAATGCGTAGGTCTCGGGTTCGAATCCCGAAGGCGGCTCCTTTGAGGCCCAGGTCGCAGTTATCTGCGACCTGGGCCTTCGGGTTTCATCGGCTCCGCCGCCGGAGCCTGAGGCGGGCCTTCTGTGGGGCCCGGATCCCGGTTACCGTCTCAGTTGGCGGTTCGGCGGGCACTTCGGCGCTCGCCAGGAAGACGTCACCGCTGAGGCACGGTGGCGCTCCCGGGCTTGGTCGGGGTGCGAGCCGGGCCGCCGAGCCCACGGGAGCGTGGACCGGACCTTCCCCCCAACTGCCTTGCCGCGCATCGTCGCACGCTTGACGCTCCCCAGCGGGCCCGATCAGTCGCCGCCCCGGAAGCCCGGTGTCAGTCGTACCCGGGCAGCCTTCGCGCTCCTGGGCGTTGCCGGCGTCATCGGCATGAGCTTCTGGGCGGGGGACACCGCCCATGCCTGGTTCCTCACGGTGGTGGTCGTGGTTGTCCCGGTCGTCGGGCGCATCGGCACCTACGCCCGAGCCCGGCGCCGCAGGCTCGGAGTGCCCGAGCAGCCTCGCCCCGCGGACCCCCGTCGAGACCAACGTCGCAGGAGCTGGACCGACGTCGGGATCTTCGGTCTCTTCGGCGTTCTCGCGATCCTCGGAGCCGAGCCCCGCGACCCCCTCACCACCGGCATCATCGTCGGCGTCGCCATCGCCGTCGTGGCGTTCCTGGCGCTCCCAGGCACCTGGCACCTGACCCGCCCCGAGGCGGTCTGCGCGAAGGCGGTCCTGCGAGGCCCAGGTCGCAGTCCCCTGCCACCTGGGCCTTCCGGTTACGTCGCCCGCCGGGCGGGCGATCAGACGGCGATCAGAAGAAGTCGCCGTCGTTCCCGCCGAAGCCGCCGCCGTTGAAGTCGTCGCCGCCGTACCCGCCGCCGCCGAAGTCGCGGCGCTCCTCGTACTCGCGGCCCTCTTCGAACGCCTCGTGCTCGCGGCGGTCGTCATCGCCGTCGCTCAGCATCTCGCCGATGAGCGCGCCGCCGATCAGGCCGGCGACGCCGGCGCCGACGACGGCGCCGGTGCTGTGGCCCTGGCGGGGCTGCTGCGGGTACCCGGCCTGCGGGTAGCCCTGCTGGTAGCCGCCCGGCTGGGGGTAACCGCCCTGCTGCGGGTAGCCGCCGGGGACGTATCCGCCCTGCTGCGGGTAACCGGCGGCCTGCGGCGGCGTGTAGAACGGCGGGGGCGTGGTCTCGATGCGCTGGGCGCACTGCTGGCACGTCTGCACCGGGCGCGGGACACCCCACTGCGGCTGCCAGACCACGTTGACCGAGCCGTAGCCGTGCGAGGGGTCGAAGAAGCAGGTCACCAAATACTCCCAAGGCCGAACGTTGCACGCCGGTCCGTCAGGAACCGCTAGGAACCGGCTGTGGGGGATACGTGCGAACCCCCTGCCATGGTTCCCTGCCCCGGTTCCCTGCGATGGTTCCCGGCCACGCCTCAGCGGGCGCGTGCGGCGTGGGCGCCGGACGGACGGCGGGTCAGCACGGGTTCCAGGGCGCCGGTTCGCAGCCGTGCCACCAGCGGCTGGGCCCAGCGGCCGAGCGCCTTGCTGATCAGGTACGCCACTGGCAGCGCCAGCACCGCTGCGCCCAGCACGTCGTGTGGGTAGTGCGCGCCGAGGTAGACGCGGCTGAATCCCTCCAGCACGGCGAAGGCCGTCGCGATCCAGGCCAGTTGCCGGTCCAGCAGCCACAGCGCGGCGACCGTGGCCGCCGCCGTGGTGGTGTGGCCGCTCGGGAAGGCGTAGTCGGTGCGGACCGGGCAGGCCTCGACGATGTAGGCGTGCGGGACCGAGTAGCACGGGCGGACCTCGGCGACGAGCTTCTTGGCGACCTCCGCCACGGCGAACGCGCCGACCACGGCGACGGGCGCGGCGAGCGCCAGCGTCATCGCGGCGGTGTCGCGGTGCCGGGCTCGCAGGAAGCCGATCACCATCAACACCGCGAAGACCACCAGGCCGGCGTTGGTCCACAGGTCCATCGGGGTGTTCAGCCACGTGGTGTCGCGGGCCAGACCGGTGATGGTGCGAAAGAGGCCGCCGTCGATGCCGGAGCCGTCGAAGGCCAGGTACTGGTGCATGAAGCGGGATCTCTCGTGTTCGTGGTGGAGGTGGCGCGGGCCGTGGCAGACTCGGGCTGCACGAAGTTCTACAGGACCGTAGCAGGTGAAGGGAAGATGGCCGGAAGATGAACGAGAGGCGGCAGATGGGCGCGCTGGAGGCGGAGGTCCTGGAACTGCTCCAGTCCGCCGCGCCCGAGGCGCTCACCCCGGGCCACGTGCTGGAGCGCCTCGACGGCGCGCTCGCCTACAGCACCGTGGTCACCGTGCTGACCCGGATGCACGACAAGGGCCTGCTCGGCCGCGTCAAGCAGGGCCGCGCCTTCGCCTACAGCCCGGTCGCCGACCGCCACGGCATGACCGCCCGCCGGATGCGCCAGGCCCTCGACGCCGACCCGGACCGGCACGCCGTGCTCGCCCGCTTCGTGGACGACCTCTCCCTCGGCGACGAGGAGGTCCTGCGGGGCCTGCTCGGCTCCGTGTTCCCCACGCGCCCGCCCGGCGCGGACTGAGGGGGCGGCCTTGTCACAGCTCGCAGAGCTCGTCACCCACCTCGCGGACAGCCTCGTCGCGCTGCATCTCTTCTTCTATCTGCCGCTGCTCCTGCCCGGCCTGCTGGGCTTGGCCGCGCCCCGGCTCGCCGACCGGCTCGAACCGCGCGCCGCGACCTGGCTGCTGGCCGGCGCCGCCGTCGTCCTCGCGGGCGGGAGCACGGTCGCACTGGGCGTGCTGGTCGTGGCGGGGCTCATCCGGGTGCCGCTGCTGGCCTTCCTCGGCCACTGGTCGCTCAGCTCCGTCCAGCAGGCCGATCCGGTCTCCAAGGCCGAGGCGGCGCTGGCGGCGGTGCTGCTGGCCGTCGTCGCGGTGGCCGCGCTGCGGCTGGTCCGGCGCCGGGTCCGGGCGCTGGTCGCGGCGGGTTTCGAGGCGGCGTGCCTGCCCGGCGCCGGCGAGTACGTCGTCATCGACGACCCCGCCCCGGAGGCGTACGCGCTGCCCGGACACCCCGGCCGTCCCGGTCGGATCGTCGTCTCCTCCGGGATGCTCGCCGCGCTGGACGAGGGCGAGCGCGAGGTCCTGATCGCCCACGAGCGCACCCACCTGCGCGCGCACCACTACGCCTTCGTGGCCGTCGCGCACCTGGCCGCCGCCGCCAACCCGCTGCTGCGGCCGGTCGGCACCGCCGTCGCCTACACCGTCGAGCGGTGGGCGGACGAGACCGCCGCCTCCGTCTGCGGAGACCGGCGCCGGGCCGCCCGAGCCGTCGGCAAGGCGGCGCTCGCGGCCAAGCACGCGCCCGCGCGCAACCCCGCGACGGCACTCGGCATCCGCGGCCTGCTGCGCCGCGGCGCGCTCCACGGCGCGGGCCCGGTCCCGCGCCGGGTGGCCGCGCTACTCGCCCCGGCGCCGCGGTCCCGCCGCGGCCTGCCCTGGGCGCTGCCGTGGGGCGTGCCGTGGCTCCCGGTGCTGGCCACGGGGCTGCTGCTGGCCGCCAGCGGCGTCTGCGCGTTCGCCGCCGCCCACGACATCCACCTGCTCTTCGACCCCCGCTGACGCCGTGCACCCACGGTGACGCCGCGCACCCTGGTCACGACAGGGCCGGGCCGACGCGGGAGCCCGGACCGGACCAGCCTGGCGCAGCACGGCAGCACGGCAGCACGGCAGCACGGCAGCACGGCGGGTCGGCCCGTCCCGTGCCGGGCAGGGCGACGGCGCGCCCCCGTAGGACGACGCGACGAGGCACCGTGCCGGGTGAGCCGCCCCACTGGGAGCCGGCCCGGTGAGCTGGGCTGCGGGGTCGGCCTGTGGGGTCGCCCGCCCCGTGCCGGGCAGGGCGAGGGCGCGCGCCCGTAGGACGACGCGACGAGGCGCCGTGCCGGGTGAGCCGGCCCGCTGGGAGCCGGTCTGTGGGAGCCGCCCCACTGGGAGCCGGCCAGGCGAGCTGGGCTGCGGGGCCGGCCTGTGGGGTCGCCCGCCCCGTGCCGGGCAGGGCGAGGGCGCGCGCCCGTAGGACCACGCGACGAGGCAGCCGTGCCGGGCGAGCCGGCCCCCTGGGAGCCGGTCTGTGGGAGCCGCCCGCTGGAGCCGCCCCACTGGGAGCCGGCCAGGCGCGCGGGCCTGCGGGGCCCGGCCTGTGGGGTCGGCCCGGTGGGGGACGGGCGGGCGCTACGCCGCCGTGCGGACGGCCGGTTCGCCGCTCACCGCCGCCAGGTACTCCGCGACCGCGTCGCGGTTGCGTTCCAGGCAGCGGATCCGGGCCGTCATCCGGTCGCGCTCCTCCTCGAGCGCGGCCAGCATCTCGGGGGTGGCCTCCTCGAAGAAGATGGCGCGGGTCTCCCGCAGGCACGGCAGGATCTGCTTGATGATCCGGATCGGCAGACCGGCCGCCAGCAGGCCGCGGATCTGCAGGACCCGGTCGACGAAGACCTCGTCGTAGTCCCGGTAGCCGTTGGCCTCGCGGTCGGAGAAGATCAGTCCTTGTTCCTCGTAGTAGCGCAGCAGGCGCCGAGAGGTTTCCGTGCGCCGCGACAGCTCTCCGATTCGCATGTCAAAAAGCCTCATTCGCCTCGGACTTGACATTCACACTAATGGAAGGGTTTCAAGATTCCGTCAGGGCACACACCAAGCCCCCGTCCAACGGAGGAAGATCATGGGTGAACTGACGGGCAAGGTCGCGCTGGTGACCGGCGGCAGCCGCGGCATCGGGGCCGCCATCGCGAAGCGGCTGGCCGACGCGGGTGCCGCGGTGGCGCTGACCTACGTGCAGGGTGAGGAGCAGGCCCGCGGGGTCGCCAAGGAGATCGAGGCGGCCGGCGGCAGGGCCGCGGTGATCCAGGCCGACCTGACCGAGCCGAACGCCGCGGTGGAGGCCGTGGAGCAGACGGTAAGGGAGCTGGGCGGCATCGACATCCTGGTGAACAACGCCGGCTTCCTCGCCTACGGGGCGCTCGCGGACGTGACGGCGGAGGACCTGGACCGGGCGCTCGCCGTGGACGTGCGCTCGGTGTTCCTGGCCGCCCAGGCGGCGGCCCGGCACATGGGTGACGGCGGTCGGGTCATCAGCATCGGCTCGTGCTTCAACGGGCGTGTCCCGGGGGCGAACTTCGTCGTGCAGGCGATGGCCAAGACCGCCCTGGTCGGTCTGACCAAGGGGCTGGCCCGTGAGCTCGGGCCGCGCGGGATCACCGCCACCATCGTCGACCCGGGCCCGATCGACACCGACATGAACCCGGCCGACGGCGAGGCCGGCGACTTCCAGCGGAACCTCACTGCCCTGGGACGCTTCGGCGAGGCCGAGGACATCGCCGCCGCGGTGGCCTTCCTGGCGGGCCCCGGCGGCCGGTACGTGACCGGTACCGCGCTCGCCGTGGACGGCGGCTACACCGCCTGACTCCGCTCCGCTCCCCCCGGCGGAAGCGGACCCGCGCGGGGTGCCGGTGCTGATCGCAGCCCGGCGCCCCACGCGGACCTCGGGCCCGAACGGGCGCGTCAACTCGCCTCGGCCGCACGCCTGCCGGGGAACCCGTGGGCGCGTGCGGCGAGCACGACCACCAGCACGGGGACCAGCAGGACCAGCACGATCCAGGGGAAGGGGGAGACCCCGACGGCCCCGAGGACGATGCCGCCCGCGATGCCGCCGCCCGCCATGGCGACGTTCCACAGCACGACCAGGATCGCCTGTGCGGCGTCGGCCGCCTCACCGCCGGCCTGGCCGACGGCGGTCTGGAGCAGGGTGGGCACCCCGCCCCAGCCCAGACCCCACAGCGTGGCCGCGACGTAGACCAGGGCGTGAGTGCCGGAGAAGGCGCCCAGCAGCGCGACGGCCGCGCCGACCAGCAGCGTGCTGGCGACGGTCAGCGTGCGCAGGTGCGCGGCGATGAAGGCGCCGACCACCCAGATGCTCCCGAGGCAGGCCACGCCGAAGACCAGCAGCGCCGCGTCCGTCTGGCCGCCCATGCCGATGTGCTGCAGGAAGGTGGCGACGTAGGCGTACAGGATGGTGTGCGCCAGCACGAAGACCAGCATCACGAACAGCACTGGAGCGACGCCCGGCACCAGCAGGGTCCGGCGCACCGGGATCTTGCCGCCCGCCTGCTGCCCCGGGTAGTCGGGGACGACGGTCGCGATCCAGGCCAGCAGGGCGACGGTTAGCAGCGTCATGGCGCCGAACGCCCACTGCCAGGAGGCCACCTGGCCCAGGAAGGTGCCGGCCGGGACCCCGAGGGACAGGGCGACGGGGATGCCGGCCATGGCGATGGCGATGGCCCGGCCCTCCTGCTGGGGCGCGACCATCCGGCGGGCGTACCCGGCGAGCAGGGCCCACGCCAGACCGGCGGCGACGCCGGCGACGAAGCGGGCGACAAGGGTGGCGGGGTAGTTCGTCGACAGCGCGGTGACGGTGTTGGCGACGGCGAAGCCGGCCATCGCGGTCAGCAGCAGACGTCGGCGGCGCCAGCCGGCGGTCGCCGAGGACAGCGGGATGGTGGTGAGCACCGTCCCGAGCGCGTAGATGGTCACGGTCTGCCCGGCCGCGGACTGGCTGGTGTGCAGGCTGGAGCTCATCGCGGGCAGCAGCCCGGCGGGCAGGGTCTCGGTGAGGCTGGTGATGAACACCGCGACGGCCAGGGCGAGCAGACTCCCCATGGGCAGCTTCGCGTTCGCCGTGTTCGCAGCGTTGGCCGTGTTGGCCGTGTTCGCGGCGGGAGTCCGGTCGGGGACGGGGGGTTCGGTGGTGACGATGCCGGTGGACGGCTCGGTGCTGGTCATGACGGGATGCTCAAACCTTTCCACTAGTGTGAGGGTCAAGCCCGCCGGGGCGGCGGCGGGGTGTCCAAGGAGCGTGCGGGCGGCGCGAGTTACCGCAGTCGCAGCCGGTTCAGGCCGCCGTCGACGGGCAGGATCGTGCCGGTGACGGACGAGGACGCGGGGGTGGCCAGGTAGGCGATCGCCTCGCCGACCTCCTCGGGCCGCGCCAGGCGGCCCATCGGGTGCCGCTCGTCGAGCGCGGCCCGCTCCGCCTCGGGATCGGCGGACTTGGCGAGCATCCGCGCGATCCACGGGGTGTCCACGGCGCCCGGGGCGACGGCGTTGACGCGTATGCCCTCGCGGACGTGGTCGGCGGCCATCGCCAGGGTGAGGGAGTGGACTGCTCCCTTCGAGGTGGAGTACAGAATCCGCTTCGGCAGGCCGATCAGAGCGAAGACGGAGCAGGTGTTGACGATCGCCGCGGCGGGGGACTTGCGCAGGTACGGCAGTGCGGCGCGGGTGAGGCGCACCATGCCGAGGACGTTCACGTCCAGCACCCGGTGCCACTCGTCGTCGTCGTTGTCGCAGACGTCGCCCTGCGCGGCGATCCCGGCGTTGTTGACGAGGATGTCGATGCGCCCGAAGTGCTCCGCGACCTCGGTGACGGCCCGGCGCACCGAGGCGTCGTCGGCGACGTCGCAGGCGAACCCGACGGCGGGGGCGGCGACCTGGTCGGGGTTCAGGTCCAGGGCGGCCACCTGTACGCCCCGGTCGGCGAGCGCGGCCGCCGCGGCTGCGCCGATCCCGGACGCGCCGCCGCTCACCACGGCCACGAGGGGGGCGGACGTCTCTGCTTCGCTGGTGACGGCCATGGCCGACGCCTCCTTGCGGGTGGGGAAGGGGGAGGGGGACGCTCAGCGCTCGAGGCGGCGCAGCAGCGGGTGCGGTGCGGGGCCGTCGGCGCCGACGGTGCGGCGCGTCCACCAGGCCGAGGCGAGGTTGGACGTGAGCAGGGTGCGCCGGCTGCCGTCCTGGGCCAGTGCGGCCAGGGCGGGCAGCGTGCCCATGCCGGTGCCGGTGAACAACACGACCGCGTCGTCGGCGAGTTCGACCTCGCCTAGGCGGGTCAGGAGCGTCTGCGTGGTCACCAGGTAGGGGTTGAAGCGGTCGTCCGCCGCGGTCACGCCGGGCACGCCCGGCGCCAGCACGACGCGGTCGACGGTCAGGCCGGCCTTCTCCCAGTAGGAGCGGGACAGGTCGGTGAGCCAGGCGTCGTAGGGGGAGACGAGCGTCATGCGGCCCACCCCGAGCGCTTCGCACAGGGCGAGGATCGCCCGTGAGGACGACTGCACGGGGAAGCCGAAGCGCTGTGAGAGCTCGCCGAGGAAGGCCCGGTCGCCGTCCGGGTCGAGCAGGTAGTGCGAGGCGTTGCACGCGATCACGGCGGCGTCCAGATTCATCCGGCCGAAATCGGCAAGGGTGTCAGGGAGCACCTCGTTGTACATTTCCATGGTTTCCCGGGTGAATTCCGGAGTGACCGGGAAACGCGCGCTGTACACATTGATCTCGGCGCCTATAAGGCGATTGAACTCGGGTTCCGCAATGGGGTTTTCCGGCGGAACGACGAGGCCGAGCCGGGGTAGACGGAAAATGTCCATGGCAATACCGTAGTTGGGGCACGCCGCGTGACCGGCCTGGATCCACGCTTCTTGACATTTCTTGACGACTCGTCACGCCGGGAAATGCGGAGGGCCCTTCGACCGGCTGGTCGAAGGGCCCTCCGTGCGCTCGGGTCAGGCGGCCGCGCCCCCGAACCGGACGGTGTTCGACAGGACGACGCCGTGGCTGGCCACGTCGATCACGACGTGGTCGCCGTCGGTGATCTGGAACCCGTCGTGGAAGCTGCTGAGATCCGCGCCCGTCAGCACGTAGTTGACGAGCCCGGGCCGGCGCAGCGCGGGGAAGGAGAAGAGACGGTCGACCATGTCCGAGACCCGAAACCAGAGCGCGTCGGCGCCGCAGTCGAAGCTGCCCTTCCAGGCGGGCCGGCCGTCGCGCACGATGGTGACCTCGCCGGTGGCCGCGCGCGGCGGCTCGCCGAGGAACAGGTGGGGCGAGATCCCCGTGTCGCAGAGCTTGCCGGAGGGCGTGTAGCCCGGGTCGATCCGGTGCAGGCCGATGTCGCAGAAGTCGTTGCCGAAGGTGTAGCCCGCGTAGTGGGGGTCGCCGTTCTCGTCGTTGACGAAGACCAGCACGACCTCGGCCTCCTCGATCACGATGACCGGCTCGGCGGGGGCGACCAGCGGCTGACCCGGCGTGCGCAGCCAGGAGCCGAGGCCCTTGAAGTACCACTTGGGCAGCGGCGCCTGGTCGCCGTGCTGGACGATGGCGTCCGACTTGGACTTGTGCGTGCCCAGGAAACCGCTGACCAGCGAGTGGCCGCCGTCCGTCGGCAGCAGCGGGGGCAGGGCGGTGAGCTCTGGGTCGCCTGCGGTCACGGTGACCGTCTCGGCGTCCGCGAGGAGGGCGGCGACCGCCTCCGCGCCGCCCTCCCCGCGGAGGGCGGCCCGCAGCCGGCTCTCGGCCACCCGGTGGAGGGTCTGCGGCTCGCCGGTGGCCGGGATGCCTCGGCTGACGTAGCGCTCGCCCCGGTACGTGTACTCGCTGATGGTCTCGGTCGTGACGGACATGGGTGCGGACCTCCGAAGGATGGGTCGTCGAATGGTGCACGTCGGGCAGGGGGAACCCGACGCAGCGGGGCAGGACGGTCAGAGGGCAGGAGAGTCAGGGGGCAGGAGAGTCAGAGGGCGGGAGAGTCACAGGGCAGGAGAGTCACAGGGCAGGACGTTCGGGTGCGGGGCCGTCGGGTGCGGGACGGTCAGGCGCGTCCGGCGGTCGCGGACCGGGCGGCGGGCGACCGGACCAGGTCGCCGAGGACGTCGGCGATGCGGTCCAGGGACGCCTTGATCCAGGGGAGTTCGAGCGGGGCGACGGCGGCCAGGGCCGCCGCCCGCTGGGCGTCGGTCTCGCCGTAGAGCCGACTCGTGGCCGCGCGGATCCGCAGCGAACGCGTCGACTCGCCGAAGGCGCTGCCGGGGAGCACGCCCACGCCGTGACGCTCGGCGAGCAGGGCGGCCAGGTCCGCGCCCCCGGACACCCCGTGGGCCTCGCGCAGCTGCTCGCGCAGCGGCTCGAAGTCGGGGTAGAGGTAGCTGGTGGCGCGCACCGGCGTCAGCTCGGCGCCGACGGCGGCGAAGCGGCGGGCCACGGCGCGCACCACCAGCTCGTGCAGCCGCCGGGCCCCGGCGACGTAGGCGACCACCTCGGAGGGCTCCCCGAAGGCGTAGGCGGCGGCCTCCTGGACGGGCGCGGCCGTCGTCGACCAGGTCTGACTGGCGACGGCCTCCAGCCGGTCGCGCAGGTCGCGGCCGAGACGGCCCTCGGGCAGCCGGGCGACGCCCATGCGCCAGCCGCCCAGGCCCAGGTTCTTGGTCAGCCCCGTCGTCACCACGGTGCGCTCGGGGGCGAACACGGCCGGGGAGACGGCGGGTTCGGTGTCGTCGAAGACCAGGTCGCAGTAGATCTCGTCGGACACGACGACCAGGTCCAGATCCCTCACCGCCGCGCCCAGCCGACGCAGCGTGTCCGGCTCGGCGATGGTTCCCGTGGGGTTGTCGGGCAGGGTGACGATGACGCACCGGGGGTTGCGTCCTGCGGCCCGCGCGGTGGCGACGGCCTCGCGCAGAGCGTCGGGGTCCGGTACGCCGCCCTGGCCGGGCAGCGTGGGCACGTGGATCGGACGGGCGCCGGCCAGCCGCGCCTGGGCGGCGTAGCTCACCCAACTCGGCACCGGCACCACCACGTCGCCTCCGACGGCCAGCATCAGCGCGAAGAGCAGCGGTTTGCTGCCCGGCCCGCACAGCACCAGCTCGGGGTCGGTGGGCAGACCGCGCCGCCCCCAGTACCCGGCCGCGGCGGAGCGGAGCTCCGGGCTGCCAGCCACGGGCCCGTACGCGTTGCGCCCCGCCGCCCTCGCGAGCCGCTCGCGCAGCGCGTCCAGGACGGGGAGGCCGATCTCGCCGCTGGCCAGCGAGAGCACCTGCTCCCCGGCGAGACGCCGGCGCTCCAGCGCCTCGTCGGCGGCCAGGGTCGCCGACTTGGTCACCGGCACGGCTTCGGACATGGGGACTCCAGGGGGATCGGGCCTCACCGGCCGGTAGCCGGCGGCGGAGGGACAGTGGAGGGGCGCGTCGGGGGAGCGCGTGCCTCCGGAGGGATCTGACGTCGACCGTTCGGCTGCGGGCCGCCCCGGCTCGGTGGGGGTCGGGGCTGGAACGGGGAGCGGCGGCGGCGATGGCGGTGGAGCGTTCAAGGGCGGTGGCTCCGGTGGCGGCCCGTGGGGGGTCGGGCCGCCACCGGGGGCGTGGGTGGCGCGGATGCGCCGGGAGCCCGCGCTGACAGCCCGCTCGTGCGGGGCCGCCGGCGAGGTGGTTCGCGCGTGTTGGGGCGGGCAGTCG
>NZ_BBPQ01000040.1:24286-34246 GCF_000787855.1 Streptacidiphilus anmyonensis | reverse complement strand
GGGGCGGGAGAGCGGAGGCTGCGCCGACCGGTGGGTGCGCTCGGCGACGCCCGTTGCCCACGCGGCTGCGGGGCTCTGCCGCTCCTGTGGCCGGGCAGTGGAGCTGCTGCTGCCCGTCGGGGCCCGGTGGCGGTCCGTCGGGGGCCGGGCCGCCACCGGGTGAGGTGGGAGAGCGAAGGCTGCGCCGACCGGTGGGTGGTTCGGCGACGCCCGTTGCCCGCGCGGCTGCGGGGCTGTGCCGCTCCTGTGGCTGGGCAGCGGAGCTGTCGGTGCCCGTTGGGCTCCGGCGGCGGCCCGTCGGGGGCTGGGCCGCCGGCCGGGTGGGGGCGGGGTGGTGCGGTGGGGTGACCCGAAGGGTCAGTCCGTGGCGTACTGCTTGCGCAGTTCGACCTTGCGGACCTTGCCGGTGAGGGTCTTCGGGAGGGCCGCGGTGATCTCCAGGCGCTCGGGGAGGAACCGGGCGTCCTGGCCCGCCGCGCGCAGGTGGGCGCGGAGCTCCTCGAGGCTCGGCGGGGTGCCGCCGCTGGGCACGACGACCGCGAGGATCGGGTCGTCGATGTGCCCGGTCGGGCCGACGATCGCGGCCTCGGTCACCTTGGGATGGGCCGCGATGACCGACTCCAGCTCGGCCATCGGCAGCACGATGCCGTCGCGCATGATGGCGTCCTTGGCGCGGCCCAGGACGCGGATGCCGCCGCGCCCGTCCTCGCGGGCCACGTCGCCGGTGTCGAACCAGCCGTCGCCCATCAGCTCGGCGTCGAAGACGTCCTGCTGCTTGTAGTAGCCGAGCGCCTGCGACGCCCCGCGCACCCGTAGCCGACCGACCGGCGCGCGCTTGGTCGGGTCCGCGCACTGGTCGATGCGGATCTCCATGGAGTCGATCGGCCGCCCGTGGCTGTGCGCCGCCCAGTCCTGGTTGTAGTCCAGGCGGCTGATGGTGACGGGACCGAACTCCGACATGCCCCACACCGAGTACGTGCGTGCGCCGAAGGTGTCGCGCAGCTCGTCCACCAGCTCCTGGAGCACCGGCGCCGCGCCGGTGACGGTGTGGCGCAGGCTCGACACGTCGTGCGGGTCGGCCTGCTGGGCGGCGGCCACCCCGGACAGGGTGGGCGGCGGCCCGTAGATCAGCGTCGCGCCGTAGCGCTCGACCAGGTCCAACAGGCCCGCGTGGTCGGGGCCGTCCTGGAAGGCGATCGTGCCGCCGAGCATCACCCCGGCGAGCACGCCCTGGCCGAAGCCGGAGTAGTGCACCAGCGGGGTGGTGACCGCGGCGACCAGGCCGCCGTGCAGCAGGAAGGTGTCCACGTAGCCGCGCACGCCCGAGTGGACGGTGTTCTGGCTGTGCACCACGCCCTTGGAGAACCCGGTGGTGCCGGAGGTGAACAGCACCACGAACGGCTCGTCGGGCCGCAGTTGGCGCCCCTCCAGGTCGCCCATGCGCCGGTTCTCCCAGTGCGTGGCGACGAAGTGGTCGTGGAAGTCGACCGCGCCCGCGGGGGCGTGGCCGTCGAGCACCACCACGTGCTCCAGCGGCAGTTCGGAGCGGAGCGCGTTGAGCGTCTCGGCCAGCGGGTAGCCGTCCCACTCCGGCAGGGTGATGCACACCCGGGCCTCGGTGAGCGCGAGCCGGTGGCGCAGCTCCTCCTCCTGGCAGACCGGCGCGATCGGGCAGATGACCGCGCCGGCCGCCATGCAGGCGAACATCAGCGGGACCATCTCCCACCGGTTGGGCAGCTGGACGGCGACGACGTCGCCGCGTTCCACGCCCAGCTCCAGCAGCGCTCCGGCGAACCGGTCGGTCAGCCGGGCGAGTTCGGCGTAGTCGAGGGTGTCGGTGCGGGCCTCGGCGAGCCGGCGTCCGGCGATGGCGAGCTTGCGCGGCCGTTCCTGCGCCTGGCGGCGCAGGTCGTCCAGGAAGGTCTCGTCGCGCCACCAGCCGCGCCTGCGGTACTCGGCCAGCCGGTCGGCGGCCGACGGGTCGGCGCTCATCGGTGCAGCTCCTGGCGGCGCACGGCCAGCAGCTCGGGCAGCGGGTCGCCGGCGCGGGACGCCGCGATCTCCAGCAGGTCACGGGTGTTGGTGCGGACCCGGTCGGCGACCCAGTCGAAGACCCATTGCTTGCGCGCGTCGGCCGACAGGTCGAAGGGGACGACCCGGGTCACGGCCAGGGCCGCGGAGCCCGCGCCGCCGATGTTGGCGATGACGCCGGGGACCAGCGTCACCCCGGCGGCGGCGACCTTCTCGCGGGCCTCGTCGCTGGAGGCGATGTTGGCGCCCTCGATCACCGTGCGGGCGCGCAGCCGGTGGGCGTTCTCGGCGTTGAGCGCGTACTTCTGCGCGGCGAGCACCAGCAGGTCGGCGTCCAGGTCGAGCCAGGCGTCCGGCTCGCGGTTCACGGTGACGTGCTGCGGCAGCCGGGTGTGGTCGATCCGCCCGAACTCGTCGGTGATGGCGACCAGGTCGGCGACCGGGAGCCGGTCGGCGCTGACGGTGCCCTGCACGTCGGCGACGCCGACGACGACGTGTCCGCGGTCCTCCAGGAAGCGGGCGACGGCGCGGCCGACGGCGCCGAAGCCCTGGATCACGATCCGGGCCGGTCCGGTGCGGCCGCCGGCCTCCAGCGCGGTGAGCGCGGCGACGCCGACGCCGTGGCCGGTGCAGTCGATCAGCGGCTCGTAGTAGGTGCGCCAGTCGATCGGCATGTCGGGGGCGCCGAGGCGGTAGCGCGGGTCGTACCCGGCCTCGTCGAAGAAGACGGCCCGGTCGGCGGGGGTGACGCCCATGTCGATACCGAGGTGGATGCCGCCGTGCAGCAGCGGCTTGACGGTCCGTCCGAAGGTGCGGAACGTCTCCTCGCGGTCGCCGCCCTCGGCGACGATGCCGGCCTTGGCGCCGCCGATGCGCAGCCCCGCCAGGGTGAATTTCTCGGTCATGTCGCGGGCGAGCCCGGCGACCTCCTCCTCGGTCACCCCGGCGGTCATCCGGGTGCCGCCCATCGCCAGGCCGTCGACGAGCGAGTCGACGACCACCCAGCCCTTGATGTGGCCGCCGCTGCCGCCCAGACGGACGGTGAAGGCGGGCCCGTTCGAGCCTTGCACACTCATGGTCAAGTCCTTGCCTACGTGGGTCCTACGTGGGTTGGTTCACGGATCCGCCGACCGTCACCGGTAGAGCTGCGCGAAGCCGCGCAGGATCTCCCGGCCGTCCTCGCGGAACTCCAGGTGGGCCTGCGCGCCGAAGATCCGGCCGTCGTCGGAGCGCAGGAACTCCACGGGGGCGTGCTCGGAGCGGCCGATCGTGCGGAAGCCCTGTGGGGCCTCCTGGAGGTAGAGGGTGTGCCGGTGGAAGACGGTCACGGTCGGCTTCACGAACTCGAAGAGCGGTTCGGTCTTGTCGACCTGCGCCTCGTAGCCGCCGACCCGGCTCTGCCCCTCGGCGAGCCGGCCGCCGGCCGCGACGGCGATGAGCTGCATGCCGCCGCAGATGGCGAAGACCGGGACGTCGGAGCCCATGACGAGGTCGACGAGGGGCTTGTAGAAGTCCTGGTCGTAGGCGCGGACCTTGGTGCCGCTCAGGACGATCGCCTGGTAGCGGCCCTCCAGTCGGGCCGGCACGGAGGCCGCGTCGACGGCGTCGGTCTCGGAGCCCATGTCCTCGAAGCGCCTGCGGAGCTGCGGGAGTGACAGGGTTCCGTTGTTGACGACCAGTACACGGGATTTCGCCACGTGCTCGCTCCTCAGGTTCGGGTGATGACGGTGCCGGTGCGGGCGGCGAGCAGGTCCGTGACGGGGGCGCTGCCGATGACGACGCGCGTGACGCCCCGGTCCAGGGCCTCGCCGGCGGCGCGGAGCTTCTTGCGCATGCCGCCGGTGGCGCCCTTGTCGCGGAACTCGGCCGCGGCCTCGGCGCTGATCCGGTCCACCGGCTGCCCGTCGACCAGCAGGTGCGGGACGTCGGTGACCAGGACCAGGTCGGTGGCGCCGACGGCCCCGGCGATGGCCGCGGCCGCCCGGTCGGCGTCGTTGTTGACCTCCTGCCCGGCGGCGTTGCGGGCCAGCGGGGTGACCAGGTAGGCGTGGCCGGGTTGGAGGTTCTTCAGCGCGGCCGGGTCGACGCCGGTGATCGGGCCGACCAGGTTCTCCAGCTCGACCAGCTGCTTCTCGCGCCACCACCAGCGTTCGCCCTCGCCGGCCTGGACCAGCCCGTCGCTGCCGAGCAGCCACTCCGCGGTGATGCCGCGTCGGCCCAGCCGGCCGAGGACGTCCTCGGCCAGCGCGGAGCTGACGGTCTTGATGTCCTCGATGACCTCGGGCGTGGTCCAGCGGCTCTGGTTGCCGTAGCGGTCCCGCAGGATCGCCGACGGCTCGCTGTAGCGGGGGCTCAGCCGCTTGAGCGGCTTGGACCAGCCGTGCACGAGGACCAGCGGCCGCACCCGGGCGTAGCGGGACAGGTCGTCCCACCAGGTCCCGGCGAGGTCGTCCAGGCAGCTGCCGCCGAGCTTGACGACGGTCGGGGTCGCGGTGTCCCGTGTCCGGCCGGTGGCCCGCGTCCCGCTCATGCGGGCATCACCGGCTGCATCGTCAGCCCCGTCTCCTCGGGCAGTCCGTAGCGGATGTTGGCGACCTGCACGGCCTGCCCGGCCGCGCCCTTGACGAGGTTGTCCAGCGCGGAGAGGACGACGATCCGTCCCCCCTCGGGGTCGTGCAGGACGGTCACGTCGCAGTAGTTGGATCCGAGCACGGCCTGCGGGTCGGGCACCGGGATCAGCGTCTCGTTGTTGCGGCGCACCCGCACGAAGCGGTTGCCCTTGTAGAAGCGCAGGTAGGCGCGCTGCAGCTCGCGCTGGTCGACCTCCGCGTCGGTGAACACGTAGGAGCTGGTGAGCAGGCCGCGCACGTGCGAGACGCCGTAGGCGGACATGCTCAGCGACGCGATGCTGCCCGACGTGCCGCTGTCCGACTTCGCGCGGGCCAGGAAGTCGCCGACCTCGGCCGCGTGCCGGTGCCCCGTCGGGGCGTAGGGGGCGATGGCGCCGCTGCGGAACGGGTGCAGGTCCGCGGTGCGCAGATGCAGGCCGCCGCCGCTGGAGCCGCTCTTGCCGTCCACCACCACCGTCTTCAGGTCCAGCCCGAGGCCGAGGGTGAGAGGGGCCAGGCCCAGCGTCAGCGCGGTGGCGTAGCAGCCCGGCAGCGAGATCAGCGGCGCGCCCACCAGCTGGTCCCGGATCAGCTCCGGGACGCCGTAGACGAAGCGGTCCGCCAGCTCGGGCAGGCGCCGGACCTTGGGGTACCAGCGGTCGTGCAGCTCCGGGGTGCGGATGCGGAACGCGCCGCTGAGGTCGACCAGCGTCGGCCCGCGGTCCGCGAGCAGCTCCGCGAGCTGCGCGGAGACCGGCGCCGGGGTGGCCAGGAAGAGGACGTCGACCTGGCCTGCGACCTCCTCGGTGACCGGTTGCACGGTCAGTCCGAGGTCGACCCGCAGGTTGGCGTGCAGCTCGGCCGGACGCCGGCCGATGTTGGAGGAACCGCCGAGGAAGGTCAGTTCCAGCTCGGGGTGCTGAGTGATCAGCCTGATCAGTTCGCCGCCGGCGAGCCCGGAGGCTCCGACGACACCCGCGCGGATCATGAGAGCAGCTCCTGGACGAACGAGCCGACGGCGGTGGGGATGTCGGCGCCGGTCACCGAGGCCACCCCGCGGAACGCGGGGGCGTGGTTGACCTCGTTGACGACGTAGCCGTCGTCGGTGCGGAAGAGGTCGACGCCGTAGATCCCGGCGCCGAGTTCGGAGACCACCGCGTCGACGATCTTCACGACGTCGGGGTCGTAGGCGAGGGTGCTGCTGCGGTTGCCGAGCGCCGCGTTGCTGCGCCAGTCGGCGCCGGCGCTGGCGAACTCCGCGGCGGCGACGATGTCGCGGCCGACCACCAGGCAGCGCACCGAGGAGCCGCCCGAGAGGTACGGCTCGACCAGGCAGGCCTGCTCGAAGGCGTGCCCGAGGTCCTCGACGTAGTCGTAGACGGACTGGGCGGTGTCGGTGTGGCGGATCAGGGTGACCCGCTTGCCCATGCCGCCGAAGATCGGCTTGAGCACCACCGGCACGCCGAGCTCGTCGAGCGCCTTCTCGAAGTCCCTGCGGGAGAGCACGAGCCGGAAGTCCGGCACCGGGATCTCGGCGGAGCTGAGGACCGAGCGCAGCACGGCCTTGTTCTCACAGGCGTTGATGGCCCTGGCGCTGTTGAGGACCGGGATCCCGGCGGCCTCGGCGAGCGTGGCGACCAGGCCGCCGCGCGTGTAGCTGCGGCTGCGCACCAGCAGGGCGTCGAAGTCCTGCACGGACGGCGCGCCGGGCGCGCCCAGGCACAGCGACTCGTCATTGACCCACTCGACGTGCAGTCCCAGCTCGGGGGCGGCCTCGATCAGCCGGCGTTCCTCCCAGCTGATCCGGTCCGCGACGATGGCGACGTTCCGGGTCATCTCACTGGCCCCAGTCGCGGAGCGTGACCTGGACCATCTGGAGGGTCAGCCGCCCGTCCTGGATGTCCTCGACGCGCAGCGTGAGCATGCACTCGGGGCAGGAGAAGGTCTCGCCCTGCGCGATCGGCGGGACGGTCAGGTCGGTCTCGCACTCGGGGCAGGCGCCGGTCAGGGTGGCGGTGGACATGGAGTTCGCTCCTGTTGGTGGTGAAGGTGTCGGTTCGGTGCGGTCGAGCGGTCGGGGGGTGCGCTGGTGTGGGGGTGCGCTCGTGTGGGGGTACGCGCGGGGCTCGGGCTTCAGGCGGCCTGGAACTCGATGGCGGCCTTGCGGATCGCGTCGCGGTCCAGCAGCGGTCCGCCCGCCTCCTCCTGACGCTTGATCAGCCAGGGTGTGAAGGCGTCGACGTCGACGAAGACGCCGGAGTCGTTCAGGGCCCACGCGACCAGCGGGGTGGTGAGGCGGGTGCGCACGAGCAGCTCGCGGGAGTTCCCGACGAGCTCGGCCGGCAGCGTCTCGTAGGCCTCGGGGTGGGTCAGCTGGCCGGGCAGCTCGTAGGCGAAGGAGTGCGTGCTGGTCGGGCCGGACTGGAACGCCTCGCCGAGACCCGCGCCCGTAAGGGCGAGCCGCGACAGCTCGGTGAGGTGGGTCAGGTCGAAGCGGGTGTCGCCGTGGATCACCCGCAGCGAGGTGAGCAGCTCGGCGAGCGGGGCGTTGCCGCCGCGTTCGCCGATCCCGCCGACGGTCGCGGAGATCCACTTCGCCCCGGCGCGCACCGCGGCCAGGGAGTTGGCGACCGCCATGCCCAGCATGTTGTGCGAGTGGATCTCGATCTCGGAGCCGTCGATCGCGGTCAGGTCCGCGATCACGTCCTCCATCTGCCACGGCGAGAGGTACGCGACGGTCTCCGCCAGCCGGAACCGGTCGGCGCCGGCGTCGAAGCCCGCGGTGACGTAGGGGACCAGGCGGCCGGCGGGGGTACGCGCCGCGTCCTCGCCGCTGAAGGTGACGTGGAAGCCGCGCTCCTTGGCCTGCGAGATCGCCGAACGGGCCAGCGTCTGGAGGAACTTGGCGCTGGGTGAGCCGAGCTTCAGCATGGCGTGCTGCTCGGACGTGGGGATGGAGTACATGATGTGCCGCACGCCGAGCCGCTCGGCCTCGTCGAGGGCCGTCGCCACCTGCTGGCGGTCGCGGACGACCACGAGCGTCATGCTGCGCTCGGGGCCGACGGCCTCGTGGGTGGCCAGGACCAGGTCGGCGTCCTTCGAGTCGGGGCCGGCGACCATGCCCACCTCGACCAGCGCGACGCCGGTCCGCACCAGCAGGTCGGCGATCGCGGCGGCGTCCTTGGGGCCGAATTCCACACCCGCCATGTGCGCGGAATCGCGCAGCGTGGCGTCGGATATCTGCGGCGGCACCGGGAGTGTCCCCCCGTGCTCTTTCTTTTCCATTGCGTTCCCTCCTCCTTGGTCCGGGAGGTGTTCCCGGATCTGGCTCCGCGCGAATGCCAAGGGCCTTTTGTTCGTTGGCGATTGGCTTCGTTTCCGGAGCTCGGCGGTGCGGTGCGCACTGGTGACCATCCTGTACGGCGCCGCGGGGCCGGGCAATCGTTCTGGTGTCCGGACTTTGTCAAGGAATGTCGGCGGACGTCGGCGGCCGATGGACTTCGGCGGATATACGGGAAGGAAATTCGGAGCCCCTTATTCCGGAGGGCGGTCGGGGTGCGCCGAATTGTTCCGGGAAATGCCGAAGGGCGGGCCGGGGGTTCCCGGCCCGCCCTTCGGCGCGGTCGCTCAGCCGCGGCCCAGGCGGTATCCGACGCCATGGACCGTGATGATCCACTTGTCCCCGAGCTTGGCTCGCAGGTTGCTCACATGCGTGTCGATGGTGCGGGTGGACGCCGCCCAGGTGGTGTCCCACACCCGCGCCATCAGCTCCTTGCGCGACAGCACGCTTCTGGGGTCCGCGGCGAGCGTGTGCAGCAGGTCGAACTCCTTGGAGGTGAGCTCCACCGGCCTGCCGTGCAGCCGGACCTCGCGGGTGCTGCCGTCGATCTGGAGGGGAGTCAGCGAGATGGTGTGCGAGGCCGGCCGCGGCCGCGCGCGGCGCAGCACGGCCTCGATCCGGGCGAGCATCTCGCGGACCCCGCACGAGGAGACGACGCAGTCGTCCGCCCCCGCCTGGAGGGCCAGGACCCGGTCGAGTTCGGTGTCGCGCGGCGCGATGGAGATGATCGGCTGGTCCCCGGTCGTGCGCAGCAGCCGACAGACCTCCAAGCCGTCGATGTCGGGAAGGTCGAGGTCCAACAGGACCAGGTCCGACCGCTGGTGCGTGGCGAGCGCCTCCGCCCCGGTGGCGACGCTGCTGACGGCGTAGCCCTGCCGCCGCAGGTCCCGCACCCTCGTCTCGGCGGTGGCCCGGTCGCCCGCGACCACCAGTACGGACCCGGTCAGGCCCGTCGCGCGGGCCGTCCGCGCCTCCGCTCTCAGTGCCTCCGGCGTGATCTGAGTCATGGCTCCCCCACTCGTAAGCCCGGCGGGGAGGCCGGTGCGCCGACGGCTGTCCCCACGTGACGGTACTCAAGCTAAATAATAGCGACAGTTATTTTTTTGTCACGTGAGCCAGATAACATCGGCCTGAACGGCCGACGACCGTCTGCGGGCAAGTCTGCTTGCGGGGAAGGAGCGTGGTGATGCAGGAGAGGGCTGCCCGGACCCGTCAGGCGCTGGTGTGCGCCGCGGCCCGCGAGTTCGACCGCAACGGCTACGCCGCCTCGTCGCTGGCGCGGATCACCCGGTCCGCGGGGATCTCCGTGGGCGCCCTGACGTTCCACTTCGCCAGCAAGGAGGACCTGGCGGCCGAGGTCCGGGTGCACGGCCACGCCGCCACCGTGGCCACGGTGCGGACCGTGCCGCGTCAGTCGGAGGCGGTGCTGTGGGTGATCTCGCTGACGCTGGCCCTGGCCTCGCTGCTGGAGGAGGACGTGGCCGTGCGCGCCGCGGCCCGGCTCAGCCGGGAGCAGCCGGACGGCGGGCCCGATTGGACGTCGGCATGGGTCCCGGCGATCAGGGAGCGCCTCGGCCGGCTCCGCCAGGACGAGGCGCTCCCCGGCTCCGCCCGGGTGGTCTTCGCCTCGTTGGCGATCCATCTGCTGACCGGCGTCGAGGCGGAGATCCGCCACTCGGTCCTCCGGGACCAGAGCCCCGACGGCCGGCCCACCGCGCGGCTCGCCCGGATCTGGGACCTCATCCAGCAGGGGCTCGCCGCCGGCCGCCCCGAAGCCGACGGCCCGACCCCCCGCCGCCACCGATAGCGCCCCGGCCCTTCGGGCGGGAGGCGTCTCCGGGCCCCGCCCTTTGCCGGACATCCGGCCCGGCGCTCGCCTCGCGGCGCGGGCGCCGACCGTCGGCCACCCAGGTCACCAGGCCCTCGCGGTGGGGCCCGGCGGCTCGCGCGCCCGCGACAGCGCCTGCGCCCGGGGCGGCT
>NZ_BBPQ01000040.1:22765-23793 GCF_000787855.1 Streptacidiphilus anmyonensis | reverse complement strand
TCTGGTCGGCCGCCTTGGCGCGGCCGTCCGGCCCGGCGCGCCCGGCCTTGCCGCGGGCATCCGGGTCCGCGGCCGAGCCCGCCTCGCGGGGCGGCTGGCGGTCGTCGGCGACACGGGCGACACGCGCCGCCAGGCCCTCGCGGTGAGGGCTCGGCGGCGCGTGCCGCCCCTGCGGGGCGCGGGTCAGACCGCGGAGCAGCCGCCGTCGACCGGGACCGCTCCGCCGGTGACGAACGAGGCCGCGTCGCTGAGCAGCCAGGCGGCGGCGCGCGCGATCTCGACCGGTTCGGCGAGGCGCCGTTGGATGGCCCGGCCCGTGGCCGCCTGCTCCAGCTGCGGCAGGGCCTCGATCGCCTGCTCCATCAGCTCGGTGCGGGTGCTGCCGACCATGAGCGCGTTGATCCGGATGCCCTGGCCCCCGTACTCCGCGGCCGCGGCGCGGGTCAGGCCCAGCACGGCGTGCTTCGCGGCCACGTAGGGCGAGACCACCCCGGTGGCGAAGAGGCCCGCCGTGCTGGAGGTGTTGACGATGGCGCCGCCCGCGCCGTGCCCGAGCATGGCCGGGATCTGCTGCTTCATGCAGTTCCACACGCCGCGGACGTTGACGTCCATGATGCGGTCGAAGACGTCGTCGTCGGTCTCGTGCAGCGCGGTGCCGAGTGTTCCCCAACCCGCGTTGTTGAACGCCGCGTCCAGCCGCCCGAAGGTCCGCACCGCGTGGTCGACGGCCCGTCCGACGTCCGCCGCCTCGGTCACGTCGCCGACCACGACCTCGGCCGCTCCCCCCTCGGCCCGGATCTCGTCGGCCAGTTCGCGCAGCCGCCGTTCGCGTCGGGCGGTCAGCACCACGGCCGCACCCTCGGCGGCGAACACGCGGGCGGCGGCGGCGCCGATCCCGCTGGACGAACCCGTGATCATGATGATCTTGTCGTGCAGAAGCCCCTTGTCGCCTGCCATCGGCGTCGATCCCCCCAGATCGCTCATCCGCCCCCCGCCGATCGGCGGGGGGGGGGCGCGCACGGTAACCC
>NZ_BBPQ01000040.1:16477-22357 GCF_000787855.1 Streptacidiphilus anmyonensis | reverse complement strand
CCCCCAGTGCCCTCACCCCCCCCCCGCCGATCGGCGGGGGGCGTGCGCGTCACGGTAACCCGGGCTCCGGGGTGTCTGCCAACTCCGTTGTCGGAAATCCAGGTTGACGATGAGGGGCGGAGGTCAGGCCGCTGTGTGGGTGCGCGCTTCGCCCATCTCGATGCGCTTCACCGCGCTCGGGACGGCGAAAGCGGGCAGCAGGCAGTGCCACATGTCCTCGACGCGCTGCGGCAGGTTGGGCCGGGTGCGGTCCGAGGTCTCGACGTAGGAGCGCATCTGCGCGCCCGTACAGGCGTCGACCACCAGCCGGGAGAGCGTCGCGACGTCGGTCCCGGCGCGCAGCTCCCGGCGGGTCAGGGCGACCTGGAGGGCCTCGGAGATGATCTCGGTCCACTGGTCGTGGGAGTTGGCCTGCGGGGAGGCGAAGTTCTCCTGCTCCCACACCAGTCGGGCCCCCGCCTGCAGGATCGGGTCCTTCGGCATCCGGTACGCCCAGGTGAGGGTGATGTCCACGGCCTGCTGAAGCCCCTCGGACGCGTGCGGCGGCACCACGTGCTTGGGCTGCTCCTGGACCAGCAACTGGGCCAGCTCGTCCTTGCTCCGGAAGTGGAAGTACACCGCTCCCATCGTCAGCCCGGCCCGGTCGGCGATCTTCATCATGCTGGCGCCGGCGAAGCCCAGCTCTCCGAACACCTCCGCCGCCGCCTGGATCAGGGTGTCACGGGTCCGTTCGGCCCGTGCCTGCTTCACTGTCCGCCCAGTCGCCATGCGCGCACCTCAAGGATCGTGCTTCCCAAAAACCAAAGTGTTCATTATTTTATTGACGGATGCAGCGGCCAGGCAACTGCCTGTGCGCCGCAGTTCAGCACGTACTCTCGAGGAGACGACTCGTCATGACATCGTGCACGACCGCGAACCTGCAGCTCATCGATGCTCAGCCGGAAACACCTGCCGGAATCCTAACGCAGGTGCGCAAGAGTGACCCTGGAGAAGTGCTGGTGTCCGGCTGGAGCCGGGTCTCGGACAGCACGCAGCACGTCACGGTGACCTGGCCCCGGGCGCACCAGTTCTACACCGAGGGCGGCCGCCACCGGCCGCTTCTCTTCACCGAGAGCCTGCGGCAGGGGCTCGCCCTGCTGAGCCACGCCGTCCACGAGGTCCCGCTCGGCCACCGGCTCGGCTGGGAGTCGGTGGACTTCTCGGTCGACCCCGAGGCGCTGCAGGCCACTTCGGAGCCGGTGACAGTCACGCTGCTGGTGACGCACCTGTCGGTCAGACGCCGCAGACTCGGCTCCGCCCACTTCGCCTCCCGCGTCGAGGCGCGGCACTCCGGACTTCAGCTCGGCGCCGCCGAGGTGCACTACACCACCCATCCGCCGGTGCTCTATGACCGACTGCGCGGCCGCTACGCGAACGCCCGCGAGGCCTTCGCCCTCGCCGCGCCCCCCACGCCGCCCGTCCCGCCGAGCCTGGTCGGGCGCACCCACGCCCGTGACGTGGTGCTCTCGCCGACGGGCTCCGCCCACGGCTGGCAGCTGCGCGTGGACACCGGCCACGGCGTCCTGTTCGACCACCCGCACGACCACATACCCGGCATGGTGCTGCTGGAGGCGGCGGATCAGGCCGCGCAGGCCGCCATGGGCCGCCCGGTCACCGCCGTCGCGTTCGACACGACCTTCGTCCGCTACGTGGAGTTCGACCGGCCGTGCCTGGTCACAGCCGAACCCGAGGCCCCCGACGGCCTCGGCCGCGCCCGCACCCGGGTCGAGATCACCCAGGACGGCCGCCCCGTGTTCACCTCGACCGTGACCACGCTGCCCCGCTGAGGCCCGCAGCGGCCCGCCGAGGCCCGCCGAGGGCCCGGGTCACTCCGCGGCGAGCCTGCCGCGCACCATCGTCGACAGCACCGCGTGCACGTCGTCCAGGCTGCGCTCCGGCTGGAACGTCAGCCAGTCCACCGCGACGACCAGCACCATGCCGAAGACCGCCGCCGCGACCAACCCCGTGTCGAGGTCGGCCCGCAGCTCCCCTGACGCCACCGCGTCGTCCAGGGAGCCCCGCACCACCGCGACCGCCTCCTCCCGCAGCAGGGTGAGCGTGGACTGCCAGGCGCGGTTGGTGCGCCACAGCTCCGACAGCAGCAGCCGTGCGAACGCGCGGTACTGCTCGATGAACGCGAGACCCTCGCGGATCATCGCGTCGAGCTGGTCGATCGGCGCGCCGGGGTGGGCGGCGGAGGCGCCCCGCAGCGCCTCGGTGAGCAGGCCGACGCCGTGCCGCAGCAACTCCTCGAACAGCTGGTTCTTGTTCTTGAAGTTGTAGTAGACCGTGCCCTTGGCGACCCCGGCCCGCTCCGCGATCTCGTCCACCGAGGTCGCGGAGAAGCCCTGCTCCGCGATCAGCTGCTGGGCCGCGACGAAGAGCTTCTGCCGGGTCTGCTCGCGGCGTCCGCCGCCGCTGCCCGCACGGGCCGTTCTGGGGGGAGGGGTCATGGCGTCATCCTTCCGCACCGCGCGCGGATCCGCGGATCCGCGGATCACAGCACCAGCTCCGGGTGGAGCGCGGCGACCGTCCACATCTGGCGGCGCCGCGCCGCCAGCACCGTGCCGGCCAGGGAGGCGACCAGGAAGGCGGCGAGGACGCCCGTGCCCTGCCACACCACGGTCAGGTCCCCGCCGCTGATCAGGCGGCGCAGGCCGTCCACGACCCAGGTCATCGGCAGGTAGGGGTGGATCGCGCCGAAGAAGCCGGGGCTGGTCTGGACGGGGTAGGTGCCGCCGGCCGAGGTCAGCTGGAGCATCAGGATCGCCAGGCCGATGACGCGGCCGCGCGTCCCGAAGACGGCGTTGACGCACTGGAGCACGGCCGCGAAGGTCGCGGAGGTGAGCAGCAGGAAGGCGATCGCCGCCGCCGGGCGGGCCAGGTCCAGGCCGAGCGCGAAGTGCAGCACCGCCAGCAGTGCCCCGACCTGCGCGACGCCGATCGCGACCGCCGGCAGCCAGCCGGCCAGCGCGGCGCGCCAGGAGGGGATGCCCGCCGCCAGCAGCCTGCTGTTCAGCGGGCGCAGCAACATGTAGGCGACCATCATGCCGACCCACAACGCCAGCGGGATGAAGTACGAGGACAGCCCGGTGCCGTAGTTGGCGGCCTTGTTGAGCGTGCCGAGGGCGAGCTGGACCGGGTCGCTCATCACGCTGGTGGTGTCCGCGCGGTCCTGGGCGCTCAGGTCCGGGATCTTCGCGGCGCCGTCGTGGAGCGAGCCCGCCAGCTGGTCCGAGCCGCCCGCGAGCTGGTAGAGGCCGGAGTTGAGATGGTCCGCGCCGGAGGCGAGGGTGCCGAGCCCGTCGTCGAGGGTGTGCGCGCCGGTCGCGAGGCGGCCGCTTCCGGTGGAGAGCTGGGCGACGCCCGCGTTCAGCTCGTCGATCCTCGCCACCTGCGCGTCGACCTGGTCGGCCAGGTGGGGCGCGTCGGCGGCCAGCTGGTTCGCGTAGCCGCGCACGGTGCCCGCGTCGGAGGCCAGTTGGGCCAGCTGCGCCTTGTTCGCGGCGACCGCCTGGTCGACGGCGACGGCGATCTGGACGGTCCGCTGCGACGCCTGGACGGCGGTCCGCAGCGCGGCGCACTCGGCCGCGCTGCCGCCTGACGCGGTTCCCGTCGGGGTCCCGGCCGCGGCCCCGGCCTGCTGTGCCGACTGGCACTGCTGGTCGTAGACCTGCTGGAGCTGCGCCTCGGCCGCCCTGGCGTCCGCCACGGCCTTGGCCGAGTCGGCGGGCAGCGAGGTGGCGATCTGCTGCACGGTGCCGGCGGCCGTCGCGACGGCCTGTGCGGCCCGCTGGATGTCCCCGGCGCGGGCGCGCAGCGTCGGCGTCAGCTTGTCGGTGACGCCGTGCACCATCCGGTCCAGCTGCGCGGTCCCGGCCGCGGCCTGGACGGCACCGCTGTGCAGCTGGTCGAGCCCGCTCGCGAGTCGGCCGCCGGCGCTCCGGGCCTGGCCGAGGCCGCCGCTGAGCTGCTGCGCCCCGCCCTGGGCGGTGTGCGCGCCCTGCGCCAACCGGCCCGCGCCGCCCGCCGCCTGGAGGGTCTGGTCGTGCAGGTCGCCGAAGGAGATGTAGATCTGGTCGAGGTAGCCGCGTACCGCGCTGGAGGAGCTGGCGGCGCGGATCTCGGAGAAGGCGGACTTCGCGATGATGCCGCTCAGATAGCTGTTGGAGTCGTTGCTGCGCGCCTGGAGCAGCCCCGCGACGGGGTGGTCGCTCCCGCCCGTCGCGATCCTCGCGGTGAAGTCGGCGGGGATGGTGAGCGTCATGTAGTAGTCGCCCTTGCGCAGCCCCTGGTCGGCGCGGGAGGGGCTGACCTGGTGCCAGTCGAAGGTGTGCCGGTCCAGCAGCTCGGTGGTGAGGTCGCGTCCGGCGTTCAGCTCCTTGCCGCCGACCTCGGCGCCCTGGTCCTGGTCGACGATCGCGACCGGCAGACGGTCGAAGTGGCCGTACGGGTCCCAGAACGACCAGATGTAGAGCGCGCCGTAGAGCAGCGGCAGCAGCGCCACCGCGACGACGGCGGCGCGCGGCAGCGAGCCGCGCCGGAAGCGGCGCAGCTCGAGCGAGCCGAGGGAGAGGGCGCGCAGCGGGCGCCGACGGGTCAGCCTGTCACTCATCGTCGACGCCGCCTTCCAGGTCAGCCGTGTCGTTCTCGGTGTCGGATCCGTTCGACCGAGCTGGGGCCGACTGCGGTGCGGTCGACTCCGGCCCGGCAGGCTCCGGACCGGCAGACGCCGACCTGGCAGGCTCCGGCGTGGCCGACTCGGGTGCGGCCGCGTGCGCTTCGCCGAGGGCGACGACCACGTCGGCCCTGGCGTCGGCCGGGGCCTGGCGGGTCGTGGCCAGCACGGTGAGCCCGGCGTCGGCGAGGGCGCGCAGCGTCGCCCAGGCCGCGTCGCGTTCGGCGTCGGAGAGGCGGTCGCCGACGTCGTCGACGGCGAGCACGCGCGGGCGTCCGATCAGCGCCGCCGCGAGGGAGGTGCGGAACGCCTGCAGTGCGGAGAGTGAGTCCGCCCGCAGCGGCAGCTCGGCCCGGGTCAGCCCGGCCGCGTCGATCGCGGCGGTGACGCGCCGGTGCGCGCGGCGTCCGTGGGAGCGCAGCAGCAGCCGCTCGGTCAGGTGCTCCTCGACGGTCAGTCCGCCGTCGAGGTCGTTCACGCCGGCGACGGCCCCGAGCGCGACCACCTTCCGCACCGCGGCGGCCCGCCGCGGCAGCGGCAGCCCGGCGACGGTCGCCTCCCCGCCGCTGGGCCGCATCCGGCCCGCGACGCTCAGCAGCAACGATGTCCGCCCGGACCCGCTCTCCCCGACCAGGGCCACCAACTGCCCTGGCTCCCCCGTGAAACTGACGCCCTGGTAGACGTCCCCGCGCGGCCCGCGCAACGCCAGGTCCGCCGCCGCGACGGGGGCGCCTTCGTAGTCGCCCATCCTCGCCCCTCCCACTGATCCGCAGTCTTTTGAACTGACCGGTCAGTACAAAAAGGTACCACTGCGGGAGACGCTCCGGGCGAAGGGGGGCGATTCAGGCGGGCCGGTCAGGCGGGCCGGGCCAGGCCGGCGTCGTAGGCGATGATCACGGCGTGGACGCGGTCGCGGGCGCCCAGCTTGGACAGCACGCGGCTGACGTGGGTCTTCACCGTCGACTCCGACAGGACCAGCCGTGTGGCGATCTCGCTGTTCGTCAGGCCCTCGGCGACCGACTCCAGGACCTCGCGCTCGCGGTGGGAGAGGACCGCGATGCGGGGGTCGGTGTCGGGTTCGCGCGAGGGGGCGCCGGAGGTGAAGGCGTCGAGGAGACGACGGGTCATCGCCGGGGCGACGACCGCGTCGCCGGCGGCCACGG
>NZ_BBPQ01000040.1:0-16035 GCF_000787855.1 Streptacidiphilus anmyonensis | reverse complement strand
AGGTCTCGGGGCTGCTCTCCAGCAGCATGCGGAAGCCCATGCGTTGCAGCGGCTGGTCGTCCACGATCAGCACGGTGGTCACGCCTCGCCGCCTTCCTCCGGAAGCCCGCTTCCGCCGTCGAGCTTAGGGCCCGCCGGATGCCCCTCCGGCAACGGCAGGGAGGCGGTGACCGACCAGCCGCCCCCGGGACGCGGCCCGGCGGCGACCGTGCCGCCGGCGAGCGCGGCGCGCTCGCGCAGGCCGATCAGGCCGTGGCCGGCGCCCGCGCCCGGGGCGGGGGCTCGGCCCTCCCCGCCGCCGGAGTCGTCGACGCGGACGCGGACCTCCCCGGCGCGGGCGTCCGCCGCCACCGAGACGCGGACGTCGGTGCCCGGACCGGCGTGCTTGAGGCTGTTGGTCAGCGCCTCCTGGACGATCCGGTAGACGGCCAGCTGCAGACTCGGCGGCAGCGCGGAGGTGTGGCCTGAGGCGGTGTAGGTGACGGTCGGCCCGGCCGCGCGCAGCCGCTCGCACAGTGTGCCCAGCTCGGCCGTCCCGGGTTGGGGGTGCAGTTCCGCCGCGCGAGCCCCGCCGACGGGGGGTCCGGAGGCGGCGACCGGCGCCGCGTCGGGGTCCGGGACCTCCGCGCGCAGCGCGCCGAGGGTGCGCCGCAGCTCGCCCAGCGACTCGCGGCCGGTCTCGGCGATGATCCGCAGCACCTCCGGGCCGCGCTCGGGCCGCAGCGCGGCCTGCGCCGCGCCGCCGTCGGCGAGGCCGATGATGACGGCGAGGCTGTGGCCGACGATGTCGTGCAGCTCGCGCGAGACGCGGGCCCGTTCGTCGGCCGCCGCGAGGCGCTCGCGCTGCTCGCGCTCGACCTCCAGGGTCGCGGCGCGGTCGGCCAGTGCCGCCAGCTGGCCCTGCCGGATCCGGCCCGCGAGGCCGAGGGCCGCGGCGGCGGTCGCGGCGCAGGCGACGAAGAAGAGGCCGGTCCAGGGCCGCCGGTCGAGCGGATCGACCCGCCAGGCCAGCACCGCGATACAGGGCAGCACCGCGGCCGCGACCCAGGGCCACCGCCTGGGCGGCGAGTACCGGGCCACGCCGTAGAGGGCGATCATCAAACTGATGTCGCTGTGCAGCGCGAAGCCGAGCGCCCACTGCAGCGCGCAGACGCCGAGCACCACCCAGAAGACGGTCAGCGGCGCACGCCGCCGCCATCCGAGCGCCGCCGCCTGGGCGACGGCGGTCAGCGTGCTCACCCACAGCGGGACGGAGTTCACCCCGAAGAGGGTGTGGTGCTCGGCGTCGCGGACGAGATCGGCGAGCCCGACGAGCAGCACGAACGCGGCGATGAACGAATCCAGCACCTGGGGGTGGGCCCGGTCGGCCGCGCGCACGCGGATCCAGCCGCGGGCGACGGGGTGTCCGGCCAGGTGCTCCCAGAGGGGATCGGTGCCATGCGTCGTGCTGCTCATCGGGATGGTCGCCAAGCGGTCGCTGCTAGCTGTCGGAACGCAGCAAACGGTACGCCGCGCCGGCCAGCGCGACCACGACCCACGCGCACAGGACCGCGAGGCCCGCGCCGGGGCTCAGCGTGCCCGACTCCTGGTGCAGGGCGATGATCGACCCGCCCGCGCCGCCCTCCAGACCCGGGAGGTAGGGGGAGACGTCCGGCTTCCAGCTGCTGGGCAGGATGTCCAGGAAGACCGGAAGCAGCATCAGCAGGACGACCAGCAGCGAGATGCCGCCGGCCACCGAGCGCACCAGCATGCCGAGCGCCGCGCCGAGCACCGCGATCAGCGCCAGGTACAGACCGGCCCCGAACAGGCAGCGCAGCACCCCGGAGGAGGAGAGCGTCAGCGCGATCGCCTTGCCGTGCAGGAACGGCTCGCCACCCAGGAAGGACAGGAAGGCCCCGGCCGTGGCGACCACGATGACCACGCCGAAGTAGACGAGCACCTTCGCGGCCAGCACCGGGAGGCGCTTCGGCACCGCGGCCAGCGTCGAGCGGATCAGCCCGGTGGTGTACTCGCCGGCCGTGGCCAGCACCCCGAGCACGCCGAGGGCCAGCTGCGCCAGCTCGGTGCTGCGCAGCGCGATGGTCACGGCGTCGTGCGCGTCGGCGCTCGGGCCGCGCATCGCCGTCGGGTCGTAGCGGTAGGCGCCCATGATGCCGATGCCGACCAGCAGCAGCCCGGCGACGGCCAGGGTGATCCAGGTCGAGCGGAGCGAGAGGAACTTCGCCCACTCGCTGCGCACCACGCGCCCGAAGGTCACCTTGTAGTCGGGCCGCTTCGCCGGAACGGCGTCGCTCCCGGTCGTCGCGGTCAGCGTCGCGCTCATGCGGCCACGCTCCCTTCCGGCGCACCGGTCTGCGATGCGCTGCCGGCGTTGCTGCGGTACTCGACGGTGTCCCCGGTCAGCGTCATGAACGCCTCCTCGAGGGAGACCGCCTGCGGCGACAGCTCGAAGACGGCGATGCCGGCGTCGGCGGCCGTCTGGCCGATCTGCCGCGCGCTCAGGCCGGAGACGGTCAGCGTCTCGGAGCCCGCCTCGCCGGTCACGGTGACGTCCGGGCCGAGCAGCAGCTCGCGCAGGCGCGCGGAGTCGGCGGAGACGACCTTGACGCTGTCGCCGCCCGCCTGCTCGATGAAGGACGCGACGGTGGTGTCGGCCATCAGCCGGCCACGGCCGATGATCACCAGGTTGGTCGCGGTCAGCGCCATCTCGCTCATCAGGTGCGAGGAGACGAAGACGGTGCGGCCCTGCTCGGCGAGGTTCGTCAGGAGCGTGCGGATCCACAGCACGCCCTCCGGGTCGAGGCCGTTGACCGGCTCGTCCAGCATGATCGTCTGCGGGTCGCCGAGCAGCGCGGCGGCGATGCCGAGCCGCTGGCCCATGCCGAGAGAGAAGGCGCCGGCGCGCTTCTTGGCCACCTTGCCGAGGCCGGTCAGCTCGATCACCTCGTCCACCCGACGGCGCGGGATGCCGTGGGTGAGCGCGAGCGCGAGCAGGTGGTTGTAGGCGGAGCGCCCCGGGTGGATGGAACGGGCCTCCAGCAGCGCGCCGACCTCCTGGAGGGGCGCGGCGTGCTGGGCGTAGCGCTTGCCGTTCACGGTGACGCTGCCGCTGGTGGGCGCGTCCAGTCCGAGGATCATGCGCATGGTGGTGGACTTCCCGGCCCCGTTGGGGCCGAGGAAGCCGGTGACCACACCGGGCTTGACGGTGAAGTGCAGGTCGTCGACGGCGGTCTTGTCGCCGTAGCGCTTGACCAGATGCTGGATTTCGATCACACCACCACGCTAGGAGCGCGCGCGGGCTCCACCCCCGGCACACGGGGACCGTTCCGAGCCCCGCGGTGGTACCGCGGTACCACCGGCACCTAGTCCGCGAGAGGTAGCTGCACCCCTGGAGGTGCGACTACCTGCGGGAACGCACCCTCACAGCAGTTCCTCCAGGTAGTTCGGCCGGTCGATCGGCAGCGTCCCCTCGGGGCGGTAGCGGAGCGTGCTCGCCTCCCAGGAGAAGTAGCCGCGCATCCAGTCGCCCATGCCGTCGACGTAGCGCAGCACCGCCGCACCCTCCTCGCTGGTGCAGCCGAGGCCCAGGGCCGTGCCGGGGATCTGCTCGGCGAGGGCGAAGAACTCGTCCACCATCCCCTGGGCCTCGTCGCGGACCAGCGCGAACGCGCCCTCGCGGCTGACGCCGCGGTCCCGCTGGGTGATCACGGCGAGGTTGTAGACGTCGCCGCGCGGGGCCTCCTTGGCGTAGGAGTAGACGTCGTTGTTGACCGCCGGTGCGTCACCGGCGAGTTGGCGCATCAGCGTCAGCTGCGGGTTGTGGTAGGCGGACGCCGGCACCTCGCCGAGGATGCGTTCGACCAGGTCGAGGACGGTGTCGACGCCGGACGCGCCGCGGCGCAGCACGAGGTAGGCCGCGCGGCTGGGGCGGGAGTCGGGCAGGGCGCGGCCGAGGGCCTCGCTGGGGTGGGCCATGAAGTAGCCCTCCCAGTGGAACGCGGCGCGGGCGCGCCAGCGTGCGGACATGCCCTGGCTGCCGCGCCGCCACAGGTCGGCGAAGGCCGATTCGACGGGGGAGGGGTTCTCGGGTGCGCGGCCGGTGTGCAGGGTGGTGATCAGCGGCGCGCAGATCCGCGCCACCTCCGCGGGGCGGGCGCCGCGTTCGCCGTCGAACTGGTCGTCGAAGAGGAAGTAGAAGGCGCACTGGTCGACGGCGAGGCACAGGTCGGCCAGGTCCGCCTCCGGGAAGCTGGTCGCGGCCAACTCCGGGATGGACCAGCGGTCGTAGAGCCGCTGTGCGCGTTCCTCGCGCAGCATTCCGTGGGCTCTGAGCCATTGGCGGTTGTGTCGTGCGGCGGCGTCCAGCAGCGGGTTGCGCCGGACCGGGCCAGGGATGCGGATGACGTCCCTGACGTCCTCGGTGGTGTGCGTGCGGTCCTGCTGCACCTGCTCCTGACCGTGCATCAGCTCGTGCATCAGCTCGTCCTCCTCTGCCCCTGATGTGACGGCTTGGTGGTCCCCCCGAACGAACCGATTACGACGGTAGCTGAACCGATCACTCCTGTTGAGCTATCGATCGGTCATATGCTCAATTATCTACCAGAGTTGGCGGAACTGGTCTGTCTTGAGCATTGCGAAAGGATCCTCCGATGCGCCAGCGCGCCGCCTCCGCGCTGGTTAACCTCGAAGCCGGGGTGGCCCTTGCGAGGCCGGCCCGGCGGGTCAAGAGAACGGGCAGGAGCGGAGCGAGCCGTGGACGAGCGTCAACTCTACGAGCGCGAGGAACCGATCGGCCTGGGCGCACGCGCCCTCGCCCGGCTGAGGGCGGACGTCGCCGCGGGTGACACCAGTCCCGGCGGGCTGCTGCTCTACCGGGGCGCGGCCGGGTTCGGCAAGACGAGTCTGCTGGGGCGCCTGCGGGCGGCCGCCAACGCCGACCGCGACTCCCAGATACTGCTCTACGCACGGGCCACCGAGCAGCAGCAGGGCGCGCCGTTCCATGTGGCCCGCAACCTGCTGCAACCCGCCCTCGCCAAGATGCACGAGGCGGACCGCAGGGAGATGTTCGGCGGGTGGTACGACATCGCCGCGCCCGCCCTCGGTCTCACGCCCGCCGGTGCGGGCGGCCCGGCCGACCCGACCGGTGTGCAGGAGGCGCTCAGCTGGGTCATGACCCAACTCGCGGTACGGCAAGGTCCCCTGCTCGTGGTGGTCGACGACCTGCACTGGGCGGACCCGGAATCGAGCCAGTGGCTCGCGGGCTACATCGGCCAGATTCAGCACTTGCCGATGCTGGTCTCCTTGGCGTATCGGAGCGACGAACTCGACTCGGCCCTGGACGATCTCCTGCTGCGCGAGGTGCGCGAACTCGGGACGCGCGGCCACAGCGTGGAGTTGCAGAAGCTCTCCCCGAACGCGGTCGAGGCGATGGTCCGCACCCGCCTCGGCGAGGACGCGGACGACGTGTTCTGCCGCACCTGCTGGTCCATCACCAACGGCAACCCCTTCTTCGTCACCAGCCTCATCGAGCGCTGAGCGAACAGGGCGTCCCGCCGGTGGAGGAGAGCCAGGACCAACTGCGCGCGCTCGCCGCGCTCAGCGGCGCCCGCGACATCGGCCGACGCCTCGAACGGCTCGGCACCGACGTGCAGCGCACCGCCTTCGCCGCCGCGGTGCTGGACATCGCGTTCGACCTGGAGCTGATCTCCCGGGTGGCGGGCCTGCCGTTCAACCAGGCGCAGACGGCCGTCGACAAACTGGTCGGCGACCAGATGCTGACCCGCTCCGGGCACGAGTTCCAGTTCTCGCACCCCACCGTGGCCAGCGCCGTCTACCAGTCGATCACCTTCCCGGCGATGCGCACGAGCATCCACAGCAAGGCGGCCGACGAGGTGATCGCCTCGGGCAAGGGCGGCATGGCCGCGGCCTCCCGCCACCTGATCGAGCTCTACCCGGACGACAACCCCACCGTCGTGCACCAGCTGCGGCAGGCCGCCCACGAGCACCTCGCGATGGGCGCCCCGGACGCCGCCAAGCGCTGCCTGGAGCGCGCGCTGCGTGAGCCCCCGGCCGAGGAGGAGATGGCGGAGGTCCGCTACGAGCTGGGCTGCGCCGTCATGCTGCGCGACCCGGACCTGACCGTCCGCCAGCTCCAGATGGCGCTCGACGAGGTGCCCGGCCTGGAGCCGGAGCACCGGCTGAACGCCGTGCTGCGGCTCGGCCAGGCGCTCACCCACAGCAACCGCGTCACCGAGGCCGTCGAGCTGACCCGCGACGAGGTGGCCCGGATGGCGGACGGCCCCGCCAAGACCAGGCTCCAGGCCGCCTCCTTCATGTGGCGGCTGCTGCGCCGCAACGACCCGGACGGCCGGCAGACCTCGCGCCAGCTGGAGCTGCTGGTGCGGCAGCAGCAGGGCCGCACCGATCCGGAGGCGCGCTCCGTCCAGGTGCTGCGCGCCTGGGACCTCACCCTGCGCGGCGAGAGCTCGTCCGATGCGCTGGCCCTGGCCGACCTCGGCACGGACAACGGCCGCCCGGCGGAGGGTCTCGGCTGGACCAACCAGGTGCTCGGTTTCGAGATCCCGGTCATGCTCGGCGTCGCCTACCTCTACAACGACCGCCTCGACCGCGCCCGCAGTCTCTTCCTGGACGCCGCCTACGAGTTCGAGATGATGGGCTGGAGCGGCGGCCACCTGGGCTTCGCCAACTTCTTCCAGGCCCTGGTGATGTTCCGGCAGGGCAAGCTGGAGGACGCGGCGAAGGCGCTGCGGCCCACTCTGCTGCGCAAGGCGAAGGGCCTCGGCCCCGGCAACCCGCTGCTGTGGGACGTGGTCGCGGTGCTGTGCGACATCATGCTCGCCCAGGGGCAGGTCGACGAGGCCGCCAAGCTCGCCGAGGAGTACGGCATCCGCCCCGGCCAGTACCCGCCCGCCGCCGTGCTGCCGGACGCGCCCGCCCTGATGGGTCGGCTGCTGCTGGCGCAGGGCCGCCGGGACGAGGCGGTGGCCGAGCTGCAGCGGCACGGCCGTGAGCTGGACGAACGCGGCTGGGAGAACACCGTCTGGTCGCCGTGGATGAGCACGCTCGCCCTGGCGCTGGCGGACACCGACCCCGAGCGGGCGCGGAGGCTGGCCGCGGACGCCTACGGCCGCGCCCTGCGGGCCGGTACGAACTCCGCCGAGGGCATGGCCCTGCACGCCTGGGCCAAGGTCGCCGAGCCCGCGAGGGAGCTGGAGCTGCTGCAGCGGGCCGTCACCGCGCTCGGCCAGTCGCCGATCGCCTTCGAGCACGCCTCGGCCCTGGTCGACTACGGCGCGGCGCTGCGTCGGGACGGCCGGCTGCGGGAGGCGGTGGCCGCCCTGGAGCAGGGCCTGGACATCGCCCGCGACTGCGGCGCGACCAACCTGGCCGACCGTGCCCGCCGGGAGCTGAAGGCCTCCGGCGTCAGCCCCCACCGCCTGCGTCCGCTGCCGTCGCGCGACCTCACCGCGCTGCAGCTGCGGGCCGCCCAGCTGACGGTGCGGGGCAAGGACCGCAGCGAGGTGGCGGAGTCGCTCTCGGTCAGCCCCGCCCGCGTCGCCGAGCTCCTCGCCGCGGTCTACCGCACGCTGGGAACGGACGCGAAGGGCCTGGCGGAGACGTTGCAGGACGACCCCGGGGTGGATTCGGAATAGGTTGGACGGTGTCGCCGTTGTGAGCACAGGCCGAGAACCGGCCGGAAAGGCGGAACCACGACATGGCCACCATTGAACTGACCAAGGACAACTTCAACGAAATCGTCGACAAGAACGACTTCGTCCTGATCGACTTCTGGGCGTCCTGGTGCGGTCCGTGCCGGCAGTTCGCGCCCGTCTACGACAAGGCCTCCGAGGAGAACCCGGACCTGGTCTTCGCCAAGGTCGACACGGAGGCGCAGCAGGAGCTGGCCGCCGCGTTCGACATCCGGTCGATCCCGACCCTGATGGTCATCCGCGACCGGACGGTCATCTTCGCCCAGCCGGGCGCGCTGCCGGCCCCGGCCCTGGCCGAGGTGATCACGCAGTCGCGTGCCGTGGACATGGACGACGTCCGCGCCAAGGTGGCCGAGCAGCAGGCCAAGCAGTCCGAGGCCTGAGCCTCTCGTGCTACCGGCCGCGCGCGGCGAAGCTGCGCTGCGGCCGGTACTCCACGAGCGTGAGCGCGAGCTCCACGTGCCGGTCGACGAGCGAGCCGAGAGTCAGCGGACCGTCGGGGCGGTACCACTGGGCGACGGCGTTGCACATGGCGATGACGCCGCGCCTGGCCTCGTCGGGGTAGGGGGTGTGGAACTCCCCGGAGGCGATCCCGGCCTCGATCGGGTCGCGGAACAGGTTGGTGGCCTCGGCCTGACGCCTGCCGTACCGCTCGAGGCGCTCCGCCTCCAGGCTGCGTTCCTCCAGCAGCAGGATGTTGCTGCGTGCCGCGTGCTCCGCGCGGAACCGCGTGGTCGCGGCGACGACGGCGCCGAGTCGCTCGGCGGGCGCGGCGTCGTGGCCGCCGACGGCGTCGAGCTCTGCCGCGACCGAGGCGAAGTACCGGTCCATGCCCTCGTCGAGCAGGGCGTGCAGCAGTTCCTGCTTGCCCGAGTAGTAGTGGTACATCGCGGAGAGACTCATCCCGGCCCGCGCGGCGATGTTCCGGATCGAGGCGCTGCCGAAGCCCCGCTCGGCGAACTCCTGCCGGGCGGCTTCGAGCAACGCGGTCTGACCGGCAGGGCGCATACGAGCCTGTCCTTACGACGTACGACGTGACTGAGCGATCGTTCGGGGATTCTATCCAGCTTCCGGGGCGCGAGCCCACTGGACAACGGCTTTGTTCGCCTCTAACTTAACGATCGTTCGTGAAGGTTGGAGGAGGCAACTGATGACGAGCACGGTGACGCCGACGGCGACGGATCCGGCCGAGGTCTACCGCGACGGACTGGCTCACGGGGAGCTGCGCTACCAGCGCTGCGCCTGGTGTTCCACGCGGTTCAGCAGCGTCAGCCTCCTCTGCGCCACCTGTGGCGGCGCGGACTTCGTCTGGGAGCGCAGCAGCGGGCGCGGGCGCATCCACGCCCTGCCGGGTCCGCTCGGCCCCGGAGACCGGCAGGAGCGCACCGCCGTCGTCGAGCTGGACGAGGGCTTCCGGGTGCTGGCCAAGCTCGCGCCGACCGCCGCCCACCGCATCTGGCGCGGCGCGCCGGTGCGGCTGGAGGTCGCCGAGACGGATGACGGCTCGCTGCGCCCGGTCTTCCGTCCGATCGCGGCCTGAGCAGCGGGAACCCCCCGATCGAACCCGCATTCCCCGACCTTCGGCTGATTGAACGGGCCTCTGCGATCTGTCAGTCTCGGCAGGCCGAACGTGTTCCGCAGCAGCCTGTGCACCATCGGCCTGTGAATCAGCCTGTGACGGATCGAGGGATCGTCATGTCCACACGCCGTGCCTCCGCCCGTGCCTCCTCCCGCGCCTTCTCCTCCCGCGCCTTGTCCTCTCGCGGCGCCGCCTCGCTCGTGGCGGCCACCTCCCTGGCTGCCGTCGGACTGGCGGTCGCGGCCGCCGGGCCGGCCTTCGCCAAGTCCTCCATCGCGCTCCAGGCCGGCGCGCGCAGCGTCACTCCGGGGGAGCGGATCGCGCTGAGCGCCCGCGGCTCCTCCGACGACTTCGGCGGCCACCCCGTGCGCCTCTGTCTGGACGAGCGCGTGGGCCACGGGCCCTGGCGCGCCGTCGACTGCGGTCGGGAGGGGGTGCTGCGGGTGACCGTCCGTGCCGCCCACCCGGGGATGCTGGCCTTCCGCGCCCAGTTGGTCGGCCGGGACGCGCACGGCCGCATGGTCGTGGACCGCACCTCCGAGGTCGTCACGGTGCGCGTGCGCTGACCGAAGGGGAGGCCCTGTTCTTCTCCGCCTGAGGCGCTAGTAAGGTATGCCTAAGCTAACCACCGAGGGGTGGTCGGCGCGTGCTGCCATACGTGTGCGTCCGGGCGAACGGCCCCGGGGAAGGGGCCAAGGATGTGGAACGACGCGTTCCCCAGCTTCCTGATCGGTCTGCGGGAGGGGCTGGAGGCGGGACTGATCGTCTCCATCCTCGTCGCGACCCTTGTCCGCGGTGAGGAGAGAGGCCGGCTGCCGCAGGTCTGGACGGGTGTCCTGGCCGCCGTCGGGCTCTCCCTCAGCTTCGGCGCGATCCTGACCTTCACCTCGGCGAACCTCTCGACCAAGGCCCAGGAGGCCTTCGGCGGCTGCCTCAGCGTCGTCGCGGTCGCGTTCGTCACGGCGATGGTGTTCTGGATGCGCCGGAACGCCCGGAACCTCTCCGGCGAGATCAAGGAGAAGGTGACCGCGGCCCTGGCCCTGGGGTCGGGGATGCTGATCCTCACCAGCTTCCTGGCCGTCGGCCGCGAGGGGCTGGAGACGGCGCTGTTCATCTGGACCACCGCGCAGACCGCCGGCGAGTCCACCGGCCCGCTGATCGGCGCGGCCGTCGGCCTGGTGCTGGCGACCGGCCTGTGCTGGGGCCTGTACCGACGGGTGCTCAGGATCAACCTGACCCGGTTCTTCACCTGGACCGGCGTCGGCCTGATCGTCATCGCGGCGGGCGTCCTCGCCTACGGCCTGCGCGACCTCCAGGAGGGCGGCGTCCTGCCGGGCGGCACCGCCTTCGCCGTGGACCTCAGCGGCAGCGTCGACCAGAACTCCTGGTACGCGACCCTCGTCCAGGGCGTCCTCAACCTCACCACGCAGATGACCTGGCTCCAGGTCGTCGCCTACGTGCTCTACCTGGGCACCGTGATGACGCTCTTCGTCCGCGGCCTGCGCGCCCCGAAGCCCGTCGCCCCCAAGCCGGTCGCCGAGCAGCCGGTCCCCCCGAAGCCGGTCGCTGAGCAGCCCGTCGCCGAGCAGCCCGCGCCGACGACCGAGGCCGACGGACCGGTCCGCAACCGCCGCTGGGTCGTGCCGGTGGCCGTCGTCGCCGTCCCGGCGGTCGTCGCCGGCGTGGTCATCGCCTCCTCCGACGGCAAGCAGGCCGCGGCCGCGACCGTCTCCGTCTCGCCGACCGAGTGCGGCAAGGGCTTCACCGCCCCGCAGCCCGGACAGCAGACGTTCCAGATGCACAACACCGGCCCGCAGACCTCCGAGGTCTACCTGGTGAACCCGGCCACCAACGCCGTCTACGGCGAGATCGAGGGCCTGGCCCCCGGCACCACCCGGGCGCTGGTCGCCACCATCGGCTCCGGCCAGTACGCCTGGCGCTGCGTGCCGACCGGCGGAAAGGCCGTCACCTCCGCGGCCGTCACCGTGTCCGGCGGCGGCTCGGTCGCGGCCGTGCTGCCCGTCTCCGAGCAGGACCTGGCCGCGCCGCTCGCCCAGTACAAGCAGTTCGTCGACGCGGGCCTCGCCACGCTGCAGACGCAGACCGCCAAGCTCGCCGCCGACCTGCACACGGGCGACCTCGCCGCCGCCAAGGCGGACTGGCTGACCGCGCACCTCCAGTACTCCTCCCTCGGTGCGGCCTACGGCACCTTCGAGGACTTCGACAAGAAGATCAACGGCCGGGCCGACGGTCTGCCGCAGGGCGTGAACGACCCCGACTTCCACGGCTTCCACCGGCTCGAGTACGGCCTGTGGCACGGGCAGTCCGCCGCGGCGCTCGCGCCGGTCGCCGACCAGCTGGCCGCCGACGTCACCGGCCTGCGCACGGCCTTCCCGAGCCAGGACTTCGACCCCTCCGACCTGCCGCTGCGCACCCACGAGATCCTGGAGAACACCCTCCAGTTCGAGCTCACCGCCGACACCGACGAGGGCAGCGGCACCAACCTGGCCACCGCGCAGGCCAACGTCGCGGGCACGCAGGAGCTGCTGTCGGTGCTGCGGCCGCTGATCGCCAAGCGCAGCCCCGACCTGCTCGGCACCGTCGACGCCGACCTCGCCCGCTTCTCCGGCCTGCTCAGGCAGACGCAGCACGCGGACGGCTCCTGGACCCCGGTGCAGCAGCTCGACCCGACGCTGCGCGCCCAGCTGAACGGCGCGCTCGGCCAGCTGCTGGAAGACCTCTCGCCCATTCCCGACCTGCTCGAGATCCGGAAGTCCGCCTGATGACCGACGTGACCGACCGCCAGCCATCCACCGGCTCCTGCCCGTTCGGCTACGGCAGCGGGGAGCGCCCGGGCGCGTCCCGCCGCAGCTTCGTCAAGACCGCGCTCGGCGCGGGCGCGGCCGGCGCCGCGATCGCCGGCGGGGCGCTCTCGCTCACCGGCGCGACGGCCACTCCGGCGGCCGCCGACCCGTCGAGCGACTTCAGCACCGGCACCGTGGCCTTCCAGGGCGAGCACCAGGCGGGCATCACCACCCCGGCCCCGGCCTTCGCCGCGTTCCTGTCGATGACCGTCATCGCCCAGGACAGGGCCGGGCTGGAGAAGCTCCTGCGCACCCTCACCGACCGGATCCGCTTCCTGACCTCCGGCGGCACCCCGCCGGACCTCGGTGTCGGCGCGCCGCCGTCCGACAACGGCATCCTCGGCCCGGTCGTCCCGGCCGACGACCTCACCGTCACCGTCGGCGTCGGCGCCTCGCTCTTCGACGACCGCTACGGCCTGGCCAAGCAGCGCCCGGCCAAGCTGTCGCCGATGCGGACCTTCCCCAACGACAACCTGAACCCGGCCGAGTGCCACGGCGACCTCAGCCTCCAGATCTGCGCCTCCCGCCAGGACACCGTGCTGCACGCGATGCGCGACATCGCCAAGCACACCCGCGGCCTGATGCAGGTCAAGTGGCGCATCGACGGCTTCCAGAACGCCCCGCGCCCCACCGGCGCGCAGCGCAACCTGCTGGGCTTCAAGGACGGCATCGCCAACCCCGACGTGACCTCCGGCCGGGAGATGGACCACCTGGTGTGGGTGCGGGCGGGCTCGGGCGAGCCCGCGTGGGCGGCGGGCGGCAGCTACCAGGTGATCCGCGTGATCCGGATGCTGGTGGAGTTCTGGGACCGGGTCTCGCTGACCGAGCAGGAGAAGATGTTCGGCCGTCGCAAGGACACCGGCGCCCCGCTGGACGGCGCGAACGAGACCGACATCCCCGACTACGCCAAGGACCCGCAGGGCAACGCGATCCCGCTCGATGCGCACATCCGGCTGGCCAACCCGCGCACCGCCAAGACGGACGACTCGCGCATCCTGCGCCGCGGCTTCAACTACGACCGCGGGATCGACGGCGTCGGCAACCTCGACATGGGCCTCGCCTTCTGCTGCTACCAGCAGGACGTCGTCCGCCAGTTCGAGGCCACCCAGACCCGGCTCATCGACGAGCCCCTGGTCGACTACATCTCGCCGACCGGCGGCGGTTACTTCTTCGCGCTGCCGGGCGTCAAGGACGCCTCCGACTGGCTCGGTCGCGGCCTGCTCTCCGCCTGAGCGGCCCGCCAGGACCGGTGCGCCCGGGAGCGGAGTGTGCGTCTCCCCTCGTGATCAGGCAAGGTAAGAGCCAGAGTACGAGGGGAGCGGTAGGTGCCCGAGGGCGTGCGGCCAGGAGAGCCCGAGCAGCCGGAGCAGCCGGAGCAGGAAACAGAGGAGCGGGCCGGGGAGCAGGCCGAGGAGGAGCTGACGGTCACCCCCGGGCTGCTCGGTCCCACCGGGCCGGTCGGCACCACGCCAGCCTCCCTGGAGGCCTCCGAGGAGCCCGAGGAGGAGGCCGACGAGGACTGGGCGCGCTTCGGCTACACCCCGACCATGGGCATCCCGGTCGAGGCCCTGCGCCGGGACCTGCGCCGCGGCGCGCCCGGCGAGGCGCCCTGGCCGGACCGGATGCGGACGCTGCTGCGCACGCCCATGTCCGAACGCCCCGCCTTCGAGCGCACCGAGTCGGAGGACCGGGCCTCGGAGGTGTCGGCGCCCAAGATCGCCCGCGTGCTCGACCTGACGCTGCGCATCGGGGAGCTGCTGCTGGCCAGCGGCGAGGCCGCCGAGGACGTCGAGGCGGCCATGCTGGGCGTCTCGCACGCCCTCGGCCTGGACCGCTGCGAGCCGCAGGTCACCTTCACGCTGATCGCGATCACCTACCAGCCCTCGCTGGTCGAGCCGCCGGTCACCTCGACCCGTGTGGTGCGGCGGCGCGGCTCCGACTACACCCGGCTCGCCTCGGTCTACCGGCTCGTCGCCGACATCACCTCCGAGCGCGTCGGCGTCGAGGAGGCCTACGGCCGGCTCGCCGAGATCCGCCGCAACCGGCACCCCTACCCGACCTGGCAGCTCTCGCTGGCCACCGGCGCGCTCGCGGGCGCGGCGACGATGCTGGTCGGCGGCAAGGCCGACGGGCAGGCCTGGCTGGTGCTGCTGTGTGCGTTCGTCGCCTCCGTCATCGGCGACCGGCTGGCCTGGCTGATCTCCACCCGCGGCCTGCCGGAGTTCTACCAGTTCGTGATCGCGGCCACCCCCGCGGCGGGCCTCGGCGTCGGCCTCACCCTGATCGGCTCCAACCTGCGCGGCTCCGTCATCATCACCGGCGGCCTGTACGCGCTGCTGCCGGGCCGTGCGCTCGTCGCGGCCGTCGCCGACGGCCTGACGGGCTTCTACATCACCGCGGCCGCCCGCCTGCTGGAGGTCCTCTACCTGGTCGTCGGCATCGTGCTGGGCGTGACGCTGGTGCTCTACATCGGCGTCAACTTCGGGGCGAGCCTGCATCCCGAGCAGACCTTCGCCCAGCAGTCCGCCCCGCTGATCCAGCTCCCGGCGGCGATGGCGCTGACGCTCTGCTTCGCCGTCCTGCTGCAGACCTCCCGTCAGGTCCTGCCGGTCGTCACGGTGATCGGCGGAGTCGGCTGGACCACCTTCGGGGTGCTGCGGCACGCCGGCATCTCCGCCATCGTCTGCACGGCGGTGGCCGCCACCGTCATCGGCCTCTTCGGCCAGCTGGCCTCCCGCTACCGCTACGCGTCCTCGCTCCCGTACGTGACGGCGGCCCTCGGCCCGCTGCTGCCCGGGTCGGTGATCTACCTCGGGCTGCTCTCCTTCACCCAGAACGAGCCGATCCAGGGCCTGCTCTCGGTCATCCGCGCGGCCGCGCTGGCGCTCGCGCTGGCCGTCGGCGTCAACCTCGGCGGCGAGCTGGCCCGCCTCTTCCTGAAGGTCCCCCAGGGCGTGGGCGGCGGCGCGAAGCAGACACGCGGCGCGGCCAAGCGCACCCGGGGCTTCTGATGCGCGGCCACTTCTGGGGCTACTACACGCACCACATCCAGGACCCCGGCAAACAGCCGCTCTTCCTGCTGCTGGTCGGGTTCATCGGGTCCTTCCTCTTCATCCGGTTCAGCGTCCGGATGATCAGGCGCGGCGTGAAGTGGTGGCCCGGCAACGTCACCCCCGGCGGGCTGCACATCCACCACGTGGTCTTCGGCGTCTTCTTCCTGCTCGCGGCGGGCTTCACGGTGTTCGCGACCGACGGGACGCACCCGTGGATCGACGCGGCCGGGCTGATCTTCGGCATCGGCTGCGGGCTGGTCCTGGACGAGTTCGCGCTGCTGCTGCACCTGGAGGACGTCTACTGGAGCGAGCAGGGCCGCAAGTCCGTCGACGCGGTGATCATCGGGATCCTCTTCGCCGGGCTGCTGCTGGTCGGCTACCTGCCGCTGGGCGTCAGTCCGGGCACGCCGGTGCGCTGGGGCGCGATCGCGATCATCTCCGTCAACGCGTTCTTCACGGTCGTGGCGCTGCTCAAGGGCAAGTTCTGGAGCGGCATGCTCGGCATCATGATCCCGGGCCTGTCCTGGATCGCCGCCGTCCGGCTCGCGCGTCCGCGCAGCCCCTGGGCCCGTTGGCGGTACACCTACCGCCCGCGCAAGTTCGCTCGCGCGAGGCGCCGGGAGGCCCGCTGGCACCGCAGGGCGGACGCCGCCCGCACGTGGTTCTTCGACCTGATCGCGGGTAAGCCCACGCCGCCGGGACAGGAGCCCTCCCGCGCCCACCTCTTCGCCGAACGCTGGGGCCACCGGGTGGCCGCCCGGCTGGAGCACGCGGCGTACGCCCCGCTGGACCAGGCCCGCGTCCACAAG
>NZ_BBPQ01000041.1:40253-69783 GCF_000787855.1 Streptacidiphilus anmyonensis | reverse complement strand
CCCGGATTCCCGCGAGCGGGAATCCGAACTACGCGACTAGGAGGGGAGGGTGCATCACTCCGACGGCTGTGTAAGGTCAGGGATTCCCAGCTAATACCGGGTTTCGACGGCAAGTCAGATGAGGGGGCGTCACGGCCGGCCCTGTGATGCCGGTCCCGGACTCCACTGACGCTCCGTCCTGCCTGGCGCACCGGGAAACCGTTTCTGACAGGGCACCAGACTACCGCATCACTGCCCGAGGTGGGAGTGTTTCGGTGTAGCATCATCCGTCAGTGGGAAATCTCGTCAAAGCGGCTGCACTCAGATGATGCAGTGTGTAGAGTCAGGATCGCAAGCGGACCCCTGCCCCGGATAGCACGGCCTGATCATCTCGTGCCGTGGATTCCAATCCGATGACACCGAGAAGGGAATGCCGATATGCCGGTGAAGCTCCGTGACCATCAGGTCGAGGCGGTGGACGCCATCATTCGCGGATTGGACGTCCCGCCGGGCAAGCGTATCCCGCCGAACGGTTTGCGGGCGCAGGTCCATGCTGCGTGCGGAACGGGAAAGACGGTCATCGCCGCAGCCTCCGCGCGCCGGCTGGTGCCGCACGGGCGGATCCTGGTCCTGGTGCCGACGCTCGACCTGCTGGCGCAGACCGCGAAGGCGTGGCGGGAGGTCGGGCACACGGGGCCGGCCGTGGCGGTGTGCTCGCTGGACGACGACGCCGAGCTGTTCGCGCTGGACGTGCGGTGCACCACGAGCCCGCCGCAGCTGGCGCTGTGGCACGGCCAGGGCCCGGTGCTCATCTTCGCCACCTACAGCTCGCTGGGCGTGCTCGCGGAGGCCTTCGAGGGCGTCTACGGGCAGCGTCTGGACCCGCTGGACCTGGCCTGTGTCGATGAGGCGCACCGCACGTCCGGGTCGCTGGGGAAGGCGTGGGCGGAGATCCACGACCAGGCCGCGATCCCGGCCGCCAGGAGGTTGTACCTGACGGCGACGCCGCGGATCTGGAAGGAGCGGGCGGAGCCCGCCTGGAAGGTGCGGGAGGCCGGCTACCGGCGCGAGCGGCTGAAGGAGGAGCTCGCCGCGTCGATGGACGACGAGGCGATCTTCGGGCCGGTGGTGTGGAAGCTGACGCTGGCCGACGCGGTCGCGCGGGGCTTGCTGGCGAAGTACCAGATCATCGTGGTCGAGCTGGAGGACCCGGTGGTCACCCCGGAGAAGCTGATGAGTCCCGAGCGGCGCCAGGAGGAGATCCGGGGCCAGCGAATGGGCGCCCTGCACGCGGCGCTGCTGCGGACCATGTCGGATCATCAGCTGCAGACCTGCATCACCTTCCACCACCGGACGATAGAGGCTCAGGCGTACTCGGCCGGCCTGCCTGCCGTGGCGAAGAAGCTGCACGCGGCGGACCCGGAGAAGTACCCGTCCGTGATCTGGGCGGACTGGCTGATGGGTGAGCACGACCGGGAGCGCCGGAGTCGGGTGCTGGCGGAGTTCGGGCGCAGCGCGCGGCGGGCGGTCCTGTCGAACTGCCGGGTGCTGGGTGAAGGTGTCGACATCCGGGCCGTGGACTCGGTGGCACTCCTTGATCCAAAAGGTGCGCCGCACGACATCGTCCAGGCGATCGGTCGGGCGCTTCGGCAGCAGCCCGGTCAGGGCAAGTTGGCGTCGCTGATTGTGCCTGTGTTTTTGGGTCCGGGGGAGGCTCCGGAGGATATGTTCACCTCGGGGTCGTATCGGCCGTTGGTGAATGTCCTGACCGCTCTGAGGGCTCACGACGAACAGGCTGTGGAACTGCTGGCGATCCCGCAGGAGGAGCAGACCAACGTCGTCAATCCGTCCTTTGATATCGGTGCGGAGCCGAAGAAGGGCGCGAGGGAAAACCGGCTGTTCCTGCGTTTCTCGGTGAAGCGTGACCCGGTGATGGTCGCGCAGTGGGTGACTTTCAATGTGATCGACACCGAGCGGCTCGACTGGATGCACGGGTTCGCTTCGGCGCAGAAGTTCGTGGCGCGGGAGGGGCATCTGCGGGTGCCGTTCGGGCACCGGGAGGGCAACTACCCGCTGGGGCAGTGGATCTCGGAGCAGCGTAAGAGCTACGCGGCCAGCCAGATGACCGGCAAGCGCGTGGCGCAGTTGGAGGGCTTGGGGATGATCTGGGACGCGATGGAGTTCGCGTTCGAGGAGAACCTGGCCGCGGTGAAGGCGTACTTCGCCGACCACGGCACCCTGGCGGCTCCGCGCTCGGCGACGGCGCTGGACAAGCCGGTGGGGCAGTTCCTGTCGAACATGCGGCGTCCGGGCGCGCTGGCCGGCCTTCCGGAGCGGGAGGCCGCGCTGGCCGGGATCGACCCGGACTGGAACCCGGACTGGCCGCTGGACTGGCAGCGGCACTACGCCGGGGTCCGCGAGTGCGTCACCGAGCTCGGGGCCGAGCTGGTCGACCTGGAGCCCGGCGTCACCATCCACGGCCACGACGTGGGCCGGTGGCTGGAGCGGCAGCGTCAGCACGTCGTCTGGCAGGGCCTGATGCCCGCCCAGCGCGAGCGCCTGACGGCTCTGGGCGTCGTCCCGTTCCCGCCCGTCCCGGAGGAGCAGCAGCCTGCCCGGAAGGCCTCTGGAGGCCGTTCTACGGCGTTCTCGCGGGGCTTGGCGGCTCTCGCCCAGTACCAGGCGCGGACCGGCTCTGTGGTGGTCCCCAGGGGCCACGAGGAAGAGGTCATGGGCGGGCCGGAGGACGGGGCGAGGGTGAAGCTGGGCGTCTGGCTGAGCAACACGAAGTCGCGCCGCGCGAAGCTCACCGCGGAGCAGCTCGCGGCCCTGGCGGCGCTGGGGCTCACGTGGTGACGCCGGGCATCGGCGCGCTGGAGCGCAGCGAGGACCCGATCCACCGGGTCGGCCAGTACCAAGTGGGCCAGAGCAACGCCGCGCTGCGGATCGTGGAGGTGCTGACATGGGCGGGCCTGCCGGTGGAGGAGGTGGACGAGCTGCTGTGCTCGGTGGAGGCCGGGGCCATCGCCGGGGCGCAGTGCATCGTGGTCGAGCGCACCGGCTGCGCCGACCGCGAGCGCGGTGAGCGGTTCGAGGCCGGCTGGGACGCGGGCGTGACCGTGGTCAGCGACGACCTGGTGGCCATGGCCGACCGCGCCTACGAGCGGCGCGGCCAGGCCGCGTCCGCTGTGCGGCTTCTCGCCCACCTTCGCCAGCGCGCCGAGGACCGGCGGGACCGGGGTTGAGGGCTGTACGGGGTTCCGACGTGGGCGTAACGGCGAGTGCACCCTGACGGGCCTGGAGCGAGTATCGGTGCAGGTCAGGGGTGTAACAACGCGCGGCGTTACACCCGCTGTTACACCCCGGCGTTACACCCAAAGAACCTGACGTTACATCAGCTGCGCTGCCTCGCCGACGGAGGCTGGGCGTCGTTGGGCGGCTGTGCGGGGCAGCGTATCAACACCGACAGACGGGCCACTGGAAGACGGCAGCGGACTCTTCGAAGGAGTGCCTCGGTCTCGATGCCCCGCCCGCCGATCTCCCCCTGCAGCAAGCATCCCCTACCCACCGCGCGCGCCTGCCCCGTCGCCTCCCTCGCTTCACTCGCAGGCGGGAAGGGCGCGCAGAGGGGGATGTCCGCGTTCGATGAGGGGTCACCAGTCGTTCTGATCTGCGGCTTTGACCGATGCTCGCGGAGCAGCGGCAAGGCCAGACCACGGGGTAGCTCACGGGGCACCTCATGCCCTACCTCACGGGGCAGGCCACGGGGTAGCCCACTCGGTGTCCAGGCCGGTGCGCGGGCTCCCTCCCCGCGCCCCCACCCGTCGGAGAGCAACCCCCGCCTACCCACACAGGGGGTTGTCGGAGTCCAAGACCGTGCTGCCTCCCCGGTTGACCAGGCATGACGCGGCGCGGTCGAGGTCGGCTGCGCAGCCCGTTTCACGGGGTATTTCACCGGGTGTTTCACCCCCTGTCTCACGGGGTGTTTCACGGGGTGTTTCACCATGGCCACTCGCACAGTCCCGGTGCCGTTCAGCGCCGACGGAAGCGGATCAGCGGCGGGTGCTCTGCGGCGTCGGGGTCCGCCCGTGGGTCGTACCGGTCCAGGCCCGAGTGCTCCAGGTGGCCGGCGATCCGCTGCCATTCGCGGTGGTCGGTCTCAGCGGTGAGCACGGACCAGTCGGCGTCGGGGTCGTCCAGTGCGATGCCCTGGACGTGGTGCAGCCGCTCCTGGGCGTCGGAGGCCGCGTCACGGATCTCGGCGAGGGTCTTCCCGTCGGCGTCCCGGCAGACCACGGCCCGGTGGAACATCTCGGAGTCGGCGGACAGGACCAGGCGCTCGTCCTTCGGGCGGAGCCAGCGCGCGGGGATCGTGTGCGTCACGGAGGTCGGGAAGCTGACGATGCGGTCCTCGTCGTCGGTCACGTAGCCCTCGATCTGGTACTCCTGCCCCGCGGCGAGCCCGAGGCCGGCGGCCTGCTCCGCGGTCAGCCGGAGCGCGACGCGGTTCGCGGGGACCTCCTGGGTGACCTGCACCGTGTCGGGCGCGTCTCCGTAGCCGGTCACGGTGACCGCGACGCGCTTGCCACGGAGCATGTGCAGGCGCAGCTCCGCGTGCCACGCCTGGGGCGTGTGCGTCGCTCCCAGGCGCATCGCGGCAGGCAAGCGCTGCGGGATGCTCGCGGTGTAGGTCCCGCCGATCTCGACGTCCTTGATGCGCACGGGCTTCACCTCCGCTCCCATGGTCTCGCCGGTGCCGGGCGCCGTGCAGAGCACCGTCCCAGGACTGTGACGGAGCGGATCGCCCCCGCGGCCGCCGGTCGCGGTCAAGGGGTCGGCGTGCGGCTCCCTCGTTCGGACGACCCTGGGCGCGCCGTGCCACCCGGGGGCGTGGCTGTGCCTGTAACTTGCGGATCGGCTAGACGCGTACTGCCGCTCACCGGCTTCTTCCCCGGCATACACCACGCTCTTCCCGGGGCAGGCTGGTCAAGGTCTTCCGAGGCCCGCGTCCGAGATTCGCCTGATGTCGTCGTGCACGGCAGTCGTTCGAGCCGGTCCGGGGCGTGGCCCGATCGGCTGAGGAGACTTCCGTCATGGTCAAGCGCCAGCCCACCTCTGCCCAGGCCGCCCGGAGCGACGCACGTGCGGGCGGGAAGTACACGACCGCGCTGCGGGAACACCGGGCCAGGTCCGGTGCGCCGGTTCCCGTGGTGCAGTTCCTTGCGGACGGCACCGACGAGCTGCGGCCACTGGTCGACGGCGTCTCGGCTTCCTGGGCCCACAGCGGCCTGCGGGTCCTGCTCCTGCAGGAGGCCGAGTCAGAACTGCGCATCAGCTTCCCGTCCCGCAAGGGCCAACTGCTGCAGCCAGTGCCTGCGGAGCCGACCACCACCGTGTTGTGGGAGCAAGCCGACGGTCCCGGCCGCCTGGTCCGCCACATCTGCCCCTGGGACGAACCCGCCGTCGGGGAACTGGACTTCGCCCGGCTGCAGGAAGCCATCGCCACCGAAGGCGCCGGCTTCGACGTCGTGGTCCTGCTCCAGCGCTGCGACCGCCCCTACCGGCTCGGAGAGTTCGTCACGTCCTGCGTCGCCGTCGCCCGCGTCGGCCAGCTGCCGCACGAGGACTGCGTCGTGCGGACCACGAACACGGGAGAGCTGGCCAGGACGCCCCTGAGCCCGGAGCAGTGCGCCGCGGTGCTGCGCCTGCGCGGCCTGCGCTTCCTCTTCGAACTCGGCGACGACGACCCGATCCCGCTGGACGGCGTGATCTGGCGAGTCCGCGGTCCGCTTCCGGTCACCGAGACGTATCTGGCGGAGGTGGACCTGGACATGGCCCGGTTCGGAGTCCGCACCCTGGCCTGGAGCATCTGGGCGCGCAGCTCCGCCTGGGTTTGCGGTGCGCCCCGTCCGGAACAGCTCGCCGACCCGGCCTTCGTCGACCACTACAGCCAGGCCTCTGCCCAGGTCCGCCGAGTCTGGGCCGCCCGGACAACTGGTCCCGGGCTGGTGGGCGCAGGAGTACAGCCGGTCAGCACCAGCGGCTGACCGAGCGTGGTGCGGCGGTCAGGCGGCGCTGCCTCCCGGAGCGCTTCCGGTGGCGCGCCGCCTGGTGTCGTCGGCGATGCGCTCCAGCAGCGCTCTGCCGGCTCTCTCCATGGCCGGTGTCACCTCGGCGCCGGTTGTCTGGTGCAGGTACGCGCGCGCTTCGTCGGCGCGTCGTTCACGCTCGGCGTCGGCCGGCGGCTGCTTGGCCTTGCTGCTCGTCTCGTCTGCCATGGCTCGACGCTATCGCCGGAGCTGTCCGTCCCGCGCTCCCCACGCGCCTGGCCCCGTCCCTTTTGTCCCCCGGGCGGTGCCAGCGCAGCGCACCGTCCGGCCGCCGCGGAGCGGAACATCACCAACGGCCGCAGGCGCGCAGCAGCAGGGGTCGGTTCCGTCTCCCACGCTGTTCTGCACGCTCCCTTCTTCTGGGACGAACCGCTCCGGCTCTGCTCTTCTTCGCTTCTTCCGCTGCTCTTCGTCGTCGTCTCTTCCGCGCCAGCCAATCAGCTCGCCCGCCAGCACCACGTCGTCGGACTTCCCTGGGGTTGGACAGGCTCCAGGAGAAGTAGTCGGCGCCAGGCTGCTATGGACAATGCGCCGCTGAGCTGCACGAACACCCGCGAGACGAGGAACGTTGACGCAACCTCTAGTAGCAAGCCCGAGTAGCAAGCCGAAGTAGCAGCCGCCAGTAGCCAGCTCCAGAAGCAACCTGCAGAAGCAACCCCGGGCCTCAGCCTGACCCACCCCGTAGAACCCCGTCGAATCCTCCGCTGTACGCCCGCCCGCTGCTGCCTAGCTCATGCTTCCTACGGATTCGTGGCCGGGCAAAGGGGGTCTGTAGGGAAGTAGTCGGCGCGCCCAATCCGCCCTGACGGGGCCGCTGAGCTGCCCTGACGCCCGGCGACAGCGTCCGGTCCAAGCAACCGTGCATGCAACGTGTACGGCAACCGCTCAGGCCACCCTTCAGGCCACCTATGAAGCAACCGTTCAGGCAACCTCATCGCCTCGGCCCGGCCCTGGCCGGACGGGTGTCCGACATGCCCACCGGGCCCACTCATAGGATCGGCACCGTGCCCGAGAACTCCGCGCAGCGGCTCCCGACAACCGACCGCCAGTGGGACGCCCTCGGCCTGCTGCATCGCCTCGAGGGTCAGGGCGTGCCCGCCGGTCGAGGGACCGGGGGCCTCCACCTGGCCACGCTCAAGCCCCTCGCCACCATGGGCCTGGTCATCCTGGACGAGTCCGGCGAACCCGACCGCCGCGGCCGTCAGTGGACCGCCCGCCTCACCGAGGCCGGCCACCGCGCCCTGGACCAGGACGAGAACGCCGGCCCCTGACCGCCGCCGCGGCCACCCGGTTGCTCCGCTGCCGCTGCCCCGTCATCCGCACCGGTTTCCCGTCCCACTGCTGCCCGGTTCACGGCGAGCAACCAGCGTCGGGGAAACGGTGGAGCAACGCGGCGACCAGGCCGGGCAGCGACTGCCCCGCTGCAACCGCGACGGCAGGCCGTTTCCACCGGCGCTGACATGGTGACATGGCGAAACGCGCTGCCCGGTGTGGCCGGTGTTCGCCCAGGTCAGACCCGACATGAAGGTGACATGGGCCGACTCCATGTCACCCGGCCATGTCACCCATGTCACCTCCCATGTCACCCCGCCGCAGGCGCAGTCGAGCAACCGCCCTGTGCCCGCAGTGCAGCACCCGCGCAGCCGGGACGAGCAACCGACTGACCGCAGCAGCAACGGTGTAACTGGAGACGCGGAGCAACCGAGCAACCAGCGCCGCCGTCGCGCGCTCGGAGAGCAGCGACGCGGAGGTTCTGCTGCCGTGCTGCGCGCGGCGCCGTGCTGCTGCTTCGGTTGCTTCCCGGACCGCTGCGGCCGCCGGAACCGGCTCCCAGGGAAGTTGTCGGCGCCGCTGACGCCCCCTCGCGGCGCGGTGGTCTGCTGCTTCACCGCTGCGGGCAGCAGTTCGAAGACAAGTCCGTAAACCACTCGGTGGACAACCCCGTAGGACAGTCCGTGGACAACTCCGTAGACCACTCCGTAGACAACCTCGTGAAAGAGGTGGGGGCGGGCTGCCGGAGGAGTCCCGGGGTGGCGCACACCAGGTCCGGTGCGCCGCCCCGGGGAGTCGACCATGGGGGATGGTCTCCACCGATCCCAACGAGCGCTGGGGCGCGGCGGACACCATCTCGGTGGCCGCCCGCCTGGGTCGGCTGCCACGATGCGGCTGGTGCAGTCGCCCGCAACGGTGCTGGCGGCTTGAGAGGCAAGGGAGTGGTCCATGCTGCTGCGGCCCGGAGTGACGTGCGAGCGGGCGATCAGGTTCCTCGACGACCTGGTCCAGGGCGGGCTCAACGACGTCCGCAACTCCGTCCCCAACTTCGCCCAGCCGACGCTGGCGGGCGTGGAGCCGTCCAAGCTGGCTGGGCCTGAGCTGGTGGTGACGCTGCGGCAGTACACCCAGTGGACCGCGAAGGCGGCCCGTGAGCTGGCGGAGGTCTTCGCCGAACCGGCGGTGCCGGCGCGGCTGCGCGGGGAGCACTACAGCCACATCGTGCACAGTCCCCTGACGCCCTATCGGACGGCTCTGCTGCTGCACTGGGAGCTGGACGAGGTGGCGACGTACTTCATGGAGCTGCAGAACCAGATGCGGCAGACCGTGGAGGAGTACCGCGTCTACCGGCAGCGGGCGCTGGTTGTGGACGCGAACACGCTGCTGCACTGCCAGCGCTTCGACAAGATCCCGTGGTCACGGGTATGCGGGAAGGGCCCGGCGACGCTGGTGATCCCCCACGTCGTGGTGGGGGAGATCGACACCAAGTCCTACTCCGAGAACAGCGAGAAGATCAAGAAGCGGGCGCGCGGGGTCTACGAGCTGCTGACCGACGTCCTCAAGGGCCTGGCCGTCGACGGCCGCTACGCGCTGCACGACGGCACCGAGGTCCACGTCCTGCTGGACGAGCTCGGGCACCAGCGCCTGCCGAACAACGACGACGAAGTCGTGGCCCGCGCGGCGCACCTGCAGCAGGCCGTCGCACCGCGCCAGGTCACCGTCATCACGCGCGACAACGGGATGCGCGGCAAGGCCATGACCTGGGGGCTGCCCTGGGACTTCCCGCCGGACCAGTACCTCAACCCGGCCGATGGCTTCGGCACGAAGTACCGCGTGGAGAACCTGGACAGCATCACCGTCGACGTCCCCGAGGACGGCGACGACACCTGAGCGCAGACCCGCGCCCCGTTCAGTCGGCCGGAACGGCGACGGCGCGGCGATGGTGGGCGTGGCGGCGCAGACGGCGCTGGGCCGGGTCGGCGCCTGCTGAGTGGCACAGCCGTCCCGGGTGCGCTTCGCAGATGGGGCAGGCGACGGTGAGCGCCCGCAGGTAGGCGTCGACGTCTTCGGCGTCAAGGTGCCAGAAACGGGACGGGTGGGCCTGGCGGTGCAGGCGGCGGCTGCCCAGCAGCGGGGTACAGGCGCTGCCGGCCGGTGCCCGGCACAGCCAGCAGGCCCGCGCGCACACCGGGCAGTACTCCGCCCAGCGGGCGCAGCCCATGCACAGGCTCTCACCGTCCGGGCCCAGCGCGCCGACGTGCTCGGGGTCGGGCTCCGACCAGCCTGCTTCTGCGTCCTCGAAGTCCCAGGCCGCCGCTGACGCGAACGCGAAGCCCGGGAGGCCGGAGTCGTCGGGCAGGCGCGGGTGTCCGGCCGCGGCATCGCGGGCTGCGGCCCGGCGCAGCGGGTGCGGCTGACTGCGGCCGCCGCACATCACCGTGGCCCTGGCACCGCACTGCGGGCACGACACCGACAAGGTGTCCACGTCCAGGACCGGGGTCACGACTGCCGCCAGAACACCACGTCGCCGGTGTCCTCCCACTGCGCCTGGTGCCACAGGGCCACGGCGGTGGCCGCGTCCAGGGCGCTGTCGAACCAGCGGAGCTTGTTCGAGTCGGTCCCCAGGCCCTCGCGCAGGTAGCGGCGGCCGCCTACGGCGAGCCAGCGGGTGCCCACCCGCTCCACCCGTCCGGCCACCAGGTGGCGGTGGCGCACCAGGACGTGTTCCTCGCTGCTGCGCCAGCCGGCGATGTCCCAGTCGTCCCACAGGCCATCCTCGGCCGCCATCGGCAGGACGAGGTTCGGGTGGCCCAGCCTGGCGACAGGATCGACCGGCGGCACCTCCTGCGGGCCGGACCCGGTAGCGGCGTGCTGGGCGAGGTGGACCTCGGGCAGAGCCGCGCGGTCCTTCCAGGCCACCAGTTGGGCGAACTCCTCCAGCCCCTCCGCCCAGGGCGCGATCGCCCCGGCCGGGCGGGGCTCGCGCAGGGCGTGGCGGGCCTGGCGGGCCGCCTCGAACAGCCGGGCCACCTCGACGGAGGCGTAGAAGGTCAGGCTGCGCATCGCCCGGTCCGGGTCATGGCCGTCGTCCAGGTCCTGCAAGAACCGGCGCGCGAACAGCGCGGTCTGGGCGGCGTGCCACTCCACCAGTTCGCGCGGCGTGGCGTCCGCCGGCGGCCCGGCCTCGACGTCGTCCAGGTCGTCGTCCTCGTCCACGGTGCCGACGTCCTCCAGGGCGCCGACGGTCGCACCGGGCGCGTCGCGGCCCGGGTCGAGGGCAGGGCTTTCGACGCGCGCGGCTGCCACGGCGTCCCGGAGCTGCTGCTGCCGGTCCTGCTCCTTCTTGCGGCGGTAGGCCTTGCTCTGGCAGCCCCGGCCGCAGTACTTCCTGGGCCGGCCCTGCTTGGCGCCCAGCTCCGGGGGCGGGACCGGTCCCCGGCACTCTGCACACAGTTGCGTCCCGGCCGCCGCGTCGGCCTCCACCTCGTTCATGCTGCGCAGACTATCCGCGCGCGCCGAATCTCATTCATCGGCGCGCGTCGATACCCGCGCGCCTGGGCAGGCGCGCCCCGGGGCGCGCGGACCAGGTCGACCGCGCCGCGCGCGATGCGTTCGGCGCGCGGTGCAGTCCGGTGCGGTCGGTGCGGACACCTTCCTCCCGGTGCGCGCGTGCGGTGCGCCCAGCGGAGGCGCTCCCCGTGAGGTGCGCATCGTGCGCGTCAGCCCTGGGGGTAAGGGTGAAAAGCGGACAGACAGGCCGGGGGTAAGGGCGGGGGTAAGGGTCTGCGACGACGCGCATCCCCGGCAGTAACGACGCGCGTCCCGACGATGCGCCGTGCGGACACCTTCCTCCCGGTGCGCGCCCGCGGAGTGCGGCGCGCATCGGCCCCGGATGCGGTGCGCGCACTTCTCGGGCGTCTGTGCGCCTGGTGACGTGCGATGCGCATCCGATGCGCGCATCCGATGCGCTCCGGGCCGGCGCGGCTGCGCGTATCGGATGCGCGGGAAGCGGGCGGGTGCGCATCGCCTCGGAGTGCGGCGCGTGTCGGATGCGGGCACCGGATGCGGACCGTGTCGCCAGTGCTGACCGCAGCGCCGCCGCTTCGGCCCGCGCCGCGCGGCCGAAGCGCGCGGACCCTGGTGCGGTGCGCGCGCGGACCCGCCGCGCCGCGCGGCCGGGCGCGCGCCAGATGAGCACCGCCGTACGGAACGGTGCGCGCGAAGTGCGGTGCGCGCGGCGGACCGCGTCTGGGCGCGCGACGCGGTCGATGGACAGGCCCAGCAGAACGGTCCGGCGCGCCTGTCCACAGCCCTCCTGCGCGGCGTGTTTCCCCTGGACAATCACGCGAACCTCCTGGACAAAGTCGGTAACCGGGCCAAGCGCGCGCACGGTCCGCACGTCCGGGGGCGCGGTCACCGCGTGCGGCCCGTGCCACCGGCGCGCCCTTGGAAGCGCCGCTGCTCGTCAGCGCGCGCCTCGCGGTTGATCGCGGCCTGCTCTTGCGCGGCCCGCGCGGCGGCACGCGCCCGCTCGGCGGCCTCCGCGCGCTCAAGGTCCTCGCTCGCGCGCAGGGCGCTCGGCATCCGCGCGCGCAGATTCTGCTCAGCGCGCAGTTGGTCGAGCGCGCCGCGCGCGGCGCCGACGGCCGCGCGGTCCCTGCGCGCACGGTCCTGGCGGGCCTGCGCGGCGGCGGCGACGTCGACGGCGACCGCGCGCTGCTCCGCGGCGGCCTTGCGCCACGGTGCCCACCCGTCCTCGAGGACGGCGGCCTCCGCCGTCTCCCCGACCGCCGCGGCGATCTCCACCGCAGACGCGTACAGCAGGCCGGCGCTCTTCTCCGTCTCCTCCGTCGTCTTCTCGATGTCGGTGGCCTGCTTCTCCAGGCGGGCCGCGTGGCGTCGTGCGTCGGCCCGGTTCATCCGCGTGCCGCTGCCGTCTGGCTGTTCGTCGCCGGGGTCGCGGGCGAGGGCGAGGGCCTTGTCGCGCTGCGCGTCGGTGAAGCCGGTCCTCTTCCAGCCGATCAGGTTCCTGCTCTTCTCCTCGGCGAGTTCGCGCAGCGCCTTGGCGCGGTCCTGGAGCGCTTTGCCGCTCTCGCGGTCGGATTCGACCTGCTTGAGCATCTCGGTGCGCGTGCGCGCCATCACGGCGGCCTCTTCCAGCCGGAGCCGGCGTGCGCGCAGTGCCTGCCACGCCTTCCCCTTCCCGCCCCGTGCGTCGGCCATCAGCGCCACGGCGGCCAGGGCGTTGGTGTCGGCGGCGGCGAGGGCCTGGGCGTAGGCGGTTTCGGCGGCGGTGAGCGCGGCGGCCAGGTCCTCGCCCACGAGCATGCGGTGCGGGCGCTCGGCCCGGCGTTCGTCGACCGGCTCCGTCGGCGTCTGCTCCCCGGTTCCGGCGTCGTGGCCGGCCGGGCCGGTTGCGGGCTGGTTCAGGCCGAGGTCCATCTCTATCTGGTCGGTCCAGTCCGCCGGCGTGGCCGGGCGTGGCTGGGGGTGGCGGCGCCGCGTCCGGCCGGGTTCGGTCAGGGCGAGGTCGAGGTGCTGCTGCGCCTGTCCGGTCTTCTGGGCCTTCGCCGGGGCCTGAGATGTCGTCACGGCGTCGCGGGGGTCCGGCCAGTCGACGGGGTTGCGGGACGTGGCGACCAGGGCGGCGGGGACGCGGTAGCGCTCGGCGTTGCGGAAGGCGGTCGCATCGCGGTGCGGCAGTGCCACGAACCCGGCATGTGCCAGCACCTGGTCGGTCATCTCCAAGGCCTGCTCCAGGCTGGTCAGGTTGTCGGGGAACGCCTTGATGACCGCGGCCAGGATCTCGCGGTACTCCGCGCCCTTGCGGCGCACCGCGGCCACACGTGGCAGTTGCAGCCTGGCGGCGATCTCCTCCACCGTCGGCGGCTCCACCGGCGCGGCCGCCGCGCCGGGGACGGCGGAGGCGAACATCGCCGGGACGTCGTCGACCAGGTCGGTGGCGAAGGTGTGCCAGCGCTCCATCAGCAGCACCGGCTCCCACACAGTCTCGCGGCGGCGCTCGGACAGCTTCGCCGACGCGGCCCGGCGCGCGGCCGCGCTCGCCCCGGGCCCGGCCGCCTCGAGGATCTCCTCGCGGCGGCTGGACCACGCCCGTCGCAGCGCCAGCGGTACCCCGGCCACCTCCCACTCCCCCGTGACCGGCTCGAACACGAACGTCATGCCGAGCCGGGCGTGCAGGCGCTGCCGAAGGCGGGCCTTGGCCAGCTCGCCCAGGACGGCGACGTGCCGGTACAGGTCGTGACCGCCGCCGCCGAACCCGCCCCAGGCCTCGTCATCGCCTTGGAGGAGATTCGGGATCGTCAGGTGGGCGTGGAGGTGGGGATCCCCCGGGCCGTCCTTGGTGCGGCGGGCCAGGAAGTGCGGGAGCACGATCGCGGCCAGGCCCCTCCCGTCGATGCGCCGCGACAGCTGGCCGCCGCCCTGGCGTCCGCGTGAGCCGTACCCGGCGAGCGTCTCGATGGCGGCCACCAGTTCCGTCATGGTCTCGGCGACCGCCTGGGAGATCACTCTCCCCACGCTCGGCGGGGCCAGCGCCGCCACCACCGAAATGGACTTGGGCCAGGCCACGAACATCCCGAACGCGGCCACCCCGACCAGCCTCTGCTTGTCCCGGTTGACCCACGCGAACTCCAGCACGCTCGGGTCGTAGAGGTCCTCCAGGCGCAAGCCGGCGTCCTTCGCCAGGCGCCGCAGGTCCGTGTACGACACCGACGCGTCCGCGCGCTTCCTCCCGCCCGGCTTCTTCGGCCCCTTCGACGCGGTGTGCTTCTCCGTCTCCGCCTTGGCCAGCGCCCGCTCCAACCTGCCCCACCGCTCCCGGCTGCGCCCGGACCGCAGCACCTGCCCGGGTTCCAGGCCGCGCCCGGCCGCCAGCTCCCGTAGCGCGGCCGCGAACGGCGCGCCGTCCAGCTTGGCGTGCGGGTGGGCCTCGGTCCGCGGCTCTCGCAGCATCTGGCCGGTCAGCGGGTGCCGACCCTCCATCAGCCACTGCGCCGCGACCTGGTCCACCCGCTCCCCCGCGACCAGCCCCAGACCGGCCAGGCCCGCCCCGGCCCACACCGGTTCCCGGGCCAGCACCGCCACCGTCGTGCAGCCGCCGTGTCCCTGCGTCCAGTACCGCACCCGTGCCTTCTGGCCCGCCTTGATCTTCACGATCCGTGCCATCGCATCGCTCCCCCGGCCTGGGGAGTTTCCGCGGACACACGGCGCGCTCGCACGTGACGTCGGACCCAGGTCTGAGCCGCGAGCGTCAACCCGCAGCTGGGGCCACGGTCGGGAGCGGCGTCGTCGCTTCCACCCCCTGGTCCGTAACCCGGGACACGACCTCACCCCGTCCCGCCCCCTGGAACGCGCCGTCGATGAAGGAATGGGTCCGGGCTACGACGCTGGGCAAAATCCGGTGCTCCCGGGTCGTGCCGACGGCGACAATTCAGCGCAGATGATCCGATCCGAACGAGAGGGGGCGGCGTGAACGAGCTCCGCTTCGAGACCGCAGGGAAGTACGTGGTCAACGTCCAGCCCGAGACCCTGGCGATCCTCAAGGGCATGGGCACGCACTGGCTCGAAGTCCAGCTCGCGGTCAACGCCCCGGACGGCAGCCCCGGCGGCCGCCTCCTGATGGTGGAGGCCGACCTGTTCGTCCAGCAGCAGACCAACGTCAAGGCGTTCCTGGGATCGGCCCGGCTGACGATCGCCTTCGCCAACGGCGGCTTCGACCGGTCCACGGTGCGGTTCCTGCTCACCGGCGCGCAGCTTCTGGCGCTGGAGGCGCAGCGCCACGGCGACCTGCATCTGGAACTGGAGATCCGCGGCTTCCTGCCCCAGGCACCCGACGCTGATGGGGCCCCGGGCTTTCCCGGCGCGAACCAGGTCACCGAGTACATCACGGTCGCCGAGAGCCGCTGGCGTCAGCAGCTGCGGAACCTGGGCCGCTCCCTCGGGCTCGAGATGACGATCCCCTTCCCCGTGGGCGACGGGCCCCAGCAGGTGGCCGCCAACTACCTGCGTGAGGCGCAGCGCCGCCTGGAAGGCCAAGACGTCGACGGGGCCATCTTGGAGGTACGCCGGGCGCTGGAAGAGGTCCGCACCGCGAGCGGCTGGGCGTGGCCCGGCAAGAAGGACCTGGACCAGCAGACCGCGGAGGAGCGGTGGTCCAAGATCCGCTCCGCTCTGGAGCATCAGGCCGGCGGCGCGCTGCACAACGATCTCGGCACCAAGGACCACACCTACAGCCGCAACGAAGCAGAGGTCCTCATCGCACAGACCGCGGCGCTGCTCCGCCTGCTCCCCTGAACCCGGCCGCCTGTTGCTGACCTGCGGCAGGCGGCTGTGCAGTCCTCAGATCGCCGCTCCCCCTCGTGCCACAGGCTGTCCTGCGGCACGAGGGGCACCGGGTCACGCCGACGCGGGCTCCGCGATGACGCTGTCGTCGATCAGGAACCGCACGCCAGTGGTCTGCCCCGCCGGTGCCTCCGGATCGACCATGGCCACGAACGTGGCGAACTTGCTGTAGAGGGACCGGCAGCGTGCCGAGCTCACCAGGTCCGGCCCCGCGGTTCCGGACCGCAGTGTCTCCAGGATCCGGACCAGGTTGTGGCCGGAGAGCGTGACGGTCTGCATCCCGTTCTCGGACTTCTTGATCCGACCGGAGCTCAGGTTCGGGTTGACAGTGAACCCCTTCGCGTAAATGGAAGCGGTGTTGGGGCCGTGGTAGTCGGTGCTGTCAAAGGTGCTCTTGGTCCAGGTCGGCTTCCACCAGCCGAAAGCATGAGTGGCGACGAAGGTCCAGGTGTCCTCGTGGCACACCAGCGTGAGGTACGAGACTCCTGTTGCCAGCTTCAGCGCGGTGTTGTGCTCGTCCAAGCCCACGGCGTTCGTGGCGATGGCCGCCAAGGCGGCATCCCGGTCCTCCTGTTGCCAGCGCTTCTCCTGCTCCCACTTCTCCCGAGCAATCTGACGCTGCTGCTCCTGGTTGGCCACGTACTGCTCACGCAGTGCCTTGAACACGGTCCCTCCACGCTTGGGCATTCGGCAGCTCACTTTGAGCACGTCAAGTATGACGGTCCGTATGCGGCCAGGACGCGCCCACATCAAAGACGACCTGGAGCACCACGTCCGGCTCCCTGCCACCCGCCCCACAGCGCACGGGGACGCGACCTCACCCGCCCCGGCCCCGGAACGCACCGTGCCCCACCACAGCAGCGCTGGGGCACGAAGGCAGGCAGGCCGACCGTTCAGTCGAGCGACATTCCGGGGGCCGGGTCCAGGATCGTGCCGGGCTCGCCCTGTCCGGTGGTGCCCGGCTCCGCCGGGGCGCGGTAGCGGTACAGGTCGTGCAGGCCGACCGCGCCCTCAGCCCGGACACGGCGCACGATCAGTTCCCCGTCGCTGGAGTCGATCACCGTGAGGCAGCCGCCGCGCTGCAAGACTGCGGCAAGTGCGGGCTGCATCGCATAGTGCACGGTCGACCAGAGCTCCGCCGGCTCCTCCCCCGGCTTCGCGTCGTCGCTGGCCTCGTCCAGTTCCCGCGACGGCATCCAGGACACGGCGACCGCCCCGGCGAAGTAGGTACCCGACGACGGGTCCTCCGGCATCAGCCTGATCTGCACGCCGGGGCCGCCGTCCACGCTGATCGGGAACCCTGCCAACTGGCAGACGCGCACGACCCGCTCAACGCACTCGGCCTGCCGGGCGTCGGCGCGCAGCCCGTCCGCGACGTCGCCCATCCCAAGCCGGTCGGCCAGGTCCAACAACTTCTTCTCGAACGGCTCCCCGGTAGGTACGTCCAGCTCGGTCATCGTCATCTCCTTCGTCGGGGGCGGGCTCAGCCATCGGTCCGACTGACCGGGGCCGGGCCTCGGCGGCCAAGACGAGCCAGTCGGCGATGGCAGCGGGGCTCAGGCGGGGGCCGCCGCCTGGTCGTGGAGCAGCGGCTGGATGCGACACAGGTGGGCGAAGTCGGCGGAGGATCGGATCGCGTCGGTGAGGATGCGGGCGACCTCCGGGGTGGCGGTGTACGTCACCTGGCCGGTGCCGTCGGCCTTCTCGAAGGGCATGCCGTATCCGAGTGCGCGGCCCTGCTTGTGGCCTTGTCGGGCTCCCACGCTCGCGCGGGCCCGCTGCTCCTTCGCGGTGCCGGCGGGCAGCACGAACGCGCCGAGGTCGGCGGTGCCGACGGGCTCGCCCGGGGTCGCGCAGATCCGCCAGGTCACCAGCTTGCCCTCGGGCCCCAGCCCGTCCGCGTACCGGCGCAGCAGGCGGGCGGTCCACCGCCTGTCGTTGGAGTAGCCCTGCTGGATCCACACGGTCTCGTCGTCAGGGTCGGCGCTGCGCAGGCGGATCTCGGCGACGGGCTCCCAGGTCAGCTCCCACGCCGGGTGTCCGTCGGCGTACGCCTCCTGGAAGAGGACGTCGACCAGGTGCACGGCGTCGATCCGGGTGGTGGCGTGGCTGGGCCGCACCTGGCGCAGGGCTTCGGCCAGTTGGTCGCCGTTGCGGTCCCGGTAGGCGTAGCCGAGGCTCAGGTGCGCGGCCGGGGCGCTGTAGTAGCGGTCGCTGCGCACCGCGCGGGCCAGGGCGTAGCGGACGTGCTGGCGGAGGTCGTCGATCTCGTCGTCCGGGTGGGCGTCGAGGATGACGCCGGAGCGGACGGCGAGCGGGGAGCCGAGGGTGAGGTCGAAGGCGGTGACGTCGGCGAGTTCGTCGCGCAGTGCGGATACCAGGTCGGCTCGCTGCCGCTCGGTGACGCCGCTGGAGTCGGCTGCGGTGACGACGTCCAAGGTGATGTGCAGGAAGTCCTCGGAGGTCGGCAGGATCGGCGTGCCGTCCATGGCCCGCCGGCACCGGTAGATCAGCCTGGCCAGGTCGCCCTCGAACGACGGCACCGCGTAGATGTGCAGGACTCGAAGCCCCTCGGTCCACGGCTTGCCGCGAAAGACCGGCTGGTAGCGCTCCACTGTTCCCCTCCCCGGGCGGCGGCTACCTGTCATGCTCGCGCATCGCCGGCGACCGCCGCCGTGATTCCAAGAACTCCCGGCTCGCTCTCCCCGCCAAGGGCGGGGAGAGCGGAACGGCTCAGGGTCAGCGTCGCCAGCGGGTGAACAGCCGCTCGGTGGGACCGGAGTGCACGCCGAGTGGAATGCCGAGGAACACGGACAGGTCCTCGCCCTCGCCGGGTGCCTTCACCGCGAAGCCCCGTCCGGTGTAGAAGGCGGGCAGCGTGGTGGAGTCAGCGTCGAACTGGCCGTAGACGAGTTGATAGGAGAGCTGCTGGTAGATCTGCGTTGCGCGCTTGAGGAGCTGGGTGCCGATCCCGTGGCCGCGGGCAGAGTCGGCGACAGCCAATCCGCTGATCTTCGCGATGACCACGCACAGGAAGGCCAGACGCTCGCCCGAGACACCGCGGTCGGCCAGGCCCGCCACAATGTTGTAGGGCGGGAGGGCCACCAGGGTTCCGACGATCTGCTGGTCCGCGTCTTCGGCAACCAGGACCAGTGACAGCCCGGGCACGATGGCAGTCAGGTCGTTGCCTGCGAGGGTGGTGGCGAGAGCGCGGAGCAGGGCGTCGTGGCCGCCGTCCAAGCCGGCCTTCAAGATGGCGGCCAGGCGGCCGTCATCGACGCCTTCTGCCACCAGGGAGTCGACCTTCACGTCAACCGACTCCAGCAATCCTGTGACTGGCGGGACTTCGCCGGGACGCGCAAGGCGGATCCGGCCTCCGCGGGGGAGTGCCCAGCCGTCGCCGATGCGGGCACCGGTCAGCGGTCGCGGCAGCGTAGAGCCGCCACGTGCTCCTCTTCGTTTCGCCATGAACACAACGTATTCAAGGAGCAAGCTGCCCCTCAGGCGAATCCGCGATCCCGGCCGAGGATGGCATAGCGCCTTGTGCAGACCGCCCAGGCGAGGGGCCCTTCGCGGGCTTGCTGCTCCGTCCCCGCGGGTGCCGACCGGGTAGCCCGCACGCAGCCACACTGGGGGGTGCACGAGAGCAGACGGGCCTTGTTCGAATCGGCAGTCGAACACTTCAGGACCAATTGGTCCCGAAGTGTTCGACTCATGTTCGATTATGGCAGAGCTGTGGGGCTTATCGCCGTGGCGTCAACTGCCGTCGGTGATCAGCTGGGGTGCCCGTGCGACGACGGCGTCCATTTGCCCCAGGAGCCTGCGGATGTCCGCCAGCAGCTTGGCGTACTGCTCGGGGTCGCCCTCCGCCTGGGCTCCCTCGAAGGTCGCCTTGGTGATCCGCTTGCGGGCGGCCTTGAGCTCGATCAAGCCTCGGCCGAGCGAGTCCAGGTGTGGCTGCTCCACTACCTCGGCATCCTGGACGCCGGTGCCGTCCTTCTCGTCCTCTGTCGAGTCGGATGTCGCACCGTCTCCATCGAAGCCTTTGGGCTCCGGCTCCGACGGGGGAGCGAACAGGGCGTCAGCCCACTCCCGCAGGGCGATGCGGGCCTTGGCCCCGTCCTGGGGAAGATCGGCACCACGAACGGCTTGGGCGAGTTGGCCCAGGCTCTCTGCGGTGAGGCGCTGACCGGCGGCCGTGGCCGCGTCGTTGGCGGCGACGTAGAGCTCGACGGCGACCTCTTCGGGCAGGTCGGTGAGCTTGCGCACCTGGGACTCGACGGGGGCTTCGCCTTGGCGGGTGGCGATGGCCAGTGCCACCTTGGAGCCGGTCACCCAGCGGCGGGTCTGTCGCGGCACCACGTCCGGGATCAGCTCCGCGACGTAGTCCTCCAGGGTGGAGTGGGTGCGCCGGTAGAGCTTGCCCTTCGTCATGATGGCGATGCCCTGGCCGATGACCCACACGGCGGCCTTGCCGGTGGCGTGGGCCGTGCGGATGACCGTCTCGGTCTGCTCCTTCTGCTGCGCTTCCTTCGCGCTGAGGTCGGACTGGTCACCCTCTTCCACTTCCGCGACGTCGTTAATGGACGGGAGGGCGGTGGCGAGCTTCATCACGGCTTCCGCCGCGTTGGCCGCGAGGGCGTGCGGGGAGACGGCAGGGCTGGAGTCGTCCAGGTCGAAATCTGCGAGACGCGCCATCAGGCTGCGGCCTCCATCGTCTGGACGAGCTGGAGGTAGTGGCCGAGGTCCCTGGGGCAGGTCTCCATGGCGTCCTCGTAGTCCACCAGGTCGGGGATCTCGGCTGCGAGCAGGTCGTAGCCGGCGTCGCGCACCTTGTCTCGGGCGGCCTCGTTGTGGCTGCCCCGGGAGTTCTTGACGCGGGTGAAGACCACGTTGGCGTCGATCTGCGCGAGTCGGCCGGCTTCCTTCGCCGCGGACAGGGCGCCGTCCAGGGAGCCCTTGATGCGGCGCATCTCCGCCTTGCGCGGGGAGGTGACGAACAGGACCTGGTCGCAGGCGGCGACGGCGCTGCCGAAGATGTCGCTGGACTCGCCGCCGCAGTCGATGACGACTACGTCGTAGTCGTCCGTGTCCTCCAGAACGCGCTCGCCGACGCGGGCGTGCGGCCAGGTCTCGATCGCGAAGGGCAGGGGGTCGCCCTTCTTCTTGGCCAGGCGGTGCCAGTCGTAGGCGGTCTGCGACAGCGGGTCGGCGTCGACCAGCAGCACGCGCAGGCCGTAGTGCACGGCGTAGACGAGCGCCACGTAGACGCTCATGGTGGACTTGCCGACGCCGCCCTTGAGGCCACCGATGGCGATGACCTTCTTCTTGCCGCGCTGGTGCCAGGACAGCGTGGCGCGGGCCTCCAACTGCGCTGCGGCGAGCGCTTCGGAGCGCGGGATACTCTCGGGCGTGGTGGTCGTCATCATCTTCCTCACCGGGTCGTTCTGGTGGCGGCCTCCACGGTGCCCCGCCTGGTTGGCAGGCGGGGCATCCTTATTCGGCCGGGTTGAGCGTAGCGCTGCGCGACGAAATCGCTGGGCTGCTCCACGGCTCCTGTGCCGCCCGAACGCAAAAAGGCCCCCACGACTCCCGTAGGAGTCGTGGGGGCCTGAGTGTGCCAGTAGTCAGGTCAGTGCGGCGATGGCCAGGGCGGCGGGCAGGATGCCCAGGGCGAGGTGTGCGACCTGGTCGACGTGCTGGGCACCGCCGTTGGCCCGGAAGCCAGCCTGCCCGGTGTGGTCCATCCACCAGGTGATCGGCCAGCGGCGGTCGATGAACGCGTGGAGTCCACTGACCCAGGCGACAGCCCCGAGGACCAGGCCGACGCCCAGGTGGAGGTGGAGCAGCGCGCCGCCTCCGAAGAGCACGGCGAGATAGCTGGCGGCGTGGATGGACGAGTGGGTGAGGTTGGCACGCCATCCGGTGAGCCCGGGGCCGGCCTTGTGGGCGCTTTGCGCATCGGTCTGAAGCGGGTAATCCGCGGCGAGGTGCGCGACGTAGAGCAGTACGAAGACGACTGCGAACATGAAGGAGCCTCTCTGGATTCTGGCGGGAGGTGCCGGAGCGGCCGGACTCTTGGCGGATGACGGCCGCTCCGGGGTTCTACGGTGCGGTCTCGATGCCGGGGTGGGAGAGCGGAGCGAAGGCGTCGTCCCAGGGGCCAGCGACGGCTTCCCGTGGACAGCGCAGCCACTCGGTGGGCTGCCGCTGTCCGGCCGGGTCGAGCAGGGCCAGGACGACGGTCTCGGTGTCAGGTGTGCCGTGCTGCTCGTGAGTGCGGGCGCGTTCGACGCCTCCGCCGACACTGACGGCGACGTCGTCGCCGGGCGACCAGGGGGCTGCGGCCTTACGGGCCTTGAGGTAGGCGAGGAACGCGTCGACCACACGTTGGTCACCTGGATGGAGCCGGCCTGGTCCGTGGCCGCAGCGCTTCCAGCGGGTCGGGCCGCTCACCGGGCGACGACCGGCAGGTTGATGTCGCGGTGAACCACCGTGACGGCGGTCCCTTCCTCACGCAGCAGTTGGGCCAGTGCTTGGGTGACCTGGGCTGACCTGTGCCTGCCGCCGGCGCATCCGATGGCGACCTTCAGCGGGGCCTGGGCCGGTCCGGCGAGGTAGGCGCGGACCATCGCGGCGAGGGCGTCGACCACAGCCAGGATGCCCGGGGTGGTCATCACGGCCTGGGCGACGGGTTCGTCGCGGGCGGTGAGCTGACGCAGCTCGGGGTTCCAGTGCGGGTCGCGGAAGTGCTGACGCAGGTCGCAGGTGACGTGCGCGGGCGGCGGGTCGCCGTGCAGGTAGCCGAAGCTGGTGATCTCGATGGGGGGCATGCGGTGCTCCTGGTGGTGTGACGCCGGGGCGGCCGGGCTCGAGGTCGACGGCCGCCCCGGCGAGCTGGAGGGTGCGGGTCAGGGTGTGCCCGGGTGTGCGTGCTCGAAGGCGCGGATCAGGTCGGACAGGGCGTCCAGGTCTTCGGTCTCGCCGACCCAGGTGCCGGTCTCGGTCCACACGAAGCTGACGCCGACGGGGTCGTGGAAGAGCAGATAGCGGCCGAAGCGCTCGATCAGGCCGTCTTCGGAGATGGTGGGCTGGGCGGTGAGCGGCTCGGCCTGGTCTGCGGGTTCGGGGACCAGGGCGCGGAGCTCCAGGGCGAGGACGTGCAGCCAGATCGGGTCGTCCGGGGTGGTGGGGAGCCGCAGGTAGCCGGTGACGCGGAGCAGGTCGCCGGGCCGCAGGTCGGTGACGACCTGGTGGGCCAGGATCGGGTCGCTGACGCTGCACGGCAGCACCATCTGGTCGGTGCGCTCGTCCGTGGGCTCGATCACGATGCGGAAGCGGGCGGTGGTGCAGTCCGCGTCTCCGGGCACGGTCTCCTCATCGAGGAAGCCGTCCAGGACGACGACGTCGGCGGTGTCCATCAGTTGCTCCAGGCGGTCGGTCGGTGCGGCGTGGGGGAGGCGGGCCGTCCGGTGCGGCTCCCGTTGACGGTCATGGCGGCAGAGCCGGCGGCAGCGTTCAGCCGCACCGGTCACACATCGGCTCGTCCGGCTGGCCGCCGGTGTAGACGTCCAGCAGGTCGGCGGGGCCGTCGACCCGCACCCACTGCGGACCGCCGCAGTCGGGGCACGGCTCGTCAAGACGGGCCTGGAAGCCGAGCTGGAAGGCGTCGCCGTCGACGGTCCGGATGGCCACCTTGCGGTCGGCGATGACGAAGGCACCGTCGATGTCCGGGCTGGGGCTGGGGGCGTAGACGGCGGTGAGGCCCGGGCCGAAGGCGGCGCGCACGGTGGTGCGCGGGTCGCGCTTGGCGGCCGCGGCCCGGACCAGCGCCAGGCGCAGCAGGTCCAGGTCGGCCGCGTCGTGGACCTGGGCGAAGCCCTCGGCGAGCAGCTGCGCCGTGGTCGGGACGGCGGTGTGCTGGCGGGTGACGGTGTCGGCGGGGACCTGTCGGTTGGCCGGGCGCAGGTGCTGACGGGCCTGGCACAGGTCCAGGCGGGTGCGCAGGGTGATCGCGACGGCGGGCAGCCGGTGCTGATCGGCGCGCTGCAGCAGGGAGGCGCGGACGGCGGCTTCGCTGTTCGTGGCGTCCACCACTGTGGTCAGGCCGCGCATGAGACGGCCGGACAGGATCTGGTCGAAGACGGCGACGGCGGCCGCCGTGGCGCTCTGGTCGCCGGCGTCGTCGGCGACCAGGCGGCGGCACTCGTCCAGGGAGAGCCGCCACTGGCTCGGGAACGCGGCGGCGGCCTGGGTCTTGCCGCTCCCTGAGGCGCCGATCAGCACGACGACAGCGGGGAGCTCGAAGGGCAGGGCGGTCATGTGGGCTGCTTCCCTTTCGCTGGGTGGCAGCCCACCGCGGCGGGCTGCCGGGGGTGCGTGAACGGGCGGGGCGGCTACCTGCTGGCGGCCGCCCCCTTGGACTGCTCGGTGGCGCGGGCGCGGTGGCGGGCCGCTGTCGGACGGTCAGCGGCCGGCCTGCGCTTCAGGCCGGGGCCGGGCAGGGCGAGAGCGCCTGCGGTTTCCTGGACCAGTGGATGTAGTCGACGGCGCTGGAGAGGTAGCCGGTGTCGGCGAGGCTGCCGGAGTTGTCGATACGGTCCCGGAACCGGTCCAGGCGCTGCCAGGCCTGTCGCAGTTCGGCGATGAGCCATTTCAGGTCGTCGCCGGTGACGGCCCAGGTGTCGGCGATCGCGTCCAGCCGGTCGGTGTCCTGGAGGCTCGCGGCCAGGAAGGCGTCGACCCTCTTGGCCTCGTCGGCGGTGAACAGCTTGCCGATCTCCTGGGCTTCGTCCGCGCGCGGGTCGGGGTCGTATCGGGCGAACGACCGCTTGTTCAGAGCGAGGCGGGCGAGGGCCCAGTCGGACTCGCCCTCCAGCACGCTGTCCATCAGGTAGGGCCGGTCGGACTGGTGGAAGGGCTCGTACACGGGGAGCGGCACGGTCGGTCCTCTCAAGGTGATGGAGCGGGTCAGGGGGCGGTGGCGCGGATCGCGTCGGCGAGCAGAACGGTGTGCTCGTGGGCGTCGTCGACGGCGGTCTCGAGCGCGGTGACGACGGCCTGGTTCAGGTGGCCGGTCTCACGGGCCTTTGCCAGGAGCGCCTCCAGGCCGAGCGCGTCGTACAGGGCGTCGGCGCGGGCCTCCAGCAGCCGGGCCTGGATGTCGGTGACGTCCAGGCGGGCGGTGCCGAAGTCGCGGTAGGCGTCGTAGGCGCTGGCGGTCTGCGCGAGCAGGGTCGTCTCGATCGGCGGCTCGGGGGTGGTGGGGGAGAGGGCGCTGGGGAGGTGGCGAACGGACACGGTCTGCTCCGGATTGGTCGGCGGTGAGCGGGTTGGGCCTTACTGTTGCTGGGCGCCTGGCTTGACTCCCCAAATGAGGAGTCAAGTCGCGGGGCTGCTGTCCGGGGCCTGCGGCGTCGTGGGACCGCTGCTGGGTCAGTTGGTCGGGCGGTGGGCGGGGGCGGGCAGCGCGCGGCAGTCGGCGGCGTGCTCGGAGGCGTCGTCGCGGACCTGCTCGAAGTCGGCGGCCTGGATGCCGGAGTTGGCGCGGCAGCCGGTGCAGCGCCACCAGGCGGGGCCGGGGGCGTGCAGCTGCGCGCTGGGCCACGGGTCGGCGCCGATGACCTCCACCTCGGCCCGGCTGCGGCCCTCCAGGCGGACCCACACGTGCTCGGGTCCGCCGGCGTCGGGCGCGTCCAGGCGCACCAGCAGGACGCCGCCGGGCGCACGTCGGAGCTGGGCGTCGGATTCGGCGGTGTGCAGGAGCTGGTGGAGGCGGCCGCGGCCGCCGAAGTTCTCCCAGCCGGGGATGGTCTGCAGGACCTGCCACAGTTCGGTGGCGTCGGTGGTGGCGTTGTCGTTCACGGCGCGGCAGTGGTCCAGCAGTCCCAGCACGACGGCGTAGGCGTCGTCGCGGTGCAGCTCGCCCTGATAGGCGGGCGTGATGCCGGTGATCAGGGTGTCCAGAGTGGTGGCGGTCATCGGGGCCTCTTCCGTCGGTCGGTTCGGGAAGGACTGAAGGTCCACCGCGACCGCCCCGGTCCCCGGCTGGTCGCCGGGTCGGGGCGGCACGGGTAGGCGTTCAGGCCGGTGCTGCGGTGCGCGGTGCTGTCAGAAGTCGAGGCGGATGGTGATGGGGATGCGCGGGTCGCCGCGGTGGGTGTGCACGGTGCGGCGGTGCGCGGTCAGTCCGGCGGGGCCGCCCTGGATGGGCAGGTGGCAGTCGGGGCAGCCGTGCCACCACTCCTGGCCGGTGGGGAGCCCGTCAGGGGTGACCGGGTGCGGGTGGGGGCCGGGAGCGGCCCGGTTGCTGGGCATGTGACTCCTGCGGGGGTTGATCCGCCGGATCCTCTACCGCGCCAGCTGGCGGTGCGTCAGTCTGGTGACCACAAGCGCGCGGAGAGGGGGCGGCGATGGGGTGGTTCTCGAACGATGAGCCGGACGTCGTCGACTTCGAGGCGGTGATCGCGCGGGGCGTGGTGTGGCCGGCGTACACGGACGAGAACGGCGTCCTGGTCATCGACGTCGACTACGACGTGGAGGTCCTGGTGGACGAGGCGATCGTCGACGGCTTCATCTATCCCGCGTGGGTGGACGAGTGGGGCCAGTTGCGGATCGACATGGACTGACCCCGCTTCACCCGGCTACCAGACGTCGCCGTGTTCCGTCTCGTGCGGCACCGGCACGGGCAGCGGCGAGGTGATGTTGGTGACGTTGCTGCTGACGTTCACCAGCAGCGGGAGGCGCGCGCCCTTGAACGCGACCAGGCTGACGAGCGTCCACAGCAGCACGACCACGCCGGCCGCGAGCATCCGCGAGTCCGGGGAGGTCGCACTCCACACCATTGCCGTGGTGGCACTCCCGTAGGCCACCCATCCCAGGCGGCCGACCAAGGAGCTGAAGCCCGCCGCGATCAGCAAGAGCGCCCCGGCCCACACCCACACGCTGTAGAGGTTGTCGGTGCTGACGTTCAGTCCGGCGTCGTGGTGCTGCAGATAGCTGTAGACGGGTGCGGTCACGGAGTTGGTAAGGCCCGGGTGGACGCCCACCAGGTGCCGGATCGCGGCCAGGGCCACGTCGGCGAGCAGGACCGCGAGGCCGATCAGCGCGGCGGCGCCGGACAGGTAGGCGACGACCTTGACCCAGGTGGCGGCCTGCTCCCAGCCGCCCGCGAGCGCGGCCTCCAGGTCGGCCCGGCGGCGGCGCAGCGGCGGCGCGAGGTAGCGGGTGCACCAGGCCCGGGTGAAGCGCAGCCACCGGTCCAGTGCGGGGAGCAACTGGCGGCGGGGGCGGTAGGTGACGGTCGGGTGAGTGGAAGTGGGGTGCGCGGGGGCCGCGGTGCGGCTGGGGGCGACGGCGGGAGTGCAGGGCGCCGGTGTCTGGTGGGCGATGTGGACGGCCGCCCAGATACCGGCGGCGAATCCGACGGCGAGCAGCACCAGGTGCCGGTTGACCTTCCACCAGCTGGGCGGTGCAGGGGTGACGACGTGTGCGACGACGGTGGGTTGGGGTTTGCGCCAGGACGCCAAGGCGGGGCCTTCCAGGTGAGGAGTGGAGGGGCGTGCGGGCGGTGCAGGGGCCGGTCGGCCTGTCCCGGCGCCACTGCGCCCGCCGGGCCTGGTGGCCGGCGGGCGCGCAGTGGAGGCGAGGCGGAGCGGTCGGTCAGCGGACGTTGTTGTGGATCTGGCCCTTCCAGAAGCCGCCGGACTGCTTGCCGATGTTGACCTCGGTGTGCCGGTGGACCAGGGCGTTGACGACGGTGCCGTCGCTGCTTGTGGTGGTGGTCATGGCGGACTTGAGCTTGCGGGCCGCGACGACGGCGACGACGACAGCGACCACCAGGACTGCCGCCGCCCACTTGAGGAACTCGGTGGCGTCGTGGAAGGAGGGGCCGGCGACGTGCAGGCCTTCGCAGGCGATGTAGATCGCGCCTCCGGCGGCGAGCATCGCCAGGGAGGCGATGCCGCCCAGGACGACGATCTGGCCGACCAGCGGGCTGGCGCCCTGCGCGGGCGGCGGCGCGACGGCGGGAACCGGCTCCGGCTGCTGGCGGGCGTAGATCTGTGCCTTCTCGAACGCGGACAGCGGCTGCTCCGGCTCGGGCTCAAGCTCCGGGGCCGGAGCCGGAGTGGGGGCTTCCTGGACCGGGACGGCGACGATGGTGCCGGTGGCCGGGTCGATCGCGGAGATGTAGCCGGGCGGGAGCAGCAGCGGCGCCGGAGCGGGCTGCTCGGTGGCGGTGGCGAACTCGGTGAACTCGGCGAAGCGGTCGGCGGTGCTCATCAGTGCCTCCAGGCAGGAAGGGGGTCAGCGGGTGAGGGCGGAGCAGATCTGTCCGATCACGTGGGCGCAGCCGGTCAGGAAGGCCGAGATGGAGGGGGCGACGCCGGTGCTGGCGAGGAAGAACCCGAACAGGACGGCCAAGGTGACGATCCAGAAGCCGCGGTAGCCGGCGCGGTAGAGGAAGAACAGCGCGATGCCGGTCAGGGCCGCACCGGGCAGGGAGACGATCACGACGAAGCCTTTCGAGGGCCGGGCGGGGGTATGGGTCGGGGCCGCCACTGGTGCGGCGGCCCCGAGGTGCTGGGCGCGGGTCAGACGCCGCTGAGCTTCTTGATGGCGTCCAGTGCCTGGCTGGCGGTGGACGCCTCGCGCCCGCGGGGCCCGCCCTTGCCCTTGCCGCCTCCGCCGTTGCGGGGCTTGCGGACGCGCGGGCCGTCGCCCCAGTCGCCGTCGCCGTCCTCGTCTTCTTCGTCGCCGAACTCGCCAGGGCGCGGCGGCTCGTTCTGCCAGTCGAACCAGAGCCCGAGCTTGTCCAGCTCCGCGATCTCGTGGTCGGTCAGGTGGGCGACCGCGTCGGGGAACAGGTGGGCGATGGGCTCCTCGAAGTCCATGAAGAGGGTGCGCAGGACTTCGGGCTTGGCGCCTTCCACGATCCAGCCGATGCCGCCGGTGTTGCCGTTGGACGGCGGCTCGGGCTCGCCCTTCATGATCCGGTCGATCCGGCCGGCCTCTTCGGGCGAGAAGGAGCGGGGGAGCGGATCGGGGGTGTCCTCGGGCGCGACGGAGAGGGACTTGAACATGTCGACGATCTTCTTCGGCGCGATCTTGAGGACGATCGGGATGCACAGCGCCAGCAGGGACTCGTTCAGGAGCTGGGTGAACCCGTCCTGGACGTACCAGCTCTGACCGGCGATCTTCTCGCCGATCGCGTACTTGCGGCCCTTGACGCCGATCCGCTCCGCGTTGTCCATGATCTCCGCGCCGTAGGGCTCCTCCCGAGCGGCGACCAGGAACTCGTCCTTGTACAGGGACAGCGGCCGGTAGGGGCAGCCGGGACGGGTGGGCGACCAGTCGTGCAGCTTCCCGTCAGCCCACGGCATCTTGGCGCGGATGTCCATCAGCGCCAGCGCCGCGCGCTGCATGCGGACGATGAACAGTCCGCCGTCGCCCTGCCGGTCGACGTGCGGCGCCAGTGCGGGCAACTTCTCGTCCTGGGCCTGGGCGCCGATCCACACGACCGCGCCGAAGTTGCTGTCGGCGGCGACGAACAGCGCGATCAGCTGGGTCTTGCCGCCACCGGTGGGAGCGACGATCAGACCGTGGGCCGCGCCCCGATCGGTGTAGACGCGGTTGCGGGCGGGCTGGCCGTTGACCAGGTAGCCACACACCCAGCGGCCGTCGGCGTCGGGCGTCAGCAGCTCGCGGGTGGCCGGGTACTGCTTCGCCAGTGGGGAGACGTCCCACTGCAAGACCAGGATGTCGGCCCCGGCGACGGTGACGAACACGCGGCCGTCGTCGTAGTT
>NZ_BBPQ01000041.1:33684-40048 GCF_000787855.1 Streptacidiphilus anmyonensis | reverse complement strand
TGGCGGCCGTCCTCCTGGACGACGGAGGCGAGGTGGACGACGTTCTCGCTGACGCCGAACGCCGCGGCGACCACCGCTGGGCTCACGCCGGTGATCGGACGGCCGATCTCGCCGGCGCGCAGCATCATCGTCATGTCGTGGTCGGTTCCCGGGTGCCGGTCGACCTTGACGACGATGGTGTTGCCGGGGGTGCCGGCCTGCCGCCACAGGTGCACGACGCCGCGGGTGAACGGGTCCAAGTGGTGGTCGTTGTCGACCGGCTGGGGTTCGGTGGGCACGGGCGCCGGCTGCGCTGCGGCCAGGACGGGGGCGTGGCCGCGGCCGGGGCGGAAGCGTCGGCGGCCGGTCTTCGACAGCGGCAGCACGAAGCAGCCGTAGACGGCCCACGCGGCGGCCAGCGCCATGGTGCCCCAGCCGGGGATGTGGCTGGAGGCGACCTCGATCGCGGCGGCCAAGGCCAGCGGGGACAGCCGCATCAGCTTGCGGCCCACCCGGTTCTTCGCCTTGGCCAGCACGACGACCGGCGCGGCGAGCCCGCCGACCAAGACGACGTCGTTGAGCACGACGGCGGCCGCGTGGGCGCCGGTGCCCGGCGGCAGGATGGCGGGCAGGTGGGGAGCCGCTGCCAGAACCGGCGCGGCCAGCGTGTAGAAGGTGCGTTCCAGCACGACGGTGCGCGGTGTGGACACCGGATCTCCTTTGCGAAGGTGCGGCAGGGGAAGCAGCAGGGCGGCCCCGGTGGCGGGGCCGCCCTGCTGTGGGAGGGCAGTCAGTTGTTGAAGAAGCCGGGCTTGGGGGTGCGGTACTTGCGGCCGGTGCGGACCTCGTCCAGCGCGGCGTACAGCTTCGAGTGGCCCACCCGGGTCTGCTCCGCCAGGCCGGTGACGTCCTGCGCCGTCTCCAGCAGCTTGCGGACCTCCACCGAGGCGCCGCCCAGGGCGACCGAGACGGCGCTGGTCATCTCCACGAAGACCGGGTCCAGATCGGCGTTGGCGATCGTGTCGGCCAGGCTCCTGGCGCGGTCGGCGTTGTTCCGCATCCCCTGGAGCAGGTGTCCGAGCCGGTTCGTGGCCTCGTCCATGGCCCCGGCGAAGGCCTTCAGCTTGTGCTGGACCGCCTTGTAGCGGTTGTCCGCGTCGGTGGGCGCCGGAGTCGTGCTGGAGCCGGATCCGCCCGCCGGGACGGGCGCGTTGGCTGCGGGCGCGGCCCCGGAGCCGGTCGTCGGCGCGGGCGCGTTGGCTGCGGGGGCGGGGCTCGGGGCCACGGCCGTGTCGTCGCTCATCAGCGAGGATTCCCTTCTAGTCGTGGTGGGCGGCGGCGGAGGCCTGGGCCAGGCCGGTCTCGTCCTTGGCGGCCTGGTCCTGGCCGTAGACGTTCGCGACGGACTGCGCGGCGGTGACCGCTGCGGTGTACGCGGTCTCGCACTCCTGGGCGCACCTGGCCGCCTGGCCCTTCATCACGTCGGCGGCATCGGCGAGGTTCGCGATCAGGTCGGTGACCTCGGTCGCGATGTTGTGGTCGCCGATCAGGTCGGAGGCCATCTCGCGCAGCGCGTCGGCGATCACGCCGAGCGCCGTGGCGAGTTCCTCGGCCTCCTCCTTGTTGGCGGCCGCGTTGGTGGCGATGTTCGCGATCTCCACCAGGAACTGCTCGAAGGTGATGTCCGTGGCGTGCTGCCGCGGCGTGGCGTGCCGGTTGTAGGCGGGCCTGGACTTCTCGGTCTTCACGCTGCCGTCCTCCGGGGCGGGTCGGGTGGTTCCGGGCCGCTGGGTGTGCCGTTCGGGGGCACGCGGCAGGGCGGCGGGCTCCACGATCACGGCGTCGGCGATGTCGCCGTCGGCGGCGGAGCTCGGGGGCTGGTCGGTGCGGCCCGGAGCGACGGTCTCGGCGTCGACGACGGTTTCGTAGCGCTCCCGGTAGCGCCAGTCGTAGAACTTCGTCGCGTCCTCGTGGGTGATGTCGTCGACGCTGGTGGGGGCCCACCCGCGTTCCCTGTGGCTCCACTCGGCGAACTCGGCCAGGTCCTCCTCGGGCATGCGGAAGTCCTTGGGGTCGAACTTCGTCTTGCCCGGGGGCGTGCCCCCGGCGCTGGCTCCGGCCTCCGCGTCTGCGGGCTTCGGGCCCCCGGCAGCTGCGGTGGCCCCGGCAGCCGCGGTGCCGGCCCCGGTGCTGGTCGCCCCGCTCGCTGCGGCCGGGTCCGGCGCAGCAGCGCTGGCCCCGGCGGTCGGTGCGGCAGGGGCAGAGGCGCTGCCGTCTGCTGCTGCCCCGGCCGCTGCGGGCGCAGCAGCGGAGTCCGGCTTCGCGGTGCCGTCGGCGTCGGCCTTCTTGTCGGCCTTCGCCTTGCGGCGCTCGTCGAACCGCCGCTCGGCTTCGCGGGCCATGGCCTCGCCCAGGGTGACGCGCGTCGGGTCGCTGCGCCGGGCCCGTCGCTCCTGGCGCCGGGCCTGGCGGTCGGCGCGGGACTGGTCGCGGTCCAGGCTGCGGTCTCGAAGGTCCGCCGCCTGCGCGGCGCTGCGCCGCTGCTCGCTTCCGGCGGTGCGGGCCGCGGCCCGTTCCTGGCGGCCGCGGGTGCGCTCGGCCCGGCTGCTGCCTGTCTGCCGGCCTCCGCCGCCGCCCGCTCCGTCGGCTCCGCGAGGGCCGTTCTGACGGCCTCGGGAGCCGCCCGGCGCCTCGTTGCCCCGGCCACCCCCGTTGCGCCCGCCTGACGGGCCGCCAGAGCCCCTGCCGACGCTGCCGGAGGTGTTGCCCGCGCCGCCGTTGCGGCCGTTGGTGCCGTTGCTGCCGGAGCGTCCGCCCCCGCTGGGCCCGCCGCCGTTGCCGCCGGCACGGCCACCGCCGCCGGGGCCTCCGCCGTTGCGGCCCGAGCCGCCCCGGCCGATCGAGTGCGTCTTCCCCAGGCCCTTGTCCATCGCGGCCGCGTCCGCCTTGCCGCGGGCCGCCGCCCGGGCGGCGGCCGCCTGGATGTGCGCCTGGCGCAGCTTGTTGTGCTGCGCCATCAGGCCGATTTCGCGGTCCGTTCCCGCTTCGAGGTGGGAGACCTTCTGCGCTATCTCGGCCTCGCGATAGGGCGCTTCCGCCTCGTGGCGGGACTTTCCCAGCGCGATCCGGTAATCCAGCCAGTCACCGATCCGGTCGGCGAGCGAACGCGGGACGTCGTATTCGCCGCCTTCATATTCTCCTTCGTCATCCATTTCTCCGGATTCCGAATGGAACGCGGTCGGGATTTGCACGTGACCGCGTGAATCCTCGGGATTCGGCGCCCCCGGAATGACCGGCAATTCCATGGTGGTCTCCTCCGGGCTCTCCGGGGGGATCTCGGAAATGGCGGGCGCGGGCGTCGTGTCCTCGTAGGAGGGGATGGACGGCGGGGGAACGTAGGAGGGGTCGGTGCCGCGGAACGGGAGCACCGTGGCGTCGCTGTCGCCGCTGTCGTCGGACACGGCTGGCTCCTTCCTGGGGGTTGACAGAGAGTGGGGTCTCGTGTGCACGCGTGCACGGGTGCACGTGTGCACGCGTTACGCGAGGCCCCGCCGGGCCGTGGGGTCCGACGGGGCCTTCATTGGTCACGCAGGGTCACGCGGAGGGTTGCGCTGGACGACCTGCTCCGCGTAGTTCATGAGGTCCGTCCAGGTCCGCGAGTCGCCCGCCGCGCGCTGCTGCATCGCCGTGGTGAACAGGCGGCAGACGGCGGCGAACCCGGCCCACACGTCGGTGCGGCCGGCGCGGACTTCCTTGGCGATCTGGGAGCGGGCGATTCGGAGCCAGAAGTCCATCGCACCGGCGTCGCCGCGTTTCTCGCGGGCTTTCCGCTCTTCCCCGATGTACCAGCCGCGCCGGGATTCAGCAGCGCGTTCGATGCTGGTGAGGGGGCGGTTCACGCCGACCGCCTGTCACCCAGGTCGAAAATCGACGCAGGAGCAGAATACACCGAATCCTGCGGGCCGGTAGCCGTTCCCGGCTTTTCCGGGCTGGAGGGCAAAACCGGGCGGTTCTTTTTCTGGTTCTTGGCGATCTCCTTCGCCTCTCGCTTTCCGGGCAGCGCCTTGACTTCCTCGTGGTGGGCGCGGCGCTTGAACGTGGCCTTTTCCAGGCCCTGGGTCAGGCCTTCCAGGTGGGTCAGAACGCCCTTGAGGGTGCGCTCGACCGGCAGGGCGCGCAGCCGGGCGTGGTACCAGCGGTCGCCCGCCACGTGGTGGTTGGTGCGCAGGTCGACGCGGGTCTCCTGGTGCAGGATCTCCAGGTCCTGGCCGATCGCCAGCAGCACCCGCTGGACGTCGGCGAGGTAGGCCGCGAAACGGTCCGGGTCCTGCGCGGCGGCGCGCAGTGCGGCCTTCCGTGCTTCATCGGTCATGGGTTGCCTCCGTGGGCGGTTCTGCGGGGGTCGGCTGCTTCCGGCAGTCGCGGCGAGGGCCAGCCCGGCGTGCGGGCTGGCCGTCACCGGTGGTGTCGGAGGGCGGGTCAGGTCAGGTACTTGTCCGCGTCGTCCGGGCGCAGCAGGCCGGCCTGGGCGAGCAGGCGGACCGCCCGGGGCTGGTTGACGCTGAGCTCGGTGCGTGCGCGGGAGACGTTGACGAAGCCGTCGTCTTCGCGGGGCAGTGCCTGTACGGCGGGGAGGAGTTCCTCGTCCGTACGGGCGGGCGTCGTACCGGTACGGCCGATGGCCGCCTGGGTGGTACGCGGGCGGGAGGACGCGGTGCCTGTACGGGCGCCCGGGACTCCGTTCGCCGGTGCTGTACGGGCGTGGACCGTACTGGTACGGCCGCCGCCGGTGGCTGCCGCTGTACCGGTACGGCCGCTGTGCTCCGTACCGGTGCTCGGCGCACCTTCGGACTGTGCCTGTACGCCGCTCGTACGGCCGGTGTACGCGCTGGTCACCCCGGGTGCCGTCCCGTTCGGGGCGGCGGGGGCGAGGGCGGCGTGTACAGGCGGCGTACCAGCCGGGCCGAGCGCGTTCGCTGGGGTCGGCGTACCGGTTGCCGCCCCGTACGAGGACGCTCCGGACGCGGTCGTACGGGCGTGCGTCGCGCCGTCCGTACGAGCGCCCGTCCCGGTGTGTACGGGCGCGGTGTCCGGGCTGTCGTGTCCGTCCGTGCCGTCGTCGTGCATGAGCGTGTGGACGCGCCAGATGACGGCCACGAAGATCAGCACGACGAACGTCGTCAGCCACCACGGGGCCGCGTGCCCGGCGGGCACCAGGTGCGCCTGGTCGGCCAGGTGGAAGGTGACGTTGGCCGACGCCATCAGCGCCAGGGCCGACGCGATGTCCCGCTTGGTGCGGAACGCGGTGACACAGTAGACGTCGATGCTGACCGGCAGCAGCGGGGCGACGTAGGGGTGGATGCCGACCATGTGGGCCAGCGCGTACTCGCCGGAGGCGGCGAGCCCGATGCCGGCGGCCAGCGCGATCCACGGCGCGGTCTTCCACGCCTTGCGGCTGACCTTGCGGTGCCAGCCGCGCCAGCGCGAGGCGGCGTGCTTTGCCGCCTTGGCCTCCTCCAGCAGCCGGCGGGCCCGGGCCTCATCCGCCTGGGCCCGGTCGGTGATGCCCTTGGCCTTGCGCTCGGCCTCGGCGGTGATCCGCTCGGCCTCCTTCTGAGCGGCGTCGCGCAGCTGCGCGGCGACCGTCTTGGCCTCCTCCCGCAGCCGGTCGCGCTGCTTGTCGCAGGCCGTCTTGAGGCCGGCCAGGTCGTCGGCCAGCGCGTTGCGCTTGGCCGAGGCCTCGGCGTCGAAACGGTCGGTCAGCGCCCGCAGCTTCTCGCGCAGTTCGCTGCCCGCCTGCTCCGCCTCGTTGAGGGCGGAGGCGACGTGGGCGTCGGCTTCACGGCGCCGCTCGTCCGCGGCCTTGACCGCGTCCGTGTACAGCTGCTCGGCCTCAGCCCGCCGGGCGTCGTACTGCTCGGCCGCCGTGGCGGCGAGCTTGTCGACGCGCTCGCGGGCCTGCGCGACCTCGCGCTGAGCCGCGGCCACCAGGTCGTCGGCCTGCGCCTGGGCGCGGGCAAGGATCTGGCCGGCCTCGGTGCGGCGCTGGTCGACCATGGCGCTGATCTCGGCAAGGTCGGCTTCGGCCATGCGCCGCAGTTCGGCGACCGCCTTGCCGGTGGCCTCGCGGTCGGCTTCGGCCAGGCCGGTGAGGTCGGCGACCTGAGCGCGGGCGCCGTCGACCAGCTCCGCCGCGCGCTCGTGCGCCCCGGAGAGCAGCCGGTCGGCCTCGCCGCGCGCCGTCTCCAACTCGCTCTTGGCCGCAGCCCGGTGGGCAGCAGCCTCCTGGTCGGCGTCGCCCGTGATGCCCTCGGCGCGGGCACGGGCCTCGGCGAGCAACTCGGTGACCTGCTCGTGGGTAGCGGCGACGGTGCGCGCCGCCAGC
>NZ_BBPQ01000041.1:28705-33133 GCF_000787855.1 Streptacidiphilus anmyonensis | reverse complement strand
GCATCTGCTGGCGGTGGCGGCGCAGCCAGGCGACCGCTGCGGGCGTCATCGCGCCCGGGTCGGCCTCGTCGAGCGGCGCGGTGTCGATGTCGTGCATGGCCTCCGCAGGCGGCAGCAGCCGCATGTAGAGGGGGTTCGCGCCCGCGATCGTGCGGCTGTCGGCCAGCGTGGTCAGGTCGTAGCGCAGCCCGCCGCCGGCGAGCCACCAGCTGCGGACGACCTGGCAGACGAAGGTGTGGGTGGGCTTGCCCGACCAGAAGGCGCGGGCATCGCGGTAGAGCACGTAGTCGTGCGCCTTGTACTCGGTGGCGGGCGGGGTGAGCGTGGTCTGCGGTTCGGTGGTCACGGGCTGCTCCTTCGACTTCGGCTTGGTCCGGGATGGCGAGGTCAGCTGGCCGGGCGGTTCTGGAAGTCAGCTCCCAGGAGCCAGCAGCTGCGCTGGGCGGTGCGAAGTGCGCTGCGCCAGGCCCGGCGAACCGGGCGGGGCGCACGGGCCTGGGTGACCAGGGCGGCGGGGCGCTGGGCGCCGATGGAGACCAGGACCTCGAAGGACTCGAAGTCGGTGGCGGTCCAGCGGCGGTGGACGCGGTTGCGGCGGAGGTTGATCATCACGCCACCTGCCGCGACTTCGTGCGGTTCCGGGAGGCGCGGCGGAGCATGTTGCGCCGCTCGTCCTCGCTCATGCCGCCCCACACGCCGGCGTCCTGGCCCGTGATCAGCGCCCACTGGAGGCAGTGCTCCATGACCGGGCAGCGGCGGCAGACCGCCTTGGCCTCCTCGATCTGCAGGAGCGCCGGGCCGTTGTTGCCGATCGGGAAGAACAGGTCGGGGTCCTCGTCCTTGCAGACCGCGCGGTGTCGCCAGTCCATCTCGTCCTCCGTCGTATTCGTGCACGTCAAGGTGGGTCCGCCACGACGAAGGGCGGGTGCGCGGTGATCGCGGCCCTCGGGTCCGGAGACCGTCGGCAGGCTGACCTTCCACGCACCCGCCCCGTCGGCGGTGTGCTGCGCTACTTCGTGAGGTGGCACTGGATCTGCTTGCCGAGCGGCGAGCACTCGAGCGTCCAGCCGGGAGCCAGGTGGTCGACCAGGGCCAGGCCCCGGCCGCTCTCCGCGCTGTCGCTGTCCAGGTCGGTGCCGGTGCGCTGCGGCAGCAGCTCGGGGACCGGGTCGTGGACGGTCACCGCGATGCCGCGGCCGGTGACGTACACCTCGATCACCAGCGGCACGTGCTGTCCGCAGGCGTTGACGGCGTTGCCGACCAGCTCCGACAGGACGAGCTGCGCGTTGGCGGCGGAGTCGTCGTCGGCACCGTAGGCCACCAGCACCGATCGCGTCAGCCGGCGAACGGCGCGCAGCGTCTCCGCCGTGGCGATGATGTGCGCGGCGAAGCCCCGGTTGCGGTGCCGCAGGTACAGGCCGGGGGAGGAGGGCGGGAGCAGCAACTGCTCCACGGACATGGTTCCGGTCCCGCAGACCGTCGGGGTGCTCACCGCTTCCCACCGTTCTGCTCGGCGCGGCGGGCGGCGTCCTCGCGGACCCGTCGCAGGGCCTCGTCGGCCTGGTTGGGGTGGTCGTCGGCGGCCGTGGCCGCCGCTACGATCGTGTTCAAGGTCGTTACCTCGCTCTTTGATCGGAGTGCCGCGACCTGTGACGACCTCGGTAGCCGCCGGGGTCGTCGTCGCGTTCGGGCCCCTTGCGACCCACCGCCTGGTCCCGCCCCGCGTGGTGGCGGGCGGGACCGACGGAACGTGCAAGGAGCTGATGGCGCGGCCGCTTCTGCCGCGCCTGACCACCTTTCGACCGGGAGGTGGCGTGCCCGCGGCCCCGGTTCACCCTCCGGAGGCCGTGCGATGTGAACCGCTTACCGGCTGGCGTGGGAGTCGTGGCGCGCCTGTCGCACTGTGAGTGCTAGTGCGTGGGGCGGGTGGTCCGCTCTTCCCTCCGTGGCACGAACTGGGATCTCCCAACTCGTGCCGCCGTTCACGGCGGCCGGCATTGTCTGGCTCCGGCCTGCCCTTCTGACGCTTCCCAGCCAGGCCCCTCAAGGGCCGGCGTGTCCAACCGGGCTCCCGCCGCCCGCCGGTTGCCCGGTCGGATCGGTGGAAGTGCGGTCCGTGGTCTGCGTCTTCAGTTCTCAAAGAACGAGCACGTCCCTGGTCCTCCGGCGAAGGAGAGCTTCCGGGTGCGGTGCTGCATTCGAAGCTAGTAGCACTCTGAGTGCTAGTCAATAGTGCAAGTGCTATCTAGCACTGCTTGACCTAGTGTGAGAATGTGTCTGAGAAGAGGTCCACCGCGAGAGGAAGGCGGTCCCGTGCCCAGCGGATATGCACTGGCAGTGCGATTCACCCTGCGCGACGCCGCAGCTGCCCATCAGTTCGATGACCTGGTGGCGCAGACCGCCGTCGGCATCCGCGCTGAGCCCGGCACGCTCGTCTATGCCGTGCATGAGCCGGTGGACGAGCCGCTGGTCCGGGTCTTCTACGAGCTCTACGCGGACCACGCGGCGTTCCAGATCCATGAGGAGCAGGCCCACACCAAGCACTTCCTCGCCGCTCGCGAGCAGTTCCTGGCCAACGTCGAGGTGACGTTCATGAACGAGCTTGGAGAGCTCAGCAAGCGCCCCGGAGCGGAGGGGTGATGAAGCCGAAGCCAACCGGACGAAACGTCGACCCGAGCGATCGAGCGTTCGGGCAACGCGTCCAGAGGTTCCGCAAGGAGAGGGGCCGCACCCAGGCCGAACTGGCGGCAGCGCTCGGCAAGACGTCCAGCTGGATGTCGCAGGTTGAGCGTGGCATCCAGCCGGTACAACGCGTCGACCTGCTCCAGCAGCTGGCGGACGAGCTGGGCGTGTCCGTCCAGCAGTTGCTCCCGGGTAGTCCTGCAGACCTCGGAGGGCAGTCATCGGCTCCCGCCCCCCTGGCTCTGTCCAACGATCTGGATGAGACCCGCCGTCTGATCTCGGGCCACCCTGCGCTGGGCACTCTGCTGTCCGGCGGGAGCGTCGGCGAGGGCACGTCCGTAGAGGCGCTGCGCGGCGATGTTGACGACTTGTGGGAGCTGACCCACGCGGGCCAGCTCGCGCAGGTCAGCGTCCTGGCCGTGGAGATGCTGCCCCGGCTTGAGCGGGCGGCCCGCACAGCCCCGGAGTCGGACCAGGCGGAGCTGTTCCTGCTGCTTTCCCGGGCCTACCAGGCTCTGTCGGCCGCCTTCGTTCGGCAGGACGAGGCCGACGCCGCTTGGGTCGCCGCCGACCGTGCGGTCTTCGCGGCGGAGCGGTCGGGCGAGCCGCTGCACGTCTGCGCCGGCGTCTTCCGCATGGTGCAGGCGTTCGTCCGCCTGCGCAGCCTCGGCCAGGCAGAACATGCTGCCCGCACAGCGATCGACGCCCTGCGAGAGCAGGGGGACGACTCGCCGCAGGCGCTGTCCGTTCTCGGCTCGCTCCACCTGGCCATGGCCCTGGTCCACGCACGTGCCAGCGCCCGGGCCGAAGCCAAGACCGAACTCGCTGAGGCTCGCGCCATCGCGGCCCGGCTGGGAGAGAACCGAAACGACTTCAACCTCGAGTTCGGCCCAGTCAACGTCGAGATCCAGGCCGTGAGCACCGCAGTCGACCTCGGCGACGCCGGGGAGGCACTCGACATTGGCCTCACCATCAACGCCGAAGACCTCTCCCCGGAGCGCCAGGGCCGCCTGCTGATGGACCTGGGGCGAGCACACGCGCAGAGGCGCCACGGGGGAGAGGCCCTCGACTGCCTGCTGCGCGCCGAAGCCGTGGCCCCAGAGCTGATCCAGACTCATCAGGCGGCGCGGGCGACCATCCATGAATTGGTGCTCATCGCCGGGCCGAACGCTCCGCGGGAACTGCTTGACCTGGCCGAACGAGCTGATGCCCTTGACTAGGCGACTGCTATGCCGAGCAGCAACCACCGTGATCGACCCCCTTTTTGATCTCGTTCCTCAAGGGGATCCATCACAGCCGGGCCGGGGCTGACGTTGAATCACAGAGCGCTACAGCAGTTACTCAACGGGATTCAACATCCGGCTCAACGCGGGATTTTGAGCCTCGCGCCTAGGCTGCGGAGCATGGTCAAAATGAGGGCGGTGGGGGCGTGAGGAAGACCGAGCATCCGGGCTGGCAGCCGTACAAGCTGCGCGATCAGCGGGAGCGTCACGGGCTCACGCAGGAGCAGGCCGGCGAGCAGCTGCGGAGGGTGGCTGAGCGCCATCGGTTGAAGGGCATCCCGGCCGGCAATCCGCAGACGATCTCGCAGCATGAGCTGGGTGAGGTGTATCCGGGCCCGCACTACAGGCGGGCCTACGCGCTGCTGTACCGGGCGACCGACGTGCAGCTCGGCTTCCGTGACCCACTGCCGGGTGAGGAGGCGGCCGCGTTCGACCTGACGCCGATGGACCACCAGCACAACGG
>NZ_BBPQ01000041.1:24011-28573 GCF_000787855.1 Streptacidiphilus anmyonensis | reverse complement strand
CGGCAGCTCGGCTTCCGTGACCCACTGCCGGGTGAGGAGGCGGCCGCGTTCGACCTGACGCCGATGGACCACCAGCACAACGGCGGGCACGTCCTGGCAGTGGAACGGGCGCTGATGCACATGGCGCCGGGCACGGCGGGGATCGACGCCTACGGGTTCCAGCAGCGGGTGATGGACGCGTGGAAGCGGCGACACACCGGCGGGGACACCAATGCGACCACGCTCGTGCTGGTCGGAGGCTATGCCGGGTCTGGGAAGAGCGAGCTCGCTCGGTTCCTGTCGGAGCTGACGGGCTGGCCGTTGCTGGACAAGGACCCGATGAGCCGGGCGTTGGTGGAGGCCCTGCTGGTGGAGCTGGGCTCGGAGCCGAACGACCGGCAGTCCGACCTGTATCGGTCCCGGGTGCGGCCGCTGGAGTACGAGTGCCTGCTGAAGGCGACCTACTCGAACATCGACTGTGGGATCAGCAGCGTGGTCACCGCGCCGTTCATCGCGGAGATGGTCGATGAGGGGTGGATGCGGCGCCTGGAGAACCGGTGCGCCGCGCGCGGCGTGACGGTGGCCCCGGTGTGGGTGCAGTGCGATCCGGAGTCGATGCGCGAGTACATCGGGCAGCGATCCGCCGCTCGCGACACCTGGAAGCTGCAGAACTGGGAGGAGTACGTCTCCGGCTTGGACCTGGAGCTCCGTCCCGTGGTGCCGCACCTGGTCGTGGACAACCGCTTCGGGTCCGCGGTCTCGCTGGCGGACCGCGCGCGTCTCGCGCTGGGGATGGTGTCCTGATGAGTGGTCGGCACGGGGAGTATCGATTCGGGGTCCTGCTGTACGGGCCGCCGGCTGCGGGGAAGGACACGGTGACGGCCGCGCTGGCCGCTATCGCGCCGGAGTTCCGCCAGTTCGAGCGGTTGAAGGTCGGCAGCGGGAAGAGCTCCGGCTACCGGATGGGCAGCCCTGAGCAGTTGGCCAGCTTGGAGAAGGCCGGCGACGTGGTCTACGAGAACGCGCGTTACGGCAACGTCTACGTCGTCGACCGTCCGGGCCTGGACGACGCCTTCGCCGCCGGGGTACCGGTGGTGCACCTGGGCCAGGTCGCTGGGGTGCACACGGTGGCCTCGGGCTACCGGGCCGACTGGGTGACGGTGCTGCTGTGGTGCTCCAGGGAGACAACGGGGGAGCGGTCGCGGGGCCGCGGCGACGCGGACACGACGGCGCGCCTGGAGGCGTGGGACGCGACCCAGGATGACCTGGACCGGTACCCCGGCATCATCAGCTGGGACCTGACCATCTCCACCGAGGACCACACCCCGGAAGAGGCCGCACAACTCATCGACCGGTTGCTGATGCAGCGGGCGGGGGCGGCGCAGGCATGAGCACGGCGGGTGGGGGCTACGGGTGGGCGAGGCGCGCGAGTGCCTCGTCGATGCTGAGCTGCTGGTCTTTGCTGTCGTCCCAGCGGGCGAGCGCGGCCGCGGCCGCGGTGAGCATGTCCGGCGGCAGCCCGGCGTCGGCGAGCATCTCGGCTGCCTCTTCCAGCTCCGGCCCCCACCGCCAGGCCCGCGCGGCTGTCTTGGGAATGTACGCGGTCTCCGCGAGGTACGAGCCGGTGCGGCGGGCGGCGATGGCGGCGAGCTCCTGGTCGACGCCGTGCTCGGCTGCGACTCCGACGGCCAGGGCCGCGAGCATCCGACTTGCCTTCTGGAAGCTGCTGTACGCGAGCTTGAGCGCGGAGGCCTGCCCGGGTTCGGTGCCCAGCACCGTGGTGTGCACGGCCGTTGCGGCGAAGAGCTCCTCCGCCAGGTCGGTCGCATCGGCGGGGCCAGCCAGGTACAGCGTCGGCGTCTTTCCGGCGACCGGCGGCGAGCCGACCACGGCGGCGTCAACGAGCACCGTCTCCTTCGGCAGGACGTCAGCGATGCCGAGGACGGTGGCCGGCCTGACGGCGTTGGCGTCGATGTACACGCCGGTGAAGCCGATGTCGGCGACCTGTTGGGCGATGTCGACGGCAGCCGCCGGCGGACACAGGCTGAGCAGCACGTCGGCGTCAGCCAGCAGTTGCTCCAGCGTCGCGGCCTCGAGGCTGTACTGCTCGGCGCGGGCACGGGTCGCTTCGCTGCGCCCTTCCGGGGTCCACAGCACTCGGTGCCCGGCCTGGACGGCGCAGGCGCCGACGGGTGCGCCCATGCTGCCGGGGTGGAGGAGGCCGATCGTGGTCATGGGCTGCGGCTCCTACAGCGTGAGCAGGTGGGTGATGGCGGCGTGGTCGGCTGGCGGCGCGTCGTGGGTCCAGGTGCGCCAGGTCCCCAGCTCCGTGGTGACGACACGTCATGCCCTGCTGCACCAGGAGTATCGGGAGAGCGATAGAGTAGCGCCCAAGCGTGATCAAGAAATGAGCGTGGCCCCGTCGATCGCCCTTGGACAAGGCGAGAGGGGCCACGGGGCCGAAGGACCTTGTAGTGGGGGTCCTGGCGGCCAGCCGCACACCCTTTCAAGCAAGGATGGCGACGTGAGAAGGGTACCTGTACCCGGAGCCGGACGCGCAACACCCCGCCGTGGGGCCAACACCCATGCCCCGCAGAGCTCATACTTCCGGGCGGGCCCGGCCTTCCAGACTCTCCGACCGGCTTCGGACTCTGCTGCGCGTACCTGCGCGCCCGCGTTCCGCGAGTCTGTGCGATCTGATCGCGTATCAACCGCTATGTCCGGCCTGTCGACCGGCTCCGTTCGCACATACGGCAACGGAGGGATTTGCAGCCACGGTGTCCGCAGATCTAGAGGTACTGTGCGTGACAGCGTGATCCACGCCGGGCACGCAGCGACCCAGACCCGTGGAAGGAGGGCGGTCGACGATGCGCTGGCTGCCCCCACCCGGGGCTCCAACGACAGCACCCCGCCGAGAGGGCAGCGCCGATTGTCGCTGTCCTGCCTGCGGGGCGTTCGTTTCGCCTCTGCTCAGGACGCCAGTGGACGCACCTCTGGCGAGGTTGAGGGGGCGGGGATGACCTAGGTCTGCTGGGGCGGCTCCTGCCGCCCCCGGCCGTGCCGTGCTCTGGTGTACCACCACCAGGCGCAGGCGCTGCGGCCATCTGTCGTACCGGTCCGGGTACCACCCCGGGCCTGCCCGTTCTTGCCGGTTACCACGCCGGCCGAGTTCGGGCGATTTGCCAAGCGGGCCGTTAACCAGGCCCATCACTGCACCGAGGGCGGCTTTCGTATGCCCTCTACTCCCTGAGGAGGTGTTTGTCATTTTGCAGGTCCGGTCGGCGTCCCGCCAGTTTCGCGAGGCGGGACATCGGCATGTCGCGGTCCCGCCTCGCGGGACGAAAGATGATCGACCCTTGCGCCACCTGGGCTTCCAGGGCGCAGAAGAGCGCGGCGCACTTCGCGCAAGTGTGGCGCACATCACACGGTTGGCCGGTCACACGGGCGCTAGCGCGCGCCTGCTAGCAGCTGCGGTCTCTGCCGCCGTGGCCACGGTGGCTCCGACGGAGGTGCTTCGGTGAGCGCCGCAGCGGTGGAGGCCGCTGTGGAGACCTGGGTGCCCGCGCCCCGCCAAGAGCGGTCGGCGGCGCCGGTATCCGGCGCGGGAGTGGTGCGGAAGCAGCGGGTACGGGTGCCGATGCGGGTGATCGCCTCGCCGTCGTACCCGGATGTCGCGGTGTCGGTGTACGTGAAGGTCGGCGCGCTGGGCGCGCGGCCGGAGGGGTGCCAGGCGCGCGCGGCGACGATCGCCGGATACCTGGGGCTGTCGACGGCGTCGGTGGAGCGCGGGCTGACGGCGCTGTCGCGGCCGGCGTCCGAGGACGGCGTCGTGGAGCTGGAGACGGAGCGGCGGACCTACAGCGGCGGCCGCGGTGCCTCCGCAGTTCGCCGGGTCCGGGCAGCGCTGCCGGGGGAGGCGTTCGTGTGGATCCCGGTGGCGGCGGCTGAGGACCTGACGCCACGCCAGCTGCGCGCGTATGCGGTCATCGCCTACACGGAGAAGATGAAGGGTGCGCTGACCGAGGCGGAGCTGGCGGGCTACCTGCGCCACCACTCGGGGCAGAAGGCCGGGCAGCCGATCACGGCTGACGCGGCCGGGGTGGTCGTGGACGAGGTGGAGTCGGCGCGCTGGATCACGGTGCAGCGCCGGGCCGGGGCGTACGGACGCCACCTGATGCTCGCTCACGACGTCGCTCCCGAGGCGCGCCTGGAGGTTCAGGAGGACGTGCCTGACACCGATGTGACCACTGTGGATATCGCTTCCGGTGCGGCTGCCGGTTCCTGTGTTGGTGAGGGATCCGGTGGTGTGGTTGGTAAGGGATCCCTCGCGTATAGGGAATCACCTAGGACTGACTCACCAGATGACGAGCGAGCTGCCTCGTCATCCGCCGTAGGCGAGGTACCTGTCCGTAAGGGCGCTCGCGCTGTGGAAAACCCGCAGGCTGACCACGATGCGACAGTTGCGGCCGCTGCGGGTGGGCGTGGTCTCGCGCTGCGCGCGGATGGCACCAGCAAGCCCACGTCGATCACCACGAACAGCGAAAAGCGCACCGGGAGCGCGGGGGCGGACCGGCCTGCCTACA
>NZ_BBPQ01000041.1:7262-23548 GCF_000787855.1 Streptacidiphilus anmyonensis | reverse complement strand
AACGACGGCAACGACTTCGTGGTGCGGCAGATCGCCCGCGAGGTCGGCCGCCAGCTCGACTCCGGCACCGATCCCGAGCGACTGCGGCATCGCCTGGAGCTGCGCTATGCCCGCGTCATGGCGGACGAGATCCGCGACGTCGGCCGCTGGCTGCTCGGAGTGGCCCTGCCGCACTGGGGCTGCGGCCACCAAGACTGCGAGACCGGCCTGATGTGGACCACCGGGCAGGCCTGCGACGTGTGCGCGGAGGTCTGCGCCGACCGTGCCGCGCAGCGCGAGACCGAGCGCCGCCAACGCCTGAACCTGTGCCCGCAGCACGGCACCCGCCCCCGTCCGGACGGGTCGTGCGTGGACTGCGACCTCGAGCACACGATCCTTCACCCGGCACCGGTCCCGTCCCCACGGGAAGGCGCAGACGACCGACCGGTCGGCAACTGCCACCGCTGCCGGACCCCGCTGTTCCTCCTGGGCCAGGCCGTGGTCGACGGACTGTGCCTCCCCTGCCGCGAGCAGCCCGAACAGTACGTTGCTGCCCGGGTGAGCGAGGCCTTCGTGCAGTGCGCCGGCGCGCCGGGCGAACCGTGCACCCGCGAAGCCCTGCCGACCCGCACCGTGTGCCTGCGCCACCGCTCCCAGGAGCTGGCGGCCGAGGCGGCGGCCGCGCTGAGCGGAGGGCCGACGGCATGACGTCCACCCCCGTGCGCCTGGCCGAGGATCCCGCGCTGGCCGCGACGACCCTGTTGGTCATCGACTTCGAGGCGACGACCCCGGCTGGCCACCGCCCGCAGCCGGTCGAAGTCGCCGCCCTGGCCGTGCGGCACGTCCCGGGCCGCGGCCCGCAGCCCACCGGGTGGAGCTACCAGACGCTGATCCGCCCGCCCGCCTTCGCCCCGGTCACCAGCATGATGACCCGCACCACCGGCATCCGGCCCGAGGACGTTGCCGACGCACGCACCGTCGACCAGGTTCTCGCCGAACTCGACGCCACGGCGCCGGCCGGGCCGCTGCTCCTGGTTGCCCAGCACGCCCCGGTCGAGGCCTCGCTCCTGTACGACCACCGCGCCCACTGCCCGCGCCTGGCCTCCACCGCGCTGCTCGACACCCGGCTGCTGGCCAAGGCCTTGCACCCGGACCTCCCCGGCTACGGCCTGGACGCGTTGATCACCGGGTTCGGCCTGCCCCGTCCCGCCGACCGGCATCGCGCCCTGGCCGACTGCGAGGTGACGGCTCTGCTGCTGCGCCGTCTGCTGACCGACGCCGCCCGCTGCAGCAGCTACACCAGCCTCGCCGACCTGGTCGCCGTCGCCGGTCGCCCGGCGAAGAGCTCTGCCGCGGACCAGCACGCTCTGTTCTGACCGGGCCCGGGGAACGGCTGCGGCCCGCCCCCAGCAGTGCTGGAGACGGGCCGGTGGCAAGAGGTCAGGACGCCTGGAACTCCGTGCTCTTCACTTTGTAGAACGAGGCCTTCGCCGGCCTGACCGTGCTCTGTTCGAGTGCGTCGGCCATTGCAGCGAAGCCGCTGCTGCGCCGCACCACGGTGAAGAACTTGCCCAGCGCCTCCTTGTCCTCCCACAGCTCCTGGGCCGTGCTGATGATCAGCGACTTCAGCGCCTCGGTGCCGGCGTCCACGTCAACGTTCTCGCTCACGCGATTCCCCTCACTGGTGGCATGTCCCCGATCAACATCCCCACCTTGGCCGCTGCCTACGCCCGCCCCCCGCTGTTGGTGCAGGTTGGTGACCCTGCCCCGTCCCTCCCGGTGCCGGCGCAGGTCAGTCGCTGTCCGCGTGCGGCTCCAGGAGAGCGAAGTACGTCTCCCGCTGCTGCTCGGTCAGTTCCCCGTCCAGCGAGAGCGCCGACTGCAGCGCGGCCAGTGTGTCCGCAGCCGGGACCTGCCACAGCTTGTGGGCCTGGCTCTGGATCTCGCCGATGACGGCGTGCGCTTCGCCCGGGAAGCAGCGGATGTACCAGTCGAGCGTCTTGGCCACCGGCGGCATCAGGTTCAGATGCCACCACTTGACGCCCTCGGCGGCCCTCTCGTCGGCGAACATCTCGATGCTGTCGGTGAAGTCGTGCACCACCGCGGCCAGCACGGTCTGCCCGAGGTGTCGAGTGGGCACGATCTGGTCGAGACTGGCTCCCACCGACCAGGCGAGCGTGTCGGCGACTTCGCCGACGGACTCCTTGTTGCGGTGGCGCAGTGCCCAGCGCTTGCGCAGGTCAGGCCGGTCGAACAGGGTGTGCTGGAAGTCGGCGGCGAAGCGGTCGCGGACCTCGGCCGCGCCGGGCGAGAGGCTGTCGCGGTCGCCGGCGGACATCACTTCGCCGACTCCCTGGTAGGAGCGCTGCCGCGCTTCCACCCAGTCCTGGGCGACCGCCCGGGACCACTGGTCGCGGTTGCCGACGGTGGCCTGGGGCAGCGGGACCTCGCTGCTGCCGCGCGAGATGTAGGCCCGCAGGGTGGAGGCGCTGATGCCGCCCAGCTCCGCCAACTCCGGGGCCCCCAGCAGTTGGGAGGCGACCAGTTCGGGGCTGGAGAGGTCGACGACGCACTGCTCCAACGGCCTGGCGTCCGCGCGCTCCTGGTGGTGCCGGGCCCACAGCGCGAGATGGTCGTGCCAGTTGTCCGGGCGGGGGGCGCCGGGGGCGAAGCCGGTCACTGCGGCGATGCGTGCCGCGGCGGGATCCGCGTGCTTGTCGAGCAGGTCGGCGGCTGTGACGGTGACCGCCATGCGGGCCTTGCGGCGTTCGTGCCCGCCGGTGAGGGGGTCGAAGATCTGGCCGGGCCGGTACCAGGTGGTGCCGTCCCACCAGTAGCCGCCGGCGCGGAACAGCAGTTCCTCGCCGTCCCACTGACCGTGCAGGAAGGAGGTGTTTCCGTTGGATACCAGCAGCACGGTCTGGCCGTGTTCGGGGTGGTAGCGCACCGCCCAGGCGAGCGTGTGATCGAGCGGGTCGGTGGTGAAGGCACGCCACCCGCCGCCGGCGCGATTCTTGTCCCAGCGGCCCCACATGCCCTTGCCCTGGTTGCGGCCGACGGCCTCGATGGCCTCCGGCCCTTCGTTCAGCGGCAGGTGGGAGTCATCGACGAAGGGAAGGCCCGGCACCGGGTGGTCGGTGCGCAGACCGTTGGCGATCGGAAGGACGTGAGCCACAGCTGGTTCCCCACTTCGCTTCTACCGCTGCACTAATCGTGCAGCGCTTGAGTTGCTCTCTTTGTACAAGCTCAGCGATGCGGTTGATACAGCGTTTTTGGCCAGCTTTCAGTGGGAGCGCAGCCGGATCGACGGCCGCCCAGGTCAAAGTCCCCGCTGCGGTGGCCCGTTGACGGAGTTCCGCCACGGTCGCGGACCGTGATCGGTAGGGTGCGGAGCATGATGATCCTTGCGGACCGCGCCGGCGGCGACACCCTGGAGAGCCTGAGGTTCTGGCGGGACAACCGCAGCAAGTTCGGCACTTTCGTCGAGGCGCGCGCCTACCTGTCCGACGACGACGCGATCGTCGACGGCCGCCGGTTCGCCTCCACCGTCAGCGGCCCGCAGTACGCCTGGCCGCAGTCGCCCAAGCTCGTGCTGGTCGACGAGAACGGCGACGAACTGTGGCTCACCGCGTGCTGCTGCGGCTACGGCGGTACCGCCCCTGGCGGCACGGAGGACATCCTCATTGAGGAGGGCTTCGTCGACACCCCCGAGGACGCCGCCCGACTGGTCGCGGACCACCTGGTCTTGGTCCTGCACAAGGGCGCGGCCCAGCCCGTCGAAGCCGTCCCCGTCGAGGTGCGCGGCAACGACCGCGACCGCGACACCCTGGAGCGGTGGCTGGAACGGCTGTGGCACGAACCGCGCATCCACACCGACAAGGCGATGCGCGCCGCGAGCCGCTGGCTACGCAAGAGCGACCCGTTGGACGGCGCGCCGGACGGCGTACACGGGGACGAGCACGCCGCCTAAGGCCGGTCGTGCCGTACGGGACGTATCCAGGGGCGGTGAACGGCGGCCTGACGCCGCGGGATCCGGGAAAACCTCCAGGTGGAGGCTGGACGGGACTAAGGTCCGTGCATGGCCGAGATCCGCGTCCGCATCAGCGCCGACCAGGCGAAAGACACCGAGAGCGTCGTGCGACTGCTGCGCGCCCACTACACCGATCCGAAGGCTGAGCGCAGCGTCGACGGGGACGGCACCGTGCTGCTCGTGCTCGACACGGAACGCAAGGCGCCGCAGCGGGAGTTCGTGGCCGACAGCTGGACTGGTCCTGACGGCGCCGTCTACACCGTGGCCCGCGACAAGACCTCGCCGCCGCTGACGGCTGGGCAGAAAGCCGAGATCGAGAGCCTGGAGCTCACGGACCCGGCCTGACCGGCTGGTGCACACCCAGAGAGGGGGGCTCGTGTCGTTCGACGTGTCGGAGTTGTTCGCCTTCGTCGCGGCCAGGAGCGCGGAGGAAACACAGTCGTCGGTGGACTTCTGCCGCAGCGTGGAAAGCGGCGCGCTGCCAGGACCCGGCCTCGAGATCAGCCCGGAGTCCCTGCTGCAGCACGGCGAGTCGAAGCTGCGAGGGCACCAGGCGGTGGAGCAGATGCTCGCCACCACCATCCGGCCGTACCTCGGGCACTCCGGGGAAGCCGGCCAGAACGCTGAGCAGCAGCTGCGTCTGCTCGCGGTCCAGTACGACCAGCACCGCGACTACCGCCCCCAGTGGCGCCCCGGCTCACCGGAGTATCCGCGGCTGGCCGCCGTGCCCCGGCGCCCGACGCAGCAGCTCACCGAGTCCTGACCGCCCGGGGGCAGCCGGGGACCGCACAGGCCCGGGCGGCCCGCCGTGTGCTGGAGGTCGGCCGGGGAATGCTCTACCAGAAGGTGCCCGTACGCTGGGCCTATCCCATGCACATCCGAGGCGTGGACATCATGGCCGAGGGAGAGCAACGTGGCGCAGGGACGCGGCAACATCAGAGGCGCGCGCATCGGGTCCGGACCGCTGGGCGAGCCGGAGCGGGGTGACCTGGCCCCGCGCACGACGGTGTCGTTCTGGTGCAGCAAAGGCCACCACACCCAGCTCAGCTTCGCGATCGAGGCGGAGGTCCCGCCGACATGGGACTGCCCCAGGTGCGGTCTGCCCGCTGGCCGGGACCGCGACGACGCGCCCGTCGCCGAGGGGAGCGCCCCCTACATGACGCTCTACCTTCGTTCTCGGGCTTGCCTCAGCCATTCGTAGGGTTGTGGCACCCAGGGGAACCGGGTGTGGCTTACATGACGCTGCCGCTTGTGGCTCCATGTGCTTGGCCGCCCGGTTCCCCACGACGACTCGGCCGCCGATTGGGAAGTGCGAGCAAGTCGCTGTGTAGAGCCATGCCGGCGAGGTCGTCCGTGGTATGCCAGACGAGTACGACCTGATGGAGAACGATGAGCCGGATCTGGGCGGGCACCGACTGCGGCAAGGCCCACCACCACACGCTGGTCGTCGATGCCGAGGGCAAGAAGCTGCTCTCGCGGCGCGTGTCCAACGACGAGCCCGAGTTGCTGCAACTGGTCGCCGATGTCCTGGACCTCGCGGGTGGACGCGAGGTGGTCTGGGCGATGGACATGACCGGCGGCGAGCCGAGCCTCCTGATCAACCTACTGACCGCCCACGGCCAGAGCCTCGTCTACATCCCCGGCTTCGCGGTCAACCGAGCGACGGACAGTTATCGCGGGCAGGGCAAGACCGATGCCCGCGACGCTCATGTGATCGCGGACCAGGCGAGGATGCGCACCGACCTCCAGCCGATCCGCCTGGACGAAGAGGTCGTCATCGAACTGCGGTTGCTGACCGAATACCGGTCTGACCTGGTCGCCGACCGCACCCGCACGATCAACCGGCTCCGAGCCCTGCTGAACAGCATGTTCCCCGCCTTGGAGCGAGCCCTCGACCTCGGCAATGTCGGCCCTCTCAAGCTGCTGACCGGCTATCAGACCCCCGCCGCGATCCGTCGCACCGGCGTGAAGCGGCTGACGGCGTGGCTGCGCAATCGGAAGGTCTGGGGAGCCCAGGCACTGGCTGAGACGGCCGTCGAGGCCGCTGAGCGACAGCACACCGCTGTTGCCGGAGAGAAGACCATCGCGAAGATGGTTCATACCCTGGTCGAGGAGGTGACAGCCCTCAACGTGAAGATCGCCGAGACCGAGAAGCTCATCGAGAGCCGGTTCCGCGAACACGAGCTCGCCCAGGTGATTACCTCGCTGCCAGGCATCGGGCCAATCTTCGGAGCAGAGTTCCTCGCCGCCGTAGGCGGGAGCCTGGACGCCTTTCCGACCGCGGATCGCCTCGCCGCCTTCGCCGGCGTCAGCCCCGCCCCGCGGGACTCCGGCAAAGTCAGCGGCAACCTCCACCGGCCCACGCGCTACCACCGACGCCTGCAACGCGTCTTCTACCAGTCAGCGTTGCAGAGCATCCAGCGTGACCCGAACTCACGCGCCTTCTACGACAGGAAGCGCGCGGAGGGCAAACGACACACCCAGGCGGTCATCGCCCTGGCCCGCCGCCGCGTCAACGTCCTCTGGGCGCTGATCCGTGACCGGCGGTGCTACCAAGTCACACCACCCGTCACCACAGCAGCTTGACGATCCGCATTGGGAAGCACATGGGCTACGTCCGGCAGCGCCGCAGCCAGGAGGACGGCGAGATCCTGCTCAACGAGGCACTGGCCAAGCTGCGCGGGACCGGCTGACCCATCGCGGCGACCGTGGCGAGCGCGTGTGGCATCGTCGGCCGACGACATGAACGAGCCCGGCCGCCCCAGGGGACGGCCGGGCTGTCGCCTTTTGTGGGTCAGCCGCGGACGATGTTCGCCGCCTGCGGACCCTTCTGGCCCTGCTCGATATCGAAGGTCACGGTCTCGCCCTCCACAAGCTCGCGATAGCCGTTCCCCGTGATTGCCGAGTAGTGGGCGAACACGTCCGGGCCGCCGCCGGCCTGCTCGATGAAGCCGAAGCCCTTCTCCGCGTTGAACCACTTCACGGTGCCCTGCGCCATGGTGAACTCTCCCGTTCGGGACGAGGGCCAGCACAGATTGCCGGCCCTTGGATGGGTCGCGTCCTCGAACAGCAGGTGCAGCGGTACGGCGGACAGCGAACGTCGAGCAGCACGCTACCCATCCTGTGCGGCCGCTAACGCGGAGGGCCTGGCCCCGATTCCGGGTCAGGTTCAGCAGCGCTGGTCGGCGGGGCGGCCGAGCGCGGCCAGCGCGTCGAGAGCGTCACGGTGCTCGTCCCGGCGGGTCCGGTCGAACAGCACCTCGGCCGGGGCGATCCGGGGCCGGGGCGGTTCCGGCCGGCGCTGCTGCGGGATCATCGCGAGGTCGTCGTCTTCGGGGATCACCTCCGGGACGATACGCCCGCATCCACCCGGCGGTGTAGAGCCCCAACTGACCTGTGGGCTAAGCAGTCTTGGCCTGTCGGTGGTGGCCTGTAGCCTCGCGGTCGGGTCCAGCCACGAGCTTGGGAGGGGCGTGATGACGGCTGAGGCGTTGATGCGGCTGCGGTGCAACTCGCCGCGCTGCCATGGGTCGATCACCCGGCCGCAGACCGAGAGCGAGCCGGAGGGGATCCGCGCGGCGGCCGCCGTCTCGGGCTGGACTGTCGTCGGGGGCGCGACCAGCCTCGCGCACCGCATCCTCACCAGGGACATGTCCCCGCAAGACCGCTGCCCGGCCTGCAATCGGGGACGACCGGTTGTGTTCTCCGGCAGTTGCCCGCATTGCGGCGGCATGGGGCCGATCGGCACCTCGGGCTGCATGGACTGCGGCCAGTCCTCCCCTGAGACCGAACGCGCCGCAGACAGCGACCAGCACGATCCGGACCGCGCCGCGCAGGAGCCGTGAGGTCCTACCCGGTCGGCCGTCCGTCGGCCCGGGCCCAGCCGGCGGGCCTCAGGTCCTCTTCCAGGACGGCGGTTGCATCGACACGGACCGTCAGTTCCTGCCCGAGCAGCTGCTCGGCCGGGAGACCGGCGGCCCGCGCCAGCACCTCCGTGTCGACGGGCACAAGCGCGGCCGCGGCACAGAAGGACTCCAGGGTGCACCACGCCTGCGCCCCTTGGATGCGGGCGACGCGAGCGGTGGTGCGGGTTCTGTGACCGGGCATCAGTCGGTCCAGTCCAGCTGCGCGGCGGGGATGCCCAGCGTCAGGCCGTAGTCGACGGCCCGGCGCCGGCCCTCAGCGTCTCCGCGCCGGTACCGCCGCACCTGCCCCGGGAAGACGACGTAGACCAGGACGTCCGGACCGTCGCCGGTGGCGGTGTAGTTGCAGTACCAGCCCCCGGTCGGCGAGAGCGCGTCGGCGAGCGCCTGGGCGAGCTGGTCGGCCGCCTGGTCCTCGGCGGTGAAGTCCACCAGTGTCCACGTGGCCGGCTGCCCGGGTGCCGGGTCCGCCACGGTGACGCGCCAGATCCGGGTGACGGTCATCGGCACCCGTAGGTCTGCGCCGGGCCGCAGGCTCTCCGCGATCAGCACACCTGTCAGCACCACTGCTCCTCTGCCACGTTTCCGCTGGTGGGGCGAGGCTAGCGGCCGGGTACGACAACAGGCCGCATGGGCTCCCGACCCGATTGAGTGCCAAATCCAGGGTTAAGCGCAAGGGTTACATATCTATGGTAAGCTGTGCTCAGGAGGTGACTCATGCCCAAGGCTGAGAAGTCGGAGGACGAGCTGTTCGCGGCCGTCGACGCACTATTGGAGGGGCCGCAGGAGGTTCTGCCGGATCCCACCGAGCGCGCCCGGCTGCGCGAGGCCGCAGGCGTCCCGCAGTCCACGGTGGCGCAGGCCCTGTCCACGACCACGCAGACCGTCAAGAACTGGGAGAGCGGCCGGAGCGAGCCGCGGCCGCCGCGCCTGCAGGCGTACAAGCGCCTGCTGGACGGCTGGGCCGCGCAGTTCCCCGCGCCCGCCCCGGCCGCCCCGGCGGAGGTGGCAGTCCCAGCCGCCTTCACCCCGGCTGCCGAGTCGGCGCCGCTGCCGGCGGCCGTGGAGCGGCTGCGCGCGGCCGAGGTCCGCGCAGGCGCCCCCGCCCGCGAGGACCAGGACGCCGCGGTGCGCCCGGGCACCCGCGCCGGGAGCTCGCGCCGCCCGGCCACCGCGAAGACGACCCCCGCTGCGGCGCGGCCGCTGCCCGACAGTCGGTTCGCGCACGGGCCCCTCGCGGTGCTGGACGGCGACGGCACCGCGTACGCGGTCGGCGGCCTGGTCCTTACGTGCGAGGCGACGACGCTCGCGCAGCTGGTGACCTGGACGCTCTCGGAGTCCGGCCTGGGTGCGCCGCGGCTGAACCGGTACGGCAAGGACGGCGACCCGCTGATCGTGCTGACCGCCAGCGCCGCGAAGCGGTTCGGCCTGCCCTCCGCGCTGCTGGACGAGCAGGTCTACCCGGGCAAGCGCCTGCCCGCGAACCACGTCGACGTGGCCCAGCGCGCCCAGCGGCTGCCGGAGGACCACAGCGTGGTCAAGGCGCTGCTGCGGGCGAAGTGGAACTTGACGAAGCGTGGCTTCGGGCCGTGGGCGCGGGTCTACCGCAAGGCGGAGGGCTCGGAGCGGCAGTGTGTCCAGTTCGCGATCCTGCCGTGGGGCGCGCTGGACCCCCGCCACTGGGGAGCGGCCGCCGAGCTGCCCGCCCCGGAGCTGGCGCGGGTGCTGGGCACCTATGCCACCCGGGTGCTGACTCCGCGCGGCTCCACGGCGGTGACGGGTCTGGAGCTGATGACCGCGCTGCGGCCGCCGACCCGCGCGGTCAAGGACGAGTCCACCGGCGGGTGGAAGCGCGCGTTCAACCCGGGCGCGCTGATCGAGCCGGTGGACCCGGCGCCGCCGGAGGCCCCGAAGGAGCACTCGAAGGCCCAGGGCTGGACCGGCGGCTTCATCGACGAAGAGGCGTACCAGTGGACCCGCCCGATCGAGACGATCGGCGACGCGGAGATGCTCCAGCCCTACTGCGTGGGCCTGGACATCAACACCGCCTTCCTCGCCGGGGCCGCCCGCCTGAACGTGGGGCTGTGCGCGCCCGAGCGCGTGAAGCGCCCGGTGTTCGACAAGAAGGTCCCCGGCTCCTGGCTGGTGGACCTGTCCGGGCTGGAGACCGACCCGCGCCTGCCCTCGCCGTTCACGCCGTCCGGTCAGCGGCCCGACGGTGCAGGCTGGTACGCCACCCCGACCGTCGCCTACGCCGTCGAGCTCGGGCTGAACGTGGAGCCGATCGAGGCCTGGGTGCGGCCGACCTACGGGGCGTACCTGGACCCGTGGCACGACCATCTGCGCGAGGCGTACGTGTCCACCATGGCCAACGCCGGGATCCCGGTCGAAAAGGACGCGGACGAGCACCAGTTCCTCGCGGCCCTGTCCGCGCACCAGATCCTCAAGCGCCACCAGGGCGACGACGTGGCCGCGCTGCGCGCCCACCTGACCGAGGCCGGCCTGGTCCACCTCGCGCAGTTCGACGACGGGCAGCTGCTGGACCGCGCGGAGCGGCACCGGCAGATCGACATGGTCCTGACCGCGATCAAGCACACGGTCAAGGGCGGCATCGGCAAGTTGAGGGAGCGTCCGCGCGGCCTGGGCTTCAAGCCCGGGGAGAGCTGGCCCGCGCTGGAGCGCCCGACCTGGCGCCCCGACATCCGCGCCGCGGTCATCGCCAAGGCGAGGGTGAACATGCACCGGAAGATGGCCAACATGGTCAAGCACACCGGCCGCTACCCGCTCGGCGTGGCCACCGACTGCGTCGTCTACGCCTCCCCGACCCCGGACCCGTTCGGCTTCCTCCCGCTGGCCGGGAACGGCCGCGTCCTGCCCGGGGTGTTCCGCCTCGGCGCGACGCCGGGCCTGGCCAAGATCGAGGGCGTGCAGTCCATGCTGTGGGCAATCAGCCTGCTGGAGCACGACCCCCAGCCGCTCAACCCGGCCCGGCACATCAAGGGCGACGGCGACTCGGTCCTGGACGACGGGGAGTGACCCCGGTGCTCGACACCAACACGCCGCACCTGGCCGCCGCCGCCCGCGCGAACCTCGCGGGCGGCGGCCCCGGCCACTGCGAAAGCCCGGGGCTCGACCAACTGGCCGGCCTGTGGCGGGTCAGCTGCCGGCCGACCGCCACGGCTCCGCGCATCACCAGCGACGACACCACGGCCAAGGAGGAGTAGGCGATGGCGGAAGAGATCGGCGACGCACTGCTGCGCCGCGACCAGGCAGCGTTCACGCAGGCACTGCCCACCGACCCGCGCAAGATGATGCAGGAGCTCATGCGCGCGGAGAAGCAGGACAAGGCCAAGGTGGCGGCCCGGCTGGGCACCACGAAGCGCACCGTGGAGCGCTACCTGTCCGGCAAGCTCAAGCGGCCCCAGCACGCGATGCGCGACGCCCTGGAGCGCGAGGTCGCCAAGACCTGGCAGCCGATCGTGCGCCGCCGCGCCCGCCGCGCCGCAGCCGCCACCGGCGGCATCACCGTCGACACCAAGGCCCGGTTCGGCTACACCGCCCCGGTCGGCACCACCGACGACCCCCGCGAGCGGCAGCTGACCGTCCACCTCCCCGCCGCCTACGCCGCACGGCTCTTCGACGCCCAGGACGCCGGAGCCAGCGACGAAGAACTCCGCGAAATCGTCGCGGAAGGACTCCAGGAGGAGTATTTCAAGGACGGCGGGCGGGCTCACCGGCTGGAAGTCGAATTCACCGACATCACCTATTTCGACGTGGAATTCTAGACACCAGCGGGATACGAGGGCGGGGACATGAGCGAGCACGAGCCGACGGGCTACCCGGTCAGCGTTGAGGTCTCCGGGAGGACGTGGTCCGGCCGCACGACCGTCCCCGCCCCGCCGATCCCGTGCTGCGTGGACCAGCTGCGCCGCGCCTCCAGGCCGGCGCTGCTGGCGGCCGCCGTCCACGAGGCCGGGCACGCGGTGACCGCCCTGCACGCCGGGATGCCGCCGGTCGACCTGGAGATCGAGGCGCTGCCGCCCTGCCTGCGGTGCGGCGCCGACCGGGCCCGCGGCGCGAACCTCGCCGTCGGCCTGGACACCATCGCGGCCCACGAGACGCTCCTGGTCCTGGCCGCCGGCGTGCAGGCCGAACTGGCCTGGGCCCAGCAGCAAGGGCCGGTGGACGCCGCGGAGCAGTGGGCAATCGAGCTCGGCGGCCTGGACGACCAGCAGCTCGCCCGCGACGTCGCCGACTCGCTCACCGGCGTCTGGCAGCCGCTCGACTACAGCCCGCCGGGGGCCTGGCCAAAGCCGTGGAACTGGCCCCACCAGCAGCAGCGCGCCCGCGCCCGGGTCTTCGAGCTGTGGCCGCAGATCGAGACGGTGGCCACCCGCCTGTTCGTCGACCACCGGGTGCCCGCCGACGACCTGCCTCGCCTGGTCCTCGGCTGACCCTGCACCGCACAAGACCCCGCTTCACCACCCCGACTGGGAGGAAGACCGTGATGACGAGGAACCCCGTAGAAGAGGTGGCTCTGCAGGCCGACCTCATCCTTGGCGACATCAGCGCCACCGAGCACCAGCGTGCCCTGGCCGGCCTGCTCAACTACATCGCCGACACCTGGCCGAAGCAGGACGCGCCGATCCGCGAGCACGCCCACTACGTCGCCCGCACCCTCGCCGACCAGAACACGGAGCAGGCCCAGTGACCGGGCAGAGCGTGGACCGCGCGTGCCCCGGGCGACGGCAGGCGATGACGGCGAACCCCTCCCCGCGGCCGCCAGCGCGGAGGACACTCAATAGGACCGGCCCTGAAGGAGAGCAGCAGTGAGCGCACAGCCCTACGAACCGGCCCCCGCCCCCGCGCCGCCTGCGGCGGGCGCGGCCGGCGAGATCCGCGCCCAGATCCAGGACGCGCCCGAGGCCGAGCGGTGGCTGCCGGCCTTCGACCGGGACTGGGCGGCGGCGCTGGCCGCCGCGCGCGAGTCCTTCACCCTCGCCCCCGCGCACCAGGTCATCGCCGACTGGCGGGTGCGCCTGGCCACCGCCCCGGCGGTGCGGGCGTTCATCGCCTCCGGCTACGACGACAGCGACGGCGTGCCGCTGGAGGACGTGATCGGCCCCAGGCGGTGAGCGACCCCAGCGAGGCCTGGCCCGCCTTCCTGTCGAAGAACGCCTCCGGCTGCCTGGCCGAACTGCCCCCCGACATCCAGGAACTGGTTCGCGACGCCCTCGCCCTGGCCGGCCGCGCCCCCTACGGCTGGCCCCAGTGGCAGCCCGCCGACCCCGACGGCGCGGACGTGCGCATTGCCCAGGTCGGCACCGTGTCCGTCGTGTACTGGGTCAACCGGCTCCGCGCCCGGCTCTGGGTGCTGGACATCGTCTGGGTCGGATAGCCGGCACATCACCTCCAAGCGCTCCCACCCGGCCCGGGCGGGAGCGCTTTCCTCTTGCCGAAGCACGGCGATCTGGGCGTTGCGCTGGCCGGATCACCGCGCCTCGGTGGAGTCACCGCGCGGGAAGACGACCTCCCGGCAGTGCGGCGCTGGGCCTGGTCGTCGGGTCGTTCCTGTGGGCCCAGTCGTAGGCGCTGCGCGCTGTGCGGAGCAGCATCACGGAGCAGGCCAGCAGGGCATGCGCGGCCGTGCTGCGCGGCACCGGCTCGAGATCGGACTCCGCCGTCGTCACGCACTGCCACAGCACGTCGGAGGCGTCCGACAGTGGCAGGTAGATGCGCCACATCTCGAATTCCTCGACCTCCGGCACGCCGTCGATCGGCCAGGTGCTGGAGTACTCCGCCGCCTGCGCCAGCGCCGCGCACACCTCCCGAAGTTCCAGGCTCTGGGGGTGGATCTCCGCGGTGATCTCCGCCCAGGAGTCCTCCGCGCTGGTCTGCTGGACGTGCCGAGTGATCCAGCCGTGCAGGTTCTGCGCGACCTCCTCCAGCAGCGGGGTCCACGGCAGCCTCAAGAGCTCGACGACCTTCTCGGGGTCGGTGTCCTCGATGTCCATGCCACGGATGTTCCCGCAGCGCGTCCCTGACGCACCACCAGATGCGCGGTGGCCGTGCAGGTCCGCGCGTCACGCCGATCAGCCAGCGGTCGCGGCCTCCTGGGCTTCCTTCAGCTCCAGTGCCTTGATCTGGGCGGTGACCTGCTTCAGTTCGCGGGACTCAGGGGTGTCATCACCGCCCTGGTAGATCATCTCCCAGCGCAGCGTCGCCGCCCGCTCCAGCAGTTGCTTCATCTGTGGGGACGGCGGGGCAGGCTTGGAGCGGCGGAGGAAGCTTGGGATGCGCATCGTCCCAGGTTAGAGACCTGCACCGGCCATCTTGTCGCCGGGTTGCGGACGGTATCTCATCCCGGCGGCAGCACGGCGCGCACAGCGGTCACCGCGCGCTCCTTACGCGCGCCCAAGCACCCCAAAGAGGTGGGCGAATCCTGGGCATTGGTCTGGGCATTTTCTGGGCACGGTGGTGTACTGGTGCTACCGACCGCCCCCTTCCCCTTGAACGGAGGGCCCGTTGATGGACTCCGCCGCCATGCCCGATCGCGACCAGGCCGCAGCCGGCCTGCGCGCCCTGCTGCGCGGAGGGTTGCCGCTGACCGACCCCGCGGCCGCGGGGCACCTGCTTCAGCTGCGGGGGGTGACAGCACGCGCCTCCGGCCCCGAGGACGAGGCGCGGATGCGCGCGCTGGAGGGGCTGCTGCGCTGGCAGCTGGGCCGTTGGGACCACGAGCTCGCGACCGCCACCGACCTGCTGTTCGGCGCGGGGGAGACGGCCGGGGCCACGCTGACGCGCCGCCGCGAAGCCGCAGCCCAGGTGCTGGACCGCGACGTCGACCACTTCCGCAAGCGGATCGAGCCGAAGATCTGCGACCTGGTCGCCTCTCTGCTCCTGGCCGACGCGGAGGCTTTCGGCCGTGCCCGCGCGGAACCGCCGCGACTGACCCGCACCCGGACCCGCCTGCGCCTGGAGCCGGACCCGTTCGCGTGGGAGGCGTGCGAGCACGAGCGCATGTCCTCCCTGCTGTGGGCTGCCGTCTATGCGCTGCGCGCGGACCTGCTGGACCTGGCCCGCCGGGTCTCCATGACCGGCTCGCGCGCCGACCTGAACCGGGCCGCCGACGCCGCCCTGTACGCCTACGGGCGCCTCCTGGCCGCCGCCGACGCCTACCGGGCGGCGTGGGGCGAGCAGCTGCTGCACGCGGACACCTCGCTTGCGCCGCGCGAACTCGCCCGCCTGGCCGGCTGGGTGCCCGACCTCGGCCCCTCCGGCGCCGACCAGCTCAGCACCGCCGCCGCAAAGGCCGGCACGCTGACCGACTTCCTCGACTCCGTGCCCACCACGGTGCGCGAGGACTGGCACCACGCCCACACCCGCTGACCGGCCAACACCACGACGAAGGAGAGTTCCGTCTTGAGCACACCCTCTGATCCGCGCCGCTACGTGATCACTGGCGGCCCTTCCTCCGGGAAGGAGCAGCTCTTCGACGAGCTGCAGGCCCGAGGCCTGCCCTGCTCGAAGGAGGAGGCCGCCCGGGAGATCTACCGCCGCCATCGTGAGCGGCTGGGCCGTCACCTGCAGGTCGGTGACCGCCGGGAGTACTCCCGCGAGGTCCTGGCCGCGTTCGTCGCCGAGTACAGCGCCCACAAGTCCGGGCCGTTCTTCTTCAACCGGGGCATCCCGGACGGCTACGGCTGGGACGCGTTCTTCGGCCTGTCCGCCTACCCGGAGCTGGAGGAAGCCACCCGCACCTACCGCTACGACGCGGTGTTCGTGCTGGACGCGCTGTCCACCTTCGAGAGCGCCGACGACCTGGTCTTCGCCCGCGACCGCGAGATCCCGCGCGTGCACGAGCTGATCGTCCAGGGCTACTACGACGCCGGCTACCGGCCCATCTTCGTGCCCGCCGACGACGCCGAGTCCCGCGTCGACTTCATCCTGCGCAACCTTCCCGAGCCCATCCCCACCAAGGAGTGAGAAGTGGGTGACACCGTGCTGATCTCGCCGAACAACGTCACCGCCAACAGCATGATCCGGGCCATCGACATGATCCGGCCCCGGATCCAGTCCGACCGCCCCGAAGTCGTCGCGCTCTGCGTCGGCACCCAGATCAACGGCGTCCCGCACATCGGCACCTCCATGGTGCAGACCGCCGCGTTCCTGCTCGCCCGCGCCGCCCGGCAGGCCTTCAACGTCGAGACCGTCGTCCGGTTCGGCGCGTTAGACAACGCCCCCTACGACGTCCAGCTCGACCCGGAGACCCACCACGCGTATCAGCAGACGTTCCACCACGCCCTGGGCGAGGCCGGCGTCACCGAGCTGATCGAGAAGAACTACCGCGCCTT
>NZ_BBPQ01000041.1:0-7075 GCF_000787855.1 Streptacidiphilus anmyonensis | reverse complement strand
CTGCCCTGCCCGCAGTGCGGCTGGGCCGAGAAGCGCGCCGAGCGCACCCGCCTGGTCAGTGTCGGCGACGCCACCGCCACGATCGCCGCGGTGTGCACCGACCACGGCGACTACGAAGTCACCGTCACCCCCGAGCCGGGCCCCTACCTGGACCTGGCCACCCTCTACCGCAACCTCGTCAAGGAACGCGTCCTGCTCGCGGAACCCGCCACGCTGCCGGTGATGGTCAAGGGCGGAGACTGGGCGCCCGGCTGCCAGCTGGTCGACGGCGCCTTCGCCGCGCTGCGCGGCGTCGCCCCGCCGCCGCGGATATTCACCCCCATGGTGCTCACCGACTCCGGCGCGAAGCTGTCGAAGTCCCTGATCCGCGACGAACGCGTCCCCAAGCCGAGCGGGGTCCGCCCCTGGATGCTGGACGCCACCAGCTGGGACGGCACGGTCGACGACTTCGCCGACGCGATGGTCTGGCTGGTGCGGCTGATGCTCACCGACCCCAAGCACTTCTACCGCAGCTACACGACCCTGGAGGTCGACCGGCTCATGAGCACCCGCACCATCACGCCCACCCAGCCCCAGCGCGCCCGCCACATGAACCTCTACCGCTGCTACTTCGACCTGGTCGCCTCCGGCCGCAAGACCATCGAGGTCCGCGTCCAGTACGACAACCTGCGCCGCCTGGAGGCCGGCCAGTACATCCGCTTCGCCTGCGGCAAGGACGAGTGCCTGACCAAGGTGGTCCGCGTCGCCCGCTACAGCTCCTTCGAGGAGATGCTCGACACCGAGGGCCCCGCGAACGTCAACCCGGACTCCCCGCGGGACGAGCAGCTCACCAACATCCGCAAGATCTACGGCCCCGAGAAGGAGGCCCTCGGCGTCCTCGCCATCCAGATCGAGCGCGTCGGCCCGGAACGCTGACACACCGGAACACCATCGGAGGGGAAGGGCCACACGCCCTTCCCCTCCGACGCGTTTTCCCGGGCACGAGGGCGGCCACCGTCCCGGACCGGGCAACTCACGCGCCCCAGTAGACTCGGCAGGTTCCGGCCTCGCGCTGGATGGCCAAGAGTTGTGATGGGGAGAAACGCATGGCGGCAGGGATCGACGACTACCGGCGCAAGTGCCGGGACGCTGCTCTGCACGCCTACGGGACCAGCGTGATCTTCCAGAAGCGGTCCGATCGCCTCAAGCGCCGCACCGACCTCCTGACCTGGGTGGGCTTCGTCGTCCCGCTCCTGATCGGGGCCCTCGCCGCTACGTTCGGTCAGGCGAAGCTCTGGGCCGTCGTCCTCGTCTGCGCGTCCGTGGTCGGCGCCGTGCAGTTGGCCGTGAGCCTGTGGTCCCTGGTCAAGCGGTGGCCGGAGGACCTGGCGTACTCTGCCGCCTCGGCCGCGGCGAACGAGTCGCTCGCCAACAGGTTCGTCGCCCTGGCCGACGACCCTCCAGGACTCCAGGCCCTGCGCGCCCAGTTCGAGAAGCTCGACGTCGAAAACACCGCCCGGCAGGAGCGGGACAACGAGAAGAACGTGACCGAGAAGGAGCTCCACCGGGGCATGCGGGCAGCACTCCGGAAGTTCCAGCGCGCGTGCGCGGCCTGCCAGCAGGTCCCGACCACCATGGATCCCACCGACTGCGGCGTCTGCGGGCAGTTCTAACACTCGACAAGGAGTTCAGCACATGGACAGCAAGGTCGCCGGGGTCCTGCGGGGCTACATCAACCTGACGCCGGCCCAGCGCCGGGAGTTCATCGACGCCCTCAACCAGTACAACCAGGGCACGCCGGTCACCCAGGAGCGCCTCGTCAACGAGGCCAACCGACAGTGGATCACCAAGGTCGACCTCGGTCCTACCTCCCAGGTGTGCGGCTGCTGCGGTCGGTAGTCGCCCCACCGTCGGCGCTGCGCAGCGTGCGGCGGCCGCGGCCTGGCCGGGCGGCTCGGGCGGCGCGGACCTGGTCGGCGTCGTAGCGGGCCTGCACCCGCCCGCTCTCGCCGGTGCGGTACTCCGCCGCGGCGACGCCCCAGCGGGACAGGGTGTGCCGGGCGCTGTCCGCCGTGGCCGCGCCGATCAGCTCGGCGACCTGCTGCGCGGTCAGCAGCTCCCTCGGCGCGAGCAGCACGGTCGCGATGACCGAGGTGACGTCGACGGCGTGCACGGCCCCGGTGACGTCGACGCCTTCGACCTTCGGGTGCGGCCCGCGCACGGCGGCGGCGTCGTCCAGCGTGAAGCCGGGCGGTAGCCCGGTGGTGAGCATGGCGCGGTAGGCGGCCGTCACCGCCTGGACGACGGCGGTCTCGCTGCCCAGACGGCCGTCCAGGGCGGCGTGCAGCATCTCGAAGCCGTACCGGCCGGTGCCGGCCAGCTCGGCGCCGTGGGACTGGCCCCAGCGGTCCAATGCGGTGCGGACGGTGTCCTCCACCGTGTGGTCGCCGGTGAAGGTGCGCCAGGTCCCGTACACCCGCAAGCCCTCGGCGCTGAGCCGGAATCGGGCCGCGACTCGCCACAGCTGCTGCTCGGGGTCGCGGTCGGTGCCGCCGACGGCTTCCTCGAGCACGGCCTGGTGCAGCTGCAGGGCGGTGTGCCCGGCGGCGTCGACCAGGCGGCCGCCCTCGTGCCGCAGGCCTTCGGCGGGGCCGTGGAAGGTATTGCCGCGCAGGTGGAAGCCGTCCGGCAGGGCCTGTTCGATCGACCGGCGCCACGCCCTGCGGACTGCGGGCACGTCGAACTCGCCCGTGACGTCGGCGGCGGCCAGCTGGCCGACCGCGAAGCCCTCCGGGGAGTGCCCGTCCCACAGCTGCGACCAGGTGGCTATGACGGCCGATCCGGAGTTCACGTGCGGACACCTTCGGGTCGAAGAGGGTGGAAAGAATGACTCGGCAGAGCTGTTCTTGCCCAAGTCGCGGCCGACGGCGGCCAGGGCGTGACCGCCGAACACTAACAGTGCAGGTCAGAGCGTCATGCAAGCGAGGTGAGCGGGGCTCTGCTCTGCAACGTCTGTCCACAGGTGGGGCGACAGATCGTCTTCCCATGAGCGACAGCGACACTTTCGACACCACCGGCAGCACCCCGGAGCCGGAGCCAGCCGACGACACCAGCAGCGGAGGAGCGGGGTTCGTCCGCGGCGTGGTAGCCGACGGCTTGGAGCGTGCGGCCCGCAAGAAGTTCACCGAGCCGCCGCCGGCCACCGCCCGTGAGCAGGTCCGGTTCTTGCTCTCCAAGGTCAAGGGCGGCACCCGGGCCCTGGCCGCTCGTCTCGGGATCTCCCAGCGCAGCGTCCAGCGCTACGCGAAGGGCACCGTCACCACTCCTCGCGCGGCCACCCGGGAGGTGATGGAGGACGACACCGCCTCCCAGTGGCAGCCCGAGGTCCGCTCCGCCGTCCGCGCCCAGGCCGCTGCCGCCGGCATGACGGTGGAGGTGAAGGCGACGTTCGGGTTCTCCGCCGGGGTCGGCACCACCGACGACCCCAGGATGCGGTGGCTGAGCGAGCGGATCTCCCCGCACTACACGGCCGAGATCCTTGCCGCCCAGGACAACGGCGCCACCGAGACCGAGCTCCACCAGCTGGTCGCCGACGCCCTGGCCGAGGCGTACTTCACCGACAGCGGCAGCCGCGCCGACGGCCTGCACGTCGAGCTGCGCGACGTCCAGTACCTCGACTTCGCCTTCGACTGACCATGTCGCCCTGCCCAGGATCCAACCCCCGCCCCGACGACAGCGAGGCCGCCATGCCGCACGAGAAGCAGTACCCGCACGTCGAGATCGACACTGCCACCGGCCGGTGGCAGATGCAGAATGCCGGACTCCTGCTCCAGCGCCTGGGGCAGCTGAAGGCCCTCTACGAGCTCCACGGCCACGTCGACGCCACGGTCGACATCCTGCCCGGGGACGAGAACGTGCTCGATGCCCTGCACCAGTCCGACCTCCGGGACGACCCCCTGTGCCTGGCCGTGGAGGCCTGGCTGATGGAGGCGTTCCTCCGCCAGGTCAACTACTACGCCGCCCCGGCGGCCCGCGCCGTCTCCCTCCTGCCCGAGCTGGTCGTCGCCGCGGCCGACCTGGCGCGCTGCGGCAGCCACGAGACCGCGCCCAAGGCCCCGGCCGTGCCCAGCAGGCCCACCAGGCCCCGGCGGTGGGCCGTCCGACCGAGGAAGCGGTTCTTCACGACCGCAAAGCCGCCGGGGGACCCGAAGACGGACGCTCTCGCCTGTCACGACTGCCAGGTGCGGGTCATCGAGACCTATGAGCTCGCCGGATGCCTGCTGGAGCAACGCTGCCAGGCGCGCTTGGAGACCGCGGGCTGACGCGGCCGTAGACGGCGAGCGCGCCGTGTGTCCACATGCCCTCTCTGAACCCGAAGGACGCGTTGATGACCCGCACCACCCCGCTCCAGCCGACCACGCGCCTGGGCGAGCTCCTGGCGGCGCTGCGCGCCGGCGGCCTGGACCAGGTCCTGCCCGACGCCGGGGACGAGGCGATCCTGGACGCGCTCGGCCAGATACGCAGCAGCGCCTACGTCCACGTGGAGCTCTGGCTGACCGCCGGCTACCTGCTCCGCGAGGGCTGCTACGCCAACCCCCACGTGCGCCGCGCCTCCAGGCTGCACCGCCTGGTCCTGCTGCACGCGGCCCGGCGCGAGGACTGCCCGGACGACTGCCCAGCGCCCACCAGGGCCTGCGACGGCTGCACCGCGTGCGAGGGCGGCACCCACCGCCTCACCGCCCGCTTCTCCCGCGCTCTGGCCCGCCTCCTTGTCGACGCCCAGGACGTCGAAGACGCGCACGAAGGTGTCGACGGGTAGTGCAACGCGCCCTGCAACGCAGCCTCTCAACCACTGCAACGCGGGAAGCCGCGTTGCTGGCCTGACCTGCACGAACAACATGAAAACCCTGGTGGGGGCGGGGTGCAACACAAGCCGCGTTGCACCCCGCCCCCACCAGGGTTTGTTCTGCGTATCAAGAACGAATCGGTACCGCCAGTGCTACTGACCGATCGTTTACGCGCTGCGCTTCGTGAGGTTGGCGACCTGGGCGGCGAACCGCTCCCGGCGCTGCTCGCTGAACGCCTCCGGGTCCGCCGGCCGGATCTCCGGCACCGAGGCCACCGGCCCCGCCACCGTCCCGGTCAGCGCCGGGTGCAGCTGGTAGAGCCCGCGCTGCAGCTGCCACGTCAGCCCGCACTCCCGCAGCTCCTTGAAGCCGCGGTTCACACCCGGCTTCGAGACGCCCAGCAGCACGCACATCTCGTCCTGGCTCACCTCGGCCGTCCCGTCCTCCGGGTCGGCCAGCGACAGCAGCATGTCCAGCACCCGCCGCGCGGTCCGCGACATGTCCAGCAGCGCCAGCACGCCCAGCATCTGCCGCGACAGCTCGATCGGCCGCTCACTGGGCGGCGACGGAACATAGCTGCTCACGAGACGGTCCTTCCGGTCGGCGCGGGGATGGTCCTGGTCCGAGGGTATGGCGGAAGAGTCCATGGGGTCACGCGCTCGCCTTCTTCGCCGGAAGCCGCTTGACGCGCAGCTGCACCACCGGCTGCCCGCGCCGCGCCGCCTCGGCCTCCTTCTTCGCCACCAGCCGCATCTGCCGCCACACCGTCGGGTAGTCCGGTGCCGGGATGACGCAGGCCGGGCCGCCGGCCGCGTTCCACTCGGCCTGCCACTTCTCCTGCTCGCCGCTCTTGCCCGCCGCCGTCAGCCACGGGTTCAGCTGCACCAGGCCCCGCTTGGCCACCCGCATCCACCCGATGTGGGTGTAGAACTGCGACGCCTCGCTCACCGAGGCCGCCGACAGGTTGCAGCGCTCCTGCAGCACCCGCTGGCTGATCCGGATGTAGCCCTTCGGGGACTTCCGGGCCTCTTCCACCGTCTTGCGGTCCCGGGCGTCCTGGGCCGCCACCATCTTGCACCAGACCTGGAACCACGACCCCGGCATCTTGAGGCTGCCCAGGGCGTCCATCAGCAGTCGGCCGTCCAGCACGTAGCCGCCGACCAGCGCGCTGACCGCGAACGTCCGCCCGCTCATCGTCTCCACGTCCACGGTCAGGCCGCCCTTGCCGTCCGACCGCGTGACGACCTGCTGGCCCGGGCGGACCACCGGCAGCTGGCTCATGGACGGCACACTCCTCAGAAGATGATCACGACTGCGGCTGACGGTATCACTGGAGGTACCGACTTGTTTCGGATTCTCAGAACGAACACGCGCCGCCCCCGCCCCAGCAGCCATCAGGAGCGGACCGCGTTGTTTCAGATCCTCAGAACACCCAGCCCCGGTTTGTTCTAGATATCTGAAACAACCGGAACCACATTTGTGCAGGTCAGAGCCGGTTTCGACGGCGCGCTCTCTTAAGTAGTTACAGAAGCCCCCCGGTGCGGGCGTAAACCTCACCGCTACAAGCTCAACCAGGCGGACGCCACCGGCGCGTCGCCGGCCTCCCCGGGCGCGACACCGGCCCTCACGACCATCGACCTCCGGCCGATCCGGCAGTGCCGCGCCCGCTTCGCTCCCTCCGGCCGGGCTACAGGTGCACTGCCCTCCCGACCGACGCGCCGGGCTTCCAGCCGCGCGGAACCCCGGCGGGGGCTCCTCCGGACCCCGCCCCCGCCGGCCTGAGCCCGCACCCTGAGCCTGCGCCCGAGTGCGCCATACAATTCCCAAGCCATAGTCGAGCCTTTCCGCCGTGGCACTACGCTCAATTCAGCTGCCCGAATCGAGTATTTTCGGAAGTGCTTCCAGGTGGCTCGTCAGCGATCCTGACTTTACACACTGCATCATCTAGGGCTGAGGTGGGCAGTCGGTGTTCATCAGCATCAGTGATGCAGTGCCTCAATACCTTCCGAAGCTGCCCGCGATCCGGTAGTCTGATGCTCCATCCGGTACGTTTTCCCTCTGCACCCGCGAGGACGGAGCGTCAGCGGAGTCCGAGTCGGACAGCACGGGGTCGGCCATGACGGAGCCTCACCTGACCTACTATCCGAGCCCGGTACTATCTGGGAATCCCTGAGCCTACACAGCCCCCGGAGTGATGCAGCCGCCCCTCCTAGTCGCGTAGTTCGGATTCCCGCTCGCGGGAATCCAGG
>NZ_BBPQ01000042.1:51794-66248 GCF_000787855.1 Streptacidiphilus anmyonensis | reverse complement strand
GCACGGGCGCGGGGCGCGGAGCGGGCGGCGTCGGGCTCGTGTCCGAACCCGGCCGGCCGGCCGCGCCGGAGGCGGTCCTCGCCTTCGGGGCGGTGCGGCCGGCGCCCGAGGCGCCGCTCGCGCCCGGGGAGGTGGAGCGGCTGGTCGGCGGGTGGCACCACGACCCGCACGGGCTGCTCGGCGCGCACGAGACGGTGTACGGCACCGCCGTGCGCGTGCTGCGCCCGCTCGCCGAGCGGGTCGTGGTCGACGGCGGCACGGTCCGCTTCGAGCTGACGCACCAGCAGGACGGCCTGTTCACCGGCCTGCTGCCGAAGGACGCGATCAAGGACCGCTATCTGCTGCGGGTCACCTACGCCGGCACCGAGTACGAGCAGGAGGACGGCTACCGCTTCCTGCCCACCGTCGGCGAGACGGACCTGCACCTGATCTCCGAGGGCCGCCACGAGCAGCTGTGGCGGGCACTCGGCGCGCACCCGCGGCTGGTCGAGGGCGTCAACGGCACGGCCTTCTCCGTGTGGGCGCCCAACGCCTCCGGCGTGCGGATCATCGGCGACTTCAACGGGTGGAACGGCGCCTCGCACCCGATGCGCTCGCTCGGGGCGAGCGGCGTGTGGGAGCTGTTCGTGCCGGGCATCGGCGAGGGCGCGACCTACAAGTTCGAGATCGCCACCCGCGACGGCCGGATGCTGCAGAAGGCCGACCCGCTCGCGCGCCACGCCGAGTGCCCGCCCTCGACCGCCTCGGTCGTGACCTCCTCGCGGCACGAGTGGCACGACGCCGAGTGGATGGCCACGCGTGGCCGGCTGCCGCACCACCAGGCGCCGATGAGCGTCTACGAGATCCACCCGGGCTCCTGGCGGCCGGGCACGACCTACCGCGAGCTGGCCGACGAGCTGCCCGGCTACGTCCGCGACCTCGGCTTCACCCACGTCGAACTGATGCCGGTGATGCAGCACCCGTTCGACGGCTCCTGGGGCTACCAGGTCTCGGGCTACTTCGCGCCGACCTCGCGCCTCGGCTCCCCGGACGACTTCCGCCACCTGGTGGACAAGCTGCACCAGGCCGGGATCGGCGTGATCGTCGACTGGGTGCCCGCGCACTTCCCCAAGGACGACTTCGCACTGGCCTGCTTCGACGGCGAGCCGCTGTACGAGCCGGCCGACCCGCGTCGTGCCGAGCACCCGGACTGGGGGACCCTGGAGTTCGACTACGGGCGCGCCGAGGTCCGCAACTTCCTGGTCGCCAACGCCGTCTACTGGGGCGAGGAGTTCCACGTCGACGGCCTGCGGGTGGACGCGGTCGCGTCGATGCTCTACCTGGACTACTCCCGCGAGCACGGCGAGTGGGCGCCCAACGAGCACGGCGGTCGCGAGAACTGGGACGCCGTCAGGTTCCTCCAGGAGATGAACGCCACCGTCTACCGGCGCTGCCCCGGCATCGTGACCGTCGCCGAGGAGTCGACCGCCTGGCCGGGGGTGACCGCGCCGACCCAGCACGGAGGTCTCGGCTTCGGCCTGAAGTGGAACATGGGCTGGATGCACGACTCGCTCGTCTACATGAGCAAGGAGCCGGTGCACCGCAAGTACCACCACAACGAGATGACCTTCTCGATGGTCTACGCGTACAGCGAGAACTACGTGCTGCCGATCTCCCACGACGAGGTCGTGCACGGCAAGCGGGCGCTGGTCTCCAAGATGCCGGGCGACTGGTGGCAGCAGCGCGCCAACCACCGCGCCTACCTGGGCTTCATGTGGGCCCACCCGGGCAAGCAACTGCTGTTCATGGGCAGCGAGTTCGCCCAGGGCGCGGAGTGGGACCACAAGGAGGGCCCGCAGTGGTGGGTGCTGAACCCCGAGTGGCCCGCGCACGCCGAGCACGAGGGCGTCCGCGAGCTGGTCCGCGACCTGAACCGGCTCTACGTCGACACACCGGCGCTGTGGCAGCTGGACTCCGACCCCGCCGGGTTCTCCTGGCTGGACGGCGGCGCGGCGGAGGACAACGTCTTCTCCTTCGTCCGCTACGACACGCAGGGACGGCCGCTGGTCTGCGTCAGCAACATGTCGCCCGTGGTCCGGCACGGTTTCCGGGTCGGTCTGCCGACGGTCCGGGCGGACGTGCGGGACGCGCGGTGGCTGGAGATCCTCAACACCGACACCGAGGTCTACGGCGGCAGCGGGGTCGGCAACCCCGATCCGGTCAAGGCCGAGCAGGTCGGTTGGAACGGCCGGGACACCAGCGCCGAGCTGACGCTGCCGCCCCTTTCCACCATCTGGTTGAGCCCGGCGTAGCCGTGTCGCGGCCCGTACCCTGACCCGCATGACCGTCGTCCAGATCCCCGGGTCCAAGTCCGTCACCGCCCGCGCGCTCTACCTCGCGGCGGCGGCCGAGGGCACCACCACGTTGCGCCGGCCGCTGCTCTCCGACGACTCGGAGGGCTTCGCCGAGGGCCTGACCGCCCTCGGCTACCGGGTGGACCGCCGGCCGGGGGTCTGGACGATCGAGGGGCGCCCGGCCGGTCCGGGGGTCCCCTCCGCCGACGTCTACTGCCGCGACGGCGCGACGACCGCCCGCTTCCTGCCGGCGCTCGCGGCCGCCGGGCGCGGCTCGTTCCGCTTCGACGCGTCCGCGCAGATGCGCCGCCGTCCGCTCGGCCCGTTGACGCAGGCGCTGCGCGAGCTGGGCGTGGACCTGGTCCACGAGCAGGCCGAGGGCCACCACCCGCTGCGGATCGAGGCCGACGGCATCAAGGGCGGCGCGATCACCCTGGACGCGGGCCTGTCCTCGCAGTTCCTCACCGCGCTGCTGCTGACCGGTCCGCTGACCGGTCAGGGCCTGGAGATCACCGTCACCGATCTGGTCTCCGTGCCGTACGTGGAGATCACGCTCGCGATGATGAACCGCTTCGGCAACCCGGCCCGCCGCGAGGGCGACACCTTCGTCGTCCCGCCGGTCCCCTACACCGCGACGGACTACCTGATCGAGCCGGACGCCTCCACCGCGAGCTACGTCTTCGCCGCCGCCGCGCTGACCGGAAACACCGTCACCGTCCCGGGTCTGGGCACCGACTCCCTCCAGGGCGACCTGCGCTTCGCGGAGGTGCTGCGACGGATGGGCGCGGACGTCGCGATCACCGCCGAGGGCACGACCGTCACCGGCACCGGCCGTCTGCGCGGCGTCACCGTCAACATGCGGGACATCTCCGACACCGTGCCGACCCTGGCCGCGATCGCCCCGTTCGCGGACGGGCCGGTCCGCATCGAGGACGTCTACAACACCCGGATCAAGGAGTGCGACCGCCTCGCCGCCTGCGAGCAGAACCTCACCGCCCTCGGCGTCCCGGTCACGACCGGCCGCGACTGGATCGAGATCCGGCCCGCCCGGCCGACCGGTCCGGTGGAGATCGCCTGCCACGGGGACCACCGCATCGCCATGTCCTTCTCGATCACCGGACTGCGCACGCCCGGCATCTCCCTGGACGACCCCGGCTGCGTGAAAAAGACGTTCCCGGGCTTCCACGACGCCCTCGCCGCCCTGCGCGCCGAGTGGGGCGTCTGAGCCGCGAGTTCGGGCGTCCACCAGGTGGGACGGCAACGGTTTCCGATCAGGAAGCCGTCGGCGGCAACTGAATCCGCATTCCAGGAAGCCTCCTAAACGAAATCCGCCAAACCATTGCCAGGCTCGGCCCGCTAACGGCACCATGTGGCACGCGCTGGAGCCAAAGGTGTACGAGCGGCGATCCCGCTTCCGGAAACACCGGCGACACAAGGCTGTTGCCCAGCCCGCGATCACACCTGCTTGAGTGCGTTCGGCATGCCCCCATGTACCTGCCCTACGCGCCCCGTCCCCACCAGCCGGCGATCGAGGCCCCCTCCCCACACCTCGACCGCCGCAGGAGAGGTTCCTCCGTTGAGCGAGTTCACCCCGACCGAAGGAAGAGGCGGCCTGCGGGCCAACGTCCTCGGCACCTTCGACACGATCGTCATGGCCATCGCCGGCAGCGCCCCCGCCTACTCGCTGGCCGCCAGCACCGTCGCCCTGCTGGCCGCGGCCGGCCTCTTCAGCCCCGCCGCGCTGCTGTGGTGCGCGATCCCGATGCTCGGCATCGCCTGGGCCTTCAACTACCTGGGCCGCCTCGACGTCAACGCGGGCGCGAGCTACTCCTGGGTGGGCCGCGCGCTGCACCCGGCGCTGGGCTTCGCCGCGGGCTGGTCGCTGGTCGTCTCGGCGCTGATCTTCATGGTCGCGGGCTCGCTCCCGGCCGGTCAGTACACCCTCTCCCTCTTCTCGGACTCGCTCTCCAGCAACACCTGGGCCTGCGTGGGCGTCGGCGCCTTCGTCTTCCTGGTGATGGCGCTGCTGGTGCTGCTCGGCGCCCGGATCACCGCGCACGCGCAGTGGATCATGACCGGCATCGAGGTGCTGATCCTCGCGGGCTTCGGCATCGCGGCGCTCGTCCACGGCGGCAGCGCGGCGCACTTCCAGTGGTCCTGGCTGTGGGGCTTCGGGCACTTCGGCGGCATGAGCGGCTTCGCCGGCGCGGCGCTGGTCGCGGCCTTCTACTTCTGGGGCTGGGACGTCACCGCCAACCTGAGCGAGGAGACCACCGACTCGCAGAAGAACTCCGGCATGGGCGGTCTGCTCGGTGTGGCCGCGGTCTTCGCGCTCTTCGAGATCGTCACCATCGCGGTCAACATGATGGTCAGCCAGAAGGACATCGCGGGCGGCGCGCCGTTCCTCAACACCCTGGGCGAGGCCGTCTGGCCGGGCGCGGGCGGCAAGATCATGGTGCTGGCCGTGGTGCTCTCCACCATCGCCACGCTGGAGACGACGCTGATCCAGATCAGCCGCTCGCTCTTCGCCATGGGCCGCGACAAGACCCTCCCGGCCGTCTTCGGCAAGACCCACACCCGCTGGCAGACCCCGTACATCGCGCTGGGCGTCATCGTGGTGATCTCCCTGGGCCTCTTCGTCGCCTCCAGCGCGCTGGGCTCGGTCACCAAGATCCTCGACGACGCGGTCGCCGCGATCGGCCTGCAGATCTGCGTCTACTACGCGCTGGCCGGCATCGCGGTGGTCGTCGCCTACCGCAAGGTGGCGTTCAAGTCGCTGCGCAACACCGTCTTCGTGGCCCTGTGGCCGGGCGCGGGCGCGATCTTCATGGGCTTCCTCTTCGTCGAGAACTGCATGAACCTGCCCGGCGTCCAGATCGCGATCGGCCTCGGCGCGCTGGTCGTCGGCGTCATCCCGATGGCGATCTACTGGGCCAAGGGCAGCGAGTTCTACACCAACCCCGGCGCCCGCCTCGACGCCGCGCTCGCCGACGCGGTCGACGCCGAGTTCGGCAGCTCGTCGCTGACGACCACCGCCTCGCACGGCGGCGGCGTCGCCACCGATCTATGACGCTTCATCAGCGCTTTTAGCCGCAACCGGCAGTCAACGACGACTGCCGGTTGTCGGCTTTTCCGCGTTTCCGTGTTCCGGTACTCATGCAGGGGGAGCCGAGATGGCCCGCGCCTCACGACGCCGCACCACCGCACCACAGTTCGACCCGACGTTCGGCGACGCCGATCTCGCCACCGCCCGGCAGGACCTCGCCGTCGGACGCTGGCAGGGCGCCCGCGACCTGCTGCGCGCCACCGGCCGCGACTGGGACCGGCGCACGCACCGGATGCGGATGCTGGCCGACGCCGCGGCCTCCACCCGCACCGTCGAGACCTGGCAGGTCGCCGAGCCGACCAACCCCGACGCGCTGGCACTGCGCGCGGAGACGGAGGTGCAGCGCCTCTTCCTCGCCGTGGCCTCCGTCGCGCAGAGCAGCGGCACCCCGCCGCCGGGTCAGGACGCGCTGGACCGGCGCGAACTCGACCGCACCGCCCGGATCTGCCTCCAGGCCGCCGAGCGGAGCGCCACGGATCCCGTCCCGTGGGTCTCCCTGATGACCCTGGCCCGCCTGTACGCCGGCGGCCACCCGCACGTCTGGCACTGGTGGCGCGAACTCCAGGCCCGCGACCAGTTCAACCGCGAGGGCCACCACCAGGTGCTGCGCCACCTCTCCGCGCGCTGGCACGGCAGCTACGGCGAGATGTACAACTTCGCCCGCGACAGCGCGGCGTTCGCGCCGCAGGGGTCCCCGCTGGCCACGCTGACCCAGGCCGCGCGCGCCGAGCACTTCCGCCACCGCGTCGAGGCCGAGGGCGAGGCGGCCTTCGGCCTCACCTACCACTGGACCCACGAGGTCGCCGTCCAGGCCCTGCACGGCACCCTGCGCACCTGGATCGCCCACCGCGGCCCGACGGAGCTCGCCCAGGACGTCGCCGACCTCAACCTCCTCCTCCACGGCCTCGTCTTCGCGGGCATGCTGCAGGAGGCCAAGGCGATCAGCGCACAGCTGGGCGACCGCCCCACCCGCGTCCCCTGGTCCTACTGCGGCGACCCGACGGCCCTCTTCCAGCACTGGCGCACCCAACTCGGCGGCTGAGCCTTCGCTCCCGCGGGACGTCGCACCATCCGGGGGCGCGGGTCTGCCCAGGGCGCGAGGCTGCGCCGACATGCGGCTCCACCGCGTAGGCGCGACAAGCCACCCTCCCCGAGCTTCGGCCCGGGGGTGCCCCCATCCGGTACAGCCCCGAACGCGCAGGGCCATCCGCACGCCGGTGGCTTCTCACGCCCCGAGTTCCGGGGTGGGTGCCCCGCTGTCCGAAATGCGAAGGTAGTCTCGAAGCCGCTCGAACAGCGACTCGGAACGGAGTGCCTCGGTGGCCCGCAGTGTCTACGTGACCGGTATCGGGAGAGGGGACGGCCGACAGGCCGTCGAGCTGGGGGTCATGGAGCTGCTGACCCGGCACGTCGACCGGGTCGGCCTGTTCCGGCCGCTCGTGCACGCCTCCGCCGACCACGTCGTGGAGCTGCTGCGCGGGCGGTACCGGGTGGATCTCCCGCCGGAGGCCGTGTACGGGCTCAGTTACGACGAGGCGGCCGCGATCCAGGCCGAGCGCGGGCAGGACGAGCTGGTCGGGCTGCTGGTGGACCGCTTCCGCGCGGTCGAGCGCGCCTGCGAGGCCGTCCTCGTCCTCGGGACGGACTTCACGTCCACCAACATCCCCGACGAGCTCGCGCTCAACGCGCGGCTCGCCAACGAGTTCGGCGCCGGCGTGCTGCCGGTCATCGGCGGGCACCGCGAGAGCGCGGAGACGGTCGTCAACGAGGTCCGCAACGCGCACCGCTCCTACACCGACCTCGGCTGCTCCATCCTGGCGATGATCGCCAACCGGGTCGCGCCGAGCGACAAGCAGGCCGTGGCGCGACGGCTGGCGAACCGGCCGGACGTGCCCTGCTACGTGATCCCTGACGACCCGGCGCTCTCCGCGCCGACCGTCACCCAGGTGGCCGAGGCCACCCACGCGGAGGTGCTGCTCGGCGACCCCGCGGGCCTGGCCCGCGACGTGCGGCGGTTCGTGTTCGGCGGGGCGATGCTGCCGAAGTTCCTCGACGCGCTCTCCGACGGCTGCCTGGTGATCACCCCGGGCGACCGCGCGGACCTGTTGATCGGCTCCCTCGCCGCGCACGCCGCCGGCGCACCGCCGATCGCCGGCGTGCTGCTGACGCTGGGCGAGACGCCGGGCCCGAACGTGATGGGCCTGGCCTCGCGGCTGGCGCCCGGCACGCCCGTGCTGGCGGTCCAGGAGGGCAGCTATCCGACCGCGATGGACCTGTCCACGCTGGAGGGCAAGCTGACCGCCGCCAGCCCGCGCAAGGCCGAGACCGCGCTCGGCCTGTTCGAACTGCACGTCGACACCGCCGAGCTGACGGACCGGATCGAGCTGACGCGCACCGAGCGGGTCACCCCGATGATGTTCGAGCACGAGCTGCTGGAGCGCGCCCGCGGTGGCACGCTGCGCGAGATCGTGCTGCCCGAGGGCGCCGAGGACCGGGTGCTGCGCGCGGCCGAGGTGCTGCTGCGGCGCAACGTCTGCCACCTCACCCTGCTCGGCTCCGAGGACGCGGTCCGCCGCAAGGTGGCCGAGCTCGGGCTGAACATCACCTTCGACACGGCCGACCCCGCCGACGACGCGGACGGCGCGCGGGCCCGCGCGCGGATCATCGACCCGGTCACCTCGCCGCTGCGCGACCGCTTCGCCGAGGTCTACGCGGAGCTGCGGCGGCACAAGGGCATGACCGTCGAGCAGGCCCTCGACGTCGTCACCGAGGTCAGCTACTTCGGCACGCTGATGGTGCAGGAGGGCCTGGCCGACGGCATGGTGAGCGGCGCGGTGCACTCGACGGCCGCGACCATCCGTCCGGCGTTCGAGATCATCAAGACCTCGCCGGAGGCGAAGATCGTCTCCTCGGTGTTCTTCATGTGCCTGTCCGACAAGGTCCTGGTCTACGGCGACTGCGCGGTCAACCCGGACCCGGACGCCGAGCAGTTGGCGGACATCGCGATCCAGTCCTCGGCGACCGCCGCCCGCTTCGGCGTCAGCCCGCGCGTGGCGATGCTCTCCTACTCGACCGGCACCTCCGGCTCCGGCGCGGACGTCGACAAGGTCCGCAAGGCGACCGAGCTGGTGCGCGGTCAGCGCCCGGACATCCTGGTCGAGGGCCCGATCCAGTACGACGCGGCGGTGGACCCGTCGGTCGCCAGGACCAAGCTGCCGGGCTCTGCGGTGGCGGGGCAGGCCAGCGTGCTGATCTTCCCGGACCTGAACACCGGCAACAACACATACAAGGCCGTGCAGCGCTCGGCCGGGGCGATCGCGGTCGGGCCGGTGCTCCAGGGGCTGCGCAAGCCCGTCAACGACCTGTCGCGCGGCGCGCTGGTCCAGGACATCGTCAACACCGTGGCCATCACCGCGGTCCAGGCCCAGCAGGCGGCCGCCCAGCGGCGAAGCGAGGAGCACAAGTGAGCAGCGACGCCACGAGGATCCTCGTCCTCAACTCCGGTTCCTCCTCGGTGAAGTACCAGCTGATCGACATGGCCGACGGGGCCCGCCCCGCGCTCGGCATCGTCGAGCGGATCGGCGAGGGCCAAGGTCTGATCAGGCACGAGCCGGCCGGTCGTCCGCCGCGCGAGCGGTACCAGGCGTTCCCCGACCACGCCTCGGCGCTGAGCGCCGTCGCCGACGAGCTGGCCGCCGACGGGCTGGGGCTGGACTCCCCGCGCCTCGCCGCGATCGGGCACCGCACCGTCCACGGCGGCACGCGCTTCACCGAGCCGACGCTGATCACCGACGAGGTGGTCGAGGGCCTGCGCGAGCTGATCCCGCTGGCGCCGCTGCACAACCCGGCCAACATCACGGGCATCGAGGTGGCCCGCAAGCTGCGCCCGGACCTGCCGCAGGTGGCCGTCTTCGACACCGCCTTCCACGCCGGGATGCCCGAGCACGCGGCCCGCTACGCGATCGACAAGGCCACGGCCGACGCCCACCAGGTGCGCCGCTACGGCTTCCACGGCACCTCGCACCAGTACGTCTCGCGCCGCACCGCGCAGCTGCTGGACGCCTCGCCCGAGGCGGTCAACGTGATCGTGCTGCACCTGGGCAACGGCGCCAGCGCGTCCGCCGTGGCGGGCGGCCGCTGCGTGGACACCTCGATGGGCCTGACCCCGTTGGAGGGGCTGGTCATGGGCACCCGCTCCGGCGACATCGACCCGGCCGTGGTCTTCCACCTGCACCGTGTCGGCGGCCTGACGGTCGACGAGATCGACGACCTGCTGAACCGCCGCAGCGGCCTGCTGGGCCTGTGCGGGGACAACGACATGCGGGAAATCGGGCGCCGAATGGGCGAGGGCGACGCCGAAGCCCGGCTCGCCTTCGACATCTACATCCACCGTTTGCGGAAATACATCGGGAGTTACTACGCGGTAATGGGCCGGGTGGACGCCATCGCGTTCACCGCGGGGGTGGGCGAGAACTCCGCGGCGGTGCGTGAGGCCGCCCTCGCGGGCATGGAGTCGCTGGGCATCGAGCTCGATTCGGTCCGCAACGCGGTGCGCGGCAGCTCGCCCCGGCTGATCTCGACGGACTCCTCCCGGGTGCGGGTGGCGGTGGTCCCGACGGACGAGGAACTGGAGATCGCCCGGCAGACCTTCGCCGTGGTGCGTCGGAGCGCGGATCCGAGTACAGAAATGCGTTGAATGCGCGGAATGCGCTCGAAAGGTAAGCCGATAGGATGAGCCATATGCGCCGAGCCAAGATCGTTTGCACTCTGGGTCCCGCGACCGACGGATTCGAACAGCTGAAGTCGCTGATCGAAGCCGGAATGAACGTCGCCCGACTCAATATGAGCCACGGCAGTCACGCCGAGCACGAGAACCGCTACAACAACGTCCGCGCGGCCGCCGAGGCAGCCGGCCGCGCCGTGGGCGTGCTCGCGGACCTCCAGGGCCCCAAGATCCGTCTCGCCACCTTCGCCAACGGTCCGGTGACCGTGGAGAACGGCGACACGTTCACCATCACCACCGAGGACTGCCCGGGCGACCAGCACATCTGCGGCACGACCTACAAGGGTCTGCCCGGCGATGTGAAGCCCGGCGACCCGGTGCTCATCAACGACGGCGTGGTCGCCCTGGAGGTCGTCAGCGTCGACGGCCCCCGCGTGGTGACCCGAGTGGTCGAGGGCGGCGTGCTCTCGAACAACAAGGGCATCAACCTGCCCGGCGCGGCGGTCAACGTCCCCGCGCTCTCCGAGAAGGACAAGGACGACCTCCGGTTCGCCCTGCGCCTCGGCGTCGACATGGTCGCCCTCTCCTTCGTCCGCAACGCCGCGGACATCGAGGACGTCCACAAGGTCATGGACGAGGAGGGACGCCGCGTCCCGGTCATCGCCAAGGTCGAGAAGCCGCAGGCCGTGGACGCCATGGAGGAGATCGTCCTGGCCTTCGACGCGGTGATGGTCGCCCGCGGCGACCTCGCGGTCGAGTACCCGCTGGAGAAGGTCCCGCTGGTGCAGAAGCGTCTGATCACGCTCTGCCGCCGCAACGCCAAGCCGGTCATCGTTGCCACCCAGATGATGGAGTCGATGATCACCCAGTCCCGCCCGACCCGCGCCGAGGCCTCCGACGTCGCCAACGCGATCCTGGACGGCACGGACGCGGTCATGCTCTCCGCGGAGTCCTCGGTCGGCAAGTTCCCGATCGAGACCGTGCAGACCATGGGCCGCATCATCGAGGCGGCGGAGGAGGAGCTGCTCTCCCAGGGCCTCCAGCCGCTCAACCCCGGCCGCAAGCCCCGCACCCAGGGCGGCTCCATCGCCCGCGCGGCCTGCGAGCTCGGCGACTTCCTCAACGCCAAGGCGCTGGTGGCCTTCACCAAGTCCGGCGACACCGCGCGCCGCCTGTCGCGCTACCGCTCCCCCATCCCGATCATGGCCTTCACCCCGGAGACCTCCACCCGCAACCAGCTGGCCCTCAGCTGGGGCGTGGACACCTTCGTGCTCCCGCAGGCCCCCAACACCGACGCCATGGTCGACCAGGTCGACGAGGCGATGATGGCCCAGGGCAAGTACGGCAAGGGCGACACCATCATCGTCACCGCCGGCTCCCCTCCGGGGATCGTCGGCACGACCAACATGGTCCGCGTGCACCACCTGGCCACGGGCGACTGATCCCGTCCCGGCACCTGCGAAAGCCCCTCGGCGCTGCCGCGCCGGGGGGCCTTCGCACACCAGGGCAGGCACGAGACCTAGACCCTGCCGAGGACCGCCCAGGGGTTGGGCAGGCGCCCGGGCGTGGCGTAGCCGTGGACGAGGGCGTCCGGCGGGGCGGCGTGGACGAGGTGGGTGCCGGCGTCGGGGGCCCGGTCCCCGTAGTCGCTCCAGGGGCCCTCGAAGGTGACCACGACGTCCGCCAGGTCCAGGTAGGCCGGGTGGGGCGGGAGGCCGGGGTTGAGCGCCACGAAGGACGCGCCGAGCGAGCGGGCCGCGATGGTGAGGCGGATGTAGTGCGGCAGGGCCTCCGAACCGTCGGGCGTCTGGTCCAGGAAGACGCCGTCGACTCCGTACCAGCGACGGTAGGCCGCGATCTCGGCGACCACCTCCGCGTGCGGGCGGCGGCCGTAGTCCGTGTCCACGTACCCGAGCACGCGCGTCCGCGCGAGCTCCCCGCGCGCCTCCGCGTACGCCGGGTCGGGGGCCGGGCCGGGACCGCTGGAGGGGTTGATCACCACCGCGGCGAGGCGGGGCGCGGCCTCCCGCAGGACCGCCCATGACGCCGGGTCGGCTCTCGGGTCGAAGTACGCGGGGACCAGGGGGCAGGATATCGCGTCGTCGCTCACGCCCGGCTCAACGACGCGGGCGGGCATGAGGAAACCCCCACCGGACGAACCGGAGGGGGCCTCAGCGAAGTCGCTGAATCACTGACCGAGCGGCGTGTAGTACAGGTGCATGCCCGGGATCGTCAGGTTCCCGCCGAACTGGCCCTGCTGAATCGCCGTCACATCGCCCAGCTCCAGCGTGAGCGGGATCGGCACGGCGCCGATCAGGTTGTAGAGCCACTGCGGCAGGCTGTCCGGCGTCAGGTCGATGCCGATGTTCAGCAGGCCCAGCGGGATGCCCTCGGCCGCGAGGATCGTGCCCTTCAGCTCGGTGACGTACATCGTCACCGTGCCGCCGCGCATCGTCGAGGTCGAGCCGGGCGAGCCCTGGACGTGGACCTCCTGGCCGCGCTGGTTGGCGGACATGTCCAGGTCGCCGATGTTGATCTCCTCGGCGGTGAACTTCAGCACGCGCTCCGTGCTGCCGTCCGCCAGCGGGATGGTGACGACGCCGTGGAACTCGGTGTTGATGAGCTTCAGGTCGGAGGAGTGCAGCGTCCACTTCTCCACCGGCATGGTGCCGGCGGCGAGCTGCGAGCTGACCGAGGTGTCCAGCGGCGCGGCGAGGTGGCTGATGTCGCACTGCTTGGTCGGGTCGCTGCTCGCGGACGCGCTGGGCGTGGCGGAGGCGGAGGCCGTCGGGACCGGCGTGTGGGTCGGGGACGCGGTCGGAGACGTGGTCGGCGTGCTGCTCGGCGTGGCCGAGGGCGAGGCCGAGGCGGTCGGCGCCGTGGCGGCGCGCACCGAGTGGGCCACGGAGGCCGCGCCAGGCGTCGCGGAAGGCGTCATGGTGGGCGTCGCCGAGGGCGAGACGACGGCCGGGGTCGATGTGGTGGGGGCCGTGAGACCGCCCAGCAGACCGCCCAGGATGCCGCCGAGCAGACCGCCCGAGGAGGAGCCGCCGCCCTTCGAGGGGCTCGGCGAGGGGGTGGGCGTGCTGCCGCCCGTGCCGCCGCCGGTACCCGTACCGCCACTGCCCGTGCCGCCCGTGCCACCGCCGCTGCCGCCCGTGCTCGACGTGCCGCCGGTCCCGCCGGAGCCCGAGCCGCCGCCGGTCCCGCCGGAGCCGCTGCGCTGCGTCGGCGTGGACGAGCCGCCGGTCTTGGTGGACTTGACGGTCGCTTTGTCGGTCTTGGCCGTCTTCGCGCTCGGCGTGGCCGACGCCGTCGCGCCGGTGTCCGTGCCGGGGGCGCCCTTGGTGCAGGCGGAGCCGGTCGTCTCCGGGGCGGAGGCGGGGACCGCCTTCGGCGCCATCCTCGGGCCGGCGTCGGCGGCGAAGGCCAGCTTCGGCGCCAGCGTGCCCATCAGGAGCGCCGTCGGCATGGCGGTCAGGGCGATGGCGCGACCGACGGGGCGCTGGATGCGCCCGCGCACGGTGGGCCGGGGAGCAGCGTGACGCCCGGCGGTGCGAGCCGGCTGCTGCTCGTTCTCACTCGACACTCTTGCTCTCCTCCTGCGGCTCCTGCGGCTGCTGCGCCTGAGGCATCGCCGTCGGCAGCTCGGCCGCGTCGGCCTCGCCCGCCTGCTGGGTCGGAAGAACCACCTGGGTGTCCGCCTCCGCCGTCCGCTCGGCGACCGCCGGCTCCGCAGCGGCCGCCCGGGCCGCCGGCGTCGCCTTCAGCGGCGCCCACGAGCACGCCAGCGCGCCGCCGAGGATCCCGAGGATCAGGCCCATGCCGAAGCCGCCGAAGTTGGAGACCGGCAGCGAGATGATGCTGAGCACGATCGCCGCGATGCCGGCGAAGACGCGGATCAGCGGCTGGAACCAGCACGAGATCCCGAGCGCGATCAGCAGCAGGCCGATGACGGCCGAGCCCGCGCCGGCCGTGGTGGCCATCTGGATCCGCAGCGCGCCCACGTTGAGTGTGGCGTACGGGAAGTAGAGGATCGGCCCCGCGGCGAGCAGGACCAGCAGTCCGCCCCAGAATGGGCGGGTCCGGCGCCAGTCGCGGAAGGCTCGGCGGGCCTTGGAGAACCCACTGATCGGATCGGGCTGCGCCGTCGTCGTCGCGCTGGTCACGTGGCAGCTCCCAAGGGTCTAGCTCGTTGGGGGTGGAACTCGATGGCTCGAACGCGTTGGTTCGGAAGGCTCGAAAGGGTGTGGCGGGGAGGGGACAGGCCCTCCCCCCCGCACGACCCCCGG
>NZ_BBPQ01000042.1:0-51638 GCF_000787855.1 Streptacidiphilus anmyonensis | reverse complement strand
GGAGGGCAGCGAAGGGGGGGGGGAGGGGACAGGCCCTCCCCGCCGAAAGACCCCGGTACCTCGGTTACGTCAGAAGCAGGGGTTGCTGCCGGACGAGAGGTTGAGGTGCATGTTCGCCAGAGCGAAGGTGCCGGCCGAGGTGGCCCACGCCGTCTGCTTGACGTTGGTCAGGTCGGCGGAGTCCGCCTCCTGGCCGAAGCTGCCCGCGAAGCCCGGCTGGCCGGCGGAGGTGGAGTCCACCGGGCCCTTGCTGATGGCGCCGCCGGCGACACCGATGTTGATGTTGTTGAAGGTCGCGGTGTCGGCCTTCAGGTCCGTCATGTCGATGAACAGCTTCGACGCCTGGACCGGGGTGCCCGCGTCACCGGCGGTGATGCGCAGGGTGTAGTCACCCCACGGCATCGGCACGTCGACCGACTGGCACAGGTTGGTGATGCTCGCGCTGTTGAAGCCCGAGACCGCCACCGGCAGGTTGGTCTTGGCGCCCTTGCTGTCCACCACCGCGTCGACGGTGCCGTACTGCGAGAACCCGTCGCCGTGCAGCTGGCCGGCTTCGACCTTGAACGACGCGCCGGAGAGCGCGAAGGACGCGGCGAGCGCGCCCTGGGCGATGCTGACACCGACGGCGGCGGTCGCGGCCAGCGTCGGGACCATGACGACGGCGAACCGCTTCCAGCGGGTCTTGCCGAAGGTCTGGGACATGAGTCGAGATCCTCCTTCTCGGACGTACATCTCCCGGCGAGGTGTGGGGGCCCGGCCGGAGATGGGGAGAAGAGCTACGTCCTCGGGAGGTGAGAGCACCCCCGAGCGACAACCACTCGAGCGTGCCGAGGGGCACGCCCGTTGCGAGTACAGGCTCCATCCGCTGGACGGAGACCCCCCTGTCCTCAACTCAGATGCCGGCGAACCGACACCCCGCTCGGTGGGGATTCCGTCCCCCGCCCCCGACCGGCTGCCGGGGATATGAGTGATGGACCGAGCGTGCTGATCGTGGTCCATGCGGAGCCTCTGCACAAGTGGTTCATTACCGATGAGTAAGGAACACGTGAACCGGGCTCCACTTCGCGGTGCGCCCGACATGACGCTCCGTGAGCGCGACTGACAGGCACTCAGGGCCAACCCGCAGGAAAGGTGGGCACAACAGGCGAAGACGGCCACTTTGCGTGACCGTCTCGCCGGAATGTCAAGATTTGATAAACCTAATCACCGTGTCGACACATCCCCGCAACACGCTCACAAAGGTGACACCCGTCAGAAGAGCTTGCGTGCCAGTGCCCCCCGGGCCTTCACAACCCGGGGGTCCTCGGCGCCGATCACCTCGAAGAGCGAGAGCAGGTGGAGACGCACCTTGTCGCGCTCCTCGCCGAAGGTGCGGCCCACGGTGTCGACCAGGCGCCCGAAGGCGTCGTCCACATGACCGCCCACCAGATCGAGGTCGGCCGCGGCGATCTGAGCCTCGGCGTCGTTCGGCTTCTCCGCGGCGGCGGCCCGCACGGCCGCCGGGTCCAGGCCCTGCACCCGCTGGAGCAGCTCCGCCTGAGCCAGGCCCAGCTTGGCCTCCTCGTTGCCCGGCTGCTCGGCCAGCACGTTGCGGTAGGCCTGGACGGCGCCGCCCAGGTCACCGGCGTCGAGCGCCTGGTGCGCCAGCGCGAGCGCGGGATCCTGCGGGAGCTCGACGTCCTCGGCCGGGCTCGGCTCGCCCTTGCCGCTGCGGGCGCCGGGCTCGCCGGCGATGCCGAAGCGCTCGGCGGCCTCCTTGATCAGCTGGTCCAGCAGCGGACGGATCTCCTCCGCCAGGGCCGGGCCCTCGAACAGCGGGATCAGCTGGCCGGCGACGACGACCAGCACCGTCGGCAGGTCGCGCAGCTGGAGCTGCTGGGCCAGACGCTGGTTCTCGCGGACGTCCACCTCGGCCAGCACGAAGCGGCCGTCGTACTCCTCGGCCAGCGCCTCCATCACCGGGACCTGCTGCTCGGCCGGGCCGTAGCCCTCGGCCCAGAACAGCAGCAGCACCGGGACCTCGGCCGAGAGGGGGACGATCTGGGCCTCGAAGTCGGCCTCGTTGACGGAGAAGATCAGAGGCTCGGCCGCTGCGTCCGCTCCGCTCGCTTCGGCCTTTCTGGCGCGCTCGGCGCGCATCTGCTCCGCCTTGGCGGCGGCGTCGGCGGCCGCCTTGACCGCGGCGAGGTCGACCGCGCCGCGCAGGGACATGTTGTTCCGTGGCTGCATGGGCCTATCCTCCCCCGTCGGCCGGTCCGTTCGCACCAATACCCCCGCTGTGCTGCCGGATGCAGGACCACGGGGGCTGTGACGCGCGTGACAAGGTCGTACTGTTCAGCGAGCGCGGATCCCCATCCGCGCGACAGCGTGGTTGTCGCTCTTTCGCTACGAGTCGTAGCGTATATCGAGCCCGGGACGCCGCGCAGCAGGATTCGGGTGAGCTGCGCCACTCTTCCGGACGGCGTCTCGGCGACAGGAGTACCGACGAGTAGCCTTCGTTAACCCAGTCGTCACACAAGGAGCCGACGTGACCGCACCGTCCGGCCCCCGCAAGGGCCGCCCGCGCAACGCCGACGCGGACGGCGCGATCCTCGCGGCCACCCGCGAGGCACTGGCGGAGCTGGGCTGGGGCGGCCTCACCATGGGCGACGTCGCCGCGCGCGCGGGCGTCGCCAAGACGACGCTCTACCGGCGCTGGCCCTCGAAGAACGAACTCGTCGTCGCGGCGGTCGCGGAACAGCTGGACGAGCTGGAGATGGCGGATCTCGGCAGCCTCCGCGCCGACATCGAGGCCGTGGTCGCCCAGTTCGCCGCGCTGCTGTCCGCGCCGGAGACCCAGGCCGCGCTGCTCGCGCTCTTCGCCGAGGCGACCCGCGACCCGCTGCTGCGCAAGCGCGTGCGCGAGTCCATCATCGAGCCGCAGAAACGTCTCGTCATCGCCGGCCGCGCGGCCGCGCAGACCCGCGGCGAACTGCCCATGGACTCCTGCGAGGAGATGGCCTCGGCAGCGGTCGACATCATCTTCGACACCGTGGCGGGCACGGTCGTCCACCGCATGCTGGTCAGCGGCGAGCCCGCCACGGCGGAGTGGATCAGCGCCTTCACCACCCTGCTGCTCGCCCCGCTGACGGAGATCGCCGCAGGCTAGGGCCTGTCTTCGGACTCGCGCCGGATCAGCCCGGGTCTCCCCCGGCCTCCGGCCGGGGGTGCCCCACGGCGCGGCCAGATGCACGGCGGAGGGGCGCCCTCGTACTGGGCGTACTTGGGCGTGCCGCCAACGCAGCGCGGGGGTCCCCCGGCCCTCAGGCCTGCCGGCCCGTAGGCGCGAACGGCTCGTAGGCGCGAACGGACCGACGGCGTCGATGGTCGACGCCGTCGGCCCGGAGAAGGGGAAGTGAGGGCGGCTCAGAAGCCGGCCGGCTCCACGTAGACGCCCCACTCGTCGCGCAGCGCGTCGCAGATCTCGCCGAGGGTGGCCTCCGCGCGGACCGCGTCGAGCATCGGGGGGACCATGTTCTCGCCCGCACGCGCGGCGGCGAGCATCGCGTCGAGGCCGGCCTTGACCGCGGCCTCGTCACGGGCCGCCTTGCGGCCGGCCAGGACGCGGACCTGCTCCCGCTCGACCTCGTGGCTGACCCGGAGGATCTCCAGCGGCGGGGTGACCGAGCCGGTGTGGCAGTTGACGCCGACGACGCGCTTCTCGTCCTTCTCCAGCGCGGTCTGGTACTGGAAGGCCGCCTCCGCGGTCTCGCCGGTGAACCAGCCGTTCTCGATGCCGCGCAGGATGCCGGAGGTCATCGGGCCGATCGGGTGCTGCTTGCCCGCGCCGACGGCCACCGCGCCCATGTCCAGGATCTTGCTGAAGATCGCCTCGGCCTGGGCCTCGATCCGGTCGGTCAGCGCTTCGACGTACCAGGAGCCGCCCAGCGGGTCGGCGACGTTGGCGACGCCCGTCTCCTCCATCAGCACCTGCTGCGTGCGCAGCGCGATCTCCGCCGCCTGCTCGCTGGGCAGCGCGAGGGTCTCGTCGAGGGCGTTGGTGTGCAGGGAGTTGGTGCCGCCCAGCACGGCCGACAGGGCCTCGACCGCGGTGCGCACCACGTTGTTGTAGGGCTGCTGCGCGGTCAGCGAGACGCCCGCCGTCTGGGTGTGGAAGCGCAGCCACTGCGCCTTCTCGGTCTTGGCGCCGTAGACGTCGCGCAGGCGCTTGGCCCAGATCCGGCGCGCGGCGCGGAACTTGGCGATCTCCTCGAAGAAGTCCAGGTGGGCGTCGAAGAAGAAGGAGAGGCCCGGCGCGAAGACGTCCACGTCCAGCCCGCGCGAGAGGCCGAGCTCGACGTAGGCGAAGCCGTCGGCGAGGGTGAAGGCCAGCTCCTGCGCGGCCGTCGCACCGGCCTCGCGGATGTGGTAGCCGGAGACCGAAAGGGGCTTGTACGCCGGGATGTTGGCGGCGCAGTACTCCATCAGGTCGCCGATCAGGCGCAGGTGCGGCTCGGGGGCGAAGAGCCACTCCTTCTGCGCGATGTACTCCTTGAAGATGTCCGTCTGGAGCGTGCCGTTGAGCACGCCCGGGTCGACGCCCTGGCGCTCGGCGGCGACGAGGTACATGCAGAAGACCGGGACGGCCGGGCCGGAGATGGTCATCGAGGTGGTGACGTCCGCCAGCGGCAGGCCGCGGAAGAGCACCTCCATGTCGGCGGCGGAGTCGATCGCGACGCCGCAGTGGCCGACCTCGCCGAGCGAGCGCGGATCGTCGGAGTCGCGGCCCATCAGCGTCGGCATGTCGAAGGCGACGGAGAGGCCGCCGCCGCCCGCGTCCAGGATCATCCGGTAGCGCTCGTTGGTCTGCTCGGCGTTGCCGAAGCCGGCGAACTGGCGGATGGTCCAGGTGCGGCCGCGGTAGCCGGTCGGGTAGAGGCCGCGGGTGAACGGGAACTCACCGGGCCAGCCGATGTCCTCGAATCCGGGGTAGGTCGTGCCGGCCGGCGGGCCGTACGCGGGCTCGACCTCGTCACCGGAGAGCGTGGTGAAGTCGGCGTCGCGCTTGCGGGCGCGGTCGTAGCGCTGCTGCCACCGCTCCCGGGCGGCGTCGGTCTGCTGTGCGTCCATCGGTGGTGGCCCTGGCCCTTCGGCAGAATCTGCAGATACAGAAGATATTCGGACGTCCTAGTACCTCAATTTACTCGGACGTCCTACTACCTGTCGATGGAGACATGACGCACAACGCCCCACGGTCCGGTGAACCGTGGGGCGCGGGCGGAGGTCGCGAAAGATCAGGCGCCGACCAGTTGCTCCTGCTCCTGGGCGGCGATCTGCTCCTTCATCTCCCGCACGACGCGGCGCTCGACGAAGAAGACGGCGGTGGGGATGGTCCCGGCGAGGACCGTCCAGATGATCTTGCCCATCGGCCATTCGAGCTTCATGCCGAGGACGAAGGCGACCACGACGTAGGCCATGTACAGCCAGCCGTGCAGGGTGCCCACGATCATCACGGGCGTCGCCGACGCGCCGAAACCGTAGTGGGCGATGCAGGCGACGCAGAGCAGGACCAGGCCCACGCCGGTCACGTACGCCAGTGCACGGTAGGCCGTGAGCAGGGAGGTGGGGTTGGACTTGTTCATAGTCATCGAGAGTAGACCGACAAAAGTCGATCTCTCACACCGCCCCGGACTCTTCCGCGTCCTCGAAGTCGCCGGCGGCTATCCGCAGCGGCCGCAGCATTTCGAAGAGCTGCTTGCAGCCCTCCGCGTCGTAGCCGGTCAGGCCGAAGTCCATGGCCATCAGGTCCCGGGTGGCGGCCTCGACGACGTCGCGGCCCTTGGGCGTGATGGCCGCCAGGACGCCGCGGCCGTCCAGCGGGTTCGGGCGACGCGCGACCAGCCCGGCCGCCTCCAGGCGGTCGACGGTGTTGGTGACACTGGTCGGGTGGACCATCAGCCGCTGGCCGATCTTGGACAGCGGCAGCTCGCCGGCCTGACTGAAGGTGAGCAGCACCAGCGCCTCGTAGCGGGCGAAGGTCAGCTTGTACGGCTTGACCACCGCGTCGACCTGCGCCAGCAGGATCTGCTGTGCCCGCATCACCGAGGTGATCGCCGCCATGGACGGCACCGCGCCCCAGCGCCGCGCCCACAGTTCGTCGGCGCGTTCGATGGGGTCGAAGGAGAGGCTCAGCGGCTTCGGCACGCTGACACCGTACCGCTTGGTCGACGAACGGTGACCGGCCGTCTCACGCCATGGAGGGCGCGGTCTCCCGCTCCTCGCGGGCCAGCAAGCGCTCGGCGTACAGGCCGCCGAAGGGGATGACGGAGAGCGCCATCACCCACACGAAACGGCCGAAGCTCCAGCCCTGCTCGCGCCAGGCCAGCATCGCGAAGATCACGTAGGCGATGAAGAGGCACCCGTGCAGCGGGCCGAGCACCGGGACGGCGTTGAAGCCGGAGTTGTACTTCAGGTACGTGCAGATGAGCAGGAGCACGAACGAGACGCCCTCCGGCATGGACACCAGACGCAGGCGGTGGACGGCGGTGGTCTTCACTTGGAACCTCTCGGAAATGTCGCAATCGTGCGCCAAGGGCGCCGGTTCAGTATGACCGACCGACCTTTCCCGCCCGTATCCGGCTATTCTCCCGCGCATGACGAGGGACTGGGACCGCCGACACTGCGCCCGCAAGGGGCACACCACCTACGCGCCGACCGAGCCGGAACTGCGTGACCGGCTTCACGTCCAGGCGGCGGTCGGCGAGGCCTGGCGCTGCCTGCGCTGCGGGGACTTCGCCGTCGGCGCCCCGCACGGCGAGGGCGCCGCCGCCGACGCCCCCTACGTCCCGCGCGGCAAGGCGCTGCGCGACCTGTTCATCCTGCGCCTCCTGGCCGCGGAGCGGCTGGTGCGCGGCGTCTTCATCGTGCTGGTGGCGTGGGCGGTCTGGAAGTTCAGCAACAGCCAGACCTCGGTCCAGCAGCTGTTCGACGACAACCTGACGCTCTTCCGCCCGATCGCCCAGCACTTCCACTACGACCTCGACCACTCCCCGATCGTCGACACGATCCAGAAGACCTTCCAGTACAAGCACAACACGCTGCTGATCACCGCGGCCGCGCTGCTCGCCTACGCGCTGATCGAGATCGTCGAGGCGTTCGGCCTGTGGGCGGCCAAGCGCTGGGCGGAGTACCTGACGGTCGTGGCGACGGCGGCGTTCCTGCCGCTGGAGATCATGGAGCTGACGCACAAGGTCAGCGGGTTCAAGATCGGCACGCTGGCGCTGAACGTGCTGGCCGTCCTCTACATCCTGCTGGCCAAGCGCCTCTTCGGGCTGCGCGGCGGGGCGAAGGCCTTCGAGGCGGAGCGGCACGGCGCCTCGCTGCTGGAGGTCGAGGCCGCGGCCCAGCAGGCCTCGCTCAAGGCCCGCGAGGCCAGCGTGGCCGAGGCGCTGGCGGGCGTCCACCGGACGCTGCCACTCGATCGGGTGGCAGCACAGCCGGACGAAGCCGTGGGCGGGCCTTCGACGATCGTTGAATAGTACACTTTTCAACTAAACGACGTATCATCGAGGTCATGGACACCACCACAGCCCCAGCGGTCCTCCCCGACGAGTCCCACCAGGACACCGACGAGGACGCACCGTGGCTCACCGCGGAGGAGCAGCGTCTGTGGCGAGCCCACCTGGAGGTGAGCCGGCTCCTGATGTACCAACTGGAGCGCGAGCTGCAACCCTACGGGCTCTCGATCAACGACTACACCATCCTGGTGGAGCTGTCCGAGGCGCCGCAACGGCGCATGCGGATGACCGACCTCGCCGTCGCCACGCTCCAGTCGAAGAGCCGCCTCTCCCACCAGATCACCCGCATGGAGGCCGCCGGGCTGGTCGCCCGCGACACCTGCCCCGGTGACCGGCGCGGCCTGTTCGCGGTGCTGACCGAGCAGGGCTGGCAGACCATGCGGCACGTGGCCCCGCACCACGTCCGCAAGGTCCGCGAGCACTTCATAGACCGCTTCGACGAGGACCAGATCGCCTCCATGTACGAGGCGCTCGCCCCCGTCGCGGAACACCTGCGCGAACTGCGCGGCCGGGGCTAGCACTCACGCGCCGGTGCGGAAGACCGGCCAGCAGATCTCGGTGCGCCAGCGGCTCCCGTCCTCCGTGTCGCGACGGCCGGTGAGGTAGTACTCCCTCACCGGCCCGGCCACGGCGAGGGAGTGGCGTGCCACGTACGAGGCGAGCGCGCCGTAGCTGCGGTCGGCCTCGATCGGCGGGCCCCGGTGCACCAGCACGGCCAGCCGGGCGGCGGGGATCACCGACGGCCCGACCCGGCCGATGGGCCGGACCGGGCCGTCGCAGGGCACGAACACCGTGGCCAGGCCCCGGTGACGGGTGAACAGCTCGTCGTCGAAGACCCCGCCGGTCGGTCCGGTCCCCCGCAGCCCCTGCCCGCCGAGCGTCGCGTCCAGCTCCCCAGAGCGCCCTGGCACCAGGCGGCGCAGTCCTGCGCGTCCACCACCGCCGACACCGCCGCGGCCCGCACCGCGGGCACCTCGCGCAGTTCGACCGCCGGCCCGTCCGCGGGCGGCCCCACCAGCAGGTCCCGCAGCGAGGCCACGGCTCGCCGGGTCCGCCCGAGCTCCTCCTCCAGCCGGTTCAGGTGGGCGCCGAGGTGCCGGTCTCGCGCCTCCGCGTCGGGCGCGGCCAGCACCGCCTTGATCTCCTCCAGCGGCATCCCGAGATCCCGGAACCGGCGGACGACCTGTGCGGTCGGAATCTGCTCGACGCCGTACCGGCGGTACCCGGTCGACGGATCGACCTCGGCGGGCTCCAGCAGTCCGATGTCGTGGTAGTGCCGCAGTGTCTTGACGGTCATGTGGGTGGCGCGGGAGAAGTCCCCGATGGAAAGCCGGCTCGTCACGTCCTCGATTCTCACCCCTCCGGTAGGGGGAGAGTCCCGCATTCCCACTCCTCTTGACCCTCCCGCGACGGTCGCCGCGATCGTGGGGACCACCTGAGAGACAGGTTCGGAAGAAGGAGTCGAGAAGATGTCGTCGATCGTCGACCGTTACGTCGCCGTCTGGAGCGAGCCGGACCCGGAGGCCCGCCGGAAGACCGTCTGCGCGCTGTGGACCGAGGACGGTGTCGAGTACGTCGAGGGAGCGCAGTTCCGTGGCCACGAAGGCCTGGTGGAGCGGATCGCCGGAGCGTACGAGCAGTTCGTGGCCACCGGCGAGTACCGGGTGGACCACGACGGGACCTTCACCCGGCACGGGGACGTCGTCGTTCTCACGCTCCGGCTGGCCCGCCCGGACGGGTCCACCGCCTGGGCGGCGCGGGCCTTCCTGGTGCTGACCGAGGACGGCGGCCGGATCCGCGAGGACTACCACCTCACCGTCCAGCCGCTGCCGCCGGCCTGAGGCGGGCGAGGGTCTTGTGCGCCAGGCCGCGGGCCGTCAGGCGCAGCATGTCCCGCTTGCGCGGCTCGTTGTAGACGAGGAAGTCGTCGAACCGGTGCACCCCGCGCCGGTCCGCGACGGACGCGGCCGCGTCGCGCACGGCGGTCAGTTGGGCGGGCGTCATCTGCGGCGCCGGCTCGTCCGGCTGGTACTGCGCGCCGATCGGGTAGTCCCGGCCCGGGGTCCTGGTCATCTCGATGTGGCAGCCGAGGACGTGCGTCACCGGGTGCTCCGCGGTGAAGGCCACGAGCCGGTCCAGGGTCGCGACGAAGGCGGGGAAGTCGAACGCGTAGAGGCGGCCGGGGTAGACGGTGTCGCCGGTCAGCAGGAAACCCGTCGCCGGGTCGTAGTACGTGACCGCGGCGGCGTGGTGGCCGGGCGAGCCGATCAGCGTCAACTCGCGTCCGCCCAGCTCGAAACGGACAGTCCCGGTGGGCCAGTCCGCGCCGAAGCCGAAGAACTCCCGCACCGCCTCGGCCTCGCGCGCCACCACGGTGGTGTGCGGGCGGCCGGCGAACTGGGCGTCGCCGGCCACGTGGTCGCCGTGGCCGTGGGTGTGCGCGACGACGAGCTCGTAGCCCTCGCGGGGGTGCCGCTCCAGCCACTGGGCGACCAGGCCGTCGACGGTCTCCCGCAGCGGGAACGCAGCCGGGTCCTCGGTGGCCCCGGTGTCCAGCAGCAGCGCGCGATCCGCCCCGAAGAGCAGGAACAGGAACGGCGCCTCGTAGTTGATCCGCTTGCTCTGCCGCAGGATCACCGTCGCGTCGTCGTACCGGTGCACCTGGATCGCGGGCTCCCCGGGAGCGCCGTGGATCCACGCGACGTCGAGCGAACGGTCGGTCATCGCGCTCCCCAGCTCCTGTTCCCCTGTGTCCGGCATCGGCATCAGTGTGGCCCACCCGGGCCCGCCCTGGTCCGCTCGGGTCGCGGAGGCGGGCGGCACCAGCCGACGGAGCGCGCGACGGTCCGGGCTGCCGCCCGCCGGCTCCGGGCTTCCGTTCTGCCGCAGCGGTCAGCCGGTGACCGAGGCGATCAGGTCGTCCGCGGCGGCGTACGAGTCCAGCTCGCCCTGCGCGACCTTCTCGGCCAGCGCGTCCAGGTGACGGTCCCCGTGCAGGCTGCCGAAGCGCTCGCGCAGCGCGGTGAGGGCGATGGCCTCGATCTCCTGCGCGGCGCGGCGCAGCCGCCGGGCGGCGAGCTCGCCGTTGTTGGCCATCCAGGCGTAGTGCTTCTCCAGGGCCTCGACGACCTCGCCGACACCCTCCTGCTTCGCCGCGACCGTCTTCACGATCGGCGGACGCCAGTCCCCCGCGCCGCGGGCCTCGCCGAGGCCCAGCATGTGGTTGAGCTCGCGCGCGGTGGCGTCCGCGCCGTCGCGGTCGGCCTTGTTGACGACGTAGACGTCACCGATCTCCAGGATGCCCGCCTTCGCGGCCTGGATGCCGTCGCCCATGCCGGGGGCGAGCAGCACGATCGTGGTGTCCGCCTGCGCGGCGATCTCCACCTCGGACTGGCCCACGCCGACCGTCTCCACCAGGATCACGTCGCAGCCTGCCGCGTCCAGCACGCGGATCGCCTGCGGCGCGGACCAGGCCAGACCGCCCAGGTGGCCACGGGTGGCCATGGAGCGGATGAAGACCTCCGGGTCCGTCGCGTGCTCCTGCATGCGGACGCGGTCGCCCAGCAGCGCGCCTCCGGAGAAGGGCGAGGACGGGTCGACGGCGAGCACCCCCACCCGCTTCCCGAGCCGCCGGTACGCCGTGACCAGCGCGGACGTCGACGTCGACTTGCCCACGCCCGGGGAGCCGGTCAGGCCCACGACGTAGGCGTTGCCGGTCAGCGGCGCGAGCGCGGCCATGACCTCCCGCAGCTGCGGGCTCGCGCCCTCGACCAGCGAGATCAGCCGGGCGACCGCCCGGGGTCGCCCTTCTCGGGCCTGTGCGACGAGGGTGGGGACGTCGATCATCGTGCGGAGCTCCAGAGATGCGTCGGACGGACCAGTTGCACTACCCAGGGGCGCGGGGAACTGCGCGACAAGCCACCGCAGGTGGTGCGTCGCTCAGCGAGCAGGGCCACCCGCGTACCGGTGGTTGCCCGCGCAGTTCCTCGCGCCCCCGGAGTGGCTACGCCTTCGGCACGCGCACGATCAGCGCGTCGCCCTGGCCGCCGCCGCCGCACAGCGCGGCCGCGCCGACGCCGCCGCCGCGACGCTGCAGCTCCAGCGCCAGGGACAGCACCAGGCGGGCGCCGGACATCCCGATCGGGTGACCCAGGGCGATCGCGCCGCCGTTGACGTTCACCTTGTCGAGGGAAATCCCCAGGTCCTTCACGGACTGCACGGCGACGGCCGCGAACGCCTCGTTGATCTCGACCAGGTCGAGGTCCTCGACGCCGATGCCCTCCTTGTCGAGGGCGTGCTTGATCGCGTTGGACGGCTGCGACTGGAGCGAGTTGTCCGGGCCGGCCACGTTGCCGTGGGCGCCGATCTCGGCGATCCAGGTCAGGCCCAGCTCCTCGGCCTTGGCCTTGCTCATCACGACCACCGCGGCGGCGCCGTCGGAGATCTGCGAGGCGGAACCGGCGGTGATGGTGCCGTCCTTGGTGAAGGCCGGACGCAGCTTGCCGAGCGACTCGACCGTGGTGTCGGCGCGGACGCCCTCGTCCACGGAGAACAGCACCGGCTCGCCCTTGCGCTGCGGGATCTCCACCGGGACGATCTCGGCCTCGAAGACGCCGTTCTTCTGCGCGGCCGCGGCCAGCTGGTGCGAACGGGCGGCGATCTCGTCCTGCTCGGGGCGGGCGATGCCGAGACGGGTGTTGTGGATCTCGGTGGACTCGCCCATCGGGATGCCGTCGAACGCGTCGGTCAGGCCGTCGTAGGCCATCGCGTCGAGCATCCCGATCGCGCCGTACTTGAAGCCCTCGCGGGACTTGGGCAGCAGGTGCGGGGCGTTGGTCATCGACTCCTGGCCGCCGGCCACGACGATGTCGAACTCACCCGCGCGGATCAGCTGGTCGGCCAGCGCGATGGCGTCCAGGCCGGAGAGGCAGACCTTGTTGATGGTCAGCGCCGGGACGCTCATCGGGATGCCGGCCTTGACCGCGGCCTGGCGGGCGGGGATCTGGCCGGCGCCGGCCTGCAGCACCTGGCCCATGATCACGTACTGGACCTGGTCCCCGGAGACACCCGCGCGCTCCAGCGCGGCCTTGATCGCGACGCCGCCGAGGTCGGCGCCGGAGAACCCCTTGAGCGAGCCGAGCAGGCGGCCCATGGGAGTGCGGGCGCCCGCGACGATCACGGACGTGGTGGCGCGGCTTGCCGTGTTGCTCATGGTGGTCGAGCCCCTTTGCTGCGACGGGAACTGGCGGGCGACGGTGTGCCACGGCACCGAGTGCCAGTTGGGAGTTTTCCGCCAATGTATCGACCGGCCGGGACACCGTCACCCGGCGAACGGTGTGATCACGGGCACGGTCGGCGCGGGTTTCGTCCGAACGCGAGTTGCGCTCTATTGGAGTGAAGCGACCTGTCGTCGCCCGCCATTCCCAGACGAGCACAGTCCCAGGAGGACCTCCCCGTGCTGACGCGCATCGACCACATCGGCATCGCCTGCTTCGACCTGGACAAGACGGTCGAGTTCTACCGCGCGACCTACGGCTTCGAGGTCTTCCACACCGAGGTCAACGAGGAGCAGGGCGTCCGCGAGGCCATGCTGAAGATCAACGAGACCTCCGACGGCGGCACGAGCTACCTGCAGCTGCTGGAGCCCACCCGTGAGGACTCCGCGGTCGGCAAGTGGCTGGCCAAGAACGGCGAGGGCGTGCACCACATCGCCTTCGGCACGGCGGACGTCGACGGCGACTCGGCGGACATCCGTGGCAAGGGCGTCCGGGTCCTCTACGACGAGCCGCGTATCGGCTCCATGGGCTCCCGAATCACCTTCCTGCACCCCAAGGACTGCCACGGCGTGCTCACCGAGCTGGTGACCTCCGCCTCTCACGAAACTCACGAGTAGCAAACATCTGAGCACGCACTGCCAAGAAAATCCGGCCGACCCCCCTGCGCTCACCCCCGATGACGTGAGAAAATGCGCCGGTGCCACGGGCCCGGTAAGCGGGGGGTGCGGGCGGGGCAGGCGGGACACCGAGTGGCCCACCCTCTCCCACGATCTGCCACCATTCTCCGTAAGGCATAGGGTTCACCAAGGAGCTCACCCGGACGGCGGAGCGGGATACACCCGATCCGCGCACGGTGCGGCGACGCGATCATGGAGACGGATGGGACCGCGGAGTGCGGGGCAACGACGGCTACGAGGTTGACGATCACCTCGCCAAGTTCGAGGCCGACATGGAGCGGCTTCGCAAGGAGCGCGAGAAGGCCGTCACACACGCCGAGGACCTCGCCTACCAGGTCGAAGTCCTCCGCGCCAAGCTGCACGAGGCACGTCGGCAGCTCGCGCAGCCACGCGCTTTCGACTCCGTGGCCGGGCAGGCCGAGCAGATCCTGCGCAACGCCGAGGCCCAGGCCGAGCAGCTGCGGCAGGAGGCCGAGCGCACCCGGATGGAGGCGCAGAACGCCACCGCCCGGCTGATGCAGGAGGCCGCGGACCGCTCCGCCCGGCTCCAGGCCGAGTGGCAGGCCGAGGCCGAGGCCCGGCGCCGCCACCTGGAGGCCGAGCTCGCCGAGCTGCGCCGCAACGCCGAGCAGCACGTCAACGAGAACGTCTCCTGGGCCGAGCAGGCCCGCGCCGGCACCGAGGCGCAGGCCCGTCAGATCATGGACGAGGCCCGCGCCGAGGCCGAGCGCCTGCTGAGCGTCGCCCGCGCCGAGGCCATGGCCGTCTCCGAGGCCGCCACCTCCCAGGTCGCCGCCGACGTCGAGTCCACCCGCGCCGAGGCCGACTCGGTGCTGCACCGTGCCCGCACCGAGGCCGAGCGGCTGCTGAACGCCGCCGCCGCGCAGGCCCAGGACGCCACCGAGCGCGCCGAGCGCGTCCGCGCCGACGCCGGGGTCGAGGCCGACGAGCGGCTGGCCGGCGCCCAGGCCGAGATCCAGCGGCTCCGCGACGAGGCCGCCGCCCTGCGCGGCGAGGCCGAGCAGCTCAGCCACGAGGCCGAGGCCCGCCTGGCCACCGCCGAAGCCGCCGGTCAGCAGCGCGCCGACACCGCCAAGGCCGAGGTCGCCCGCATGGTCGCCGTCGCGACCAGGGAGGCCGACGAGCTCAAGGCCGAGGCCCAGCGTCTGCTGGAGGAGGCCCGCGCGGAGATCGAGCGGCTCAAGGCCGAGGCCCTGGAGTCCGCCCGCACCGAGGGCGCCGCCAGCGCCACCGTCCACCTCGCCAAGGCGGCCCGCACCGCCGAGGAGGTCGTCGCCCGCGCCACCGCGGACGCGGAGACGGTCCGGCAGAACGCCGCCGACGAGGCGGAGCGGGTCCGCGCCGAGGCCAAGTCCGAGGTGCAGCTGCTGCGCGAGCAGGCCAAGGCCGGCGTCGAGCAGGCCCAGGGCATGGCGCTGGACGAGATCGCCGCGCACCAGGACGCCGCCGCCCAGCTGCGGGCCGAGGCCGAGCAGCTGCGCGCCGAGAGCGCCGTCGAGGTCGAGCGGACCCTCGGCGAGGCCCGTCGTCAGGCCATAGCGCAGATCGAGGAGTCGGCCCGCTCCGCCGAGGAGCTCCTGGTCAAGGCCAAGGCCGACGCGGACGAACTGCGCGGCGGGGCCGCCGAGGAGGTCGCCGCCGCCAGGGCGCGCGCCGCCGAGGAGGCCCGCGAGATGCAGGCCCGCGCCGAGCAGGTGCTGACCCGCGCCAAGGCCGAGGGCGACCGCATCCGCGGCGAGGCCGAGGGCGTCCGCGACACCGAGGCCGCCAAGGGCGCCGCCAAGGCCGAGGAGATCCGCGCCGCCGCCCAGGCCGCCGCCGAGGAGACCCACCAGACCGCCGCGACCGCCGCCGACGAGCTGCGGGCCCAGGCCGCCGCCGAGGCCGAGCGCCTGCGGGCCGAGGCGCGGCAGGAGCGCGACGAGATCCTCGCCGCCACCGAGCAGCTGGCCGGAGAGCGTGCCCAGCAGGCCGCCGCCGACGCCGACCAGGCCGCCGAGGACGCCCGCGCCGCCGCCGAACTGCGCGAGCGGACCGCCGCGGAGGTCGCCGAGTCCCGCGCCCAGGCCGAGAACGAGCTCGCCCGGATGCGCGCCGACCTGGACTCCGAGATCGAGCGCCTGCGCGCCGAGGCCCAGGAGCACCTCGAGCGGGACCTGGCCGCCGCCAAGGCCAAGACCGACTCGGCCGAGGCCGACGCCGAGCAGATCCGTGCCGAGGCCCGCGACGCCGCCGCCCAGGACATCGAGGACGCCAGGACCCTGCGCGAGCAGGCCGCCGCGTCCGTCGCGGAGGCGGAGGCGGAGGCCGAGCGGATCCGCGAGGCCGCCCGCGACCTGGAGGCAGACCTGGTCAGCCGCCGGGAGGCCGCCGAGGCCGAGGCCGAGCGCCTGGCCGAGGAGGCCCGCCAGGCCGCCGAGCAGCAGGCGAACGAGCTCGCCGAGCGCCGCGTCACCATGCTGGCCACCGCCAAGGCCGACGCCGACATGATCCGCGGCCGCGCCCAGGAGGCCGCCGAGCAGGCCGACCAGGAGCGCGCGCAGCAGCTCGCCGAGGCCGCGCAGCAGCGCGAGACCCTGCTCGTCGCCGCGCAGGTGGAGGCCGAGCGGCTGACCGCCGAGGCCCAGGCCGCCGCCGAGCAGCTGCGGCTGACGATGGACCAGCACGAGGCGGACGCCACCGCCCGGCGCGAGGCCCTGCACGCCGAGGCCCGGACCGCGGTGGAGCAGACCGAGCAGGCGCGCGTCCAGCACGCGGCCGACCTCGCCGACCTGCGGGCCAAGGCCGAGCTCGAGCACGCCGAGCAGCGCGAGGCGGTCCTCGCCGACGCGCACGGCGAGGCCGACCGGGTCCGCGCCGAGGCCCGCGAGGCTGCCGCCGTCGACCTCGCGGACGCCAAGAACTCCCGCGAGTCCGCCGCCAAGGCCCTCACCGACACCGAGACCGCCGTCGCCGAACTGCGCGAGGAGGCCGCCAAGACCCTCGCCGACGCCGAGGCCAAGGCCGCCGCCGACCGGGAGGCACTGGAGGCGGAGTTCGCCGAGCTGCGCGCCGAGGCCGATCGCGCCGCCGCCGGCATCCGCGAGGCCGCGCAGGCCGCCGCCGACGAGATCCACGCGCGCGCCCGCCGCGACTACGACGAGGCCGGCGTCGAGCTGGCGAGGATCCGCGCCGAGGCGGACGCGGCGATCGAGTCCGAGCGTGCGGCGATGATCGAGCAGCGCGGCGCCGCCGACGCCCGCACCGCGGAGATCATCGCCCAGGCCGAGCAGGACGCCGCCCAGCACGCCGCCGACCTGGCCGCGCTCCGCGCGGAGACCGAGCACGAGCTCGCCGACCGCCGCGACGCCGTACTGGCCGAGGCGCACGGCGAGGCCGACCGGGTCCGCGCCGAGGCCCGCGAGGCCGCCGCCGTCGACCTCGCGGACGCCAAGAACTCCCGCGAGTCCGCCGCCAAGGCCCTCACCGACACCGAGACCGCCGTCGCCGAACTGCGCGAGGAGGCCGCCAAGACCCTCGCCGACGCCGAGGCCAAGGCCGCCGCCGACCGCGCGCTCTTCGACGCCGAGCTCGCCGAGCAGCGCACCGCCGCCGACCTGGCCGCGGGCGAGACCCGGGACTCCGCCGAGCGCGAGGCCGCGCAGGTCCGCCAGCTGGCCACCACCGAGGCGGCCCGGCTGCGGGCCGAGGCCGCGGAGGACCGCGAGCGGGTCACCTCCGAGCTGGCCGCGCTGCGTGCGGAGGCCGCCGAGGCCTTCGCCGAGGAGCGGGCGGCCGTCGAGGCCGAGCGCGAACGGCACGAGCGCGACGCCGCGAGCCGCATCGCCGCCGCCGAGGACGAGGCCGCCGAGGTCCGCCAGTCCGTCGCCGGCCTCTACGAGCAGGCCGAGGCGCAGACCACGCAGACCCGCGCCGACGCCGAGCGCGAGGCCGCGCAGATCCGCGAGCTGGCCACCGCCGAGGCCGCCCGGCTGCGCGCCGAGGCCGAGCAGGTCCGCGAGCAGGCCGAGCAGGAGTCCCAGCGCCTGCGCGCCGAGGCCGAGGAGCTGCGCGCCCGCGCCGCGGAGGAGTCCACCCGGGCTCTGGCCGAGGCGCAGGAGCTGGCCGAGTCGGTCGCCGCCGACGCCGAGACCGCCGCGCTGGCCACCACGGCCGCCGCGGAGGAGCAGGCCGACGCCATGGTGTCGGCCGCCCGCAAGGAGGCCGAGCGGATCACCGGCGAGGGCGCGGCCGAGGGCAGCGCGCTCGTCGAGCAGGCCCGCCGCGACGCCGACCAGATGCTGGTCGAGGCCCGCGGCGACGCCACCTCGATCCGCGAGCGCGCCGAGGAGCTGCGCGAGCGCACCCACGCCGAGATCGAGGCGCTGCACGAGCGGGCCCGCAAGGAGTCCGCGGAGGCGATGCGCGCGGCCGGCGAGCGTGTCGACAAGCTGATCGCCGACACCGGCGAGCAGCTCGACGCCACCCGGGCCGAGGCCGCGCGCGAGCTCGCCGTGGCCAAGGAGAAGGCCGCCGAACTCCAGGCCGAGGCGTCCGCCGAGGCCAGCAAGGTGCGCATCCAGGCGGTCAGGAAGGCCGAGAGCCTGCTCAAGGAGGCGGAGGCCCGCAAGGCCGACGCCGACGCGGGGCTCGAGGCCGCCCGCGAGGAGGCCGAGCGGCAGCGCGCCGAGGCGGCCGAGGCCGCGGAGAAGACCCGTCAGGACGCCGTCGAGGCGAGCGAGGCGGAGCTGGCCCGGGCACGGGCCGAGGCCGAGCAAACCGTCGAGGAGGCGAGGTCCGAGGCCAAGCGGATCACCGACGAGGGACGCCGGGAGCTCGACGAACTGGTGGGCCGGCGCAAGGACATCAACACCGAGATCGCCCGCGTGCAGGACGTCCTCCAGGCCCTCGAGGCCTTCGAGGCGCCCTCCGGCGCGGGCAAGCCCAGCGGGGGATCGGGCGGTGCCGGCAACGGCGCGGCCGGAGGGGCGAGCAGGGCCAACGGGGACAGCACCAACAGATCGGGTGGCGGCCGCGGCGGCGCCCCGGCGGGCGTCGGAGCGGGGGCTACCCGTCCGGGTGGCAAACGTGCCGGTACGCAACCACCCGATTGAGCGGACATTCTCCACTCTTCATCGGCTTTCCGCCGATGACACACCGAATCCGTGTCAGGATTCGCCCTATCACCTCACCTCAACCATCCGACTCTCCGGGCATACGACAGGAACTCCACCCCTATGAGCGACACACACTCTCCGCACGGCTTCGACGTTGTGCGCCGCGGGTACGAGCGGGCTCAGGTCGACGAGCGCATCAGCAAGCTGGTCACGGACCGCGACGGCGCCCTCAACCGGATCGGCGCGCTGGAGAAGCGCATCGAGGAGCTGCACCTCGAGACGCAGACCGCACAGGCACAGATCACGGACGCCGAGCCGTCCTACGCGGGCCTGGGCGCCCGGGTCGAGAAGATCCTGCGTCTGGCCGAGGAGGAGGCCAAGGACCTGCGCGAGGAGGCCCGTCGGGCCGCCGAGCAGCACCGTGAGCTCGCCGAGGCCGCGGCCCAGCAGGTCCGCAGCGAGGCCGACGGCTTCGCCAAGGACCGCAAGGCCAAGTCCGAGGAGGAGGGCGCTCGTATCGTCGAGAAGGCGAAGAGCGACTCCGCGCAGCTGCGGGCCGAGGCCGCGAAGGACGCGCAGAACAAGCGCGAGGAGGCGGACGCCCTCTTCGAGGAGACCCGCGCCAAGGCCGCCCAGGCCGCGGCCGACTTCGAGACCAACCTGGCCAAGCGCCGCGAGCAGTCCGAGCGTGACCTGGCGGCGCGTCAGGCCAAGGCCGAGAAGCGCCTCGCCGAGATCGAGCACCGCGCCGAGCAGCTCCGCCTGGAGGCGGAGAAGCTCCGCACCGACGCCGAGCGTCGCGCGCGCCAGACCGTCGAGACCGCCCAGCGCCAGGCCGAGGACATCGTCGCCGACGCCAACGCGAAGGCGGACCGCGTCCGCAGCGAGAGCGAGCGCGAGCTCGCCGCGCTGACGAACCGTCGTGACAGCATCAACGCCCAGCTCACCAACGTCCGCGAGATGCTCGCCACCCTCACGGGCGCGGCGGTCGCGGCGGCCGCCGCCCCCGACGACGACGTCATCGGCCGCGGCGTGCCGGCCCAGCAGAGCCGCTAAGCGCGCCGGCGCTTCAGCGCTCGAGCCCTTCAGGGGCGCGAGGAACGGCGCGAGCAACCACCCCGTGCGGATGGCCCTGCTCGCCCGGCGACACACCACTTCGGGTGGCTTGTCGCCCCGTTCCCCGCGCCCCTGACGCTTGGCCACTCATCCCGCCCGGAACAGGGCTGTCCACAGGAACGTCACGCCGAAGAGCGCGGATTCCGGCGGCATCGCCCGCATGCGGCGCAGTTCGACCTCGATCAGGTCGGAGAAGATCGAGCGCAGCGAGTCAGGGGTGTAGGCGAGGCCGCCTTCGAGGTCCCGTTCGCGGTAGAGGTCCGCGTCCGAGCGCTGCGAACCCATCCCGCCCTCGCCGGCGGCAAAGCTGGTGAGGGCGAGATGGCCGCCCCGGGCCAGGACGCGGTCGAGGAGAGCCAGGTAGCTGACGCGGCGGTGCGGCGGCAGGTGGTGGAAGCAGCCCGAGTCGACGACGAGGTCGTACGGGCCGGTCAACTCGGCGGCGGGAAGCGCGAAAGCGTCACCCCAGCGGAAGCGGATCCCGACCCCGGCCTCACGGGCCCGGTCCTCGGCCCACGCGACGGCGACGGGAGAGAGGTCGACGGCGTCCACCTCGAAGCCCCGCGCCGCAAGGTACAAGGCGTTGCGGCCCGCACCGCACCCCAGGTCCAGGGCCCGACCGGGAGCGATCAGGCCCTGGTCGAGGTAGGCGGCGAGGTTCTCGTCCGGCTTCGCCACGAAGAAAGGGACCGGCCTCGTTCTGTCGGTGTAGAAGCGGTCCCAGAAGTCCTTCCCGTCGCCGGTCGCCAAACGACCGTCCGCCCCCTCGGATTCGGATGCGAAGAGCCCGTCCAGCAGCGCGAGAACATCCTCGACCGTACGTACGGTCCGGTCCATCCGGCCCCCCTTTCGACCCTGATCGATCCTAGAAACGATCGGGACGAAAGGCCAGGTCAGGCCACATACGGCGACGGCTTGGGCGGGTTGCTGCCGCGCCCGTCGGCGGGAGCCGGGATCCCGGTCGGGCCCGCGGCCCCGGGGCCGACCGAGCGCCCGTCCGGGGCCGGGAAGGGGCCGTCCCGGGCGGGGCCGGAGGGACTTTTTCGATGGATTTCCGTGGGGCGCTAGTCGATGCGCGCGAGCAGGCCGCGGACGGCGGTGTTGAACGCCTCCGGGACCTCCAGTGCCGAGAGGTGGCCCGCGCCCGGAAGGATCGTCAGTTCGGCCTGGGGCAGGGCGGAAGCCAGGGCCTCAGCGTCCGGGACCGGGGTGAGCGCGTCCTCGTCGCCGACGACGACCAGGGCCGGGACGTCGACGGCGCGGAGGGACTGCAGGGAGTCCGGGCGCGCGGCCATCGCGCGCTGGGCCCAGGCGACCGCGGCCGGGGACGCCTCCCCGATGAGTTCCGCGACGTAGTCGACCAGCTTCGGGCAGCGCTTCGCCGTCGTCCCGCCGAGCAGCGGCGCGGGCAGTTGCTCGTCCACCAGGAGGCGGACGCTGTCGCGGGCGAGGACCGCCTTCGCGATGCGTTCGCGGTTGGTGCGCGCGGTCTCGGTGTCGGCGGCGCCCTTGGTGTCGGCGAGCAGGAGGCCGGAGAGGCGGCCCGGGTGGCGGCGTGCGAAGGCCATCGCGACGTAGCCGCCCATGGAGAGACCGCCGAGGACCGCCTGCTCGATGCCCGCGGCATCGAGCAGCAGCGCGATGTCGTCCGCGAGGAGGTCCAGCGAGGGGGCGTCGGCCCCGAGCGCCGTGCCGCCGAAGCCGCGCAGGTCGACCGCGAGGACACGGGCGTCCGTTCCGTCGGGGCCGGGGAGCTCGTCGAGCTGGGACTCCCACATCCGTGCGGAGAGCGGGAACGCGTGCAGCAGGACCAACGGCGTGCCGGAGCCCGCCTCACGCACGGAGAGTCGTTCGGTCATGGGGACAGCGTATGCACCGATCGGTGCTCCGAGCCCCCATCCACGGCGATCCTGCCCTAGGGTGAACTCATGATCGAGGTCAACGAGCTGACCAAGCGGTACGGCGACAAACTCGCCGTCGACCATCTCAGCTTCACCATCCCGCAGGGCGTGGTGACGGGCTTCCTCGGCCCGAACGGCGCCGGCAAGTCGACGACCATGCGCATGCTGCTCGATCTCGACCGGCCGACCTCGGGATCGGTCCGGATCGACGGCAAGCACTACGGCCAGCTCCGCGAACCGCTGAAGTACATCGGCGCCCTGCTGGAGGCCAAGGCCGTGCACCCGGGGCGCACCGCCTACAACCACCTGCTCTGGCTCGCGGCCAGCAACCGCATTCCGACCCGGCGGGTGGACGAGGTGCTCGCCCTGGTCGGGCTGACCGCCGTCGCCAAGAAGCGTTCCGGCGGGTTCTCGCTCGGCATGGGGCAGCGGCTCGGGATCGCCGCGGCGCTGCTCGGAGATCCGAAGATCCTGATGTTCGACGAGCCGGTCAACGGCCTGGACCCGGAGGGCATCCTCTGGGTCCGCAACCTGATGAAGTCCCTGGCCGCCGAGGGACGCACGGTCTTCGTCTCCTCGCACCTGATGAGCGAGATGGCGCTGACCGCCGAGCACCTCATCGTGATCGGCCGCGGCCGGCTCCTCGCGGACATGCCGATGAACCAGTTCATCGACCAGAACTCCCGCTCCTTCGTGCGGCTGCGCACCCCGCAGCCCGAGCAGCTGCTGGACATGCTCTCCCGCAACGGCATGACCGCCCTGCAGGACAGAGACGGCGGGTGGGAGGTGGAGAACGGCGACATGGCCCGCATCGGCGACCTCGCGGCCGAACACCGCGTGACGCTCCACGAGCTGAGCCCGCAGCGCGCCTCGCTGGAGGAGGCGTTCATGCGGATGACGGCGGAGTCCGTCGAGTACCACACCGGCGGGTCCGGCACCGGCGCGCCCGCGCAGCAGGACCCCAAGCCCGAGCCCGCGGCCGCCTGGGGCGCGAACTGGAAGAAGGAGAGCTGACGATGTTCCCGGTGCTGCTCTCCGAGTGGATCAAGGTCAGAACGGTCCGGTCCACCTTCATCACGCTGCTGCTCACGTTCGTGGTCACGGTGGGCCTGGGCGCGGTCGTGTGCGCCGTGCTCGCCTCGACCTGGAACACCCAGCCCGCGTCCGAACGTGCCGACTTCGACGCGACAGGGGCCAGCTTCAGCGGTATCGCCCTGGGCCAGCTCGCGCTGATCGTCTTCGCGGTGCTCGTCGTCACCAGCGAGTACAGCAGCGGCATGATCCGCGCGACGCTCGGCGCCGTGCCGCAGCGCCTGACCCTGATGCTGGCCAAGGTCCTGACCGTGGTGGGCCTGGTCGGCGTCGTCTCGGTGCTGACCGCGTTCATCAGCTTCTTCCTGGGCCAGGCCCTGCTCGGCAGCCACCGCACGTCCCTCTCGGACCCCGGGGTGACCCGGGCGGTGTTCGGCATGGCCGTCTACATGACGCTGCTGGCCCTGCTGTCCGTGGGCGTCGCCTTCATCGTGCGCCGCCCGATCCCGGCGCTGGCGATCCTGATGCCGTTCTTCTTCCTGGTCTCGCCGATCCTCAACGCGGTCCCGAAGGTGAAGAACGTCGCGCACTTCTTCCCCGACGTGGCCGGCCGGCAGCTGTACTCGGTGCACGGGAACACGGACGTCCCCTACGGGCCGACGGCGGGCTTCTTCATCGTGCTCGCCTGGTCCGTGGGCTGCGTGGTGATCGGCTACCTGCTCTTCGCACGTCGGGACGCGTAGTCCCCGGCAGCCCGTCAGTACCTCGGAGCGCCGCGTCCCCGCAGCACGTTGGGGCCGCGGCGTTCGCGGTTGGACCAGCAGGCGCGGTGCCAGTGGCGGCGGTCGTCCACTCCCCCGGACGAGCCCATCGACAGCGCGGGCCACGCCACGACGTGGCCGACGCCGCGCGGGATCTCCTGGTCGCAGCCGGGGCAGCGGTAGGACTTGCCGCTGTCGCCGGCGACCGCGCGGACCTTCCACTCCTCGTCGCCGTAGGTCTCGGTCCGCTCCAGCCAGGTGCCGCCGCCAACCGCACGGGCGTTCCTGGGTTCGTCCCCGTGGGGGCGACTTCGGCGAGGAGACATCGTTCCCCCTAGGTGGGCGGCATGCTGGTCTGACAAGGGTAGTGGAGCGCGTCGCGCGGGCCCCCGAACGCGCCGGGGGTGGCTTTTACCACAGGGGCCGGGATCCTGCCAGGGCGCAAGGGCAAATCCACCCGTTATCACGTCGATGCCCGGATTCCGCTGTGCCCGTGGCACATGACGTGAGTTACTCCTGTGGTAGTCGCGGGATCGAAGTTCCCCGCGGGGCCAAGGAGTTGATTCCATGTCCGCCGTGCACGCCAGCGCCGTACCCACCCTCGCGCCGTACAAGCTGCCCCGGCAGCGCAGCGCGCGGCGGGTACCGGGCGGGCTCAGCACCGGAGTCTTCCTGCTCTCCGCCCAGTTTCCCGGGCAGGGCCACGCCGAGGCCTTGGAGCGCACCGTCTCCGCCGCCGTGGCCGCCGAGCAGGCGGGCCTGGACAGCGTCTGGCTGGCCGAGCACCACTTCGTGCCGTACGGCGTCTGCCCGGACGCCGCGACGCTCGCGGGGCTGCTGCTCGGCCGCACCCGGCGGGTGCGCATCGGTACGGCGGTGAGCGTGCTGCCGACGCACCACCCGGTGCGCCTCGGCGAGCAGGCCGCGCTGCTGCACCTCACCTCCGGCGGGCGGTTCACGCTGGGCGTGGGGCGTGGCGGGCCGTGGGTGGATCTCGCCGTCTTCGGGGGTGGCGCGGAGGCGTACGAGCGGGGCTTCCCCGAATCGCTGGATCTGCTGCTGCGCTGGCTGCGCTCCTCCCGCGTCGGCGCCTCCGGGCCCCGCTACCAGTTCCCGGAGGTCACGGTCGTCCCGCGGGCGACGGAACGGCCCTTCCTGCCGCACCACACCGGGCGCCAGGCGGCAGCGGCGACACGGGCGGACCGTCAGGCGGGCCCGGCCCAGCACGCCTTCGCGGAGGCCTCCGCGCCCTCCCCGGCGGCGGCCGGGAGCGGCGCACGGACGGCCGGGGGGCCGCCCGTGGTGGTCGCCTGCACGTCGCTCGGCACCGTGCGGCTGGCCGCGCAGCAGGGCCTGCCGATGCTGCTCGGCATGCACTCGGGTGACGAGGACAAGGCCGAGATGGTGGCCGCCTACCGCGCCGCCGCGCTGGAGGCCGGCCGCACGCCGGACCAGGTGGCCCGGATCGAGGCCGAGCACGTCGCCGCCGGTGTGGCCCAGGTCGCCGACCGTACGGCCGACGCGAGGTCCCGCCTGCTGCGGGCCATGCCGGACTTCTTCCGCTTCGGGCTCGGCGCGCACCGCACGGTGGACGGGCGCGAGCGCCGGATGCGCGATCCGGAGCAGTACACCGAGCTGCTGTGCGACCTGCACGCCGTGGGCACCCCCCGGCTCTGCGCCGACCGGCTGCTCGCCACGCACGAACGCACGGGCATCCGGCGCTTCGCCCTGCTGGTGGAGGGCTCCGGCGACCGGGCCGAGACGGTGGCCAACATCGCTCGGCTGGGTGCGGAAGTCCTCCCCCAGCTGCCGCAGGACTGAGCCCGCGTCCGAGTCGGGTTCGAGTCAGGTCCGAGCCGGGTCCGAGCCGATCAGCAGTCGCGGAGCTCGGGTGACTGGTTGAGCAGCTGGGCCCGCACCGAGGTGAACGCGGCGTAGCGGGCCTCGGACTCGGGCCCTGGCGAAAACACCGCGACCCGATGGCAGTTCTGGAAAGCGAGACGCACCCCGAAGTGCCGTTCCAGTGAACCCCTGATGGCGTCGCTCGCCAGGGCGCGCAGCAGTTGTCCGCGCTCCGTCTCGGACGGCGGGGGGACCTGGTTGTCGGCGAACTCACCGCCGTCGACCTCCCGCTGGAGCACCAGCGAGCTGATCAGGTCCCAGGCATAGGGCAGGGAGGTGCGGACGCAGTCGACGAATTCCCGCTCGTCGACCTCGCCTCGTTCGGCCATCTCAAGCAGGGCCGGTGAGACGTCGAGCGACATGGGTTCTCCTCTCGCAGGGCCCCCGGGGCGGCTCCCCCGGGGGGTGGTGCTGAGCGGACGGTGGCACCGCTACCAGCGTCCCAGGGAACGGCCGGACAGGGAGCGGAATGTGGCAATCTCCCTACCCTGAGTGGCCGTGACACACCGTAAGCCCCTGTAAGCAGCGGCACCAGAGCACAACGAATGGATCAAGCCAGAGTCGAAGATGATCTGACAGTCACCATTACACTGCGCTGCGTGGTCGGCGGTTCCTCTGAGTGATGACAACGCCACCGTGCGGCATCCGGTTTCCGCTTACCACTGGAAAGCCCGTCTTCCCGCGGAATCGCTTCGAATGGCCTCCGTGGGCTAGCGTGGTCGGCCGTGCGTCTCGTCATTGCCCGCTGTTCCGTCGACTACGCAGGCCGGCTCACCGCCCACCTGCCGTCCGCCCCTCGGCTCATCCTGGTGAAGTCGGACGGGAGTGTCGCCGTGCACTCCGACGACCGCGCCTACAAGCCGCTCAACTGGATGTCACCGCCGTGCTCCCTCAAAGAGGAGGACGGACGCTGGACAGTGGAGAACAAGGCTGGCGAGAAGTTGATCATCACGCTCGAAGAAGTGATGCTCGATTCCACCCACGAACTCGGTGTCGACCCCGGTCTGATCAAGGACGGGGTCGAGGCACACCTCCAGGAGCTGCTGGCGGACCGCATGGAGGTCCTCGGCGCGGGCTGGAGCCTGATCCGCCGCGAGTACATGACGGCCATCGGCCCCGTCGACATCCTCTGCCGCGACGCGGACGGCACGACGGTCGCGGTCGAGATCAAGCGCCGCGGCGAGATCGACGGCGTCGAGCAGCTGACCCGCTACCTGGAGCTGCTCAACCGCGACCCCCTGCTGGCGCCCGTGAAGGGCGTCTTCGCCGCCCAGCAGATCAAGCCCCAGGCCCGGGTCCTGGCCGCCGACCGCGGCATCGACTGCGTGATCCTCGACTACGACGGCCTCCGCGGCATCGAGGACGACAAGCTCAAGCTGTTCTAGCCGAGGGCTCACCTCAGCGGCCCGAGGAACTGCCTCAGTCAGCCGAGCGGACCGGTCGTCGCGTCCTGTCCGCCCGCGGCGGAGGTCGGGGAGTCCGTCGGGGACGCGGTGGCCGTGTCCGTCGGGGTCGGGGTGGTCGGCGGCGCCGAAGGAGACTTCGACGCGCTCGGGGTACTCGTCGGGGTGGTCGTCCGGCCCGGCTGCGAGGGAGTCGCCGTCGGAGGCGTCGACGAGGTGCCAGGATTCGGCTGTCCGCCGGCCTGACCGCCCGCGCCCGAGGTCGTGCCGGAGCCGCTCGGCGAGGCCGACGGGCTGCCGGAGGCGGACGCGGACGGGGAGGCGGAGTCCGTCGGGGCGTCCGTCGTGGACGGGAAGGCGGGATCGGTCGCGGCCGGGGTGTCGGCCGGGACGACCGGGGTGCCGGAGGGCGGAGTGGAGTCGCCCAACGAGGTGACCGCGACGGCGACGCCCGCGCCGAGGACGCCCATGAGGACCACCGCGCCTGCGGCCAGCGCCAGTTGGCGTCGGGTGGCGGGCTGGCTGCGGATGTCGAGCGCGTGCCGGCCCACCGGTCGCGCCGTGGGGCGCGCGGAGGCGACCGCGGAGCGGGAGGCGTTGCGCAGCGTCGCGAACGGCGCGAAGCGCCGCAGACGCTCGTCGCGGCCGCGGGCCGCGGTGAGCGCGGTCGCACCGGAGAGCACCAAGGCCTGGTCCAGCAGTTCCAGCACGTGGCGGCCGTTGGCGGTGCCGCGCGTGTCGGCGAGGGCGCCCCGCAGCGCGACGGAGGCCTCCAGTTCGGCGCGCGAGCGGTCGTACGCTCCCGCGCAGAAGGTGAGCACCCCGAGCTCGTGGTGGAACCACGCCTCCTGGGCGACGGACTCGGTCGCCCGCGCGGACTCCAGCCCGTACCGCAGGGCGCGCTCCCAGGCGCCCCAGCGCAGCGCGAGCGCGAACGAGGGCGCGCAGGCGCGGGCGAGGAGGACGACCTGCTCGTGCCGACCGGCCTCCTGGTCGGTCCGCAGGACGGCCAGCAGGACCTCGGCCTCGGCCGCTATCTGAGCCTCCGTGACCGAGGCGTGGCCGGTCCACCAGGTGAAGTGCTGTCCGGCGTCGGCGAGGCCGACCGCCGGCCACTCCTCGGCGAGCAGCAGCGCGGCGCCCTCGACGAGGCGGTGCGTGCTCCCGGGGGTCGGCTCGGCGAGGCCCGCCTCGACCAACTCCTCCAGCGCGGCCTCGCCGTGGCCGACGTCGACGAGCGCGGGCAGGTGCGGCGGGGTGGGGATCTCCCCGCCCAGCGCCGAGGCGAGTTCGAGGACGCGCCGTGCCGGCTCGCCGAGGCCGCGGGCGATGCGGACGGCCGGGGCGGCGCTCTCGGCGACGGTCGGCAGCGGCACCGGGTCCTCGTCCGGCTCGACCAGGCCGCCCGCGAGGGCGTCGATCGCCACCTCGCGGTGGCGCAGCAGCGCCGCCGCCTGGACGAAGCGCAGCGGCAGGCCCTCGGACTCGAACCAGAGGTCCACCGCCCAGGCACGCTCGCTCTCGTCGAGCGAGCGGCCGGCCAGCTTGGCGAGCAGCGCGAGGCTGCCGGCCCGGGTGAGCCCGCCCAGGCGCGACTCCTCGATCGGCGCGCCGACGGAGGGCGCCTGCGTCTCCGGTGTGGCGGCGATCAGGTAGGAGCAGTCGGGCGCGGCGCCGAGCAGGTCGTCGAGAGCCTCGCCGCCGAAGTCGACGTCGTCGACGAGGACGATGGCCCGCACCCCCGCCAGCAGGCCGGGCAGTTCACGGCGGGAGGGCCGGTGCCCGGGAGCGCCGCCGAGGGCCTCGTAGAGGGCCTGGAGCACGTCTCCGAGGGGCTTGCGGTGGGCGCTCAGCCGGACGACGCCGCCGGGCGTCAGCGCGGCGCAGGAGGCGGCCACGGCGTCCAGCACGGCCGTGCGGCCGGAGCCGTGCGGGCCGGTGAGCCGTACCGAGCGGCCCTGGCCGAGCAGCTCGCGCAGTCGCGCGCACTGCTCCTCGCGCTCCAGCAGACCGGACAGGACGTAGCGGGCGGTGCCCGTCGGGGCGGCCGGCACGGCGGGCGCGGCGGGGTGGCGTTCGTCCGGCAGCCGTTCCGGGGTGGAGCCCTCGGGGCCGTTGACGGTCAGCAGCAGGTGGCCGACGACGAGCTCACCGCTGCGGGCGCTGCCGTCGGGACGGCGCTCGCCGCCGTTCGCCTGGGCATGGCTCTGCTCGGGGACGGTGCTGACGACCGTGCCGCTCGTATTGTTCCTGAGTACCAGCTCGCCGCCACTGGGGGTGTGAGCGGAGTGATGGCCTGTGGCTTCGCCCACGTCTTCTTCCAGCCCGTCTTCCGGCCCGTACGACCGTGCCTCGGAAGGGCACGATGCGGGGGTCATTCTGCGGCACGGAAGTTACTGGTGGGGAGTGGTCGAGACCAGACCGTTACGACGGGACCGGACCGTTACGGGATGGAGACCGGCATCGGGTCGGCCTCGGGGTAGTAGCTCTCGATGGCCAGGATGCGGTGCAGCTTGGTGGCCACCAGCAGGCGCTGGAGCTGGAGCGGGACGCCGCGCAGCACGAGCCGCCGTCCGGCCCGCCCGGCGCGCCGGTGCGTGCCCATGATGACGCCGAGGCCGGTCGCGTCCCAGGAGGACAGTCCGCTCAGTTCCAGCACGAGGTCACCGACGCCGTCGTCGACGGCCCGGTGCAGCGCGGTGCGCGCGTCCGCCGCGGAGCGGACGTCGAGCTCGCCCTCCACGGCGAGGTGACGGTGGTCACCGCGAATGAACATGCGGGCTCCCCTCGCTCGCGTTGCTTCTCCCGCGTTACTTCTCTCATCTGACGCAACGACAGGCGGGTACGTTGCTGGCCACGGCGAGATCTGAAAGGAAATCACCCGTGTAGGTGAAGGAAGAATCGTTTTGCCGGTGGCCGGCCGCGCGGATGTTCGTTTGATTATCGGGGACATCCGACGGGCCGTGGGCCCCTGGGTGAGCCAACTCACCTGGGGCCCACGTCACATCGGGGCTACTTCTGGTAGCCGTAGAAGCCCTGGCCGCTCTTGCGACCGAGGTCGCCGGCGGTCACCATGCGGGCCATGATCTCCGGCGCGGCGAACTTGGTGTCCTGCGTCTCGGAGTAGATGTTGTGCGCGGCGTGCAGCAGGATGTCGACGCCGGTCAGGTCCGCGGTGGCCAGCGGGCCCATCGCGTGGCCGAAGCCGAGGCGGCAGGCGGTGTCGATGTCCTCGGCGGTGGCCACGCCCGACTCGTAGAGCTTGACGGCCTCGACGACCAGGGCGGTGATCAGGCGGGTCGTCACGAAGCCCGCGACGTCCCGGTTGACGACGACGCAGGTCTTGCCGACGCTCTCGGCGAACTCGCGGGCGGTCGCGAGCGCGGCGTCGCTGGTCTTGTAGCCGCGGACCAGCTCGACCAGCTGCATCATCGGCACCGGCGAGAAGAAGTGCACGCCGACGACGTCCTCCGGACGCTCCGTCACGGCGGCGATGCGGGTGATCGGGATCGCGGAGGTGTTGGTCGCCAGCACGGCGCCCGGCTTGGCGATCTTGTCGAGCTCGCGGAAGACGCGTTCCTTGATCTCCAGCTGCTCGAAGACCGCCTCGACGATGATGTCCGCGCCGGAGGCGGCGCCCAGGTCGGTCGTGGTGGTGATCCGCGCGAGGGCGGCGTCCATCTCGTCCTGGGTCATCTTCCCCTTGGCGACGAAACGGGCGTAGCTGTCGCGGATGCCGTTCAGACCGCGGGTCAGGGCGGCGTCGGTCACGTCGCGCAGCACCACGTCGTGGCCGGCTGCGGCCGAGACCTGGGCGATGCCGGAACCCATGAGGCCGGCTCCGACGACGGCGATGCTGCTGGTCACGGTGGTGTCCTCCGTGTCGTGTCGTGTGGTGTGGCCCGGTGGCCCGCCGCACGACGAGGATCACCCGCGCACGGCGTCGTGCCTGCGAGGAATCTACACACTTCGCGGCCGTCCGAAGCAGAATGGGAGCGTGATCGCGCTCACCCTGCGGGTGCTGGCACCGTTCCTGGTGATGGGGGTCCTGGTCCTGCTCCTGCGCTGGACGTGGAGCAAGGGCCATTCGGTCGTCCCGCGGAGTCCCGCGCCGGGCGCGCCGAACGAGTACGGCCTGCTGGTCCCCGTCGCCGCCCCGGCGGACAGCGCACAGGCGCTGGCGATCGGCGCCCTCCTGGAGCAGGCGGGCATCCGCTCCACCCTGGCGGACACCAAGGCGGGACCACGCGTCATGGTCTTCTTGGACGACGCGGACCGGGCACGGGCCTTGCTGCGCTGAGTCGGTTGCACTGCCCGAGGGCGCGGGGAGCCGCGCCGCCGAGGGCTACTGCAACTCCTTCTCGCGGGTGATCCGGGCGCCCAGCGCCCGCAGCTGCTGTTCGAAGCCCGCGTAGCCGCGGTCGATGTGGTGGATCTCCGAGACCAGTGTCGTGCCGTCAGCGACCAGGCCCGCCAGGACGAGGCCCGCCCCGGCGCGGACGTCGGAGGAGACCACCGGCGCGCCGGAGAGCCGCGGGACGCCCCGCAGGACCGCGTGGTGGCCGTCGGTGCGAACGTCCGCACCGAGGCGGGCGAGCTCCTGGAGGAAGACGAACCGGGCCTCGAAGATGTTCTCCGTGATCATCGCCGTCCCCTCCGCGACCGCGTTCATCGCCGCGAACTGGGGCTGGAGGTCCGTCGCGAAGCCCGGATAGGGCAGCGTCACCACGTCCACCGCGCGCGGGCGACGCTCCATCACCACGCGGAAGCCCTCCGGGTCCGCGCTGACCTGCGCGCCCGCCGCGACGAGCTTGTCGAGGGCGATGCGCAGGTGCTCGGCGCGCGCGTGGTCCACGCGCACGTCGCCCATGGTCATCGCCGCGGCCACGCCGAAGGTCCCGGCGACGATCCGGTCGGGGACGGTGTCGTAGGAGACCGGCAGCAGCCGGTCGACGCCCTGGACGGCGATGGTCGACGTGCCCGCGCCGTCGAGCTTCGCGCCCATCGCGACGAGCATCTCGCACAGGTCGACGATCTCGGGCTCGCGCGCCGCGTTGTCGATGACGGTCTCGCCCTTGGCCAGGACCGAGGCCATCAGGATGTTCTCCGTCGCGCCGACGCTCGGGAACTCCAGCTCCACCGGCGCGCCGATCAGACCACCGGAACGGGCCTCCGCGACGAGGAAGCCGTGCTCGGTGGTGATCCGCGCACCCAGCCGGGTCAGGCCGTCGATGTGCATGTCCAGCCCGCGCGAGCCGATCGCGTCCCCGCCGGGCCGGGCCACGCGCACCCGCCCGCAGCGGGCCAGCAGCGGGCCGAGGACGGCGATGGAGGCGCGGAACCTCCGCACCAGGTCGTAGTCGGCCTCGTGGCCGATCTCACCCGGCACGGTGACGAACGCGGTGCCGGCGGACTCGTCCGTCCACTCCAGCCGGACCTCGCAACCCATCCGGCGCAGCAGCTCCGCCATGATCTCGACGTCCAGGATCCGCGGCAGGTTGCCGATCCTGAACTCGCCCTCTGCCAGCAGCGTCGCCGCCATCAGCTTCAGTGCGCTGTTCTTCGCGCCGGGCACGCGCACCCGCCCCGCGAGCCGCGCCCCGCCGACCACCCGGAACCGTTCCATGGTCAGGCATCGTACGTTGCGTTCACCGGCTTCCCGTCCGACCGACGGCCTGAGGCCGCGTCGGGGTCGCGTCGGGGCCGCGCCGGTCGCGGTCGCGGACGGACGGACAACCGCCTAGCGGTTCTCCCCCGGCACCCACAGCACGTCGCCCACCGACTTGTTCGCCGAGCGCGCCAGGATGAACAGCAGGTCCGAGAGCCGGTTCAGGTACTTCGCCGTCAGCGGGTTGATCCCGTCGCCGTACTCCTCGATCGCCGCCCAGGTGCTCCGCTCCGCGCGCCGCACCACGGTGCAGGCGACGTGCAGGTAGGCCGCGCCCGGGGTGCCGCCGGGGAGGATGAAGCTGCGCAGCTTCGTAAGCTCGGCGTTGAACCGGTCGCAGTCCGCCTCCAGGCGGTCGATGTAGGACTGGAGCACCCGCAGCGGCGGGTACTTCGGATCCTCGACCACCGGCGTGGCCAGGTCCGCGCCCACGTCGAAGAGGTCGTTCTGGACGCGGGTCAGCACGGCGGCGACCTCCGGGTCCAGCCCTCCGCAGGCCAGGGCGACGCCGAGGGCGGCGTTGGCCTCGTTGCTGTCGGCGTAGGCGGCGAGCCGGGTGTCCGTCTTGCGGGTGCGGCTCATGTCGCCCAGCGCGGTGCTGCCGTCGTCGCCGGTCCGGGTGTAGATGCGCGTGAGGTTGACCATGCCCGCAGCGTAGCGCTCAGCGTCCGGGGCGCAGGGTGGGGTCCAGACGGGTCAGCAGGGTGCGCAGGGAGCTCCGCTCCGCCGCGCTGAGGTGGCCGAGGACCTCCTCGTCCAGGCGCGGGACATGGGCCTCCAGGCCCAGCCGCAGCGCCTCCGCGCCGGCCTCGGTCATCCGGACCAGGTACGCGCGTCCGTCCTCGGGGTCGCGCGAGCGCCCGATCAGGCCCTTGCGCTCCAGCCGGGCGACCAGCTTGGTGGTGCCGGCGGAGGTGAAGCCCATGGTCTCGCCGACGCGGGTGGCCATCCCCCGGGCCCCGGGAAAGCGGGCCAGGCGCAGCAGGAACTCGAACTCGGAGCCGTCCAGGCCGGTGGCGTCGGCGATGTCGTGCCGCAGCCGGTCGTTGATCAGCCGGTACACGTTGCCCATCAGGCCCCAGAGGACCACGCCTTCGTGCTCGACGAGCTCGTCCATGCCGGGGCGCTCAGGCCACGTTCACGCGCTGGCCGGGAGGCGCGGCCTCGAGCCAGGCCAGGAACCCGGTGAGCGCGTCCTCGCTCATCGCGAGCTCCAGCGGCTCGCCCGCGTGGGTGCAGACCAGGACCACCGCACCGGACAGGAGCGCCAGCTCCTCCTGCCCCTCGGGCGTGCGGCGCTCGATCACCTCGATCTGCGAGCGCTCCAGCACCCGGCGCGGACGCGGGGCCCAGCTGAAGACGCGGAACCACTCGACCGAGTCGTTGTTGTAGCGGGCGATCCCGAAGATCCAGCCCTTGCCGCCCGCCTCGTCGGCGGACTCCCCCGGTGCGGGGGGCGGCGGCACGTGCAGGCGCGCCGAACAGTCGAAGGTGCCGCCAGGTCTCTGGATCAGACGCCGCCGTACCGCGAAGGCCCCCAGCCCGAGCAGGCAGACCAGCAGCACCGCGAGGACGACGCCCACCGCGAGCACCATGCCCGGCTCCCTCCTCGTCGGCCCCCGAGCCGACGTCCTGCTGTAGCTCAACCGTTACTGCTGTCAACTGATACAGCAGTCCCGGGGTCACCCGTAGGTGCCCCGGGACTGCCGGTGAAGCTCGTGTCGCCGAAACGCTCCTTCGAGCGTCTCAGCGGCCGGTCGCCGCAAGGAGCCGAACCTCGGCGCGGCGCTGGGCCACGGCCTCGGAGTCAGCCTTGGCGGAGGCCAGGGCCCGCTCGGCGCGGTCGACGTCGATCTCGTCGGCCAGCTCCGCGACCTCGGCCAGGATCGACAGCTTGTTGTCCGCGAAGGACAGGAAGCCGCCGTGCACCGCCGCGATCACCGTGGTGCCGTCCGCCTGGCGGATGGTCACCGGCTGGGGGTCCATGGCACCCAGGACCGGGGTGTGGTTCGGCTGGATGCCGATGTCACCGGACTTGGTACGGGCAAGGACGATCGTGGCCTCGCCCGACCAGACCTTTCGGTCGGCCGCGACCAGCTCGACGTGCAGCTCAGCCACCGTGGGCTCCTCGGTCTCGACCCCCCGCCGTGAAGCGGGGGTGGGGAAAAGAATAACGGGTGGGAAAGGGGCGGTCCCAACCAGCGGTCGGAACCGCCCCTTTTCCGCAGCGGACTACTTCTTGGCGAGCTCGGCGGCGTTGCGCTCGAGGTCGTCGATGCCACCGCACATGAAGAACGCCTGCTCCGGCACCGAGTCGTACTTGCCGTCCGCGATCGCGTTGAACGCGTCGATGGTCTCGGACAGCGGCACGGTGGAGCCGTCGACGCCGGTGAACTGCTTGGCGACGTAGGTGTTCTGCGACAGGAAGCGCTCGATGCGGCGCGCCCGGTTGACGGTGACCTTGTCCTCCTCGGACAGCTCGTCCATACCGAGGATCGCGATGATGTCCTGGAGGTCCTTGTACTTCTGCAGGATCCCCTTGACACGCACGGCGGTGTCGTAGTGGTTGGCCGAGATGTACCGCGGGTCGAGGATGCGGGACGAGGAGTCCAGCGGGTCCACGGCCGGGTAGATGCCCTTCTCCGAGATCGGACGGGAGAGAACCGTCGTCGCGTCGAGGTGGGCGAAGGTGGTGGCCGGGGCCGGGTCGGTCAGGTCGTCCGCGGGGACGTAGATCGCCTGCATCGAGGTGATCGAGTGACCGCGGGTCGAGGTGATGCGCTCCTGGAGCTGGCCCATCTCGTCGGCCAGGTTCGGCTGGTAACCCACCGCGGAGGGCATACGGCCGAGCAGGGTCGACACCTCGGAACCGGCCTGGGTGAACCGGAAGATGTTGTCGATGAAGAGGAGCACGTCCTGGCCCTGCACATCGCGGAAGTACTCCGCCATGGTCAGCGCGGACAGGGCGACGCGCAGACGCGTGCCCGGCGGCTCGTCCATCTGGCCGAAGACCAGGGCGGTCTTGTCCAGAACGCCCGAGTCGACCATCTCGTGGATGAGGTCGTTGCCCTCACGGGTGCGCTCGCCGACGCCGGCGAACACGGACACACCACCGAAGTTCTCGGCGACGCGGTAGATCATCTCCTGGATCAGAACGGTCTTGCCGACACCGGCACCACCGAACAGACCGATCTTGCCACCCTGGACGTACGGGGTGAGCAGGTCGATGACCTTGATGCCGGTCTCGAACATCTCGGTCTTGGACTCGAGCTGGTCGAAGTTCGGCGCCTTGCGGTGGATCGGCCAGCGCTCGGTGACCTCGGCGTTGAACGCCTCACGGTCGGTGTTGAGCACCTCGCCCAGGGCGTTGAAGACCTTGCCCTTGGTGATGTCGCCGACCGGCACCGAGATCGCGGAGCCGGTGTCGGTGACCGCCGCGCCACGGGTCAGGCCGTCGGTGGGCTGCATCGAGATGGCCTTGACCATCCCGTCGCCCAGGTGCTGCGCGACCTCGAGGGTCAGCGTCTTCTTGCCGGTGCCGTCGGGCGCGTCGATCTCGACGTGCATGGCGTTGAACATGTCCGGCATGGCGTCGACGGGGAACTCCACGTCGACGACCGGGCCGATGACCCGCGCGACGCGGCCCGTCGCCGTGGCCGTCTCTACAGTGGCAGTCATAGTGTCAGTCACTCCCCGCGGTCGCGTCGGCCAGGGCGCTCGCGCCACCGACGATCTCGCTGATTTCCTGGGTGATTTCGGCCTGGCGGGCCGTGTTGGCGAGTCGCGTGAGCGACTTGATGAGCTCGCCGGCGTTGTCCGTCGCGCTCTTCATCGCGCGGCGGCGGGCGGCGTGCTCGGAAGCAGCCGACTGCAGCAGCGCGTTGTAGATCCTGCTCTCCACGTACCGCGGCAGCAGGGCGTCCAGGACGCCCTCGGCCGACGGCTCGAAGTCGTAGAGCGGGAACGGTCCCTGCTCCTCGGCGTCGGCCTCGGTCTCAGCCAGCGACAGCGGCAGGAGGCGGGCCTCCACCGGGTTCTGGGTGAGCATCGAGACGAACTCCGTGGAGACGATGTGGAGCTCGTCCACGCCGCCCTCGGCCGTCTCCGTCACGAACGCGTCGATCAGGGCCGCGGACGCCTCCTTGGCGTCCTGGTACGTCGGCTTGTCGGAGAACCCGACCCACGAGCCCGCGACCGGGAGGTTGCGGAACCCGTAGTAGCTGACGCCCTTGCGGCCGATGATGTACGTCTCGACGGCCTTGCCCTCGGACTGGAGCCGCTTGGTCAGCTCCAGCGCCGCCTTGATGGCGTTGCTGGAGTAACCGCCGGCCAGACCGCGGTCCGCGGTGACCACGAGCACGGCGGCGCGGGTGGCGCCCTCGGGCTCGGTGGTCAGCGGGTGCTTGGCGTTCGATCGCGTCGCGACCGCGGTCACCGCGCGGGTGAGCTCAGTCGCGTACGGGGTGGAGGCGGCCACCGCGCGCTGCGCCTTCATGATGCGCGACGCGGAGATCATCTCCATCGCCTTGGTGATCTTCTTCGTCGCGGTGACAGAGCGGATCCGGCGCTTGTAGACCCGAAGCTGTGCTCCCATGGGTCGTTACGTCCTTTCCGTCTCGTCAGGCGTCTTCGCCGAGCAGCGCACCGGTGTGGGTGGTGAACTCGCGCTTGAAGGCGTTGATCGCCTCGGTGAGGGACTCGATCGTGCCGTCCTCGAGCTTCTGCGTCTCGACGATGGTGGTCAGGACGCCCTTGTGCTCGCGGCGCAGGTAGTCCAGGAACTCACGCTCGAACTTGCGCACGTCCGCGACCGGGACGTCGTCCAGGCGACCGGTGGTGCCGGCCCAGATCGAGACGACCTGCTCCTCGACCGGGAACGGCTGGTACTGGCCCTGCTTCAGCAGCTCGACCAGGCGGGCGCCACGCTCCAGCTGGGCCTTGGAGGCCGAGTCCAGGTCGGAGGAGAAGGCGGCGAACGCCTCCAGCTCGCGGTACTGGGCCAGGTCCAGACGCAGACGGCCGGCCACCGACTTCATGGCCTTGATCTGGGCGGAGCCACCGACGCGGGAGACCGAGATACCGACGTTCACGGCCGGGCGGATGCCGGCGTTGAACAGGTCGGACTCCAGGAAGCACTGGCCGTCGGTGATGGAGATGACGTTGGTCGGGATGTACGCCGAGACGTCGTTGGCCTTGGTCTCGATGATCGGCAGACCGGTCATCGAGCCGGCGCCCAGCTCGTCGGAGAGCTTCGCGCAGCGCTCCAGCAGGCGGGAGTGCAGGTAGAAGACGTCACCCGGGTAGGCCTCGCGGCCCGGCGGACGGCGCAGCAGCAGCGACACGGCGCGGTAGGCCTCGGCCTGCTTCGACAGGTCGTCGAAGATGATCAGGACGTGCTTGCCGTCGTACATCCACTCCTGGCCGATGGCGGAGCCGGTGTAGGGGGCCAGGTACTTGAAGCCCGCCGGGTCCGACGCCGGGGCGGCGACGATGGTGGTGTACTCGAGCGCACCGGCCTCCTCCAGCGCACCGCGAACGGAGGCGATGGTGGAGCCCTTCTGGCCGACGGCGACGTAGATGCAGCGGACCTGCTTCTTCGGGTCGCCCGAGCGCCAGTTGTCGCGCTGGTTGATGATGGTGTCGATCGCCACCGCGGTCTTGCCGGTCTGGCGGTCGCCGATGATCAGCTGGCGCTGGCCGCGGCCGATCGGGGTCATCGCGTCGATGGCCTTGATGCCGGTCTGCATCGGCTCGTGCACCGACTTGCGGACCATGACGCCCGGAGCCTGGAGCTCCAGCGCGCGGCGGCCGTGGGTCTCGATCTCGCCGAGGCCGTCGATCGGGTTGCCGAGGGGGTCCACCACGCGGCCGAGGTAGCCCTCGCCGACCGGAACGGACAGCACCTCGCCGGTGCGGCGGACCGTCTGGCCCTCCTCGATCGCACCGAACTCACCGAGGACGACGACACCGATCTCGCGGGTGTCGAGGTTGAGCGCGAGGCCGAGGGTGCCGTCCTCGAACTTCAGCAGCTCGTTGGCCATGACCGAGGGAAGACCCTCGACCTTGGCGATGCCGTCAGCCGTGAAGGTGACGGTGCCGACCTCTTCACGCGAGGCGGCGTCCGGCTGGTACGACTGGACGAAGTTGTCCAGCGCGTTCCGGATCTCCTCCGGCCGGATCGTGAGCTCCGCCATCTGGGTTCCCTGCTCTCCTAGTTGCGTCCTCGGCCCGCCCGTGGAGGGCCGCAAGTATTCGACTCTCGGTCAGGTCCTGCGAACGAGGCTCTGACCGTCCTCTGTTGTGTACCGACCGAGGGTCGGGATGCGGCTTTCTCAGCCGGCCAGGCTCCGGTCCGCGGAGTCGAGACGACCCGCGATCGTGCCCTCGATGATCTCGTCGCCGATCTGGACCCGGACTCCGCCGAGGACCGCGGGGTCCACGTCGAGGTTCAGGTGCACCGGGCGGCCCACCAGGGTCGCCAGGGAGGCGGCGAGGCGCTCCTTCTGGGTGTCGGACACCGGCACCGCGGTGGTCACCAGGGCGACCACGCGACCGCGACGGCCGGCGGCCAGACGGGCGTACTCGTCCAGGCCACTCTCCAGGCTACGACCACGCGGCTGCGTCACCAGGGCGGTGACCAGCGCGACGGTCGCGGCCTTGGCCTTGCCGCCGAGCAGGCTCCGGACCAGCTCCGCCTTGGCGGAGGTGGTGGCGGCGCCGTCGGTCAGCGCGGAGCGCAGCTCCAGGTTGCCGGCGACGACACGGCCGAAGCGGAACAGCTCGTCCTCGACGTCGTCCAGCTCGCCCGCCTTGTCGGCGCCGATGATCAGCGCCAGGGCGGCCAGCTGCTCGGTCGCGTCCGACAGGTCGCGGCCGGCGCTCCAGCGGGAGCGGACCATGCCCGAGAGCAGGTCGACCGTCTCGGCCCCGACCTTGCCCTGGAGCAGGCCGGCGACCAGGTCGGCCTTGGCCTGACCGGGGGCGGCCGGGTCCGTCAGGATGCGGCGCAGCGAGACCTCGCGGTCCAGCACCCGGGTCACGTCCAGCAGGTCGCTCGACAGCGCGGCGAGGTCGACGGACGTGTTGTCCGTCAGCGCCTCGAGACGCTCACGGGCGGCCGCGGTGGACTGCCGGGTGGAGCCGCTCACTTGGCACCCGCCGACTCCGCTGCCTTGGCTTCGAGCTCGTCAAGGAAGCGGTCGATGGTGCGGCTCTGGCGGGCGGAGTCCTCGAGGGACTCGCCGACGACCTTGCCGGCCAGTTCGAGCGAGATGCGGCCGATGTCGTGCCGCAGCGCGGTGGTCACCTGACCACGGGTGCGCTCGATCTCCGCCTGGGCGTGGGCGACGGTGATCGCAGCCTGACGCTGCGCCTCCTCGCGGGCCTCGGCGATGATCATGGAACCCTGCTCACGGGCGTGCTCGGTGATCCGAGCGGCCTCGTGACGGGCCTCCGCGAGCTGGGCCTTGTACTCCTCCAGCGTCCGGGTGGCCTCGGCCTGCGCCTCAGCTGCCCGCTCCAGGCCACCCTCGATCGCGTCGCGCCGCTCCTCCAGAGTCTTCTGGATGTTGGGCAGGAGCTTCTTGCCGAGGACGCCGAACACGATGAAGAACGCGATCAGGCCGATGATGAGTTCCGACGTGGCGGGGATCAGCGGGTTCTGAGGCCCCTCCGCAGCCAGCTGCGTCAGCGTCAGCATGTCTGAACCTTTCGTCGAGTGTGGCTACTGGGTTTCGACTCAGGCCGTGAAGATGAACGGAACGACCAGGCCGAGGAGGGCCAGAACCTCACACAGGGCGAAGCCGAGGAACATGTTCTGGCGGATGATCGGCATGGCCTCGGGCTGACGGGCCATGGCCTCGATGGAGTGACCGAAGACCAGACCGATACCGACACCCGGGCCGATGGCGGCCAGGCCGTAGGCGACGGCACCCAGGTTGCCCTTGACGCCGGTGGCGGCAGCGGCGAGGTCGACGAGCTGAGCAGACATGGTGACCCTTGTCCTTCTTGTGAAGCGATCCGACAGGGGGCTTCCCGCCGGAAATCTGATGGTTGGTACGGGCTAACGCGCGAGGATCAGTGACCCTCTTCGAGCGCTCCGCTGATGTAGAGCGAAGCAAGCAGGGTGAAGATGTAGGCCTGCAGGAACTGGATCAGGACCTCGAAGGCGGTCATACCGATCGCGAGCACGAAGGAGCCGCCCGAGAAGAGGGCGTACACCGACGGCGTCAGCAGGTACCAGGTCGCCGCGCTGAACATCACGATCAGCATGTGGCCCGCGAACATGTTGGCCCACAGTCGCACCGCGAGGGTGAACGGGCGGGTGATGACGTTCTGGAGGAACTCCAGGACGACGATGAGCGGGACCAGCGGCTTGGGCAGACCCTCGATGATCGTCAGGTGCTTCCAGCCGCCGACGAACCCGTGGGTCTTGAAGGTGAGGTACATGTACGTGATCCACACCAGCGCGGCCAGGGCCACCGGGTACGCGAAACGCGAGGCCACGGGGAACTGGGCGAGCGGGATGATGGACATGATGTTCATCAGCCAGACGAAGAAGAAGATCGACGTCAGGAACGGGACGAACTTGTCGCCCTTCTTGCCGATGACCTCACGCGCGATGTTCCGGGCGATGAAGTTGTAGCCGATCTCGCCGACCAGCTGCAGCTTGCCCGGGACCAGCTTCGGCTTGCGGAACGCGGTCCAGAAGAAGCCGACCACCAGCACCATGCAGATGAGCGCCAGCAGCATCGGCTTCGTGAAGTGGAAGCTCCCGATGCTGAAGATCGGCTTGAAGTTGAAGGAGTCCAGCCCGGGGGCCGGGAAACCGCATCCAGAGGGGGTGATGTGACACCCGCTCGCCAAGAGCGTCGTGGAGGGGCTACTCACCCTTGACTCCTTCGTCGTGAAGCATCAGAACTGCAACCTTGTGTGTCGGCGCGACAGCGACCGCCGCGTTGGCACCGTGATCGGGTTGACCGGAGCCGCACACGCCGCTTGACGCTCGTGGTCGCGCAGGGGGCTCCGGAATCCGGACGATAGCAGATGTCTTGGTACTACCTTTACGCGGGCCTTACGTTCAGTCCTTGCCGTCGGGCTTCGAACCGGCCGAGGGATCGACGTAGAGGGTTTTGCTCTTCAAGGTGAACCAGACCTGCCCGCCCACCCAGGCGAGCAGAGTCGCCAGCAGGGAGAACCCGAAGGCCTTGCCGTTGAAGAACGAAGCGTGCTTGAAGACCACGATGAAGACGCCTGCGAGCAGCATCTGCACCGCGTAGACCAGCAGTCCACCGGTCAGGACCAGCTGCGGCTTGTCCCGGGTGAGTCTCATCAGTGCGGCGAATCCGCCCGCGAACACCACCACGACCACGGCGAGCGCCACCAAGGCGCCGATCAGTCCCTTGGAGCCGGCCAGCACGGTGCTGAGAACCACGGCGAGGACCCACACCGGCGCCGCCACAAGGGCGCAGCCGCGCAGGATCCGGGCGTCGTTGGACAGCATCGTCAAAGCTCCGGGGGGTGGGGGTCGTGCGGACGATCAGGAGGAGACCTGGGCCGAACGACCTTCTCCCATAAGGTCCTTCGGCAGCTCTCCTGATGTCGTGAACGATATCACAAGCTATTTGGTGCAGTCTTTACTTTCTTGGTGTGCTCCTTGACACACGCTCTGCACCAGCACCGGATCGTCCCGATGTGCCCGAATGGCGACGCATCGCGTGCGAGCCTGTTCCGATCTTGTCCAACAGGTCCTCATCTGCGACGGAGAGGGCCGCACCTGCCGGAATGGGCTCGTCCGTGATCTCCTTTACCGCCTCTTCGGTAAGAACATCCCTTACCTTTACGGTCCGGCGATACCGGGGCGGAACGAAGCGCTCCACCATGCGCGGCGCGTGCGGCCGGAACCGCGGGAAGAGCAGCATCAGGATGCCGAGGACCAGCAACCCGAGCAGGACGTTGAGAGCGAGACGCTCGGTGCGGTCCACCGAGAAGGCGACGGTGCCGAAGGCGAGCAGCGCGGCCCAGAAATACATGATCAATACTGCGCGGCTGTGGGAATGCCCGAGTTGCAGCAGTCGGTGATGAAGATGCTGCTTGTCCGCCGCGAAAGGGGACTTTCCCGCCCAAGTGCGGCGCACCACCGCGAGAATGAGATCCGCGAGCGGAATGGCGATCACCGTCAGCGGAAGCAGCAGCACGATGTAGATCGGCACCATCGCGTGCACCGCGGTGGTCTGGCTGCCGCCGCTCTGCGCGGTGATGACGTCGGGGTCGACCCGGCCGGTCACCGAGATCATGCAGACCGAGAGCACGAGGCCGAGCAGCAGCGCCCCCGAGTCCCCCATGAAGATCCGCGCGGGATGGAAGTTGTGCGGCAGGAAGCCCAGCACCATGCCGACCAGGATCACGCTGAACAGCGCGGCCGGCGCCGCGTCCGGCACCGAGAAGCCGTACCAGAGCCGGTAGGCGTAGACGAAGAACGCCCCGGCCGCGATGCAGACCATGCCGGCCGCCAGACCGTCCAGGCCGTCGATGAAGTTCACCGCGTTCACGCTTATGACCACCAGCGCGACGGTGATGAAGGAACCCCAGGTGTCCGTCACCGCCACGGTGCCGACCCCCGGGATCGGCAACCACAGCACGGTGAGGCCCTGGTAGACCATGACGCCCGCGGCGACCATCTGCCCGCCGAGCTTCACCAGGGCGTCCACGCCCCACTTGTCGTCCAGCACGCCCAGCACCCACATGATGGTCGCGCCGGACAGCAGGGCCGGCACGTCGCTGGAGTTCTGGAAGACGGCGTGCAGGGCCGACAGGTGGTCGGCGGTGAGCAGGCCGGCGCACAGACCGCCGAACATGGCGATGCCGCCGAGTCGTGGCGTCGGCTCCTTGTGCACGTCGCGGTCGCGAACAGCCGGCATGGCGCCCGCGATGATGGCGAACTTCCGTGCCGGACCGGTCAGCAGGTAGGTCACTGCCGCGGTCACACAGAGCGTCAGCAGGAACTCACGCACCAGAGTCCTCCATTGCTGCGCTGGACACCCCCGTGACAACGGCAGAGCATAGCCGCCTTGCCTTGGGCGCGAGGTGGCTCTGCGCTCGGGAATGGAGGTGCGTCACGCACACACCCTATTCATGAGGACGCCGACTTCCCGCATTGCGGTTTTGTCGACAGACTGGGAAAACGCTGCGCGAGCGATTGGACGCGCTGCGTGACCGAATCATCGGGATTCCCTGCGGCCGCCTGGATCAGGTCGGCGACCTCGGTCATCTCCGGTTTCCCCATGCCCACGGTGGTCGCGCTCAGCGTCCCCATCCGCAGCCCGGAGGCCGACGCGGGCGGCACGTCCTCGTAGGGCACCGCGCAGTGGCCCAGCAGCAGCCCCGCGCTCTCGCAGCGCCGCTCGATCTCGCGGCCCGTGAGGCCCAGGCCCCGGGCGTCCACGGTCACCAGGTGCGTGTCGGTGCCCCCGGTGAGCGGACGCAGGCCACGGCCCTCCAGTTCGGCCGCGAGGTGCCGCGCGTTCGCGACCGTCAGCGCCGCGTACTCCCGGAAGGCCGGGGCGGCCGCCCGGCCGAGCGCGTACGCCTTGGCGGCGAGCTGGTTGACCATCGGCCCGCCCTGGACGAAGGGGAACACCGCCCGGTCCACCCGCTCGGCCAGGTCCCGCGTGCACAGGATCAGCCCGCCGCGCGGCCCGCCCAGCACCTTGTGGGTGACCCCGCAGACGACGTCCGCGTACGGCACGGGAGACGGGATCACCCCGGCGGCGGAGAGCCCGAGCGTCTGGGCGGCGCCCGCGACCAGGTACGCGCCCACCTCGTCGGCGATCTCCCGGAAGCCCTCCCAGTCGATCACCCGCGGATACGAGATCGCCCCCGCGACGATCACCTTGGGCCGCCGGGCCCGCGCCTGGTCCCGCACCTGGTCGAGGTCGATCAGCCCGTCGCTGCGGCGGACCCCGTACGCGGAGACGGAGAACCAGCGTCCGGAGAAGTTCGCGGAGGAGCCGTGGGTCAGGTGGCCGCCGTGCGCGAGGGACATCGCCAGGACGGCGTCCCCGGGCCGCAGCAGCGCCGCGGCGGCGGCGAGCATGGCGATGGAGCCGGAGTACGGCTGCACGTTCGCGTGGTCGGCCCCGAACAGCTTCTTCGCACGGGCCACGGCCAGGGTCTCCACGTCGTCGGCGGGCCCGCACCCGGTGTGGTGCCGCCGCTCGGGGTACCCCTCGGCGTACTTGTCCGCGAACGCGCTCCCCAGCAGCGCGAGCACGCCGGGCGACTCGAGGTTCTCCCCGGCCAGGAGGTTGACCTGCCGGCGGCGGCGGTCGTCCTCGCGTGCGAGCAGCGCCGTCAGCGCGTCGTCGGGCACATCGGCGAGCGCCGCCTGCGTGGATTCGTCACTGGTCGCAAGGGTCGCCATGGCCGCATGCACCTCCGGTGGTCACGGTACGCCGAGCCGGTGGCGCCAGCACGCCCAAGGAGGCGGGACACGGGACGCGCCGCCGACCTCGGCTTGGGCGCGGCAGGTCCCCGGAGCGGGCGCCCCCCGTGTCCCGGGGGTCGGCGCGAGCTCGGACGAGCTCAGACGCGCACCCGGCTGACGCCCGTCAACGCGGTGACGATCGGGTCCAGGGCGTCGAAGATCTCCTCGCCGCAGTTGCGGAACATGCCGAGAGGTGCGCCGTACGGGTCGTCGACCTCGTCCGCCTCCGGGGAGGCGGCCAGCAGCCAGCCCCGCAGCGCGGCCGCGGCGCGGACCAGGACGCGGGCGCGCTCGGCCAGGGCGCCGGGGCCGACGGAGTCCGGCAGGGTCGCCGGGTCGATGGCGCGGACGAGGCGGGTGAACTCCTTCAGGGTGAAGGTCCGCAGGCCCGCGTCGTGGCCCATGGAGATCACCTGGGCCCGGTGGTCGCGGGTGGCCGTCAGGACCAGGTCCGCCTCGATGACGTGGTCGTCAAGCAGCTCGCGGCCGACGAAGCCGGTGGAGTCCGCGCCGAACTCGGCGAGGATCTCCGCCGCGTGGGACTCCATCGGGGCGCCCTCGTGACCCCAGGTGCCCGCGCTCTCGACCGATATCTCGGTCTTCGCGTCCTCGCCCAGACGGAGCGTCAGCTCATGACGGGTCAGCCGCTCGGCCATGGGCGAGCGGCAGACGCCGCCGGTGCAGACGTAGAGGATGCGGAACGCGCCGAAGCGATGGCTCACGACCTCGTGGTGGAGGCGCGGGAGAGGACGTATCGGCGGCCGGAGGCGATGGCGCCCGGTCAACTGCCGGCCTCCACGTCTGGTACGACCTCACGGAGCTGCTCCAGTGAGACCGCACCCGCGCGGCGCAGAACGGGGATCTTGCCGGTGACGTCGACGATCGTGGACGGCACCGCGTGGTCGGCGCGACCGCCGTCGAGGTAGACCGAGACGGACTGGCCGAGCTGCTCCTCGGCCTCGTCGCAGGTGGCCGGGGACGGGCCGCCGGTCAGGTTCGCGCTGGAGACGGCGAGCGGGCCGGTGGTGTTCAGCAGCTCGATCGCGACGGGGTGCAGCGGCATGCGGACGGCCACGGTGCCGCGGGTGTCGCCCAGGTCCCACCGCAGCGACGGCTGGTGACGGGTGACCAGGGTCAGGCCGCCCGGCCAGAACGCGTCGACGAGCTCCCACGCGGACTCGGAGAAGTCCGTGACCAGACCGTGCAGCGTGGTCGGCGAGCCGACCAGCACGGGGGTGGGCATGTTGCGGCCGCGGCCCTTGGCCGCGAGCAGCTCGGCGACGGCCTCGGCGGAGAACGCGTCGGCGGCCAGGCCGTAGACGGTGTCGGTGGGGATGACCACCAGCTCGCCCCGGCGGATCGCGGAGGCGGCCTCACGCAGACCGGCGGCGCGCTCGGTCGCGTCGGAGCAGTCGTAGCGACGACTCATCGGTGGATCCCTTCCCTACAGGACGGCGCGGCGCGCGGTGGCGAAGCGGGGGCGGTTGTTCAGGTCGCGGTGGTCGGCGGCGTCGGTCCAGCCGGCCTCCTCGCGGAAGATCCAGGGGACGACCCCGCCCTGGGTGTCCGCGTGCTCGACGACGACCACTCCCCCGGGCCGCAGCAGGCGCGCCGCGACGCGCTCGATGCCGCGGATGGTGTGGAGTCCGTCCTCGCCGGAGAAGAGTGCCATCTCCGGGTCGTGGTCGCGAGCCTCCGGAGCGACGTATTCCCACTCGGTCAGCGGGATGTACGGCGGGTTGCTGATGACCAGGTCGAACTGGCCGCTCAGCTCGGGGCGGTCCTCGAAGGCGCGGGTGGCGTCGCCCTGGATCAGCTCGATCCGGGCGGCGTCCGGGCTGGCGTCGATGTTGCGGCGGGCCCAGGCGTGGGCGTCGTCGGAGAGCTCCACGGCGTGCACGCGGCTGCGCGGCACCTCCTGCGCCAGCGCCAGCGCGATGGCGCCGGAGCCGGTGCACAGGTCGACCACCATCGGCTCGGCGACGTCCATGTCGCGCAGCGCGTCTATCGCCCAGCCGACCACCGACTCCGTCTCCGGCCGGGGCACGAAGACGCCCGGACCGACCTGGAGCTCCAGGTAGCGGAAGAAGGCCCGGCCGGTGATGTGCTGGAGCGGCTCACGCGCCTCGCGCCGGGAGATGACCTCCCAGTAGCGGGCGTCGAAGTCGGCGTCCTTGACGCCGTGCAGCTCGCCGCGCTTGACGTCGTGGACGTACGCTGCGAGCTCCTCCGCGTCGAACCGCGGCGAGGGCACACCGGCATCGGCCAACCGCTGGGTGGCTCGGGCCACCTCGGCGAGGAGGAGGTTCACGTCGCGCCTCTCTTAGCGGACTTGAGCGGACCGGCAGGGCTCGGGCCGGTACGGCTGGGTCAGGTGGCCTCGGCGAGGCGGGCGGCCGCGTCCTGGTCGACGGCGGACTGGATCACCGCGTCGAGTTCGCCGCCGAGCACCTGGTCCAGGTTGTACGCCTTGTAGCCGGTGCGGTGGTCGGAGATCCGGTTCTCCGGGAAGTTGTAGGTGCGGATCCGCTCGGAGCGGTCCACGCTGCGCACCTGGCTGCGGCGCGCGTCGCTGGCCTCACGGTCGGCCTCCTCCTGCAGTGCCGCGAGGATGCGGGAGCGGAGGATGCGCATGGCCTGCTCCTTGTTCTGGAGCTGGCTCTTCTCGTTCTGGCAGGACGCGACGATGCCGGTGGGCAGGTGCGTGATGCGGACGGCGGAGTCGGTGGTGTTGACCGACTGCCCGCCCGGCCCGGAGGAGCGGTAGACGTCGATGCGCAGGTCGTTCGCGTTGATCTCGACCTCGACGTCCTCGGCCTCGGGGGTGACCAGGACGCCCGCCGCGGAGGTGTGGATGCGGCCCTGCGACTCCGTCGCCGGCACGCGCTGCACGCGGTGCACGCCGCCCTCGTACTTCAGCCGCGCCCAGATGCCCTGGCCGGGCTCGGGGTGGCCGCCGCGGTACTTCACCGAGACCTGGACGTCCTTGTAGCCGCCGAGGTCGGACTCGTTGGAGTCGATGATCTCGGTCTTCCAGCCCATCTTCTCGGCGTAGCGCAGGTACATGCGCAGCAGGTCGCCGGCGAACAGCGCGGACTCCTCGCCGCCCTCGCCCGCCTTGACCTCCAGCAGCACGTCCTTGTCGTCGCTCGGGTCGCGCGGGACCAGCAGCAGCCGCAGCCGCTCGGTCAGCTCCTCGCGCTGGGCCTCCAGCGACTTGATCTCGGCGTAGAAGTCCGGATCGTCGGCGGCGAGCTCGCGGGCCGCCTCGATGTCCTCGCCGGCCTGGCGCCACTCGCGGTAGGCCTTGGTGATCGGCGTCAGCTCCGCGTACCGCTTGGACAGCTGCCGCGCCGTCGCCGGGTCGGCGTGCACCGCCGGGTCGGCGAGACGCTCCTCCAGCGTCGCGTGCTCGTTCAGGAGCTCCTCGACTGCCTCGAACATGGGAGCTGAGCCTTCTTTCGAACCGATTCGACCGAGCGGGGCTCGGCCGAGAGGGGCAAGGGGGCCAACGCGAACGGCGCCGACCGGAACGCACCCGCGGAAACCACGGGTACGCCCGGCCGGCGCCGCAAGGCGGTTAGGCCTTGGCGTGCTTCTTGCCGAAGCGGGCCTCGAAGCGGGCCACGCGGCCACCGGTGTCCATGATCTTCTGCTTGCCGGTGTAGAAGGGGTGGCAGGCCGAGCACACCTCGGCGCGGATGACGCCGGAGTTCTCGGTGCTGCGGGTGGTGAACTCGTTGCCGCAGGTGCAGGTGACCTGGGTGACCACGTAGGTCGGGTGGATGTCGCGCTTCAAGGGATGCTCCTAGGTTTGCGGGAGGGTTCCGGGTCGGAGGAGCGGACGCTGTCCGTGAACCGGGACCGACGTACCAGTCTGCCAGGACTGGCGCCGTGCTCCAAAACGACCTTGCGCGGGCGGATATTCCGGCCGCCTCAGCTCTCGGCCGGGTTCTTCGGCTGGAGCTCCATGACCGAGGACGGGACCGGCCGGTCGGCCTTCAGGGCCGCCCAGAGCTCGTCCGCCTGCGGCTGGAGGGTCACCAGCCGGTTCGGGTCGCCGGGGGCCGTCGTGGTCGGCATCGTCACGCCCGTGATGTCGGTGGACTTCACGTGCTGCAGGCCCTCGGCGAAGCCGAGCAGGGAGTGGACCGAGCCGAGCGTGGAGTCCGTGGTGACCGAGCCCGTCGCGGAGTCCGCGATCGAGAAGAGCTTCGTCGGGCTGCTGAACAGGTCCAGGTTCTCGATCTGCTTCAGCACCGACTTCACCATCTCCTGCTGGAGCTGTATGCGGCCGAGATCGCTGCCGTCCCCCACCCCGTGCCGGGTGCGCACGAAGGCCAGGGCCTGGTCGCCGCCGAGGTGGTGGGTGCCCGCGGGGAGGTGGAGGCCGCTCAGGGCGTCGTCGATGGGAATCGTCGTGGTGACGTCCACGCCGCCGAGTGCGTCGATCAGCTTGGCGAAGCCGGCGAAGTCGAGCTCGAGGTAGTGGTTCATCCGCAGGCCCGTCATCGCCTCGACGGTCCTGACCGCGCAGCTCGCGCCACCGACCTCGAAGGCGGTGTTGAACATGGCGCCGGACGCCGCGGGGGTGGCCCCGCAGGCCGGGCGGTCCACCAGGGTGTCGCGGGGGACGGAGACCACCGTGGCGGCCGTGTGCGCCTCGTTGACGTGCACCACCATCGCCGTGTCCGAGCGGGCCGTGCCGTCGGTGGTGCCGCCCGCCAGCTTCCCGTTCGCTCCCGCACGGGAGTCGGAGCCCAGGACGAGGATGTTCATCGCGCCGGAGGCGTCCTGAGCGGGCGGGGTCAGCTCACCGCTCAAGTCGACCGTCTTGAGATTGTGGCTGAGCTTCCAGTACACCCAGCCTGCTCCGGCCCCGCAGAGCAGGACCACCACGGCCGTGCACAGCGCCAGGATGCGCATGGCACGGCGCGACCGCGTTCCGCGCAGCTTCGCCCACTTGTCGGACATGTCCTCGAAGGTACGGGATGCGCCTTAAAACCCTTCTCAGAAAAACGTGAAACCCCGGGCAGAAAGCCCGGGGCCACACGTTCATTCACCGGAAAAGGTGAGATCAGTCGTCCTGACCGGGAGTGGTCTTGGCGATCTGCATCAGGAACTCGGCGTTGCTCTTCGTCTGCTTCATCTTGTCCAGCAGCAGCTCGATCGCCTGCTGCGAGTCGAGCGCGTGCAGCACCCGGCGCAGCTTCCAGACGATCTTGAGCTCCTCGGGGGACATGAGGATCTCTTCCTTACGGGTGCCGGACGGGTCGACGTCCACCGCGGGGAAGATGCGCTTGTCGGCGAGCTTCCGGTCGAGCTTGAGCTCCATGTTGCCGGTGCCCTTGAACTCCTCGAAGATCACCTCGTCCATGCGCGAGCCGGTCTCGACCAGCGCGGTGGCCAGGATCGTCAGGGAGCCGCCGTTCTCGATGTTGCGCGCGGCGCCGAAGAACTTCTTCGGCGGGTAGAGCGCGGTCGAGTCGACACCACCGGACAGGATGCGGCCGGAGGCCGGCGCCGCCAGGTTGTAGGCGCGGCCCAGACGGGTGATCGAGTCCAGCAGCACGACCACGTCGTGGCCCAGCTCCACCAGGCGCTTGGCGCGCTCGATGGCGAGCTCGGCGACGGTGGTGTGGTCCTCGGCGGGGCGGTCGAAGGTCGAGGAGATGACCTCGCCCTTGACCGAGCGCTGCATGTCGGTGACCTCTTCCGGACGCTCGTCGACGAGGACGACCATCAGGTGGGTCTCGGGGTTGTTGTGGGTGATCGCGTTGGCGATCGCCTGCATGATCATCGTCTTGCCGGTCTTCGGCGGGGCGACGATCAGACCACGCTGACCCTTACCGATCGGGGCGACCAGGTCGATGATGCGGGTGGTCAGCACCCCCGGGTCGGTCTCCAGGCGCAGCCGGTCCTGCGGGTACAGCGGCGTGAGCTTGTTGAACTCCGGGCGGTTGCGCGCCTGCTCCGCGTCCGTGCCGTTGACCGAGTCGAGGCGGACCAGCGCGTTGAACTTCTCGCGGCGCTCGCCCTCCTTCGGCTGCTTCACGGCGCCGGTGATCGCGTCACCCTTGCGCAGGCCGTTCTTGCGGACCTGGGCCAGCGAGACGTAGACGTCGTTCGGGCCGGCCAGGTAGCCGGAGGTCCGCACGAACGCGTAGTTGTCCAGGATGTCCAGGATGCCGGCGACGGGGATCAGGATGTCGTCCTCGCCGACCTGCGGCTCGGCCACGCCGTCGAAACGGTCGCCACGACGGCGGTTGCGGTCGCGGTAGCGACCGCGGCGACGGCCGCCGAACTCGTCGTCCTCGAAGTCGCCGCCCTGCTGGCTCTGACCCTGGCCCTGGCTCTGGCTCTGCTGCTGACGGCCCTGACGGCCGCCCTGGCCGTCCTGCTGGCGACCGCCCTGGCCCTGCTGGCCCTGGCCGCCGTCCTGGCCGCCCTCGCGGCGGTCACGGCGGTTGCGGCGCTCGCGACGGCTCTCACGGCCCTCGCCCCGGTCGCCGCGGTCGGCACGCTCGCCGCGCTCGCGGGTCTCGGTGCCGGCGGCGGCCTGCGCCTCGGCGGCGGGCTTCTCGGCGACGGCCTTCTCAGCCTTCTCCGACTTCTCGGTCTTCTCCGCCTGCTGCTGGGCCGGGGCGGCCGTGGCGGACGCCTGCGCGGCCTCGGTCGCGACGGTCGCGGTCGCGGCGCCGCCCTCCGGCGAACCGGCCGGCGCGGTGGCCCGGCGGCTGCGGCG
>NZ_BBPQ01000043.1:4246-66273 GCF_000787855.1 Streptacidiphilus anmyonensis | reverse complement strand
GGGCGGGGACGGCGCGGGGTGGCGCCGTTCCGGTCGGGGTCGCGGGGAGGCTGGGGCATGGTTCGGTCGCTCCGTCAGTGGCCGGACGGGGTCGGGTGGGACGGGTGCCCGGCGGTGTGCGCGCTCGCGCGCCCCACCGGGCTGCCCGCGGCGTGCGGGGCGACGGCGTGACCCGCGACGGACTGGGCGGTGGAGGATTGGGCGGAGGACGGCGAGGCGGAGGCGGACGGCGAGGCCGACGCCGAGGGGGAGGCCGACGCGGACGTGGTCGGCGTCGCCGGAGGCGACGGGAGCGGGCTCGGTGCGGCCGGGAGGCGGCTCGGGCTGCCGAGGATCCTGCCGTTGTCGGTGACGAAGGCCGGGTTGCCCGCGGGGACCATGCCGAGCTGCCGGGCCCGCGCGGCCAGCGCGTCCGGCGCGGACCAACCGTCGATCTGCTGCTGCAACCCTTGCTGCTCGTTCGTCAGCTCCGTCGTCTGCCGCTGCAGCTTCTGCACCGTGAACGAGTCCTGGCTCAGCGCCGTGTTCAGCATCAGCAGCGCGACCATGCCGCCCGCGAGCAGCACCATCACCAGCGCCGCGAACGGCCCGCGGCCGGCCCGCCTGCCCGCGCCCGGCCCCGGACGGGCGATCCGGCCCGCACGGTTCAAGCCCCTCCCGACAGCCACCTCGCGCTCCCCTCGATGCTCTGTCCCCAGATCCCGCGTGCCCGCCTCAGCGACCGGACCGTTCGCGGATCCGCTCCGCCGCCCGCATCCGCACCGGCTTGGCGCGGCGGTTCTCCGCGACCTCCTCCTCCGTCGGCAGCTCCGCGCCGCGGGTCAGCAGCTTGAAGCGCGGCTGGTGCTCCTCCGGCACGACCGGCAGGCCCGGCGGCGCGGTGGAGGCCGCCCCCTCCGCCAGGTAGCCCTTGACGAGCTTGTCCTCCAGCGAGTGGTAGGAGAGCACGACGATCCGGCCGCCGACCGCCAGGGCGTCGAGCGCCGCCGGGATGGCCCGCTCCAGCACCGACAGCTCCCCGTTGACCTCGATCCGCAGCGCCTGGAAGGTGCGCTTGGCGGGGTTCCCGCCGGTCCTGCGCGTCGCCGCGGGGATCGCGTTGCGCACCAACTCCACAAGACGCGCGCTGGTGGTGAACGGTTCCTTCTCCCGCTCCCGCAGGATGACCGAGGCGATCTTCCCGGCGAACCGCTCCTCGCCGTAGACCTTGAGGATGCGGGCGAGTTCGCCATGCGAGTAGGTGTTCAGCACCTCGGCCGCGCTGATGCCGACGGTCTGGTCCATCCGCATGTCCAGCGGCGCGTCCTGCGCGTAGGCGAAGCCGCGGTCGGCCTCGTCCAACTGCATGCTGGAGACGCCGAGATCGAAGAGGATGCCCTGGATCGCGGGGATGCCGAGGCGCTCCAGCACCTCGGGCAGCTCGTCGTAGACGGCGTGCACCAGCGTCGCGCGGTCGCCGAAGGGCGCGAGCCGCTCGCCGGCCAGCCGCAGCGCGGCCGGGTCACGGTCGATCGCGACCAGGCGGGCCTCGGGGAACTCGCGCAGCAGCGCCTCGCTGTGGCCGCCGAGGCCGAGCGTGGTGTCGACGACGACGGAGCCGGGCGCGGCCAGCGCCGGGGCCAGCACCTCCAGGGTGCGCCGGAGCAGTACCGGGACGTGCTTCGCGTTGTCCGCGGCGGAGCTCATCGGGGGCCTCTCTAACCTGTGGCCCGCACCGACTGGTCCCCGCCCGCTCGCCCGATGGGGCGGTGCCCTCGGAAGCGGAGCCCTCTGGCGCCGGGGAAGGGGCGTCAGCGGGCGGCCTCGCGCGGGGCCGAGCGGGTGGAGGCCGGACGGTACGGGCCCTCGAACGCGCTGTCTGCGCTGGTGGATCTGTGGTGTTCGCGTGGGTGGGACGGGGACGGAGCGTCTCAGCTGACACTCCCTCGACGTCGCGTCACTCTACTCCACGGCACCCCCCGGTCAATCGAACGCCACGGCCTGCGCCACGTCCGGGTGAAGAGGGAAACCGCTGGTCAGCGGTGAGGGCGACGACGACCGGGGGCGCGGGCCGGAGCCGGGCGCGCCCCTCCCCCGGCAGGGGGCTGCCGCCGGAAGGCGAAACCGGCCCGCGGCCCTGCGATTCTCATGATCTTTACGGCAAATCGGCCCTAGTCAGCCAGTCGAGTGACGCAAACGCGGCGCACAGGGAACAATGCCTTTCGAGCGGGCCCGCCGACGGGACTTGGCAGGCCCGGCAAACGGGGATCCCGCGGCCGCAGGCCGCCGGGTGGACGGACGGGCCGAGGAGCTGCCGGGTGACGACCTACGACAACCGCTTCGACGATCTCAGCAGAGTCGACCGGCACGGATCGGCCGGGCAGACCCCGCCGCAGTCCGTCGCTCCGGGCGCGGGCCTCGCCGAGCTCGACGCGGTGGTGGGGCGCATCCGCGCCTCCGTGGAGAGCGTGCTGGAGGGCAAGCCCGAGGCGGTCCAGCTGGCGCTGACGGTGCTGCTGGCCGAGGGCCACCTGCTCATCGAGGACGTGCCCGGCGTCGGCAAGACCATGCTGGCCAAGGCGCTGGCCCGGTCCATCGACTGCACCGTGCGGCGCATCCAGTTCACCCCGGACCTGCTGCCCTCCGACATCACCGGCTCGGGCGTCTTCGACCAGCACCGGCGCGAGTTCGAGTTCAAGCCGGGCGCGATCTTCGCGCAGATCGTGGTCGGCGACGAGATCAACCGCGCCTCGCCGAAGACCCAGTCCGCGCTGCTGGAGTCGATGGAGGAGCGCCAGGTCACCGTCGACGGCGTCAGCTACCAGCTGCCCGCGCCGTTCATGGTCGTGGCGACGCAGAACCCGATCGAGATGGAGGGCACCTATCCCCTCCCCGAGGCGCAGCGCGACCGCTTCATGGCCCGGATCTCCATCGGCTACCCGAGCCCCGACGCCGAGTTGCAGATGTTGGACGTGCACGGCGGCGCCGACCCGCTCGCACAGCTCCAGCCCGTCGCGCACACCGACGACGTGCTGAAGCTGATCGAGGTGGTCCGCAAGGTCCACGTCGTCGACGACCTGCGCCGCTACGCCGTCGCCCTGGTCTCCGCCACCCGCAACAGCTCCGAGCTGCGGCTCGGCGCCTCGCCCCGGGCCACGCTGCACCTGCTGCGGGCCGCCCGCGCGGCCGCCGCGCTGGACGGGCGCGAGTACGTCATCCCCGACGACCTGCAGCGGCTCGCCGTGCCGGTGCTCGCGCACCGCGTGCTGCCGACCGCGGAGACCCAGCTCGGCCGACGCACGGCCGAGGACGTCGTGCGGGACCTCGTGCGCAGCGTCCCGATCCCGCAGCTCGCCGCGAGGGGGCGCTGAGCCGTGCCGTCAAGGCCCGCACAGCCGTACGGGAGGCGCGAACCGGGCGCCGTGCGGCTGGCCCTGCACGGGCTGACCACCCGGGGCCGCTGCTTCCTCGCGGCCGGACTGACCGCGGTGCTCTGCGCCTACCTGCTCGGGCAGTTCGCCCTGCTCCAGGTGGGCCTGCTGCTGACGGCGCTGCCGGTGGGCAGCGTGGCCATGCTGGTGCGCACGCGCTACCGGGTGGCCAGCGGACGGTCGCTGACGCCCGCGCGCACTCCGGCCGGTCAGGAGGCGCGGGTCAGCCTGCGCGTCGACAACGTCTCCCGGGTGCGCACCGGACTGCTGATGCTGGAGGACCGGGTGCCGTACGTGCTCGGCCCCCGGCCGCGCTTCGTGCTGGACCGGATCGAGCCGCGCGGCTTCCGCGAGGTCTCCTACCGGGTCCGCTCCGACCTGCGCGGACGCTATCCGCTGGGCCCGCTGCAACTGCGGCTCGGCGACCCCTTCGGCCTGTGCGAGCTGACCCGTTCGTTCACCGCGGCGGACCTGCTCACCGTCGTGCCGCAGGTGCAGACGCTGCCGGCGGTCAAGCTGGTCGGTGAGTGGTCCGGCTTCGGCGACAGCCACGCCCGCGCGGTCGCGCTGGCCGGCGAGGACGACGTGGTGCCGCGCGAGTACCGGCACGGCGACGACCTTCGCCGGGTGCACTGGCGCTCCACCGCCAAGTACGGCGAGTTGATGGTGCGCCGCGAGGAGCAGCCGCTGCGCCACCACGCCACGGTGCTGCTGGACACCCGCGACCGCGGTCACCGCGGCTCGGGCCCGGCGTCGTCGTTCGAGTGGGCGGTCAGCGCCGCGGCCTCCGTGGCGCTGCACCTGCTCGACCGCGGTTACGAGGTACGGCTGCTCACCGACACCGGGGCGCAGCGCACGGCCTCCGGCTCCCCCGCCTCCGCCGGGGCCGGCTACGCCGGCGGCGGGGCGACCGAGGCGGCGGGACTGATGCTGGACCAGCTCGCGGTGGTCGAACTGTCCGACGGCGCGGGCCTGTCCCGGGCGGAGGACGTGCTGCGCCTCGGCGGCGAGGGCCTGCTCGTCGCGATCCTGGGCGCGCTCGACGACGAGCAGTTGGCCGAACTCTCCCGGCTGCGCCGCCGCACCGGCTCCGCGGTCGCGCTGCTGCTCGACACCGACAGCTGGACCCTGCTCCGCGGCCTCGGCGCCGCCAACGGGGCGGGCGCCGCAGGCGGCCAGGCGAACGACGGCGACGGCGACGGCGCGGGGAACGGCGTCGGCAACGGCGCGGACGGCCACCCGGCCGCGGAGGAGGCAGGCGGCCGCGAGCGGCACGAGCGCCTGCTGCGGCAGGCCGGCTGGCGCGTGCTGCCAGCCCGCAGCGGCGACGCGCTGCCGGAGCTGTGGCGGCTGCTGGCCCACAGCGGCGCGGCGTCGGGGCGACCGACGACGGTGCCGGGGGCCACGACGAACGGGGGATCGTGACATGAACGGGCGCACCCGGATCGCGGTCTCCGCCGTGACCGCCACCGTGCTCACCGCGCTGTGCCTGTGGCCGCTGGTCCAGCCGAGCAGCTGGATCGTGGAGGCCGCCTTCCTGCTGGCGCTCGTCGCCGCCGCCGGGGCGGGCGCACGGCGGCTCGCGCTGCCGCGCCCGCTGACGGTGCTGCTCCAGCTGTTCGTCGCGTTCCTGCTGGTCACCTTCTTCTTCGCGGGCGACCAGGCGTGGGGGCGGTTCATCCCCGGGCCGCAGGCCATGCGGCAGTTGGGCGCGGAGCTGAGCTCGGGCCTGGACGACATGTCCCACTTCTCCTCGCCCGCGCCCGCGACGGTCGGCCTCCGGCTGCTGCTGACCCTGACCGTGCTCGGCATCGGCCTGCTGGTCGACGCCATCGCGGTGACCTACCAGCGGGTCGCGCTGTCCGGACTGCCGCTGCTGGCCCTGTACGCGGTGGGCACCGGCATCCATCCGAGCGGGCCCGTCTGGTTCTACTTCCTGCTCGCCGCCTTCGGCTACCTGACGCTGCTGACCGCCGAGGGCCGTGACCGCGTCGCCCGCTGGGGGCGGGTCTTCCACGGCAACCCCGGCTCCTACGACGGCGCCAACCCGCTGACCTCCTCCGCGCTGCGGCTCGCCACGCTGGCGGCGATCGGCGGACTGCTGCTGCCGATCGTGCTGCCCTCGGTCGGCTCCGGCGTCGTCGCCGGGCTCGGCCACGGCGTGGGCTCCGGCAACGGCGGCGGCGTCATCACCGCCGTCAACCCGCTGGCCTCGCTGGCCCAGAGCCTCCAGCAGACCACCCCGGAGCCGGTGCTCAGCTACACCACCGACTCCCCCGACCCGGGCGACCAGTACCTGCGCATCGTCGACCTGGACCAGTTCAACGGCGTCTCCTGGACCACCAGCACCCACCGGGCCGTCTCGCTGCCGAAGACCCTCGGCGCCCCCGGCGAGCTGAAGTCCGGCGTGCCGTCCACCCAGGTCACCACCAAGATCGTCACCCAGGACGGCTACGAGCAGCAGTGGCTGCCGATGCCCTACCCGGCCGTGAACCTGTCCGTGCAGGGCGACTGGCGCTGGGAACCCGAGGGCCGCACCGTGATCGGCGCGGACGGCCAGACCGCCTCCGGCCTCGCCTACCAGGTGGGCAGCCTCGCGCTGACGCCGTCGCCGGACGCCCTGCGCCAGGCCGCACCGGCCCCGGCCGACATACGCCGGGTCTACACGGCCCTGCCCAAGAACCTTCCGGCCGTCGTCGCCTCGACCGCCAGGTCGGTGACGGCGTCCGCGACAGACGACTTCGACCGGGCCGTACTGCTCCAGGACTGGTTCTCGGTGCGGGGCGGGTTCAGCTACAACACCGACGTCCCGGTGAGCGACAGCCCCGACGCGCTGGCCCAGTTCCTGGCCCGCAAGCAGGGCTTCTGCGTCCACTTCGCCTCGGCGATGGCGGCCATGGCCCGCTCGCTGGGCATCCCGGCCCGGGTCGTGGTCGGGTTCACCCCCGGCACCCAGGGCACCGACGGGTCCTGGCTGGTGACCACCCACGACGCGCACGCCTGGCCGGAGCTGTACTTCTCCGGCGTGGGCTGGCTCCGCTTCGAGCCGACCCCGCGCCAGGGCATCGTCCCGCCCGGCTACAGCACCCAGACCACCACGCCCAGCAACGCCCCCGCCCCGGCGGCGAGCGCCACCGCGGGCGCCCAGCCGACCGGCAGCGCACGCAACCAGAAGGGCTGCTCGCTGGCCGCACGGCACCTGGGCGACTGCGGACCGGAGGCCGCGCTCGGCGCGAGCCCGGCGTCGTCGGAGCTGACGCCGTCCTCACCGCTGCTGCTGGCGGCCTGGTCGCTGGCCGGTCTGCTGCTCGCCGTCCTGCTGGCGCCGATGCTCTGGCGCGGCCGCACCCGAAGGGCCCGGCTGCGCCGCGGACCGTCGGGGCTGACCGACCAGCAGGTGCTGGCGGCGTGGCGGGAGATGGTCGACACCGCCTGGGACCACGGCATCCCGCCGAACGAGGCGGACACCCCGCGCGGCGCCGCGGCCCGGATCAGCGAGCTCGGCGGGCTCGGCCCCGGGCCGAGCGCGGCGGCCGGCCGTCTCGCGCTGGCCACCGAGCAGGTCCTGTACGCGCCGGTCGTCTCCACGCCGCTGTCGCTGCGCCAGGACGTGCGGGAGGTCCGCGAGGGGCTGTCCGCCGCCTCCGACCGCCGCACCCGGGTGCGCGCGGTGGTGCTGCCGCCGTCCTCGTCGAGCCTGCTGCGCGCCCTGCCGCGCCGGGCCAGGGCGGCCGTCGCGGGCTGGGCGCGCGACAGGGCCGCAGCCCTGCGGCGCAGGCTGCGGCCCCGGTCGTGAACCAGCGTTGTCGCGTTATCCGTGCAGGTAGACGATGCCCAGCTTGGTCAGCTGCCACTGCTGGGCGTCGGCGCCGGCGTCGGACTGCAGGGTGGTGACGGGGTTGCCGGAGGAGTCGGTCAGCGCGCTGGTGCCCAGGGTGATCACCATGGTGGTGTTCGCCGAGTCAGCGATCTTGTAGTAGCCGTTGCCGGCCGGCTCGAACACCCAGTGCTGGTTGGCGCCGCCGTTGCAGCCCCACTGCTGCAGCTTGGTGCCGGCGGCGGTGGAGGCGCCGTTGGCGTCCAGGCACATGTTCCGGTTGCCGCTGAAGTCGAGCTCGTAGCTGCCGCCGGACTTGATCTCGAAGACGAAGGACTGGTTCAGCCCGCCGTTCGCTCCGTAGGTGATCGCCGGACGGCCGTTGGTGCTGTCGCCGTAGCTGCCGCCGCCGGAGAAGTCGAGCACCTGGCCGGTGGCCTTGTTGGTCAGCTGGTACCAGGCGCCGTCCTCGGGCACGTCACCGAAGGAGGCCACCCCCGGCGTGAGCGGCATGATCGTGGTGCCGTCCTGCTGGTCCAGCGTGCAGTAGGCCTCCTGCTGGTTCGGGTCGTCGTAGAAGTCCCCGAGGCAGGCGCCCTCCGCCTTGTAGCCGGCGACGCGCGGGTGGTACGACTGCCGGACCTCGTCCGTGCAGAGCCCGAGCACGCCGATCGACTGGTCGCAGCCGTTGCGGGTCAGCTCGCTGACGTCGATCACGTCGCCGTTGATGTACTCGTACGGCGAGCTGGTCATCTCGGCGCAGACCTCGTGACCGTAGGAGACGCGGCGCTGGTCGAGGAAGCGCACGCCCGGCACGGCCTCGGCCGCCGCCCGCTCGGTGTCGTCGAGGGTCGGCACCACCCAGTTGTGCGCCCAGGCGGCGTCCTCGGGGAAGCCGGGGCAGCCCTGGGCCACCTTGTCCGCGTAGAGGTTGCTGCGGATGTCGGGGGTGATCGGGGTGAAGTACGAGTTCAGCACCAGCTGGTAGTCGGAGTCGGCGTAGCCAGCGGTCCGCATGGTCTGGCGGATGTCGGTGAGCGCCGCCTCGATCTTCGGCAGTACCGCCTTGGCGCGGCTGGTGACGGCCGCGCTGCCGATGGTGTCGCGGCAGCCCTGGGACTGCGGGATGGGGAAGTAGGCGGTCAGACAGCTGACGACGATCCCGGTGAAGTCGAAGTCGTCGTTGGCGCCGATGGTCACCACGACCATCTTGACGTCGTAGTTGGCCGCGGTCTGCGCCAGTTGGACGTCCTGCTTGGCCTCGCCGTAGTCGCCGCTGCCACCGCCGGTGATCTTGGCGAGGTTCGGGTCGGAGGTGAGGTCGCCGGTCTGGGCGCCGGAACAGGCGAGGTCGATCGGGGTGACACCGCTGACCCCGGTGTCGAAGATGACCGACTCGCTGTGCCGGTGACAGAAGTCCTTGGGCCCGTCGGTGCCCGCCATGTAGCCGTCGTTCGTGTCCGTGCCCGCGCCTTCGCCGGAGATGGCGCTGTCGCCGAGGGAGACGATCGCGGTCGGCCGGCTGTCGAGCGGACCGGCCCCTGACGCGGTGGCCGCGGTACCGGCGGTGGCCGCGGCGGCGGGCTGGACCGCGGTGGTGCCGAGGGCGCCCACGAGGGCGGAGACGGCGAGGGCCGCGAAAGCGGCCCTGGCCCGTGCTGATCTGGTCACACAATGCTCCTGAGGGTGGACGGGGAGTGCCCGGATCGCCCCTCAGGGTAGGTACTGACCGGTAAGTAAACAAGAGCCTTGCTCATGTTTTCTGATGGGGACATCACGAGAGCGGGCCCCGGAGTATCCGGGGCCCGCTCAAGGAGATGTCTCTTGGTTGTCGCTTGTCGCTAGAAACCGCCGCGCTGCTGCTCCTGCCGGTGCTGCCAGCGCTGCTCCATCCGATCCACCAGGCTGCCGCCGCGCTTGCGCTTCCGGGCCGCCGGAGCGCCCGTACGCGGATCGACCACGGCCAGTCGCGGAATCCGGCGCCAGGCCGTGATCCCGAAGACGGCACCCGCCAGCATCAGCACGAAGCCCCCGACGCTCACCCACTGCTGATGCAGGAAGAGGCCACCCATCAACAGGCCCACACCCACCACGAAACCCGCTGCGGACACGTAGACGGCCCGCCGTGTGCGCGTGCGCAGGCCGCTGCCCTCGAGAGCCGAAGCGAACTTCGGATCCTCGGCGTACAGCGCTCGCTCCATCTGCTCAAGCAGACGCTGCTCGTGGTCCGAGAGCGGCACGTCGTCCTCCTCCTCTGGCCGTCTGAGGGCGGGGAGCCGCCCTCGGAGCGCCCAACCCCGCCGCACTGCCTGGTCTTCCTACTGGATCTTTCAATGGCCAGTGATGCGTGTATGCCCCGGGCGCCCGGCCGTCATGCTTGTTGCCTTTACCCGAATCATACGGTTCACCCGGGGTTTTTGGACTGCCGAGGAGCATGTGCGGTAGCTCTCTCCGGACGGCCCTCAACCCGTCGTTCCGACCGGTCAACGACCTTCGGTCCGGAGAAGTTTCCCGGTCCGCCGAATTTGCCGATCAAGCTCGCCGGACGGACCGCCGCGGGCCCGAACTTCGCCTGCACCCGGTCCACCGTCCGCTCCAGCTCCGACCACCCCGTCTCGCGCTCGCCCAGGGCGAGCTGGGTCGGCCGCGCACCCCCGTCCAGGCCCTCGACCCGCAGCCCCACCAGCCGGATCCGCGCCCGCGCCGGGACGAGCCCCGCGAACAGCGGGAGCGCGGCCGCGAAGATGTCGTGGGCCAGGTCCACCGGCTCCGGCAGCTTGCGCGAACGGGTGACGGTCCGCAGATCCGCGAAGCGGACCTTGACGGTGACGGTCCGCCCCGCCAGGCCCGCCGCCCGCAGCCGCGCCGCGTTCTGCTGGGCGAGACCCAGCAGCGTCGTCCGGATCACCTCGTGCTCCGGGGAGACGTCGGCGGGGAACGTCCGCTCCCCGCCGAGGCTCTTCTCCACCGACTGCGGCACCACCGGCCGCGCGTCCTCGCCGCGCGCGTAGTGCGTCAGCATGTCGCCCGCGGCGGCGCCGACGATCCGCCGCAGCGTGTCGCGCGGGGTGTCGGCGAGATCGCCGACGGTGAGCAGCCCGAAGCGGGTCAGCGCCTCGGTCGTCTTCGGCCCCACGCCCGGGATCCGGCTCGCGGGCAGCGGCCGCAGGAACGCCTCGACCTCGGCCGGCGGCACGACCAGCAGGCCGTCCGGCTTCGCCGCGACGGAGGCCAGCTTGGCGACCAGCTTGGTCGGACCGACGCCGACGGACAGCGCGAGGTCCTGCTCCTCCCGCACCCGCCTGCGCAGCACCTCCGCGAGGGCGCGGGGACGCATGCCGACCCCGGCGAGGTCGAGGTACGCCTCGTCCATCGACACCGGTTCGACCCGCCGCGCGAAGGAGTGCAGCACGGCCATGACGTTGGCCGAGACGACGGCGTACTCGTCCATGTCCGGCGGCACGGTCACCAGCTCCGGACAGAGCCGCCGCGCCCGGACGGTGGGCATCCCACCGCTGACGCCGTGCGCACGGGCCTCGTAGCTCGCCGACATCACCACGCCCCGCGGCCCGGCCCCGCCGACGGCGATGGGCCTGCCCTTCAGCTCCGGCCTGCGGCGCTGCTCGACCGCGGCGTAAAAGGCGTCCAGATCCGCGTGCACGATCATGCGCGATCGCCTGCAGTCACGCTCCCGCAGCCAGTTGCGCGCCTCTGAGGGATTGCACGCCCCTGCGGCAGGTGCCTAGCTGAGCTCGGCGAGAACGTGCAGCTGAGTTGCCACCGCGTGGAAGGACGGGTCCGCGGACGCGGCCTGCTCCAGGGCGAGGAGGGACTCCAGCGCGCCCGGCTCGGTGTCCACGAGGACGCCGGGGACCAGGTCGGCGAAGATGCGGACGCCGTGGACGGACAGCACGCGCAGCCCCGCGCCGTCCGCGAGGTCCTGCAGCTCACCGCCGGTGAACCTGCGCGGAGCGTCGGCCTTCTGGATGCCGGAGAGAGCCGCACGGGCCTCCGCGAAGTGGCCGGAGAGGGCGCGGGCCAGGACCGCGCCGTTGCGGTTGGCGGCGAGGAGGCTGACCAGGCCGCCCGGCCGCAGCACGGCCGTGAGCTCGCGCAGCGACTCCGCGGGGTCGTCGACGAACTCCAGGACGCCGTGGCAGAGCACCGCGTCCATGCTGCCCGCGTCGACCTGCTGCGCGAGAGTGTCGGTGTCGCCCTGTATGGCGCGGACCTGGCCGGTGACGCCGGCCTCCGCCGCGCGCCGCTCCAGGGCGAACAGCGCGTCGGGGCTGGGGTCGACGACGGTGACCCGGTGGCCGAGGCCCGCGACGGGGACGGCGAAGTTGCCGGTGCCGCCGCCCGTGTCGAGGACGTCGAGCGCCTCGCGGCCGAGCGCCTCGGCCTGCCGGTCCAGCGCCGCACGCAGGACCTCCCACACCACGGCGGTCCGGAGGGCGCTGCGGGGACGGGTCGGGTACACGGGACGGCTCCTCGGGTCGACGGGTCTGCCTGGTTGTCCGCCTGGTCGGGCCGACAGCCACACCCTATTGCCTCCCGTCTCCGCACGGCCCTCATCCCGGGCTCCCGGGGCTGGTGTGCCACAGCTTGCGCGGCGCGTCCGCCGCCGGGACGCCGGGCGGCTTGAGGTCGGCGTACGGGGACATCCTGAAGCCGCTGGGATGCACCATCACACGCCGCGCCGGCGCCTCCTCCGGCTCGGGCACGACGGCCAGCACGGCCCGCACCGCGTCGACGCCGTCCGTCCGCCACAGCTCGTGCAGCGCCGTCAGCTCCCATGCGGCCGTCGCCGTCAGCGAGACGCCGCGCGGGCCGGTGCGGCGGACGACGCCGCGGACCAGCAGCAGCCAGGAGTGGAAGACCGTGGAGGCGTAGTGCTGCTGCGCGTCCTCGAACATGGCGAAGTCCAGCGGGCCGGTCGCGTCGTCGAGGGTCGCGAAGACGACGCGGACGCCGGTGCGCACCGGCGGGGTCTGCGTGGCGACCTTGACCCCGGCGATCAGGATCTCGCTGCGGTTGCGCTGCCGCAGCAGCTCGTTCGAGCGCACCACACCCAGCTCGTCGAGGAACGCCAGGTAGGGGCTGAGCAGATGGGCGCTGTGGTCCAGCCCCAGCGCCTCGATCTCGCCGCGGATCAGATCCGTCTCGGTGGGCGCGGGCAGCGCGGTCGGTCCGGTCTCCCGTTCCTCCCCCGACGCGTCCGCCAGCTCCAACTGAGAGGGCAGCGGCCGGCGCGGGCCCTTGGGCTTGGGGTCGGTGGCGGCGTGCAGCAGCAGGTCCCGCCGCGTGAGCCGCGGGTGCAGCGCGTCCAGGGCGCCCGCGAGCACCAGGTTCTCCAGCGTCGGCTGGTCCGGTTCCGCCCGCCGGCGGAAGTCGGGCAGGCTCGCGTACGGCGCGCCCTCGCGCTCGCGCACGATGCGGTCGATCTCCGCGTCGCTGATGCCCTTGACGTCCGCGAGCCCGATCCGCAGCGCGTCCCGGCCGTCCGCGGTCCGTTCGAGCGTGTAGTCGGCGACGGAGTCGTTGACGCTGGGCGGCAGCACGGGGACGCCGAACTGGCGGGCGTCGTCGAGGATCAGCCGCTTCGGGTACATGCCGGGGTCGTGGGTGAGCAGCCCGGCGTAGAAGGCGGCGGGGTGATGGGTCTTCAGCCACGCGGACTGGTAGGTGGGCAGCGCGAAGGCGCCCGCGTGGGCCTTGCAGAAGCCGAAGGAGGCGAACGCCTTCAGGATCTCCCAGACCCGCTCGACCACCGGACGCGGATAGCCGCGCCTGTCGGCGGCCAGGCAGAACCAGTCGCCGATCTCCTGCTGGCCCTTGATGCTGCCGAGGACGCGCCGCGCCTGGTCGGCGCGGTCGAAGCCGCAGCCGGTCATCGTCGCGATGATCCGGATCACCTGCTCGTGGAAGACGACGACGCCCTCGGTCTCGGCGAGGATCCCCCGCAGGTCCTCGTGGACGAAGACCGGGTCGGCCCAGCCGTGGCGGGCGTTGAGGAAGGGGGTGACCATGTCGCTCTTGACCGGGCCGGGCCGGAACAGCGAGATGTCGATGATCAGGTCGCCGAAGGTCCGCGGCGCGAACTTGCCGATCAGCTCGCGCTGGCCGGGCGACTCGATCTGGAAGCAGCCCAGCGTCCGGGTGGAGCGGATCAGTTCGAAGGTCTCCTCGTCGTCCAGCGGCACGGCGTCCAGGTCGACGCGCTCGCCGCGCACCCGCTCCGTCTCGGCCAGCGCGTGCGCCATCGCGGACTGCATCCGCACGCCCAGCACGTCCAGCTTGAGCAGGCCGATGGCCTCGACGTCGTCCTTGTCGAACTGGCTCATCGGGTAGCCCTGGGCGCTGGTCTCCACCGGGGTGCGGTCGCGCAGGCGGCGGTCGGAGAGCAGCACGCCGCTGGGGTGCAGGGCGATGTGGCGGGGCAGGCCGTCCAGCTTCTCGACGATGTCGAACAGGGCGGCGAAGACGCCCTCCTCCAGCCGGGAGTGCCGCAGCTCCGGCAGGTCCCGCATCGCGGCGCGCGCGTCGCGGGCGCGGATGTGCGGGAACGCCTTGGCCACGGCGTCGATCTCGGCGGGCGGCAGGCCGAGCGCCGCGCCCGCGTCGCGGACGGCGTGACGGACCCGGTAGGTCTCCAGCATCGCCACGCACAGCGTCCGGTCGGAGCCGAAGCGCTCCAGGATCAGGTCGTAGACCTCGGTGCGGCGGGCGGACTCCACGTCGACGTCGATGTCGGGCAGCGAGAGGCGCATCCCGGACAGGAAACGCTCCATCAGCAGCCCGTGCTCCAGCGGCTCGACGCCGGAGATGCCGAGCAGGTGGTTGACCAGGCTGCCCGCGCCGGAGCCGCGCGCCGCGCAGCGGATGCCGGCGGCGCGGGTGAGGTCGACGACCTCGGCGACGGTGAGGAAGTAGGGCTCGTAGCCGAGCCGGTTGATCAGCGTCAGCTCCTCCTCCAGCCGCGCGGTGACCTCCCCGGTGGGCCGCCCGTAGCGCCAGGTGACGCCCGCCTCGCAGCGGGCCCGCAGCTCGCGGATCGCGCCGGCGCGGGTGGTGCCGAGCACGCTGGGCTCGGGCATGTGCATGGAGCCGAGGCCGATGTCGTGGCCGAGGGGGTCGAGCAGGCAGCGTTCGGCGATCCGGCGGGTCTGCGCGAGCAGCTCGCGCGCCTCGGCGGCGGTGTCGCACAGGTCGTGGGCCAGCGCGGCCATCTCCGGGCCGGTCTTCAGGTACCCCTCGGCGTTGACCCGGTCGCGGGAGCGCAGCTCCAGCGGGACCAGACGGCGGGCGGCGTCCAGCACGTCGGCGACGGGCGCGTCCTCGGGCGCGAGGTAGCGCACGGCGTTGGTCAGCACGGCGGGGACGCCCGTCTCGCGCGCCAGGCGCAGCAGCCGCTGGGCGACGCCGCGCGAGGCGGGGTGGCCGGGCGGGGCGAGGTGGTGCACCACCTCGATCACCACGGCCTCCCCGCACAGGGTGCTCCAGCGCAGCAGCTCCGCCCTGGCCTCGGCCGTCCGCCCGGCGGCGGCCGCGCGCCCGACGGCGGAGTCGGGCCCGAGCAGCACGTAGAGCCGGTCGGCGGCGGCCGCGACCTGCTGCGCGGCCAGCACCGGGCGGGCACGGCGTTCCACGTCGTCGCCGTGCGAGGCGCTGACCAGACGGCACAGCGCGGCGTAGCCGGCCCGCCCGCCCCGGGCCAGCACGACCGCGCGCGCCGGCCGCGCGGCGTCGGCCGCGGCCCGGTCCAGACCGTCCGCCCGACGACCGCCCGCCCCGCGACCGTCCGCCCAGCCTTCGCAGGCGAGGTCGACCCCGAGGACCGGCTGGATCCCCGCCTTGACGCAGGCCTGCACGAAGCGGACGGCGCCGTAGAGGCCGTCGCGGTCGGTCAGGGCGAGCGCCCGCATGCCGAGCGAGGCCGCGTGCCCGGCGAGCGCGGCGGGCGTCGCGGTGCCGTAGCGCAGCGAGTAGCTGGAGGCCGCGTGCAGGTGCACGAAGGAGTCCGTGGGGCTCATCTCGTATGACTCCTCAAGGCGTTGTGGGCCCCTCCCGATCCCGCCGGCTACGTGTCCCTCCTGCTCACCCCGTGCGGGGCATCCCCTCCTCCCCCGCGTCCCCCGCGCCGCGCGACGCCGGAACCGCCCCACGGGCGACCAGCCGCTGCACGATCCGCAGGAAGAGCGCGGTGTTGCGGATCAGGTCGTCCGCGTCGCGGGCGCTGGCGGCCGAGGCGATCCCGGCCTCGGCCGCGGCCCGCTTGGGCGCGCCGGCCGCGTAGTAGAGCGCCCACTCCGCGAGCTCCGGCGCGACCTCGGGCAGGACCTCCCAGGCGCTGCGGATCCGCTTGCGCTTACGCGGGTTCTCCTCCGGCCGCCCGCGCAGCGCGAGCACCGCGGCGGAGGCGCGCAGCGCCGCCAGATGGGCGGCCGCGTACCGCTCCAACGGGCCCTCCAGCTCGCGTGCCTCGGCCAGCCCGCGCTGCGCCTGCGCCAGCAGGTCCACCGCGGCGGGCGGGGCCCCGGCGCGCCGCAGCACCGGGTGGACGTCCCCCGCCGGGCGGTAGGGCATGCCCGATCCGCCCACGGCGCTCGGCAGCGGCAACTGCAGCACCTGGGCCTGCGGCTTGTTGTCGGTGGTCTCCCTCATGACGTACGCCCTCCCGGTCAGTCCGTAGTCGTCAGTCAGTCGTACGGGTGAGGGTCCAGCGGTCGGCGCCGCGGTCGAAGGCGAGGTCGTAGACGCCGGGGGCGAAGCAGCGGCCGGGGCTGGCCTCGACCCGCCACACCTCCCGCTCCGTCCGGTCCAGCGCCTGTCCGGCGATCCGCGCCTGGTGGGACGAGCGGACCTCCTCCCACCAGGCGCCGCTCTCCTTCCAGTGCCCGAGCACCTCGCGCACCGCGTACACCTTGTCGTGCCAGAGGAAGTGCGTGGGCAGACCCGTCCCACCGCGCACCTCGATCAGGTCCGCACGCCTCCTGCTCATCGCGTCCTCCTCCTCGCACTTCGTTCGAACTTTCGTTCGAACATCTCCAGAGTAACCCGACCGGCCCCTCGTTCGCCATGCTCCTCCGCACCACTGACAACACCGCCGAAAAAGCCGGGCGGACGGCCACTGACGTGGTCGTCCGCCCGGCTCTCGAAGATCGTCACCGCTTCGGCAGCACCCTCGCCCAGACGTGGTCCGGGGTGAGGTAGGAGTCCAGGGCGAGACCCGCCTCCGCCAGCGCCTGTTCGAACGCGGCGTCCGGGAGGTGGCGGGTGCGGAAGAACTGGGTCCACCGCGCGTCCGGGAAGACGTAGTCGACCTGGTTGGCGCGCAGGCCCGGTTCGATCTCCTCGGAGGAGGTGATCGACATCCGGCCGACGCCGTCGCGCATCGCCTGCTCGCGCGGGATCTCGTCGTAGAAGCCCTCCGCCTCGCGCTGGACCAGGACCACGCCGTCCCGCGCGACATGCCGCAGACAGGTGGCCAGCAGACCGGCGCGGACCGCCAGGTCCCCGGTGTTGACCAGGAAGGAGCCGAGCAGCACCACGTCGAAACGCTCGCCCAGCTCCAGCTCCTCGATCGAGGAGAGCACGGTCCGCGCGCCGCGCACGCGCTCCAGCATCTCCGGCGACTCGTCCACCGCGGTGACCGCGAAGCCGCGCTCCACCAGCGGGTGCGTCACCCGGCCCACGCCGCAGCCCAGTTCGAGGACGCTCGCGCCCGGCCGCGGCGCCGCCGCGGCGACGACGTCCGGCTCGTCACCCGCGAGCAGTCTCGTGTACAGCTCCACCGCGCACCCGTCCGGCGTGATCGCGCCCGGCCCCGTCCCGCGGTGCCCCACTCGTGTCGTTCGCATGAGGAACAGTCAACATCGGCAGGAAGAACTGCACCAGGGGCCCGATCGCCAGCGCGTACGCGACCGTCCCGACGCCGACCTGACCGCCCATCAGCCAGCCGACCACCAGCACGGTCAGCTCGATCATCGTGCGGATCAGGCGCAGCGAGCCGCCGGTGCGGCGGGCGAAGCCGGTCATCAGCCCGTCGCGCGGGCCGGGGCCGAAGCGGGCGCCGATGTAGAGGCCGCCGGCGACGCCGTTGGCGACGATGCCGCCCGCCAGCATGGCGGCCCGCACGGGCAGGCCGTGCAGGGTGGGCAGCAGCGACAGGCCCGCGTCGACGGTGAGGCCGATGACGAAGACGTTGCTGATGGTGCCGAGCCCCGGCTTCTGGCGCAGCGGGATCCACAGCAGCAGCACCGCGGCGCCGATGATCATCGAGACGGTGCCGTAGGAGAGCGGGAGGTGCCGGTCCAGGCCCTGGTTGAGCACGTCCCAGGGGGCGAGCCCGAGCGAGGCCTTGAGCATCATCGCCATGCTGAGGCCGTAGAGCGCGAGGCCCACATAGAGCTGGACGAGACGGCGTGCGAGGACCACGGTGGCCCCTCCCTCCTCGGTGGTTCTTGCCGGGTGACGCTTGCCTTTCGGCGATCGTTGGCATCACTCTGAAGGAGATTGGACTGCTCATCCATAGCCAATTCGCGAGAAGTGGACTGACCAGGGATGCCAACCTCCTCCCGCGCCGCCGTCGGCGCCGCCCAGCTCGACCGCGCCCTCGGCGACTGGCAGCGCCCCGGCGGCGGTCCCGCCTACCGCTCGCTCGCGGGCGGGCTGCGCACCCTGGTGCTGGACGGCCGGGTGCCGGTGGAGACGCGGCTGCCCGCCGAACGGGAGCTGTCCGCGGCCCTCGGCGTGAGCCGGACCACCGTGGCCGCCGCCTACGAGCTGCTGCGCACCGAGGGCTTCCTCTCCAGCCGTCGCGGCGCGGGGAGTTGGACGGCGCTGCCGCCCGGACGGACGATGCCGGTGGTCGGGATCTCGCCGCACGCGGCGGGCTCCGGCGACGTGATCGACCTCGGCATCGCCGCGATGGCGGCCCCCGAGCCGTGGCTCAGCCGGGCCATGGCCGCCGCCGTCGCCGAACTGCCCGCCTGGACCTCCACCCACGGCGACTTCCCCGCCGGGGTGACCGCGTTGCGGCAGGCCGTCGCCGACCGCTACACCGCCCGCGGCCTGCCGACCGGCCCGGAACAGATCATGATCACCACCGGCGCGTCCGGTGCCTTCTCGCTGCTGCTGCGCCAGGTCCTCGGCCCCGCCGAGCGCGTCGCCGTGGAGTCCCCGAGCTTCGCCAACGTGCTCCAGGCGCTGCGCTACGCGGGCGGCCGGGCCGTGCCGGTACCCCTGCTCGACGACGGCTGGGACCTGGAGGCGTGGGCGCGGACCCTGCGCGACGCCGCGCCGCGCCTGGCGTACCTGATCCCCGACTTCCACAACCCGACCGGACTGCTCATGTCCGAGGACGAGCGCCGGGCCCTGGTCGCCGCGGCCCGCTCCACCGGCACCCTGCTCGTCAGCGACGAGACCACCGTCGACCTGTGCCTGGACCCGGAGCTGGCGACGCGCATGCCCCGCCCGCTCGCCGCGTTCGACCACGGCGGCAACGTGGTGACGCTGGGCTCGGCCGGCAAGACCTTCTGGGGCGGTCTGCGGATCGGCTGGCTCCGCGCGACCCCGGAGCTGATCCGCCGCCTCGCCGGGGACCGGGCCAGCCTCGACGTCTCCTCCCCGGTGGTCGAACAGCTGGCGGTCCGGCACCTGCTGGGCCCCGACATGCTGCCGGAGGTCCTCACCCACCAGCGCGACCGCGTCCGCGCCCAGCGCGACGCACTGGTCGAGGCGGTCCGGGAGTTCCTGCCCGGGTGGACCTTCCGGATCCCGCAGGGCGGCCTGTGCCTGTGGGTGCGCACCACCCCGGGCCTGTCCGGGAGCGCCCTGGCCACCACGGCGGAGCGCCACGGCGTCTGGGTCGGCTCCGGTCCGCGCTTCGGCGTCGACGGGGTGCTGGAGCGCTTCGTCCGGCTCCCCTTCGCGCTGCCGCCGGAGATCACCCGCGAGGCGGTCCGCCGCCTGGCCGCGGCCGCCTCGACCATGACCGGCGCCGATCCGGTGCCGACCCCGGCCCCCGAGGTCACGCTGCTCTGAGCCCGCCCGCCGAGCCCTGTCTGATCCGAGCCGGCCCCGCGGCCGAAAAGCGGAGCGGCGTCCGCCCACCGGCGAGCCCCCACTCGCCGGCGTGCGAACGCCGCTCCTTCCCCCGTCCCCCCTGGCTCCCCCGGGCCCCGTACTCCCCCGTACGTGCTCCTCACAGGTCCGGCACCTGCTCCGCCGCCCCGTGTCGGCGGTGCAGTGCCGGGCCCCGGGTGGGTCGGCGCCTTGCCGCACCGTCCCTCCCGGTGCCCACTACTTTGCCGTCGTCGCAGGTCGGGAACCATCCGCCGGGGTACTCAACCCGTTCGGACCAGCACATGAGTACGAGTACCTAGGGATCTTGGGAGAATGCCCCGCGGCCCGCTGCGTCCTGCCACGTACGCTGTGGTCCGCTCGAAGACACGACAACACCCGGGGGAATCCACGTGAGCCTGCTTCCGCTCGTCTTCACCAGCGGCTGGGCCAGCGGCGTCAACGCCTACGCGGTCGTCCTGCTGATGGGACTGCTGGGCCGCTACGACGGCGTCACCGCCGTGCCGCCCGCGCTGGAGCGGACCGACGTGCTGGTCGTCGCCGGCGTGCTGTTCGTGATCGAGGCCGTGGCCGACAAGATCCCCTACGTGGACTCCCTGTGGGACCTCGTCCACACCGTGATCCGCCCGATCGCGGGCGCGGTCGTGGCCGCGCTGCTGGCGGGTCACGCCCACAGCTCGCTGCCCACGCTCGCCGCCGCGGCGATCGGCGGCGGCACCGCGCTGGTCAGCCACCTGATCAAGGCGGGCCTGCGGATGGGCGTGAACACCTCCCCCGAGCCGTTCAGCAACATCGTGGTCAGCCTGGCCGAGGACCTCGGCGTCGCGGGTCTGGTCACGCTCGCGCTGTTCCACCCCGTGCCCGCCGCGGTCATCGCGGGGTGCCTGCTGGTGGGTGGTGTGACGCTGGTGCTGTTCACGCTCTCCCGCATCCGCCGTTTCTGGCAGCGTCGCAAGGAGCGCCGTGCCGCCCGCGTCCTGCGGGCCGCTCAGGCCTGAGCGCGGGCGGACGAGCGCTCGGGGCGCGGCGGCCGGACGAACAGGGCGAGCACCAGGAAGGCCCCGGCCGCCAGACCCAGCGAGCAGGTCATCGCCAGCGAGACGCCGTGCGCGAGCGTGGCGTGCAGGCCCGCCGCGCCCGGCAGCGCGGAGGGGTGGCTGGTGGCGTGGGTGAACGCGGTGATCCCGACGGCCGTGCCGAGCGAGCCGCCCGCCTGCTGCATGGTCTGCAGCGTGCCGGAGGCCGCGCCGGACTCCTCCGGCCTGACGGTGGAGAGGATCGTCAGGCTGAGCGGCACCATGGTGAAGCCCGCGCCGAGCCCGAACAGCAGCAGCGAGGGCATCACGCCGCTGACGTAGGCGGTGTGCGCGTTCACCCGGGTCAGCAGTGCCATGCCGCTGATCAGCAGCACCGGCGCGGCCAGCAGGAACGGCCGTGTCCCCCACTTGGGCACCAGGCGCGGGGCCAGCCGGGCGCCGGCGAAGATCGGCACGGCCAGCGGCAGGAAGCCGAAGCCCGCCTTCATGGGCGACATGCCGAGCCCGGTCTGCAGGTACTGCGTGACGAAGAAGAACATCCCGAACATCGCGGCCGCGAGCAGCGCCATCGCCGCGTAGCCGCCCGCGCGGACCTTGTCCGTCAGCAGCGACAGCGGCAGCAGCGGCTGCGCGACGCGCCGCTCGACCAGCACGAAGACCGTCAGCAGCACCGCGGCGGCGGCGAAGCAGACCAGCGTCGGCGTGTCGGACCAGCCGATCGTCGCGGCCCGGATGAAGCCGTAGACGAGCGAGACCATGCCGCCGGTCGCGGTCGCCGCCCCGGCCAGGTCGAGGCGACCGGGACGCCGCTCGGGCTCCTCGACGACGCGCGGCGCGAGCACGGTGACGAGCACGCCGAACGGCACGTTGATGAACATGACCCAGCGCCAGGAGAGCCAGGAGGTCAGCAGCCCGCCGACGATGAGTCCGACGGTGGCCCCGCTGGCCGACATCGCGGAGAAGAGCCCGATCGCGCGGGCCCGCTCGACCGGGTCGCGGAAGGTGCTGACGATCAGCGCGAGCGTGCTGGGCGCGGCGACGGCCGCGCCGACGCCCTGCGCGACGCGGGCGAGGAGCAGCTCGGTGGGGTTCGTCGCCAGGCCACCGGCCAGCGAGGCGAGGGTGAACAGCGCGATGCCCCAGGCCAGCAGGCGGCGTCGGCCGAAGATGTCGCCTGCGCGGCCGCCGAGCAGCAGCAGGCCGCCGAAGGTCAGCGAGTAGATGTTCATGACCCAGCTCAGCCCGGCCGAGGAGAAGCCGAGCGCGTGCTGGATGCCCGGCAGCGCGATGGTGACGACCGTCGCGTCGAGGATCACCATCAGCTGGCAGGCCAGGATCACCGCGAGCGCGAGCTGACGGCGCCGGTTGTTCGGTGGTGGTGCGTTGACCGGGGTTTCGAGCCGGCTTGGAGCAGAGGAGGTGAGGGTGTTCTCGGACATGGCTCCGCCCTGGAGTGCATGGAGAATGGGTGAGAAGATAGGCAGGGAACGCAAACGGAGGTATCCTCCGGTTCCAGGGACAACAATACGGAGACTGTCTCCGCTTAGCAAGGGGATATGGCGCCATGACGGCCGAGACCGGGCGACGGCCCATGCGGGCCGACGCGCGCCGCAACTACGAGAAGCTGGTCGCCGCCGCGACCGAGTCCTTCCTCGCCAACGGCCCCGACGCCTCGCTCGACGACATCGCCAAGCGCGCGGGCGTCGGCCCCGGCACCCTCTACCGGCACTTCCCCAACCGTGAGGCCCTGCTCGACGCGGTCTGCGTGCGCTGGGCCGACTCCGTCGCCGCCGACGCGGCCCCCCTGCTGGAGGCGGCCGACCCGACCGAGGCGCTGAACGCGTGGCTGGTCCGACTCGTCGCCCACGTGAGCGAGTTCAAGGGCCTCGCCGCGGCGCTGCTGCTCAGCTCCGACCGCAAGCACGACACCGCCTGGGTGCTGCACCACACCTCGGACGAGCTGGTCGAGCGCGCCAAGGCGGCCGGCGGCATCCGCGCCGACGTCACCACCTCCGAGCTGATGCAGCTGACCAGCGGCATCAGCTACGCCTGCGGCCACTCCAAGCAGGCGGGCAAGCCCACCAGCACGCCGGAGCGGCTGATCGGGCTGATCATGGACGGCGTCAGGACCCGCTGACGCCCTCGTCGCCGGACGCGCCGGCCGCTTCCGGCATGCCCGGCGTCCCCGGCGTCCCCGGCGTCCCCGGCTGCCGCGACAGCGCGGCGACGGCGGCGGCCAGCGCGAGCGTCGCCTCCACCTGGGCGACCTGGACGTGGTACTCACGGTTGCCGCTCAGACTGGAGGTCCGCGACTCCGCCAGGGCCCGGAACGCCAGCTGCTCGTGGTACTCGAAGTCCGCCATGCAGTGATCCTAAGGCCCCGGCCCAGGGGCCCCGACCAGCGCCTACGATGGGTGCCCATGGCAAGGATCGTGGTCATCGGCGCAGGAATGGGCGGGCTCGCCGCCGCGGCACGGCTGGCGACCGTCGGCCACAAGGTGACCCTCTGCGAGGCCGCGCCGACCCACGGCGGGATGCTCGGGCGGTACGAGCGCGACGGCTTCCGCTTCGACACCGGCCCGACCCTGCTCACCCTCCCCGCCGTCTACCGCGACCTGATGCTGAAGACCGGCCGCACCCGGCTGGAGGACGAGGTCGACTTGCGCCCGGTCGACCCCGGCAGCGAGCACCTGCTGCCGGACGGAACCCGCCTCGCCCTCGCCAACGCCTCCCTCGCCCGCGTGGCGGCCGCCCTCGACGCGGCCCTCGGCACGGGCGCGGGCGAGCGCTGGACCGCGATGCTGGAGCGCGGCCGCGGCGTCTGGGAGGCCACCCGCCGCCCGCTGCTGGAGGAGCCGCTCCCCGACGATCCGTCAGCCCTGCACCGGGACCCGTACGTTCCCGCCCGGCGCGGCCTGCTCGCCCGTCCGCCGCGCACCCTCGCCGACGTCGCCCGCCGCGAACTGCGCGACGCGCGCCTGACGGCCCTGCTGGACGAGTACGCGCTGCGCTTCGGCCTCGACCCCGAACGCGCGCCCGCCTCGCTGACCTCGCTGCCGTACATGGAGCAGAGCTTCGGCGTCTGGTACGTCACCGGCGGCCTGCGCGCCCTGGCCGACGCGGTGCTGCGGCGCTGCGAGGCACGCCGCGTCGACCTGCGCTTCGGCACGCGGGTGGAGCAGGTCCTGGGCGAGGACCGGGTGACCGGCGTGCTGCTCGCGGACGGGAGCGTCCTCGACGCGGACGTCGTGGTCGACGACCGCGCCCCCGCCTCGACGGCGGGCTCCCCCGGGCGGTTCACCCTCCTGCTGGCGCTGCGCGGTACGCGTCCCGAGAGCGCCGCGCACCGGACCGTCGTGCACGCGCCCGACCGCGCCGACGAGCTGGACGCGGTCTTCGGCGCGGCCCCGCGCCTGTGCGAGCGGCCCACCCTGCAGCTGCTCCGCCCCGACGACGCCACGCTCGCCCCGGCCGGTCACGAGGCGGCGGTCGTCACCGTCACAGTGCCGCCGCTCGGGCCCGTCGACTGGACCGACTCCGCCCGCACGGCCGCCTACGCCGACGCCGTGCTGGCCCACGCCACCCGGGCCGCACCGGAGTTGGGCGACCGGCTGCTGTGGGCGCAGGCCCGCACCCCCGCCGACACGGCCGCCGAGACCGGAGCGCCCGGCGGCTCCGTCCCGCCTCCGTCGCTCGCGGGCGCGGACGGCGCGTACCTCGCCCCTCCGAACGCGGCCGCGCCGACCGGCCTCTTCCGCGTCGGCGGCGGCGCCCACCCGGGCGGCGGGCTCGCCCGCGTCGGGATGTCGGCGGCGGTCGCCGCCCACCTGGTCGGGACCCCGTAGCGGACCGACGGTCAGCCCTGGGGGGCGTGGTACTGCGGGTCCTGCGTGTAGTACGGCTGCTGCCCCTGGTCGTACCCCTCGTAGCCGCCGTACTGCGGGGCGTACTCGGCGGGGTACTGCTGCGCGTAGTCCGGCTGCTGCTCGTAGGAGGCGTAGGACTGCTGGGGCTCGGCGTACGGCTGGTACTGCGGGTACTCCTGGTACTGCTGCGCGTAGGGATCCGCGTAGGACTCCTGGTAGGGGTCCGCGTAGGAGGACGCCTGCTGCTCGGCGGTGTAGCCGTAGGCGTAGTACGCCGGCTCCTGCTGTTGCGGGTCCGTCGAGGGGTAGTAGACGCTGTCGCCCTCGACGGCGTACTCCTCGGCCTGGAAGACCGCTGTCGCCTCGACGGCCGCGGCCTCGGTGTCGGCGGCCTGAGGTTCCGCCGCCGACACCGGCACCGGCTCCGGCACCGGCCCGCGCTCCGGGGTGGCGGCCGGCTCGGGCCTGGCCCGGCGCGAGCGCCCCTTGGGCGCGGGCGCGGACGGCTCACCGCCGAAGAGACGGCCGACCACCGGCACGCTCTCCGGGGCGACCAGCGACCAGTGCGTCGCGTCGCCCGCGTGCTTCACCGCCCGGGTGGCGAGCGCCTGCCCGGCGCCGAAGGCGACCACGCCCACGCCGATCAGCGGCAACGACCCCTGCGCCACGCCGGCGACCAGCACCAGGAACCCCACCAGCGCCAACGCACGCCAGTGCAGCGGCGCGCGGCGCTGCAGCAGCAACTCACCGAGCAGCCACAGGGCGACCACCGCGAACGCGGCGTACAGAAGCGTCACCTCGGGCACCACCTCTCGAACGGTGGAGCACACCGTACCGGGTGGAAGTGACCGCTTTCAGCTCTGCGGGGTAAGACCGAGGTTCTGGTAGATCTCCGTGGTCACCGTGGAGAAGTTCATCGTCATGAAGTGCAGCCCCGGCGTGCCCTCGTCGAGCAGGCGACGGCACATCCCGGTCGCGTACTCGATGCCGATCGCCCGCACCGCCGCCGGATCGTCCTCGTGCGCGAGCATCCGGTCACGCAGCTGCGGCGGGAACCAGGCCGTGGACAGGGTCGGAATGCGGTGCAGCGAGCGGACGCTGGTCACCGGCATGATCTCGGGGATGATCGGCGCCTCGCACCCGGCGGCCGCGACGCGGTCACGGAAGCGCAGGTAGAAGTCGACGTCGAAGAACATCTGGGTGATCGCGTAGTCCGCGCCCGCCCGGATCTTGTGCACGAAGTGCCGGATGTCCTCGTCCCAGTCCGTGGACCGCGGGTGCCGCTCGGGGAAGGCCGCCACGCCGACGCAGAAGTCCCCGGACTCCTTGATCAGCTCGACCAGCTCGGAGGCGTAGTTGACGCCGTGCTCGTGCTGCACCCACTCGCCCAGCGGGTCGCCCGGCGGGTCTCCGCGCAGCGCGAGCACGTTGCGCACGCCCTGGTCGGCGTAGCAGCCGAGGATGTTGCGCAGCTCGGCCACCGTGTGGTCCACGGCCGTCAGGTGCGCGACGGGTGTGAGGGTGGTCTCGGAGGCGATCCGGCCGGTGATGTTGATCGTGCGGCCCCGGGTCGAGCCGCCGGCGCCGTAGGTGACGCAGACGAAGGTCGGCGCGAGCGCCTCCAGCCGACGGATCGCCTTCCACAGCCCCGCCTCCGCCTCGGGCGTGCGCGGGGGCATGAACTCGAAGGAGTACGACTTGGCCCCCGACGCCAGGAGTTCACGGATCGAGACGGCACGGTCCGGGCGGGTGCTGGGAGTTCCGAGAGCCATATCCGAAGGTTATCCGCGATCCGGACGGTCGCTGAAACACCTGTCCGCCCCTTGGGACGCGAGGCTGGGACCAGGCGGGTCACGGCGTGGCGCGGCGGGGCCGCCCGGTCCTCGGGTGCCCGGGCGGTGGCGTTACGCTGTTGGTCCCCGTACCAGTCGGAGTCCCCGGTGTCGCTCGCTCAGTCCGCCCCCGCGCCCGTCGTCGGCAACCCCGTCGACGCGGAGTGGCTGCGACAGCGGGTCGACGCCGCCCTCGACACCTTCCTGACCGGCCAGGAGCGGACCCTGCTGGCGATCTCGCCGCAGCTCGCCCCGCTCTGCGGGACCGTGCGGGACTTCCTGCTCGACGGCCGACCCACCGGCGGCAAGCGGCTGCGCGCGGCGTTCTGCTACTGGGGCTGGCGCGGGGCCGGAGGGGCCGCGGACGAGCGCGGGGCGGTCGCCGCGGCGGCGGCGCTCGAACTGCTCCAGGCGAGCGCGCTCGTCCACGACGACCTGATGGACCGCAGCGACACCCGCCGCGGCCTGCCCTCCGTCCACCGCCGCTTCGAGTCGCTGCACCGCGGCGCGGGCTGGCGCGGCGACGCCGAGCAGTTCGGCAGCGCGAGCGCGGTCCTGGTCGGCGACCTGCTGCTGGTCTGGTGCGACTCGCTCTTCGCCGAGTGCGGTCTGCCGCGCGACGCGGTCCGGCGCGCCAAGCCGCTGCTGGACCTGATGCGCACCGAGGTGATGGCCGGTCAGTACCTCGACATGCTGGAGCCCGCGGCGAACCGGCCCGCGGGCGACGCGGGCGCGGTGGACCGCGCGCGGACGGTGATCGAGTACAAGTCCGCGAAGTACACGGTGCAGCGACCGCTCCAGCTCGGCGGCCTGCTCGCGGGCGCCTCGGCGGACCTGACCGAGGCGTACGGCGCCTTCGGCCTGCCGCTCGGGGAGGCGTTCCAGCTCCGTGACGACCTGCTCGGCGTCTACGGCGACCCGGCCGTCACCGGCAAGCCCGCCGGGGACGACCTGCGGGAGGGCAAGCGGACCCTGCTGCTCGCCGAGACCCTCGCCTCCTGCGGGGCGGCCGACGCGCGCCTCCTCACCGACATGCTCGGCTCGCCCGAGCTCGACGCGGACGGCGTCGAACGCCTGCGCGACGTGGTCACCCGCAGCGGAGCGCCGCGCCGCGTCGAGGAGCGCATCGCCTCGCTGCGCGAGGAGGCCCTGGCCGTGCTCGACGCCGCCCCGATCCGCGAGCCGCTGGCCCGCGAGATCCTCACCCGCCTCGCCGACGCGGCGACCGCCCGCCGCCACTGAGGCCACAGAGGCCACCGGCCCGGGTGCCCTGGGCACCGCCGAGGTTCGCTCCGGGCGGCATGCGCACGACGCGGCCGCGCCCGAGCACGCGGACCCGCCCGGCCGGCAGCGGGTAGCCCGGCGCCTGTCGCTACCCGGCGAAGCCCTCGGGCCGGACGTCGGGCCAGCCTCCGCCTTGACGAGGGGGACACCGGTCGCGCACGCCCGCGCGGCTGAGCAAGGACGCGACGGGCCCAGGCCCCCGGGCGCGGCGACCGCCTCGGCCGGGGGTCTCCGCGCCGCTCAGATCCGCTCGCGGATCCTGCGCGCCAGCGACTGCGCCGCCGCGTGGGGGTCCTTCGCCTGCGTCAGGGCGCGGACCACGACGATCCGCCGCGCGCCGGCGTCCAGCACCGTGGCGAGGTTCGACTCGTCGATGCCGCCGATCGCGAACCACGGGCGGTCCGTGGTCTGCTTCGCGGCGTACTGCACGAGCTCCAACCCCGGGGCGTGGCGGCCCGGCTTGGTCGGGGTGGGCCACACCGGGCCGGTGCAGAAGTAGTCGACCCCCGGCTCGGTGAGGGCGACGTCCACCTCCGCCTCGGCGTGGCAGCTGCGGCCGATGACCACGTCGTCGCCGAGGATCGCACGGGCGACCGGCACCGGCAGGTCGTCCTGGCCGAGGTGGAGGACGTCGGGGCGGGCCCCGTAGGCGACGTCCGCGCGGTCGTTGACCGACAGCAGGCGGCCGTGGCGGCGGCAGGCGTCGGCGAAGACCTCGAGCGCGGCGAGCTCCTGCCTGGCCTCCAGGCCCTTGTCGCGGAGCTGGACGATGTCGACGCCGCCGGCCAGGACCGCGTCGAGGAACTCGGCGAGGTCGCCCTGCTCGCGGCGGGCGTCGGTGCACAGGTAGAGACGGGCGTCCGCCAGGGCGGTGCGCGCGCCGCTCACAGGGCCATCGCCTGGGCGCGGCGCTTGACCTCCGTGCCGCGGTTCTCGTTCAGTGCCTGGGCGGGGGTGCCGGGAAGACTCGGGTCATCGGTGAACAGCCACTCCAGGGCCTCCTCCTCGCTGAACCCGGAGTCCTTGAGGACGGTCAGCGTGCCGACGATGCCCTTCACCGGCCCGTCCTCGCCGATGAAGGCGGTCGGGACCATCAGGACCTTGTTCTCGCCGCGGCGCGCCGACAGCAGCGTGCCGTCGGTGACCATGTTGCGGACCTTGGTGACCTCGACACCCCACTTCTCGGCGATGTCGGGGAGGTACATCCAGTCCGGAACCAGGGCTTCGATCTTGGGATCAATCTCACTCACGTCAACAGACTGCCACTTCCGACGGTGAATGCGCACACCGTGTCACCGCGGTTCGTCCGGTGGGCCCCCGCCGCGCTCAGTCGAGCACGGCGATGCCCTCCAGTTCCACGAGCGCCGGCTCGTCCCAGAGCCGGACCACGCCGATCAGCGCCATCGCCGGGTAGTCGCGCCCCGCGCGGGCCCGCCAGACGCGGCCGATGTCGGCGGCGTGGGCGCGGTAGTCCTCCGGGTCGGTGGCGTAGACGGTGAGCCGGGCCAGCTGCGCGGGCGTGCCGCCGGCCGCGGCCAGGGCCTCCAGCAGGTTGGCGAGCGCCCGGTCGAACTGCTCGACGACGTCCGCGCCGACGATCGCGCCCTTCTCGTCGAGCGCGGTCTGCCCGGCCAGGAAGACCAGGGTGCCGCCGGTCGCGGTGACGGCGTGGCTGAAGCCCTTCGGCTCGGCCAGCCCCGGCGGGTTGATCCGACGCAGCGTCATGACTGGACTCCTCCTCCGTCGACGGTGATGCCCTGACCGTTCAGGGCCTCGTTCTCCAGCAGCAGCCGGACCACGGCCGCCACCTCCTGCGGACGGATCAGCCGCCCGATCGGCTGCATCCGCGCCAGCGTCCCGCGCGCCTGCTCCTCGCTGCGGCCCGTCCGCGCGGCGATCGCCGCGACCGTCGCGTCGGTCATCGGGGTGTCCACGTACCCGGGGCAGACGGCGTTCACCGTCACCCCGGTGCCCGCGAGCTCCGCGGCGGCCGAGCGGACCAGGCCGAGCACGCCGTGCTTGGCCGCGGTGTACGCGGCGACGTACGGCGCGCCGGCCTTGGCCGCGACCGAGGCGACCACGACGATCCGCCCCCACCCGGCCGCCCGCATCGGCGGGACCGCGCGCCGGACGCAGCGGAACGGCGCGGTCAGGTTCAGCGCCAACTGCGCCTCCCACAGCTCGTCGCTGGTCTCCGTCAGCTTCGCGGACGCGCCCGTGCCGGCGGCCGCGACGAGCACCTCGGCCGGGCCCCACACCGCCTCGACCCGCCCGAACAGCTCCTCGGCCGCGCCGGGCGCGGTGAGGTCGACGGGCACGGTCAGCGTCTCGCCGGGCAGGGACCTCGCGGCGTGCTCCAGGGCCTCCGCGTCGCGGGCGGCCAGCGCCACCCGGTGTCCGGCCGCGGACAGGTCGGCGGCGACGGCCGCGCCGATCCCCCGGCTCCCGCCGGTCACCACGCAGATCCGGCTGCGCGCCTCGAAGGGGGCGCTCACCGGTACAGCTCCCGGGCGATGATGCTCAGCTGCACCTCGGAGGCGCCCTCGTAGATCCGCGGCGCCCGCACCTCCCGGTAGAGCCGCTCCAGCAGGTGCCCGCGTCGGAGCGCACGCGCGCCGTGGAGCTGGACGGCGGAGTCGACGACGTACTGGGCCGCCTCGGTCGCGAACAGCTTCGCCATGGCCGCGCGCCCGGTCGGCCCGTGCAGGCCCCCGCTTCGCGAGGCGCCCCCGCCCGTCCCCCCGTTCGCGTCGTAGGCGGCGGCCGCCGCGTAGACGAGCAGACGGGCCGCCTCGGTGCGGGTGGCCATCTCCGCGAGGCGGTGGCCGACGGACTGGAGGTCCCGCAGCGGGCCGCCGAATGCCTCCCGGGCGGCCGCGTGCGCCACCGCCGCGTCGAGCGCGGCCTGGGCCATGCCGACGGCGAACGCGCCGACGCTGGGCCGGAACAGGTCCAGGGTGCGCATCGCCACCCGGAACCCGCCGCCGACCTCGCCGAGCAGGTCCGCCGGGCCGACCGGGACGCCGTCGAAGCGCAGCCGCCCGATCGGGTGCGGGGAGATCATGTCGAGCGGTTCGCCGGTCAGGCCGGGCCGGTCGGCGGGCACGAGGAAGGCGGTCACGCCGCGCGCGCCCGCCTCGGGGCCGGTGCGCGCGAAGACCGTGTACAGGTCGGCCTCGGGAGCGTTGGAGATCCAGCACTTCTCGCCGCTGAGCCGCCAGCCGCCGTCGGTCCCGGCCGCTCCGTCCGGCTTCGCCTCCAGCGCCAGCGCGGCCGCGTCCGAGCCCGCGCCGGGCTCGGAGAGCGCGAAGGCCGCCACGGCGCGGCCCGAGGCCACCTCCGGCAGCCAGCGCGCGAGCTGCGCCTCGCTGCCGCTCTGCACCACGGGGTAGAAGCCGAGCCCCTGGAGCGCCAGGGCCGTCTCCGCCTCGGTGCTGACCTGGGCCAGCGACTCGCGCAGCAGGCACAGGTCCAGCGCGGCGGCCGAGCGGCCCCCGCCCGGGAAGAGCCGCGCGAGCAGCCCGAGCCGGCCCATCTCCTCCAGCAGCGGCCGGTTGACCCGCTCCCCGAGGGCCGGATCGTCCTGGTGCGCGAGCGGCAGCAGCCGCTCCACCGCCTGCTCGCGGACCTGGGCGCAGAACCGCTGCTGCTCCTCGTCCAGCACGAACGCCGTCGTCGCCATCGTCCGCTCCCTCCTCACGCCGCTCCATGTCCGGGCTCCCCCATTCATATCGCGGATGGTTGACTGTCGTCACCAACGCGCTAGCCTGCTCTACGGATCCACCGGTCCCTGCCCAGGTCGAGGTGAGGGGGTACCACCCGCCATGCACCTGCTCCCCTCCGCCCACGTCGACAGCTTCGCGCGCGACCATCTGCCGCCCGCGCCGACGTGGCCGGAACTCCGCTTCGACCTGCCCGAGCTGCGCTATCCGGACCGGCTCAACTGCGGCGCCGAGGTCCTCGACGCGACGATCGCCCGCCTCGGCGCCGACCGCCCGTGCCTGCGCCTGGAGGACGGCTCCGTCTGGTCCTACGGCCATCTGCGCGCCCGGACCGACCGGATCGCCCGCGTCCTGGTCGAGGACCTCGGCGTCGTCCCCGGCAACCGGGTGCTGCTGCGCGGCGCCACCACGCCGTGGCTGGTCGCCTGCTGGCTGGCCGTCATGAAGGTCGGCGCGGTGGCCGTCACCGTGCTGGCGGCGCAGCGCCGCACCGAGCTGGCCACCATGGTCGAGATCGCCCAGGTGCGGCACGCGCTCTGTGACGCGCGGGCCCTGGAGGAGCTGGAGGCCGTCGACGCCCCCGACCTCCGGATCACCCCGTACGGCGGCCGCACCGACGCCGACCTGCTGGCCCTCGCCGCCGGGAAGTCCGACGCGCCCTTCCCCGCCGTCCCGACCTCCGCCGACGACGTGGCCCTGATCGCCTTCACCTCCGGCACCACCGGGCGCCCCAAGGGCTGCATGCACTTCCACCGCGACGTGCTGGCCATCGCCGACACCTTCTCCGCCCACGTGCTGCAGCCCACCCCGGACGACGTGTTCACCGGCACCCCGCCGCTCGGCTTCACCTTCGGGCTGGGCGGGCTGGTGGTCTTCCCGCTGCGCGTCGGCGCGTCCGCGCTGCTGCTGGAGCAGCCCTCGCCCGCCTCGCTCCCGGCCGCGATCGAGCGCCACCGCGTCAGCGTGCTGTTCACCGCGCCGACCGCGTACCGGGTGCTGCTGGACCAGGCGGGCGAGGCCGACCTGTCCTCGCTGCGCCGGTGCGTCTCCGCCGGGGAGAACCTGCCCGCCGCCACCTGGGAGGCCTTCCACGCCCGCACCGGACTGCCGCTGATCAACGGCATCGGCGCGACCGAGCTGCTGCACATCTTCGTCTCCGCGGCCGACGCCGACGCCCGCCCCGGCGTCACCGGCTTCCCCGTCCCCGGCTACCGCGCCCGCGTCGTCGACCCGGCCACCGGCGAGGACGCCCCCGACGGCACCCCCGGACTGCTCGCCGTCCAGGGGCCGACCGGCTGCCGCTACCTGGACGACCCGCGCCAGAGCACTTACGTCCACGACGGCTGGAACCTCACCGGCGACACCTACGTCCGCGACCCCGACGGCCGCTTCCGCTACCAGGCCCGCGCCGACGACATGATCATCTCCGCCGGGTACAACATCGCCGGCCCCGAGGTCGAGGAGGCCCTGCTGCGCCACCCCGAGGTCCGCGAGGCCGCGGTCATCGGCGTCCCGGACGAGGCGCGCGGCCAGGTGGTCAAGGCCTTCGTGGTCCTGGCCGAGGGCGTCCCGGCGGACGAGGGCACGGCGAAGGTGCTTCAGGACTTCGTGAAGTCGACGATCAGCGCCTACAAGTACCCCCGGCAGGTGGAGTTCCGCGAGGCGCTGCCGCGCACGCCCACCGGCAAGCTCCAGCGGTTCCGACTGCGGAATACGGAGTGAGGATCTTTAGAGTGACCGTATGACCACCGAGGCCCTCGAAGCAGACACGTCCGCGCGTGAGCACACACCCGGCTCGCTGCTGGTCACGTTCTTCGGCGCGCACGGCCGCGACCTCGGCGGCTGGATCGCCGTCGGCGACCTGATCCGCCTGCTGTCCGCGGTCGGCGTGGACGCCCAGCCCGTACGGTCGGCCGTGTCCCGGCTGAAGCGGCGCGGCTTCCTCGCTCCCGAGGCGCTGGGCGGCGTCGCCGGCTACACGCTCTCCGAGCAGGCGCGCGAACTCCTCGCGGACGGCGACCGCCGCATCTACGCCCACCGCGCGCCGCGGCTGGCCGACGGCTGGGTGCTGGCCCTGTTCTCCGTCCCGGAGAGCGAACGCCACAAGCGCCACGTGCTGCGCAGCAGACTGGCCCGCCTGGGCTTCGGCACGGCCGCGCCCGGCGTCTGGATCGCGCCCGCGCACCTCTACGAGGAGACGCGGCACGTCCTGACGCGCCTCGAACTCGCCGCGTACACCGACCTCTTCCGCGCCGAGCACCTGGCCTTCGACGCGACGGCGGAGTCCGTCCGGCGCTGGTGGGACCTGCCCGCGCTGGCCCGCTGCCACGAGGAGTTCCTGGAGGTCCACGAGCCCGTGCTCACGCGGTGGAACCGCGCGAGGGGCGCGGTCTCCCTGCCGGACGCCTTCGCGGACCACCTCCGGGCGGTCGACAGCTGGCGGCGCCTCCCCTACCTCGACCCGGGGCTCCCGCCCGAGCTCCTCCCGGCCTCCTGGCCGGGCGGCCGTGCGGCACGGGTCTTCCAGGAGCTGGACGCGCGATTGGGCGCTGCCGCGCGGGACTTCGTCAAGCAGACCGTCGGCGGGTAGTCGCACCTGCCCAAGCGGCGCGGGGCTCCGTCGACGTGCGGCTCCGCCGCTTGGGCGCGAGCGGTTGGTTGTGCTCCCGCGGGCAGTTGCACCACCCAGGGGCGCGGGGAACTGCGCGACCAGCCACTGACCCACGTAGCGCACCGAACGGACAGGGCTCCCCACTCCGGGGGTCTAGCGCCCCTGGGCTACTGCCTCCGGCCGGTCTGCGGGCGGCGGCTCCCTGCCTGGTACTGGACCGGCCACTCCGCCCCCGGCCCCGACCAGGCCTGCTCCGCGGCCGCATGGAGCGTCCACGCCGGGTCGTAGAGGTGCGGGCGGCCGAGGGCGACCAGGTCCGCGCGGCCGGCCAGCAGCAGGGAGTTGACGTCGTCCCAGGACGAGACCGCGCCGACGGCGACGACAGGCACGCGCACGCGGTTGCGGATCGCGTCCGCGTAGGGCGTCTGGTAGGAGCGGCCGAAGGCGGGCCGCTCGTAGGGGACGACCTGGCCCGTGGAGACGTCGATCGCGTCCGCGCCGTGCGCGGCGAACGCGGCGGCGATGACGACGGCCTCCTCCGTGTCGTTGCCGCCCTCCGCCCAGTCCGTCGCGGAGACGCGCACCGTCATCGGGCGGTCCTGCGGCCAGACCTCCCGCATCGCGTCGAAGACCTCCAGCGGCCAGCGCAGCCGCGCCTCCAACGGGCCGCCGTACGCGTCCTCGCGGCGGTTCGTCAGCGGGGAGAGGAAGGAGGACAGCAGGTAGCCGTGGGCGCAGTGCAGCTCCAGCAGGTCGAAGCCCGCCTCCGCGCCGCGCCGGGCCGCCGCGACGAACTGCTGCTTCAGCTCCCCCAACTGCTCGTGCGTCAGCTCGGCCGGAACCTGTCCCGCACCCGGGCGGTACGCCAGCGGGGAGGGCCCGACCAGCGGCCACGCCTGCTCCGGCGCGAGGGGGTCGTCCATGCCCTCCCACATCAGCTTCGTCGCGCCCTTGCGCCCGGAGTGGCCGAGCTGGAGGCCGATCGCCGCGCCGCTGCGCTCGTGCACGAACCCGGTGATCCGCGCCCACGCGGCCCGCTGCTCGTCGTTCCACAGACCCGTGCAGCCGAGCGTGATGCGGCCCTCGGGCGCGACGCAGACCATCTCCGTCATCACCAGACCCGCGCCGCCGAGCGCCCGCGAGCCGAGGTGCACCAGGTGGAAGTCGTCCGGCAGGCCGTCCTGCGCGGAGTACATGTCCATCGGGGAGACCACGACCCGGTTGCGCAGCGTCAGCCCGCGCAGCCGGAAGGGCGTGAACATCGGCGGGGTGCCGTCGGCTGCGACGGCGTCGTTGAACCGCGCCTCGGCGTCCGCGACATAGCCCGGGTCGCGCAGCCGCAGGTTGTCGTGGGTGATCCGGCGGCTGCGGGTGAGCAGGTTGAAGGCCAACTGCCAGCCGGGCTGGTCCAGGTACTGCTCCAGGTTCTCGAACCACTCCAGGCTCGCCTGGGCCGCGCGCTGGGTCGAGGCGACCACCGGACGCCGCTCCTCCTCGTACGCGGCCAGCGCCTCCGGAACCGACGCCGACTCGCGCAGCGCCGCGGCCAGGGCCACCGCGTCCTCCATGGCGAGCTTGGTGCCGGAGCCGATGGAGAAGTGCGCGGTGTGGGCGGCGTCGCCCAGCAGCACGGTGTTCCCGTCGGACCAGGTGGCGTTGCGGACGGTGGTGAACGCGATCCAGCGCGAGTCGTTGCCGCGCAGCGAGTGGCCTCGCAGGGCGTCGGCGAAGAGCTTCTCGCACGCGGCCACGGACTCGTGCTCGTCCAGCCGGTCCAGCCCGGCGCGACGCCAGACGTCCTCGCGCATCTCGACGATGACGGTGCTGCCCGCGTCCGAGTACGGGTAGCCGTGCAGCTGCATGACGCCGTGCTCGGTGCGCAGCACGTGGAACTGGAAGGCGTCGAAGACCAGGTCGGTGCCGAGCCAGATGTAGCGGCAGCGCCGCTCGTCCAGCTGCGGGCGGTAGACCTCGGCCGCGGCGGCGCGGGTGCGCGAACGGACGCCGTCGGCGGCGACGACCAGGTCGTGCGTGCGGGCCAGCTCCGCCGCGGGCGGGGCCTCGGCGCGGAACCGCAGCTCCACGCCGACGGCGCGGCACCGCTCCTGGAGCAGCCCCAGCAGGCGCTGCCTGCTGGTCGCGGCGAAGCCGTGCCCGCCGGAGGTGAACACCTGGCCGCTGGGCAGGTGCACGTCGATGTCGTCCCACCGGGCGAAGCCCGCCGCGAGCTCGGCGTAGAGCTCCGGGTCGGCCTCCTCGATCCCGCCGAGCGTCTCGTCGGAGAGCACGACGCCGAAGCCGAAGGTGTCCCCGGGCGCGTTGCGCTCCCAGACGGTGACCTCGTGCGCCGGCTGCTGCCGCTTGACCAGCGCGGCGAAGTACAGGCCGCCCGGCCCGCCGCCGATGACCGCGATCCGCACGACCGTCTCCCTCCTCGACCGACCCGCTTTATACCGTGTCCCTCACCATCGTAACGACAGCGCTATGCCGTGTCACCGGGCCCGCTCCGCGCCCCTGCTCACCGGCCCTGCTCACCGACCCTGCTCACCGGCCCTGCCATTTGGGCGGACGCTTGCCGGTGAAGGCGGCGTGGAACTCGGCGTAGTCCGCGCTCTTCATCAGCAGCGCCTGGGTCATCGCCTCCAGCTCGACCGAGGCCGCCAGGCTCATGTCCAGCTCCTGCGTCAGCAGCGCCTTGGTCTGCGCGAGCGCGAAGGCCGGCCCCTCGGCGAGCCGCTGCGCGAGCGCGCCGGCCTTCGCGTCCAGCTCCTCGTCCTCCACCAGCTCGCTGACCAGCCCGTACCGGTCGGCCGTGACGGCGTCCAAGGTGTCGCCCAGCATCAGCAGCTTGGTGGCGTGCCCGAGCCCGACGATGCGCGGCAGCAGGTACGCGGCGCCCATGTCCGCCCCGGCCAGCCCCACCTTGGTGAACAGGAACGCGAAGCGCGCGGACCGGGCCACCACCCGGAAGTCCGCGGCCAGCGCGAGCACCGACCCCGCTCCCGCGGCGATGCCGTGGATCGCGGCCACGACGGGGATCGGGCACTCCCGCATCGCCCGGACGACCTGCCCCGTCATCCGGGTGAAGTCGAGCAGCTCGTCGGGCCGCATCTCCAGGGTCGCGCCGATGATCTCGTTGACGTCCCCGCCGGAGCAGAAGCCGCGGCCCTCGCCGCGCAGCAGCACCGCCCGGGTGTCCCCGCGCTGCGGCAGCTCCGCGAGGAGATCGCGCAGGTCTGCGTAGGACTCGAAGGTGAGGGCGTTCAGCTTGTCCGGCCGGTCCAGCGTGACCGTCAGCACGCCCGCGTCGTCACGGGTCAGCCGGAAGTGCCGCCACTCCTCGGTGAACGGCACGGACCCACGGAACGGACTCATCGCCACGACCTCCCCTGTCGGTTATGCACTTGATGCCACCATCGTCACGAACACGATATGCGCATCCACCGGCACCTGGGAACGGCCGCCGCGCGGCGGGTGCTGCATACTGCTGGGTGAAGTCGGACACGAAGGAGCTGGGCATGCGCTACGCGCTGATCGCCGTGGTCGTCGCCGCGACCTGCGCGCTGGAGTGGGCCACCTCGCCCACGGTCCTCGCCGCGCTGGCGGTCGTCATCCCGACACTGATGCTCGCCCCGGTGGCGGTCCTTTCGGCACGCCCTCTGGGCGACGAGGACGCCGCGCCGGGCAACCGACGCACGCTCTGAGGGGCGCGAGGAACGGCGCGAGCGGGCCACCCTGTGCGGACGGCCCCGCGCGTGCCCCGCACCCCTGAGGGCTAGGCGATCGCAGCCTTCAGCGCCACAGTCGGGTCGGCCGCCTTTGCGACGTCCACCCGCGCGCCGCTGTCGATCAGCTTCCGCCCCTGCGCGAGGTCCCGGGGCCTGTCCACGGTGAGCACCGCCTCCAGCCGGTCCCCGCGCACCCACAGGACGGCGTCCCCGCCGCGCGCGACCTGCTCCGCGGAGGCGTCGATCACGCCCGCGACCTGCACCATGTGGCCGAACTGCTCGGACCAGAAGTACGGCACCGGGTCGTAGACCACCTCGCCGCCCAGGACGTTCGCCGCCACGACCCGTGCGCCCTGCACCGCGTTGTCCCAGTGGTGCACGGCCAGGCGGCGCCCGTACCGCGCCGACGGGAAGGACGCGCAGTCCCCCACCGCGTGGACGTCCGCGCGCCCCGCGCGCAGCCGCGCGTCCGCGGCGACCGCGCCGCGGTCGTCCAGGGGGATGCCCGAGCCCGCGAGCCAGGCGTTGTCCGGGCGGGCGCCGATGCCGACGACGACGGCGTCGGCGGCGAGCTCCCTGCCGTTCGTCAGACGCACCGCGTGCTCGTCGATGCCGCTGACGGCCGAGGCCGTGAGGAGCTCTGCGCCCGCCTGCGCGTACCACGGGCGCGTGCGCTCGCCGAGCTCCGCGGGCAGCGCGCCCGCGAGCGGGGACGACGCGGCCTCCACCACCGTGACGTCGCAGCCCAGCCGGCGGGCGACCGTCGCCGCCTCCGCGCCGATCCAGCCCGCGCCGACCACGACGACCCGGGTTCCGGGCCGCAGCGCCTCGCGCAGGGCCAGCGCGTCGTCCTGGGTGCGCAGCAGGAACGCCGATTCGGGCTGGCCGGGCAGGGAGACCGGCGCGGCGCCGGTCGCCAGCACCAGCCGGTCGTAGGACAGGTCGCCGCCGTCGGTCTTCACCGTCCTCGCGTCGGCGTCGAGTGAGAGCGCCCGGCGGCCGAGCGCCAGTTCGATGCCCAGCTCCTCGAAGTCGATCTCGAAGCGGGAGTGCTCCGCGCGCCCCAGCAGGACGTCCTTGGAGAGCGGCGGACGGTCGTACGGCGGGTGGGGCTCCGCGCCCAGCAGCACCAGGGAGCCCTCGTAGCCCTGCTGGCGCAACGACACCGCCGTCTGCACCCCCGCCATCCCCGCGCCGACGACCACGACCCGGACGATCTCATCAGCCATTCGGCCACTGTATAGAGTGGGTCGGGAAGTAGCTCGACCTACTCACAAACGCGGGAGCCCGGAGCACCGGGCTGAGAGGGAGGCTGGGGCGCCTCCGACCGTCCGAACCTGATCCGGGTCATTCCGGCGAAGGGAGTGCAGCATCATGACGTCCACTGACGCCCGCCGACCCGACGTCCGGCCCGACGTCCTGGTCGTCGGCGGCGGGATCATCGGCCTGGCCGTGGCCTGGCGGACCGCGCAGCGCGGGCTGCGGGTGACCGTCCTCGACCCCGACCCGGGGCGCGGCGCGAACCACGTCGCCGCCGGGATGCTCGCGCCGGTGACGGAGCTCCAGTACGGCGAGGAGCCGCTGCTGCGGCTGGGGATCGCGTCCAACGAGCGCTACGCCGACTTCGTCGCCGAGCTGACCGGGGCGAGCGGCCTGGGGACCGGCTACCGCCGCTGCGGCACCCTGGCCGTCGCGCTGGACGCCGACGACCGGGCGGAGCTGCGCGAGGTGCACGCGTTCCAACGCCGCCTGGGACTGGAGACCGAGTGGCTGACCGGCCGCGAGTGCCGTCGGCTGGAGCCGATGCTGGCGCCGGACGTGCGCGGCGGGACGCTGGTCGGCGGCGACCACCAGGTCGATCCCCGACGTCTCGGGGCCGCGCTCGTCGAAGCCTGCCGCCGGAGCGGCGTGACGCTGCACCGCTCCCGCGCCGCCGAGCTGCTGACGGAGAACGACCGCGCCGTCGGCGTCCGCGCCGAGGACGGCCTGACGCTGCGCGCGGACGCGACGGTCGTCGCGGCCGGCAGCTGGAGCGGTGACCTGCCGGGGCTGCCGCCCGAGGCGCGGCCGCCCGTCCGGCCGGTCAAGGGACAGGTGCTGCGGCTGCGGATGGAGACCGTCCAGGGCCCGCTGCCGACGCCGTTCCTCTCCCGCAACCTGCGCGCGGTGGTGCGCGGCTGCCACATCTACCTGGTCCCGCGTGAGAACGGCGAGCTCGTGGTCGGCGCGACCATGGAGGAGCAGGGCTTCGACACCACCGTGACCGCGGGCGGCGTCTACGAGCTGCTGCGCGACGCGCGCGAGCTGCTGCCGGGGATCACCGAGCTGCCGCTGGTCGAGTCGAACGCGGGCCTGCGCCCCGGCACACCCGACAACGCGCCGCTGCTCGGGCCGACCGCCCTGCCCGGCCTGGTCGCCGCGACCGGCCACCACCGCAACGGCGTGCTGCTGACGCCGGTGACCGGCGACGCGGTCGCCGACTTCCTGACCACCGGCCAGTTGCCGCCCGAGGCCGCGCCGTTCTCCCCCGCTCGATTCGCAGCATCCGTCACCCAGCTCCCGGAGTTCACCCGATGACCGCCGCCGCCACGATCCGACTCACCGTCAACGGCGAGGCCCGCTCGCTGCCCGGCGGGGTGACGCTCGCCGAGGTGGTCACCGAGCTGTCGGCCGCGCCGAGCGGCGTCGCCGCCGCCGTGAACGAGACCGTGGTCCCGCGCAGCCAGTGGGACGCGACCGTGCTCGCCGACGCCGACCGCGTCGAGATCCTCACCGCCGTGCAGGGAGGCTGACCGCCATGGCTGACGATCTGCTCACCATCGCCGACCGCTCCTTCTCCTCCCGGCTGATCATGGGGACCGGCGGCGCGCCCAGCCTGGAGGTGCTGGAGCAGGCGCTGCGCACCTCCCGCACGGAGCTGACCACCGTCGCGATGCGCCGGATCAACCCGACCGCACGCGGCTCGGTGCTGGAGGTGCTGCAACGCTGCGGCATCGGCGTCCTGCCCAACACGGCCGGCTGCTTCACCGCCGGGGAGGCCGTGCTGACGGCCCGGCTGAGCCGGGAGGCACTCGGCACGAACTGGGTGAAGCTGGAGGTCATCGCCGACGAGCGCACCCTGCTGCCCGACCCGATCGAGCTGCTGGACGCCGCCGAGACCCTCGTCGACGACGGCTTCGTCGTCCTGCCCTACACCAACGACGACCCGGTGCTCGCCCGCAAGCTGGAGGACGTGGGCTGCGCCGCCGTCATGCCGCTGGGCTCGCCCATCGGTTCGGGGCTCGGCATCCGCAACCCGCACAACTTCCAGCTGATCGTGGAGCAGGCGAACGTCCCGGTGATCCTCGACGCCGGCGCGGGCACCGCCTCGGACGTGGCGCTGGCCATGGAGCTGGGCTGCGCGGCGGTGATGCTCGCCACGGCGGTCACCCGGGCGCAGGAACCGGCGCTGATGGCGGAGGCGATGCGCAAGGCGGTCGAGGCCGGGCGCCTCGCCTACCGGGCGGGCCGCATCCCGCGGCGCTTCCACGCCGAGGCGTCCTCCCCGATGGAGGGCCGCGCCGCGTTCGACCCCGAGGCGCCAGCCTTCTGACCTGCGGTCCGACCGGCGTTCCCGGCCGCGTTCGGAGCGTCCGTGGTGTTTCCGCGAGTCGTTACACTTCTGCGACGGATGGTGCCGTGGCGCAGGCGGAGGTTCCGCCTCCCCCTAGACTCCTCAACGTGGACGTCACGTTGCAGGACCCCCTTATCGGGCGCGTGCTCGACGGCCGGTACCGGGTCGAGCAGCGCATCGCCGTGGGCGGCATGGCCACGGTGTACCGGGGCGTCGACACCCGGCTGGACCGGGTCGTCGCCCTCAAGGTGATGCACCCGGGCTTCGCGGCGGACCCGGAGTTCGTCGGCCGCTTCATCCGCGAGGCCAAGGCCGTCGCCAAGCTGTCGCACCCCAATGTGGTCGGCGTCTTCGACCAGGGCGAGGACCACGCGGGCCTGCCGCCGGCGGTCTTCCTGGCCATGGAGTACGTGCCCGGCTGGACCCTGCGCGACCTGCTGCGGGACCGGGGCGCGCTGAGCCCGCGCACCACGCTGGACATCCTGGAGCCGGTGCTGGCCGCCCTCGGCGCCGCGCACCGCGCCGGGCTCGTGCACCGGGACGTCAAGCCCGAGAACGTGCTGCTGACCGAGGACGGCCGGGTCAAGGTCGCCGACTTCGGTCTGGTCCGCGCCGTCGACGGACAGACCGCGGCCACCACCCAGCAGGTGATGGGCACCGTCTCCTACCTCGCGCCCGAGCAGATCGAGCGCGGCGCGGCCGACCCGCGCAGCGACGTGTACGCCTGCGGCGTGCTGCTGTACGAGATGCTGACGGGCGCCAAGCCGCACACGGGCGAAAGCCCGATGCACGTCATCTACCAGCACCTGAGCACGGACGTGCCGCCGCCCTCGCAGCGGGTGCCCGGCCTGCCGGAGCAGCTGGACGCCATAACGCTCGCCGCGACCGCGCGCGACGCCGCGCGACGCCCCGCCGACGCCGTGGAACTGCTGGCCGAGCTCCAGCGGATCCGCCGTGGGCTGAGCCCGGCGCAGCTGGACGCGGAACCCCCGGCGGCGACGCCCCCGTCCGCCTCGGGCTCCCCCACGACGATGCTTCCGCCGTTCGCCGGCCCCGTCGGTCGCGTCGGTCCCGTCGGTCCCGCCGACACCGCGCCGCCGGTCGAGCGGACCTCGATCATGGACCCGGCGCTCATGGATCCGGCGCTGCTGCGCGGGCTGCCGGCCGACATCGTCATGCCGCGCCACGAGATTCCGGAGCCGCCGCCGGTCGCGCGGCGACGCCGCGGCGGCCGCCCGCGCTGGGCGCTGCCCACGGGGCTGGTCCTGGTCGTCGCGCTGCTGGTCGCGGGGCTGACCTGGGCGCTCAACGGCGGCCTCTACACCGGCGTCCCGGCCGTGCTGGGCGAGCCGCAGCAGACGGCCGTGGCGGCGCTCTCGCGCGCCGGCTTCGTGGTCAAGGTCAAGGAGGACTTCTCGCCGACCGTCCCCAAGGGCTCGGTCATCGGCACCGACCCGGGCCCCGGCGCCCACGTCCGCAAGGACACGACGGTGACCGTCGACGTGTCCAAGGGCGCGCAGCGCCCGACCGTGCCGACGGTGACCGGCAAGTCGGTGAACGACGCGATCAGCGCGCTCCAGCAGGCCGGGCTCGGCATCGGCGCCCAGCGGCAGCAGGGCGACCCGACCGTTCCGGCGGGCTCGGTCATCGGCACCGACCCGGCGGCCGGCGCCCAGGTGGCGGCGAACACGCCGGTCGCCCTGATCGTCAGCTCCGGCCCGCAGCCGGTCGACCTGCCCGACGTGACCGGCGAGAGCGTCGACCAGGCCACCTCGGACCTCCAGTCGGCGGGCTTCCAGGTCAAGGTCGACCCGAACCAGGTCTTCTCCGACCAGGACCCGGGCACCGTCGCCGCGATGAGCCCGCCGCCCGGCACCTCGCAGCAGGGCGTCACGGTGACCCTGACCGTGTCCAAGGGCCAGCAGCAGGTGACCGTCCCGGACGTGACCGGCCTCAGCGAGAAGGACGCCCAGAAGAAGCTGAAGCAGGCCGGGTTCAAGGTCCGCACGCTCGGCTTCTCCCTGTTCGGCGGCGCCACGGTGCACAGCCAGACCCCGGGCGGCAACGGCCAGGCCGCTCTCGGCAGCACCGTGACCATCTGGGTCTACTGATGCCGCCGACGTCACCGACGAGCGTCACCGTCTGGCATCTGGAGCAGCGGTCCCCGGCCGCGCTCCGGGCCGTGCCCGTCCCGGCCCCGGCCGGGCTCGACCTCGCGGTCGTCCGGGCCGAGCTGATCGGCCCGGAGTTCGCCCGGTTCCTCTACACCGCCGTCGGCGGGGTCTGGAACTGGACGGACCGGCTCGGGTGGGGCTACGCGGAGTGGGAGAAGTGGCTCTCCGTCCCGGGCACCGAGACGTGGGTGGCCTGGGTCTCCGGCACCCCCGCCGGCTACGTCCAGCTCGCGCCGCGCGAGGACGGCGTGGTCGAGGTGGTCTACTTCGGCCTGCTGCCCGCCTTCATCGGCCGCGGCCTCGGCGGCCACCTCCTGGACCTCGGCCTGCGCCGCGCCTGGGACCTGGCGGACCGTCACCCCTCCCTTGCCGCGACCCGCACGGTCGTCGTGGAGACCTGCTCCCTGGACGGCCCCGCGGCCCTGCGCAACTACCGCTCCCGCGGCTTCGAGCTCGCCCGCACCGAGACGGTGACGAAGCCCGTGGGCGAGGCTCCCGGCCCCTGGCCGGGCTCGGGCTACGCGCCGGACTACAGCCAGTCGGCGAGCCCGACGGCCTGACGGTCGATCTGCCAGACCACCGTCTCCCGCTCCGGACCCGGCCGGCGCTCCGTCTCGGTGAAGCCGAGGCGCTTCGGGACCGCGCCGCTGGCGTGGTTGCGGGCGTCGTGGTGGATCTCCACGTGCGTGGTTCCGGGCAGCGCGAACGCCTGCCGGGTGAGCGCGGCGGCGGCCATGGTGACCAGGCCGCGGCCGCCGCCGTCGGCGTGGATCCAGTAGCCGATCTCCCAGCCGCCCTGGCCGATCCGCGCCATCATCGAGCAGGAGCCCAGTACCGGGGCGTCGGGGTGGCCCTCACGGATCGCGTAGTTGTACGCGGTGCCGGAGGCCCACTCCGCGTCCGCCTGCGCGAGGTACGCGACGATGCTCTCCCGCGAGTGCGTGTGCGCCCACGGCATCCACGGCTTCAGCCGCGTGAGCGAGTCGTCCACGAGCGCGGTCAGCTCGTCGACCTGGTCATCACGCCAGCGGGTGAGGACGACGCGGTCGTGGCGGAGGGTCTCTTCGGCGGTGTGTTCCATGTCGGGATACTTCCGGACCCGTCGCGGCGCGGCAATCGGATATCGGACATCCGTTCCGCGGGAGCCCACGTCGTCAGGCCTCGGGGCCGTCGCCCGGCGCCTCCTGGTAGGTGTAGCGCTGCTCGCGCCAGGGGTCGCCGAGGTTGTGGTAGCCGCGTTCCTCCCAGAAGCCGCGGCGGTCCGCGGTCATGTACTCCACGGCGCGGACCCACTTGGGGCCCTTCCAGGCGTAGAGGTGGGGGACGACGAGGCGGACCGGGAAGCCGTGCTCGACGGTGAGCGGCTCGCCGTCGCGGTGGGTGGCGAGGATCGAGGCGGGCGCGGCGAAGTCGGCCAGGCGCAGGTTGGAGCTGAACCCGTACTCGGCCCAGACCATGACGTGGGTGACCTCGGGCGCGGGCGGGACGAGGTCCAGGACGGTGGCCGTGGAGACGCCGCCCCAGCGGTTGCCGAGCATGCTGAAGCGGGTCACACAGTGGAAGTCACCGGTGACCTCGGTCCGCGGCAGGGCCGTGAACTCCTCGAAGGTCCAGCTGTGCTTGTCGCCGTCGGCGGTGGCGCCGAAAACCTGGAGCTCCCAGGTGGCCGGCTTGAAACGGGGGATCGGCCCGTAGTGCAGAACCGGCCAGCCGCGCTGGAGGCGCTGGCCGGGGGGCAGTGACGGCTGGGTCTCCGAAGCTGCCGCCTGCTGGTTTTCGGACTGACCCATGGCTCAATGGTGACAGACGCCTGAGGTTGTGAACGCCACGGGTCAGGTGAGTGTGCCCTTGCTGGATTCGGGCCGTCCGGAATGGAACGATGCGTCGAAACCGGATGAATCGGCAGAGAAAGGGCGCGGTCCCATGCAGGGCGACCCCGAGGTCATCGAGTTCCTGAACGAGCAGCTGACGGCCGAACTGACCGCCATCAACCAGTACTTCCTGCACGCCAAGATGCAGGAGAACTTCGGCTGGACGAAGCTCGCGAAGTTCACCCGCGCGGAGTCCTTCGACGAGATGAAGCACGCCGAGGTGCTCACCGACCGGATCCTCTTCCTCGAGGGTCTGCCGAACTACCAGCGCCTGTTCCATCTGCGCATCGGGCAGACGGTCAGGGAGATGTTCGAGGCGGACCGCCAGATCGAGGTCGAGGCCATCGACCGGCTGCGGCGCGGGATCGTCGTCATGCGCGCCAAGGGGGACGTCACCTCGGCCAACATCTTCGAGTCCATCCTGGCGGACGAGGAGCACCACATCGACTACCTCGACACCCAGCTCGAGCTGCTGGAGAAGCTGGGCGAGCCGCTCTACCTGGCGCAGCTGATCGAGCAGCCGGAGAGCTGAGAGCGGGTGCTGAGAGCGGGGAGCTAGCGCCTCAGGCGGCCTGGACGCTCACGGGCAGGCCGAGCTTCGCCGCGAGCCGCGATGTCGGGCACGGACGCGCGCCCTCGTGCCCCAGCAGCGCCTGGATCCGGCGGACGCAGGAGCCGCAGTCGGTGCCGGCCTTGCAGCCCTTGGCCACCTGTCGGGGGGTCTTCGCGCCCTCGGATATCTCCTGACGGACCCGCTCCTCGGTGACCGCGTGGCACACGCACACGTACATCGGGGTCCTCCAAGTCGACCAGGCAAATGAGCTAAGGCTTACCTTACTCAACTTCTCCCGGAAGCGGGAAGGCCCCTCCGGTCGAAACCGGAGGGGCCTTCATCACACTCGGGCGTCACCCCTCAGCGCAGCATCTCCGCGACGAGGAACGCCAGGTCCAGGGACTGGCTGCGGTTGAGGCGCGGGTCGCAGGCCGTCTCGTAGCGCTGGTGCAGGTCGTCGACGAAGACCTCGTCGCCGCCGCCCACGCACTCCGTGACGTCGTCGCCGGTCAGCTCGACGTGGATGCCGCCGGGGTGGGTGCCGAGCGCCCGGTGGACCTCGAAGAAGCCCTTGACCTCGTCGAGCACGTCGTCGAAGCGGCGGGTCTTGTGGCCGGTGGCGGCCTCGAAGGTGTTGCCGTGCATCGGGTCGCAGATCCAGGCGACCTGCGCGCCCGACGCGGTGACCTTCTCGACCAGGTTCGGCAGCAGGTCGCGGACCTTGCCCGCGCCCATCCGGGTGATGAACGACAGCCGGCCCGGCTCGCGGTCCGGGTCGAGGCGGTCGATCAGCGTCAGCGCGTCGTCGACCGAGGTGGTCGGGCCGAGCTTCACGCCGAGCGGGTTGCGGATCCTCGACGCGAACTCGATGTGCGCGTGGTCCAGCTGCCGGGTGCGCTCGCCGATCCAGACCATGTGGCCGGAGACGTCGTACAGGTCGCCGGTGCGCGAGTCGGTGCGGGTCAGCGCCGTCTCGTAGTCCAGCACCAGCGCCTCGTGCGAGGAGAAGAACTCGACCGTCTTGAACTCCTCCGGGTCCACCCCGCAGGCGTTCATGAAGGCCAGCGCGTTGTCGATCTCCTTGGCCAGACGCTCGTAACGCTGGCCGGAGGGCGAGTTGCGCACGAAGTCCTGGTTCCACGCGTGCACCTGGCGCAGGTCCGCGTAGCCACCGGTGGTGAACGCGCGGACCAGGTTCAGCGTGGACGAGGACGCGTGGTACATCCGCTTGAGGCGCTCCGGGTCCGGGATGCGCGACTCGGGCGTGAAGTCGAAGCCGTTGACGGAGTCGCCGCGGTAGACCGGCAGGGTCACCCCGTCGCGGGTCTCGGTCGACTTCGAACGCGGCTTGGAGTACTGCCCGGCGATCCGGCCGACCTTGACCACCGGCACGGAGGCGGCGTAGGTCAGCACGACGGCCATCTGGAGCAGCGTCTTGAGCTTGTTGCGGATGTGGTCCGCGGAGACGGCGTCGAAGGCCTCGGCGCAGTCGCCGCCCTGGAGCAGGAACGCCTCACCGCGCGCGACCGCCCCCAGGCGGGCGCGCAGCTGGTCGCACTCGCCGGCGAAGACGAGCGGCGGATACGAGGCGAGCTCCGCAAGCACCTTGCGCAGAGCCTCGGAATCCGGCCATTCAGGCTGCTGCGCCGCGGGAAGGGACAGCCAGGAGAAGTCCTGGGCGGTGGTGTCAGCGTTCACGGTCACGCTGCAAGGCTACGTGGTCACGGAAACGAATTGGGCACGACGCCCGATGGGTGAGACACGTCGTGGAACGTCACCCTCCGCCGGGAACGTCCGCTACGCTCGTGTCCGTGAACGCGCAGTACACCTACTCCTGGTGGTGGACCGTCCCCGAGGCGGCCCACTAGCTCGCGTACCCACGCAGACTCCAGCGGCCGCCCCTCGGGGCGGCCGTTTCGCGTCCGACGCGGCCTCCCCGAGGAGCGGTCCACCCGACCCGACTCCCGACCGCGCCAGGAAGGCCCTTCCGTGAACGACGCGACCGACGCGCCCGACGTGCCCGCCCTCATCGCACGGCTGCTGGACGCACCTGAGCCCTTCGCCCTGCTGCACCGCCGCACGCCGCGCCTGGCCCCCGACACCGTGGAGCTGCTGATCGGCGAGGTCGGCGCCTACGCGACGCTGGCCGAGCTGCCGCTGCCCGCGGGCGCACCCGCCTCCGGCCGGCCCGAGCACGACCTGCTGGCCCTCGTCCCCTACCGGCAGATCCGCGAGCGCGGCTTCGAGGCCCGCGACGACGGCACCCCGCTGCGCGCCCTGCGCGTGCGCGAATCCCACCGCCTCCCGCTGGCCGAGCTGCGCGCGGCGCTGCCGCAGCGGCCGGTCGCGCTGCGCGACGGCTCCTTCGACGTCGACGACGACGCGTACGCCGAGATCGTGCGCAAGGTCATCGCGGACGAGATCGGACGCGGCGAGGGCGCCAACTTCGTGATCCGCCGCGACTTCACCGCCACCCTCGCCGACTTCTCCCCCGCGCTCGCGCTCACCCTCTTCCGCCGCCTGCTGGAGCAGGAGCGCGGCGCGTACTGGACCTTCCTCGTCCACACGGGCGACAGGGTGTTGGTCGGGGCCAGCCCCGAGGTCCACGTGCGGCAGACCGGCGGCACGGTCGTGATGAACCCGATCTCCGGCACCTACCGCTATCCGGCCTCCGGCCCGACGCTCGACTCGCTGCTGGCCTTCCTGCACGACCCGAAGGAGCTGGAGGAGCTCACCATGGTCGTGGACGAGGAGCTGAAGATGATGTGCCAGGTCGGCGACCTGGGCGGCCAGGTCCTCGGCCCGCGCCTGAAGGAGATGGCGCACCTCGCCCACACCGAGTACGAGCTGCGCGGCCGCACCTCGCTCGACGTGCGCGAGGTGCTGCGCGAGACCATGTTCGCGGCGACCGTCACCGGCAGCCCGGTCGAGAACGCGACCCGGGTCATCTCGCGCTACGAGCCCACCGGGCGCGGCTACTACTCCGGCGCGCTGGCCCTGATCGGCCGCACGGCGGGCGGCGCGCAGACGCTCGACTCCCCCATCCTGATCCGCACCGCCGACATCGACCCGGCCACGGGACGCCTCGCCGTCCGCGTCGGCGCGACGCTGGTGCGCCACTCCGATCCGGCGTCCGAGGTCGCCGAGACCCACGCCAAGGCGGCCGGGGTGCTGGCGGCGATCGGCGCCGTCCCGGCGCGCCCGGCGCGCGGCGGCGCGACGCCTCTGCTCGCGGAGAACCACCGCGTCCAGGCGGCGTTGGACTCCCGGCGCAGGAACCTCTCGCCGTTCTGGCTGCGGATGCAGACGCCCTCGCCGACGGAGGCGGCAGAGGCGGCGGCGCCGGACGGGGGATCGCACTGCCTGGTGGTCGACTGCGAGGACACCTTCACCTCGATGCTCGCCCACCTGCTGCGTTCGCTCGGCCACCGGGTGACCGTTCGCCGCTGGGATGCCCCGGGCCTGGCGGACGCCGTCGCCGCGCACAAGGGCCCGCTGGTGCTCGGCCCCGGCCCCGGCGACCCGGCGGCGGACGACCCGAAGATGAACACGATGCGCGCGCTCGTCGCCTCGCTGCTGGCCGCCGGCCGCCCGTCGGGCTTCCTGGCGGTCTGCCTCAGCCACCAACTGCTGTGCGAGGCACTGGGACTGCCGCTGCGTCGGAAGGCCACCCCGTACCAGGGCGCGCAGGAGCGGATCGCCCTGTTCGGCCGGGAGCGGACGGTCGGCTTCTACAACACGTTCACGGCGCGGGCGGACGAGGCGGCGGCGCGGGAGCTCGCCGCGCGCGGCGTCGAGGTCAGCCGGGACGCCGCGACGGGCGACGTCCACGCGCTGCGCGGGCCCGGGTTCGCGGGGCTCCAGTTCCATCCGGAGTCCGTGCTGACGCTCGACGGGCTCGCGATCGTGCGGGAGGCGCTCGAACGGCTGGTGCCGCAGACGGCGTGACCGCCTGGCCCCGCGCCCGTCAGGGGCGGCAGAGCCGCTCGGGGTTCGGGTCCAGTTCGCGCATGCAGCCCGCCGTCTTGGAGAAGGCGTCCGCGCCGACCCGGTCGACGACCCGCTCGCGCAGCGCGCCCGCGAGGGCCAGGGCCGCGTCCATCGCGACGCGCCGGCCCTTGTCCGTGAGCGAGGCCAGGACCACGCGGCGGTCCGCCGCGCTCGGCTGACGGAGGATCAGCTCCGCCTCCGTCAGCCGGTCGGCGACCTTCGTGGTGCCCGCCGTGGTGAAGTTCAGGGTCGCGGCCAGCTGGTTCATCGGCGCGGCCTGCTCCGGCGCGGTCAGCAGGAACCACAGCACCTGGAACTCCGACGGCGCGATGCCGGCCTTCGCGTCGACGTCGGCCAGCAGCTGGTCGGTGAGGCGGCGGAAGCCCGCCTGGAGCGTGTTCCACTCATCCAGCAGCGCCAGGTCCGCCGCGTCCGGACAGTTCTCGGCCATCCCCCGACCTTTCGTACGAATCGACCGCTCTTGCCCAGGGTAGCAATGCGGGTTAATGTCTAACTAGCTACTTAATACTCAGCTAGCTATCCAGCGAGAGGTTCATTCGCCATGTCCGTCACCCTGCCCGCCGGCCGCTACCGCCTCGACCCCAGCGCCTCAGAGGTGCGCATCCAGCACCGGACGATGTGGGGTCTGGTCACCGTCAAGGGCCGCTTCACCGAGGTGAGCGGCGTCGGGGAGGTCCCCGCCGACGGCGGGCCCGCGTCCGGGACGCTGACCCTGGCCGCCGCCTCCCTGGACACCGGCCACACCAAGCGCGACATCCACCTGCGGTCCGCCGACTTCTTCGACAGCGAGAGCTTCCCTGAGCTGGTCTTCACCGCCACCGAGGCCGCGCCGCGGAACGACGGCACCGTCGCGCTCACCGGCGAGCTGACCGTCCGCGGCGTCACCGAGCCGCTGACGCTGACCGGGACCGTGACCGGACGCACCGACCAGACCGTCACCGTGGCCGTGGAGACCGTCATCGACCGGGACCGCTTCGGCCTGGGCTGGAACAAGCTGGGCATGATGAAGGGCCTGACCGCCGTCAACGTCAGCGCCACCTTCACGCGCGACCAGGGCCTCGCAGGTGGATCAGGCCGGGCCTAGGCCTGCTCGTCCTCGTCGAGCCCGGCGGCGATGGCGTAGCGGACCAGCTCCACCCGGTTGTGCAGTTGGAGCTTGCCGAGGGTGTTCTGCACGTGGTTCTGGACCGTGCGCGGGGAGAGCACCAACCGGTCGGCGATCGCCTTGTACGGCAGGCCCTTGGCCACCAGGCGCAGCACCTCCGTCTCGCGCTCGGTCAGTCTCGGCGCGTCGCCGCGGTCCTGACCCGCCGGGACGGGCTCGGCCGCGAGGCGGCGGAACTCGCCGAGGACCAGCCCGGCGAGGCCAGGGGTGAACACGGCGTCGCCCGCCGCCGTGCGGCGCACCGCGTCGATCAGCTCCTCGCGGCTGGCGGACTTGACCAGATACCCGGTGGCGCCGGACTTGACCGCCTCCAGGACGTCGCCGTGCTCGCCGCTGGCGGACAGCACCAGCACGCGCGGCGCCGCGTCACCCGTCATCAGCTGGCGGCAGACCTCGACGCCCGGCTGGTCCGGCAGGTTGAGATCGAGCACCACCACGCCCGGGGAGACCGCCCGGCCGCGCTGGACCGCCTCGCGGGCGTCGCCCGCGGTGGCCACGACCTCGAAGCCGGCGTCCGCAAGGTCCCGCGCCACGGCCTCACGCCACATCGGGTGGTCGTCGACCACCATCACCCGTATCGCCTCGCCCATCGCTTCCCCTCCCGCTGACGCCTGCTGACGGCCCTGCTGACGGCTCTACTGACGGCTCTGCTGACGCTGTTTCGGCACCCGCAGCTCCACCTCGGTGCCCTGTCCGGCCGCCGAGAAGATCTCCGCACTGCCGCCGAGATCGCGCAGTCGGCCGCGGATCGACTGCGAGACGCCCAGCCGGCCCTCGCGCTCCGCCTCGGCCAGGCGCGCCGGATCGAAGCCGGGACCCTCGTCGCGCACGCTCACGATCACGGAGTCCGGCTCGTCCTCGACCAGGATCCACGCCTGGGCCTGCTCGCCCACGTGCTGACGGACGTTGTCCAACGCGGCGCCGACCGCCGCCGCCAGTTCGCTCGCCGCCTGGGCGGGCAGCAGCACCGCCGTCCCGGGCTGGGCCACGCTGACCCGCTGGTCCGACAGCGGCGCCAGCAGGATCCGCAGGTCCTGCGGGGTGCTCGGGTCGACCGGCGCCTCGGCCGCGCGAACGGGGCCGGCCGGTTCGGCCGGACCGAGACCGCTGGTGATCAGGCGGCGCAGCGCCACCTCCTGCTCACCGGCCAGGCTCGCGATCTCCGCGGCCTCCCCGCCGAGCTCCAGTCCGCGCCGCTTCACCAGCGACAGCACCTGCAGCACGCCGTCGTGGATGTCCCGGGCCAGCCGCTCGCGCTCCCGGGTCGCCGCCTGGATCTCCAGCGCGCGGGCGAGCGTCTCCTCGCTCTTGCGGGCCAGGTCGATGACGAAGCCGATGGCGACGCCCGAGAGCAGCAGCAGCACGATGTTGTGCAGGTTCGAGGAGTCGAGCTTGCCCGCCTCGATGACGTTGGCGACGCCGACCACCGTCCCGGCGAACGCCGCCGGGAGCCAGCCGCCGTAGGCGGCGAAGCCGAGCACGCTGCCCGCCGCGCGGATGGTCGGCAGGGTGACGTCCCCGTCGTGCACGTAGACCGGGGCGTCGAAGGCGCGGGTCAGCAGGATGCCCAGCACCACCAGGGCGAGGTCCGCGAACAGCCAGCGGCGGCCGCAGTGCTCCTTGGACCAGAAGACCTTGACGGTGCCCAGCGTCCAGACCGACAGGACGCCCATGTAGATCCAGGCGCCGAGCATGTTCGTGTAGTGCTGCTCGTGCTGGGCGTACCGGCCGATCGCGTAGAGCAGCGTCAGCACGCGGAACGCGCTGATCGCGATCCACAGCGGCTGCTCGACGGAGAACGAACCGCCGACGGCGACCGCTGCGCTCCTCGGCTTCCCCCCGACGTCCTCCACGTCCCCTCCTACTGCTCCTGCTGGTCCTGCTGACTCTGCGCAGCCTGCTTGGCCTGCTGCTTCTCGTGCTGCTTCTCCTGCTTCTCCTGCTTCTTCGCCTCCTGCATCGCGCGCTTGGCGGCGGTGGCGTAGACGTCCACGTACTCCTGCCCGGAGAGGCGCATGATCTCGTACATCACCTCGTCGGTGACCGAGCGCAGGATGAAGCGGTCGTTCTCCATGCCGTGGTAGCGGGAGAAGTCCATCGGCCGGCCGATCCGGATGCCGGGGCGCACGCCGAGCTTCGGCAGCACCTGGCCCGGGGGCTGGAGCTTCTCGGTGTCGATCATCGCGACCGGGATCACCGGCGCGCCGGTGGCCAGGGCGATGCGGGCCACGCCGCCGACCTTGCCGCGGTAGAGGCGTCCGTCGGGCGACCGGGTGCCCTCGGGGTAGACGCCGAAGAGCTCGCCGCGCTCGATGACCTCGATGCCGCTGCGGATCGCGGCCTCACCGGCCCCGCGCACACCGGAACGGTCCACCGGGAGCTGCCCGACGCCCTTGAAGAAGGCGGCCGTCAACTTGCCCTTGATACCCGTCCCGGTGAAGTACTCGGACTTGGCGATGAAGGTCACCCGGCGCTTCGGGATCAGCGCGGGAAGGAAGAACGAGTCGGAGAACGAGAGGTGGTTGCTGGCCAGAATGGCCGGGCCCTCCTCGGGGATGTTCTCCATCCCGTCGACCCACGGACGGAAGAAGACCTTCAGCATCGGGGCGACGATCAACTTCATCAGCCGGTAGAACAACCCTGACCTCCATACTCACCTGACCAACGAGAACCTTAGTCCGGTTCGCGCCAGTCTCCCTCCACCCGGAGGCAGGAGGAAGGCGGGCGGGAATACGGAAGCTGTACGCGCGCGTTGCCGACGTGCGACGATGGCGCGTACTGGCGCACCCGATTCGCCCCCACTTGGCCCACCCCTCGGGAAGGACCCGTCATGCCGCTGCTGCCCGGCGCCGAACCGTACCGCCATCACGGCGGGCCGGTGGGAATCCTGGTCTGCCACGGCTTCACCGGATCCCCGAGGTCGATGCGCCCCTGGGCGGAGCGGGCCGCCGCCGAGGGCTACAGCGTCTCCCTCCCGCTGCTGCCGGGCCACGGCACGCACTGGAAGGACCTCAACACCACCCGCTGGCAGGACTGGTACGCGACGGTGGAACGCGAGTACCTGGAGCTCGCGGAGGAGTGCGACCAGGTCTTCGTCTTCGGCCTGTCCATGGGCGGGCTGCTCTCGCTGCACCTGGCCGCGCAGCAGGGCCCGGGGGTCAGCGGCCTGGTGCTGGTGAACCCGCTGGTCAAGATGCCCGGACAGGCGCACGTCGCGCTGCCGGTGGTCCGCCACCTGGTGCCGAGCTTCCCCGGGATCGCCAGCGACATCGCCAAGCCCGGCGTCGACGAGGGCGGCTACACCCGCACCCCGCTGCACGCCGCGCACTCGATGAAGCAGCTGACGAAGATCGTCCAGTCCGAGCTGCCGTCGGTGACGCAGCCGCTGCTGCTCTTCCGCAGCCCCAAGGACAACGTGGTCTCGCCCGACAGCGGCCGGACCCTGTTGGAGCACGTCGGCTCGAAGGATCTCGAGGAGCGCCTGCTGGAACGCAGCCTCCACGTGGCGACGCTCGACTACGACGCGGAGCTGATCTTCGACGGGAGCATGGACTTCGTCCAGCGCCTGACCGTTCCCGTGGCGAAGGGCTGAGCGCGATGGCCGAGCCGGAGGGCGCGGAGCGCCCCGAACGATCCGGCCGTTCCGACGACGAGCTGTTCGCGGAGCTGGTGGCCGGCTTCGACGAGCCCGTCGCCGAGTCCGACCGCAGCTGGCCGGAGGCGGAGGACGTCTCCGCGTCCGACATGGGCCTGGGCGCACCGCAGGAGCGCCCGCGTCCGCCCGTCGTCCGCCCGCTCCCGATGGTCCAGGCGGTCCCGCCGGTCGACCCGCGCGCCTGGACGGCCGCGGAGGACCCGGACGACGAGCACTACACCCCGCCGGAGCCGCCCCCGCTGCCGCGGGCGCAGCCGGCGACGAAGCTGGCCCTGCTGGCCCTGGTCGTCGGCATCGCCCTGATCCTGCTGGGCGGCATCGGCGAGCTGCCGCAGGGGATGGCGACGTTCCTGGGCGTGTGCAGCATCGCCGGAGCGGTGGCGACGCTGGTGGTGCGGATGAAGGACCCGGACCCGGAGGACCACGACGACGACCCGAACCACGGCGCGGTCGTCTGAGGCCCGCGGGTTCACGCCGGTTCACGCCGGTTCACCCCGCTTCACGCCGCGGCGGGCACCCGTAGCACCGCGACGACCGGCAGGTGGTCGGTGGCGAGGACGAGGTCCCTCCCGCTCAGGGCGCCCAGCCCCGGGAGGCCCTCGCCCGGGACGCCGCAGGCCAGCACCTCGACCCCGCTGGTGGCGAAGACGCCGTCGATGCGCTGGTACGGGTGCTTCGGCACGCTGCTGAACTCGTTCCCCCACGGGCGGGTCGTCCAGCCGTCCTGGAGGCGGGAGGCCAGCAGATCCCAACCGCGCTCTCCCGGGTGCTCGTTGAAGTCCCCGCCGACGACCGAGTGCGCCACGCCGAGGCCGCCGAGGTGGTCCAGCAGGAGCTCGAACTGCTCGTACCGCTCCCCGGAGTCCAGGGACAGGTGACAGCTCGTCACCGAGAACGGCGCCGCGGCGCCCAGCCGGACCACGGTGGTGGCGAAGCCGCGCTGGTGCAGCTCCGGGCGGCGGGGCAGCCAGATGTCGTGGGTGGAGAGCGGCACCGCCCGCAGGCGGCCCAGCAGCAGCGGACCGGAGGCGGACCTGCCGCCGCTGAGCACCATCAGCCCCGCCGAGCGCGCCAGCCAGGCGGCCTGGGGGCGGGGGAACCAGAAGCGCGGGGACTCCTGGACGCAGACCAGGTCCGGTTCCAGCGCCCGCAGCACGCGCACCACCGCGGTGCGGTCGTCCCGCAGGCTGCGGATGTTGTAGCTGACGACCCGAACGATCTCCGAGCCGTCCCGCTGCGGCCCGGAGGGCGGCAGCTCCGTCTGGTGCACGAGCGAGTCCATGCCTTCGAGTCTGACAAAACAACAGTGCCCGCACCGGGAAACGGCGCGGGCACATCGTGTGGAGATCGTGCGGCGTGGTGGTCGGAGCCCGGCGGGGGTCAGACGCGGGCGAGGTCCGCGGCGCCGATGATGCCGGCGGCGGAGCCGATGGTGGCGAGCACGACCTCGGCGCGGGGGCGGTGGACGCCGCCGATGAGGTACTTCTCGAAGGCCTTGGCGACCGGGTCGAGGAGCAGGTGGCCGGAGTCGGAGACGCCGCCGCCGAGGACGAAGACGGCCGGGTCGAAGAGGGAGGCGAGGTCGGCCAGGCCGCGGCCGAGCCAGTCGGCCAGCTCGTCGTAGACGTCGAGGGCCATCGGGTCGCCCTCCTGGGCGGCCTGGGTGATCTGGCTGCCGGTGATCGTCTCGGCGACGCCCTCGTTCAGCTCCAGCAGCCGCTTGCCGCGCAGCGGATCGGCGGCCGCGGCCTCGCGGCCGTAGCGGCGCAGGGCGCGGCCGGAGCTGTACTGCTCCCAGCAGCCCTTGGAGCCGCAGCCGCAGGGAAGGCCGTCGGGGACCATGTTCAGGTGGCCGATCTCGCCGGCCACCCCGAAGCTGCCGCGGTGCATCCGGCCCTCGATGACAATGCCCCCGCCGATGCCCGTCCCCACCGTGACCATGATCATGTCCTGGTGGCTGGCCGCGGCGCCGAAGCGGAACTCGCCCCAGGCGGCCGCGTTGGCATCGTTCTCGACCACCGTCGGCAGGTGGACCAGATCCTCGATACGGGCCTTCAGCGGCTCGTTCTCCCAGGCGATGTTGGGCGCCATCAGGACCGTGGAGCGGTCGCGGTCGATGTAGCCGGGAGCGCCGACGCCGACGGCGACGACGTCGTGCTCCTCGCGCAGCTCCTTGATCGCGTCGGCGATGGCGCCGACGGCCCACTGCGGATCGGCGGGCGTCGGCACGCGGGTGCGCGCCAGGATCGCCCCGTTCTCGTCCACGACCCCGGCCGCGATCTTCGTGCCGCCGACGTCGACGCCGATGGTGAGTCCCATGTGTCCCTCAGTCTCCGGTGGATCCCCGCTGGGCGGTACCGTACATTAGCCGAAGACAGGAAGGCGAGAGTGTTCCGGGTCGACTTCAGAAGTCGAAAACAAATCTCCTCTTTCTGCGTCAGCTCCGGCCTCGGAGGTCTAGTCCAGGTCGATCTGTTCGGTCCCGTTCTGCTTCGGCGCCGCCCAGCGGCGTTCGGAGGCTGAAACCGCAGCCCGGTACGCCGCGATCAGTTCGCCCCCCGCGGCCAGCAGGTGTCCGTACACGGCCGGGCTGCTGCTCCGCAGCGGCGCGGCGAGGTTCTGCAGCACCTCCATCGGGTCGCTCTGACCCGAGCTCAGCGCGGTCACCTTCTCGCTCACCGTCGAGGCGAACCGGCGGACCTCGTCCACGAGCGGGCCCAGATCCGCACCGAACGGCAGCTCGCCGCCGAACGGCGACCCCTCGCCGGCGTCGCCCCGCGCGCCCGCCCCGGCCCCGTCGCCCTCGACGTCGACCTGATCGGCGTCGGCCACCGGGACATGGTCCTCGGACACGGCCGGCTCCGCGTGCTCCTGCCCGCCGCTCCGTCCCGTGTTCTGCCCGGTGTTCTGGCCGGTGCTCTGCTCGGCGACGGCCTCCGCCCACACGTCCCCGCTGCGCTCCGCGGCGTTGTCCTCGGCACTGCTCATGACCCACTCCCCTCGTCGGCGTCTTCGCCTTCGACGTTACCTGGGAGAGGCGGGCCACAGGGAAGGGTCGGGGGCGAATCGCACGGTCAGCTCCCCGTCGCGGAGCGCGGCGCCCGCGACCGTGCAACGGCGCAGCGCCGAGGGGAGGGGGACGGCGCGACGGGTCCCGGCCACGCCGAGCAGCAGCTCGTCGCCGCGGCGGACCAGGTCGAGGTCGCCGCGTTCGGCGCCCGGCAGCGGGATGCGCCAGACCAGCACGCCCTCGGGGGTGTCGAGCCGGTCGGTGACGGCCCAGGCCGTCGCCTCACGGGCGGCCAGGACCGGCGCCTGGGGCCAGGCCGCCAGGGCGGCGGGCTCGGCCAGCGCGAACAGGTCGCCGCGCTCGGGCTCACGGCCGAGGTCCGGCACGGCGTGCACGGGCACGCCGCCCCAGGCCGTCTTGTCGGCCCAGTCCTCGGCGTTCGGCAGCTCGGCGCCGTCCACGATCACCGACTCCAATGGCAGCTGGTGCAGGGCCATCGCGGCCCGCAGCCGACGCAGCTGGGCGCGGGCGCGCGGGCCGCGCGGCGGGGCGACGACCAGCCGGACGGTGGTGCCGGGCGCGTCCAACGCGGTGCGGACGTCCGCCAGTTCGGCCGAGGCCCAGGCGCGGGCCTCGAACAGCCACTGCGCGGGCATCGGCACGCCCGCGAGCCCGGCCAGGATCGGGCGCAGCGCGCGGGCCGCCTGCCGCTCGTCGGGCAGCAGCCGGGCCAGGTAGGCGTCGAGCTGTGCGGGCAGCGCGAGCGCGGTCACCAGCTGCGCGACGGGCGGGGCGTCGACGACCACCAGGTCGTAGCCCGCGTCGTGGCCGCCCGCGCCCTCGGCGGCCGGGCCCGGCAGGGAGCGCAGCAGGTCGAGCAGGGCGAGCTCGCGGGCGCCGGGCAGGGCGGAGAGCTCGTCCGCCTCCAGCGGTTCGACGCCGAGCAGGTCGAAGAGGGGCCCGGCGCGTTCCATCAGCTTCAGGCCGGCGGCCCGGAAGGACGCCTGCTCGTCCAGCCGCAGCGCGAACAGCCCCGGCGCCAGCCCGGTCCGGGCTGGCGCGCCGCTCAGCTTGTGGTCGAGCAACCCGTCCACCGCGCGGTGCGGGTCGTCGGCGGCGACGAGCAGCACCCGCTCCCCCGACGCGGCCGCCTGCGCGGCGGTGGCGGCCGCGACGGTGCTGCGGCCGGCTCCGCCCGCGCCGGTGACCAGGACCAGCCGGGGCATCGCGGGTGCGGAGGACATCAGACGGCGAGTTCCTCGACGCGCTTCTTCAGACCGGCCAGCGCCCGGTCGATGATGACCTTCTCGGCCTTGCGCTTGATCATGCCCAGCATCGGGATCTTGACGTCCACGGCGAGCTGGTAGGTGACCTCGGTCCGCCCCCCGGCCTGGGCGAGGGTGTAGGAGCCGTCGAGGGACTTGAGCATCTGGCTCTTCACCAGGGTCCAGCTGACCTTGCGGTCGCCGTCCCAGGTGTAGGCGAGCACGTGCTCGTCCTTGATGGCCCCGGCGTCCAGCAGCAGTCGCACCTGCTCGGCGCGGCCGCCGTCGCCCTCGGCCAGGACCTCGATCTCCTTGACCTCGCCGGTCCACACCGGGTACGCGGCGAAGTCCGCGATCACGGCCATGATCGCGGCAGGGGTGGCCTCGATCGTGGTGCTCGACCTGGTGTGCTCCGCCATCGGGTGGCCTCCGCCTCTCAACCACGTGTCTTCGTGAACTGCTGTCTGCTGCCGCGAAGAGGCTATCGCGTCCGCGCAGGCGCGAAGCGCTCGGCCGTCCGGGCTCAGATGTCCAGGACCCAGGGGCGGCCGGTCGCGTTGAAGTGGCCGACGTTGACGCACTCGGTGCGGCCGATCCGCATCCGCCGGGCGAGCGGCTGGTGCACGTGCCCGAAAAGGGCGTACGCGGGCTGCGTCTCGCGGATCGCCGCCAGCACCGCCTCGCTGCCGCGTTCGAACCGGCGGGCGACGGTGTCGTAGGTCAGCTCGGGGACCGCGGGCGGGATGTGCGTGCACAGCACGTCGACCCGCCCCAGGGCCGCTACCTTGGCCGCGTACTCCTCGTCGGTGATCTCGAACGGGGTCCGCATCGGGCTCGGCAGCCCGCCGCCGACGAAGCCGAAGACCAGACCGCCGAGCTCGACCGTCTCCCCGTCCAGCACGGTGACCCCGGCGCGGGCGAACTCCGGCCACAGACGCGGCAGGTCGACGTTGCCGTAGGTGGCGTAGGTGGGCGCGGGGAAGGCGGCGAACAGCTCGGCGTACTGGCGGCGCACGGCGCCCTCGATCGCCTCGGCGCGGTCCATGCCGACGCCGGCCCACAGCTGGGCGGAGAAGGCGCGCGCGTCCTCGAAGCGGCGCTCGGTGCGCAGCCGCACCAGCTCGGTGGCGTTCGCCGCGCCGAACAGGTCGGGGAAGATGCCGCGGCTGTGGTCGGCGTAGTCGAGGAAGAGCAGCAGATCCCCGAGACAGACCAGCGCCTCCGCGCCCTCACCGGCGCGCGCCAGCGCCTCGCTGTTGCCGTGCACGTCACTGACCACATGGACCCGCATGGGCCCAACCCTAGGCCCCCACTACGCTGGTCATCAGTGTGACCCTGGAAACACCTGGCTGGTACATCTACCCCTTTGGTCCTACCCGCTAGTAACGTCCTGGCGTCCCAGCAGCGTCGCCGTGGCAGCGCCCATGTCGGTTGAGCGAGCAGCTCTGGCCGGACGGCGCGAGATGATCGAGGAGCAAGCTTTGCGCGAGTTCAGCCTTCCGGCCCTCTACCAGGTGCCGAGCGGCGGAAACCTCACCGATCTCATCCATGCCAACGCTGAGCGGTACCCCGATCTGCCGCTCGTCGCCCGCAAGGTCGACGGCGCGTGGCAGGACCGCACCGCCACCGAGTTCCTCGCCGAGGTGCGGGCCGCCGCCAAGGGCCTGATCGCCTCCGGTGTCGGCCCCGGGGACCGGGTGGGCCTGATGGCGCGCACCCGCTACGAGTGGACCCTGCTGGACTTCGCGATCTGGTGCGCCGGCGCCGTCACCGTGCCCGTGTACGAGACGTCCTCGGCCGAGCAGGTCGAGTGGATCCTCGGCAACTCCGGCGCGGTGGTCTGCGTCGCCGAACTGCCGCGCCACGAGGCCGTCATCGCCGAGGTGCGCGAGCGGCTGCCCCAGCTGAAGCAGGTCTGGCAGCTGGAGGCCGGAGGCCTCGACGAGCTGGTGAGAGCCGGCGCGGAGGTCTCCGACGCCGCCGTCGACGAGCGCCGCGCCACCCTCGGCCCGGACACCGTCGCCACCATCGTCTACACCTCGGGCACCACCGGCCGCCCCAAGGGCTGCATGCTCACCCACGCCAACTTCATGGCGGAGCTCGGCAACATCACCGCGCGGCTGACCCCGCTGTTCCAACCGGGCCACTCCTCGGTGCTGCTCTTCCTGCCGCAGGCGCACGTGCTGGGCCGGATCGCCGAGATCGCCGCCGCGATGGCGCCGATCCGCATCGGCCACGTCCCGGACATCAAGGAGGTCACCGCCGAGCTGGCCTCGTTCCGCCCGACGCTGATCCTCGGCGTGCCGCGCGTCTTCGAGAAGGTCTACAACGCCGCCCGCGCCAAGGCGCAGGCCGAGGGCAAGGTCAAGATCTTCGACCGCGCCGCCGAGACCGCCATCGCCTACAGCCGCGCGCTGGACACCCCCGGCGGCGCCTCGCTCGGCCTGAAGCTGCGTCACCGCCTGTTCGACGCGCTGGTCTACAGCAAGCTGCGCAACGCGCTGGGCGGCCGGGCCACCCACGCCATCTCCGGCGGCGCGCCGCTGGGCGAGCGGCTGGGCCACTTCTACCGCGGCATCGGCTTCACCGTGCTCGAGGGCTACGGCCTGACCGAGACCTGCGCGGCCACCGCCTTCAACCCGCACGACCGGCCGAAGATCGGCACCGTCGGCCAGCCGCTGCCGGGCTCCGCCGCCCGGATCGGCGACGACGGCGAGGTCCTGCTCAAGGGCCCGCAGGTGTTCGCCGGCTACTGGCAGAACCCGGAGGCCACCGCCGAGGCCCTGCACGACGGCTGGTTCGCCACCGGCGACATCGGCGAGCTGGACGAGGACGGCTACCTGAAGATCACCGGCCGCAAGAAGGAGATCATCGTCACCGCCGGCGGCAAGAACGTCGCCCCGGCCGTGATCGAGGACCGGGTCCGGGCGCACCCGCTGGTCGGCGAGTGCATGGTGGTCGGCGACGCCCGCCCGTTCATCGCCGCGCTGCTCACCGTGGACCCGGAGTTCTTCCCGACCTGGAAGCAGCTGCACGGCAAGCCCGAGAACGCCACGGTCACCGACCTCAAGGACGACGCCGACCTGCTGGCCGCCCTCCAGGCCGCGATCGACGACGGCAACGCGGCGGTCTCGCACGCCGAGGCGGTCAAGAAGTTCCGGGTCATCGACACGGTGCTCTCGGAGGACTCCGGCCACCTCACGCCCTCGCTCAAGCTGAAGCGCGCGGTCGTGATGAAGGACTTCAGCGCCGAGGTCGAGGCGCTGTACGCGAAGTGACGCCCTGACGGTGAGGGGCGGCGGGGGCCTCGGCCCCCGCC
>NZ_BBPQ01000043.1:0-3719 GCF_000787855.1 Streptacidiphilus anmyonensis | reverse complement strand
CCCCCGCCGCCCCTCACCGTTTCAGAGCAGGCCCTCCAGCCGGTGCGCCAGCAGGTCCCAGCGCCAGGCCTCCTCCACCCACGTCCGGCCCGCCGCGCCCATCCTGGCCCGCAGCCCCTCGTCGAGCAGCAGCTCGACCAGCCGCCGCGCGAGGTCGCCGCGGTCGCGGCCCGGGACCACGTAGCCCGTCTCGCCCTCGCGGACCGCGTCCGGCGCGCCGCCGGAGTCGCCCGCGACGACGGGCAGACCCGTCGCCGACGCCTCCAGGTAGACGATGCCGAGGCCCTCGACGTCCAGCCCCCCGCGGCGGGTCCGGCAGGGCATGGCGTAGACGTCGCCCGCGCCGTAGTGCGCGGGCAGCTCCTCCCACGGCACCGGGCCGGTGAACCGCACGGACGCGGAGACCCCGGTGACCTCCGCCAGCTTCTCCAGGTCCGCCCGGTAGGGGCCGCCGCCGACGATCAGCAGGACCGCGTCCGGCACCCTGGCCAGCACGGCCGGCCAGGCGCGGATCAGGGTGTCCTGTCCCTTGCGCCGGACCAGCCGCGAGACGCACACCACCACGGGCCGGTCGGTCAGGCCCAGCCGGGCCCGGACCGCGTCGCCGCCCGAGGCGGGGTGGAAGGTCCGCTCGTCCACGCCCGGGGGCACCTGGACCATGCGCGCCGCCGCCTGCGGCCCGACGGCGGCGGCGATCCTGGCGCGCGTGTACTCGCCCAGATAGGTCAACGTGTCCGTGCCCGCGCCGATCCGGCGCAGCAGCTGCCGGGAGGCCGGCAGCTGCGCCCACGCCGCCTCGTGACCGTGGGTCATGCCGACGATCCGCTCCGCCCCCGCGCGGCGCAGCGCCGGCGACATCAGGCCGAGCGGCGCCGCCGCGCCGAACCAGACCGAGGAACAGCCGTGCGCGCGCAGCAGCTCGGCGGCCCGGCGCGTCACCCGCGGGGTCGGCAGCAGCATCGTCGTGCGGTCACGGACGACCTCGAACGGCTGCTCCGCGTCGAACCTGCGCACCTCGGAGCCGTCACGCCAGGTCGAGGCGTAGACGACGAGGCTCTCCGGGGGCAGGCGCAGCGCCATGTTGTGCACGAAGGTCTGGATGCCGCCCTGGCGCGGGGGGAAGTCGTTGGTGACGATCAGGGTCTTGTTCACAGGGCCCTTGGTTTCTCGGTCTGGCAGCCTCGGTCCGGCTTGGGCTGATCCGTACGATATGGCAATGCGCATCCTCAGCAGCAGGACCCTGGCGGTCTGGGCGGGCTGGACCGTGAGCCGGGCACTGCTGGTGACCGTGACCCTGGGTGTGCTGCGGGTGCCGCACACCGACGTCGCCAGCGACGTGAAGGTCATCTACCAGGGCTGGGCGGAGGTGCTGCGCACCGGGACCTTCCCGATGGACGACGTCACGTGGCAGTACCCGCCGCTGGCCGGTCTGCTGATACTGCTGCCGCTGTGGCTGCCCGGATCGTACTTCGTCACCTTCGTCGCCATGGTGGCGGCCTGCGACGCGGCCGCGCTGCTGCTGCTCGTCCGCGCGGGCCGGGGCAGCCGGACCGGCGCCTGGCTGTGGGTGGCCTCCGTGCCGCTGATCGGCCCGACCGCCTACTGCCGCTTCGACCTCGTGGTCACCGCCGTCGCGATCGCCGCGACGCTGACCCTGACCCGCCGGCCGCGCTTCGCCGGGGTCCTGGCCGGGCTGGGCACGATGCTGAAGGTCTGGCCGATGCTGGTGCTGGCCGGCGCCTCGCCGCGAGGCCACGCCGCCCGGCGCTCCTGGACCGCGTGCGCGCTGACCGCCGCGGCGGTCTGCTTCGTGGCCGCGGTGACGACGCACGGCGCCTTCTCGTTCCTCGGCTTCCAGGGCGCGCGCGGGATCGAGATCGAGTCGCTGGGGGCGCTGCCCTTCTACGTCGGCTCCTGCCTCGGGCTCTGGCACGGCCGGGTGGCCATGCACTACGGCTCGCTGGAGTTCCTCGGCCCGCACGTCCACGCGACGGGCCTGGTCATGGTCGCGTCGACGGTCCTCGCCTTCGGCTTCCTAGTGGTGTGGCGTCGGCGCAACCGGGTGTGGACGGCCGTGACGGTGGCGGACGCCGCGCTGACCGCGGTGCTGCTGTTCACCGTCACCAGCCGGGTGATCAGCCCGCAGTACGTGATCTGGCTGCTCGGCGCGGCGGCCGTGTGCCTGACCGTGCCGGCCACCCGGATACGGCCGGTGGCCTGGCTGCTGGCCGCCGCCGCGCCGCTGACCTTCCTGGAGTTCCCGCTCTTCTTCGGCGAGTTGGTGCGGCGCTCGGTGCTGGGCACGTCGCTGATCTCCGCGCGCGACCTGCTGCTGCTCGCCGCGGCGGTGCTGGCGTGCGTGCGGCTGTGGCGGACCGACGGGGACGCCGCCCCCGTCAGGGGGCCTTCCGCAGCGCCGTCAACACGTCCGACCGCCACTGCGTCGTGAACGCGTCCGTGCCGACGCCCAGGGTGGCGCGCAGCGCGCGGTCCAGCACGGCGTCCGGGGAGAGCCTGCCGCTGCGACCGCCCGCGGCGACCGCCGCGTAGAGGGCGACGAGCTTCGGCTGCCCGTACCGCTCGACGACGCTGCGACAGGCGAACCACGCCTTCTGGTAGGCCTGTTGCAGCGAGGTGCCGGTCGCGCCGGCGTCGAAGTCGGCGTCGCTCGGCAGCGCGGCCAGCAGGGCCGCGGCCCGGGGCCCGGCGGTCGTGAGGGCGGCGGTGAGCTCCGGGGTGGTCTGCGTCGGGGTGCGGCCGGTGCCGAGGTAGCCGGTCCAGTCGGCGACGCCCTCGGAGAGCCAGCGCGGCGTCCACTGCTCGGTCTGGGCGCGGGTGGCGACGTGGGTGGTCTCGTGGGTGACCACGACACGGCGGCCGAGGGCGTTCAGTTCGTCCCAGGCGCCGGGGTTGACGGTGATCCGGTCGGTGCGGCGGGCGTCCGCCGCACCGAGCTCGCCGGTGCAGACGGCGGCGATGCCGGCGAAGGCGGAGGGGTCGGCTCCGAGCAGCGTGCCGAACTGGTCGGCGGTCTGCGGGGCGATCAGCACGGTCCGCTGCCCCCAGCCGCTCCCCCACACGCCGCTGACGGTCGGCACGGCCTGGTCGGCCTCCGCGCCGAGCGCGGCCAGGGTGGCCTGGTCGCGCAGGCCGAGCACCAGGCTGTAGCGGCCGCGGACGACGCGCACCGGCCCGAGGTCCCACAGCAGCACGTCGCCGCCAGGGTGGTCCTGGTCGGAGCCGAGCAGCCACCGGCCGTCGGCGGCGCGCTCGAAGGTGAGGTTCTGGGTGGCGCTCAGCGCCTGCTCGTCGAAGCCGTCGAGCCGGTAGTCGAGCTCGACGGCGACCGCGACGCGCTCCCCGGCGCCGACGGCGGGCGGCAGCGGGAAGGCGTCCAGGGCGAGGAGCTGGTAGCCCCACTGCGCGAGCGGCACCTCGGCCAGGTTGGCGACCAGTTCGTGCTGACGCCGGACCAGGTCCGCCGGGGCGTTCGGGGCGACGGTCGCCGCCAGGGCGCCGGCGTCGCGGGCGCGGACGGCCGCGGCCCTCTCGGCCAGGGTGCGCAGCACGCCGTCGGCGCGGGCCTCGCGGGCCTCGCGCTCGTCGTCCCGGGCGTCGGCCCACGCCTGCCAGGCGGTGGTCCCCGCGACGCCGGCGACGACCGCGCCGGCCGTGTACCGCAGGACCCGCCTGCGACTGACGGGCGCACGGACTATGGA
>NZ_BBPQ01000044.1 GCF_000787855.1 Streptacidiphilus anmyonensis | reverse complement strand
GAGACCCCGAACCGGGAGCCCAGGTCCTCGATCAGGCGCTCCGCGATGGCGACCTTCGTCTGCGCCGTGCGGGCCTGGCCCTCCTCGTCGATCGTCAGCGCGATCAGCCCGGCGCCGTGCTCGGCCGCGAGCGCCGCGATCCGGCCGTAACGCGAGTCGTCCGCGTCGCCGTCCTCGAAGTTGACCGAGTTCAGCACCGCCCTGCCGCCCAGCAGCTCCAGGCCCGCGCGCAGCACCTGCGGCTCGGTCGAGTCCAGCACGATCGGCAGCGTCGAGGTCGTGGCCAGGCGTCCGGCCAGCTCGCGCATGTCCGCCACGCCGTCACGGCCGACGTAGTCCACGCACAGGTCCAGCAGGTGCGCGCCCTCGCGGATCTGCTCGCGCGCGATGTCCACGCACGCCTGCCAGTCGCCCGCGATCATCGAATCGCGGAACTTCTTCGACCCGTTCGCGTTCGTCCGCTCACCGATCGCCAGATACGCGAGGTCCTGGCGGAACGGGACGGCCTGGTAGAGCGAGGAGGCGGCCGCCTCCGGCTGCGGCGTGCGCGGCGTCAGGGGCAGCCCCCGGACCCGGTCCACCACGGCCCGCAGGTGCTCCGGCGTGGTGCCGCAGCAGCCGCCGACCAGGGAGAGGCCGTAGTCGCGCACGAAGGCCTCGTGCGCGTCGGCGAGCTGCTGCGGCGTCAGGTCGAAGTGCGCCCCGTCCTTGGTGAGCACCGGCAGGCCCGCGTTCGGCATGCAGGACAGGCCCACCTTGGCGTGCCGGGCCAGATAGCGCAGGTGCTCGCTCATCTCGGCCGGACCGGTCGCGCAGTTCATGCCGATCAGGTCGATGCCGAGCGGCTCCAGCGCGGTCAGCGCCGCACCGATCTCGGAGCCCAGCAGCATCGTGCCGGTCGTCTCCATGGTCACCTGCGCGATCACCGGCAGGTCCGCGCCCGCCTCCCGCAGGGCGTCCTTGGCCCCGAGGACGGCGGACTTGGTCTGGAGCAGGTCCTGCGTCGTCTCGACCAACAGCGCGTCCGCGCCGCCCGCGATCAGCCCGGCCGCGCAGGCGCGGAAGCCCTCGCGCAGCTCGGCGAACGGCCGGTGGCCGAGCGAGGGCAGCTTGGTCCCCGGCCCCATCGAGCCGAGCACCCAGCGCTCGCGGCCGTCCCGCGCGGCGAACCCGTCCGCGACCTCGCGGGCCAACCGCGCGCCGGCCTCGGCCAGCTCCTCGATCCGCTCCTCGATCTCGTACTCGCCCAGCGCCGCGGCGTTGCAGCCGAAGGTGTTCGTCTCGACGCAGTCCACGCCCACCGCGAAGTACGCCTCGTGGACGGCGCGCACGATGTCGGGGCGGGAGACGTTCAGGACCTCGTTGCAGCCCTCGTACCCCTGGAAGTCCTCCAGCGTCGGGTCCTGGGCCTGGAGCATCGTGCCCATGGCCCCGTCCGCGACCACGACCCGGGTGGCCAGCGCCTCGCGCAGCGACGTCCCTGTGCTCATCGGACCCCCGCGAGCAGCGGCGCCATGTCCCTGGCCACCGAACCCCCGTGGGCCGTGTCGATCTTCGCCTGGAGCAGCTCGGCGCTGAGCCCGTACTCCTGGCCGCCGGCCGACTCCAGCACGGCCGAGGCCAGCGCGCAGCCCAGCTGCGCCGAGCGCTCCGGCGTCCAGCGGCGCACCACGCCGGCGAGGTAGCCGGAGCGGAAGGCGTCGCCCGCGCCGGTCGGGTCGACGACGTTCTCGGTCGGCACGGCCGGGACGTGGACGGGCGCGGCGCTCTCCTGGCTGATCCGGGCCCCGTCCGCGGCGAGCGTGGTGACCCAGGTGCCGACCCGGGCCAGCACCTCCGGCTCGGACCAGCCCGTCTTGGACAGCAGCAGCTCGGCCTCGTACTCGTTGGTGAACAGGTAGCGCGCCCCGTCCACCAGACGTCGCACCGACTCGCCGTCCATCAGCGCGAGCTGCTGCGAGGGGTCGGCCGCGAACGCGAGACCGAGGCTGCGGCACTCGTCGGTGTGGCGCAGCATCGCCTCGGGGTCGTTCGGGGAGATCACGACCAGGTCGATGCCGCCGACGCGGCGCCCGATCGGCGCCAGCTCGATCTCCCGGGCCTCGCTCATCGCGCCCGGGTAGAACGTGGCGATCTGGTTCTGCGCCCGGTCCGTCGTGCAGACGAACCGGGCCGTGTGCAGCGTGCGGCTGATCCGGACGGAGTCGGTGTCGACGCCGTGCACGTTCAGCCAGTCGGCGTAGTCGGCGAAGTCCTCCCCCGCCGCGCCGACCAGGACCGGGCGCAGACCGAGCCGCCCGAGCCCGAAGGCGATGTTCGCGGCCGCGCCGCCACGGCGGATCTCGAGCCGGTCGGCGAGGAACGACAGGGAGACGTTCTCAAGGCTCTCGGGTATCAGCTGCTCGCTGAAGCTGCCCTGGAAGACCATGAGGTGGTCGGTCGCGATGGAACCGGTGACGAGAATCCGCACGGTGGATCAACCCTTCTGGACGACAGCTGCGGCGCGCAGCTTCTCGGCGCGGTCGGTGTTCTCCCAGGTGAAGTCCGCCAGCTCACGGCCGAAGTGGCCGTAGGCGGAGGTCTGGGAGTAGATCGGGCGGAGCAGGTCCAGGTCGCGGATGATGGCGGCCGGGCGCAGGTCGAAGACCTTGGTGACGGCGGCCTGGATCGCCAGGACCGGGACGGTCTCGGTGCCGAAGGTCTCCACGAACAGGCCGACCGGCTCGGCCTTGCCGATGGCGTAGGCGACCTGGACCTCGGCGCGCTTGGCCAGACCGGCCGCGACGATGTTCTTGGCGACCCAGCGCATCGCGTACGCGGCGGAGCGGTCGACCTTGGACGGGTCCTTGCCGGAGAAGGCGCCGCCGCCGTGGCGGGCCATGCCGCCGTAGGTGTCGATGATGATCTTGCGGCCGGTCAGGCCGGCGTCGCCCATCGGCCCGCCGATCTCGAAGCGACCGGTCGGGTTGACCAGCAGCCGGTAGCCGTCGGCGTCCAGCTCGATGCCGCGCTCGGCCAGCGCGTTGAGCTCCGGCTCGACGACGAACTCCCGGATGTCGGGCGCGAGGAGGGAGTCCAGGTCGATGTCGGGCGCGTGCTGCGAGGAGACCACGACGGTGTCCAGGCGGACGGCCTTGTCGCCGTCGTACTCGATGGTGACCTGCGTCTTGCCGTCCGGGCGCAGGTACGGGACGGTGCCGTTCTTGCGGACCTCCGTGAGCCGGCGCGAGAGGCGGTGGGCCAGGTAGATCGGCAGCGGCATCAGCTCGGGCGTGTCGTCGCACGCGTAGCCGAACATCAGGCCCTGGTCGCCGGCGCCCTGCTTGTCCAGCTCGTCGACGTCGCCCTCGACCCGCGCCTCGTAGGCGCTGTCGACGCCCTGCGCGATGTCCGGGGACTGCGAGCCGATGGACACCGAGACGCCGCAGGAGGCGCCGTCGAAGCCCTTGGCGGAGGAGTCGTAGCCGATGTCGAGCACGGCCTCGCGCACGATCGCCGGGATGTCGGCGTAGGCGGTGGTGGTCACCTCGCCCGCGACGTGGACCTGACCGGTGGTGATCAGCGTCTCCACGGCCACGCGCGAGGACGGGTCCTGACGGAGGATCGCGTCCAGGATCGCGTCGCTGATCCGGTCGGCGATCTTGTCCGGGTGACCTTCGGTCACGGACTCCGAGGTGAACAGTCGTCGGGACACGGGTCCTCCAAGTCTTGGGTGACTGTTGAACCATCGTGCGAGAACCATCGGCAGGACGGCTCAAGACCGGGTCAAAGCCGCGGAAGCGATCAGGGGCGCGAGGAACTGCGCGAGCAACCACCCGATGCGGATGGCCCTGTTACAGGGGGACCATCCGCAGGCCGGTGGCTTGTCGCGCAGTTCCCCGCGCCCCTAGGCGGTGCAACGGGAGGTGAGTGCAGAAGCTCAGTGCTTGGTGTGCTCGATGACCACCGCCGCGTCCTTGTCGCCGTCGCCCGCCGCCACCACGGAGGCGAACGCCGCGCGGACGGACTCCAGGACCGGGAGGTCCACGCCGTTGTCGCGGGCCGCGGCCACCGCCAGGCGGAGGTCCTTCTCCATCAGCACCGAACGGAAGAAGGCCGGCTGGTAGCGCCCGGCGCGCATCAGCTCCGCGCGGAACCGCATCACCACCGAGCTGAACCCGCTCGCCGCGACGGCCTGCAGCAGCTGATCGCGGTCCAGCCCGGCCGTGACGCCGTAGCCGACCGCCTCCGCCAGGGAGGCGACCTGCGCGCCCAGCAGCAGGTTGAAGATGAGCTTGACCGTCGTCGCCGTCCCGAACGGGCCCGTCGGGACCACCTCGGAGCCGATGGCGTCCAGGATCGGCCGAACCTCGGCGACGTCGGCCTCCGGGCCGCTGACGTAGACCCGCAGCTGGCCCTCCCGGGCCTGGAGCGGGTTGCCGACGACGCAGGCCTCGACGCGGCGCAGGCCCGCCTCGGCGAGGCGGCCCGCGGCCTCGACCGCGTAGCCGGGCGAGACGGTGGAGGTGTCGACGACGACGCTGCCCGGCGCGAGCGCCGGGACGATCCGCCCGAACAGCACCTCCTCGACCGCGTGCTCGTCGGCGAGGCTGATCAGGACCGTGCCGACGCCCGCCACCGCCGCCTCCGGCGAGTCGGCGACGACCGCGCCACCCGCGGCCAACGGCGCCGCCTTCTCGGGCGTGCGGTTGTGCACCGTCAGCTCGAAGCCCTGGGCGAGCAGCCGGGCGGCCATGCCGCCGCCCATGTTGCCCAGCCCCACGAACGCCAGCCTGCCGCTCACGAGGCCACCTCCAGCCGGTGCACGAGCCGGGTGACGGTCATCTCGCCCGCGACCCGGAACCGGTTCAGCGCCGCGCGGTTCTCCTGGTGCGGGGCGCTGAGCTCGAAGGTCCGGAACGAGGTCTCGTCCGCCCAGTCGGTGACGACGAAGTAGACGTGCGCATCGGTGGTGCTGCGGACCAGCTGCTGGCCGAGGTTGGCCGGCTGCTCGGCGATCCGGTGGCCGATCTCGAGCCAGGTCCGCTCGAACTCGGCCTCCGTCCCCGGACGGACCTCCATCCGCAGCAGCACCCGCACGATCCCGGTGGTGCTGTCGACCGCGGTCATCACGCGGCCTTGCGGGCGACCACGATCGTGTCGTAGTCGTGCAGCTCGGAGACCTCGACGGAGGCTGCCCCGGCCGCCTCCGCGTAGGCGACGACCTCCGTGGCGGGGTACTCCGAGCCGCCGTCGGTGACCAGCAGCATGTCCAGGCTGATCACCAGGTTCTCGACGTGCTTCTCCTCGTCGTCGAGCATCCGGTCGTACATCACCAGCGCGCCGCCGGGGTTGACCGACTTGAACGCCTTGTGGACCAGCGCCTCGCGCTGCTCCGGGTTCCAGTCGTGCAGCACGTGGCCGAGGATGACCACGTCCGCGGTGACGGGCAGCGGGTCGGTGAAGAAGCTGCCGCCGTGGAACTCGACCTTGCCGGTCAGGCCGAGGTCGTCCAGCAGCTCCGCGTTGAGCGGGGCCATCTGCGGCAGGTCGAAGACGTGACCGGCCAGGTGCGGCTGCGCCCGGACGATCTGGGCGCACAGGTTGCCGCGGCAGCCGCCCACGTCCAGCACGGAGTTGTGGCCGGACCAGTCGAACGCCTCGATCACGTGCGGGCCCAGCACGTTGGTGAACGCGTCCATGCTGCCCACGAACTGGCGCAGGATCGCCGGGTTCTTCACGACCTCGTCGAAGTGGCTGCCGGACTGCGCCTCGCCGGTGCGCAGCGCCTCCTGGAGCCGGCCCCAGGCCGGGTACAGGTTGCGGCTGGAGCGCAGCAGGAAGCCGCCGACGAACTGCTCGCTGTCGCGCACCAGGAACTCGTCGGCGCCGGACGCGTTGGCGTAGCGGCCGTCGGTGCGGGTGAGCAGCTTCAGGGCGGTCAGCAGGTCGAGGAAGTCGCGCAGGCCGCGACCGTGCAGGCCGAGCTGGGTGCGGATCTCCTCCTCGGTGGAACCCCCCGTGCTGTGCAGCAGCGAGAACAGGTCCAACTCGACAGCGGTCAGCAACGCCTTGGCGTCGCAGAAGGCGTTGCCGAGGCGGAGGATGCCCGCGGCGGTGCCGACGTCCAGGGGAGTGCTCGTCATCGGAAGGCTCCTTCTGCAATGAGGCTGGTCGCGGGGACGTTCCCAGCCCCGGATGGAAGGCGCGTCGAATACCGCTGGAGCCCCTCGAGAGGCACGCGAACCGAGAGGTTCGTAAGGCATTCTCGAGCCGCCGTCTGTACTCCTGCTCAGCGACAGCACGTCGACGAGGGGAACGGCATGGTAGACGTTCGAGTCCCGGTTCTTGTCATCGGTGCCGGCCCGGTGGGGCTGGCGACTTCACTCTTCCTGGGACGCCACGGCGTGCCCACGATGGTGCTGGAAAAGCGGGACGGCACCTCCCTGCTGCCCCGGGCCCCCGGCCTGCAGGCCCGCACCATGGAACTGTTCCGCGCGGCGGGTCTGGGCAAGGACATCCGCGCGCTGGAGAAGGGCGACACGCACGCCTACTTCGAGGGCGGCATCATCCAGGTCGAGACCTTCGCGGGCATCGACGACGCGGTGCTCCTCGAGCGCCCGTCGCTCGACGGGCCGCAGGTCAGCCCCGAGCGGGTGATGGGCTGCGGCCAGGACCGCTACGAGAAGGTGCTGGCCGAGAAGGCCCGCGAGAACGGTGCGGACGTGCGCTTCCGCACCAAGCTGCTGGACTTCGTCCAGGACGAGGACGGCGTCACGGCGACGGCCGAGGTCCTGGACACCGGCGAGAAGCTCACCATCCGGGCCGACTACCTGGTCGGCGCGGACGGCGCGGGCAGCCAGGTGCGCCGCACGCTGGGCGTCGAGCGTGAGGGGCGGGGCACCGTCTTCCACGCGCTCAGCATCTACTTCCAGGCGCCCGAACTCGAGGTCCTGCTCAAGGGCCGGAAGTTCATCCTGTGCTACGCCTCCGCGGGTGGCACCCTGATGGGCCTGTCCCGGCTGCACGGGATCAACCCGTGGCTGGCCGCGCCCATCTACCACCCGGACCAGGGCGAGAAGCCGGAGGACTTCACCGACGAGCGCTGCGTCGGCATCGTCCAGCGCGCCGCTGGCAAGGACATCGACGTGGAGATCGTCGCGAAGATCCCGTGGGAGGGCGCGCAGCTGGTCGCGGAGCGGTTCCGCACCGGCCGGGTGTTCCTCGCGGGCGACGCCGCCCACGTCCACCCGCCGGCGGGCGGCTTCGGCGCCAACACCGGCATCCACGACGCCCACAACCTGGCGTGGAAGCTGGCGGGCGTGATCAGCGGATGGGCGGGTGACCAGCTGCTGGACACCTACCACGCCGAGCGTCACCGCGTCGGTTCGGCGATGGCCTCGCAGGCGCTGGTGCGCAACCGGATCCGGCACGGCTACGCGACGGACGAGGACAAGAAGGCGATGGTGGACGACATCATCATCACCCTCGGCTACCGCTACCGCTCCACCGGCATCGCGGCCCCGATGGACACGCCGACGCTGACCCAGGAGCTGGCCCTGACCGGCGAGCCGGGCACCCGTGCCCCGCACTACTGGCTGGACCGGGACGGCGAGCGGATCTCCACCGTCGACCTGTTCTGGGACCACTACGTGCTGCTCGCTCCGGCCGGCGAGGCCGGTCAGGCGTGGGCGGACGCGGCGGTCAAGGCGGCGGCCGAGCTGGGCGTCCCGCTCAAGACGTACCTGGTCGGCACCGACCTGGTCCCGGCCGAGCAGGACCGCAGCTGGACCGACGTCTGGGGCATCCCGGAGGGCGGCGCGGCGCTGGTGCGTCCGGACGCCTTCATCGCCTGGCGCGGCGCCACCGACGAGGGCGAGCCGAAGGACGTGCTGGGCAAGGTCCTGGCCGCCGCGGCGGGCTTGGAGCCCGTGACGACGCAGGGCTGAGGGCAAGGAGCACAGCTGATATGACCGACCATCAGGCGGCGATGCTCTTCCTGGGCATCGCGGTGATCCTGGTGCTGGCTCGGTTGCTGGGCGCCGGGGCGCGGGCCATTGGCCAGCCCCCGGTGCTCGGCGAGATCCTGGCCGGCGTCCTGCTCGGCCCCACGCTCTTCGGCGGCGCGGTGACCCGGGCGCTCTTCCCCATGGACGTGCGCCCGTTCCTCACCTCGCTGGCCGATCTGGGGCTCGTCCTCTTCATGTTCGTCATCGGCTACGACCTTGACGCGGCGCTGGTGCGCGGCCGCGCCAAGGTGGCGGCCGGGGTGTCCCTGGGCTCCATGCTGCTGCCCTTCGGCCTCGGCGCGGTGCTGGCCTTCCAGTTGGCCCACCGGCACCAGATCGGCCACTCGCACACCGGCTTCGTGCTGTTCATCGGCGCGGCCATGTCCGTGACGGCGTTCCCCGTGCTGGCGCGGATCCTGGCCGACCGGCGGATGCAGCACACCGAACTGGGCGGGCTGGCGCTGGCGGCGGCCGGGGTCGGCGACCTGCTGGCCTGGGGCATGCTCGCGGTGGTGACCACGGTCGCCGGGGGCGGTCTCCAGTGGCGGGTCATGCTGGCGCCGGTCTATCTGGCGCTGATGGCCTGGGTCGTCCGGCCGTTGTTCCAGCGGCTGTTCACCGCCCGTGAGAACCAGGCGGGTCTCACGCCCGCGCTGCTGGCCGCCGTGGCCACCGGACTGATGCTCTCGTGCGCCGCGGTGGAGTGGATGCACGTGGACTTCATCTTCGGCGCCTTCGTCTTCGGCCTGGCGATGCCGCGGGTCGGCCCTGCCGGGCTCCGCGAGGGGCTGCGCGACAGCCTCGGCACGGTGGGGACAGTCTTCCTGCTGCCGGTGTTCTTCGTGATCGCCGGGCTGAAGGTGGACCTGTCCAAGCTGAACGGGGACGACCTGGGCGAGCTCGGACTGATCCTGCTCGTCGCGGTGGGCGGCAAGTTCGTCGGGGCCTTCTCCGGGGCCCGGCTGCTGGGTCTGGGCGGCCGCGACTCGGCGGTGATGGCCACGCTGATGAACACCCGCGGCCTGACCGAGCTGGTGATCCTCACCGTCGGGCTCCAACTCGGTGTGCTGGACACCGGGCTGTACTCCCTCATGGTGGTCATGGCGCTGGTCACGACATTCATGACGGGCCCGCTGATCCGGTTGCTGCGCGGCAGCGAGCCGCAGCCGGAGCTGGTCTTCGGCGCTGCGGCACCGGTCGTCGAGCCCGTCGGCTGACCGGACCCGCGAGGAGGGCCGGGGCCCAGAGCCCCGGCCCTCCTTCGTGCATGCGATCAGAGCGCGGCCTCGGCCAGCAGGTCGAGGTGCTTGGGGTCGCCGGTGCAGGGGAAGAAGAGCAGTTCGTCGCAGCCGGCCGCGCCGTAGTCGTCGACGGTGGCGCGCACCGCCTCCGGGGTGGTGAGCACACCGGCGGCGGCGCGCTCCGCCTTCGGGCCGATGAAGGCGTAGTAGCGGCGCAGGTAGTTCTCGGCCGTCTGCTGCCCGTCGGGGCCGAGGGAGACGTAGGCGAGCGACAGGGTGCGCGGCCTGTCGGGGCGGCCCGCCTCCGCGAAGACGGTGCGGGCCTGCTCGGCGAGCGCGGCGAAGCCGGCGACGGAGGAGCCGCCCGCGATCCAGCCCTCGGCGTGCCGGGCGGCACGGCGCATCGCCGCCGGCGAGTGGCCGCCGACGATCAGCCGGGGCCCGCCCGGGGTGACCGGCCTCGGGCCGATGGGCGAGGAGTCCGCCCAGTGGCCGCGCAGCTCCTCGATGATGGCGTCCAGGCGGCGGCCCCGGTCCCCGTAGCTGGCGCCGGTGGCGGCGTAGTCGTCCTCCCGACCGCCCGCCGCCAGGCCCAGGCGCAGCCGCCCGCCGGAGAGGGCGTCCAGGGTGGCCGCCTGCTTCGCCAGCACGGCGGTGTCGCGGCGGTAGGGGGCGATGAGGATCGTGGTGGCCAGGCGGATCCGTGAGGTGGCGGCCGCGGCGGCCGCGAGCGCGATCAGCGACTCGTCGTTGTCGTAGACGAGCCGGTCCAGGGTGGACAGGGTGCTGAACCCGAGCGACTCGGCGTGCGCGGCCCAGGCCGGCAGGCGCGTGATGTCACGGTCGGGAACGGTGGTGGGCAGACCGACGCCGATGTCCATGGCAGCTCCGTAGCTGGGGGGTTGGCGGGAAGCAGGGGAACGGGAGGCGGCCCCGGGCTCCCGGGAGGGGAGACCGGGGCCGCCGGAACGGGCACGGGCCCAGGGGCGTCAGACGCCGCCGTCGACGTTGAGGGTCTGGCCCGTGATGTAGCGGGAGTCGTCGCCGGCGAGGAAGAGCACCGCCCCGGCCACGTCCTCCGGGGTGCAGATGCGGCCGAGCGCCGTCATCCCGACGATGCGCTCCACCGCCTCCGGCGGCAGGCCCGCGCCGGGCTCCGTCTCGGTCAGGCCCGGCGCCACGGTGTTGACGCGGATGCGGCGCTCGCCGGCCTCCTTGCACAGGGCCCGGGTGAAGCCGACCAGCGCCGCCTTCGACGCGGTGTAGTGGACTCCGCGCGCCCGGCCGCGCAGCCCGGCCGAGGAGCCGATGATGACGACCGAGCCGCCGTCGACGGTCTTGGGCAGCAGCGCCTGGGTGACCAGGAAGACCGAGGTGACGTTGGCGTCCATGACGCGGTGCCACTCGTCCTCGCGCAGGTCCCCGAACCAGAACTGGCTGTCCACACCGACGTTGTTGACGACGGCGTCCAGCTCGCCGAAGACCTCGCCGACGCGCTCGGCCAGCGCGGCGACCTGGCCTGAGTCGGTCACGTCCGCCTGGAGCAGGACGTGTCCGGGGCCGATCTCGTCGAGCTCCTTGGCGAGCGAGGTCGCCTCCTCCCCGCCGCCGCGGGAGACCACCGCGACCTTGGCGCCCGCGCGGGCGAAGGCCAGGGCCGTGGCCCGGCCGATGCCGCGGGTGCCGCCGGTCACCAGGACGCGCTTGCCGTTGACGCTCATGCCCCGGCCTCCTTCTGCGCGGCGCCGTTCTCGCCGGCACGCTTGAGACCCAGCTGCGGGAAGAACGACAGGTACAGGCCGGCCACGGCCTGCTCCTCGTTCAGCGGGGCCTGCTTCTGCTCGTGCACCCGGTTGAGGTTGTTCAGCGGGATCGGGTCGCCGCTCTCCGCGCCGTTGAGGTGGCCGTGCACCGCCGCATAGACGTCCTGCGCGTCGTTGAGGTCCTCGATGCCGGTGATGATGCGGTCGAACGCGGCCTGCAGGTCCAGCTCGTCGCGCTGCTCGCTGCTCAGCTTCTGCGCGTTGTAGAAGTGGTAGTCCTTGCCGCGGTAGCTCTCGTAGAAGACCGAGACCAGGACCAGCAGCCGCTCGTAGGCGTGCCGGTAGACCTTCTGGTAGAAGGCCCAGGCCTCCTCCTCGGTCGCCTCGCCGCGCAGCGTCGAGCCGATCGAGGCGGCGGCCAGCATGCCGCTGTAGGTGGCCAGGTGGACGCCGGTGGACAGCAGCGGGTCCAGGAAGCAGGCCGCGTCGCCGGAGAGCAGGTAGCCGGGGCCGCAGAAGGACTCGGCGGCGTAGGAGTAGTCCGCCTCGACCTTGAAGTCGGCCGTCTGCTCGGCGCCGTCGAGGATGTCCTTGACGATCGGCTGGTCGGCCACGGCCGCCGAGTAGACCTGCTCGACGCCGCCCAGCTCGGCCTTGCGGGCCAGGAAGTGGTCGCGGCCGGTGACCAGGCCGACGCTGGTGACGCCCTGGCCCATCGGGATGATCCAGAACCAGCCGTTGGGCATCGAGGCGACGCCGATCGCGCCCTCGGGGCCCTTGGGCAGCGGCTTGGCGTTCTTCCAGTAGGTCCAGGCGGCCATGTTCTTGAAGATGTCGTGGAACTTGCGGCTGTTGAACTGACGGGCCGCCAGCACGCCGTTGCGGCCGGAGGCGTCGACCACGTAGTCGAAGGTGATCCGGCCCTTCTTCGCCTCGTCCGTGGCGTCCTGCCAGCGGGCCGCGACCGGGCGTCCGCCCGCGAACTCGATCTCGCTGACGCCGGTCTCCTCGAGCACCTCGACGCCCAGCTCACGGGCGTGGTCGAGGAGGATCTTGTCGAACTCGGCGCGGCGCACCTGCCAGGCGTTGGTGGCGTCGCCCATGTCGCTGAAGCGGACCTCCCACTCCTCCTCTCCCCAGAAGAAGAAGGCGCCGCCCTTGGGCTGGAAGCCGTGGGCCTCGATCTTCTCCCAGACGCCGAGCAGCTCGAAGATGGGACGGCAGGAGGGCAGGATCGACTCGCCGATGTGGTAGCGCGGGAATCGGTCCCGTTCCAGCAGGGTGACCTCGAAACCCTGCTTGGCCAGCAGCCCCGCGGCGGTGGAGCCGGCCGGGCCGCCCCCCACGACGAGGATCTGGGTGTGTTCGCGCATGGATCTCTCCATCCTTTCAGGGAGTGGTCTGCGGGACGGGACCCTGGGCGTCCCACGCCGAGGCGACCTCGTAGATGCCGAACGGGACCGCGAGCCGGTCGTCGCGGTAGGCGCGCAGCGGCGCGGTGTCCTGGCGGTGCTCCGCGCCGCGCTCCCACGCCTCGAACGCGGCCCGGTCGGCCCAGCGGCTGGCGACGACCAGGCTGGTCGGGTCGGTGGAGGAGCGCAGCAGCTCGTTGCCGAGCAGCCCGGGGACGCCCGCCATGCGGGCGGAGACCAGCTGGTAGGCCGCCTCGACGGCGGCCAGTTCGGCGGCGTCCCTGGCCCGCTGGTGGACCATCACCCGGACCTCACCCGACACGGGTCGCCGCTCCCTCGATGTGGTGGACCACCCGCATCGTGGCGAAGGTGGCGTCGGCCCGGTAGGCGTGCAGGCGCTCGCGGTGCTCGACGTGGGCGCCGCTGTCCTCGAAGTCCTTGAACCCGGCCTCGTCGACCCAGTCGCTGACGATGAAGTAGGTGTCCGGGTCGGTGCTGCTGCGGCCCAGCCACTGGCCCAGGTTGGCCCGGTGGCCGGTGACGGCGTCCGTCCCGGAGAGCCACTCCTGCTCGAACGCGGCGGCCTGGCCCTCCTTGATCTTCATGGAGAGCAGGACGCGGAAGGTCTCGGCGCTCTGGGCCGCCATCAGGAGATGCCCCCGTCGACCGAGACGGTGGAGCCGGTGACGTAGCGGGAGAGGTCGCTCGCCAGCCACAGGATCGCGCCGGCGACCTCCTCGGGCAGGCCCAGGCGGCCCAGCGCGGTCTTCGCCGAGTAGCGCTCGACCATCAGCGCGCGCTGCTCCTCGGGCATCTTGTAGAGGTTCTCCGTCTCGACGACGCCGAGCGCGACCACGTTGAACCGGATGCCCTTGCTGCCGAACTCCTTGGCCAGCGACCGGTTCAGGCCGGCCAGCGCCGCCTTGGTGGCGGTGTAGTGGGAGCGCAGCGGGATGCCCGCGTCGACCGCCTTGGAGCCGATGCTGACCACCGAGGACCCGGCGTCCAGCAGCGGCAGCGCGTTCTGGATGACCAGGTGCGCGCCGGTGACGTTGACCGCGAAGACCCGCTGGAACTCCTCGAGGGGCAGCTCGGCGTAGGGGATGTGGCTGATCGCGCCGGCGTTGTTGACGACCAGGTCGAGCCGGCCGAACTTGGCCCGCGCGTGCTCGACCAGCGCGGCCACCTGGGCCGGGTCGGAGACGTCGGCCTGGACCACCAGGTGGTCGCCGCCGATCTCCTTCAGGTCCCGCTCCAGCGCGGTGACGGCCTCACCGGGCTGCTGGTAGCAGGTGACGACGTCCACTCCGGCCCGGGCGAGCGCCAGCACGATGCCGCGCCCGACGCCCCGGGTCCCGCCGGTGACCAGTGCCTTCTTACCGGTGAGGCCGAGATCCATGACTCCTCGTTCCTTGGGTGATCGGTTCCGAGCGGTGGCTTTACAGCAGGGCTGACAGGGCGGCGCAGTTGACGAGCAGGGCGGCGATGGCGACCAGGCTGCGGCGCCGGTTCCAGACGCCCCAGGCGGCCTTCTTGGCGGGCAGGTCCGCGGGCGGGGCGTCCGGGTCGACGGACTGGATCCACCGGTTGGTGGGCACGTTCTTGCTCACCGAGATGGCGACCGTGGTCACCGCCAGCGCCGCCGCGACCAGGAAGAGCGCACGGGCGGCGGGGTGGCTGCCCACCGAGGAGAGCGACGCCAGCGTGACGTCCCCGGCCAGGGTCCCGAGCAGGCAGATCGGCATGGCCGGGTCGTAGCGGGTGGCGAGGAACGCGTACGCCTCGACGTAGCGGTCCGCGGGCAGTGCGGCCAGCAGCGGCCAGCCGCCGAGCAGGGTGCCGAGCATTACGCCGGCGGCGAGGCCGTTGAGCAGCAGCACCACGGGTGCGAGCAGGGCGAGCACATCGGCTCCCTTCTGGCGTCGGTCGGTGGGATCGCCTCAGCGCGCGGCGACGGCCGCCGCCTCGACCTTCTCCTTGATGAGCTTCATCTGGACGGCCGTGTTGCGGTTCAGGTGCGCGGTCATCCCGGCGTCGTCGACCGGAGCGGCGGGCTTCATGTGGAAGTCCTGGATCCAGCGCATGACCACGCCGGAGCCGTCCTCCGCCTCGCGGTACTCCCACCGGATGTCCATGAACTCGAACGGGCCGGTCTCCACGCGGTGCGCGGTGACGGTGCGGGTCTCCGGGTCGGGCGTGCGCTCGGAGACCCAGCTCCAGACGGTGCCGTCCTCGTCGGGGTGCATCGTCAGCCGGAACCGGACGGTGGCGCCGTTCCGCTCGATGACGTCGACGGAGGCGTACTCGCTGAACAGCTGCGGCCAGGAGGCGAGATCGTTGGTGCGCTCCCAGACGAGCTCCATCGGCGCCTCGATGGTGATCTCGTTGTCGGTGTGTCCGGCCATGGACGGGGCTCCTTCCGAACCTGTGCGAACGTCGTGGGATCAGTGCGGGACGGCGCCGAGGACCAGGGCCGCGTTGAAGCCGCCGTAGCCGCGGGCCACGATCAGGGCGGTGCGCAGGGCGGCCGGACGGGGCCCGTCCAGCACCAGGTCGAGCCCGAACTCGGGCCGCGCCGACGGCACGCCCGGGGTGTGCGGGATGACCTGGTGGTGCAGCGCCAGCGCGGCGGTGGCGACGTCCAGCGGGGCGCCGCCGCCGTAGAGGCGGCCCGTCAGCGTCTTCGGCGCGGTGACCGGGACGCCGTACGCGCCGAACAGCGCGCGCAGCGCCGCCGCCTCCTCCGCGTCGGCCTGCGGCACGCCGGAGGCGTCGGCGAAGACCACGTCGACCTCCTGCGGGCGCAGCCCCGCGTCCGCGAGGGCCCGCTCGATCGTGCGGGTGAGCACCGGCGGGCGGTCACCGCCCGGCGCCGGGTCGAAGCCGGCCGCGTAGCCGAGCACCCGGGCGTAGGCGCGGCCGCCGCCGCGCTCGGCGAGGGCGTCGGGGCGCTCCGTGATCAGGATCGCGCCGCCCTCCCCCGGCAGGAAGCCGGAGGCGTCCGCGGAGAAGGGCAGGTAGGCCCGGAGCGGGTCGTCCACCGTGGACAGTCCCTCGGAGCTGAGCTGCGCGGTCACCCCGTAGGGACAGAGCGAGGAGTCGGTGCCGCCGGTCACGACCAGACGAGCGTCGCGGCGCAGCAGCCTTCTGCTCTGCCCTACCGCGTCCAGGCCGCCGGCCTGCTCGCAGCAGATCACGCCGCAGGGGCCGCGCATGCCGTGCCGGATGGAGACCTGGCCGGTGGTGGCCGCGTAGAACCAGGCGATCGACTGGTAGGCGCCCACCCAGGACGGGTCGTGCTGGTACAGGTTCTCCATCTCGTGCTGGCCGAACTCGGTGCCGCCCGAGGAGGACGAGGTGACCACGGCCATCTCGAACTCCGGCAGTTGCTTGGGATCGACGGCCGCGTCCTCCAGCGCGTCGGCGGTCGCCGCGAGCGCCAGGTGGGTCCACCGGTCGGTCTGGGTGACCAGCCGGCTGGGCACCTGCGCCGCGGTGTCGAAGCCGGGCACCTCGCCCGCGTAGCGGACCGGGTAGGTCGCCGGGTCGAAGCGGCTGATCGGGCCGATGCCGGACTTGCCCGCGAGGACCGCGGCCCAGTGATCGGCGGTGCCCAGCCCGGTCGGCGCGACCACGCCGATACCGGTGATCAGCGGGGCGTCGTCTGCTGATGCGGACACGCTCAGCTCCTCTCGTAGGCGACGACGCCCGGTCGGGCGAGCAGCATCGCGCTCTGGAATCCGCCGAATCCGCTGCCGACGCTCAGCACCACGTCCATGCGGTGCTCGCGCGCGGTCTTGGGGACGTAGTCCAGATCGCACTCGGCGTCGGCGACCTCCAGGTTGGCCGTGGGCGGCACCACCTGGTGTTCCAGGGCCAGCGCGCTGGCGGCGACCTCGATCGAGCCGATCGCGCCGAGCGAGTGGCCGACCATCGACTTGATGGAGCTGACCGGCGTCCGGTAGGCGTGGTCGCCCAGGCTGCGCTTGAAGGCCGCCGTCTCGTGACGGTCGTTCTGCTTGGTGCCGGAGCCGTGCGCGTTGATGTAGCCGACGGCGGTCGGGTCCAGCTTCGCCTGGGCCAGCGCCCGGGTGATGGCCTCGGCCATCTCCCGGCCGTCGGCCTTCAGGCCCGTCATGTGGAAGGCGTTGCTGCGGCCGGCGAAGCCGACCAGCTCGGCGTAGATGTGCGCGCCGCGCGCCTCGGCCGCGCTCTTCTCCTCCAGCACCAGCACCGCCGAGCCCTCGGCCAGCACGAAGCCGGAGCGGTCCCGGTCGAAGGGCCGCGACGCCGACTCGGGACGGTGGTTGTCCGGGGTGGTGGCCTTGATCGCGTCGAAACAGGCGGAGGTGATCGGGGAGAGCGGCGCGTCGGTCGCGCCCGCGAGCACGACGTCGGCCGAACCCTCCTCGATCAGCTGCATGGCGTGGCCGATGGAGTCGAGCCCGGAGGTGCAGCCGGTCGAGATCAGCGCGACCGGCCCCTCCGCGCCCGCGTCCCTGGCCACCTCGACGGCCAGGGTGCTCGGCACCATGTAGCCGTACAGGTGCGGCACGCCCTTGGTGTGGTCGACGAGCCAGTTGCGGCCGCCGTCGCTCAGGGTGACGTACTCCTGCTCCAGGCCCATGGTGCAGCCCACGGCGCTGCCGATGCTGACCGCGATCCGCTCGGGTTCGACGGCGTCCAGCTCGATGCCGCTGTCCTCGACGGCCTCACGCGCGCCGACGACGGCGAACTGCGCGGCCCGGTCCATGCGCAGGATCTGGGCGTCCGTCAGCCCCCGGGCCGCCGGGTCGAAGTCGACCTCGGCGGCCACCTGGGAACGGAACGGGGTGGGGTCGAAGAGGGAGATCCGCCGGGTCGCGGTGCGCCCGGCGGACAGCAGGTCCCAGAAGGCCTCCCGGTCGGGTCCGCCGGGAGCGACCACCCCTATGCCGGTGATGACGGCACGACGGGTCATGGGGCATCGCCCACCTGCGGCTGCGGCGCGCCCGCGTCGACGACGTCCTCGGTGTCCACGTGGCCCAGCTCGGGGCGGGGCGCCAGCGGCGACAGGTGGAAGACGGCGGTGGCCCGCACCTTGCCGACGTTGACCAGCCGGTGGTCGACGCCGATCGGGATCAGCACCGAGTCCTCCGGGCCGAGTTCGAGCGGCTTGCCGTCCAGGGTCAGCTCCAGCTGGCCCTGGACGACGTGCAGGAACTCCTCGGAGTACGGGTGGTAGTGGCGGGTGATGTACTCGCCGGCCTCCAGGTGCAGCACACCGCCGAAGCCGGAGCCGCAGCCGACGGTGACGGGGCTCAGGGTGACCCGGATGTCACCGCCGCGCTTGCGGTTGGGCGTGGCGTCGGAGACGTTGACGCGAAGGATGCTCGGGTCGTTGACGGGCGTGGTCACTGGATCCTCCCCTGCTCGCTGGTCCACACGTAGAACGGGGACGCCATGGCGTCCTTCGGCTCCTGCCAGTTCGGGTCGTACGGCGAGATCCACTCGGTCAGACCGGTGTTGATCCGCTCGTACAGCGGGTGGCTGCGGGCCTTGTAGAGGTTCGGGGAGATGTCCTGGTCCGCCTCGACGAGGTGGAAGTACAGGTTGTGGAAGTTGAAGAGCGTGCGGCGGGACACGCCGATCAGGTGCGGCAGATCCGTCCCGTCCGACTCCTCGAACAGCTTCGCGACAGGCTCAGCGTTCCTCGGGTCCATCCGTGCCACGATCAGTGTCCGGTGCACCGCCGCCTCCTCTGCGGGTCGATGACTTGCTTCACAGCAGCGGTCCGAACACTCCTCCGCCTCCCTCGAGTGGCGCTCGACATGGGCTGCACGGTCGGCGGACCAGCCGCCCTCGAGTCCGGCGCGAAAGCGCGGGCCAGCATGGAGGGGCCGGGCGGGCCGCGCGGCCGTCGGCCTTCCCCCCGCCGACGGCCCGGCCCGCCCGCGACCATGAGGAGAGGAGAGGGCATGCCCTTCGCGGCGATCCAGTACGACATCAAGTCCGGCTTCGAGAAGGAGCTGGCGGAGATCTTCGGCAGCTTCAAGCGGGTCGGCTCGTCGTCCGTGCAGGGCCGGCCGGGAGCGGGAGCGGGCGCGGCGCCGGACGCCGACGCGCCGGCGCCGACGACGCGGATCCTGTCCACGGCCGTCTTCCTGCGCGACGCGACGATGGTCCGGCTCATCGAGTACGAGGGCGACCTCCAGGAGGTCGCCTGGCACATGGCCACCCAGCCGGGCGTGCAGGAGGTCGAGGCCAAGCTGAAGCCCTACCTCAGCAAGCCGCGCGACACCGGCACGCCGGAGGGCTTCGTGGCGACCTTCAACCGCAGCCTGCTGCCCTGCCTGACGCAGATCTCGATACGCGGCTGACGTCCCGGACCGTCCCCGGACGCGTCGAGGCCGGACCCCCTGCGGGTCCGGCCTCCTTGTGCGCCGCTCAGCTGGAGACGTTCACTCCGGCCGAGCCGTCGTTGACGTCCGCGAGCTTCAGGTGGAACCGGCCGAGCTTCAGGTCGAAGCCCTTCTGGAGCGTGTAGCTGAAGCCGTGCGAACTGATGACGATCGAGGCCGCGTCGACCCGCTTGACCACGAAGTCGGCTCCGTCGAGCGAGAGTTGCGAGCCCTCGTGCAGGTCGAGGCGGCACTGCCCCTTGTCGCACGAGCCCTTGGCGTCGGCGCAGGCCGCGAGCCCCGGCAGGGCCAGGCCCAGCACCAGCGCCGTGGTGAGCAGGCGTCGTCGTAATCGGATGGATGGTGGTCGCATGGGTGGTCGTCTCCTTGGCCGGCCGCCCGCGGGCGGGAAAGGGCGGGACTCCGAGGAGCCCCGCCCGGGGACTGTCAGTGCAGAGCTGTCGCGCCGCTGCCCACCACGAGGGCGGCCAGCGCCAGGCCGGTGCGCAGCATGTGCCACCGCCGCCAGAGGGGACGCGGGTCCTCCCAGTCCGACGGTAGCGCCCCGTCCGTGGCGACCGCCTTGACTCTGCGGTTGATGGGGACGTTGCACAGGTGCGAGACCGTCGAGACGCCCAACAGCAGCACCGAGGTCACGATGTACAGCTCACGCGCCGTGCCGGTCCGCAGCACCGCGAGCGCCACGTTGAGGCCGGTGCTGGTGAGCACGATCAGCGGCATCACCGGATCCCAGTTGCGACCCAGCAGCCGGTGCGCCTCCACGTAGGTGCGCGGCTCCATCGCGAACAGCGCGGGCAGCACGCTGAGCGCGACGGCGAACAGCACGCCCGCGGTGACTCCGGTGCCCAGGGCCGCGAGCACGCTGAGGGTCTCGACCACGGCCCTCCCTCCTCTCTCGGCCGTGCCGGTCAGCGGCCCGGGTGGGTGTCCACCGTGAGCTGGGCGATGGAGCGCATCGTCGCGTCCTTGAAGTACGCGGCGAAGTCCGCGTCGCTGCGGGTGTCGCGCTCCTCGGCGAGGTACGGGAGAAGCTCCTCCTCCAGCTTGTGGACGCCCTTCTGCGCGGCCATGTGACGCCCGACCGCGGCGAACTCCCCCTCGTAGTGGATGACCCGGACCAGGACGTCGTCCTTGATGAAGACGCCGGTGCCGAGCAGGCGCCCGGCGGGCGCCTCGCCGGCCTGGAACGAGGGGAGATCGGGCGTGTCCACCCGCTGGAACCCGGCGAAGATCGCGGCGATCTCGTCCTCGAAGCCGGGCTTGACCCGGTAGGTGATGGCTGCGTACGGCATGAACGTTCGACCTTTCGAATCAGGCGGCGCGCGACGGAGCGGCGTTGATGATCTTCAGCAGCAGGCGCGGCGTCTCCGCCTGCGCCACCGCGTCGTCCTCGATCTGGATGCCGAGCTGGCGCCCGATCACACCGGTGACCTGGAGCACCGCGAGGGAGTCGTAACCGAGCTCGAAGAACGTGACGTCGAGGACGGAGTCGTCGGCCGTGGACAGGTCGTAGGTGTCGGAGTCGCCGGCGCACTCGCGCAGCGCAGCGGTCAGCTCCTGCACGGTATAGGTGGCCATCGCGTGCGGTCCTTTCGGTGAGGTGAGTGGTGCCCTTGCGGCGCCGAGGGGCTGACCAGGTCTCAGCCCGACCGGCCCACCGCCAGCGAACCGGGCCCGATTCCCGCTCCCGCTCCCGCGTACTCCAGCTCGGGGTCGTCGGAGAGCATCGCCCGTTGCAGGCCCTGCAGGGTCGGGGACGGGTCCAGGCCCAGCTCGCGGCCGAGGGTGATCCGGAGCCGCTGGTAGGTCTCCAGGGCGCTGCCACGACGTCCGGCCCGGTACAGGGCCAGCATCAACTGCGCCTGGAGCCGCTCATGGGTGGTGTGGCGGGCGGCCAGACCGGCCAGCTCGCCGAGGATCTCGTGGTGCATGCCGAGGGCCAGGTCGGCCTCGATCCGCTGGCTCAGGATGCTCAGCCGGCACTCCTCCAGCCGGATCACGTCGGCCTCCAGCAGCGGGCCGACCTGCACGTCGACCAGGACCGGGCCGCGCCACAGGGCCAGCGCCTGGCGGAAGCGGGAGGCGGCGGTCTGGTGGTCGCCGACCGACAGGGCGCGGTGGCCGATGGCGGCGAGCCGCTCGGCCTCGACGGCGTCGACCAGGCCGCCCTGGGTGTCGAGCATGTAGCCGTTGGCGGAGGTGACCAGGATGTCCTTGGGGCCGCAGCCCAGGTTCCCGCCGGGGCCCACCGCGAGCGCGGCGCCGATGAGGTTGCGCACCTGGAGGATGTAGGTCTGGAGCGTGGTCTGCACGCTCCGGGGCGGGTTGGCGCCCCACAGCTCCTCGATCAGCCGGGAGACCGCCACCACCTGGTCGGGGTACATCGCCAGCAGCGCCAGCACCTTGCGCGGCTTGATCGCTGTCGGTACGACGGAGGCCCCCGCCAGCGTGACCTGGCAGGGCCCGAGCACACCAATGTCCATCGTCGAGCTCCTTCTTGAGTCAGCCCAGGGGGGCGGCGGTCGCGGAGGTCAGGCAGTCCGCCGGGATCTGTCCGAGCCGTTCCGCGAGCAGCGCCACGACCGGTTCGTCACGGACGAAGAAGTGGTCGCCGGGAAGGCTCCGCAGCGTGAAGCCCCCGACCGTGTAGGCGCTCCACTCGGCGACCTGGGCCACCGGCGCGACATGGTCGGCCTGACCGGCCAGGGCGAGCACGGGAACGTCCAACGTCCGGCCCGCGGCCGCCCGAAGACCCCGGGCCAGCAGCAGGTCGTCCCTGAGGATGTCGAGCATGGTCTGCGACCAGACCGGCCCCAGGGAGCTCTGCGGCATCTCGCCGCCGGTGCGCTCGAGCAGGCCGTGCAGCGCGCGGTCGTCGAGCTCGGCGCCGTCGAGCAGCGGCATGCCGAGGTGGGGCGGGGAGCAGGCGCCGACGGCGAGCAGCTCCGGCGGGCGCAGCCCTCGGCTGCGCAGCCGGTCCGCGACGGAGTAGGCGACCAGCGCGCCCAGGCTGTGCCCGTAGAGCGCGTACGGCTCGTCGCAGTACGCGCGCAGGGCCGCCTCGAGTTCGTCGAGCAGACGCGTCGCCGAGGTGATCCGCGGTTCGCGCAGCCGGCTCTCGCGCCCGGGAAGCCGCACGGGCACCACACGTACCGGCGCCTCCACGGGGAGAGCGCTGAGGAAACGATTCTGCCAGCGGGCGAAGGAGAGCGCGCCCGCCCCCGCATGGTGGAAGCAGAACAGACGCATCGGCCCCGAAGGCCCCGGGTCCACCGCGAACCAGCCGCCCATGACCGCACCCCCTCGTCACGTCGCGCACACCCTGAGCAACCTCAGGTGTGAACGATCGTCCTCAGAGAAGCTGCAGGAACGCTTGACATGCTCTTGAGCCCGCGCACGGCGGCGGAGCCGACGGCGCGGGCCGGGGCGGAGCGATGGTGGTGTGCGGGCGCCTCAGCCGCGGCTCCCTGCCCTCGGGGCCATGGCCCGGCCCGGCCCGTCGAGGGTCTGCCGACGCTCCGTGCCGACCGGCTGCGACCTGGGACTCTGCGGACGCAACGGACTGACCGGGTCGAGCATCGGATCCGAGGACAGCACCGCCCGCTGCAGCCGCTGCACCGGCGCGGAGGGCTCCAGGCCCAACTCGTCGATCAGCGAGGCGCGCAGCCGCCGGAAGACCTCCAAGGCCCGCGCGGACATCCCGCAGCGGTAGAGCGCCAGCATGAACTGGGCGTGCAGGTTCTCGTGCAGCGGGTACTGGGCGGTCAGCCCGGCCAGTTCCCCGAGGATCTCGTGGTGCCGCCCCAGCTGCAGGTCCGCGTCGAGGCGTCGCTCCAAAGCCGCGACCCGGCTCTCGTCCAGCCGGGTCGCCTCGATCTCCAGCCTGCTGCCGCGCGGAAGATCGATCAGCGCCGGACCTCGCCAGAGGCCCAGCGCCTGACCGAGCTGGCGCGACGCGGCCTCCGGGTCTCCCGCCTCGAAGGCCGCGTAGCCTCTGACGGTCAACTCGTCGAACCGGCAGGCGTCGACGTCGCCCATCGGAGTCTCCAGCAGATATCCCGCACTGCGGGTGATCAGCACCTCCTTGGCGTCGCGCCCCGTGCCGACCATCGCGGCCGAGAGCGAACGACGCAGTTGAAAGATGTAGGTCTGCAAGGTGGTCGCCGCACTGCGCGGCGGACGCGGACCCCACAGCTCGTCCATCATCGCGACCACAGGCACCATCTGACGCGCGTTCAGCGCCAGCAGGGCGAGCAGTTGACGCGGCTTGCCGGCCGTGGGAACGATCGAGACTTCCGCTTCGACCGCCTCAAGCGGGCCCAGTACCTTGATCTCCATGCCCTCACCGTCCCCTCCACGGTAGGCGCCGCGGCCTTCTCCTTTCGAGGTCGCTGCGGAGAGAGCCAAGCACCAGAGTGCCAAAGGCCGGACGGTCGGGAACAGTGAGATCTTCACGACTTGCGAAGGACTTCCTCAATCACCCTCAAACGCGATCAATCGCCCCACGGCCGCCCTCAGCTGCTGAGGTCCAACTGACGCAGCACCTCACGCTCGTAGGAGGAGAGCCCGACCCCGGCGGTCAGCCGCTCCGGGTGCCCCAGCGGCGGCCCGGCGAGGCCGAGGAACGTGGCCGGCACGGACGGCACCCGGTCGTCCGCCGGACGCAGCTGACGGGCCAGCTCCGTCGGGTTGATGTCCGGGTGGAAGACCCCTACCTGGCACTGCCCGTAGACGGCCAGTGCCCGCAACACCGGATAGAAGCAGTACTTGGCGAGACCTCGCCCCAACCTGCCCACGAGGGCACCTCCTTGGCACAAAGGGGATGCCTTCCATGGTCGGCCCGGCCGCTCGAGAGCCACTCCAGGGCGAGTCATGGTCGGTGTGGTTCACGATCTCGACCGGAATCCGAGCGGCCGCGCCGACACTCCCCGCATGAGCCTCGACTACCCGCCCGCCCGTGCGAACGCCACCGAGGTGCCCGCCGCCTACCGCGAGCTGCGCGGCTCCTGCCCCGTCGCCCACGTGCGCTTCCCCAGCGGCGACCACGGCTACCTGGTCAGCCGTTACGAGGACGTGCGCCGGATCCTCGGCGACCCCGACTTCAGCCGCGCCGCGACGGTCCTGCCGGAGGCCCCGAAGCTGACCCGGCTCCCCTTCGACCCCGGCGGCCTGTTCACGCTGGACAGCCCCGAGCACACCCGCCTGCGCGCCCTGGTCGCGAAGGAGTTCAACCCGCGGCGCACGGCCGCGCTCCAGCCGCTGCTGGACGAGGCTGCGGACCGCCTCGTCGACGGCCTCGTCGCGGCCGGTCCCGGGGCCGACCTCATCAGCCACTTCGCCTTCCCCCTGCCCGCGTTCGTCATCTGCGAGCTGCTGGGCGTGCCCTTCGCCGACCGCGACACCTTCCAGTCCTGGTCCGACCAGGTCCTCTCGCTCACCGCCCCCAGCCCCGAGGCCCGCGGCGCGCTGCTCCAGTACCTCGGCGGCCTGGTCGCCGCGAAGCGCCGCGACCCCGGTGACGACCTCCTCAGCGCGCTGGCCCTCGGCGGCCTCGACGAACGCGAACTGCTGACGATGGCGGTCACCCTGCTGCTCGCCGGCCACGAGACCACCGCCGGCGTCATCGGCACCTCCGTGCTGACGCTGCTGCTGCGCCCGGAAGGGCTGCGCGCGGTCCCCTCGACCGGGGCGGCGCTCGACTCCCTGGTCGAGGAGTTGCTGCGGTACAACCCCGTCGGCGACGGCGGCCCGCTGCGCGTCACCCTGCGCGACGTCGAGATCGCCGGGACGTTCGTCCCGCGCAACAGCGCGGTGATCGCGTCGATCTGCTCGGCGGACCGCGACGAGTCCGTCTTCCCCGACCCGGACCGCTTCGACGCTTCCCGCGACGGCCGCCCCCACCTGGCCTTCGGCCAGGGCCCCCACTACTGCCTCGGCGCCTCCCTCGCCCGCGCGGAGCTGCGCACGGCGCTCAGTGCGCTGGCGCGCAGGGTGCCGCAGCTGCGTCTGGGCGTGCCGGTCGACGAACTGCGGATGCACAGCGGGTTGTTGGTGAACCGGTTGGTGGAGCTTCCGGTCGAGTGGTAACCCCGGGGGCGCGAGGAACTGCGCGAGAAACCCCCGACATGCGGATGGCCCTGCGCGTTCGGGGCTCTACCCGCGTGGGTGGCTTGTCGCGCAGTTCCTCGCGCCCCTAGGCGTGTGCAACGAACCCTTCGGCGTCGCGTGGCCCGTAACCGAACGCGCGGTCGACCGCGATGTGCGCCAGCCAGGCGAGGCCGGCGACCGTGGTGCCGCGATGGCGCGAGATCCCCGCGGCCAAGAGAAGCGCGGCAGGGACGACAGGCGAGTGCAGCGTGTTGTACGGGCGGATCGCGTAGGACGGCAGCTGCTTCCACGTCGGCGCGGCCGATAGGCCGATCAGCAGGGCCACGTCCGGCACCACCGCGCAGACCCACAGGGTCCTGCTCCGCGGCCCGGCGAGGCCCCGCGCCGCGGCCAGCGCGGCGACGCCGACCAGCGCGCTCGTCGCGCGGCCGGTCGGCGTGCGGTAGGTCCAGCCCGGTGTCATCTCCCCGCCCCCGGGGCGCCTCTGAACGTCGCGAGCGCGCCGCCGATCAGGTGGAGGCGGGTCTCGTCCAGGTGGTCCGGCGCGCCGTGGACGTCGTCGAAGGCGCGGTCCGTGCCGGGCACGCCCGCCCGGCGCAGCAGGTCGGCCTCCCCCGGGGGCGTGATCTCGTCGCGCAGGCTCGCGACGTAGTGCACCGGCACCCGCTGCTCGGCCAGCCGCGCCAGCTCCCCGTCCGTCAACGCCCAGTCGCGCAACCGCTCCCGCAGCTCGGTCGGCGGCGTCCGCATGGTGTGGGCGAGGCACGCCCGTGTCGTGGCGGGCAGCGTCGACCACCAGGCGGCGTCGGTGAAGAACCGCCGCACGGGCGCGCCGACCGTCGCGACGGACGCGATCCGCGGATCCTCCAGCGCGCAGCGCATCGCGAGGTGACCGCCGAAGCTCAGTGCCACCGCCGCGACGCGGCGCACGTCGGCGAGGCCGAGCAGCGCGTCGAGCAGGGCGGAGAGCATCCGCGGCGCGGCCGCGTCGTACCGCAGGGTGTTCTCGCCGACGCCCGGGAGTTCGGTGACGGCCAGGGCCACGCCCAGCGCGTCGGCCTGCGTCAGCAGCGGCGCCCACTGCTCCTTGACGCTGACGATGCCGCCGAGCACCAGCAGCAGCGGCCGGGGCCGCACCGGGTCCAGGCCCGCCGTCCAGGCGACGAAGCGCTCGCCGTCCAGGGAGACCGTCAGCCGGTCGATCGGGGTCGGCTGCGCGTGGCGCCAGCGGTCGAAGCTCTCGACGCAGCGCCGCTGCGCGACGCGACGCGGCTCGTCGCCGGGGAAGGGGAAGCGGGCGACGGCGTAGAGACGGCAGGCCTCCAGCAGACGGCCGAGCCCGGCGAGCCGGTCCGCGGCCGCCGTCCAGACCGGCCCCCACGCGTCGGAGCCCTCGCCCCACGGGCGGCGCACCCGCGTCAGCAGCTCCCGCGCCGTCGGTTCGTCGATGCCCTGGGCGAGCGCGTGCAGCAGCGCGAGCTCGGACAGCTCCTCGACGCCGACGCCGTCGTGGACTCTGCTGACGGTCATGCCCCTGCTCCGTCCATGAGTGCCTCCAGCAGCCCGGGATCGAGCATGGTGCTGGCCCGGGTGTCCTCGGTGTCGCCGAAGCCGGCGTCGTACAGGGCCCAGCTGACGGTGTACCTGCCGTCGATGGTGCAGCTGTCGAGGACCCACTCGTCCCCGGTGCCCGGCGAGCCGTCGGGCCGCAGCACCTGGAGCGGGCGTCCCGCCGGGCCGAAGCCGAACTCGTTGAAGCGGAACCGCAGGCCCTGCCCGATGGCCTTGCTGTAGGCCTCCTTGAGCGTCCACAGCCGGACCATCTCGTGGTTGCGGTCGTCCTCCTCCACGTCGGCCAGCATGGCGCGCTCGTACGCGGTACAGACCTGGCGCTCGATGCCGGGGCTCAGCATGGGCCGGTCCGAGAGCTCCGCGTCGACGCCGATCCAGCCGCGCCGGGTGATGCCGACCAGCAGCAGCTCGTCGGTGTGGCTCAGGCTGATGTCGATCTGGTCGCAGCCGCGCAGGTAGGGGCGGCCGCCGGGCTTGTACGCGATCTCGACCGTCTCCGGCGGCGCGTCCATGGCCTGTCCGGCGACCCAGTGCAGCAGCGAGCGCGACGCGGCGAACCGCTCGCGGACGGGCCGGTGGCGCATGTCGCGGAAGCGCGCGTAGTCGCGGCCGAGCGCGAGGGCGAGCCCGGGGTCGTCCAGGTCCTCGGGGACCCAGTCGGCCAGCCGGGCGTGCACCATGGCCACGCCGTGCTCACGGAAGGCCTTGGCGAACCGGTGCCAGGGCCCCTCCGGACCGGTCAGGCGGATCGGCCGGTCCATCACCGAGACGGAGTCGAGGGTCGTCCCACCCCCCGGGAAGAGCGGCATCACAGGCCTCCAGCAAGTGGACGAGCTCGTCGAGGACATCCGCGGCTGCGGCGCCGTCGATGACGCGGTGGTCGAAGGTGAGCCCCAGGCGCAGCACCGGGGTGGGGTGCTGCTTGATCCGGCCGGCGGTGAGGGTGACCGCCGTGCCGCCGAAGGCGTCGAAGGTGTCCACGCGCCGGTGGCCGAGCGAGCTGACGGCGACCGTGCCGAGCAGCTCGGGCCTGCGCGAGGTGCGGGCCATCGCGGCCCGGAAGGCGAGCCGGCCCACGGGGGCCGGCAGGCGGGCCAGCAGCCGTGCGGCGTCGGCGCTGCCGTCCGTGTGGTCGTCGCGGTGGTGCTCCACGAGCCGCTGGAGCTCCGCCAGCGGGAGCCGGTCCACGTCGTGCAGCACGGCGGTGTGCACCCGCCGTTCCCCGCCCGTGCCCCCGGCCGGTCCGCCGCCCGTGTCGACGGCGAGCTTGGCGTGGACCCGGTCGAAGCGGACCGTCCTCGGGAAGACCCGGCCGACGGCGACGGCGTTGGCCTCGGGGTGGCGGGCCAGCACTCGTCCGGCGGCGTAGAGCAGGTAGCTGACGACGGACGTCGGCGAGCCCGCCGCACGGGCGGCGGCCCGGTGCGCCTCGACGCCGCGCATGTCGACCTCGGCGCCCAGATGCACCGGGGCGGCGCTGCGCGCCCAGTCGAGGAAGTACCGGGTGTGACGCCGCGCCCGGTCGCGGCGGCTCACCGCCGCACCGCCCGGTGCAGCTCGCGCAGCGTCCCGGCGGTGAGCAGGTCGGCGAGCGACTGCGCCCGGCCCGCGGCGGCCTCGATGGCGAGCAGGACGCGCAGCAGCAGCATCGAGTCCCAGCCGGGCAGCGCGTCCAGCGGCAGGTCGGCCTGCTCCGCCGAGAGCTCCAGGTCCAGCTCCTCGTTGAGCAGCGCCACCAGGCCGCCCAGGTCGGCCAGTTCGGCAGGCCCGGTCCCGTTCACACCGGTCATGCCGATCGCCCTTCCCCGGGCTGCGGGCCGGGCGTGCCCAGCGCGAGCGTGCCGGTGATCCAGCGGCTCGACTCGACGCAGACCGCGAGCGTCCGCTCCCCCTCGCGCAGCAGCGGCAGCAGCAGCGCCAACTGCTGGAGCAGCAGCGCGTTCCCGGTGTTGCCGGTGTCCGCGACGCAGGACAGCTCCGCGGCTCGCTCCGCGCCGAGCGCGGCCCGCAGCCGGGCGGTGATCGCGGTCGTCATCCGGCCGCCGAGCTGCGGCGGCAGCAGGTGGTCCAGCTGCTCGCCGGTCCAACCCAGGGTCGCCAGCTGCTCCTTGGCGGCCTGCTCGGCCAGCTCGGGGACGCGCTGCTCCACGGCGGCGTAGTCCTCCGTCGCGGGCGGCAGCTGCGAGTCGCGCTCCGCCGCGCCGTACCACTCCAGCCGCTGGCCGGGCGCCACGCCCGGCAGCACCGGGCGGTGGCCGACGGCCGCGCAGCGGGCCGCGCCCGGCGCGCGGTCGGCGGAGACGACCGCCGCGCCCGCGCCGTCCCCGAAGACGACGTAGTTGACCAGCTGGGCCGGGCGCATCGAGCGGAAGTCCTGGTCCAGGTCCAGGTGTTTGGCCGCGACGTCGCCGCCGAGGACGAGGCCCAGCCCGGCCCCGTCGGCGAGCAGCGCCCGGGCCAGCGCCAACGCCTGCACAGTGCCGGAACAGCCGGACTGGAGCTGGTAGACGGGCGCGTCGCCGGCGCCGATCCGGTCCGCGACGACGGCCGCCGTGGTCGGCATCAACGCGTCCGGGGTGGCGGTGGCCAGGACCACGAAGTCGAGCTCGCGGGCCGCGACACCGGCCCGGCCGAGCGCGTCGCGCGCGGCGCGCTCGCACAGGCCCGCCAGGTCGGTGCGGCCCTTGGCGAAGTGCCGCGCGCGGGTGCCGACGAAGCGGTCGATCCACTCGGCCGGCAGACCGATCCTGGCCCCCAGCGCGGCGTTGTCCACCGGCGGTCCGGGCAGCGCGGCCGCGGCGGAGCGCAGCCACATCGTCGTGCTCATGCGGCCCTGCTCAGGGCCAGTTGCTCGTCCAGGTGGCTGACCAGCGAGTCGACGCTGACCAGGGCGGCCATCATCTCGGGCAGCGCGAGCTCGCCGAGCGCCGGCAGCCGCTCCTCCAGCAGCGTCTTCAGCTCCATCAGCATCACCGAGTCGAAGCCGAGGTCGTCGTAGAAGCGGTCGTAGCGGCCGACCTCGGCCGCGTCGACGCCGAGCACGGCGGCCACGCTGGCGGGGACCGCCTCCGCCGGGCTCTCGGTACGGGCGGGGCGGTCACGCTCGCGCTCCGCCTGATCGTGCCCGGCCGCGGGCGGGGCGGCCGACCGCACGACGGGCGCGGACGGGCGGCGCCACAGCCGCACCGAGTCGTCGAAGACCTGCGGCAGCAGCCGGGTCAGGCGCTGGTCGCCGGGGGTGTAGAGGGGGTCGAAGGACAGCTCCGCGCCCTGCCGGTACAGCTCGGCGGCGGCCGCGGCGAGCGCCTGCGCCCCCGACTGCGGGCCGCTGAGCACGCTGAACCCCGGTACTCGCGTGCCGCCCGGCACACGTCGGGCCAGCGTCAGCAGCACCGGCTTGGGGCCGAGCTCCACCAGGTGCGTGATGCCGGCCCGCAGCATCGTCTGCGCCGCGTCGGCGAAGCGGACGGTGCCGGTGATGTGCGCGCACCAGTAGTCCGCGTCCAGGCTGTGCTCCAGGCCGTGGTCGAGCACGGCGCCGGTGACGGTGGAGAACATGGGCAGCCGCGGGCTGCCCGCGGGGATCCGCCCGGCGCGGCGCAGGAACTCGGGCAGCACCGGCTCCATCAGCGTGGAGTGGAAGGCGTGCGAGACCTTCAGCGCGGTCGCGCCCGTGCCCTGCTCCGCGAAGCGCTCGCGCAGTCTGGCCAGCGCGCCCAGGTCACCGGCGAGGACGGTGGCGCCGGGGCCGTTGACGGCGGCGAGGGAGACCAGGGGCTCGGCCGCGACGATCTCGGCGAGCGCGTCCGCGTCGGCGCGTACCGCGAGCATTCCGCCGCCCTCGGGCAGCGCGCCCATCGCGGTGGCGCGGGCGGCGACGACGGCCGCGGCCTCGTCCAGGGTCAGCGCCTCCGCGGCGACGGCGGCGGCGAACTCGCCGATGCTGTGCCCGACCACGCTGTCCGGCCGCACGCCCAGCTCGGCGAGCGAGGCGGCGAGGGCGTACTCGACGGCGAAGACGCAGGGCTGCGTCCACTCGGTGCGGTGCACTGCCTCGTCGCCGCGGAGCAGCAACTCCACGACGGAACCGGGAAGGTGGGGGTCCAGGGCGCGCGAGGCCAGGTCCAGGTGGTGCCGGTACAGGGCGCTCTCGCGGTACAGCCGGGCGGTCATGCCGGGGTACTGCGCGCCCTGTCCGGTGAAGAGGAACCCGAGCACCGGCGTCTCGCCCGGCGCGTTGCCGCACCGCTCCTCGCCCGACGCGGCGTCACGCAGCCCCTCCACCAGACCCGGCAGGTCGGCGGCGGCCAGTGCGAGCCGGTACGGCTGCCCGGTGCGCACTCTGTTGCTGGTCCAGCAGACGCGGCCCACCGACACCGCAGCGGGCTCGCCCGCCCAGTCGGGCGTGAGCCGCGCCAGCGCGTCCGCCTGGGCGGCCGCGTTGCGCCGCAGTCCCTGCGCGGAGGGCGCGGTGAGGGTGAACACGGAGGCGGAGACCTCCTCGTGGTCCGTCGCCGCCGCAGCCGGTGACACGGCGGCCGCCGCGACGACGGCCTCACGCGGCGCGCCGGCGAGGATCACGTGCGCGTTGCTGCCGCCCATGCCGAAGCTGGAGACCCCGATCAGCACCCCGGTGACGTCGGCGGGCAGCGGCTCGGGCCGCTCGATGAGCCGCAGACCGTGGTCGCGCAGGGCCAGCCCCGGGTGCTCGCCGCCGACCGTGGCCAGCGGCGGGACCACGCCGTGGCGCAGCGCCAGCGTCGCCTTGATCAGCCCGGCGATGCCGGCCGCGCCCTCGGCGTGGCCGATGTTGCCCTTGACCGACCCGATCCCGCAGGGGACCGCCCGGCCCGGCCCGTAGACGTCGCCCAGCGCCCGCGCCTCGATCAGGTCGCCGATCGGGGTGCCGGTGCCGTGCGCCTCGACGAAGGAGACCTCGGCCGGCTCCACCCCGGCCCGGCGGCAGGCCGCGAGCATGACCTCGCGCTGCGCCCGTCGCGACGGGGCCATGATGCCGTTGCTGCGCCCGTCCTGGTTGACGGCGCTGCCCAGCAGCAGCGCGTGGACGAGCTGCCCGTCGCGCCGCGCGTCCGCCGCGCGCCGCAGCACCACCGCGCCGACGCCCTCGGCCCGGCCGATGCCGTCGCTGGCCGCGCCGAACGGCTTGCAGCGCCCGTCCGGCGCGGCGAGCCCGGCCTGCCGGTAGATCGCGTCGAGCGCGTCCGTCAGCACCAGGTTGACGCCGCCGACCACGGCAGTGTCGCACTCCCCGGCCAGCAGCGAGTTGACCGCCAGGTGCACCGCGAGCAGCGCCGAGGAGCAGGCCGAGTCGACGGTGAGGCTGGGACCGCGCAGATCCAGCTGGTAGGAGAGGCGGTTGGCGAGCATGGAGCGGCCCGCGCCGATGCCGAGCCGCGGCGTCGGCTCGCTGGTGTCGGAGAGCTGGAGCCGGGCCCAGTCGTCGGCCATGGCGCCGACGAAGACGCCGGTGCTGCTGCCCGCCAGCTGGAGCGGGCTGAGACCGGCGTCCTCCAGCGCCCGCCAGGCGGTCTGCAGCAGCAGCCGCTGCTGCGGATCCATCGCCGCCGCGTCGGCCCGGCTGATGCCGAAGAAGGCGTGGTCGAACGCGTCGGCGTCGTCGAGGAAGCCGCCGGGCGCGCCCGTCCCCTCCCCCTGCGCGCCGCGGCTGGCCGGACGGGGGGCGACGCTCTCCGCGCCCGCCAGCAGCATCCGCCAGAAGGCGTCGGGGTCGGCGGCCCCCGGAAACCGGCAGTCGAGCCCGACCACGGCGATCGGCCCGGCGATCGGCCCAGAGGTCGGCCCGGCGCTCGGCCCGGCCGTGGGTTCGGGCATCACAGCGCCCCGTCGCTTCCGGCGCGGACCAGGAAGCGGGCCAGCGCCTCGATGGTCGGGTAGTCCCAGGCGACCGTCGGCTCCAGGTACAGCCCGAAAGCGTCCTCGATGTCGCCGAACAGGCTCAGCGCCGCCACCGAGTCCATCCCGTACTCGCTGAACGGGATGCAGACGTTGATGTCGTTCTCCGGTCGGCGCAGGTAGCCGCTGAGCCGGGTGACGAGCCAGTCGCGGTACTCGGCCTCGAGAGGCGTGACAGCAGGCATCGCGTGGTCCCTTCGAATCGGCCCAGTCGAGTCAGTGGCGGGCGGCGGCGGGCTCGTCGTCGACGAGCGGACCGGCCAGGTGGGTGTCGTACAGGTCGAAGCTGCGGCCCTCGTGGTACCGGCCGAGCACCTCGGCGAGCATCCACTCGCTGTGCTCGTCGGCCTCCTCCGGCAGCGGCAGGCCCAGGTGGCGGCAGACGCGGGTGAGCGCGGCGACCACCCAGCGCGGGTCGGCGAGGAAGTCCCCGCCGTCCTGACGCTGCGCCAGCCACACGTTGACGCAGGCCGATCCGGCCAGCAGCAGGGTGTAGCGGTCGGCCAGCGCGTAGGCGTGCGGGCTGGCCATCGCGGTGCGGTCGTGCGGCCCGAGGGCCAGGCACTCCTCGCGGACCCGGGTCAGCTCGGCCACCAGCGCGCGGACCAGGGCCCGGACCGGCGCGAGCTCGGCGCCCGCCTCCCGCGGCCCCTCCAGCCGGTCGGCGGCCGCCAGCAGCGAGGCCACCAGGGCGTCGTCCTCGGCGGCCAGCACCAGCCGGTCGGTGTCCAGCGCGGGCAGCCCGCCGCCGGTGCGGAACAGCGCCTCGGGCGCGGGGGTCCCCTGCGTCCACGAGCGCCGGGCCAGCCGGGGCAGCTGCGGGATGATCGTCGCCTGGCAGGCGGCGCTGCCCGCGTGCCCCAGGCTCACCATGGGCAGGTCCCTGACGTGCTTCTGGAAGACGCCGTAGTCCCCGTCGCGCACGTAGAAGTTGGCGCCGAGCACGATGGAGAGGTTGTAGCAGGCGTCCTGGAGCAGCTTGGGCACCAGGTACTTGACCGCCGCCGCGTAGACGCTGGTCTGCTCCGGCAGCAGGTGCACCGCCCGGGTCGCGGCCAGGCAGATGCTGTCGCAGACCAGCAGGTCGGTGAAGGCGCTGGCCACCGTCGCCTGCGCGTGCGGGATGTCCAGCACCGACCTGCGGTACAGCTCCCGGCTGGTGGCGAAGCGCACCACGGTGCGCAGCGCCGTGTCCGCCCCGCCCAGCACCATGCCGGGCACCACGCTGCGGGTGATCTGGAAGGAGCGCAGCGCCGTCTCCACACCGCCGCCCTGACGTCCCACCAGGGCGTCGGCGGGGACGCGGCACCGCTCGAACGAGAAGCCCGCGACCTGGCAGCCGCGCACGCCGACCGTCCGGTACCGGTCCGTCACCCGCCAGGCGTCCTCCGGCAGCCCGGCGGTGTCGACCAGCAGCACCGAATGGCTGCGCGGGCCGCGCTGACCGGGCGGCGCGGTCAGGCAGAACAGCACCAGGCCCTCCGCGCGCCCGGCGTTGTTGATGACGTCCTTGCGCCCGTCGAGCAGGTAGCCGCCGCTGCCGTCCGGACGGGCGGAGAACTCGTTGCGGACGAAGTCGTTGCCGTGCGCCAGCTCGTGGTAGGCGATCGCGAGGCGGCCGCCGCCGCGCAGCAGGTCCGCGGTCCGGCCGCGCTGCGCCTCGTCGCCCGCCGCCCACACCGCGATCGCGGCGAGGAACGAGGTGACGCCGTAGCCGAGCCCCAGCGAGGCGTCGCGCCGGAACAGCGGGCGCAGCACGCGGGCCAGCCCGTCGATCCGGTCCAGGTTGCCGCCCAGCTCACGCGGGACGAACTCGTCGTTGAGCCGGAAGGCCGCCAGCGCCCGCTCCGCCTCCACCGACAGCTCGCCGCGCTCGTCCGCCTCCAGCAGCGCCGCGTTGCCGAAGGGGTTGCCCGCCTCGTGCGGGTCGCCCAGCAGCTCCTCGAACGCGGCGACCCGCTCCCGGATCTGCCGCTCCCCCGCGTCCAGGCCGACGCCCCCGTGGTCGGGCGTGGCGCCTGCCTGGCCGTGCGTCGTGCCTGCGCCGTGTGGACCCTCCGCCGGATCGCCGCTGCACGGCGTGTCGTTCAGCCTGCTCAACATGACACGGGTCCCTCCGCCACTGGGCAGGGCAGCAGCGAGAAGAGGCTGCCCCGCTGGTACTGCTCGATGAGCCGGGCCTCGAGCCGCTCGCTCAGGTCCGTCTCAGTGGCGCCGCCCGCCGCCGGCGCCGACAGCCGGGCCGGCCCGCCGAGGGCCTGACGCCGCAGCACCCGGTCGAGTACGGCCTCCAACCACAGGCCGTCCCGCCACAGTTCGCCCGTCGGCCCGCACTCGGCGGCCTGATGGGAGTGCAGCCACAGCCCCAGCGCCGCCGCGCCGGCGAAGCACAGGGAGTACCTGCGGGCGTCCTCGAAGCTCGCCGGGGCCGCGTCGCCGACGGTCGAGGTGCACGTCGCGATCCGCTCGTGCAGCTCGCGGGCGGTCCGGTCCAGCTCCTCCGCCAGCGCGGCCGCACGGGCCAGCGCGGGCCGGCCGACCGCCTCGGCGCGCAGCTCGCGGACGGCCGCGGGCAGGGTGCCCATGATGCTGCTGCCGTAGCGCGAGACCAGCACCAGCTGCCCCGGGTCGAACTCGGGCAGCCGCCGGTCCAGGTCGAACAGCGAGGCCAGACGCGGCCGATGGTCCGCGGGGGCGAGGAAGCTGCGCGCCAGCGCCCGGAACTGGACCACCAGCGAGTACAGGTTGACCATCGTGTTGCCGTCGAAGATGCCGACGATCCGGTGGTCGCGCGCCAGCTTCTGGTAGCGGCCGTGGGCGTAGTGGTCGGCGAGGAAGCTGCGCGCGCCCAGCAGCCCGCCCAGATCGGCGACGATCTCGTCGACCACCGACGGCACCAGGTACTTGGCCACGGCGGCGGTCACGCCCAACTCGCTGGTGAGCGCGTGGATGCTGCGCACCGCGACGGTGTTGAGCGCCTCGCACAGCAGCAGGTCGGCGTAGGCGCCGGCGAGGGTGTGACGCGTGAGCGGCAGCTCGGCCAGCATCCTGCCGTACAGCTCCCGCTCCTGCGCGAAACCGACGGCCAGCCGCAGCGCGTGGTCGGCGGCGCCCAGCGAGAGCGCCGGGCACAGCGTCCGGGTGACCTGAAGCGTGCGCAGCACCAGCTCGGCCCCGCCGCCCACGCCGCCGACGACGGCGTCCGCGCCCACGGGCGCGTCCTGGAGGACGACGCCGCTGATGTCCGCGCCGCGGATGCCGAGGGTGCGCAGCTTGGGCAGGTGCCGGTAGGTGCCCTCGGGCAGCTCGTCCTTGTCGACCAGCACCAGCGAGAATCCGCGCGGGCCGCCGGTGGGCGAGGTCCGGGTGAGCAGCGACAGCAGCCGCCCCCGGGTGGCGTTGTTGATCAGCCACTTCTCGCCGTTCAGGCGCAGTCCGTCGCCGTGGTTCTCGGCGGTGAGCTCACCGGCCAGGATGTCGCTGCCGTGGGTGCGCTCGGTCAGCCCGAGCGAGACCCGGGCCCCGCGCCGGACCAGCCGGGCCAGCCGCCGGGCGGCCGCGTGGTCGCCCGAGAGGAAGACCGGCGCCGCGCCGAGGAAGGTCTTGCCGTGCGCGATCGCGACCGTGAGGTCCCGTCGGGCCAGCATCCGGATCAGCTGGGACAGGTCCTGGTAGTCCGTCAGCCGACCGCCGTACTGGGCCGGGACGTAGTACTCGGCCAGCCCCCACAGGTCGAGCGCGGCCAGCTGCTCGGCGGGGAACTCCTCGCCCTCGTCCAGCCGGATCGACTCCTGGTAGGAGTGCACCCCGGCGTCGTCGGCCGGGTCGCCGAGCTCCCGGTCGAGCCGGGCGCCGAGCTCCCAGGAGGGGTGCGGCAGCGGCCAGTCGAGCCCGGCGGGCGCAGTGCGCCGCGGCGTCGTCACCACGACGGCCTCCCGCCCGCGCCTGGCGATCCCATCGTGCCGTTCGGCATCGTGCCGTTCGGCATGGCACCGTTCGGCATCGCACCGCCCCTGAAGCCGCTCATCCCGCTGCCCATGCCGCTGCCCATCCGGCTGCCCATGGCCCTGCCCGCTCCGCCTAGGGCTGCGCCGGCGACCCCGCTGGCGACCCCGCTGGCGATCAGCTCGCTCAGGTACGGGTGCAGCACCGAGTGGATCGGGCGGATCGAGCCGTTGAGCAGCAGCTGCCGCATCTCGCCGCGCCGCGGCTTGCCGCTGGTCGTGCGGCGCAGCGTGCCGGGGCGGACCAGCAGCACGTTCTCCGCCGGGATGTCGAACTCGCGCAGGATGCTGCGCTGCGCGGTGGCCGCGAGCGCGGCGAAGTCGGTGTCGGGCTGCCCGGGGCGGCGCACCTCCTGGATCAGGACGACCTGCTCGCGGCCGGACTCGCCGGTGTCGATCCCGAACGCGGCCCCGGATCCGAACTGCGCGTCCGCACGCTGCACGGCCCGCTCGATGTCCTGCGGGTAGAGGTTGCGCCCGGCCAGGATCACGATCTCCTTGATCCGGCCGGTGACGAACAGCCGCCCCTCGTGCAGCACACCGAGGTCGCCGGTGCGCAACCAGCCGATGTCGCCCTCGGCGGTGACGGCCTGGAAGGTCTCGCCGGTCTCCAGCGGCCGGTTCCAGTAGCCGAGCGCGACCCCGGGACCGCGGAGCCAGATCTCGCCGACGGTGCCGTCGGGCAGGCTCGCGTGCGTGTCGGGGTCGACGACGCGCAGCTCGCAGCCGTGCGGACGGCCGCTGCTGACGATGGTGCGCGGCGTCCCGCCGCCGATGGCGGCGCCCTTGAGGCGACGCCCGTCCAACTCCTCGCCGTCGGCGCGGAACCGCATCGGCTGACGGCCCGGGGTGTCGCCGGCGACCAGCAGCGTCGCCTCGGCCATGCCGTAGCAGGGGTAGAGCGCGCCCCGCTGGAGCCCGACGGGCGCGAAGCGCTCCGCGAACCGGGCCAGCGTGCCGGCCTTGATCGGCTCGGAGCCGTTGACCGCGTTGCGCCAGCTGGAGAGCTCCAACCCCTCCATCTGCGCGTCGCTGATCCGGTCCAGGCAGAGCTGGTAGCCGAAGTCGGGCCCGCCGCCGGTGGTGACCCGGTACTCGGTGATCATGCGCAGCCAGGACACCGGTCGGCGGATGAACGCCACCGGCTCCATGTGCACGCCCGACGCGCCCAGCCAGAGCGGGTGCAGCAGGTGGCCGACCAGGCCCATGTCGTGGTGGAACGGCAGCCAGCCGCCGATGACCGAGTCCGGCCCGGTGCGCATGGCCCGACGGATCGTCTCCTGGTTGGCGGCGAGGTTGCCGTGGGAGACCATCACGCCCTTGGGCTCACCGGTGGAGCCGGAGGTGTACTGCAGGAAGGCCAGCTTGTCAGGCGCGAAGGCCGGCTCGACCCAGCTGTCGGCGCTGTCCTCGGGCAGTAACTCGGTGGCCAGACACCGCACCTGCGGCCGGCCCGCCTCGGCGAGCCGCTGCGAGATCTCCGGCGCGTTGGCGCTGTCGGTCAGCACCAGGCTCGCGTTGGCATCTCTGATGATGCCGAGGAACCGCTCGAGGTTGACGCTGGAGCTGTCCGGCACGGGCGTCGGCACGGCGACCGCGCCCGCGTACAGGCAGCCGAGGAAGCTGGTGAGAAAGGCCAGCCCCGAGGACTGGAGCACCAGGACCCGGTCGCCGGCCTTGCCCGTCTCCTGGATCCACGCGGCGATACCGCGGGCGGCGCGGTCCAGCTCCTGGTAGGAGACGCGCTCCGGCTCCGGCCCGCTCGGCTTCTGATGCAGGAAGACGAACGCGTTCCGCTTCCCCAGCGCCTCCGCGTGTGCACGGAACCGCTCGGTGAAGGTGCGTGCGTCGGTGAACGTGCGTGCGCTCGACGGCTCGACCCCACTCGTCACGTCTGTTCCCCCTCAGCTCGGACCGTGTGCGGGATCCTCCGTCGGATCCGCTGGTGCCGAGAATGGGGCGGGTCTCTCGAGAGCCCCTCGCGACCATGTCGAACCGGCCAGAGGCCGACTCGCGCGCTCCCTCATCCGTACTCGAAGGGCTCCGCCCTGCTCATGGCCGTTCGCTCACGTCGGCCACGGCTCCGCGAGGCGCCCGGCTCGAGTCGTTCCCGCGTCCGACCGCTGCGCCACCTGGGCGGCCTGGACCGCGCCCCACAGCGTCCCGGCGGCCGAGAACGCCGTCGTCGGCATGGTCCCGGGCGGGAACGAGACCCCGTACGTGCGCTCGAGCACCTCGGTCAGCTGGATCATGCCCATCGAGTCGAGCCCGCACTCGGTCAGCGAGGTCACCGGCAGCAGCGGCTCGTCCGGCTCCAGGTACGGCAGCGCCGCACGCACCGTCCCCTCGAACGTCTGGTCCCAGGGCGCAGCGTCCATGATCGCTCCTTCGGCCGTGTCAGCGGCGGGGTGACGTCTCGGAGCCGCACTGTGCGCCGCGCTGCTCGAGCCGACCTTGAGCACGTCACCGGGGTCGCGCGAGACCCCTTCCGCTCCCCCCGCTCGCCCCTCCTTCAAGCGTTCCTCCGGCCCGGTCGGCGACGGTTCCGGCGCCCGTCCGTCCTGCCAGCCCTGTCCTGTCCGTTCCGCCATCAGGAGGCGCAGACCATGACGCAGACCCCCGGCAGCCCGTCCTCGGCTCCCGCGCCCGACGACGCCTTCCTCTCCGACGCCTTCCTGTCCGACGCCGACCTCGACGAGATCCTCGAGGAGTCCGACGCCCTGCGCGCCGCCACCGCCACCACGGCCACCGCGGCCGACTAGGCGCTCAGCGAGGCGCCCCGCCCCTCCCCGCGGGGCGTCCCTCCGGGACGGCCGAGAGGCTCCTGGACGGCATACGCCGCCCAGGAGCCTCTGGCGTTGACGACGCGCCCTCGCGTTTCGTTGCGACCGGTTCAGTGCGTCGGCGCGTACGGGCGCATCATCTCGTTGTCCTCGTGGTCGATGATGTGGCAGTGCCAGACGTACCCCGGCCCCTCGGTGGGGTCGAAGGGGAAGCGGTTCTCGCCCGGCTTGACGGTGCCGGCGCGCAGCGCCGTGGGCGCCCAGCGGGCGACCACTCGCGTGATCATTCCGGGCAGGGCGTTGACGGTGTCCTTCCAGCCCGCCTCGCTCGGGTCCGGCGGGATGACCGGTCCCACCAGGTGGGGGCCGAAGGCGGGATTGCCGCCGATGGCGCCGTCCGCGTTCGGGGTGAGGTAGTCGCGCGGCGGCCCGTAGCCGGGGATGACCACCCCGGGCGGGTAGCTGACCTTGCCCAGCGTCCCGTCGCAGTTCTGCCCGTCGAACACGCCGCCCGGGAACTCGGACGCCCAGGCGTCCATGTAGGACCGGACGTCGACGTGCTGCCGGTTCAGGACCTGGAACTGGACCAGGTGGATGTGCATGGGGTGCGCGAACATGGCGACGTCGAGGATCTCCCAGACCTCGGTGGCCCCGACGCGCGGCCGTTCGGTCAGCCACAGGCCCTGGCCGTACCCGTCGGGCCGGGAGCCGACGATCGGAGTGTCCGTTCCGGCGCGCAGGCCGGTCCACATGCTGTTGTTGACCAGGGCCAGGATCGTTCCCGGCTCGGCGGGCTTGGGCGGCGTGTAGCACGCGACGCTGTCCTGCTCGTTGATCACCAGCTGGCGCCTGGCGTGCACCGGAACGCCCGGCGGCACATGGCCGGTGCGGGGATCGGCGAGCCGGACGATCGGCGCGGGCCGCCCGGCTCCGCCGCGCAGCGGAGCGCAGGACGCCGGGTCGTAGGTGGCGTCCCTCCCGCAGAGCGGGAGCGACACGTCGATCCGCATGATCTGACCGTCCAGGGTCGGATCCGGCGGGCTGCCGGTGGGGAAGGAGCGGACCGCGTCGTTGGTCAGGATCAGTGAGGCGCCTTCGAGGCCGGCGAAGTCGATGACCACGTCGGCGCGCTCGGCCGGAGAGAGCATGAGCCGGGGAGCCTTGGGCCGGCCGGGCGTGTTGAGTTCGGCGGGGGTGTCGAGCAGTCCGCCCTCGGTGCCGATCTGCCAGAACGCGACCGCGGACGGCGCGCCGCCCCGGTCCGCGTCCGGTGCGTCGGTCAGGCTCATCGACAGGTAGCGGTTGTTGCATCCGTTGAGGAAGCGGAAGCGGTAGCGGCGTGGCTCCACCTTGAGCACCGGCCAGGTGCGTCCGTTGACGCACATCGCGTCACCGAGGTACGCCGGGATCCAGTACGGGTGCGCCTTCGGATTGGGCGGCGGGCCGACGAAGGTGTCGTCGTAAGGGTTCGAGCCGTCGGGGAAGAGCAGTTGCCCGTTGGTGTCGAACCGCCGGTCCTGGATCGCGAGTTCGATCTCGTACGGGTCGGCGGGAAGCCCCAGCGGGTTGTCCGGCCGCCCGGTGTCGTACTGGTCGCGGACGAGGTAGAAGGCGGCGAGACCGGCGTACACGTTCAGTCGGGTGACGCCGAGGGCGTGGTCGTGGAACCACAGCGTGCACGACTGCTGGCTGTTCGGATACCGGTAGACGGCCTCGTTCGGCGCGGCCCCGTCGTGGGTGGCGTATCCGGGACCGCGCAGCCCGTTCGCAGTGAACCACCCGGACGGCCCGCCGTCGTCCCCGGAGGGCACCTCCCCGCCGTGGAGGTGCGCGACCGCCGGGATCGGACCGCGGTAGGGCTCGAAGGACTCCATCTGGTGGAGCGGGTCGGCCCAGTGGATGGTCTGGTCGACCGTCAGCAGCGGTGCCAGCCGCGAACCGTGGCCGATCCAGGGCAGCTTGTTGACGTAACGGACGGTGGTGGGCCGCCCCTCCCAGGCTTCGACGGTACAGCCCGGCCAACTGGCCGGTCGGTCCGCGACCTGGTAGCCCCACACCCAGGTGCCCTCCTTGTGGGAGCGCGGATACATCCCCGGCGGCAGCACCTGCTGCGGGAACTCGACGAACGAGGTCGTCATCGACGAGGCGGTGACCCGCTGACCGCCGAACGTCGGCAGCGCGGTGACGTATTTGGGGATCTTCCCGCCGGGCAGCGGCGTCTGCGGCCGAAGCACCGACGCCACCGCCGTCTGAGGCCGGATCAGACCGTTGAGAGAGGTCACGGAGGCCGCCCCGAGGCATCCCGCGACGGCCAGCAACCGTCGGCGGCTCAGCTGTGCTCGGTCGGACCGGTCGCTGTTTTCGTGCTCGGACAAGGCATGCCTTCCTGGGAAGCTGCGACACCGCCCGTCTGCCAAGCCGCAGCAGGCCCTGCCGCCGACCACCGTCAACCATCCGATATGCGCACTGTCACCACTTATGCGCGCATTGTGACGACGCTGAGCATACGACTTGTCACTCCGCGCTCAAGGAACCGCCCCAGCACGGCGCGCCGTCGCCACTGGGGGCCTCCCTCACGCCGTCTCCCGCCTCCGCACGCACCTGATCTGTCGAAAGTCGTGTGACGTCACCGTCGGCCTCCGGCACAATCCGCGGCATGGAGTCGTCTGATCTTGTGCTTGAGCCAGTCGAGGTCATGGCCGGCGGCTACCGCCTCCGGCCCCCTTCGCCGCGTGAGGCCAAGGACGTGCTGGCGATGTCGCACGAGGCCGAGATCCGGATGTGGAACGCGCTGACCGGCGTCACCGATGAGGAGACGGCCCTGGCCTGGTGCGAGCGTTGGTCGAACTGGAACGGGGGCGCCTCGGCGCAGTGGGGAGTCTTCGACGCCCCGGAGGGCAGGCTGCTCGGAACGATATCCCTGTTCGACATCGACACCGAGAACTCCTCCGCGGAGATCGGCTACCGGGTCGCACCGTGGGCCCGCGGCCGAGGCGTCGGCACCGCCGCGCTGCGTTCGGTCGCAGACTGGGCGTTCGGGGAGCTGGGGCTGACGCGGCTACAACTCCTGCACGGACTGGAGAACCCCGCATCCTGCCGGGTCGCGGCGAAGTCCGGATTCCTGCTGGAGGGCACGCTCCGGTCCTCGTATCGCTACGGCGACGGCGAACTGCACGACGAACATCTCCACGCACGGCTCGCGCGTGACCCGTTCCCGCCGCCACTGCCTGGCACGCAGCACCCCTGAGGCAGCCCGGCCCAGGGTGGCACGGCCGAGCACCGCTCGCCCTGCGTCCACGTCCCACACCGGGGGACTGCCGGAGCCCGGACATGCGAAAGGCCCTGGACCGTTTTTTCAGGTCACAGGGCCTTCCGGCTTCCACGTGGCGGGTGCAGGGTTCGAACCTGCGTAGCTTGCGCGACAGATTTACAGTGTCCCGTGATCAACTAGCGCCGGGGCACTTCCGCCGCAGGTCAGACGGGTACCAGGACGCCCGCAGCGCCGTCGTCTCCGTCGTCGTGCCGTTCACGTGCCTTAAGCGCTTGATCACGCATCGCGTCGAGTGTCCGTGCCGCTTCGTCCTCTCGCGCCTGCACAGCACGAGCGTAGTGGCGCGTCGTGACACTGGCGTTGGAGTGGCCGAGCCGCTTGGCCGCCGCCATGACGCCGAGCCGGTCCGCCACCCACGTGGCGTGAGTCGCCCGGAGGTCCTTCGGGGTGATCTCAGGGAGCCCGGCGCGCTCGGCGGCGGGGTCGAAGATGTACTCGCGCCACCAGCCGTAGCGGAGCGGCCGACTGAGGCGGTCCCCGGTGAAGACGAGGGGGTCACCTTCCTCCGGAAGCTTGGCGATCAGCCGCTGGAGGGCAGTCACCACAGTGGCCGGGATCGTGATCTCTCGTGTCTGGTGCGACTTGGGCAGGTCGAACACCTGCTTCCCGCTGATCTCGGTAACGCTGGCCACGACGTGGATGCGCTGCGAGGCCAGATCGACAGCGGACCGGCGGAGGGCGAACGCCTCACCGAGCCGCAGTCCGGCGTACGCCAGCAGCATGACGAGGACGCGGTGCTTGCCCCGGAGTTGCCCGATGAGCCGTTCGACCTGCTCGGGCGTCAGGATGGTCGGTTCTGCCTGGGTGATGCGCGGGAGCTTGACGCCACGGCACGGCGATGAGCTGCGCATATCATTGTCCACAGGCGCGGCCATCATCTGACTCAGCACGATGTAGGCGTGCCGGATGCGCGACGCGCTCAGGCCGTCCGAGCGCATCTCGGCAACCCACTCGGCAACCATGATCGGGCGGAGGTCAGCAACAGCCACCGTGCCGAACTTCGGCTTGATCCGGGAACGGATCAGTCCGGCATAGAGCGCGTCGGTGGTCGCCTTGAGGCCCGGCCGGGCGGAGGCCAGCCAGCGGTCAGCCCACTCCCCCACGGTCGTCTTCCCCGCGTCCGGGTCGAGCCAGCGACCTTCCTCGATCTCGACGCGCTTCCTGTCCAGCCACAGGCCAGCGTCGGTGATCGTGGCCGAGCGCGAAGCGCGAGGCATGTCCCAGGGTGATGCGATTGCGATGCTGCGCGCACACGCACCGAAGAAGCTGCCAGAAGACGCCAACATGCTTCGGCAATGGAAGCGTTGGGAGGCCGGCGAAACGATGCCGGGCGCGTCAAGGCGTCGGTCAACGGTCGCTGAGCACTGCACTCACCAGATCCGTTGGGCGCCCGGCAGATGTCTAGGTTCAGTTGATGCTTGACGGTTCGGCTTCACCTGACGTTTGACGGTCGGGCTAGACGATCAAGCTGCAATCGCCTCCCTTCGGGGCGGGCCCTCGGGCATGCTCATGGCCCGTGAGCGCCTACAGCAGCGACCAGGACTTGAACGTCATGGACATCACCGGGAACGGCGCTGAGATGGACGTGGCCACGAACCTGCTGGATGGCACAGTGCGCCTGTCAGTAGTGCTGTGGACCGATGAGATCTACCTGTCCCCGGACGATGCCGAGCGCGTAGCCCATGCCTTGCTCCGCGCCGCCGAGGAAGGCCGTCGTCGTGCGCACGAAGCCCGAGTACGGACCTCACGAGGCACAGCAGGACCGGACTGTGGAACCGGGAGGGCATGAGGCAGGATGACGGCTCATGACGCCGGTTCCTTCTCCTGACACACACAAGTCTGCCGCTGAGTGGGTCAGCCGAGGCCACCAGGCCGCAGCACGAGGAGACTGGAAAGAGGCCGCCAACGCCTGGCTCGCTGGCTCGAACTCGGGAAGCCTCGAATCGGCGAACTTGCTGCTGAGCGCCATCCCGGGCCTCAGGGCGCTCGCGGACACTGGCGACATCGACGCACAGGCGCTAGCGGCCGGCCTGATGGTCGACTTCCTGGACGACTCCGCGCTCCCCACTGCATTCGAATACGCACGTTCGGCAGCCAAGGCCGGGAACGCGGCGGCGACACGCACCCTGGGGTACATGTACCGCTCAGGACGCGGCGCCCCAGCCTCCTCGTTCCAAGCGGAGTCCCTGTTCAGCTCCGCCGCCCAGGCAGGCGACCCGTACGCCGCCTACAACCTGGCGGGAATGCACATCACGGGCGAAATCCGCTCCAGGAACCACGCAGAGTGCCTGCGCCTCCTCCGCCAAGCCGCCAATGGCGGGGTGACAGAGGCAGCGGCCGTGCTCGGCAACCAACTGGCCGCAATCGACGAGGACGAAGAGGCCCTCTCCTGGTACCTCCACGCCGCTCGGCAAGGCCATACAAGTGCGATGTTCGCCGCTGGCTGCTGGTACCGCGACGGCTTGGGAACAGCCCCAGACAAGGTCCAAGCGGTTCGCTGGTTCCTCGCCATGCTCAATCACGCCAACGGGGATGGACTACACGAAGCGATCCAGCTGGTCATGCACGGGATGACCGATGAACAGATCCAGGCCGCTGCAGAACTTGCCGGTCGGACACAGGACGCCGAGACACTCATACGCAGAGCGCATCACCACGGGAGGTGATCGACCCTCGCCCGAGGTCTGGACGATGTAGCAGACACCTCCTTGACCGCGTCATGCCTCTGCTCGATCACGCTCAACTCCACCAGCACAGCCCCGGCCTCCCCATACGCGTCGTCAGACACGCACAGCCAAGCCGAGGAAAGCGGTGTCAAGCATCACCCGAGACCGGACATGGGCGCCCGGCAGGGAGCTGTGATGACTTTCTCTACTGAGTTAAGGCGCTCGCTCCGCTCGCGCGGCACCGCCCGCCGTCGTCCCCGCTGACCTTCCCGCGGATGACTGCCTCGGTCCCGCCCCGACCCGATCGGCACCCTCTCCCCGGTCGCTCCCGCAGGCCCGTACTCAACCAACCGCAGGGCGAGGAAGAGCAGGAATCGACGCGGGACGAGTCCCGCAGCAGCCACCACGGACTCACGGCAGAGCGAATAACTGATCGGCGACCTCACGGTCTGGACATTCACGCTGCTACGCGGGCGTCGGCCATCCGCCGACGCCCGCCCGCCCTCAAGCCTTAAGTACGGGCGAGCGCGCGCCGGCGGTGGCCGCCCCCTCAAGCAAAGAAGGACTTGGGGGATCAACAGTCCGGGACGGCATGGCTGAGCTCACCGACGATTTGCATCAAGCACCCACCGCCGGAACGGGTACGGGGTGCGTCCAGGGTGCCGGTCGGGTCGGGGCGGGACCGGGGCCGCCTCGGCGGGAGGCACGCAGCAACCATGCGGCCCGCCTTCGCGAGCGTGACGCCCTACTCCTCAGCCGCGACCATCACCGCCAGCAGGGCGGACGCCATGGGGCTCTGCCCCAAACCCCGGCCCTCTCAAGGAGGCTCGAAGCGAGGGCGAAATGGTGCGGGAGGTGGGGGGGTAAGGGTGGTGGCGTGGGGCGGCACCTCCCCGACCGAGCACCAGAGGCGTACCGGGAACCTCCCAGGGCCGCCAGGCCAAGCCCAAGGGTCACGCCGTGAGCCTGGCGGCCCTGGGAGAACCCCGGTGCGGCAGAGCTGCCCGATCGAGGAGGAACCACCCCACTTAGCCCCCGATATGGGCAGGCCCGCATGATTAGGCTGTCTGGCCAGGCGAACACGAATTACCCGGAGGGTTTTGTGTCTGAGGTATTGGAAGCGGCGATGCGGCATCTGAGCGTCCGCCTCAATCACGAAGGCGGGGCCTTGCTCGACCTCCCCGGGGAGCTCGTGACCACGAAGCCACTGGATGTATCCGAGGCAACTCTCCAGGACGCCGGCATGACCTGGATCGGTGACGACAGCGGCACCAACCTCTGCATCAGCAGCCAAGACGGCCACCTCCACGCGGTCCCAGTCGGTTCCAGCGAACGGATTCCGAACCGGTTCGTAAGCCGGTCCCTCGATGCATTCGTGGCTACTCTGGGCGCCTATGGCTCATGCCTTGCCGAATTCTCCGAGGCGGCTGCCGAGTGTGACGAGGATCAAGCCACGCAGACCCTGGATGACCTCCAGAGGCGGATCTCGATGATTGACCCCTTGGCATTGGCGGACGCTGAAAACTGGTGGTCGGTCATCCTGGAGCAGATGGCTGATGGGCTTCTCTGAGAGCCGTGCCACAACTGCGCCAGATCGACCGGGGAGCCTAGGGGCGGCAAGGGCACCAGCGGGGAGAAGAGCACCCGTTCCTACAGGTACAGGAGTCGAGGTCAGCCCAAGTTGCTTAGACGGAGCCTCCTCGGTGTGGGCGATGCGGCCCTGTGAGCTAGATTCCCTGCCCTGGGCAACAGAAGGGGCGCAGCGTGGCGGCGTCGATTGCGATTCGTCTCGTGTCGGATACGGAGGCTGGCGCGGTGTACTCCTGGGCTGAGTCGGATGGTGGGCGTAGCGGGTGGCTGCTCTTCTGTTTGCCCGAGGCCCTGTTCCGAGTGTCCAACGAGGTTGGGGAGCCCGTCCCGAACGGGATGAGCGTCAATCTGGAGACCGAGGAGTGGAGCAATCAAGACGCTGACGGCTGGCGCTCCTTTCTTCAAGCGGCCTTCGGCGTGTGGACCCGGTATCGGCGCACTGGTACGCGGCCCGAGGTAGCCAGTCGCACCTTCTACTGACTGGCATCAAGATCCGGACCAGGGGCGGACCAAGGCCCCGGGCGCGTCAGGCACAAGACGACCCGGTGCAGATCAGGAGGCTAGACCCCTCGTTTGCTGGGCGGTCTGTAAATCCGCTCGCGTCCTCGGCCGCTCAGGCCCGTGACGGGATATCCCCACCCTGGCCCGGCTCGAACACGGCAGGCCCCCTCCACAAAGACGGACCGGCATTAGGGGCGTCTGCCGATCGGCGCAGGGTCAGGTCAAGCCTATCGGGGGCGCCAGCACGGCCGTGCCATCCACGTGCCAGAAGAGGCGGGGAACAGCGGTACGTGGCGGAGTTCACCGGGGACCTGACATGCGAGAGGCCCCGGACCGCTTGTGCTGGTCCGGGGCCTCTCGGCTTCCACGTGGCGGGTGCAGGGTTCGAACCTGCGTAGCTTGCGCGACAGATTTACAGTCTGCTCCCTTTGGCCGCTCGGGCAACCCGCCAGGGATAGTGTCTTCGCGGTCGCCCGCTCCGACGTCGTAAACCATACCTGATGGTGGGGGGTGCTTCGCCACTCGGTTGATCAGTGTGGGGGGCGGGCAGGAGGCCGGACGGGTGGCTAGGCTGGGTCGACCGCCGTGCCCGGGCCGGTGCACGGGACCCGAGGGAATCAAGGAGACTCAAGCATCATGGCCGACTCCAGTTTCGACATCGTTTCGAAGGTCGAGCGGCAGGAGGTCGACAACGCGCTCAACCAGACCGGCCGCGAGATCGCCACGCGATTCGACTTCAAGAACGTCGGGGCCTCCATCGAGTGGTCCGGCGAGAAGATCGAGATGAAGGCCAACGGCGAGGAGCGGGTCAAGGCCATCCTCGACGTCTTCCAGACCAAGCTGGTCAAGCGCGGGATCTCACTGAAGGCGCTGGACGCGGGAGACCCGCAGCTCTCCGGCAAGGAGTACAAGATCTTCGCGACCATCCAGGAGGGCATCACCCAGGACAACGCGAAGAAGATCGCCAAGATCATCCGGGACGAGGGCCCCAAGGGCGTCAAGGCCCAGGTTCAGGGCGAGGAGCTGCGGGTCAGCTCGAAGAGCCGCGACGACCTGCAGGCCGTCCAGACGCTGCTGCGCGGCAAGGACCTGGACTTCGCCGTCCAGTTCGTGAACTACCGCTAGATCATCGCCCTGACCTGCGCAAACGCAGGTATGCATTCATGCAGGCAGGCAGGCCCTGGGTGACTGACGGGGTGGCTGCAGGGCACAACGAGGGCATCCGGGCCGGGGCCGACTCCGCTGCCGCCCTCGTTGTGCCCTCGTCGTTCGGCCGACCGGGCGCACGCTGCCGGCGACGATCCGCCGCGAGGCGCCCGGCGTCGGCCCGGACCTTCAGGACTGGTGGTCCGCGGACTGCATCGAGCTGACGGCGTCCGCGACGTTGTCGCGGTAGAGGCCGAGCTTCGGCTTCAGCACGAGCGCGCCGTCGCCGAGCGGGAAGTTCAACGTGGCCGCGTTCGGCATGTGGTCGCCGTCCGCGAGGACGTTGAGCTCGTTGACGCCCGCCACCGTGCCGGTGGTCGCGCCGCTCGGGTCGAGGTCGATGACGGCGTAGGCGGTCCGGCCCGCGTAGACGGGGAAGGCGGGAGCGCCGCCGAGGCCGCTCGGGATCAGCGGCCTGACCGCCTGGCTGCCGTCCGCCGCCTGTGCGTTGTCCAGCGAGACCTGCGGGAAGTAGCTGAGGCCGCAGGAGCGCGACCCGTTGTTGATGACCTCGATCACCCGCTGGGACGGCGCGGCCGAGCGCCGGACGACGTGCACCGAGAGCTGCTGCGGCGCGCAGGGGTGCTTGTAGGCGTAGCTGTCGCTCGTCGCGTCACCACCGGAACCACCGGAACCACCCGTCCCGCCGGAGCCGCCCGTGCTGCCGCCGCTCGACGAGGCGGGCCCGGACGAGGCGGAGACCGGCTGACCGGAGGTGCTGCCGGACGTGCCCGACGAGGCCCCGGCGGTGCCGGACGCGGGGCTCGACGCGACGGAGGACGGCGAGGACCCGCCCGCCGTCCCCGTCGTACCCGCCTGGCAGGCGGTGAGGGCGAGCGCCCCCAGGGTGAGGACGGCGGCGGACGTGAGAGCGGACTTCATCGACATGGTGGCTGACCTTCGCTGTGTGATCGTCGACTGGCTTGCGACACCACCGTCGGGCCTGATCCGTCCCGGATGCCACAGTCTCGCGACAGTCAGGGACGCTGGAACGTTTCTGCCGCCCTGAGCTGCGATGATGGCGTCGCCTGGAACGGCGTCGCGGGACGAGGGGAGAGTGGAATGGCCACGCGCATCGAGGATTTCGCGGCGCTGCTGCGCGAACTGAAGGAGCGTTCGGGACGCAGCTACGGCCAGCTCGCCACCCGGCTGCACGTCAGCACCTCCACGCTGCACCGCTACTGCAACGGCGCCGCGGTCCCCACCGACTACGCCCCGGTCGAGCGCCTCGCGCGCCTGTGCGGGGCGACGCCGGACGAACTCGTGATCCTGCACCGCCGCTGGCTGCTGGCGGACGCCGCGCGTCGCGAGCCCGAGCGGGCGGCAGAGGAGCCGGAACCCCTGTCCACGGTCGCACCCGAGGTGGTCGAGAGCGCACCCGGCACGGCCGAGCCGGTCGATGCCCACGTTCTGCAGCGGCTGCCGCGGCTGCGCCGGCCGCGGCGGTCCGTGCTCGTCCTCAGCACCGTCGCCGCAGTCGCCGGGCTCGCCACCGTCGCCGCCCTACCGGTCGCCCTCCACGGAGGAGGCGCGGGCGGCGGCGCGCAGAACACCGGCGCCACCACCCCGCTCGCGCTCCGCGCCTCGACAGGTGCGGCCGGTGCCACCGGTGCCACCGGCCCATCCGGTCCACCCCCGGACGCCTCGGCGACGGCGTCCGCGTCCTCATCCGGTTCCCCGAGCTCTGCGAACGGAACCCCCTCCACCTCGGCGAGCGCCGGAGGCGGCCAAAGCGGCGCCGGCAACGGTCAGCCGCTCATCTCGGTCAACGTCCTGGCCGACAACTGGGACATGCAGTGCGGCCAGTGGTTCCTGATGCAGCAGCAGCCGGGCAAGGTCCCGCCGCCGCCGTCGCTGGAGCAGACCGGCGCGTGGGCGTCCGCCCTCGGCGGGGTCCCGGGCGGGCACCTGCGGCTGCAGCTGACGGTGCAGAGCACGAACGGGCAGCCGGTCGTGCTGCACGCGCTCTTCGTGCACGTGATCAGCAGCAAGCCCGCGCCGAAGGGGAACGCCTTCACCCCCGGCTCCGGTTGCGGCGGCGGGCTCGACCCGGCGTCCTTCGCGGTGAACCTCGACCAGCCGGTGCCGCGCACCACGCCCGTGGCGGGCTATGTCGGCAACGGCGTGACGGCCACGGTCACGAACTTCCCCTACCAGGTCTCGGCCGGCGACCCGCAGGTCCTGGACGTGGACGCGAGCACCGTGGGCCGGGACGTCAGCTGGTACCTCGAGCTGTCCTGGAGCAGCGGCGACCGGCAGGGGCAGCTGCCGATCACGTCCCAGGGCCGGCCCTTCCGCACCGTCGGCCTCCAGGGCGACCCGGCCTACTTCTACGACGGCACCGCCTGGTCCCACACCTCGGTCGACGAGTAGGGCCCGCACGCCGGCCGGTGCAGACTGGGGCACGTGAAACCCACCGCCGAACAGCTGGCCGCCGCGCAGGACGCGATCATCGACGACGTGATCGGACCCGACCTGCGGGTGCTGTTCTGCGGCATCAACCCGGGGCTCTGGTCGGGCGCGACCGGCCGCCACTTCGCCCGACCGGGCAACCGGTTCTGGCCGGCGCTGCACCGCGGCGGCTTCACACCGCGTCAGCTGCGGCCGGAGGAGCAGGGCGAACTGCTCGGGCTGGGGCTCGGCATCACCAACGTGGTGGCCCGCACCACAGCCAAGGCGGACGAACTGACCGCCGAGGAGTACCGGCTGGGCGGCAAGGCGCTGGTCGAGCGGGTGGAACGGTGGCAGCCGAGAGCGCTCGCCGTTCTGGGCATCGGGGCCTACCGGGCGGCGTTCGGCCGGCCGAGGGCCACCGTCGGACCGCAGGAGCTCGGGCTCGGCGGCGCGACGGAGGCCACCCGCGTCTGGCTGCTGCCCAACCCGAGCGGGCTCAACGCCCACTACACCCTGGACGGCATCGCGGCGGAGTTCCGCCGCCTGCGCGAGGCCGTCGAGGGCTGACCCCGTCTGCGCCCCACCTGTGCCCCACCTGGGCCCCGCCTGCGCCGCGCCGCGCTCACCAGCCGGCGAAACGGTCCTCGGTCGAGACGATCTCGCGGCCGAGCGGCATCAGCGAGACCGGGATCAGCTTCAGGTTCGCCCAGGCGAACGGGATCCCGATGATCGTGACGGCCAGCGCGATGCTGGTGGCGATGTGGCCGATGGCCAGCCACCAGCCCGCGAAGATCAACCAGACCACGTTTCCCGCGCAGGAGGCGGCGCCGGCGTCGTCGCGCACCCTCGTCGTCCGTCCGAACGGCCACAGCACGTACATGGCGAGCCGGAAGGAAGCGATCGCCCAGGGGATCGTGATGATCAGGATCGCGCAGATGATCCCGGCGACCACGTAGGCGAGCGCCATCCACAGGCCGCAGAAGACGAGCCAGATGACGTTCAGGACGAAGTTGATCAGCTTCACTTCTCTCCTCCGTGTCGACGCTTCCACCACGTTCCACGCCCGTCCATGACAGTCTGGTTCCCCGTTCGACGTGCTGCCACTCGGGCCCCGAGCGGGCCTGGAGCTGGACCAATGGCGTGCTGCAGCTCCACCTGGGTAGAATCCGGCCGGTTGTCACCGTGTCGACCTGTCATTGTGTCAACGGCACCGCAGACCGACGGCATCGCAGGCCGACGGCACCCAAGACCGACGGCACCCCAGACCGCCGACTCGCAGCGACGCGAACACGCACTCATGTGCGGCGTCCCCGATCGGAAGGAGGCGAAACGTGGACAGTAGTCCGGGCCATAGTCAGCCCCACCCAGTTCCCACCTCGTCCTCCGCCTTCTCCCGCTGCTCGAAGTCGGCCGCCCCGCGCCGGTAGGCGTCTCCCCACAGACCGCGCCCGCCGCCGCGCCCTGGGCCCGCGCCTGAGGCCGTCCGTCTTCGTGCCGCCCTGATCCGCCTTCGCGCGGGTAACTGGGGGTGTCACCGCCATGCCTTCCACCACCTCGTCCAACGCCGGCCCGAGCTCGTCCGCCCTGCTCACGGGCACGACGGCGCGGCTGCGCGGCCGACGCGTACAGCTGGTCCGCCAGGCCACCGCCTCACGCGCCGTGCGCGAGGCCCTCGTCTCCCTCGCCGGCCTGACCGGTCGCCCGGTGCTCAATCCCGTGGGCGACGAGGTCGGCCGCGTCGTCGACGTCGTCGCGCGGCTGTACGGCAACGAGCCCTACCCGCCCGTCACGGGTCTGGTCGTCCGCGTCGGACGCCGCCGCTCGTTCCTCGCCGCCTCCGCGATCGGGCAGATCCGCGCGGACCGGGTGCAGCTCAAGAGCGCCCGGATGGACCTCACCGACTTCGTCCGCCGCCCGGGCGAGGTGCTGCTCGGGCGCGATGTGCTGGACCATCAACTGGTCGACGTGGACGGCGTGCAGGTGAACCGCGCGGCCGACCTCTACCTCGCGCCCGTCGGCGGCCGGGTGCTGTTGGTGGGAGTCGATGTCAGCCTCCCCACCCTACTTCGGCGGCTCGGCCCGAAGCGCTGGCAGACGCGGGCTACACCCGAACGAGTGGTCGACTGGCAGACTGTCGCCCCCTTCGCCGAGAACGCCACCGACGGCCCGGCCGAGGTGCGGCTCAACGCGTCCCGCTCCGCCCTGCACCGGCTGCGCCCCTCCGAGCTGGCCGACCTGCTGGAGGACCTCGGCCGCTCCGAGCGCCAGCAGCTGCTGGCCATGCTCGACCCCGGGCACGCCGCCGACGCGCTGGAGGAGATGGAGCCCGCCGAGCTGGAGAACCTGCTGCGCGAGGCCCCTCCGGAGAGCGCCGCCCGCCTGGTCGAGGAGATGGAGCCGGACGAGGCCGCCGAGGCGCTGCGCGACCTGCAGCACGACGAGCGCGAGCAGCTGCTCACCCGGATCGGCGACGACGAGGCGGCCCAGCTGCGCGAGCTGCTGGCCTACCCCGAGGACACCGCGGGCGGCTCGATGACGACCCGCCTGGTCACCGCCCTGCGCGAGCAGACCGTGGCGGAGATCCGCGCCGAGCTGGCCACCTCCGCCGAGCACCGCGCCGAGATCGACGCGGTGGCGCTGGTCGCCGACGACGGCCGGCTGCTGGCCGACATCCCGCTGTTCGACCTGACCGTCGCCGAGGACCGCACCACGATCGGCGAGATCGCGGACTGGCTGAGCCAGTTCACCCGCGACGAGGCGGTGGACGCGCACACCCGGCTCGGGGACGTGGCCGCGCGGCTGGTCGCCTCACGCGCCTCCTCGCTCCTGGTCGTCGACGAGGACCGGCGTCCCCTCGGCCGGATCCTGGCCGACGACGTCCTCGACCACCTGCTGCCCGCCAGGGGCCGCCTGCACTTCCGGAGGTTCCTGCAGTGACCGTCGACACCGACAGCGCCCAGGGCGAGGCCGCGGCGGCCGAGCCCGGCGCAGCGCCGGCGAGCCGACTGGCCCGGATCCCCGTGCTGGGCCGCGTCACCCGTTGGAGCCGCTGGACCAGGATCGTGGCCCTGGTCGGCGTGGCCGGCCCCGGCCTGGTCGCGGCGAACGCCGGCAACGACGCGGCCGGCATCGCGACGTACGCCAGCGCGGGATCGCAGTACGCCTACGGGACGCTGTTCTTCATGGTGCTGGTCACCATCGCCCTGGTGCTGGTGCAGGAGATGGCGGTCCGGCTCGGCGCCTTCACGGGCAAGGGCCTGGGCGCACTGATCCGCGAGCAGTTCAGCCTGCGCGCGACCGGGCTGGCGCTGGGCTGCCTGCTGCTGGCCAACACCGGCCTGGTGGTCTCCGAGTTCGCGGGCATCGGCGCGGGCTTCGAACTGCTGGGCATCCCCAAGTGGGCGATCATCCCGCCCGCCGCGCTGCTGCTGTGGGGGCTGGTGCTGTTCGGCTCCTACCGCTACGCCGAGCGGATCTTCCTGGTGATGTCGCTGGTCTTCTTCGCCTACCCGATCGCGATGATCCTGGGCAAGCCGCACTGGGGCGTCGTCGGCAAGAACCTGGTGATCCCCCACCTGACCGGCGACAAGGCCTTCATCCTGCTGGCCGTCGCCCTGATCGGCACCACGGTCAGCCCCTACATGCAGTTCTACGCCGCCGCCGGCGTGGTCGACCGCGGCACCCGGACCATCGACTACCCGCTGATCCGCGCGGACGCGATCATCGGCGCCGTGTTCGCCTGCGTCATCAGCCTGACCATCATCATCGCCACCGCCTCCGCCATCGGCGGCACGGGTCCGCTGAACTCGGCGGCGGACGCGGCCAAGGCGCTGGAGCCGGTGGCCGGGCAGAGCGCGGAGGCCCTCTTCGCGGTCGGCCTGATCGGCGCCTCCGCGCTGGCGGGCGCGGTCGTGCCGCTCTCGGCCAGCTACGCCATCGGCGAGGCGGCCGGCGTCGAGCGTTCCGTCTCCCGCTCGTTCCGCGACGCGCCGTTCTTCCTCAGCCTGTTCACCGCGCAGATCCTGCTGGGCGCGGCGGTGGCGATGACGCCGGTCGACGTGATCCAGCTGCTGATCGGCACTCAGGTGCTGCAGGGCCTGATCACCCCGATCATCCTGGTCTACCTGCTGATCCTGACCAACCGCCGCAGCCTGCTGGGCGCGCACGCCAACAGCCCGCGCTACCGGATCGTGGCCACGGTCGTCGTGGTGGGCGTCGCGCTGATGTCGACGATCCTGCTGGTGGACACGGTGCTCGGCTGGTTCGGGCTGGCCTGACGCGCCCTCACGGGAGGTCAGCCCAGGGGGCCGGCCATCTGCTCCAGGCGGGCGATGCGGTCCGGCATGGGCGGGTGCGTCGAGAACAGCCTGGTGGCGATCCCGCCGCCGGAACCGGCCCGGAACGGGTTGGCGATCATCATGTGGCTGGTGGTCTCCAGCTCGGGCCGGGCCGGGAGCGGCAGCAGCTGCGTGCCGCGCTCCAGCTTGCGCAGCGCGCTCGCCAGCGCGAGCGGATCCCCGGTCAGCTGGGCGCCCGAGGCGTCCGCCTGGTACTCGCGGGAGCGGCTGACGGCCAGTTGGATGATGCTCGCGGCCAGCGGGCCGAGGATCATGATCAGCAGCATCCCGACCAGGCCCGGGCCCTCGTCGTCGTCGCTGCGGCCGATCGGGATCAGCCAGGCGAAGTTGACCAGGAACATCACGACCGAGGCCAGCGCGCCCGCCACCGAGGAGATGAGGATGTCCCGGTTGTAGACGTGGGACAGCTCGTGGCCGAGCACGCCGCGCAGCTCCCGCTCGTCCAGGATGTTGAGGATCCCCTGGGTGCAGCAGACCGCGGCGTTGCGGGGGTTGCGGCCGGTGGCGAAGGCGTTGGGCGCGTCCGTGGGAGAGATGTAGAGCCGCGGCATCGGCTGACGCGCGGAGGTGGAGAGCTCACGGACGATCCGGTACATCACCGGCGCCTCGATCTCGCTGACCGGGCGGGCCCGCATCGAGCGCAGTGCCAGCCTGTCGCTGTTCCAGTAGGCGAAGCCGTTGGTCGCCAGCGCGACGAACAGTCCGATGACGAGGCCGGTACGGCCCCAGAAGCTGCCGATCACAAGGATCAGCGCGGACATCGCGCCGAGGAGTACGGCCGTCTTCAGACCGTTGTGCTGGCGGTGCACGGAAGCCCTCCGAGACGTGCGTGGGGGGTGTCTTTCACAGCCCGTTCAGGACTTCCAACGGGTGGGACGGATTCCCTGGTTCCCTGCTCACCCGTGGGGTCCCCGGTACGGGTGACCGACCCGGGCTGACCGGGGAGGGGCCCGGCCGGTCAGCCGAAGAGGGAGCCCGAGGCGAGCTGCATCACGATCTGCGGGTCCACCGACAGCACCACGCCCAGCGCCGCGGCCAGCGCGAGCGCGCCGACCAGCGCGCCCGGAACCCGGCGGCGCGTCGCGACCGCGTCCGGCGCCGACTGGAACAGCCGGGCCGTCCAGACGAGGTAGTAGTACAGCGCGATCACGACGTTGACGGCCATGATGACGGCCAGCCAGCCCATCCCCGCGTCGACCACCGCGCGGAAGACCACGACCTTGCCGAACAGGCCGATCACGCCCGGAGGCAGGCCCGCCAGGTTCAGCAGGAAGAAGGCCATCGCCAGCGCCGCCGCCGGGCGGCGCGAGAACAGGCCGCGGTACTCGTCCAGTCGCGCGCCCGCCGAGGTGACCACGGCGAAGGCGCCGAGGTTGACCACGCCGTAGACGAGCGCGAAGGCGACGGTCGCGCCCACGGCGTGCGCGCTCGCGCCGTAGCCGGCCGCGGCGATCGGGACCAGCAGATAGCCCGCCTGGGCCACGGAGGACCAGGCCAGCAGCCGGACCGCGCTGTACGGGGCGTCGGCGCGCTGACGCAGCGCGCCGACGTTGCCGACCGTCATGGTGAGCGCGGCCAGTACGGCGAGGGCCAGGCCCCAGTCTCGCCCGTAGGAGTGAAAACCGAGCACGGCGATTGCGGCGAGGCCGGACAGTCCGGCAGCCTTTCCGACCACGGAGAGGTATCCGGCCACGGGCACAGGAGCGCCCGCGTACGTGTCGGGCACCCAGAAGTGGAACGGCACCGCCGCGGTCTTGAAGGCGAAGCCGACGAGGGTGAGCACGGTCCCGACGGCGGTCAGCGGCTGCAGCTGGTCGGGCACGTTCGGCAGGGCCGCGGCGATCCGGTCCAGGTAGAGGCTGCCGCTGGCGGCGTAGACGAAGCTGACGCCGAGCAGCGTGACGGCCGTCGCCGTCACCGACGACAGGAAGAACTTCAGCGCGGCCTCCCCGCCGCGGCCGTCGCGGCGCAGCGCGACGAGCGCGAAGGCGGGCAGCGAGGCGAGCTCCAGCGCGACGACGAGCGAGGCCAGGTCCCGGCAGGCGGGCAGCAGGGCCGCCCCGCAGGTCGAGGCGAGCAGCAGGAACCAGAACTCACCGGCGGGGAGGCGGTCCTCGTCGACGGAGACGATCGAGAGCAGCGCCACCAGCAGCGCCCCGCCCAGCACCAGCAGCTGGAAGGCCAGCGCGAAGTGGTCGGCCACATACGAGCAGGAGACCGGCACGTGGGCCTGGGCCGCCTGGCTCGGGAGGCAGAAGGTGCGGTGGTGGCCGCCGCGCAGCGGCACCAGCAGCGCCAGCGAGGCGACGAGCCCGGCGACGGTGAGCCAGCCGAGCAGCGCCTTGCGGGCGGGCGGCAGGAAGAGGTCCGCGACGAGGACGACGAGCGCCAGGGCGGCGGGCACCAGCGGCGGCGCGATCGCCGCCCAGTCGACGGACTGGATCAGCGAGGGGGCGGCGACGGTCAGCATGGGTCAGCTGCCTCCGAGCAGGGCCTTGACGGCGGGGGTGGTCAGCCCGAGCAGCAGCGCGGGCCACAGCCCGGCGACGACGGTCAGGACGACCAGCGGGGTCCAGGTGGCGGCCTCGTAGCCCTGGACGTCCGCGAGGGCCGGGGCCTTGGCGACGGCCGGGGGCTCCGCGGCCGGATCGCCCATGCAGACGCGGCGGACGACGGAGAGGAGGTAGGCCGCGGTGAGCACGGTGCCGAGCCCGGCCAGCACCATCAGGGTCACGAACGTCGGCCGGGAGAGGCCGGCGGCGGGCTGGAAGGAGCCCAGCATGGCGAGGAGCTCGCCCCAGAACCCGGCGAGACCGGGCAGGCCCAGGCTGGCCACGGCGGCGAACGCCAGCAGGCCGCCGAGACGCGGCAGCCTCCCGTACAGCGCCGCGCCGGTGTCGGCTCCCGCCCCGGCGAGCGCGTCGAGGTCGGCGGTGCCGTAGCGGTCCTTGACCGCGCCGACCAGGAAGAAGAGCAGGCCGGTGATCAGCCCGTGGCCGATGTTGGCGAAGAGCGCGCCGTTGACGCCCGTGGCGGTCAGCGTCGCGATGCCGAGCAGGACGAAGCCCATGTGGCCGACGGAGGAGTAGGCGATCAGGCGCTTCAGGTCGCCCTTGGCGCCGGGGCGGACCAGGGAGAGGCAGGCGAGCGAGCCGTAGAGGATGCCGACCACGGCGAACGCGCCGAGGTAGGGCGCGAGGGTGTGCATGCCGAGCGGCGTGCTCGGGATCAGCACCCGGACGAAGCCGTAGGTGCCCATCTTCAGCAGTACGCCGGCCAGCAGCACCGAGCCCGCCGTGGGCGCGGCGGTGTGGGCGTCGGGCAGCCAGCTGTGGAAGGGCCACATCGGCGACTTGACGGCCAGTCCGACGCCGACGGCGAGCACGACGATGATCTGCGTGCCGCGGGAGAGGCCGAGGCCGTGGTTCGCGGCCAGCGCGGTCATGTCGAAGGTTCCGGCCTTGAGGCCGAGCACCAGCAGCCCCAGCAGCATCACGGCGGAGCCGAGCAGCGTGTAGAGGATGAAGCGGAACGCGGCCGGTCCCCGGTTCTCCCCGCCCCAGCGGGCGATCATGAAGTACATGGGCACCAGCACGATCTCGAACGCCAGGAAGAACAGCAGCAGGTCGAGCACGGCGAAGGTGGCGAGCATGCCGGTGGTCAGGAGCAGCAGCAGGCCCGTCCAGGCCCGCTCGCTGCCGCCTGAGGGCAGCTTCTTCAGCGAGTAGAGCGCGCACAGGAACGTCAGCAGCGCCGTCAGCACCAGCAGCGGCAGCGAGATGCCGTCGACGCCGACGTGGAAGCGGACGTTCAGGGCGGGGATCCAGGCGACGTTCGTGACCCCCTGCATGACGGCGGGGCGGTGCAGGTCGAAGCCGGCGGCCAGGGCGACGGCCAGGGCGAGGTCGGCTCCGGTGACGGCGACGCCGAACCAGAGCGCGCGACGCCCGCCGAGCGCCGGCACCAGCGTGGCGGCGGCGCCGGCCAGCGGCAGCGCGAGCAGGGCGAGGAGCAGGGCGGTCATCGGACGGTCGCCTCCGTGCTGCGGACGATCGAAGTCACTGCCGTGGTCGTCACTGGGCCACCGCCACGATCACGGCCAGCACCACGACGCCCGCCGCGAGCGCGCTCAGGTAGCCCTGGGTGTTGCCGTTCTGGGCGCGGCGCACCACCCGCCCGATCAGACCGGGGGTGCCGGCGGCGCCCTGGACGTAGGTCTCGACGACCTCGCGGTCCAGGAAGGAGACCAGCCGGGCCGCGCCGAGGACGGGGCGGACGAAGGCGCGGTCGTAGAGGGCGTCGACGCCGAAGCCGTTGCGGGAGGGCTGCAGCAGCGGGCCGAGCAGCAGTGGCGCCGGGTCGGCGGCAGCGGCAGCGTCGGCCTCGGCCTCGGCCAGCACCCGGGCGGCGGCGCGACGCCAGGCCAGCCAGGCCAGGCCCGCGCCGAGCAGCGCGAGGGCGGTGGCGATCGGCCAGGTCACGCTGGAGGGGGTGAGCGAGACGCCGTCCAGCCAGTCCGGCAGCGCGTGCGGCCACAGTCCGACGAGGCCGAGAGCCACGCTGGGCACGGCCAGCAGCCACAGCGGGCCCACCATCGCGGCCGGCTCGACGGGCCCGGCGGGCTCGTCAGAGGCGAGCGCGGCGACCGCGGCGGCGGTCGGTGCGACGGCCCCGACCTCGACGACGCCCTCGGCCGCGGGGCGCCGCACCGGGAAGAAGGCCAGCAGCCACAGCCGGGTGGCGTAGGCGGCGGTGAGCAGCGCGGTGAGCAGGCCGCCGATCAGCACCGTCCAGCCGAGCCAGGACGGCACGTTCCCGGCCGGGCCGAGCCCGCCGGTCAGCGCGTCGCCGTTGGCGGCGTGCTCGGCGGCGGTGAGGACCGCGTCCTTGCTGAAGAAGCCGGAGAAGGGCGGCAGCCCGGCCAGCGAGGCCAGACCGATGCCCATCGTCGCGTAGGCGTCCGGGATGCGGCGGCGCAGGCCGTCCATGCGGCTCATGGCCGTCAGCGAGTTGGTGTGCGCGGCGTGGATGACGACGCCGGCGGAGAGGAACAGCAGCGCCTTGAACGCGCCGTGGGTGAGCAGGTGGAACAGTGCGGCGTCGCGGTCGCCGACGGCGAGCGCCCCGGCCATGTAGCCGAGCTGACCCACGGTCGAGTAGGCCAGCACCCGCTTGAGGTCGTCCTGGGCGAGCGCGCAGAGCGCCGAGCCGATCATGGTGATCACGGCCATGATCCCGAGCACGACCAGCGCCGCGGTGGAGAGCAGGAAGACCGGCTCCAGCCGGGCCACCAGGTAGACGCCGGCGGCGACCATGGTCGCGGCGTGGATCAGCGCGGAGACCGGCGTCGGGCCCGCCATCGCGTCGGGGAGCCAGGTGTGCAGCGGGAACTGCGCGGACTTGCCGGCCACGCCGCAGAGCAGCAGCAGCGCCGCGAGCGTCGCGTGGTGCAGGCGGCCCGCGGCCGCCGCGCCGAGGATGCCGTCGATCTGGAACGTCCCGGCGTCGGTGGCCAGCACGAAGATGCCGAAGAGGAATGGGACGTCGCCCAGCTTGGTGACCAGGAACGCCTTGATCGACGCGGACCGCGCGTCCGGGCGCTCCCAGTGGTGCCCCACCAGGAAGTACGAGCAGACGCCCATGACCTCCCAGCCGACCAGCAGCACGATCAGGTCGCCGGAGTAGACGACCAGCAGCATCGCCGCGGTGAACAGCGAGACCAGGGCCGCGTACGAGGGGTAGCGGGGGTCCTCGCGCAGGTAGGCCGTGGAGTAGATCTGCACGCAGGTGGCGACGACGGTGACCAGCACCGCCAGCAGCACCGCGATGCCGTCCAGGTGCACCGACAGCGAGATCGGCAGACCTCCGGTCGGCGTCAGCCGCGTCGCCGAGTCCAGGTGACCCTTGGCGCCGAGCTTCGCCAGGACCAGCACCGCCAGCACGGCCGAGGCCAGCGTCGGCAGCACGGCCAGCGGCCGGACCAGTCCGGGCGCGCGACGACCGGACGCGAGGCCGGCGAGCGCGCCGAGGAACGGCAGCAGCGGGACGAGGATCGCGAGGGTGAGGGTCATCCGACGCCTTCCATCTCTTCGTCGTCGGCCTTCTGGTCGCCGGGCTTCTCGTCGTCGTCGGCCTTCTCGTCGCCGTCGGTCAGGCGGCCCACGCGGTCGATGTCGGCGGTGCCGCGGTTGCGGAAGATCAGCAGCACGATGGCCAGCCCGAGTCCGATCTCGGCGGCCGCCACGGTGATGGTGAACAGCGTCAGCGCCTGGCCGGAGTGCAGGGTGTCGCGCAGCCAGACGTCGAAGGCGACGAGGTTGAGGTTGACGGCGTTGAGCATCAGCTCGACGGACATCAGCATCAGCACGGCGTTGCGCCGCGCCAGCACACCGTAGAGACCGACGCAGAAGAGCAGGGCCGCGAGAACGGCCGGGAACACCAGATGCATCCCGTCAGGGCTCCTTCTTCTCGCGCCTGGACAGGATGATCGCGCCCACCAGTGCGGCCAGCAGCAGCACCGAGAGCGCCTCGAACGGCAGCACCCAGTAGCGGAACAGGCTGACGCCGTTGGCCTTGGTGCTGCCCGCCACGGTGCCGAGGTCGATCCAGGTGCAGCGGAACGCGTCGACGACCAGGGTCACCAGTGTCGCGGCGGCGGCGAGGGCGACGCCGAGGGCGAGCCACCGGTTGCCCGAGTCGGCGTCCGGCGAGGCGCCGATCGGCGCTCTGGTCAGCATCAGCCCGAACAGGACGAGCACGACCACGGCGCCGACGTAGATCAGCACCTGCACCCAGGCGATGAACTCCGCCGTCAGCAGCAGGTACTCGATCGCCAGTCCGCCCAGCGCGACGACCAGCCAGAGCGCGGCGTGGACCAGTTGCTTGGTGGTGACCGTCAGCAGCGCGGCGCCGAGCACGCCGAGGCCGACGAGGACGAAGACGATCTCGGCGCCGGACGGCGAGAGGAAGCCGTGGGTGGAGTCGAGAGGGGCGGCGGCCAGGTTCACGCCTCGGCCTCCTTCGCGGCTTCCGCCGCCGCGTGCGCCTTCTCGGCGGCCTTGCGGGCGGCGCCGATCTCCTTGGGGTCCTCGGCGGCCGGGTCGAGCGCGGGCGGCGCCGGCACGGTCCACATCCACTCGCGCAGACGGTCGCGCTCGTGGGTGAGGTCGTGGATGTCCTCCTCCGCGTACTCGAACTCCGGCGACCAGAACAGCGCGTCGAAGGGGCAGACCTCGATGCAGATGCCGCAGTACATGCAGAGCGAGAAGTCGATCGCGAAGCGGTCCAGCACGTTGCGGGTGCGGGCGCGGGCGTTCGGCTCGGCGGCGGGCAGCGTCTCCTTGTGGGAGTCGATGTAGATGCACCAGTCCGGGCACTCGCGCGCGCACAGCATGCAGACCGTGCAGTTCTCCTCCAGCAGCGCGATGACGCCGCGCGAACGCGGCGGCAGCTCCGGCTGCACGTCGGGGTACTGCGCGGTGACGGTCTTCCTCGTCATCGTGCGCAGGGTGACCGCGAGGCCCTTGGCCAGGCCGCGGCCGGGGAACGAAGCCACTAGGAGATCACCACCTTGACGATGCCGGTCAGTGCGAGCTGCGCGAGGGAGAGCGGGATGAGCACGGTCCAGGCGAAGCGCATCAGCTGGTCCTCCCGCAGACGCGGGTAGGTGACGCGGATCCAGATCACCAGGAAGGCGAGCGCGAAGGTCTTCAGCAGCATCCACAGCCAGCCGAGGCTGTCGGCCATCGGCCCGTGCCAGCCGCCGAGGAACAGGACGGCGGTCAGCGCCGAGACGACGAGGATGCCCGCGTACTCGGAGAGCAGGAACAGCGCGAAGCGCAGTCCCGTGTACTCGGTGTAGGCGCCGAAGATGATCTCGGAGTCGGCCACCGGCATGTCGAACGGCGGCCGCTGGAGCTCCGCGAGCCCGGACACGAAGAAGACGAACCCGCCGACGATCTGCCAGGGCACCCACCACCAGTGGAACGCCCCGAGGATGCCGGTCAGCGAGACCGTTCCGGCGGCCATCGCCACCGACGCGGCGGCGAGCAGCATCGGCAGCTCGTACGCCAACAGCTGGGCGGCGGTGCGGATGCCGCCGAGCAGGGAGAACTTGTTCGCCGAGGCCCACCCCGCCATGAGCGAGCCGAGCACGCCGACGCCCATCACGGCCAGCACGAAGAACAGCCCTGCGTCGAGCGACTGCCCGAGCAGGTCGCCCGGCCCGAGCGGGATGGCCACGAGCGCGAGCAGGTACGGCAGCAGGGCCACGGCGGGTGCGAGCTGGAAGATCTTCCGATCGGCCCCGGCGGGGACGACGTCCTCCTTCTGCGCGAACTTCACGCCGTCGGCGACGAGCTGCGCCCACCCGTGGAAGCCGCCCGCGTACATGGGCCCGAGCCGGCCCTGCATGTGGGCCATCACCTTGTGCTCGGTCTGCCCGATCACGAGCGGGAAGACGAGGAAGACGAGGAGCACGGCGATGCAGCGCACCAGCGCGTCGAGCGTGGTGGTCACGCGCCCTCCTCAGGAGCGGAACCGCCTTCGGCGGAATCGGATTCGGCGGCCTTCTCGGACGCGTCGGGAGCCGGGGGCTCGTCGCCCTCTCCGCCTGCGGCGGGCTCATCGGCGGCGGGCTCATGGGCGGCGGGCTCATCGGCGGCCGGGGCCTGGCTCACGCTGCCTTCGGAGGCCGACCTCGTCCGGCGCGGACGCGCCGTCGGAGCGGACGCATCCGGCGCGGCCGGGGTCTCGGTCGAGGCCGGGGGCTCTGCGGAGGCCGGGGGCTCGGCGGAGTCTCCGCCGGCGGCGGGTGGCTGGGCCGGCTCGGCTGGCTGGCTGACGCTGCCCTCCGAGACCGAGCGCGAGCGACGCGGGCGGGCCGTGGGGGCGGCGGCGTCCGCGGTCTGCCACGGCATGTCCGGCGAGGACGCCGGGGCCTCCGGCGTCTCCGGGGAGGCAGGGGTGGAAGGGGCCGCCGGGGCGGTGGTGGCGGCGTCCGCCGCCGGGGCGGGCTGGCTCGCGC
>NZ_BBPQ01000045.1:23147-64947 GCF_000787855.1 Streptacidiphilus anmyonensis | reverse complement strand
CCGCGGCGCCGCGTGGGCGTGCGCCCGCCGTGGTGCGGGTGCGCAGCACGGCGGGCGTCGGCAGGGGCGCGAGCGGCGCGATCACCGGGCCGCCCGCGACCGCGAGAACAGGCGTAGGGAGCAACTGCTCCCGACGCACCAGGCTGCGCAGCAGGGTCAGGCCGGCGTCTTCACGGACGTGTGGGTACACGGGACTCCCAGAGGCAGGACTGTGGTGTGCAGGGTGGGACCGCTGCACGAGGATAACGCTTCGTGCAACAACAGCTACACCCAGTTGCCAAATTCACCGCTTCAGTCACATCTGTTACCTCCCGGTGGCAGAATGTGACCATCTCTGTCCTGCTCGGTTGCCGGAGCTCTGGTCGGAGTTGATCCGCGCCCGGCCGGGGCTGATCGGATCCGGGGGGCTTCCCGGGCGCGTCGCGCGAGAATCCCGCGCATACGCGCGAGCAAGGACCGGTCAGAACCGGTCAGTTGGCATGCAGGGCGCTCACTGCGCCAAAAGCGCTCAGCGGCGCCGGTTGCGGTAGATCGCGACCGCCGCCGCGGTACCGCCCGCGGCCGCGCCGAGCCCGGCCGCGGCGGGGATGCCGACCTTGGCCGCCTTGCGGCCGGTGCGGAAGTCCCGGACCCGCCAGCCGTTGCGCCGGGCGTGCCGCCGCAGCTCGGCGTCCGGGTTGATGACGTAGGGGTAGCCGACGAGGGAGAGCATCGGGATGTCGTTGGCGGAGTCGCTGTAGGCGGCGCAGCGCGCGAGGTCCAGATCCTCGCGGGCGGCGAGCGCCTTGACCGCCTCGGCCTTGGCGGGGCCGTGCAGCGGCTCGCCGACCAGCCGGCCGGTGTAGACGCCGTCGATGGTCTCGGCGACCGTGCCGAGCGCCCCGGTCATGCCGAGCCGGGCGGCGATGACGCGCGCCGCCTCCTGCGGCGCGGCGGTGACCAGCCAGACGCGCTGGCCCGCCTCCAGGTGCATCTGCACCAGGGCGCGCGTGCCGGGCCAGATCTTCTCGGCCATGAACTCGTCGAAGACGTCCTCGCAGATCGCCTCGAGGTCCGCCGCGCGGTGGCCCTGCACGATGGACAGGGCGCTCTCCTTGGCGTCGGCCATGTGCCCGGCGTTCTCCGCGCCGTGCAGCCGGAAGTACGCCTGCTGCCAGGCGAAGCGGGCCAGCTCGCGGGTGGAGAAGAACTTGCGCTTGTAGAGGCCCCGGCCCAGGTAGAAGATCGCCGCGCCCTGCATGATCGTGTTGTCGCAGTCGAAGAACGCGCCCGCAGCCGGGTCGACCGAGAGATCCCCGGTCGGTCGCTCCTGCTCCGCGGCTGCCTCCGCGGAGGCTTCGCCCGCGAGCCGCGTGGTGTTCCGCTGCCTGGCCATGCCGCGAGCATAGCCAGATACCGGCCGGAAACTTGTATCCGCAGCGTGGAGGGGGAGTTAACTCATGGCTGCCGGACGGGTCCACAATGTGGCCATGGCTCCACTTCTTCCGCGCCGTAGCGCCAAGCAGCCCGCCGATCACGTGGTGACGCTGATCGGCAAGCCCGACTGCCATCTGTGCGACGACGCCCGCGCGGTCGTGCTCCGGCTCGCGGAGGAGCTCGGCTTCTCGGTGGAGGAGTTGGACATCAACGAGGACAAGGAGCTGTTCCGCACGTACTGGGAGCAGATCCCGGTCACGCTGATCGACGGACGGCAGCACGACTTCTGGAAGGTCGACCCGGTGCGCCTGCGCAAGGCGCTGGGCGCATAACGATTGCGCCTCCAACTATGAGGCCGGGGGAAGATATGTCCGGTTCACCCGGTTGTAAGGATGTAGGCGTCCGCTGTTAGTGCGCTTACCATCGAGGGGTTTTGTGCCGCGGGGGGACGACCGAGAAGGAGCCCCCCGTGCAGCCCCCGTCCACGCCGCCGCCCGCTCGCGGGTTCGCCGTGGTGGACGTCGAGGCGAGCGGGCGCAGCCCCTGGCGGCACCGTGTGGTCGAGGTCGGCGTCGTGCTGCTCGACTACCCGCTGCTGCGCGTCGAGGACGAGTTCACCACCCTGGTCGACCCCGGCGGGCCGGTCGGGCCGACGTCCGTGCACCGCATCGCGCAGGAACAGGTCGCGGGCGCGCCGGTGTTCCGTGAGATCGCCCCCCACCTGGCGGACCTGCTGCGCGGCCGGGTGCTGGTCGGCCACCACGTCGCCTGCGACGTGGGCTTCCTGGTGCGGGAGTTCGCCCGGATCGGGGTCGCCGTGCCGGAGGTGCCGACGCTGTGCACGATGGCGCTCGCCGAGCGCGTCCTCGGCGCGCGGCTCGCCGGCCGTTCACTGCTCGCCTGCACTGCCGCGTTCGGGCTGCCCGGCTTCGACGCGCACACCGCGCTCGGCGACGCCCGCGCCACCGCGCGGGTGCTGCGCCGCGCCCTGTCCACTCCGGCCGGCGGCGTCGAGCCGGTGCGCGCGGCCGTCGAGCAGGCTCAGCGCGCCCTGTGGCCGAAGCTGCGCCGCCGGGCGCAGGCTCTGCACACGCAGAATCGTTCCGCTGTCTCCGGGCTCGAGGCGTACGGCGTACCGTGCGCCGTACCGTACGGCGTATCGGCAGTGTGTCCCGCGGTTCCCGGGGGGCGGGCGTGATGCGCATCACTCCTGGTGGACAAAACGGACACCATCTTTGTGCACGCGTTCACAAAGACATAGCCTGGCGTTCGCAGCCCAGCTTCACCCTCAGGAGCACCGTGGCAACTGGCCGATCCACTCAGCACAACCCCAACCCCGCCGCAGGCACCCGCCGCAGCCGGGGCCGGGGTATTCCCGATGCGACGGTCGCCCGGCTGCCGCTGTACCTCCGCGCGCTCACCGCCCTGTCCGAGCGCTCGGTGCCCACGGTCTCCTCCGAGGAGCTCGCCGCCGCGGCCGGCGTCAACTCCGCCAAGCTGCGCAAGGACTTCTCCTACCTCGGCTCCTACGGGACCCGCGGCGTCGGCTACGACGTCGAGTACCTCGTCTACCAGATCTCCCGCGAGCTGGGCCTGACCCAGGACTGGCCCGTGGTCATCGTCGGCATCGGAAACCTGGGCCACGCCCTCGCCAACTACGGCGGCTTCGCCTCCCGCGGCTTCCGCGTCGCCGCCCTGCTCGACGCCGACCCCGCCATCACCGGGAACGTGGTGGCCGGCCTGCCGGTGCGCCACACCGACGAGATGGAGGAGATCATCCGCTCCGAGCGGGTCTCCATCGGCGTCATCACCACCCCGCCCGGCGCCGCCCAGCAGGTCTGCGACCGCCTCGTCGCCGCCGGCGTCACCAGCATCCTCAACTTCGCCCCGACCGTGCTGAACGTGCCGGACGGCGTCGACGTGCGCAAGGTCGACCTCTCCATCGAGCTGCAGATCCTGGCCTTCCACGAGCAGCGCAAGGCCGGCGACGAGTACCGCGACGATGACGGGCCCACCGAGGCGGACGCCGACGCGGAAGTCCCTTCCGCCCCCGCCGCCGCAGTAGTCTCCACTCCGGAACGCGCCGTGGCGCCCGGACACGGCCACGGGCACGAGCAGGGCCAGGAGTACGAGGAGGCGGCGGGATGAGCCTGCTGGTCGTGGGACTGAGCCACCGCAGCGCGCCGGTCGGTCTGTTGGAGCGCGCCGCGCTGACGGGGCATCAGCCGTCCCGGCTGCTGCACTCCGCCGCCGCGGCGACGCCGGTGGCCGAGGCCGCCCTGCTGAACACCTGCAACCGCATCGAGCTCTACGCCGACGTGGACAAGTTCCACGCCGGGGTCGCCGAGCTGTCCACGCTGCTCGCCGAGCACTCCGGCGTCGCCCTGGACGAGCTCACCGCGCACCTCTACGTGCACTACGAGGACCGCGCCGTGCACCACCTCTTCTCGGTGGCCTGCGGCCTGGACTCGATGGTCGTCGGCGAGGGTCAGATCCTCGGCCAGCTGCGCGACGCGCTGCACCTGGCGCAGGACCAGCACACCGCGGCCCGGGGCCTCAACGAGCTGTTCCAGCAGGCCCTGCGGGTCGGCAAGCGCGCCCACAGCGAGACCGCCATCGACAAGGCCGGGCAGACGCTGGTCACCTTCGGCCTGGAGCAGATCGCCGCCGTCGCCGGGCCCGTCGCCGAACGCCGCGCGCTGGTCGTCGGGGCCGGATCCATGAGCTCGCTCGCCGCCGCCACCCTCGCCCGCGAGGGCGTCGCCGAGCTGGTCATCGCCAACCGCACACAGAAGAAGGCGGAACGCCTCGCCGAGCAGCTCGGCGGCCGGGCCGTCCCCTTCGACGAGGTCGGCGCCGCCCTCGCCGAGGCCGACGTCGTCATCTCCTGTACCGGGGCGGCCGGGATCGTGCTGACCGCCGAGGACCTCGCCCTGGCGGCCGAGAAGCGCAGCGCCTTCGCCGGCCCGCTGTCCGTGCTCGACCTGGCCATGCCGCGCGACGTCGACCCGGCCGCGCACGCCCTCCCCGGCGTCCACCTGGTCGACCTGGAGACTCTCGCGACCGCCGCCCAGCACGCCGACTCCGGCGCCCTCGACGTCGACGCGGTCCGCCGCATCGTGGCCGAGGAGGTCGACGCCTTCGGCGCCGCCCAGCGCGCGGCCGCGATCACCCCGACCGTCGTCGCCCTGCGCGCCATGGCCACCGAGCTGGTCAACGCCGAGCTGGAGCGACTCGACGGGCGCCTCCCCGAGCTGGACACCCGCACCCGCGCGGAGATCCAGCAGACCGTCCGCCGCGTCGTGGACAAGCTGCTCCACCAGCCCACCGTCCGTGTCAAGCAACTGGCCGGGGAGCCCGGCGGGGCCTCCTACGCCGAGGCGCTGCGCGAACTGTTCGACCTCGATCCCATGGCCGTTGAGGCCGTCAGCACCACCAGGATGATCTCATGACGGGTCAGACGAGCATGACTCAGCCCTCCTCCCCACCACCCGCGCTACGGCTCGGCACCCGGCGCAGCGCGCTGGCCATGGCCCAGTCCGGCATGGTCGCCGAAGCCGTCACCGCCGCCACCGGGCGCCGCGTCGAGCTGGTCGAGATCACCACCTACGGCGACACCTCCCGCGAGGCGCTCGCGCAGATCGGCGGCACCGGCGTCTTCGTCTCCGCGCTGCGCGACGCGCTGCTCGCCGGGACGATCGACTTCGCCGTCCACTCCCTCAAGGACCTGCCCACGGCCGCGCCGGAGGGGCTCGTCCTCGCCGCCGTCCCGAAGCGCGAGGACCCGCGGGACGCGATCGTCGCCCGCGACGGGCTGACCCTGAGCGAGCTGCTGGAGAAGGCCGACCCGGCCCACCCGGCCCGGATAGGCACCGGCTCCCCGCGCCGCATGGCGCAGCTCCACGCCTGGGCCCGAGCCGAGGGCCTGGCGATCGAGACGGTCCCGATCCGCGGCAACGTCGACACCCGCATCGGCTACGTCCGCGACGGCCGCCTCGACGGCGTGATCCTCGCCGCCGCCGGTCTGAGCCGTCTCGGCCGCCTCGCCGAGGCCACCGAGGTCATCGACACCGACGTGATGCTCCCGGCCCCCGGCCAGGGCGCCCTCGCCATCGAGTGCGCCGCGGGCGACCCCGTGCTGGTCGCCGCCCTGGCCGCCCTCGACGACGCGCCCACCCGCGCCGCCGTCACCGCCGAGCGCACCCTGCTGGCCGCCCTGGAGGCCGGCTGCTCCGCGCCGGTCGGCGCGCTCGCCACCACACCAGCCACCACCCACGCCGACGAGCTCGAACTGCGGGCCGTCGTCGGCACCGTCGACGGAGACACCGTCGTGCAGTTGTCCGCCACCGGCCACGGCGCCCCCGACGAGCTGGGACGCGGCCTCGCCGCGCGCCTGCTCGCCGCCGGCGCTGCCGGTCTCATGGGGGAGCGAGCCAAGTGAGCCCCACCGCCAGTCCCGACAACCCGCGTCGCGCCGTCGGCCAGGTCACCTTCCTCGGTGCCGGTCCCGGCGACCCCGGCCTGTTGACGCTGCGTGCGGTGGAGGTGCTCGCCTCCGCCGACGTGCTCGTGGCCGACCCGCTCACCGCAGCGGCCGTGCGCGCCCACTGCCCCGCGCACGTCGAGATGCACCAGGCCGCCGACGCCTCCGACGCCTTCGTCCTCGACGAGGGCGGCGTGCTGGGCGGCGACGGCGGCGCCGCGGTCTCTCGCTTCTTCGGCGCGGTCCGCGGCGGCAAGCACGTCGTGCGCACCGTCGACGGCGACCCCGGCCTCGACGGCCGCGCCGCCGAGGAGATGCTGGCCTGCGCCCAGGCGCACGTCCCCTTCCAGGTCGTGCCCGGCATCGCCCAGTCCGTCGGCGTCCCCGCCTACGCCGGCGTCCCGCTGCGCGCGGGCGCGCGCGGTGCGGACGTCCGCTTCGTCGACGCGGCCGGCCTGCTCCCGGAGTCGGTCTGGGCCGACCTCGGCGCCTGCGAGTCGACGCTCGTGGTCCGCACCATACTCGGCTCGATCCCGTCCACGGCCTCGTCCCTGGTGACCAACGGTCGCAAGCCGGAGACGCCGGTCTCGGTCACCCTCGAGGGCACGACGACGCGTCAGCGCACCTGGTGCGGCACGCTCGGCTCGATCGCGGCCGAGCTGAAGGCGGCCAAGGTCCTCCCCTCGCCGGTCTCGGCGCCGGTGGACCCGGCCAGCAACGTCATCGTGGTCGTCGGCGAGCAGGTCGAGCACCGGGCGGAGCTGTCCTGGTTCGAGACCAAGCCGCTCTTCGGCTGGAACGTCCTCGTCCCGCGCACCAAGGACCAGGCCGGCGCGCTCAGCGACCAGCTGCGCGGCTACGGCGCGGTCCCCAGCGAGGTCCCGACCATCGCCGTCGAGCCGCCGCGCACCCCGCAGCAGATGGAACGCGCCATCAAGGGCCTGGTGACCGGCCGTTACGAGTGGATCGCGTTCACCTCGGTCAACGCGGTCAAGGCCGTGCGCGAGAAGTTCGAGGAGTACGGGCTCGACGCCCGTGCCTTCGCGGGCATCAAGGTCGCGGCGGTCGGCGAGACCACGGCCAAGGCGCTGGTCGACTTCGGCGTCAAGCCGGATCTGGTGCCGAGCGGCGAGCAGAGCGCCGCCGGGCTGCTGGAGGACTGGCCGCCCTACGACCCGGTCTTCGACCCGATCGACCGCGTGCTGCTGCCCCGCGCCGACATCGCCACCGAGACGCTGATCGCGGGCCTGGTGGAGCTGGGCTGGGAGGTCGACGACGTCACCGCCTACCGCACCGTCCGCGCGGCGCCGCCGCCGGCGGAGACCCGCGAGGCGATCAAGGGCGGCGGCTTCGACGCGGTGATCTTCACGTCGTCGTCGACCGTGCGGAACCTGGTCGGCATCGCGGGCAAGCCGCACAACGTGACCGTCATCGCCTGCATCGGCCCCGCGACGGCGAAGACGGCCGAGGAGCACGGGCTCCGCGTCGACGTCCTCGCTCCCGCCCCGTCCGTCCACGCTCTCGCCGAGGCCCTCGCCGAGTTCGGCGCGGCGCGCCGGGACGCGGCCCACGAGGCGGGCGAGCCGGTCTACCGCCCCTCGGAGCGACGGCCTGGGTCACGTCGGAAGGCCCGCTAACCTCGTCCGGCTCGTGGAACTGAAGGAGCGCAGTAAATGGGTATCGAGAGTCCGTACATCCGCCCTCGGCGACTTCGTACGACTCCCGCCGTCCGGCGGCTCGTCGCGGAGACCCGGCTCCACCCGGCCGAGCTGATCCTGCCGATGTTCGTGCGGGAGGGGATCAAGGAGCCGGTTCCCGTCGCCTCCATGCCCGGCGTGGTCCAGCACACCCGGGACACCCTGAAGAAGGCCGCCAACGAGGCCGCGGCCGCGGGCGTCGGCGGCATCATGCTGTTCGGCGTCCCGGCCGTGCAGGACGCCGTCGGCTCCGAGGGGACCAACCCCGACGGGATCCTCCAGCAGGCCATCCGCGACGTCGTCGCGGAGGTCGGGGACCAGGTCGTGGTCATGTCCGACCTGTGCCTGGACGAGTACACCGACCACGGCCACTGCGGCGTCCTCGCCGCCGACGGCAGCGTCGACAACGACGCGACCCTGCTGCGCTACGCGGAGATGGCCCGGGTCCAGGCCGACGCCGGCGTCCACATGGTGGGGCCCTCCGGGATGATGGACGGTCAGGTCGCGGTGATCCGCCAGGCGCTGGACGAGGCGGGGCACCAGGACGTGTCGATCCTCGCCTACACCGCGAAGTACGCCTCCGCGTTCTTCGGTCCGTTCCGCGAGGCCGTCGGCTCCTCCCTCAAGGGCGACCGCAAGGCCTACCAGCAGGACCCGGCCAACGCCCGTGAGTCGCTGCGCGAACTGGAGCTGGACGTCGCCGAGGGCGCGGACCTGGTGATGGTCAAGCCCGCGATGGCCTATCTGGACGTGCTGCGCGAGGTCGCCGACCACAGCCCGGTGCCGGTCGCCGCCTACCAGGTGTCCGGCGAGTACGCGATGGTCGAGGCCGCCGCGGCCAACGGCTGGATCGACCGGGACCGGATGATCATGGAGACCCTCACCTCGATCCGCCGCGCGGGCGCCGAGCAGATCCTCACCTACTGGGCCGTCGAGGCCGCCCGCTGGCTGCGCGACAGCTGAGTTTGGGTGAGAGCAGGAAGGGCCCGGGAGTCGAAGACTCCCGGGCCCTTCCTGCTACATCCTGGAGGGTCTGGGTACTGCTCAGCCGATCAGGTGCGAGGCCGCGCCGTCGCCCGTGGACTGGGTCGCCTGGCCGACATTGCAGACCTGGTGCAGCTGCTGGTTGCCGACCGGGACGTCGACCTGGACGGGGACCAGCAGACCGACCTGCACGTGGTGGACCTCGGGCAGGCAGATGTTCGGGTTGTCCAGGAAGTGGAAGTTGGGGCTGTCGTTGCCCCAGGTCCCGGTGACGTTGGTGCCGCCGGCGCCCTGCGTGGAGACGGCGGAGCCGTCCGTGTCGCCGATGGCCGAGGCGGGCGTCGCCGTGGCGGCGATCGCGGCGGCCGCGACACCGGCGTAGGCGAGGGCCTTCTTCAGCATGGGGTGGTTCTCTTTTCTGTCCGACTGGGGTGGGCGGGACCCGCCGATCGGTGACCGATCGGGGAAGGTCAGCCGATCAGGTGGCTCAGCGGGGCGTCGCCGAAGGTCTGCGTGGTCTGGCCGACGTTGCAGATCTGGTGGCCCTGCTGGTTGAGGACCGGGACGTCCGCCTGGATCGGCACGAGGCCGACCTGGACGTGGTGGATCTCGGGCAGGCAGACGTTCGGGTTGTCCGCGGTGTGGAAGTTCGGGCTGCCGTTGCCCCAGGTGCCGGTGACGTCGGTGCCGCCCGCGCCCTGGGTCGAGTACGCGGCGCCGTCGCTGTCGCCGATGGCGAAGGACGGGGCGGCGGTCACGGCGAGCGCGGTGGCGGCGAGGCCGACGGCGGCCAGGGACTTCTTGATCACGGGATTTCTCCTGGTGAGTTGGTTCAGATCGTTCGTTCGGTACTGCGCACTTCGGTACTGCGCACTGCGGGTGCTGCGGGTGCTGCGGAACTGCGCGTGGAACCCGATCAGCCGATCAGGTGCGAGGCCGCGCCGTCGCCCGTGGACTGGGTGGCCTGGCCGACGTTGCAGGTCTGGTGCAGCTGCTGGTTGCCGATCGGCACGTCCGCCTGGATCGGCACGAGGCCGACCTGGACGTGGTGGATCTCGGGCAGGCAGATGTTCGGGTTGTCCAGGAAGTGGAAGTTGGGGCTGTCGTTGCCCCACGTCCCGGTGACGTTGGTGCCGCCCGGGCCCTCCACAGAGCTGGCCATGCCGTCCGCGTTGCCGATGGCCATCGCCGGAGTGACCGTCGCCGCGAAAGCGGCCACCGCCATACCGACACCGGCAAAGGACTTCTTGAGCATTGCTGCGCGCCTTTCTGAACACCTATCAATCCGTCGTGCTGGCACACAAACCAACGAGACCGGGGGCAACGTGGTTGCGACTCCGATCGAGGGAATCCGATGGCGCGCGTGCCTGACCGTCACTCACCCGCAAGGGGGAAATTCGTGAGCGACGGAGGGAATTCCGGGGCAGGTACTGGGCCGTACGGGTGGATTTCTGAAATCTCCACCCCTTCGGCGTTGTTGAATCGCCCTCAACCCTTGCCCCCAACCCATGCCTCGTACCGGAGCGTCAGGAGCTTCACGATGAACAAGTCCCTCCGCGGAACGGCCGTCGCCCTGGCGGCCTGCGCGGCGCCGGTCCTGGCCGCGGTGAGCGCGACCAGCGCCCAGGCGGAACCGCTCTCGCCGCAGCAGCAGGAGGCGCTGGAGCAGAGCGTCGGCCGGATGGAGGTGCCCTTCGCCGTGCCGCTGGGCACGCTGGTGCAGCACGTGACCGGGCAGCACTCGGACAGCGGACTCGCCGGCAGCATGCCGGCCATGCCGCTCAAGCCGCCGGTGCAGGGCCGGGACCAGCACGCGCTGATCCCCGACCCGCTGCTGCCGGCCCTCGACTCGGCGGACCGCACGCCGGAGCTGGGCCTGACCGCCCCGATGCCGGCCGCCGACGGCGCCGTCCACGACGGCGGCGCACGGCTGGCCGTCCCGGCCGCGCCGCTCAAGGCCGTCAGCGCCGCGCTCGGCGTCGGCCACCCGGTCACCTACCAGGGCCGTTCGCTGCCCTACGCGGCGCCGACGACCGACACCCGGCTGCCGCAGCTCGACCTGACCCGGCTGCAGCCCGAGGTCACCCCGCCGCGCGTGCAGAGCGCGCCCGGCGGCCAGCTCTCGCTGGACCAGCGGACCCCGGACGCCAACCTGATCCAGCCCGTCCAGGACGTCGTCGCCAGCGCCGACGGCGCCCTCAACTCCGCGCGCGGCTGACCCGTGATCCCGGGGGCCCTGCGGGGTCCCGAGTCCTGAGCAGCAAGAATCCGCCGGTCCTGCCGAAGGAGGAGTAGGCAGGACCGGCGGAGGTCTGCGTGGCGACGAGGCCGCGCGGTGGGGATCAGCCCGGCAGCAGGCCGGCGACTCCGCCGACCAGGGGCAGGCTGGTCAGCCCGCCGCCGTTGCTCAACCCGGAGGTGACCGGCTGCGTCGAGACGGGCCCGCCCTGGTCGGGCTTGAGGGCGACGCCGTTGTTGAGCGGGTCGGCCGCGGAGTTGGCCAGCGGGTCGAGACGGAAGTCCTTCGCGGGGCGGACCACGTTCGGGACCGCCGCGGTCAGCCCGGTGACGGTGGGGCTGACGGAGAGCGGCTGCAGGGCCGCCTTGGGCTGGGCGCCGGAGGAGGTTCCGGCCGCCCGGGACGAGTCGGCCGCCTGGGCAGGGGAGGCGGCGACGAGGCCGGCCACGGAGAGAAGAAGGGTGCCGAACGCCGCTGCGCGGGCCGTTTTCATGGAGGGTCTCCCGATCCGGTGATGGGCGCACCGCGACCCCCCGCACCGACGAGGCGCGGGGGACGCGGCGGACCCGCCTTGCTGGGTGAGGGTCAGCAGGGCGTCAGCAGGGCGCGTTCTCGCAGGTGTTGCCGAACGCGGGGTTCAGCGCGCCGATCACGTCGATTGAGTTGCCGCACAGGTTGACCGGGATGTGGACCGGCACCTGGATCGCGTTGCCGGACACGGCGCCGGGGGAGTTGGCGGCGACGCCGTTCGCCCCTGCGTCGGCCGAGGCGGCTCCCGCGGCGCCCGTCAGCAGGCCGACGGAGGCGAGGGAGACGGCGCCTGCGGTCGTGAGCTTACGCACGGTGGATCTCCAATCTTGGACGTGCCTTACTTGTTGAGGCAGGCGTTGCCGAACGCCGGGTTCAGCAGGCCGACCACGTCGACCGAGTTGCCGCAGACGTTGACCGGGATGTGGACCGGGACCTGGACCAGGTTGCCGGAGAGGAAGCCCGGGGAGTTGGCGGCGACGCCGTTCGCGGTGGAGTCGGCGGAGGCGATGCCCGCGCCGACGAGGGTGACGGCAGCGGCGGCGGCGCCAAGCGCGGCGGCCTTGATGACCTTGCTCATGATGGGAACCCTTCGGTCTGGGATGTTGCTGGTGTGCGTTTCCGAGCGCCCCTTCGAAAAAGGAGGGGACGCATGACGAAACGAGCGTCGGACCGCGCGGTCACGAGCCGACTCGAACGACCACTCGGACAGCCGATCGCACATCGCTTCGATGGAGGAAGGGCCCGGCCGCTGCTCGCGGCCGGGCCCCACGCTTGCGAGGACGGGAGATCAGCCCTCGTTGGCGCAGTGGTTGCCGAACGCCGGGTTCAGCAGGGCGATCACGTTGACCGTGTTGCCGCACAGGTTGACCGGGACGTGGACCGGGACCTGGACCAGGTTGCCGGACAGGAAGCCCGGCGAGTTGGCCGCGGTGCCCTGAGCGGTGCTGCTGGCGGCTGCGACGCCACCACCGGCGGCGAGCAGGCCGGCCGCGGCGACGGTGACCAGAAGGCCGCGCTTGGTGTTGAGCATGGGAGGTGTCCCCTCTCGTGATTCTCTTGGTACGAAGATCTCGGGATCGGCGGTCAGGCCTCGCTGCTCCGGTGCGTCTCGGGTCTCGATCCGGCCGGGGGCGTTCGCCGTGTTCCGCTCTTGTTCATCCGGACTCTCCAACGACCTTTCGTTCACGAGGACATGGGTCAACTCCAGCTCCACCCGAATGGGCGCATGTTCGGTGGAATCCGTCGTCCGGGTGAATGTCGAAAATGGCCGGTGACGGCTGCGAACCGGCCTCGTTGGGCTCGGTGCCTGCGGTTCGGTGACCGCGGGCCCCGCCCCGGTCGGACCCGGTGGCGTGGTCCAAACGTGCTCCACACGTGCGAGGAATCGAGAGTCATGTCGAACGTTCTGAAGGGCGCCATGGTCGCCTCCGTCGCCGCCGGTGCGGTCGTCGCGGCCGGGGCCGGTGCCGCCTTCGCCAGCTCCCACGCCTGCGGCGACGCCTCGAACTCCCCGGGCGCGGTCAGCGGCAACGAGCTGCAGTTGCCGGTCCACATCCCGGTCAACGTGGTCGGCAACTCCGCCAACGTGGTCGGCCTGCTGAACCCGGCCTTCGGCAACCACGCCGCCAACGTCGGCTGACTGCCAGCGCGCGCGGCGCCAGCCGTCGCATCGTCCGCGGCGTCGTCCGCGGCACACGGATCGGCCCTGCTCCATGCTCGGGAGCAGGGCCGATGCGTATTATCGGGGGTGACGGCGCGTCAGAGCGCGCGGTGCTTCGGGCGGACGGGATCGGTATCAATCGCAGTCCTGGCCGTGGTCGTCGCTCTGGCTCTGGTCGTCGGCCTGGCTCTGGTCGTCACCGCGGTTCTGGTCGGTCGCCGCGTCGCTGTGCTGCCACCAGTGGTGCTGCCACGCCATGTGGTCCGCGCCCATCTCGTGGCCGGCGCCCATCTCGTGGTCCGCGCCCATCTCGTGGCCGGCGCCGACCACGTGTTCGCCGTTGACGCAGAGGTTGCCGCCCGCCGGATTGCCGGCGGCGAGCACGTTGACCGTGTTGCCGCAGATGTTGACCGGGATGTGGACCGGGACCTGGATCAGGTTGCCGGACAGGAAGCCCGGCGAGTTGGTCGCCACCCCGTTCGCGGTGGCGTCGGCGCTCGCCACGCCGCAGGCGCCGAGTACCAGACCGGCCGCGAGGACCCCGGCGGCTGCCAGCCGTGAGGGCTTGCGCATGCTTGCTCCTTGCTGTGGTCGGGGGACGCCGGGCCGATGTTCGCACCTCGGTCGCCCTTCGTGTGCACAGCTTCACTCTGCGCTCCCCCCGCCGCCGCCCCCGGTCGGCACGACGCCAAGTCGCCCGTCCGGACGTGTGCCCCCGGTGGTCGCCGGTGGTCGCCGGTACCGGCACCCCGGGCGCGGGGGCGCCGTGGGCGGGTGGCGATAATGCTGCTATGCGTCCCCGTTCCCGCGCCGCGATCGCGCTTCCCGCCCTGGCCCTGTCCGCCGCGCTCGCCCTGTCCGGCTGCGCCAGCGGCGGCGTCCAGCGGGAGCTTCCCGGCACGGCGCAGTCCTCGGCGTCGGTCGGCGCGGACGGCACCGACTACTCGGTGCAGGGCCGCAACGTCGACCTGAGGATCGACAAGGCTGCCGTGCACCTCGGGGCGACGGGCGGCGCGCAGCTGGAGATGGGCGTGACCAACTCCGGCCCGGTCACCGAGCACCTCGCGCTGGCCGCGGTCCAGGGCAAGGTGGCCACGCTGGACGGCGCCGCCGACAACGCGAAGTCGGTCGCCGGCGTGCTGATCGGCTCGGGCTCGACCGCCTCCTTCGGCGCGGCGAACGGCCCGAAGGTGGTGCTGACGAACGGCGCCGCCCTGAAGCCGGGCGGCACCGTTCCGGTGATGCTGCAGTTCGGCATCGCGGGGATGGTCAGGATCGACGTTCCCGTCCTCGCGAACTGAGCAGCCTCGCGAACTGAGCAGCCCCGCTACGCCAGGGTGAAGTCGTCCGCGTAGACGTTCCCCTGCGCGTACCACCCGTGCACGAAGACGGTGACCGCGCCGCTGCTGCCGGTGGTGAAGTGCACCGTCAGCTGGTTCCAGCTGCCGTTGGAGGACCAGGTGCTGGCGCTGGCGCCGCCGCTCACGCCGATGTACGCGTAGGAGCCCTGGACCCAGCCGGTCAGCGTGTAGCTGTGGTTCGGCTGGAGGGTGACCGACTGGTCGCACTCGCCCGTCGCGGACGAGCTCGGCACGACGGCCAGCGCGTGGCTGCCGCTGTGGACCGGGGTCGACACGACGCCGCCGCCGCTCTGGCAGGTCCAGGGGCTGAGGCTGCCGCTCTCGAAACCGCCGTTGACCAGGCTGCCGCTGCCGCCGCCCCCGCCGGTGCCGGTGACGGTCAGCGAGTAGGCGGCACTGTGGCTGCCGGAGGCGGCGGTGCCGGTGACCGTGATCGGGTAGGTCCCGGCGGCGACGGAGGAGCCGACGGTCGCGGTGAGCGTGCTGGACCCGCCCGCGGTGACCGACGCCGGGCTGAAGGAGACGCTGACGCCCGACGGCGCGCCGCTCGCGCTCAGGCTGACGCTCTGCGCGCTGCCGGAGGTGACGGCGGTGGAGACGGTGGCCGTCGCCGACGCGCCCTGCGCGACCGAGGCGGAGGAGGGGTTGAGGCTCAGCGAGAAGTCGTTCTGGGTCTGCCCGCCGCCGCTGGTGAACGGCTCCATGGCGTGGCTGAAGTCCCAGGTGTTCTGGCTGATGCCGGAGCAGGTGTCGGACCCGCCCGTGCCGGGGCAGCCGCCGTTGTCGCGCTCCAGCGCCCAGAAGGACAGCTCGGCCAGGCCCTTGCCGGCGGCCCAGCTCTCGACGTTCGACGCGTCGGCGACGGTGGTGGTCTCGGCGGCGCCGTAGTCGTCGATGCCCGGCATCATGGTGATGCCGATCATGTTCCACAGCTGCGCGGCGCTCTTGGACGGGTACAGCTGCGCGAGCTGGCCTTCGAGTCCGGTGGCCGCGTGCTCGGCGTCGGTGCCCATCTCGTGCGTGGCGCCGTCGTAGTAGTCGAAGGTCATGATGTTGACCACGTCGACGCGGGCGTTGTTCTGGACGGCGTTCTGCAGCACCGCGAGACCGCTCGCGGCCAGACCGCTGGTGGTGGTCGGCAGGGTGTAGGAGAACTGGACGGTGCGTCCGGTGCTCGCGGCCCAGGACTCCACCTGCGCGATCGCCTTGTTGCGGCGGTCGATGCCGGCGCTGTTGGTCAGCGAGTTGTCCTCGGTGTCGAGGTCGATCCTGGTGACGCCGTAGGTGGTGATCACGCTCTCGTACACCTGGGCGATGGAGTTGACATTGGTGCAGCTGTCGGCGATCTCGGTGCCGGTGTCGTCGGCGGTGTAGCCGCCGAAGGAGGGGACGACGTCCCCGCCGGCTGCCTGGATCGAGGCGATCTGGCTGCCGAAGGTCGAGGAGCTGATCGGCTGGCTGGTGTCGCCGTCCCAGTAGGCGGTGCACGAGCCTTTGGTGGCGGCCTGGATGAAGGCCATGCTCAGGTACTTGGCGCCGGACTGGGACGAGAGCGTCGCGGGGTTGTCCCCGCTGTACGCCTCGAAGTAGGGCGAGAAGACGTGGGCGGGGACGGGCGTGTTGGCCGCGTGCGCGGTGGGGGCGGCGACGGCGGCCAGGCCGGCGCCGAGCAGCGCGGCGGTGAGTAGGGCGCGGACTGATCTCATGCAGGACTCCCGTGGGGTGGAGTGGTGCAGTGACGTGTCTGAGCCCTGCCAATGATTGGTCTGGACCATATAACTGTCAAGAGTCCTAACAATTAACGGGCTTGACCCTGACACAGTGAGAGGCCCGTCACTGGAGAGGTCATGTTCACCATCGGAGACTTCGCCCGCCTGGGGCAGGTGTCGATCCGCATGCTGAGGCACTACGACGCCCTCGGCCTGCTGCGACCTGCCCGCGTCGACCCGTTCACCGGCTACCGGTACTACGAGGCGGCCCAGCTGTCGCGCCTCAACCGCGTCATCGCACTCAAGGACCTCGGCTTCAGCCTGCAGCAGGTCGGCGAGGTCCTGGACGCGAGGATCGGTCCGGAGGAACTGCGCGGCATGCTGCGGCTGCGGCAGGCCGAGCTGGCCGAGGCCGTCGCCGCCGCGACCGCGCGGCTCGCCCAGGTCGAGACGAGGCTCCGCACCATCGAAAGCGAGGGGCACATGCCCGCCTCCGAAGTCGTCCTGAAGTCCCTCCCCGCCGCCCGGCTGGCCGTCGCCACCGGCGTCGCCGAGAGCTTCGACCCCCGCCACGTCACCCCCGTCATCGGTCCGCTCTACGCCGCGCTGCACCAGAAGCTGAGCGCGGCGGGCGTGCCGGTCACCGGCCCGGACATCGCCTGGTACCAGCAGGACGGCGACGGCGCGCTCGGCGACGGGATCGTCGTCCACGCCGGCGTCTCCGTCTCCGCCGCCCCCGGCGAGATCCCCGGCGTCGACGTCGTCGACCTCCCCGCGGTCGAGCGGGCGGCGACGATCGTCCACCACGGCTCCATGGACGGCGTCCTCACCTCGGTGCAGACCCTCGCGCGCTGGATCGAGTCGGCCGGCCACCAGGCGGACCGCCTCGGCCGGGAGCTCTACCTCCAGTCCTGCGGCCCGCAGGAGGAGTGGGTGACCGAGATCCAGTGGCCGCTCAAGTAGCGCGCACGGCGAGGTGGCGCGCGCGGTGAGGTGGCGCGCGCGGTGAGGTGGCACGCGCGGTGAGGGCGGCGGTCAGCGCGACAGCGTCCGGTGGTACGGGCCGACGAACTCCCGGTGCCACCACGCGCCCGTGCTGCGCCGCTCCGCCCGGGTGGTGAACCGGTAGCGGTACAGCGTCGCCCGGACGAAGGCCGGAGGCGCGTCGGGGAACGGATTCCCGTCGCGCCTCAGCAGCCGCAGCGTCGCCCGGTCCCCGGCCAGCAGTTTGCGCAGCAGCGGCGTCAGCCATCCGCGCGCATAGCCGGGGTTGAGCGCGGCGAACCACATCAGCCAGTCCAGGCGCAGGTGGTACGGCGCGAACTGGCGCGGGCGGCGCCCGACCGGGCCGGGCTTGCCCCGGAAGCCGTAGGCCAGCCAGGTCCGTCCGTCCGCGCTGCCCTCCAGCTCCACCTCGTGCCGCAGCCGGGTCACACTGCCGAACGCGCCGTAGGTGTTGACCAGGTGCAGGCTGTCGAACGAGGCGTTCATCAGCTGCCGCGACGAGAGCAGATTCCGCGCCGGGCGGTAGCTGAGCGCCAGCACCAGCGCCGCGTACGCGAGCACCAGCACCTGGAACCAGAGCGGCGTCGCGGGGTACCCGTGCCGGGCCGGGCCGCTGACCGCGCTCAGCGCCAGCGTGATCGTCAGCCAGTTCAGCCATGCGAAGTTGCCCGACAGGACCAGCCACAGCTGCGTCACCACGACCAGCCCCGCCGCCACCGTCGCCCCGGGCTGCGGCAGGAACAGCGCGACGGGCGCGCCCAGCTGCACGACATGGTTGGCGCCCGCCTCGACACGGTGGAGCGGGCGCGGCAGCCGGTGGAACCACCAGCTGAACGGGCCCGGCATCGGCTGCGTCTCGTGGTGGTAGTACAGGCAGGTCAGCTCGCGCCAGCAGCGGTCGCCGCGCAGCTTGATCAGCCCCGCGCCGACCTCGACCCGGAACAGGATCCAGCGGATCAGCACCAGCGTCGTGACCGGCGGCGCGACGTGGTCGTTGCCGAGGAAGACCGCCAGCGCGCCCGTCTCCAGCAGCAGCGACTCCCAGCCGAAGGAGTACCAGGTCTGCCCGACGTTGACGATCGACAGGTACAGCGCCCACAGCAACGCCCACAGCGCCATCGCCGCCCCCAGCGGCACGGCGTCCGCCGCGCCCGCGGCCACGGCCGCCGCCAACGCGCAGCCCGTCCAGGCGACGGCCGCGAAGAGGCGGTCGGAGTAGCGCCAGTGGAACAGCGACGGGGCCTCCCGGAACGTCCGGTAGGCCAGGAACCGGGGGATCGGCGTCAGCCCGTGCGCACCCAGCAGCGCCCGGCCCTGCCGCGCGGCGGCGAGGAAGCCCACCAGGTACACGGCCGCCAGCGCCCGCTGGAACAGCAGCCTGCCCAGCCAGGCGTTGCCCAGCCAGCCACCGGACGCGTCCAACCACCGCATGGCTTCACCATGCACCACATCCGCGCCGTCCTCACCCGCGCCCCGCCCGGCGACGGACCCGCGGTGACGGCTGCTCGCTGGGCTTTCCCTGATGCGAAGTCACGAGTCCTTCCACTAGCATCTGTTCCATGCATCTCTCCGGGCCGCACTAGACCGAGCGCCGACGCCGCGTCTCTCGACGCGCTGTGTGCCTCGTCGTCGCCTCTGTGCGCCCCTGTCGCGTTCCCGTTCGCGTTCGCCTGGAGAGTTCCCATGTCCCGCCCCGCCAAGGGCGGCGCCTCGCTGCGCGCCGTCCTCACCCTGCCGCGTGCCCGCGGCCTGTTCGCCGCCGGTGCGCTCGCCCGGCTTCCCTATGGTCTGAGCCCGCTCCCGCTGCTGCTCGCGCTGCGTGAAGCGGGCGGCTCCTACGCCGTCGCCGGGGCCGCCGTCGGCGCGTACTCGCTGGCCGGCGCCCTCCTCGGGCCCTACCGCGCGCGCCTGGTGGAGCGGCGGCCCGCCGCCCTGCCCTGGCTCGCGGGCGGGTTCGCCCTGCTCCTCGCCGCACTCGCGCTGCTCGCCGGAGCCCGCGCCGGCTGGGGCGCGGAACTGCTCGCCCCCGTGGCCGGGCTGCTCTCACCGCCCGTCGGTCCGCTGGTCCGGGCCCGCTGGGGCGTGCTCGTCCGCACCGACGCGGAGCGGCAGGCGGCACTCAGCCTGGACGCGGTGGCGGAGTCGACCGTCTTCGCCCTCGCCCCGGCGCTCGCCGGAGCGCTGCTGACGGTCCTCGCCGCGCCCGTCGTGCTCGGCCTGTGCGCGCTCTGCTTCGCTCTCGGATTCCTGGCCCTGGCCGCCGTCTTCCGCGACCTTCCCGCAGCGCGTGCCGAGATGGATGCCGAGATGGACGCGGGCGCTGCGGGCGCTGTGGGCGACAAGGGCGACACGGGTGATGTGGGTGAGGTGGGCGACGGCGCGTCCCCGGACCGGCCCCGGGTGCCGCTGCGCTCCGCGGCGTTCGCGTCCGTGCTGATCGCGGTCCTCGCCGTCGGCGCCGCCGGCGCACTGGCGGAGCTGGCCTCGGTCGCCGCCTGGGGCGCGGGCGTCGCGGGTCCGCTGCTGGCGCTCCTCTCCGTCGGCGGCGTGCTGGGCGGGCTCGGCTACGGCCGTCGCGCCTGGCAGCGTCCGCCGCACCGGCGGCTCGCGTGGCTCGTCGCCGCGGCCGTGGGCGGCGAGGCACTCATGACGCTCTGCTTCGCCCCCGCGGGCGCCGCCGTCGGACTCCTCCTCGGCGGTGCGGCGACCGACTGCGTGCTCATCACCGCCTACCTGCTGGTCGAGGAGCTCGTGCCCGAGGGCGCCCGGACCGAGGGCGGCGCGTGGGTGAGCACGGCCTTCAACCTCGGCGTCGCGGGCGGCTCCGCCGTCGGCGGGCTGCTCCTGTCGGCCCCGTCCGGAGCCCGCGGCGTCTTCGCGTCGGGCGTCGTGCTGCTGCTCGTCGCGCTGGTCGCCCTCCTCCTCAGGCGGACGGCGCGGACGGCGCGAGCGGCGCGCCCGGACCACTCGCTGCGGTCGACGGAGCCTCTGCACGCGACGGAGCCGCTCCACGCGGAGCTGTGACGCGCAGGGGCGCGAGCAGCCGCCCGTGCAGGCCGGGTCCCGCGACGAGGACACTGCCGGAGCCGGCCCGCCACGGCTCGCCGTGCCAGTCGGTGGCGAGCGCGCCGGCCTCGCGGGCGACGAGCACGCCGCCCAGCAGGTTGCCGTCGTCCTGACCCAGCTGCCAGCCAGCCGCTCCCGCAGCAGCGCCAGCAGCGGCGCCTCGGCGGCGTCGAAGGACCGGCGGAGGCCCGCGACGTCCGTGGCGAGGGTGGGGCGCGGGCTGCGCAGCAGCGGGGCGCCCGCCTCGCGGGCGGCGTCGACGAGCGGGGGGCAGCGCGGCGGGCGTCTTCGCGGAAGCCGCCGACTGGCGGCTCGACGTGCTCACCCCCGCCGAACGAGCAGCCCTCACCCCACGCCCGTGACCCAGGCCACCTCCGTGACGCAGGCCACCTCCGTGACGCAGGCCACCTCCGTGACGCAGGCCACCTCCGTGACGCAGCCCACGCCTGTGACGGACCCCACCGACCTCGCCCTGCTCGCCGAACTCGCCGTCGACGGCTGGCTTCCGGCCGTGACGCTCGCCACCCGGCTCGGCCTGCCCGAGTCCACCGTCCGCCGCGGCCTGGCGGCACTGGTCCGCACCGGCGGGCTGCGCACGCACGTCGCCGTGGAGGTGCGGCGGTTCGGCCTCGCCGTGGACGCCAACGTGCTGCTGCGTGTCGCGCCCGGCCGTCTGGACGCGGTCGGCCGGGCGCTCGCCGCCCACCCCGCCGTCCACGGCGCGCTCGCCACCACCGGCGAGTCCAACCTCAACGTCGCCGTCTGGTTCCGCGACCTCGCGGAGCTCTACGCCTTCATCACCCGCGACCTCGGCGCGCTCGGCGTGGACGCCGCCGAGACGGTGATCGTCGGCGAGGCATTGAATGAAGCGCCCCGGGGTGACCCGCGTCACCGTCCAGCACGGCTGAGGGCTGCCCGGTCCCCGCGTGACGGGGCTCACCGCACCCGGGCCCTGTTCGACGGTTCGGAGGGGCCCGCGTGGGGGCCGTCCACGGCTCAACAGAGCCGATTTGCCCGTATTCCTTGGGATCCAATGCCTTTGGGGCTATTGATCCTGCTTCCTGTGGCTTGAACCACTTGAGGCCGAAGTTTCTTGCCCCCGCCGCGACGGTCGTGTGAACGTGGAGACCGTTCAGCGGAACGCGGCAGCAACCCAGCGCCGCGAGAGGGCCCGGTGCCAGAACCCGGAGCCCGGCGGATCAGCCCCGTGAACACGCTCGACCGAAGAGCCCCAGCGCGTGTGTGTGCGTCGGCCGTGTCGAGAACAGCCAGCCAGTTTCCCCGAGCGGCGCCCTGCTGCCCGCCCGCCCTGTTCGCGGGCGGGGGCAGCGTGCCGCCCACGACCTCTGGAGTGACATGCGTCTCGGCCTCCCCCGTACCCGTGCCCGCCTCACCGCCAACGTCCTCATGGCGTCCTGCGTCGGTGCGGCCCTGTTCGTCGGCCAGCACGCCCTTCCGGCCGACGCGGCACCCAAGGACGCCGCGGCGTCGGCCCCGGCCCAGCACACCGCCCAGCAGGCCGCCGTGAAGACCGACGCCAAGCCGGCCCCGGCGAAGCCCGCGCCCGCCAAGCCCGCCCCGGCGAAGCCGGCCCCGGCCAAGCCCGCCCCGGCGAAGCCGGCCCCGGCCAAGCCCGCGCCGGCGAAGAAGACCTACCCGAACAACCTCGACGGCTGGATCGCCCAGGCCCGCGACATCCTGCGCGCCCACGGCGACAAGGTCCCCTCGGCCGCCTCCATCAAGGCCCGCGCGATGACCGAGTCCTCCGGCAACCCCCGCGCCGAGAACCACTGGGACGGCAACCAGGCCCTCTACGGCGGCACCTACGGCCTGATCCAGACCATCAAGCCGACCTTCGCCGAGTGGTCCCTGCCCGGCCACAAGGACATCCTCAACCCCGTGGACAGCATCATCGCGGGCGTCCGCTACGCCAACGACCGCTACGGCTCCTTCGAGACCATCGCCTACGGCAAGCAGGGCTACTGACCAGCCCCAGTACCTCAAATCTTGCTCAGGAAACTCTCAGCTTTCTTTGAGCAACACCCTCAACAGGGCATAGTCAAAACCGGGTTACGGGGGGGTAACCAAGCCTGAGGCGGTCTCGTCTCCGCGCGGGCGCCAACCGAACAGTGACAGCTGGCCCCCCGGCCCGTCTTTGACAGCCGAGGGGGAGAATCTTGATACACCGCAGTCGCGGTAACCCGCTGAAGTTCACCGCCGTCGTGGCGGTGGTCGGTGGGTTGCTCGCGCCGACCGCGGCGGCGGCCGAGCCGCAGCCGCAGCCGCACCCGGGCGTCCAGGCGTCGCCGACGGCGGGGGCGGTCGCGCCCGACACCCGCGTCCCGAGCCCCGGCGGCACTCTGCCCAAGGGCTGGCAGCAGTCCCAGGACCGGGCCGTGGCCGTCTCCGGCGACCAGAACGGGCTTCGCGTGATGAAGGCGGACAGCCGCGACGCGTACGCCTGGAGCACGGTCGCGGACTTGTCGGAGCCCGGTTTCTCCACCGACCTGTGGGTGGGCGACTACTGTCTGACGGACCCGTCCCACGCAGTGGTCGTCTACGGGCCGCGCAGCTTCACCAACAAGCAGCAGCTGATGGAGGAGGGCGGCTTCTCGGCCGTCGTCGACCTTGAATCGGGAAAGGTCACCAAGCTCCCGGTCACCGCGTCGCTGGCCTACTTCGACCCGTCCTGCAACACCGCCACCCACACGGCAGTGCTGACGCAGATCAACGACACGGTCGACAGGACGCGCCTCGTCACGATCGACAGCCAGGGCCGGATCGTAGGCCAGGCGGTGACCGCCGGCGAGGTCACCTCCGCGGTGCCGACCACCGTCGGCACCGTCGCGGCGCGCGCCGGAGAACTCGTCCGAGTCGCCCCGAACGGCGCCGTCACCGCTCTGGCGAAGACCCATGGCACCGCCTATGCGTTGCACGTCACCGCGAAGGGCGATGTCGTCTACGCGGAGCAGGACAGCCACTCCGAGTGGGTGCGCGACCTGGCGGGCAGCAGGACCACCACCCTCGCGACTGCGGGCGCCTCGCAGCTCGGCGTCCAGCAGGGCGCGGGCGGCCGGGTCTTCATCACGGGGGCGGACGCGGGCAGGCTCGCCGCCCGGGTCTCCTCCTCGCTGCCGACGGGAGTCAGCCGGATCGGCGCCTCCGCCGATGCCGCCGTCTCCACCCTGGGCGGACTCGCTGTCACCAGTGCGGCGTCGGCCGCCATGGCCTCGCACGTCGCCCAGGGGATGGCTGGCTCCGGCGTCGACGGTACCGCCCCGGTCCAGATCTCCGCCGTTGTCACCGGCAACGGAACCAAGATCGACTTCAGTGTGCCGGAGGGGCACAGCGGAGCAGGGGCTGACGCCTCGCCTGCCCTCGGGACCGCCTCGACGGTCACGGGTCACGGAGCGTCGCCGCGCGTCAGCGGTTCAGGCCCGGGCAGCGAGACCTGGGACCCGGACCGGTCCTGCGCGATCCCCCGCAACGACCCGGCGGAGCAGGCGTACCAGCCGACTCCGAACCAGGTCGTGTGGGCCGTCGACATGGCCGTCCGCTCCGATCTGCGCTCCAACTGGCTCACGCAGGGCGGTTGGCGCGGTGCCGACGGTCTCGGCACGGTGGACCCGCAAGGCATGTTCCCGCTTCCGGCCCTGGTCGGCGGAGGCACCATCCCGCCGCAGGTCCTGCTCGGCGTGATGACCCAGGAATCGAACCTGTGGCAGGCCGAGGGCGGCGCTCTGCCAGGCCAGACCGGGAACTCGATCAACCCCAACTGGTACGGCAATCCCTCGGCCGTGTTCAACCGTCAGGCGATCTGGCAGATCGACTGGTCCAAGTCGGACTGCGGGTACGGCATCGGGCAGGTCACCGATGGCATGAGGATCGGCCAGACCACACTCAGCTACGCCCAGCAGAAGGCCGTGGCCCTCGACTACGCCTCCAACATCGCCGAGTCGGCCGTGATCCTCGCGGGCAAGTGGAACGAGTTGCAGAGCCTCACTCCGCCGCTGACGGTCAACGACGGCAGTTCCTCCCGGCCGGAGAACTGGTTCGCGGCCCTGTGGGACTACAACGAGGGCTACAACAAGCAGGGTTCCGACCCGGCCAACCCGACCGCCGCGGGGCTCGGTTGGTACAACAACCCGGCCAACCCGATCTACCCGGCGGGCCGGCACCCGTTCCTGGACGGCAACACGTTCTCCGACGCCGCCAAACCCCAGGACTGGCCCTACCAGGAGAAGGTGCTCGGCTGGGCCGCTTGGTCCATCGACACCGGCCGCTCGTACGACGACAGCGGCAACCTTCAGTCGGAGGGGACGCCCGGCTACAGCACTGCGGGCTTCGCGCCGGCCTGGTGGGACACTGCGTCCGACCGCAGCTCGGTCAAGCCGCCGCTCGGCACGTTCTGCACGACCGCCGGAAACGCCTGCGACGTCAACAGCCCGCCCCCGTGCGAGACCCAGAAGATCAAGGGCTGCGACTCGTACCACTGGTGGAACTCGTCCGCGACGTGGAAGCCGGACTGCGCCACCTCCTGCGGCCACGGCAGCCTCACCTACATGACGCTCCGGTCGGAGCCCGGTGACGGCAAGACCTCCGCTCCCGACTGCGACACGAGCGCGTTGCCCGCCAACGCGCTCGTCATCGACTCCGTGAGCGGCCAGGTTCCGCCCATGGTCGACGGCTGCCAGCGCACCTGGCACGACGCCGGCACGCTGAGCTTCAGCTTCCAACCGGACGCCGACAACCACTATGAGGCGAAGGAGGATCTGCACCAGATCGGTGGAGGCTTCGGCGGACACTTCTGGTACAGCCACACCCGTAGCGGGACCACCGACACCGGGCCGGTGACCAACAGTTCCGCCGACCCGCGGATCCCCGGCGTCGTCTCGGGCTCCATGGCCGTGACCGGCAACTACCAGCTGAACCAGAACATCAACAGCTGGGCGCGGGTCCTGATCCACGTGCCCGACACCGGTGCGACGACTCAGCAGGCCATCTACACCGTCCACACCGGAAGCGGTGACACCAACCGGGCCCTGAGCCTGCACTGGCGGCAGAACAAGTGGCTCCAGCTCGGTGTCTTCCACTTCTCCGGAAGCGGTCACCAGGGCGTGTCACTCAGCAACTTCGCCTACAACGGCACCGCGGACGACGACATCGCCTGGGACGGCGTGGCCATCGTGCCGCTGGCCGCGAAGCCCGCCAACTTCGTGGTCTCGCTGGGCGACTCGTTCTCCTCCGGCGAGGGCGCGGCGAAGGCCGACAGCGACTACACGGCCGACAGCAACTACAAGGACGCGGGACCCACCAACGCTACGGACGCCTGCCACCGCTCCTACTACGCGTGGTCGCGTGTCGCCTATGTCCCCGGCCAGACCAGCAACATCGGCACCCAGGCCGACAAGCAGGCACCGAGCATGGACTACCACATGCTGGCCTGCTCGGGTGCGCGCATCCCCAACCTGCTGGACACGGGCGCCTACGGTGACGGTGCTGTCGAGTACGGCGAACTGCCCCAGCTCCAGCAGGGCTACCTCGACGGCAACACGACCCTGGTGACGATGTCGATCGGTGGAAACGACATGCGCTTCTCGGCGGTCGTCCAGCAGTGCCTGCTCGACTACGGCAGCAGCAGCTGTGCCACGGAGAAGTTCAACGAGGACATGAGCAAGCCCGGAGGCGACCAGAGGTACGCCGACTTCAACGGCCAGGCCCTCGACGTGGCCCTGCCGGCGATCATGAACAAGATCGTGCTGCCGGATCTGGTGAAGACCCTCGACCAGATCCACTCCCTGGCACCGAACGCGAAGATCGTGCTGATGGGCTACCCCCTGCTCTTCGAGAAGCAGGGATCGTGCCTGAACTTGGGGATCCCGCCGCTCAGTGTCGGGTTGTCGGCGGCCTCGGCGGCGTTCCTCAACAGCGTCGGCGGCCAGCTCACCACGGCGATGCAGAGCGCGGCCACCCAGGCCACGGCCAAGGGGGACCGGGCCTACTTCGCCGATCCGACGAAGGTGTTCGCGGGACACGCCCTGTGCGGCAACCCCGAGGACATCAACCGGTTCGTCAGCAAGCTCCGGGCGAGTGACAATCCGGCGCGCGACTTCCCCCTGCTCAACACGGTCTTGACGAAGATCGGCTACGGGCTTTCCGCGGAGTCGTTCCACCCGAACATCGACGGCGCCGCGCTCTACGCCCTCGTCCTGAACTCCGAACTGAAGCAGATGTACCCGTAGTCTCACGGGTGGGCGCGGCTCGCTCCGCGCCCACCCGTCCGTCGAACCTTCGTCGCACTGACGACAACCCGGGGGAGCCATGAAGCAATCACCGAGCCGTGCAAGGCGGGTGTCGGGTCTGGTTGCCCTGTTCGGGCTGGTCGCGGTGCGGGCCGTCCGGTCGGGGATTCCCAGCAACGTGCGGTTGCGGCGGATCGACCGCTCCGAACGAGTGGACCGACTGCGCGAGCGGACGCGTGCCGAGGCGGAGGCGGCCATCAGGACGTTCGCTCAGCGGCACCGACTGCGGGTCGTGTTCGTCTCCTACGCGGACGAGGCGGCCCGGCCCTCACGCCTCACGCTCTTCACGGGCACGGGAACGGCTCTGCGCTGCCGGTGGCAGATCACGGCCTTCCTCGCCGCCACGCAGCCGGACCCCCTGGAGGAACTGATTCCACGGATCCTGGGCTGCTACGCGGGGCAGCGAAGCTACTTGGAGCCGTTCATATCCGATCCGCGGTCCCCGAGGCACGCGCTGATCGTGCTGGACACCGAGGACGGCCCGGTCTTCATCGACTGGGACGTTCCGGGGAGTCGCGAACTCACCGACGAATTCCAGGACGACCGGCTCAGTATCAGGCCCGGTCGCCTCAGCCGGGACCCTGCGGTCATGAATGTGGAGCGGGCTCGCGAGGAGAACTGGCAACTGCTCAGTATCACCTTGAGTCGGCCCTACTACACCCTGTTTTCAAAACGCGCGGAGCGCGCGAAGAGCCACTGAATACCGCTGAAAAAGGAACGGCCCGTCGATTCGCTCGACGGGCCGGACATTGTTCTGTGGAAATCAGTAGGACGGCGTGAACTTGTCTGCGAAGCCCCAGCCGTCGTTCTCCTGGATGTGGGCCTTGGAGACGTAGCCCGGACCGTCGTAGTAGTAGCTCGTGGTGAAGGTGTGCCCCGGGCTCTCGTAGTAGTCGGTGCTCCCGGCCAGCCAGGTCTTCCCGCCGTCGCTCGAGCGCCAGAGCGCGCCCAGGCAGTCCCCGTTGACGGAGGTGATGGTCGCGGCGGCGTAGTCGTGGCCGCTTCCGTTGTAGTTGTGAATGATGTCCAGGCTCACCTTGCAGCTGTACGTGGAAACCGAGTACATGACGGCGGCCTCGGCGTTCGTTGCCACCCCCAGAGCCAAGGTCGCGGCGGCGGCGGCAGTCGCGACACCTGTCAGTGCACGCCTTGCGCGAGTTTTCAAGATTCCCCCTCGAAAAACGATCGGCGTCCCATTGGGACGTCCAAGAACCTACCCTGCGCCCATGGCCGCGGTCAATGAGAGTTCGGAACGGCTGCATTGCACAGAAGAGCGCGAATTTCTGGGACGATTCGATGTCGATCTGTTGTGACGGCCGCCCCGCCGACCCGCCTTCCGGGGCCCGCGCATCGTGAAGGTTTCGTGGGGGTCGTACGGGCCGCCGGCTGATCGTCCGGGCCCGAGCCGCGCCTGCCCGTGGCGGTCCGTGCGCCGAACGAGCGCAGTGTCCACGGGGTTTGCGGCGGCCTCGATCCCCGCGCCCGTGATTCACCTCTGTGTCGCCTCTGTAAAAGGTGAGGATCATCCTCCGCTCACTCTTGTCGTGCACCGAACGCGTCGCTACGGTCTTCGCCAGCTGACACCACGCCAAATGGTGTTCGCGCCGACGCCCCGACTCGTTCCGCCACGCTCAACCCGCGGCAGGGCCACTCCCTTTGACGCGGTCGCACCATGCACGCCCCCGGACATCCCGCCTCAGGAGGCCGTACGTTGCGCACCACCTCGATAGCCACCGCCCGCCGCGTCGCCGTCCCGCTCCTGGGCTCGGCCGCCCTCGCCGTCTCCGGTCTGCTCGCCGCCCTGCCCGCCCAGGCCGCCGGACACGGCGTCGCCTGGACGCGCACCTGCGCCGTCGACCTGACCCCCGGCCACGCCTTCTGCAACGCGCTGCACGTCACCAGCAGCGCCGAGCACGTCAACGCCAAGGGCGTCACCCCGAACGCGACCCCCTCCGGCTACGGGCCGTCCGACCTGCTCTCCGCCTACAACCTCCCCGCCAACGGCGGCGCGGGGCAGACCGTCGCGATCGTCGACGCCTACAACGACCCCAACGCCGCGGCGGACCTGGCGACCTACCGCTCGCAGTACGGCCTGCCGGCCTGCACCACCGCCAGCGGCTGCCTGAAGATCGTGGGCGAGACCGGCACCAGCAAGCTCCCGCGCTCCAACTCCGGCTGGGCGGGCGAGATCTCGCTCGACCTGGACATGGTCTCCGCGGTCGCCCCCAACGCGCACATCATCCTGGTCGAGGCGACCAGCGCGAGCATGACGGACCTCGGCAAGTCGGTGAACACCGCCGTCAGCCTGGGCGCCACCGAGGTCTCCAACAGCTACGGCGGCTCGGAGTCCTCCGCCGACACCAGCTACGACAGCACCTACTTCAACCACCCCGGCATCCCGATCACCGTCTCCTCCGGTGACGGCGGCTACGGCGTGGAGTACCCGGCGGCGTCCCCGAACGTCACCGCGGTCGGCGGCACCTCGCTCAGCAAGGCGTCCAACACCCGTGGTTGGAGCGAGAGCGTCTGGTCCACCTCCAGCACCGAGGGCGCCGGCTCCGGCTGCTCCGCCTATGAGCCCAAGCCGTCCTGGCAGACCGACAGCGGCTGCTCGAAGCGGACCGTCGCCGACGTCTCCGCCGTCGCCGACCCGGCGACCGGCGTGGCGGTCTACCAGACCTACGGCGCGTCCGGCTGGAGCGTCTACGGCGGCACCTCCGTCGCGGCCCCGCTCATCGCCGGCGTCTACGCCGACGCGGGCGCCCACACCGCCTCGGTCCCGGCCAAGAACCTGTACGCCAACACCGCCTCGCTCAACGACGTCACCACCGGCTCCACGGCCAGCTGCTCCCCGGCCTACCTCTGCACCGCCGAGACCGGCTACGACGGCCCGACCGGCCTCGGCACCCCGAACGGCCTGACCGCCTTCACCGGCTGACGCCGAGCGGGCACCCCGTACCCCGTTCGAGGCCCGGCGCCCCCACGCGCCGGGCCTCGACGGCCTTGTGCGGTGGGTACAGTGGCCGTCATGGCCATGGCTGAGACGGTCCGTGTGCTCATCGCGGACGACCAGGCGTTGCTGCGCGGGAGTTTTCGCGTGCTCGTCGACTCCACTCCCGGCATGCAGGCGATCGGCGAGGCCGGCGACGGTGCCACGGCGGTGCGCATGGCCCGTGAACTCGTGCCGGACGTGGTGCTGATGGACCTGCGGATGCCCGGCCTCGACGGGATCGCCGCGACGCGGCAGATCTGCTCGGCCCAGGAGACCGCGGGCGTGCGCGTGCTGGTCCTCACCATGTTCGACATGGACGACTACGTCTATCCCGCCCTCCAGGCCGGGGCCAGCGGGTTCATGCTGAAGGACGCCTCCCCCGCCGACTTGGTGGCCGGCATCCGCATCGTCGCCGATGGCGAGAGCGTTCTGGCGCCCAGCGTGACACGCCGCCTCATCGCGACGTTCTCGGGGGCGTCCGAGCCGCAGCGCCCGACCCCGAGGCTGGTAGGGCTCACCCACCGGGAGCAGGAGGTGCTCCTCCTCGTCGCCAACGGGCTGTCCAATGCGGAGATCGCCGAGCGTCTGGTCATCAGCCTTCCGACGGTCAAGACCCATGTGAGCAGCCTTCTCGCGAAGCTCCAGGCAAGGGACCGCGCCCAGTTGGTCATCATCGCCTACGAGAGCGGGCTCGCCGAACGCGGAATGCCGGGCCAGGTGCTCTGACCACATCCCCGACCTCACGGGACAGAACAGCCGGGGCCTGCGCTCAGCCGGCCGCGCTGCCGTGCTCGGCTCTCCCCAGGCCGGCGTCTCTCGCGCGTGCGACGGCTGTGGTGCGGCGCTGGACGCGTCATGACCGCACACATACGGTCGTGGCCATGAGCCTTGCTCGCGACGGCGCCGTCCCGCGGCGGCTGATCCAGTTGGACGCGGCGGCTGCTCTCGGAATCGCGCTGGTCCCCGAACTGTTGCCGCTGCGCCACGCCTTGGGGGGCGACCCGGGCAGCGCCACGGTGTGGTCGCTGTCGCTCGCCGCCGCGCTGCCGCTGGCCGTGCGACGGCTGTGGCCGGTGCCGGTCCTGCTGAGCGTGCTCGTGGTCGCGCTGGTGTCGCTGCCGTTCGGTCTCGCACCGACAGCCTTCCTCGCCGTCGCCTACGCGCTCTACCTCGTCGCAGTCGTCGGTCCGCAGCCCCGCCGGCTGTCGGCCGTCGTCGTGGGAGGGGTGTGCGCGGTGGGTGCGGCAGCGCTGACGATGACCGGGTCGCCGCACTACCCGGGCGGGACGCGGGCCGTACAGGTGGTGTTCGGCCTGCTGGTTCTCGGAGCCACCTGGTCCGCGGGCTCGGCGGTCCGCGAGCGGCGGGCGCGCCTGCGGCAGACCATCGAACAGGCCGCCGAGCGGGCAAAGGCCGAGGAACGCCTGCGCATCGCGCGGGACATCCACGACGTCGTCACCCACAGCGTGGGCCTGATCGCCGTCAAGGCGGGCATCGCCAACCACGTCGCCGTCACCAATCCCGAGGAGGCGCAGCAGGCGCTCACCGTCATCGAGGACGTCAGCCGCAAGGCGCTGCGGGACCTGCGGGCCACCCTGACGCTGCTGCGCCGCGAGGAAGGGCCGGAGGGGGAGCTGCGTCCCGTGCTCGGCCTGGCGGATCTGCCGGAACTGGTTCGCACGGCCGATGCCGCGGGCGTGCGCGTGGCGCTCGAGGTGGACTGTCAGGAGCCGCCCCCGGACGGTGTCGCCCTGTCGGCTTTCCGGATCGTCCAGGAGGCGCTGACCAACGTGGTCAAGCACGCCGCGCCCACCGGCTGCCGGGTCCGGGTCACGGTCGAGCAGCAGGTGATCACCATCGATGTCGACGACGACGGCCCCCGCGCACGCGGGTCACGCGCCGCCGTGCCCGGCGGAGGGCTGGGCCTGGTGGGGATGCGTGAGCGTGCAGCCGCGCACGGCGGTGTCCTCACCGCCGGGCCGCGCCCGGGGGGCGGCTTCCAGGTGTCCGCGTCGCTGCCGTTCTGACGCCTCCTCACCCCTGTGGCCCGCCGACGTCCCGGGTTCGGTGCGGCCTCTCATCCTCAGGTATGGCTCCCGGCCGTGCCGGGGCAGCCGCAGTCCCGTCCCCGGGCTGATGCGGCAAGGGGCCCCGCCTGCCGAGACTGGGCTGGTGATCGACGTCTATGACCTGACCAAGCGCTACGGACAGAACACCGTCGTGGACGGCCTGAGCTTCACGGTCCGCCCCGGGGCGGTCACGGGCTTCCTCGGCCCCAACGGCGCGGGAAAGTCCACCACGATGCGGATGATGCTCGGCCTGACCCACCCCGACTCCGGCTCCGCCCGGATCGCCGGGCGGCCCTACCATGAACTGCGCCACCCCGTACGGCAGGTGGGGGCGCTGCTGGAGACGGCGGTGGCCCACCGCGGCCTGACCGCGGCGAACCACCTGCGCTGGATCGCGGAGAGCAACGGCATCCCGCGCGGCCGGGTCGCGCAGGTGCTGGACCTGGTCGGGCTCTCGGGAGCGGCCCGGCAACGGCTCGGCACCTTCTCCCTCGGCATGGGGCAGCGCCTCGGTCTGGCCGCCGCCCTGCTCGGCGACCCGGCCGTGCTCGTGCTCGACGAGCCCGTCAACGGCCTCGACGCGGAGGGCATCCGCTGGCTGCGTGAGCTGCTGCGCCACCAGGCCGCCGAGGGACGGACCGTGCTGGTCTCCAGCCATCTGATGACCGAGATGTCGCTGGTCGCCGACCACCTGATCGTCGTCCATCGCGGCAGGCTCCTGGCCGACACGAGTACAGCCGACTTCATCCGTCGCCACGCGCGCTCCTACGTGCGTGTCCGGACCCCGGAGGCGGTCATGCTGGCCCGCGAACTGGACCGGCGGGGAGCGACGTCGACCATGGCACCCGACGGCAGTCTGGAGGTCGGCGGGATGCCCGCCGCCGAGATCAACCGCCTGGCCGCCGCGGCCGGGCTCACCCTGGACGAACTGAGCACCCAGACCGGCTCCCTCGAGGACACCTTCCTGGGGCTCGTCGGGGACAGGAGCGACGCCCGTGTCTGAGACCCTCGCGGCGGTCCGCGCCGAGTTCACCAAGGTGCGCTGCGTCCGCACCACCTACCTCGCGCTGCTGCTCTTCGTCCCGCTGAGCCTGCTGGTCGCCGCCCTCGACGGCGCCTCGGCCCGCTCCGCGATCGACTCCCACAACCCCCTGCTTCGGGCGGGATTCACCCCGCAACAGGCCGGTCTCGACGGGATCCTGTACGGACAGCTCGCCCTGATCGTGTTCGGTGTCCTCGTCGTCTCCAGCGAGTACGGCTCGGGCATGGTGCGCGTGTCCCTGCTCGCCGTGCCCCGGCGCGGCCGCCTCTTCGCCGTCAAGTCGCTGGTCGCCGCCGCCGTCACCGCGGCCGTCGCGATCCCCGTCACCGTCCTCGGCTATCTGGCCACCCAGGCGGCACTCGGCCCCCACGGCGCCTCGATCGGCGACGCCGGGGTACCGCTCGCGCTCGGGGGAGCCGTGGGCTATCTGACGCTGATGAGCCTGTTCGCGCTCGGAGTCGCCGCGACGGCCCGCAGCGCGGTGCTCCCGCTCGCCGTCCTGCTGCCCATGGTGCTGGCGGGATCGCACATCCTCACCGTCATCGGCGCCACGCGGCAACTGGCCCAGTACTTCCCCGACCAGGCCGGCCTGCAGATGCTCACCGTCGGCTCCCACCGCGCCGTCACCGGCTTCGCGGTCCTGCTCGCCTGGACGGCCGCCGCCCTCGCCTGCGGCTTCCTGCGTCAGTGGCGTTGGGACGGATGACTCCTCAGCGCGGCTGCACGTACGTCCCCACGCCCGGCTGGCCGGTCCAGGTCGGCCCGGCGTCGGGGTCCGCGCCGAGGTGGGTGAAGGGGAAGACGAACGGCTGGTCGGTGGCGCCCTCGTGGCGCAGCAGGTGGCGGCGGGCGTCGTAGCCGTACCCCGCGTCGCGCAGGGCGCGCAGGAGCGGGCGGGCGGCGGAGCGGCCGTCCGGGAGCCGGAAGGAGTCCGGGTCGAGATGGGCGACGAACAGCCCACCCGGCGCGAGCCACGTGGTGACCCGGGCGAGCAGGGCGAGTTTGTCGCCGATGTAGTGGAGGCCGTGGACGCAGGTGATCAGGTCGTAGCGGCCCGGCGGAGGCGTCCATGTGGCCAGGGAGGCGGTGACGAGCTCGACACCGGCCGGGAGCGGACGCGCGCCCAGCGGCCCCACCAGGTCCACACCCGTCAGGACCGCCCCGGCGGGCAGCAGCGCCGCCGCCGCCCGCAGCGCGAGCCCCTCCCCGCTGCACAGGTCCAACCAGCGCGGCCGTTCGAGCCCGCGGAGCCGGGCGACCGGGTCGAAACCCAGCTCACGGGCGTAGCTGTTGACGCCGCTGAGCCCGCGTTCCCGGTTCATCGTGTTGTTGGCGACGACCGAGCTCTGCTCCAGCTCCCCGTCCGAGAGCAGGAGCCCCTGGCTCACGGCCACATCAGGCAGTACAGCTGGTGCCCCGCCTCGTGCAGCCGGTTCGCGAAGTCCTGCCACTCGTGCAGCATCTGGTAGATCACGAACGCGTCGCGCGGGCCGCGCCGGTCCGGGACGGTGGACCAGATGAAGGCGGCGCTGCCGAGGACGGCCTCGTCCGCCTTCAGCAGCGGTTCGACGACGGTCTGGGGGAGCTGGACGACGGCGTAGTCCGGGTGGAGGACCACGAGTTCCAGCGGGGGCACCTCGTTGAGCGGCATGCCGAGGATGCCGGTGAGGACCATCGCGCTGACGGTCTCCGGCTTGATCTTGGTGGAGAGGCTGCCGCTGATGGACTCCTCGGTGCCCCCGTCGAGGCCGAAGAGCTCGCCGAGGCGGCCCAGGGTGGCCAGGTCGCCGGCTTCGAGGCCCAGGCCGTCGCGGCCCAGGGCGGTGGGGACGCGGGCGGCCGTGGCGCGGTCGGGTGCGCCGAAGTACTTGTAGGTCACCCCCACGCGGCCCGCACCTCCACCTCCGTCGCGCCGTCGCGACGTCGTTCCGTCCAACCCGCGCGCACGGCGCGCAGAGCGGCCACGCTCCGCGCCGCAGTCGGAGTCCTCACGCTGATCGGACACCCCGGACCATCCTTACCGTCCGTCGTCGATTTGCCAACAGGCCGCCGCGTACCTCCGCAGGACGGGCACACGCACGCGCGCCGGGTGGCCCGATCATCGTCCCAGATGATCGGCGCGGACATGCCGTATACGAGGCTGCGATTTTGAAACGACAGCGATTTGAGACCATGTTCCCGTGAGCGATCCCGTGAGCAAGCACACCATCGGCAGTCCGTACCCGTACGAGGCACCCGTCTCCCAGGCGTTGTTCGAACGCGCATCCGTCGTGACGCCCGGCGGAGTGAACTCCCCGGTCCGCGCCTTCAAGGCGGTCGGAGGCACCCCGCGCTTCATGGTCGCAGGCCAAGGGCCGTGGCTGACCGACGCCGACGGCCGCGAGTACGTCGACCTGGTGTGCAGTTGGGGTCCGATGATCCTCGGCCACGCCCACCCCGAGGTCATCGCCGCAGTTCAGGAGGCTGTCGCGCGCGGCACCTCGTTCGGCACGCCCGGTCAGGGCGAGGTCGAGCTGGCCGAGGAGATCGTGGCGCGGATCACCCCGGTCGAGCAGGTGCGCCTGGTCTCCTCCGGCACCGAGGCGACCATGTCCGCGATCCGCCTGGCCCGAGGCTTCACCGGCCGCGCCAAGGTCGTGAAGTTCGCCGGGTGTTACCACGGTCACGTCGACGCGCTGCTGGCCGCGGCCGGCTCCGGCGTCGCGACCTTCGCGCTGCCCGACACTCCCGGCGTCACCGGCGCCCAGGCCGGCGACACGATCGTGCTGCCGTACAACGACCTCGACGCCGTCCGCGCCGCCTTCGCCGCGCACCCCGGCGAGATCGCCTGCGTGATCACCGAGGCGTCCCCCGGCAACATGGGCGTCGTCCCGCCGCTGCCCGGCTTCAACAAGGGCCTGCTCGAACTCTGCCGCGCGAACGGCGCGCTGTTCGTCTCCGACGAGGTGATGACCGGCTTCCGCGTCTCCAAGGCCGGCTGGTACGGGTTCGAATCCGCGAACGAAGGGTGGTCCGCGGACGTCAAGCCGGACCTGATGACCTTCGGCAAGGTCATGGGCGGCGGCTTCCCCGCCGCGGCCTTCGGCGGCCGCGCCGACGTGATGGCCCACCTCGCCCCCGCCGGCCCCGTCTACCAGGCGGGCACCCTCTCCGGTAACCCGGTCGCCACCGCGGCGGGCCTGGCCCAGCTGCGCGCCTGCACCGACGCCGTCTACGCGACGGTGGACCAGGTCGCGGCCGAGGTCGGCGCGCTGGTCACCGAGGCGCTGCACAAGGAGGGCGTCGCGCACCGGCTGCAGACCGCGGGGAACATGTTCTCGGTCTTCTTCACCGAGCAGCCCGTCACCAACTACGACGAGGCGCGCGGCCAGGAGTCCTTCCGCTTCACGGCCTTCTTCCATGCCATGCTCAGCCAGGGCGTCTACCTGCCGCCCTCGGCCTTCGAGTCGTGGTTCGTCTCCTCCGCGCACGACGAGCGCGCGCTGGAGCGCATCGCCGCCGCCCTCCCCGTGGCCGCCCGTGCGGCGGCGGAAGCCACTGCCTAGGAGCACTGAGCTGTGAGCAACAAGGACATCACCGTCGTCCACCTGATGCGGCACGGCGAGGTGCACAACCCGGAGGGCGTGCTGTACGGGCGGCTGCCCGACTACCACCTCTCCGAGCTGGGCCGGAAGATGGCCGACCGGGTCGCGGACCACCTCGCCGGACGTGACGTCACCCACGTCGTCGCCTCCCCGCTGGACCGCGCCCAGGAGACGGCCGCGCCGATCGCCGCCGCGCACGGTCTCGCCGTGGCGAAGGACGAGCGGCTGATCGAGGCCGCCAACGTCTTCGAGGGCAAGACCTTCGGCGTCGGCGACGGCTCGCTGCGCAACCCGTCGCACTGGAAGTACCTGACCAACCCGTTCCGCCCGTCCTGGGGCGAGCCGTACATCGAGCAGGTCGTGCGGATGATGGGCGCGCTCGGCGCGGCCCGCGACGCCGCCCGCGGCCACGAGGCGGTCTGCGTCAGCCACCAACTGCCGATCTGGGTCACCCGCTGCTTCGCCGAGCACCGCAGGCTGTGGCACGACCCGCGCCGCCGCCAGTGCTCGCTGGCGAGCCTGACGTCCTTCACCTACGAGGGCGACAAGATCGTCTCCATCGGTTACAGCGAGCCGGCCCGCGATCTGCTTCCGGCCCACCTGACCGGCAAGAAGGGCCCGATGACCAACAAGTCGTTCGGGGCATAAAGATCAATTAAATATCCACTACACGATGCGTCGTGGCAGGTCAAGCGCCTACCACGACGCTTTCGTGGGGGCCGTGAAATCGGCCTAAACAAGCATGCGAAACTCTTCACATGACGCGCCGCCGCTCTCTGCTCGCCCTTGCCGCCCTGAGCGGCGTCCTGATGCTCTCCGCCTGCAGCGGCACCAACGCCGCCGAGACCGGCGGCGGCAGTGACAGCGGCTACGTCGCCGGCACCGGCGAGTCCGTCTCCGTCCCGGCGGCGCAGCGCGGCGCGGCGATCAACCTGAGCGGCAAGGACCTGAACGGCAAGCCGCTCGACCTCGCCGCCTACCGCGGCAAGGTCGTCGTGCTCAACGTCTGGGGCTCCTGGTGCGGCCCCTGCCGCGCCGAGGCGGACGACTTCGAGAGCGTCTTCGCCGCCGACCAGGCCAAGGGCGTCGAGTTCGTCGGCATCAACACCCGCGACACCCAGATCGACCAGGCCCAGCAGTTCGTCGCGGCGCACAAGCTGACCTACCCGAGCTTCTACGACGAGGACGGCTCGCTGCTCCTCCAGTTCCCCAAGGGCAGCCTCAACCCGCAGGCCATCCCGTCCACGCTGATCCTCGACCGCCAGGGCCGCATCGCCGTGCGCGCGCTCCAGCCGCTGACCAGCGACCAGCTCAGCAAGATCCTCGATCCGGTGATCGCGGAGAAGTCGTGAGCGGGACGGTCCTGCACGGAGCCCTGCTGCTCGCGCTCCCGGTCGCGCTGCTCGCCGGAATGGTGTCCTTCTTCTCACCGTGCGTGCTGCCGCTCGTCCCCGGCTACCTCTCCTACGTCACCGGCTTCTCCGCCGCCGACCTCGCCGACGCCGACGGCCGCCGCCGCGGCCGGATGGCGCTCGGCGCGGTGCTGTTCGTGCTGGGCTTCTCCGCCGTGTTCGTGTCGATGGGCGCCTTCTTCGGCTTCTTCGGCGAGACCGTCAAGCAGCACCAGACGCTGATCACCGAGATCTCCGGCGGGCTGATCATCCTGATGGGCCTGGCCTTCATGGGCCTGCTCCCCGGCTTCACCCAGCGCGAGCTGCGCAGCCACCGCAAGCCGACCATGGGGCTGATCGGCGCGCCGCTCCTCGGCGTCGTCTTCGGCCTCGGCTGGACGCCCTGCGTCGGCCCGACCCTGGGTGCGGTCCAGTTCCTGTCCTGGAACCAGTCCAGCGCAGGCCGCGGCGCGCTGCTGACCGTCGCCTACTGCCTCGGCCTCGGGCTGCCGTTCATCCTGGCGGCCCTCGCGTTCCGGCGCACGCTCTCCGCGTTCAGCTGGATCAAGCGGCACAACCAGTGGGTGATGCGGATCGGCGGCGGCATGCTCGTCGCTGTCGGCGTGCTGCTGGTCACCGGCCTGTGGACGGACCTGACGAACCAGCTCCAGTACTGGACCGCGAACTACCAGGTGGGTATCTGATGACGACCGACCTCGACGCCGCCGAGCGGCTGAGCTCCGCCCCCGCGGAGGACGACGGGGCCGGGGGAGAAGTCGGCATCGGCCTGCTCGGCTGGCTGCGCTGGGGCTGGCGGCAGCTCACCTCCATGCGCACCGCGCTGATCCTGCTGTTCCTGCTCTCGCTCGCGGCCATCCCCGGCTCGCTGGTGCCGCAGACCGCGGCGTCGCCGACCAGGGTCGCCCAGTTCGTCAGCGACCACCACACCCTCGCGCCGATCTACCAGAAGCTCGGGCTGTTCCACGTCTACAGCTCGTTCTGGTTCTCCGCGATCTACATCCTGCTCTTCGTCTCCCTCGCCGGCTGCATCATCCCGCGCACCTGGCAGTTCGTCGGCGTGCTGCGCGCGCAGCCGCCGGCCGCGCCCAAGCACCTGGTGCGGCTGCCCGTCTACGCCACCTGGCGCTCCGGCCCGCAGGGTTCAGGCGCGCAGGGTTCGGGCGGCACGGCGGGCGGCGCCGACGCCGAGAGGACCCTCGCCGCCGCCGAGGCGCTGCTGCGCCGACGCCGCTTCCGGGTCGCCCGCAACGGCAGCGCGATCACCTCGGAGAAGGGCTACCTGCGCGAGGTCGGCAACCTGCTGTTCCACATCTCCCTCTTCGGCATGCTGATCGCCTTCGCGGTCGGCAAGCTCTTCGGCGGGATGGGCACCGTCCTCGTCATCGAGGGCAAGGCGTTCAGCAACAACGTCGCCATGTACGACGACTTCATGCCCAGCACCTTCTACACCGCCGACAGCCTGGTGCCGTTCGGCTTCAGGCTGAACAAGCTCGAGGCGTCGTACCAGACCAGCGGCACGCAGGTCGGCACCGCGCGAAACTTCCAGGCCGACGTGTCCTACTGGACCGGCAGTGACCCGAAGAAGTCCAAGTCGGCGTCCATCGAGGTCAACCACCCGCTGAGCATCGACAGCAGCAACGTCTACCTGACCAACAACGGCTACGCGCCGGTCATCGAGGTCACCGACGCCAAGGGCGACGTGATCTTCAACGGCCCGACCCCGTGTCTGCCGCAGGACGGGAACAACACCTCCACCTGCGCGATCAAGGTCAACGACGGCTACGTCGACGACAAGGGCAACGCGACCCAGCTCGGCTTCTCGGCGCTGTTCACCCCGACCGCGGCGCCCCAGTCCGAGTTCAAGACGATGGGCCCCCACTCGATCTTCCCCGAGCTGCTCGACCCGCACCTGTACCTGAACGTGTACCACGGTGACCTGGGCGACAACTCCGGTGCGCCGCAGAGCATCTACGAGCTCGACACCAAGCACATGAAGCAGTACATGCTGGACGGCCAGCCGCTGAAGTTCGACCGGACGCCGGGCCAGGGCTTCAAGCTGCCCGACGGCGGGACGGTGACCTTCACCGGCGTCGACCAGTGGGCCAACTTCACCGTCGCCCACAACCCCGGCACCGGCTGGGCGCTGGGCAGCGCCATGATGGCGGTCGTGGGCCTGATCGGCTCGCTGTTCGTGCAGCGCCGCCGCATCTGGGTCCGCGCCGTGACCGGACCGGACGGGGCCACCACCGTCGAGGTCGCGGGCCTCGCCCGCAGCGAGTCGGCCCGCATCGCCGAGGAACTCGCCGAGATCGCCCTGGAACTCCAGGACACCGCGCCCGCCGACCAGCCGGACGCGGACACCGCAGCAGCCGACACCGCCGACACCGCAGCCGAGAAGGAGTGAACGTGATCCTCGCCGAGGCGGCGATCGACACCAAGTTCGCCAACATCTCCAACATCCTGGTCTACTCCGCGATGGCGGTGTTCCTGCTGGCCTTCCTGGCCTACGCGGCCGAGTGGACCTTCGGCGGCCGCAGCCGCGTCGCCCGGCAGTCCGCGGCGCTCGCGGCCAAGGCCGGCTCCTCCCTCGGTCAGGCCGTCGCCGACGCCGAGGCGGAGGAGACGGCCGCGCGCACCGCGCCGACCGTCGCGGTCAAGGTCACCGGCGCGGGCGGCAGCACCACCACGCTGACCCGCACCGTCGCCGCCAAAGCCGGCAAGGTCGACGTGGTCACCCGCGGCGACGCCGCCCCGCCCGTCGACGGCGTGGGCGCGTCCGGCGGCGACGAGGGCGCCGACCGCTTCGGCCGCATCGCCGTCTCGCTGACCACCCTCGCCGCGCTGCTCAACCTCTGCGCCGTCATCACCCGCGGCATCTCCGCGCACCGGCCGCCGTGGGGCAACCTCTACGAGTTCACCGTCGCGCTGACGATGGTCGCCTCGCTGCTCTTCGTGGCGCTGCTGGCCGCCGGCAAGAACGTGCGCTGGATGGGCCTGCCGGTCACCTTCGGCGCGGTGGTCGGCCTCGGCATCGCCGTCACCGAGTTCTACGTCGACTCCGAGCAGCTGGTCCCCGCGCTGCACTCGTACTGGCTGTGGATCCACGTCTCCGGCGCGATGGTCTGCGGCGGCGCCCTCTACGCCGGCGCGGTCGCCGCGATCCTCTACGTCGCCAAGGACGTCTACGAGACCCGCAAGGCCAAGGACGCGGTCAAGGCGGGCGGCTGGTGGTCGGACGTCTTCGAGCGCCTGCCCGCCGCCGCGACGCTGGACAAGTGGTCCTACCGGATCAACGCCTTCGTCTTCCCGCTGTGGACCTTCACCATCATCGCGGGCGCCATCTGGGCCGAGGCCGCCTGGGGCCACTACTGGGAGTGGGACCCGACCGAGACCTGGGCGTTCATCACCTGGGTCGCCTACGCCTGCTACCTGCACGCCCGCGCCACCGCCGGGTGGAAGGGGCGCAAGGCCGCGATCCTGGTCTTCATCGCCTTCGCCTGCTACCTGTTCAACGCCTACGGCGTCAGCATCTTCATCAACGGCAAGCACAGCTACGCCGGGCTCTGAGGCGGTCCTTCCACCGTCCGACGGGACGCCGGGTGACACACCCGGCGTCCCGTTTTCGTCGCTGTCACCCGAAGCGGGCAGAATGCGGCCAGTGCTTTCTGCACGGCTTCAACGGGGACCGGGAGGACGGCATGACCGCCAGGACGGCTACGGACGCGTTCGGAACGGACGGCAGCGAGGGCACCGACCCGTTCGGCACAGCCGCGCTGCGCAGGCGCGTGCTGGACGCTTGGGCCGCCGCGCCCGCCCGCTTCCGTGAGGACGCCAACGCCGAGGAGGAGCTGGCCCTCGGCGGCTACCGGGACCGGCTCGTCGTCGAGCTCGCCCAGAACGCCGCCGACGCCGCCCGACGCGCCGGCGTCCCCGGCCGGCTGCGGCTGACGCTGCGCGGCGGCGTGCTGGCCGCCGCCAACACCGGCGCGCACCTGGACGCGGAGGGCGTGGAGTCGCTCTCCACGCTGCGCGCCTCCTCCAAGCGCGGGGACCGCGACGCGGGTTCCGTCGGCCGGTTCGGCGTCGGCTTCTCCGCCGTGCTGTCCGTCACCGACGAGCCGAGCGTCATCGGCGTCCCCGGCGGTGTGCGCTGGTCGCTCGCCGAGGCACGCCAGCTGGCCGCCGAGGCGGCGCAGCGCTCCGGCGCGGACGCGGGCCTGGCCGAGGAGCTGCGCCGCCGCGAGGGCC
>NZ_BBPQ01000045.1:10817-23011 GCF_000787855.1 Streptacidiphilus anmyonensis | reverse complement strand
GCGCAGCGCTCCGGCGCGGACGCGGGCCTGGCCGAGGAGCTGCGCCGCCGCGAGGGCCACGTCCCGCTGCTGCGCCTGCCGCTGCCCACCGAGGGCACCCCGCCGAGCGGCTACGACACCGTCGTCCTGCTGCCGCTGCGCGACGCCGCCGCCGAGGACCTGACCCGCCGTCTCCTCGACGACACCGACGACGCGCTGCTGCTGGCCCTGCCGGGGCTGGCCGAGGTGGTCGTCGAGACCGAGGACGGCGTGCGCACCCTGGCCCGCCGCGAGCCCGCCGGGCCCACCGTCACCGAGGACGAGGTCGTCATCGCCGACGACGGCTCCGAGACCCGCTGGCAGGTGCTCAGCCGAGGCGGCCCGCTCGACGCCGAGCTGCTGGCCGACCGCACCACCGAGGAGCGCCACCGCCCGTTCTGGTCGCTCACCTGGGCCGTCCCGGTCGACGACGCGGGCGACCCGGTCCGCGTCCGCTCCGCCTACCTGCACGCGCCCACGCCCAGCGACGAGCCGCTCGGCCTGCCGGCGCTGCTGATCGCCAGCTTCCCGCTCGACTCCACCCGCCGCCACGTCGCGCCGGGCCGGCTCACCGACTTCCTCGTCGAGCAGGCCGCCGACGCCTACGCCGAACTCGTCCGCCGCCGCGGCGCGAGCCTCGGCTCGCTGCGCCTGGTCCCCGCGCCGCTCGGCAAGGGCGAGCTCGACGCCAAGCTGCGCCGCGCGATCCTGGCCCGGCTGCCCGAGACGCCCTTCCTGCCGGAGGCGGGACAGCAGCACAGCCCGGAGGCGGGACAGCAGCACAGCCTGCCGGAGGCGGGACAGGACCACGGCCTGCCGGAGGCCGTCGAGGAGGAGCGGGAGTCGGCGCTGCGGCCGCGCGACGCCGTGCTGCTGGAGGGCGCCGACGCCGAGGTCGTGCGCGCGCTCGCCACCGTCCTGCCGGGCCTGCTGCCCGCCGGGCTGGAGCGCCGGCAGGAGCTTCGCTCGCTGGAGGTGCGCCGCGTCGCCCTCGCCGAGACCGTCGACCAGCTCGCCAACCTCGACCGTGAGCCCGAGTGGTGGCGCAACCTCTACGGCTCCCTCGCGGGCGCCGACCCGGAGGCGCTCGGCGCGCTGCCCGTCCCGCTCGCCGACGGCCGGATGGTGCGCGGCCCGCGCCGCGTCCTGGTGCCGGTGAACTGGAGCGGCTCCGGTGCCGGGTCCGGGGAGGAGGGCCCGGTCCGCGCCGAGGACCTGGAGATCCTCGGCCTGCGCCTGGCCCACCCGGACGCCGCCCACCCGCTGCTGGAGAAGCTCGGCGCGGGCGTCGCCACGCCCGCGGGCGTGCTGGAGACGCCGGAGCTGCGGGCCGCCGTCGCCCGTTCCGCCGACCTCGACGACGAGGAGGAGGCCGAGGAGCTGGCCGAGGCCGTCCTGCGGATCGTCCGAGCCGCGCTCACCGAAGGCGAGCTGGCTGACGGTCGGTATCCGTGGCTGGCCCGGCTGGCGCTGCTCGACGAGGACGGGGTCTGGGCGCCCGCTGGTGAACTCGTGCTGCCGGGGAGCCCGTTGGCCGCCCTCGCGGACGGCGACGACGCGGTCTTCCTCGACGAGGAGCTGGTCGAGCGCTGGGGCGCCGACGTGCTGCGCGCCGTGGGCGTCGCCCACAGCTTCGGTCTGCTGCGCGCCGAGGAGGCCGTCCTCGACCCGGACGACCTGGAGCGCTTCGACCCCACCGCCCCCGCCGACCGCGCGCTCGGCGGCGAGCCCGCCGCTCTGCTCGACGAGGCCCCCGACGGCCTCGCCGACTGGGCCGAGGACGTCACCGAGTCGCTGCTGACCGGTGACGACCTGCCGCCCGGCGTCCCCGCCGTCCCGCCCGTCGCCGCCGAGCTGCTGGCCGTGCGCGACCTCGACCTCGTCGCCGACGACGCCTGGCCGCAGGCCCTCGCGCTGCTCGCCCAGCCGCCGCTGCGCGGCGCCGTCGTCGACAAGGTGCGGCTGCTGCTGCCCGACGGCCGCACTGCCGAGGTCGTCCCCTACGCCGCCTGGTGGCTGCGCGACCACCCCGTCCTCGACGGCCGCGCCCCCGCCGGCCTGCGGGCCGCCGGCGGCGACCGGCTGCTGCGCGGCCTGTACGAAGAGGCCCGCACCGACCTCGACGAGACCTTCCTGCACGCCCTCGGCGTCCGCACCACGCTCGCCGCGCTGCTGGAGGACCCGGAGGGTCCCGACGACGTCCTCGACCGTCTCGCCGACGCCGAGCGTCCCGTCGCGCACCGCCAACTGCACGGCATCTACACCGCGCTGGCCACGGTCCCGCTCGACCGCGTCCCGCTGCCGGACGAGGTCCGTGCGCTGCCGCCGCTCGACCCGGCCACGCACCGGCGTCCCGCGCACACCGTCATCGTCGACGTGGCCGACGCCGTCGTCGCCGACGCGCCGGACCTGGTGCAGCTGCTCGACGACTTCCCACTGATCACCGTCGCGCCCGCGCTGGCCCCCGCGCTCGCCGAACGCCTGCACGTCTCGCTCGCCAGCGAGATCGCGGGCGGACGGGTGCTCACCGAGGGCACGGTCCGCGCCGTCCCGGAGGAGATCCGCGAGCTGCTGCCCGGCTGCCCCGCGGTCTACGAGGAGCACGAGGAGCTGCTCGTCGTCGGCCCCGACGGCGAGGAGGCCCCCGTCGGCTGGCGCTGGGACGCCGAGAGCGAGGCCCCCGCGCTGCCGGAGGGCGAGGGCGCCGTGACGGACGAGCCGGACGAGTTCGCACCGGTCGTCCCGTTCGGCACCCTCCACGCCGCTACCCCGGAGGGCCTCGCCGCCGGTCTCGCCTGGGCGGCGGGCGCCTGGGCGCGCCGCTTCGAGGTGCTGGCCCTGCTCGGCGACCCGGACCGCGCCTACGAGCTCGGCGCCGCCCGGGACTTCGAGGGCTGAGCCGAGGGCTGGTCCGGGGGCCGAGCCGAGTCAGTCGACCAACTCCAGCACGGCGAACTGCATCTGCTCCGTCAGCACCCGGTAGCTGTGCCCCGGGTGCAGTTGGCCGGCGTACCCGGGCAGGTCGGCGGGAGGAGCGGGCGACCAGCCGTAGGAGAGGTCCAGGACCAGGTACTGCGGCGGGGCCGCCCTGCTCCCGCCCAGCCAGTACAGGTCGGTGCGGGCGGCCAGCCGCGACATCGCGGTGATGTTGGACTCGACCACCGCCCCGTCCGGAACCAGCGCCAGCGCGCGCGAGATCGCGTCGCTGCGCGGCGTCGAGGTGTACGTCGAGGGCCGCAGCAACGACGCCGCCGGCAGCGACAGCGTCGCGCACAGCGTCAGCGCGATGGCCGTCACCGCCGGGACCACGCCCCGTTCCGCGTAGCCGCGCAGCCAGCCCGGCGCGTCCTCGCGCTGCCCCAGCCGGCGGATCGCGTCGACCAGGGCCAGGAACAGGACCGGCATCAGCACCGCGTTGTAGTGCCAGGCGGTGCCCCAGTAGTCGGTGTCGGAGGAGACGAAGCGCCAGCCCAGCGTCGGCAGCGCCACCAGCAGCAGCGGGGAGCGCAGCGCGAGGAAGCCGGTGACGCCGAGCAGCATGCCGAGCGTGGACAGCTTGACGTCCGCGGGGCTCAGCAGGCCGGTCAGGGCGTGCGTCCAGCCGCCGGCGGGGAGCTTGTCCCGGTAGCCGTACGCACCCGACGAGTTGAAGTGCGGGATCACGCCCCACACGGTCAGCGCCGTCATCCCGAGGCCGAAGACCGCCAGCATCACCCCGAGCGCCCGCTCCCGCAGCAGGAACAGCAGCAGCCCGACCGCCGCGACGGTGACGCCCAGATCCTCCTTGACCAGGGTCAGCGGCAGCGCCCAGAACGCCGCCCGGTGGAACCGCCGCAGCAGCACGTTGCGCAGCACGACCGCGAGGATCGGCACCGCGAAGGCGATCTCGTGGACGTCGAAGTCGACGGCGCGCTGCAGTCCCCAGGAGAGCCCGTAGGCCGCGCCCAGCCAGAGCGCCTTGGCACGCGACACGAACCGTCCGGCGGTGGCGGCCACGACCGTCACCGAGCTGGCGAACAGCGCGGACTGCGCGAGCAGCAGCGTCACCGTCGAAGGGAAGAGCCACCACAGCGGGGCCAGCAGCGCCATGATCGGACTGAAGTGGTCGCCCAGGATGTTCGCGTCGGCGCCCTTGATGTGCACGATCGGGGCGTGGAAGTCCGCGTACTGCCGGACCTCCTCGACGAAGATCGCGGTGTCCCAGGACATCGACCCGTCGTGCAGGTACCGGCTCAGCTCGACGATCGAGTAGTCGACGCAGAAGAGCAGCCCGAGCACCAGGTACGGCCAGGTGGCGCGCCTGGGCACCAGCCGGTGCCGCGGGCGTCCGACGCCGGCCCCGCGCTGGCCGGGGATCCCGGCGGTCACGCGGTCGGCTGAGGCGGCTTCCTGGCTCACCCGCCGCACGGTACCGGTGCGCCGGGCCCCGCAGAAGGGTCTACTCCTGTGAGTCCGGCCTCTGGTCGGACGACAGGTCCCGCGGACGCCGCGCCCGCACGCTCGGCTGCTGCGGCAGGCCGATGGTGATCCAACGCCAGACGATCTCCAGCAGCACCCCGGCCGCCACCCCGATGACGGCGCCCGTCAGCGGATCGCGCCAGCCCTCCAGATGCAGCTGGAAGAAGGTCTGCGCCCACGGCACGGTCATCACCAGCACGAAGCCGAGGCCCATCATCGCCACCAGGACCAGCTTCCACAGCGCGTAGGGGCGCGCGATGATCGCCAGCACCCACAGCGCCACGATGAACAGCGTGAGCGTCGCCGTCGAGGTGTCCGCCACCTGCCCCGTCGTGTGGTTCGCGCGCGCCAGCATGTACGCCGTGAACGCCGCCGCACCCGCGATCACACCCGCCGGGATCGCGAAGCGCAGCACCCGGCGCACGAACCCCGGCCGCGCCATCTCGTTGTTCGGCGCCAGCGCCAGGAAGAACGCCGGGATGCCGATGGTGAGCGCGCTCAGCACGGTGGAGTGCCGCGGCAGGAACGGGTACGGCACCCGGCAGACGATCGTCGCCAGCGCCAGCAGCACCGCGTAGACCGTCTTCACCAGGAACAGGTTGGCGACCCGCTCGATGTTGCCGATCACCCGGCGCCCCTCGGCGACCACCAGCGGCAGCGTCGAGAACCGGTTGTCCAGCAGCACGATCTGCGCGACGGCCCGGGTCGCCTCGCTGCCCGAGCCCATCGCCACGCCGATGTCCGCGTCCTTGAGCGCCAGCACGTCGTTGACGCCGTCACCCGTCATCGCCACGTGGTGGCCGCGCGACTGGAGCGCGCCGACCATGTCCCGCTTCTGCTGCGGCGAGACCCGGCCGAAGACCGAGTGCCCCTCCACCGCGTCCGCCAGAGCCTCCGGCTCCACCGACGCCTTCGGCAGTTGCCGTGCGTCCATCGGCTCCTGCGCGCCCGGCAGCCCCAGCGAGCCCGCGACCGCGCCGACCGACAGCGCGTTGTCGCCGGAGATCACCTTGGCGGAGACGTTCTGCCGCTCGAAGTAGCGCAGCGTGTCCGCCGCGTCCGGACGCACGCGCTGCCGCAGCACCACCAGCGCCCGCGGGGCGAGGCCCGCCGCCGGGTCCGGCGCGTCCAGCGGCGTCGGGGTCCGCGCCAGCAGCAGCACCCGCAGCCCCTGCGCGCCCAGCCGGTCCACCTCCGCCAGCGCCGGGCTCTTTGCCGGCAGCAGCACGTCCGGCGCGCCCAGCAGCCATGTCGCCACGACCCCGCCGCCCTCGCGCAGCTCCGCCCCCGACCACTTGCGCGCGGAGGAGAACGCGGCAGCCCGCGCCACCGCCCAGCGGTCCGCTTCGTCCCCGGTTCGCGCCGGGTGCGCCTCGATGATCGCCTGCAGGCTGGCGTTGGGACGGGGGTCCGCCGTGCCGAGCGCGGTGAGCGCCCGCGCGATCTCCTCCCGGCCCGCCTCGTCGAGGGGGCGCACCTCCTCGACGTCCATGCCGCCCTCGGTGAGCGTGCCGGTCTTGTCCAGGCACACCGTGTCGACCCGGGCCAGCCCCTCGATCGCGGGCAGCTCCTGCACCAGGCACTGCCTGCGTCCCAGCCGGACCACGCCGATCGCGAAGGCCACCGAGGTCAGCAGCACCAGGCCCTCGGGCACCATCGGCACGATGCCCGCCACCATGCGCCGGATCGCTTCGCGCAGATCGCTGCCCGAGACGTACAGCTGGCTGAGGATCAGCCCGATCGCGGTCGGGATCAGCAGATAGGTGATGAACCGGAGGATCGTGTCGATGCCGCTGCGCAGCTCCGACTGGACCAGGGTGAACCGGCTCGCCTCCTCGGCCAGCTGCGCGGCGTACGCCTCGCGCCCGACCTTCGTGGTCGTGAACGCTCCGCCGCCGGCCACCACGAAGCTGCCCGAGAGCACCGGGTCGCCCGGGTGCTTGTGCACCGGGTCGGGCTCGCCGGTCAGCAGCGACTCGTCGACCTCCAGCCCCTCGGCCTCGGCCACCTGACCGTCGACGGTGATCTTGTCCCCGGACCCCAGCTCGACCAGGTCGCCCAGCACGATCCCGCTGTTGCTGACCGCGGTGCTCCGCCCGTCGCGCCGCACCCGGGGCTTCGCCTCGCCGATCACGGCCAGGTTGTCGAGCGTCTGCTTGGCCCGCAGCTCCTGCACGATCCCGATGCCGGTGTTGGCGACGATGATGAAACCGAACAGCCCGTCCTGGATCGGCCCGACGATCAGGATCACCACGAACAGCGTGCCGATGATCGCGTTGAAGCGGGTGAAGACGTTGGCCCGCACGATCTGGGCGGTCGACCGGCTGGACCTGAGCGGGACGTCGTTCACCTGGCCGGCGGCGACACGCTGCGCCACCTCGGCATCCGTCAGTCCGGTGAGGGTCGGCAACGTGCTGGTCATACGCCCGACCCTAGGTTGGCTACTGCTCCGGCGCCTGCTGGGCTCGCCGGGCCGCCTCGCGCTGCGCGGCGTCGCGGCGGATGGCGTCGCGACGGGCGCGGCAGTACCAGATGCCGATCAGCCCGAGCCCGAATCCGGCCAGGCAGATCCACTGCCAGTCGCCCCGGCCGTGGGCGGCCATGGAGGAGTGGAAGGGCAGCAGCACGAGGAAGCCGATCAGCCACACCACCGTGCCGCCGGTCACGATGGCGACGTCGTTCGCCTCCATCGGCGGGGCAGAGGGGAGCTTGGTCGTCTGCTTCATCAGGGCGGGCATCTTCACCTTCACGTCGCTGAGCGTACCGCGACGCCTCGAAGCCCCCTTTGTTTAGAGGTTTGCACAGTCTACGCGCGCAGATGGCTAAAACTTTTTGTTTATTTGATACTGGACGCGCTCGAACTCCCGCCCGAATCAGGAAAGCCCCTCTCCATGACCTCGGCCGCCCCTGCCACGACCGCGCCCGCCGATCCCGGACCCCACACGCCCCGCAACGGGCTGGACCGGTTCTTCAAGATCTCCGAGCGGGGCTCCAGCTTCGGCCGTGAGATCCGTGGCGGCGCCGCCACGTTCTTCGCGATGGCCTACATCATCGTGCTGAACCCGATCATCCTTTCCTCGGCGACGGACAAATTCGGCCACCACCTGAACAGCGGTCAGCTGGTCACCGCCACGGTCATCACCGCCGGGTTCACCACGCTGCTGATGGGCGTCTTCGCCAACGTCCCGATCGCGCTCGCCGCCGGCCTCGGCGTGAACAGCGTCGTGGCGCTGCAGCTCGCGCCGAAGATGACCTGGCCGGACGCGATGGGCATGGTCGTCCTGGCCGGCATCGCGATCATGGTCCTGGTCGCCACGGGCCTGCGCGAGCGCGTCATGGCGGCGGTACCGCTGAGCCTGCGCAAGGCCATCGCCATCGGCATCGGCCTCTTCATCGCCCTGATCGGCATGGTCGACGGCGGCTTCGTCACCCGTATCCCGGACGCCGCCCACACCACCGTCCCGCTCCAGCTCGGCGGCAACGGCCACCTCAACGGCTGGCCGACGCTGGTCTTCATCGTGGGCACGCTGCTGACCCTGATCCTGATCGTCCGCAAGGTCCCGGGCGCGATCCTCATCTCCATCGTGGTCGCCACGGTCTTCGCGATGATCGTCGACAAGGTCGCCAAGATCCCGGCCGACAGCTGGGGCCTGACCGTCCCCGCCCTGCCGCACAGCGCCGTCGCCACCCCCGACTTCGGCCTGCTCGGCAAGGTCTCCCTCTTCGGGGGCTTCGGTCAGGTCGGCGTGCTGACCGGCGTCCTCTTCGTCTTCACCGTGCTGCTGTCCTGCTTCTTCGACGCCATGGGCACCGTCCTCGGCGTCTCGGAGGAGGCCCACCTCCTGGACAAGCAGGGCAACCTGCCGGGCATGAACAAGGTCCTGATGATCGACGGCATCGCGACCCTCACCGGCGGCGCGACCTCCAGCTCCGCGGGCACCTGCTTCGCCGAGTCCACCACCGGCGTCGGCGAGGGCGCCCGCACCGGCCTCGCCTCCGTCGTCACCGGCCTCTTCTTCGTCGCCGCGCTCTTCCTCACCCCGCTGGCCACCATGGTCCCCAGCCAGGCGGCCACCCCGGCCCTCCTCGTCGTCGGCTTCCTGATCATGGCCAGCGGCATCAAGGCGATCGACTGGTCGGACTACACGATCGCCATCCCGGCGTTCCTGACCATGATCATCATGCCGTTCACCTACTCGATCACCAACGGCATCGGGATCGGCTTCATCGTCTTCTGCATCCTGCGCGTGGCGACGGGGCGTTGGCGTGAGGTGCCGGCCGCGCTGTACGTGGTGGCGAGCGTGTTCGCGTTCTACTACCTGATGCCGGCGCTGGGGATCGGGCAGTGAGCCCGGCGCTCTGAACCCGAGGCCCGAGGAGGGGCGGTGGACCTTGATCGGTCCGCCGCCCCTTGTCCGTCCAGCCAGGCCGGGCCGGAAGGCTGCGGGATGATCTAACGCGTGACGGACGATGCTGAATGGGCTCTCGACAGCGCAGAGGCCTGGCACGAGCGCCTCGGCTGGGTGTTCGGCCTGATAGCCGAAGATCGTGACGAGCGCCTTGCCGCGCTCCGGCAGCAGATCGCCGCGTGTCGCCGCGCGGGCGAGACGCGGCTCCGGTCCAACCATCTCTGGCACGTGACGCGACCGCTGGGGCCGGTCGAGCAGTATCGCGAGCCGGGCTACGCGCTGGCCCGTGAGGTGGATTTCGCTGTACGGACCCGGATGCTGGACCGCAAGTACGTCCGCGTCGCCCGCGCCATCGACAACGCCGAGCTCCGTGAACGGCTCGCCGGCTGAGTGAGCTTCGGCTTGTTCTGCAGGCGCCGCTTCGCTTCCTCGGTCCTGGAGCCGACCGTGCAATCTCCTTCTGAGCGGCGGTGGCAGTCCCGAACAAAATGAATTGCCTCGGGGGTAGCGCTCACGTTGGCTGGGCAGCATGGTTGAACTGCGTACCGATCGCCTCGTGCTCCGTCGATGGCAAGACTCCGACCTTGAACCGTGGGCGGCGATGAATGCTGATCCCGAGGTCCGGGAGCACTTGGGCGACCTGCTCACCCGTGAACAGAGCGATGCCTCCGTGGCGCAGTTCCAGGCCGAGTTCGACCGGCGAGGCTACGGATGGTGGGCAGTTCAATTGCAGGCCACGGGCGAGTTCATCGGCTTCGCGGGCTTGGACCAAGTGGATGATGGCATGCCGTTCACAGGGGTTGAGATCGGTTGGAGGCTCGCCCGCTCGGCCTGGGGTCAGGGTTACGCCACCGAGGCCGCCATGGCCGGCCTGGCCTTTGGCTTCGAGGTGCTTGAACTCCCCGAGATCCTTGCAGTGACGACCGCCACCAACCTCCGTTCCCAAGCGGTGATGCGCCGGATCGGCATGACCCGCGACCCGGCTGACGATTTCGACGACCCCAACGCGCCCGAAGGGCCACTGCGTCCGAACGTGCTGTACCGAATCGCGCGTGGTGTGAGGGTCTGACGCTCTCGGCTCGATCGTTTGGTCAGGCTGCGGCGGGGAGTGGGCGTCCGCCCCAGCGGATGCCCCTCTCGGTGCGGATGCAGGCGCGTCCTCTGCGCTGCGCCTTGAGGACGTCGGGGTGGCGGGCGTTGGCGTTGTGCCAGTGCGGGGGTGCCGGTACGGACCCTTGAGGCGGAATGGCGTGATCCGATTTCATTTGGATCACGATGGTGATCTCAATCAGGACATTCACGGACGTGATCGACGGCCGTCCCAGGGACCTGTACCAGCATGTGCTGGAATCCCCTTGCCAGTCACTACGCTGACGGCCTCGATCCTCCGGAGACACTCTTGCGCATACGGTCTCTGGCCACCCTCACCGTTCTCGCGGTGACCGGCGGCATCAGCCTCATCGCTCTCCCCGCGGCCGCCAGCCCCACGACACTGACGGTCGACGACGCTGCTGGCGCGAACTGCAGCGACAGCGGCACCGGTACCGCCGATCAGCCCTACTGCACCGTCCAGGCCGCAGCCGACGCGGCACAGCCGGGCCAGACGGTCCAGATCACCCCGGGCACCTACACAGCTCCGGTGACGGTGACCCACTCCGGGTCCGCCGACGCGCCGATCACCTTCACGTCCACCGGCACCGCCAGCCTGACGACCACCCAGGGGCCGGTCCTCACGGTCGACGGCGCGCACGACGTCGTCTTCTCCCATCTGTGGCTGCACGGCCCGGGGACCGTGGTCGCGGTCAACGACTCGACGGACGTCGACTTCACCCAGGATGGCGTGACCGCAAGCGGCACGACCGCGAGTCCGGCCGCCGTCGTCCTCAGCGGCGCCACCAGCGGCACGAGCATCACCCACAGCAGCCTCAGCGGTCAGGCCTCCTTGGCGTCGGTCACAAGCGGGGTCTCGGCGACCACGATCAACGGCTCGCTGCTGTCGGCTCCTGGTGGTTCGGCGGTTCAGACCACAGACGCCCCCGGCACCGTCGTCACCGGAAACACCGTTCAAGACCCGAACGCGGACGCCATCGATCTCGCAGGCGCCTCCGGCAACAGCAGCATCGAGGACAACATCCTCACCCCGCCGCGCACGACGACCGTCACTCCGGCGGTGGGCAGCGCCCAGATCAGCGTCGACGCGACCGCCGTCACCGGCACCCGCGTGGACTACAACATCGTCAACCCGCTGTCGGGCATGGCCCCCTACTCTTTCGCCGGCACCCTCTACACCTCCCCGGCCGACCTCCAGGCCGCCACGGGACAGGGTGGCCACGACATCCAGGCTGATCCGCAGCTGAACGGCTGGACCCCGCGCCCCACCTCGCCCGCGATCGACTCGGCCGACGCCGACGCTCCGGGCGAGACCACCACCGACCGGGTCGGCAACCCCCGCGTCGACGACCCCGCCGTGGCCAACACCGGCACGGGCGTCGGCTACTTCGACCGCGGCGCCTACGAAGCCCAGGACCCCTTCGCTGTCGTCGATCTGGTCGTGACGCCGTCTCAGGGGCCGTACCCGCTGCCCGTCACCGCTTCCGCCACGATGAACAACCCCTGGGGCGACGTGGCTTCCTACACGTTCGACTTCGGCGACGGCAGCGAGCCGGTCACCACGAGCAGCCCGACCGCCCAACACACGTACACCGCGGCGCCGCAGTCGGGCACCCCGTACGTGGTCAAGATCACCGCGACCACCACGAACGGTCACACCGACACCGTGATCGCCTATGCGGACGTCAGCGCGCCCGGGCCGCTCACCCCCGTACTGCAGGTAACCCCCGTCAGCGGGACCAGCGCGGAGGTCATCGCCGACAGCTCGACCTCCACCGACCCGTGGCCCATCACCAGCCGCGTCGTCGACTTCGGCGACGGCAGCGGCCCGCAGGACATCACCACCACACATGCGATCAGGCATGACTTCCCCCAGCCCGGCTACTACACGGCCACGCTCACCGAACAGGACTCCGCAGGCCGCACCGCCACCGTCAGCTACCGGCTCGCCGTGGGCATGTCCCCCGCCCAGCAGCGCTGGAACCTGCTCGCCCGCGACAGCGCCGGAAACCTCTGGCAGTACGAGAGCTACGGCTACTACGGCGGCGAACTGATGAGCCCCGCCAAGATCGGCGGCGGCTGGAACATCTACAACACCATCGTCAGCCTGAACGGCCAGCGCGCGGACGCCACCGGCGACATGGTCGCCCGGGACGCCTCGGGCGTGCTGTGGCTCTACCAGGGCACCGGTGTCCAGGG
>NZ_BBPQ01000045.1:4400-10303 GCF_000787855.1 Streptacidiphilus anmyonensis | reverse complement strand
CCGCGCGCGGGTCGGCGGCGGCTGGAACATCTACAACCAGCTCGTCGGCGTCCGCGACATCACCGGCCGCGGCTACCCGGACCTGGTGGCCCGGGACTCCTCCGGGGCGCTCTGGCTGTACCAGGGCACCGGCAAGTCGGCCGCGCCCTTCGCGCCGCGCACGGCGATGAACGGTGGATGGAACACCTACAGCATCCTGCTCTGACCCACGCCCAAGTGGCTCTCTTCTTCGCGTTGTCGGCGCCGTGGGCGTCAATGGGCACCCGTGACGACGTGCCGTCACAGCGGAGCGGCCGCTTCGCGGGCTCGACGTGTGGCGACGGGGCGTTGGCGTGAGGTGCCGGCTGCGCTGTACGTGGTGGCGGGTGTGTTCACGTTCTACTACCTGCTGCCGGCGCTGGGGATCCGGCAGTGAGCTGGGCGTTCTGAGTGCCAGGAGGGGCGGTGGATCTTGATCGGTCCACCGTCCCTCCTGGCGTGCGAGGTTTGGCGCCTCAGCGTCGCGCGGACGTGCCGTCGCGGATCTGTTCATCCGGTTCTCCCTGGACGAGTGAGCGAATGCTCTGGATGATCAACTGGTGACCACCCCGGAGACCGTCGTCGAACGCCAGCTTGCCGCCTACAACAGCCATGACCTGGAAGCCTTCGCGGCGACGTATGCCCCCGACGTCTGTGTGAGCCGCCGCAGCGGCGACCGTCTGCTTGGGCGCGACGACGTGCGGGAGGCGTACGCCGAGATGTTCGCCAAGGGCCGCTGCCGGGCGGAGATCGTCGGTCGACTCACCGAGGGCGACTGGGTGGTGGACCACGAGATCGCCCACGGGATCACGGACGACCCCGTTCGCGTGCTGGTCGCCTACCGCGTCCGCGACGGTCTGATCGACCGCGTCGATTTCCTGGGCTGAAGGTCCGACCTGGACGAACAGCCGAGTCGCGGCCCAGATGGTCCCCGGGTCAACGGTTGGCGGTCGGGAACTGGCCGGCCAGCGGGTTGGTGTAGGTCTTGGCGGGCATGCAGGTCGGGGCAGGGCTCTTCATGAGGCCTGCCTCCAGCTCGCGGAAGCCGTCGGCGGGGTCGGTGTCGGCCAGCGGGAAGTAGACGAAGAGCTGCAGGTCGGTCGGGATGAGCTGCCGGTGGACGGTGAGCACGGTGCGGCGCCCCGCTGAGCTGATCTGCCAGCCGGAGGTCGCCACCGAGGGCGCGGGGCTTTCGGGCGCGGATGCATGGCAACCGGGCTCGCCGGCGTAGACACGGCTGTGGATGCCGAGACGGTCCAGATCGCGCTGCAGCCGGGAGGTGTCGACCGGCCGGGTCGGGTCGAGGATGGTGAGCGTCACGACGTCGCCGGCGCTGCTCTGCAGGATGTAGGCCGCGTCCACGATCCTGGTGGGCGCCTGGCCGTGGGTGGCGCTGTCGGCCGGTGCGGACCGGGCGGTGTGACCGGCCACAGCCGCCAGGGCAGCCACGGCGGCCAGCCCTACGGGCAGCGCCAGACGCAGCCTCAGGGTGAGACGCACGGGCCGCTGGGACTTCTCGTCGATGGTGTCCATCAGATGTTCCTTCAGCAGGAGGTGGCGGCGGGGGGAGAGCTTCGGCACAGCGGCGGCCGGCAGCAGCCGGGCCATCTCCTCCCGTTGGGCCTGCTGGGGCAGGTCACGTGGGGTGGCGCTCATCGGCTCGTCTCCTTGGTCGACCGGACCGCGATCGCGCGGACACCTGCTACCTGTCCGGTGGCTTCTGTACGTTGCACTCTCTCCGAGCGCGTCGCTGCCAGTTCCTCCGCGGTGAGGTGGCGCAGCCGACTGCGAGCGCGCGAGAGGCGGGAGCGGATCGTGCCGACCGGCTTGTCCAGAGCCTGGGCAACGGTCGCATGGTCCAGGCCCTCCCAGACGCACAGGGCGAACACCTCGCGCTCGGCCGGACGCAGTCGTTCCAGAGCGGACTTGGCCGCAGCGAGCTGCTCGGCATCGGCGATGCGTCCGGTCAGCTCGGCGGCGAAGTCGGGGATCGCCTCGCGGGGCGGCAACTTGGCGAGTGCGTTCTGATGGCGGCGTGCGGCGCGGCGGGTGTTGCGGATGACGTTGCCCGCGATGGCGAAGAGCCACGGGCGCAGGCTCTCCCCGTCGGCCTCGACCCGCGCCCGCAGGCGCCACGCTTCAAGGAAGGTCAGCGACACGACGTCCTCGGCCATGGCCCAGTCCGCGGTCAGGCGGACGGCGTACCGGTGCACCGCGCCCGCGTGATCATCAAAGAGCTCTCCGAAGGCCACCGCGTCCCCGGCTCTGATCCGGGCGCGTATCGATTTCTCCACACCCCTGCCTGTCCGGGCACCGCCCCCCGTTGCCGTGACGCGCGTCACATGATCCGTGCGCGAGCACGTTACCCGAACATTCAAGTGAATCCGGGCCGCTCGCCGGTTGAACCCGGCGGGCGGCCCTTCGGGCGTCCGGAGTCAGGCTGAGGACGGGACGAGAGGACTTCACCATCCTTCTCTGCCACCGCGGATCCGAGTCGGTCAGTCGGACTCGGTTTCTGACTCCTCGCCTGAGTCGGTGTCTGAGTCGTCCGACTCGATGTCCGAGCGGTCGGTCGGCAAGTCGTCGACCAGGACCACGTCTCCGTTCTGAAGCAAACTCCCATCCGTTGGCTGCCGGGATTCGCCCGTTCTGATCACTGCGCTGACAGTGATCGACTTCTTGTTTGAGAGTTCTCCCACCGTGATGGCGTCCGGCACGCTCAGAACGAAGGATTGCCCGTCGTTCGCGCGCAGCGTGATGCTGATGGAGGGCATCCCCAGCACCTCCTAAATGGACGGCCGACCGTGAGTCGGCTGTGGCTGTCTGTTGGGTGGTCCCTAGGGGCCAAGGGCGCCGACCTCTCCAAGCCTGGCGGCCGCCCGGGCGAGCCGGAACGGCTCTCAGGGCAGCCGATAGGGCGACGCGGACTGCCTTTTCGGCCTCCCGGCGAGTGCGCTCCCAGGCGCGCAGGTCCTCAAGGAGGCTCGGGGCCCGGTCCGGCCCGGCGAGGCGCGAGGCGTCGACAGCATTCGAGACGCCGTTGTATGGGAGCGCTCCCAGGCCTACGCTCGCCCGCGCCGGAACAGTTGCGGGCGAGCGTCTCGCGGAGGTGATCGACGTCGAAGTCCCAAGGCGGGCGACTTCGAGCAGCGCCCCCGGGGTCCATGGGCCGGGCCGACCGGAGGTTGTCAGCGTGTTTCACCGAGGCCACGGGAGGCCGGCATGGACCAGACGCCCACACCTTTCACGGAGGCGTACCCGGAGGCGGCTCGGCGACCTGTCAGCGTGATGGCCGTGGCCTCGTTCGCCTCTTCGCTGTTCGGGGCTCTGGGCGCCGTGGTCGGCGCGGTGCTGGGCGTGCTGGCGCTGCGCCGGATCGATCGGCAGGGCCTGCGGGGCAGAGCCTTCGCATGGACGGGCCTCACCGTGTCCGCCCTGTGGCTGGCCCTGCTCGTGGGCCTGGTCGTCGTGTACCACTCAGCCTCGGGCACTGTGGTGTCCGGTCACCTGTGACGCTTCGCGTCTCCGATCACCGACGGGATCCGGGACCAGAGCTCACTTTCCGCATGCGCAACCGGGCCGACATCGAGCGGCGCATCCGCGGCGCCCTGCTCACCCAGCTCTGCATCGAGGCTGGTGGATGAGGTTCCGGCGGGTCTCCCATCGCCGGACGGGCGGGTGGCGTGGCTCTGGCCGCAGGCCTGCGGCGGGCGCGAAGATGGTTGATGACGGTTGCCGATCGCCTGACGGGGCATGGCAGCCAGAGCACGATGCTTCACCTGCAGGACACGCCGACTCAGCGCCCAAGTGCCACGGCTGGGAGGACGCATGCCCGACGAATCGCCCCACGCAGCAGCACTCGACATCCCGCCCGACGCACCGCCCGAGGAATCGCCTGGCGAACCGCCCGACGAACCGCCCGACGAATCGCCCGATGACGGAGCCGTTCGCGACGTCACGGTGCGGCTGGAGACCGCCTACCGGGACCGATGCAGTCCCGAGCAGGTGTCCGCCGCGGTGTCCGCCGCCTTCGAGAAATTCAAGGACAGCAGGATCCGGGACTTCGTGCCGGTTCTCGCCGAGCGCTCCGCCCGCGTCGCACTCGACGGCCAGGCGCGCGCCGGCCAGCGACCCTGACCCACGGCGCGTGCCCCAGCCCCGGGACCGAATCGGAACACGGCGCCGTTGGCGCGCACCGTCTGGCCCGAGACCCAGCCGGCCGTTGCCAGATCGAGTCCGGGGTCTCCGCGCCGCGGAAGAAGTCGTTGTCGACCGGACCCGGGGCGACCACGTTGACGGCGATCCCGCGCGGGCCGAGCTCCTTCGCGACGGCGACGACCATGCGCTCGACCCCGGCCTTGGTGCCCGAGTTCAGCCCGTAGGGGGCCGGTCATGACGGAGGTGGGCGTCGCCGACATCACCACGCAGCGGTCGTCGTCCGCGATACGCAGAGCCTGCGGTTTGTCCCTCCACTTGTCGCTCCACGCTCAAGTAGGTGCCCAGCGCGGCGTAGCGGCTGGCCCGCAGGTCCTCACCCGCATTCGGTGTGCTCAGGTTTGGTTGCTAGATTGCGCAACCGTGCAACTGAACCGGGGGACTTCAGCGTCCCCAAGGTTGCCACCTGCCGTCGAGTGAGGGAAGTGACGATGACCGTGGACCGGGAGGACGCCGTACCCGGCTCGCGCCGCGCCGGCCATGCCGTGCCTCAGGGCCGCGCCGTGCCCCGGGGCCGTGCGCCCCAAGGTCCCAAGGGTGCCTTCGGGCCTCCGGGGGCTTTCGGACCTCCGGGTTCCGGGGCGCCCATCCGTCGAGGCGGGTCGCGCAGCCGCGCGCGGCGCGTCGCCAAGGTCGGCGGCATCGTCCTGGCCGTGCTGGTGCTGATCGCGGCGGGTGTGGGCACCTGGCTCTACAACGAGCTGAGCGGGAACATCAACACGGTCTCCCTCGGCGGCAACGCCAACCTCGGCACCGAGAAGGCGGACGCCTTCGGCCGGACTCCGATCGACATCCTGGTGCTCGGCACCGACGCCCGGAACACGGCCGAGGACTGCCGGCTCGGCGGCGACTGCGGCAGCGGCGGCTACGGCAACGCCGACGTCGAGATGGTCGTCCACATATCCGCCGACCGCTCCAACGCCACGGTGATGAGCATCCCGCGCGACACCATGGTCCACGTCCCGGCCTGCACCGACCCGAAGGACCCGAAGAACTCCACCCAGGGCTACTACGGGATGATCAACAGCGCCCTCGGTTACGGCCCGCTCTGTCAGATGCAGACCGTCCACCAGCTGACCGGCATCCCGCTGAGTCACTTCATGATGATCAGCTTCTCCGGCGTGGTGAACATGTCCGACGCCGTCGGCGGCGTGCAGGCCTGCGTCAACAACAACGTCTACGACACGTACTCCCACCTCAAGCTGGCCAAGGGCAGCCACACCCTCAAGGGCGTCGCCGCGCTGGAGTTCGTGCGCTCCCGGCACGGCTTCGGCGACGGCAGCGACCTGGGCCGCACCTACGCCCAGCACATGTTCCTGTCCTCGCTCATGCGCAAGATGAAGAGCGCCGGAACCCTCACCGACCCCACCGCCCTGTACAGCCTGGCGAACGCCGCCACCAAGGCCCTCACCGTCGACAGCAGCCTCGGCAGTGTCGGCTCGCTCCTCGGTCTGTCCGCTGACGTGGCCAAGGTCCCGACTGACCGCATCACCTTCACCACCATGCAGACCATGGCCGACCCCAACAACAGCGCACGGGTCGTGCCGGCCCCCAGCGCGCAGGCGATGTTCGGGGCCATCGCCAACGACCAGTCGCTCAGCGGCGGGTCCGCCGCCAAGCCCTCGTCCCCCTCCGCGGCCGCCAGCAGCGCGCCCGCCGAGCCCACGGTC
>NZ_BBPQ01000045.1:0-3987 GCF_000787855.1 Streptacidiphilus anmyonensis | reverse complement strand
CGCTCAGCGGCGGTCCGCCGCCAACCCTCGTCCCCCTCCGCGGCCGCCAGCAGCGCGCCCGCCGAGCCCACGGTCTCGCCGGCGGACGTCTCCGTGCACGTCGAGAACGGCAGCGGCGCGACCGGCCGGGCCGGGGACATCGCCGCGGCCCTGACCGGCAAGGGCTTCGGCAGCGGTACCTCCGCCTCCAACGCCCCGCAGCAGACCGCGACCACGGTGCTGCGCTACCCCGCCGGGGACAAGGCCAAGGCGCAGACCGTCGCCTCGGCGCTGGGCATCCCGGCCGCGCACGTGTCCGAGGACGCCGCCGTCAGCCGGGTCACCCTGGTCATCGGCACCGACTGGACCAGCGGCACCAGCTACCCAGGTGGCAGCGCCAAGCCCGCCCCTGTGAGCACGCACCAGGCACTGTCCGACTCCCACGCCGAGACCGCCGACCAGAGCAACACCTGCGCCCCGGTCAGCACCTTCAACACGGTCGAGCTCAACGGCGTGCCGATGACGCCCAGCCAGGCGTACGCCCGCGCCACCAACGTTCCCGACTCCGCGCCCTGAGGCTCGCCGCACCGAGGGCCGGGACGACGCGCCGTGATCCGCCGCGCTGAGCGCCGCGGATCACGGCCGATCGCCGATCACCGCTGGTCACCGCCGATCGCCGCCGACGGCGGTCGTTCGCGGCGGATCACAGGCCGGTGCGCCGGGCGCGATAGCAGTTCGTCCGGTAGGGAAGCTCCACGCGCTCGCGACCGGCCAGGGCCGGATGGCGGTCGAGCAGGGCGCGGACCTCGGTGAGGAGGGCCTCGCGTTCGGTCGCCGCCATGGTGATCACGTAGCTGCGCGAGGCCACGAGGTCGACGAGTTGGTCGCCCGTCAGGGTCTGGCTCCACTCGACGTCGAACCGCTCGACCGGGTGGAACAGGTCGGGGTGGTCGTCCAGCCCGTTCACTCCCTCGCCCGCGGTGGCCCGGGCCCCGTCCGGGTCGAGCAGCCGACTGAGGGCGGCGACCCAGTCCTCACGCTCGTCGCGCACGTTCCAGACCAGCCCGAGCGTCCCGCCGGGCCGCAACACGCGGGCCACCTCGGGGATGGCGGCATCGGTGTCCACCCAGTGCCACGCCTGAGCGGCCAGCACCACGTCGGCTGACGCGTCCGCGAGCGGTATCGCCTCGGCGGAGCCGCTGAGCACCCGCGCGTCGGGCACCGCGACCGCCAGCACCTCCCGCATGCCCTCCGAAGGCTCGACGGCGGCGACCGCCAACCCCCGTGCGCACAGCGACCGGGTCAGCTTCCCCGTTCCCGCGCCGAGGTCGACCACGTCGCGAGGGAGCTCCCGCACGGTCTCCCACGGGATCTCCTGCGGGGTCGTCCGCTGGGTCGTCTGCTGGGCCGAGCGCTGGGTCGTCCGCGCAGCCGTCCGTTCCGCCGGGGCGACGGCGAGCAGCCAGTCCAGCGCCGCACCGGGGTACTCGGGCCGCCCACGCTCGTAGGCTTCGGCGGCGGCGCCGAAGGAGTTGGCCTGGACGAGCCGGTCGCTGTCGCTGTGCATACGTCTTCTCCCACCCTGACGCCGCCACCCTGGCGACTGTTCGCAGTCGATGCTTCCCGGTGCCGGCTGCGGCCGGCAACCCGTGACCGGCCGGACTGTTGCGCACATCACTGTTGCGCACGTCACTGGGGACCCAGGGGCTATCCAGTTTTCTTTAGCAAAAGTAATGAGCTAGGGTAACGAATATGCCTGAGTTGCCGGAGCCGACGGACGACGCGGCCGACCATCTGACCGACGACGTGGCGATCGCCACGCTGCGGTCCGCGGTGATGCGCCTGGCTCGGCGGCTGCGCCATCAGCGGGTGGAGGAGTCCCTCACACCCACCGAGATGCAGGTCCTGGCCACGCTCGCGCGTTGCGGGAGCGCCACCCCGGGGGAGCTCGCACGCCGCGAGCACGTGCAGCCGCCGTCGATGACGCGGATCATCGCGATGCTGGAGGAGAAGGGCCTGGTGCGGCGCGAGCCGCACCCCCAGGACCGCCGACAGGTGGTCGTCAGCAGCACCGAGCAGGCCGAGAGCATTCTCGACCAGAGCCGGGCCAAGCGTGACGCCTGGCTCGCCCAGCTCAGCTCCGGGCTGACCGAGGAGGAGCGGGCGGTGCTACGCGCCGCCGCGCCCGTCCTGGAGAAGCTCGCACAACTCTGAACCGCACCACACGGCAGCACCGCACCGCAGCACGGCCGCACCGCCGGAGCCGGAACTCAGGCAACGAAGGAGAGAACAGAGCAGGACAACCGCACAGGGGACGCGCAGCTTTGCATTCGTCGCACGGAGAGTCAGACACCACAGAAGCCCAGACGATCGCCACCCGGACGTTCGAGACCCGGACGAGCCGGAAACACAACTTCACACGCACCAAGCGCGGAGGCATGTTCTCCGCACTGCACAACCGCAACTACCGCTACTTCTTCGCGGGACAGGTGGTGTCCAACTCGGGCACCTGGATCTCCCGCATCGCCCAGGACTGGCTGGTGCTCAGCCTGACGGGCAGCGCCTTCGCCGTGGGCGTGACCACGGCCATGCAGTTCCTGCCGGTCCTGCTGTTCGGCCTGTTCGGCGGCGTCATCGCCGACCGCTTCCCGAAGCGGCAGCTGCTGATGGCCACGCAGGGCGCCATGGGTCTGCTCGCGGCGGGCCTGGCCGCGCTGACCCTCGCCGGGGTCGTCCGACCCGAGCACATCTACGTGTTCGCCTTCCTGCTCGGCCTGGTGACGGTCGTGGACAACCCGGCCCGGCAGACCTTCGTCGTGGAGATGGTCGGCAAGGCCGACCTGGCCAACGCCGTCAGCCTCAACTCGGCCAACTTCCAGACCGCCCGGCTCGTCGGTCCCGCCATCGCGGGCGCGCTCATGGCCGCCGTGGGCGCCGGCTGGGCCTTCGCGGTCAACGCGCTCTCCTTCGGCGCGGTGATCCTCGGCCTGCTGGCTATGCGTAGCAGCGAGCTGCGCCGTCAGCCCCGACTTCCGCGCGAGAAGGGCCAGTTGCGGGAGGGACTGCGCTACGTCGCCGAACGGCCCGACCTGATATGGCCGATCGTCCTGATCGGCTTCATCGGCACCTTCGGCTTCAACTTCCCGACGGTGCTGTCGGGCTTCGCCTACTCCGTCTTCCATGTCGGACCCGGCCAGTACGGTCTCCTCAACACCGCACTGGCGATCGGCTCGCTGGTCGGCGCGCTGCTCGCGGCACGTCGCGCCCGGCCCCGGCTGCGGCTGCTGGTCGCGGCCGCACTGGGCTTCGGCGTGCTGGAGGCGGTCGCCGGCTTTGCTCCTGACTTCTGGGCCTTCGCGGTGCTGCTGACGGTGGTCGGGCTGCTCGGCCTCACGTTCAACACGGCGGCCAACGCGCTGGTCCAGCTCCGGACCGCCCCGGAGATGCGTGGCCGGGTGATGAGCCTGTTCATGATGGTCTTCGCCGGCGGCACACCGCTGGGCGCGCCGGCGGTGGGCTGGCTGACGCAGCAGTACGGGCCCCGGGTCGGCCTGTTCGCCTGCGGGCTCGTCTCGGCGGGCGCGGCGGGCCTGGTGGGTCTGGTGCTGGCGCGGATCGGCAACCTGCGGCTGCGGTTGGACCTCGCGCACGGGTTCGGCCAGGAGGGGCGGGTGCTGGCGCTGGTGCCCCGCTGATGTGATCAAATCCCCTCTGAGCTGGTGGTTTTCACTCTTGTGAGTGATTGAACGGGAGGGGATTGGGTGTCAAACTTGTTCTATGGACGCCTCGATGTTCGGGGGCGGGTGTGAAGGTGGAGAGGCGTCCATGGGTGGGGGTTTTGCCTCGCTCGGGGATGCTTTTCGGGCCGACCCGTTGACCCCTGTCTCTTCCCGTCAGTCTTCCCAGTCCCTGTCTTCCTCCTCCCCTTCTTCTCCTGCTTCCTCTTCCTCTTCCTCTTCCTCTTCCTCTTCCTCTTCCTCTTCCTCTTCCTCTGTCTCGTCTGCTGCT
>NZ_BBPQ01000046.1:8271-63405 GCF_000787855.1 Streptacidiphilus anmyonensis | reverse complement strand
CCAGGAGCACCACCCTCATGACCGAGAGCCTCGCTACCCGTCCAAGGGGAGCGAGGCTCTCGGCACAACCGCCCTGGGAGGGCGGTCAGCAGGCGACCGGCGCCGGGCGCGATCCGGGCAGCCGGGTCAACTCGACATCGACGGCTTCGATCAGCAGTTCGCGCGCGTGGGCCAGCGGCAGGCTCCCGCTGAGCCACCGGGTGCTCAGACCCTCGACCATCGCGGTCAGGCGCTCCGCGGACATCGCGAGGACCGCCGCGCCGGCGGTGGGGCGGACCCTTCCGAGCAGTTCGGCGACGTCCTGCACCCAGACGAGGGTGGCCTTGGCGACCTCCTCGTGCAGCTCCGGCTCGAAGACGGCGCAGGCGCGCAACTCGCACCAGGCCGTGCTGTTCTCGCGGACCTCGGGGACGTCCTGGAGCTCGAGCAGGAGCGTCTCCAGGAGTTCGCCGCGGGCGTCGAGCGGCGGCGCGTCCGGGTCCCGCCGGCCGGTGTAGCGGTCGGCGCGCTCGCTGATGAACTCCAGGGTCGCGCGCACGATGCCCATGCGGTGCTTGAAGTGGTAGTAGATCAGCGCGGTGGACACGCCCGCCTCCGCGGCCAGCTCCTCGACCCGCAGGCCGCGCACCCCGCGCCGGGCGATGACCCGCGCGGCGGCCTCCAACAGCGTCGTCCTGCGGTCAGCCACGGCCGGGCACCCTCTTCGTCTGTCTGTCGCCTCGGTTGGTCAGCTCCAACTGACTGAAATTATAGTCCGCACACGACACGGAGCTCCAGGGGTTTCCCCGACGGGTGCCACCGTGTCGTGTGCGAGCGCTACTGGTTGGTTGCCGCGCGGCTACGGCGCGGGCTGCGGCTGGGTGACGCAGTGGATGCCGCCGCCGCCGAGACCGATGTAGTCGATGTTGATCTGCTCGATGACGCGGCCCGGGAACAGGCTGGTCAGCACGGCCTTGGCGTTGGCGTCGGCGGTGGTGTCGCCGAACTGGGCGGAGATGACGGCCCCGTTGCAGACGTAGTAGTTGGCGTAGGCGTCGACGAAGTTGCTGCTGGTCTGGCGGATGTAGTTGTAGTCCGGCGACTGGAGCTTGGTGACCTGCATCGTCGCGCCCTGGGCGTTGGTGGCGGCCGACAGGGTGTCGTACTGCTGCTGCTCGTCGTTGGACCACATGTCCGACGCATCGGCCGGGTTCGGGGTCTGCACCAGGCCGGTGCCGACGCCCACGAAGCGCGAGGTGGCGTCGACGTGGTCGTCGGTGATGTCCTGGCCGGCGATCCCCGGGAACCAGATCACCTTCGAGGCCCCGTACGCCGCGCACATCGCCGCTTCGACCTGGGCCTGCGTCATGTTCGGGTTCCGGTTGGTGTTGACGAGGCTGCTCTTGGTGGCCATCAGCGTGCCGGAGCCGTCGGCTTCGACGGCCCCGCCCTCGCCGGTGAACCCGGCGGCGGTGAACGGCACGCCGACGTAGGCCGCGACGGCCGCCGCGACCTTGGAGTCGTTGGTGGCGACCTGCCGCCCGCCCCAGCCGTTGAAGTTGAGGCCCACCGCGTCGAGACCGCCGGCCCCGTCGGTCCGGAAGACCGGGCCGGTGTCGCGCATCCAGCAGTCGTTGACGGGGATGCTGGTGATCACCGTGACGTTGGGGTTCGTGCAGGCCGCCCGGGCCGACGCGGCACTGGCCGGGTTGGCGCACATGATGACGGGCTCGTACTTCGCGATCGTGTTGGCGACCAGTGCGATGTTCGACTGGATCTGCCTGAGCGAGGGGGACGAGCCGCGCCGTCCGCCGCTGCCGCCGGTCCAGATCGTCGGGTCGTCCGGCCAGGCCATCCAGGTGCGGGTGTGGGTCACGCTGTCGAGCGGGACGACGAAGGTCCCGGTCCTGCCCCCGGCGCCTCCGGTGCCGGTCGGGGTCGGCGTCGGGGTCGGCGATCCGCAGGGGGTCGGTGTGGCGGCGCGGGCGGGCTGGGAACCGGCGCTGTTGGCCGCCCACACCACACCCACCATGGTCAGCCCGGCGATGGCGAGGAAGCTGCGCCGGTCCACCGGCCGGTTCCGCTTCGTGGCCGGCGCCGCCGTCTCCGCTTCCGTTCCGGGCTGCGTCTCCGCGGGCCGGGCCGACTCGATGGGCTCGTTCATGTGCTCTCCACTTCGATGTCCGCGGGGCTTCCCCACGGCTGCCGCGAAAGCTATAACTGACCATGCGCTCGGTCAATACTTTGGAGGGTGAAGGAACCATGCTGGAGAACCGCGGACTTGAGATCGTCATCATCGCCGTCGTCGTCCTGCTCCTGTTCGGAGCCAAGCGCCTGCCCGACTCCGCCCGCGCCCTGGGCAAGTCGCTGCGCATCCTCAAATCGGAGGTGGGCGCCATGAAGTCACCGGACGTCACCGTCGAGGCGGGCCCGGCGCCTGCCGAACCGACCCCGAGAACCCTCCAGGTCGAGGCGAGCCCTGCACCGACGCCGACGGCGCCCCCCGCGGAATCCCCCACGGCCGCCCCTGCGGCCGCCGACGACCTGCCGAAGGCCCAGCGCACCTGGCCGAGCTAGTGGAGCCCGATCACGGCATCATGCAACTCGCCGACCACCTGCGCGAACTGAGGACGCGCCTGCTCGTCTGCGTCGCCGCACTGCTGGTCACCGGCCTGGTCGGCTGGCTCGTCCACGACCGGGTGATCGACCTGCTCACCGGGCCGGCCTGCGCCATCAAGGGCGTCCACGGCGTCGGACAGCCCGACCCGCAGTGCCCCAACGGGCTGCTCGTCAACCAGGGCGTCCTCGCCCCGCTGTCGCTCACGTTCAAGGTCGCCATGACGGTCGGCCTGGTCCTGGCCAGTCCGGTGTGGAGCTACCAGCTGTGGGCCTTCGTCGCGCCCGGCCTCTACAAGAAGGAGAAGCGTTTCGGCCTGGGCTTCACCGCCGCCGCCGTCCCGCTGTTCTGCCTCGGCGGCTACCTGGCCTACTGGACCTTCCCCAAGGCCCTGGCCGTGCTGGCGGGCCTCAACCCCGGCTCGTTCTCGCTGGCCCTGCCGGGCGACGAGTTCCTGGACTTCTTCATCCGCATGGTGCTCGTGTTCGGGCTCTCCTTCGAACTGCCGCTCCTGCTCGTCGCCCTCAACTTCGCCGGCGTGCTCAGCGCCGCCCGGCTGCGCCGCTGGTGGCGCGGCGCGGTCCTGCTGATCTTCACCTTCTCCGCGATGGCCACGCCCACCGGCGACCCCCTCACCATGACCGTGCTCGCCGCGCCGATCTGCCTGCTGTTCTTCGCGGCCCTGGCCGTCGCCACCCTGCACGACCGGCGCAGGGTCCGCCGCCGAGCCGCGGACCCCGCCGAGGATCCCGAGGACCCCGAGGAGCCTGGCGACGACCCGCCGGACCCGGTCGTCCCCTCGGATCCCGCCCTCACACGTTCAGGTGAGAGACCGGGAAGCGGGCGAGTGTGACAGTTGACCTGTACCGCGCAGATCGTTGATCGGAGCGTCACATGGCCACCGGGACCGCCGGCGACAGCACCACCGCAGAGCCGCGGCACGGCTCGTACGCCGACCTGCCGAACCGCACCGTCACCGCCGCGAACGGCGTCGACTACGCCTACCGCGACACCGGCGAGGGCGCAGGCGACACCGGCCGGGCCGCCGGCGGGGCCCCGCTGGTCCTGCTCCAGCACTTCCGCGGGAACCTCGACAACTGGGACCCCGCCCTCGTCGACGCGCTGGCCTCCACCCGGCGGGTGATCGCCTTCGACAACACCGGGGTCGGCGGCTCCAGCGGCAGCACCCCGGACACCGTGGAGCAGATGGCCCGTGACGCCGTGGCCTTCCTGACCGCGATGGGCCTCACCCGGGTCGACCTCCTGGGTTTCTCCCTCGGCAGCTTCGTGGCCCAGCAGATCGCCCTGACCAGGCCCGCCATGGTCAGGCGCCTGGTCCTGGCCTCGTCCGCGCCCCAGGGCGCGGCCGGGATGCACGGCTGGGCGCCGAAGGTCATCGGCGTCATCGGCTCCCCCGAGACCACCGCCGAGGAGGTCCTCGACGTCTTCTACGCCCCCTCCCCGACCAGCCGGCAGGCCGGGCAGCTGGCCCTGCAGCGCATCTTCGCCAGGAGCACGGACCGGGACGCGCCCGCCTCCTGGGCGACCCGGGAGGCGCAGTACGACGCGGTCTGCACGTGGGGCGTCCCCGACCACGGCCTGCTCCAACGACTGGGCTGCCTGACGCTGCCGGTGTTCGTCGCCAACGGCGACAGCGACCCGATGATCCTGCCTCACTACTCCTACCTGCTCGCCGGTCTGATCCCGCAGGCCCGGCTGAGGATCTACCCCGACGCAGCGCACGGGTTCCTGTTCCAGCACCACGCCGAGTTCGCCGCCGACGTCGAGGCGTTCCTCAGCTGAGAGCTGACCACCAGCCAGCAGAAAGGCCAGAGCCCATGTCCACAGACTCCCTCGGCTACGCCGTCCACGTCTGCGACCCGCTGCCGATCAGCGTCGACGAACCCCTGCCGGACGGCGGGAAGCGGTTCTTCCAGCCGATCTCGACCACCCTGGTCCACGGCGAACGGGACGCCGTCCTGGTCGACCCGCCGTTCACCGTGGGGCAGATCGAGGAGGTCGCCGCGTGGGTGGCCGCCAGCGGCAAGAACCTCGTCGCCGTCGTCGCCACCCACGGACACGGTGACCACTGGTTCGGCGACGACGAGTTCGCTCGGCGGTTCGACGCGCCGGTCGTGGCCACCGCCGGGACCATCGCCGTGATGCACGGCAACGTGGCGGCCCGGCCGTTCGCCTGGGACAAGCTGTGGCCGGGGCAGATCCCCGACACCCCGGTCACCGCCATCACCGTCCCCGACGACACCCTCACCCTGGAGGGGCATGCCCTGCGCCTGGTCGACGTCGGGCACACCGACACCGAGCGGACCAGCGTCCTGCACGTCCCCGATCTCGGCCTGGTGGTGGCCGGCGACGTGCTCTACAACGGCGCGCACATGTTCGTCGGCGAGTCGGCCGGCGGCGGCCTCGACGCCTGGCGCCACGCCATCACCACCGTCGAGTCCCTCGCGCCGCGGTACATCGTCGCGGGCCACAAGGACAGGGAGCGCGACGACGACGCCACCCGCGTCATCGCCGAGTCCCGGCGGTATCTCGACGATGTCGGGGCCGCGCTGGCGACCTGCTCGTCGGCGACCGAGTTCTTCCACGCCATGGTCGACCGCCACCCCGACCTCCCCTACGGCAGGACCCTGCTGTGGGTGGGCGCGAAGACGCTCTACGCGCTGCGCGAGCCCGGAGCCGACCCGGTCGCCGCCGCCGTGGGCGGCTGGTTCTAGTGCCGCTCCGTCCTGAATCCCCTTCGACCGTCGACCCTCGCAGGAGCTGACACCATGCCCATGATCGACGTCTACGCCGCGGCGGGAACCTTCGGCGACACGAAGAAGCTCGCCCAGACGCTGGCGGCCACGCTGATGGAGATCGAGCAGGTCCCCGACATCCCGATGTTCCGCAGGAACACCGCCGCCTTCGTGCACGAGATGCCCGCGGACCGCCTGTCGAACGTCGACGGCGACAGCGGCTACATCCGGGTCCAGGTGCTGACGAACGCGGGCGCCCTGGACCGCGACAAGCAGCTGGCCGTGGTCCGGCGTCTGACCGACCTGGTGGCCGACGCGTCCGGCGACCCGACCGCGGCCGAGCGGACCTGGGTGCTGCTCACCGAGGCACCGGACGGCGGCTGGGGTCTGGCCGGGCACGCGAACACCAACGCCGAACTGGTCGCGGCCGCCCGCGCGGAACTCGCCCGGATCGCCGCGGCGGCACAGTCCTGACGCACCCACGGGCACGCGCCGCCCACCACGACAAGTACGTCGATTCCGCCCACGGGCTGAACCTACTGGCGGCAGTCGGCAGACCCCTCGGTCAACCGGCACCACCTCGGCTTCATCCGTGCGTGGGCAGCGTCAATGACGCACAGTCACAGCCCCCTCGGCGATAGTGATCACCGTTGTCAGTGATCGACTACGCCGTAGGAGCACCGATGCCCGCCACGCGCGCGCTCGCCCGTTTCCGATCCCGCCTCCTCGCAGGAATGAGCGCCGCAGCGGTCGCGTGCGGCCTCGCCGTCGCCGCCCCGGCCGTGCCCGCCGCCGCATCCGGATTCGTCGTCAGCCAGGGACAGTTCAACCAGATGTTCCCGTCCCGGAGCCCGTTCTACAGCTACCAGGGCCTGGTCGACGCGCTGCGCGCCTACCCGGCCTTCGTCACCACCGGCGACGAGAAGACCCGCAGGCGGGAGGCGGCGGCCTTCCTGGCCAACGTCTCCCACGAGACGGCCGGCCTGCGGTACGTCGTGGAGCAGAACACGTCCAACTACCCCCACTACTGCGACACCAGCCAGCCCTACGGCTGCCCGGCCGGCCAGGCCGCCTACTACGGACGCGGGCCGCTCCAGCTCAGCTGGAACTTCAACTACAAGGCCGCCGGCGACGCCCTCCACGTCGATCTGCTGCACAACCCCTGGGCGGTGGAGAGGGACTCGGCGGTGTCCTGGAAGACCGCCCTGTGGATGTGGAACACCCAGACCGGGGCGGGGCACTGGACCGCCCACGACGCCATGGTCCAGGGCAAGGGCTTCGGCGAGACGATCCGCACGATCAACGGCGACCTGGAGTGCGACGGCAAGAACCCGGCCGAGCGCAACGCCCGGATCAACCTGTTCGAGCGCTTCACGGGCGTGCTCGGCACCGACGTCGGCCCCGGCAACCTCTCCTGCTGAATCCCTGCCGAGCCTCCGGCCGGGCCCGGCCCCGACCTCGCGGTGGCGATCACGGCGTCGCCGCCGCAGGCTGGAGTCATGGGCAGCCCCTACTTCCTCCGCGCGGGCCACAGCGACGCCAGGGTGGTCGTGCACCGCGTCGCCGTCGACGCCGCGGGCGTCCCTTACCGGCGCGTCGACATGCTCGGGCTCGAGGTCGGCCGCGCCTACTCGACGGAGGACGTCAAGGCGATCATGGTGCGGTGCGGAATGCCCCCCGAGGCGTTCGACCAGCCCGCGGTCGTCGAATGGCTCGGCGACGGGCCCGACGTGTGGGAATGAGCTGCTACACCGTGACGGCGACCTTGCCGCACGTCCGCCCGTCCAGCAGGTGGCGGATCGCCGCCGGAGTCTCGGCGAGCGGGAACGTGCGGTCGACGGCCGGGAGGATCCGGCCCGCCTCGACGAGCTCCCGAAGGACCGTCAGGTCGGCCGCGTTCTCTGAGGCGACGAAGGAGCCGAGCCGCTGCCCGACGAACGGTGACAGCAGCTGCGCCCGGATCTGACGGTCCGTGCCGCCGAGCCACCGTCCGTCGGTCTCGCCGCCGACGATGACGAGCCGCCCGGTGGCGGTGAGCGCGCGGCGCAGTCGGGACAGGGGGCGGTTACCGCCCGTGTCGAGGATGACGTCGTAGCGGACCCGGCCGTCGGTCGGGTCGACGGCGGTGTGGTCGACGACCTCGTCGGCGCCGAGCGAGCGGACCAGGGCCGCCTTGGCCGCGCCGGCGCCGCACACGGCGGTCACCTCGGCCCCGAACGCCTTGGCGACCTGCACGGCGAAGCTGCCGACGCCTCCGGACGCGCCGATGACGAGCACCCGCCGGCCCTCGCGGACCTGCCCGTGGTCGCGGACGGCCTGGAGGGCGGTGAGCCCGGAGATCGGCACGGTGGCCGCCTCGGCGAAGGTGAGGTTGGCCGGCTTGGCGGTGAGCTTGTCGGCCCTGGAGCGCGCGTACTCGGCGAAGGTGGCGGCGCCGACGCCGTACACCTCGTCGCCGGGCGCGAGCCCGGCGACGTCCGCGCCGACGGCCTCGACCGTCCCGGCGAGAGCCCGGCCGGGGTTGGCGTACTTGGGGCGCCGCAGGCCGAAGCCCGCGGCCCGCACCGGGTACGGCAGTCCGGCCATCAGGTGCCACGTGCCACGGTCCACGCTGGCCGCCCTCACCCGGACCAGGACCTCACCCCGCCCGATGGCGGGCAGCGGGACGCTCGCCAGGCGGAGGACGCGCTCGGGCGAGGAGCCATAGCGCTCCTGGACGATCGACTGCATCGACTTCGCGGCTGTGGCGGTGGCGGTCAGCACCGACGGCTGCTCGGCGTTCATCACGACCCTCTTCCGGGACGGTCCGTTTGCCTCCTTACAGCGTAAGGCTCTGCCCTTACGCTGTAAGCTGTCAAGCTCCCGACCGCAGGAGCCGGAGGAGCAGATGACCGCAGGCACCAGTCCCGACCGCCCGCCTCGCGCCCCGCTCACCCGCGACCGGGTCCTCCAGGCGGCGGTCGCCCTCGCCGACGCGGACGGGCTGCCGGCCCTCACCATGCGCAGGCTCGGCGAGGCGGTCGGGGTGGAGGCCATGTCCCTCTACACCCACGTCGCGAACAAGAGCGACCTCCTGGACGGCATGATCGACACCGTCTTCGCCGAGATCGACCTGCCGCCGTCGGACAGTCGGGACTGGCGGACGTCGATGCGGCTCCGGGCGATCTCGGCCCGCCGGGCGCTGGCCCGGCACCGCTGGGCGATCGGCCTGATGGAGTCCCGGACCACCCCGGGCCCCGCGACGCTGCGTCACCACGACGCCGTCCTCGCCTGCCTGCGCACCGCCGGCTTCTCCATCGAGCTGGCGGCGCACGCCTATTCGGCGCTCGACAGCTACATCTACGGCTTCGCCCTCCAGGAGCGCGGCCTCCCCTTCGACTCCCCCGACGAGACCGCGCGCCTGGCCCAGTCGATGCTTGCGCAGTTCCCGGCCGACCAGTACCCCTACCTGGCCGAGATGGCGACCCACCACGTGCTCCGCCCCGGCTACGACTACGCCGACGAATTCACCTTCGGCCTCGACCTGGTCCTCGACGGCCTGGAACGCGCCGTCAGCGGGCAGAGATGAATCCTCCGCGACCGCCCAGGGTGCTTCGGGCTCGAGGCGAACCTCGGCGATGACCCCGAGGCGACCAAGGCCGCGATCCTGTCCGACGCCACGCCCTCCCTTCCGCACGCGGGCGCTCCTCGCATCCCCGCCCACCGAGCGGTCCTGCGCACGCCGGAGCGGCGACCGCGGCCTGCCCCGGATCTGCTGATCCGGCATCAGCGCGTCCGCGCGCCCAGGCAGAGCCCGCGGATGCGAGGCCCCCTCATGTCCAAAACGGCTGGTCGCACGGGCCTTGACACCGACCACGGGTGACCTCCAGGCTCTTCCGCAGCGTGATGTTTACGTAAACATCCGTTTGCCGCTGCGTTTCCGCCTCGGGGCCACGACGACGGAAGCCGCACGGCGCGCCCTGAGCCGAGCGCCCTTTTCCCGCACCTGAGTTCCGCACGCCATGACCTGCCGGAACCGCTCGGCTCCGCCGTCCCACCCACCGTTTCTGGAGGTTTCCGTGCCTGAACCCAGGGCCTCACTACGGCAGATACTTCGATCCAGACGGATCGCCCTGCTCCTGGCAGCAGTGATGACGACCGCCGGAGCCGGGGTCGCCACAAGCGCTACCGCGGCGGCCACAAGCTCCCCCGCCCCGGCCGCGAACTCCCCCGCCGGGCCGCCGCCCGCCCAGGTCGCCGGCGCGGCGCAGACGATCACCGGGTTCGGCGCCTCGGGCGCGTGGTGGCCGAACGATCTGGCCGCCTTCTCCTCGGCGGCGCAGAAGCAGGTGGCGAACCTGCTCTTCACCAACTCGGGCATCCGGCTCAGCCAGTACCGCTACAACATCGGCGGAGGAGGCGTCGGGGTCACCACACCGGCGCGCGCTCCGCAGACCTTCCTCAACGCCGACGGCAGCTACGACTGGACCAAGGACCCGGGCGGGCAGGCCTTCCTGAAGCTCGCGGCCGCCGACGACGTCCCCGACCTGATCGGCTTCGTCAACAGCGCACCACCGCAGTTCACCACGAACGGCCAGAGCTGTGCCGGTTCGATCAACACGGCAAAGGACACCCAGTACGGCGGCTACCTGGCCGCCGTGGTCAAGCACTTCGCCTCCCAGGGCATCGGGCTCAGCCAGATCAGCCCGATGAACGAGCCCGACGACTCGTTCGGCTCCTGCGGCCAGGAGGGCATGGCCGTCGCCCCCGCCGACCGCGCCGGTGTCATCAACGCCGTCGGGTCCGCGCTCAAGCAGGCGGGTCGGTCCGGCACGAAGGTGATCGCTGACGAGTCGAGCCTGACCACCCAGCTGACCAGCGAGGCGCCCGGTTGGCTGGCGGATCCGACGGCGCCCCGGTCGGTCGGCGCCATCGCGCACCACACCTACGACTTCCCCACCGGCTCACAGCTCGAGCAGGTCGGCGCGCTGGGCGCCACGGCCGGGAAGCCCCTGTGGGCCACGGAGATCTGCTGCCAGGCCGGCGGCGGGGGTTACGGCTCGCAGTACGACCCGACCGTCACGGGCGCCCTGACGATGGTCAACTCACTGTACGACGACCTGGCTTACGGCAATGACAGCGCGTTCCAGTGGTGGACCGCCCTGTCCTCCGAGATCGGCTGCGATCCGACGCAGGCGTCGTGCGCCACGTCCGTGAACTCCGACGGCTGGAACGACGGCCTGATCTACTACGACCCGAACTACGCCACCGACGGCAACCAGACGCTCTACGTCTCCAAGCGTTTCTACGCCCTGGGCCAGTACAGCAAGTACGTCCGGCCGGGAGCCGTCCGCTACGCCGTCACCGGCGCTCCGACCGGCGTGCAGCCGCTGGCGTTCCGGCAGAACGGCAGCTGGGTCGTCGTCGTCGCGAACACCAATGCCGCCTCGACGTCCTTCGGTCTGAACCTCCACAGCACGGGGTTGGCGCCGGCCGGCGCGTACCGGACCAGCGCGACGGAGGACATGGCAGGCGTGGCCGCGCCGAGCGTCTCGGGTTCGACGATCAGCGCCTCCCTGCCGGCCCGCAGTATCTCCACGTACGTGCTGTCCAGCTCGGGCTCCCCTGGGAGCAGCGGCTACGCGGACCAGGAGTTGGTGGGCGGCCAGTCCAGCCGCTGCCTGACGGCGGCGGTCGCGACGGGCGCGCCGTCCGTCTCCTCCACCTGCACCGGCGCCGCCGGTCAGAAGTTCCAGCTGCGGGCCTCCGGCGCCATCGTCGGCTCGGGCGGGTCCAGGTGCCTGGACACGCAGAGCGGTACCGCACCCGGCACGGCAGTCGTCGTGAGGGCGTGCTCGGGCGCCTCGAGCCAGAGGTGGGTCCAGCATCCCGACGGCAGCGTCACGAACGTCGCCTCCGGGCTGTGTCTGGAGGTGGCCGGGCAGAGCACCGCCGACGGCGCCCAGGTCGACGAGTGGACCTGCAACGGCGGCGCGAACCAGCAGTGGACGCCGACGTCCGCCACCGCGCAGGCATCCGGCCGGTTCGACCCGGGCCAGGCCTGGACGGACACCGCCGGCAACGTGCTCCAGATGCACGGCCTCGGCATCGTCAAGGTCGGCTCGACCTGGTACGGCTTCGGGGAGGACAAGACCGGTGAGAACGCGAACGACGCCGCCTTCCAGGACATCCCGTGCTACAGCAGCACCGACCTGTCGAACTGGACGTACCGCGGCCGGGCGTTGACCCGGCAGGCGAGCGGCGACCTCGGGCCGGGCCGGGTCGTCGAGCGCCCGAAGGTGATCTACAACGCGTCGACGAAGCAGTACGTGATGTACATGCACATCGACAGCTCGTCGTACGGGGAGGCCAAGGTCGGCGTGGCCACCAGCGCCAGCCCCTGCGGTCCGTACAGCTACCGGGGCAGCTTCCAGCCGCTGGGCTTCCAGAGCCGCGACCTGGGGTTGTTCCAGGACACGGACGGCACGGCGTACCTGCTCAGCGAGGACCGGGCCAACGGCCTGCGCATTGACAGGCTGTCAGCCGACTACTTGTCGGTGGTCGGTTCCGTGGCCGTCCTGCCGGACTACGAGGCGCCCGCGATGACGAAGGTCGGCGGCACCTACTACCTCTTCGGCTCGCACCTGAGCGGCTGGAGCACGAACGACAACGTCTACGCGACGGCCACCTCCCTCGCCGGGCCGTGGTCCGCCTTCCAGTCCTTCGCCCCCGGCGGCACCGACACGTACGACAGCCAGACCGCGAACATCATCCCTGTCCAGGGCGCCTCGGGCACGACGTACATCTACGCCGGCGACCGCTGGCAGACCTCGGACCTCGGCGGGTCGCCCATGATCTGGCTGCCGCTGACCATCACCGGCACCTCGGTCTCGATGTCCTGGTACAGCCCGTGGACCCTGAACGCCTCCGCCGGGACCTGGTCGCAGGGGGCCGCATCGGTGGTCGGCGCGCAGTCCCAACGCTGCCTCGACGTCGCCAACCAGTCGGTTTCGGCCGGGGCCGGGGTGGACGTCTGGGACTGCAACGGCGGCGCCAACCAGAAGTGGAGCCTGAGCGCCGACGGCAGCATCGAGGGCACCCAGTCGGGCCTGTGTCTCGACGTCGCCAACCAGTCGACGTCCCCGGGCGCCACTGTGGACATGTGGCCCTGCAACGGCGGCGCCAACCAGAAGTGGACGGTGCAGTCCGACGGAAGCATCGTCGGCCGCCAGTCGGGACTGTGCCTCGACGTCGCCGGGCAGGCGACCGGCAACGGCACCGGCGTCGACCTCTGGACCTGCGACGGCGCCGGCAATCAGCGATGGTCTCTGACCACGTAGCCCGCCGGACACCCCGGAGATGAAACGGTGACGGGCCCGCCGAAATCGGCGGGCCCGTCACCTCTGCGCGGGGCGGGATCAGCATCCGCTCCTGGTCCACTCGCGGGAGAGCTGGAGGACACGGCAGCCCAGGGACTCGAGTCTGCGCACGCATTCCATGGCTTCGCGGTCGCGGACGGAGAAGACGAAAGGCCCCGGGATGATGACCGTGCGGTAGAGGCCGCATTCCACCGCGTACAGCAGGGACTCCAGTGCGAATCGGGGCTCGCAGGAACGTCGGCCATTGTCCATGAAAACGGTCGGGTCACCCAGGCGCAGACTTTTCGCGTATTCGCTGAGCGTGATTGAGCACTCGATCAGATAGCAGGCGTCCGCCGGGTAGCAGCGCAGGTAGATGGCACTGTTCTGCGGGTACTGAACCACATTTTCCACATCCATGCCGCTCTGCTTCTTTCTGTGCCGCCACCGGTGTCGACCGGTGGGAAATTCCTTTTCTCCATTCAGCAGACATGAGGCCGGAGCGGTTCGTCGAGATATGTCGGTACCCATTCACCGATCGACCGGGGCGTTCTTGTGGGTACCGGCGGCCGACTTCATGGGTAGTCGTTTCCGCTCGGCGCGGAGCCCGCCTGGCGGCGGGCGCCGCGCCTCTTGGACCGCGGTCAGCCGACCCGGGTGAACGCCCAGGTCTGCAGCGCGCTACCAGTGTCGGGCTGCTGGGTCAGGGGGGAGCCGTCGGTTGCGCCGCCGGCCGTCAGCGCCAGCCCGCTCGCCCTGTCGACCAGTGCGTAGCCGGACCCGCTGGGCACGACGGTCCAGCGCTGGTTGTTGTTGCCCGTGCAGGTCCACTGCACGATCTTCGAGCCGGCCGCGCTGGACGCGCCCGAGTCGTCGGCGCACAGTCCGGAGACGGCGTTCTTCATCTGGAAGGAACCGTCGCCGTTCTGCGTGAAGGTCCACCGCTGGTTCGTCCCGCCGTGCAGACCCCACACGATCAACTGGGTGCCCGCGGTCGTCGACGATCCCGGGTCGTCCACGGCCTTACCGCCCTGGATGATCTCGTAGGTGCCCCCGGACACGAGACCGCCGCCGCTGCCGGGGACGCCGACGGTCACGGTGAACGGGACGGAGTGCGTCGTGGACCCGCTGGTGCCGGTGACGGTGGCCGTCACCGTGCCGAGTGCAGCGCTCGAGGCGGCGTGCAAGGTCATCGTGGACGTGCCGCCGGCGGTGACCGTCGCGGGGTCGAACGTCGCGGTCACGCCGCCGGGCAGGCCGGAGGCGGCGAGGGTGACGGCCTCAGCGGCGCCGGAGGTGACCGCGGTGGCAACGGCGGCGCCGGCGGACGCGCCCTGGTTGACCGGTGCGGCGAAGGTGGTGTCGGCGATGCTGAAGTCGTCGGCGGGCGCGGAGCCGGCGGTGAAGACCTCGTTGTACGGCGTGGCCCACTTGTCGTTGTCGGTCATCGTGGCGGTCAGACCGAGCGCGCCCTCGAAGACGCGGGCGGTGCTGTAGTGGTCGTAGCGGTTCGCGTCGAGATAGCCGGCCTTGACCGTGCCCTGTGAGCCGATCACCAGGGTCATCACCTGGTTGGTCTGCCCGGTGCCGAAACCTGCGTAGCTGCCGGAGCCGTCCTCGTCGAAGGTGAGCACGAGCAGCGACTTCTGCTGGGTCCAGGCGGGGGACGCGAAGAGCGTGGGCAGCGTCTGGCTGAGCCAGGTGTCGCCCGCGGCGATGCCGCAGTCCTCCATGTCGTCGCAGGAGTCGGGGTCGAACCACACGAAGTCCGGTGTGGTCGCGGTCGACGCCAGGTCGGTGCCCAGCAGTTGCGACAGCGGCTGCCAGTGGGCCTGGCAGTAGGCGTTGTCGTTCTTCATCCGGGCCGCATAGTAGAACGGCACGTCGTCGGCTGCGTACTCACCGCTGTCGGCGGTCTGGCAGTTGCTGGTCTGGCTCTGCGTGTACTGCTTCCAACTGCGGCCCGCGGCGTCGAGGTTGTCCCCCAGACCATTGTTGGTCGCGGTGCAGGACGGGCTGGTGATGCAGTTGGCGTTGCCCGACTGGCTGCTGCGCCCGTAGGAGTTGCCGAAGGCGATCTGCTCGTAGTTCGGGTCCGAGTTGTGTGTTCCGGCATGGTAGTTCGTCAGCAGCGAGCCCATCGGCAGCAGGGTGCCGTTGATGTAGGGAGCGGAGGTGTTGCCGATGATGCCGGTGCCGTTGTCGGCGGTGTTCGATGTGGCCGAGTAGTTGTTGTTCTCCAGCATGACGGTGAAGACGTGGTCGAAGCGCGGCACCGTCGATGCCGGGACGGCGAGCGTCGGCACCGTCACGGACGCGTCCAAGGTCAGCGACAGGTCGTCCGCCATGGCCTCGCTGTTCGTTCCCGAGGTGAGCGAGAAGTCGACGGTGGTGACGACGGAGCGGGTGCCCGCCGGCACGGTCGTCGTCGAACTGCGCTGCAGGAACTCGGTGGTGTCGGCGCGGTCGGTCGCGCTGACCGGGCCGATCGACGCCGTTCCGAGCGAGGAGCCCGACGCGTCGCGGTAGGTGATCGTCACCGTGGCGGCGTCGCCGTCGGAGCCGACGCCGCCGAGCCACCCGGACAGGGTCGCGTGCACCGTGCCCGAGTCGACCGCTCCCCCGGCGCTGGACAGGTCGGTCGTCTGCGAGAGCCGCGAGGCTCCGCGGGCGCCGCCCTGGAAGTAGGCTCCGCCGCGCGCGGAGGGTCCTGGCGTGGTCGCGGAGGCGCCGGTGGGGACCCCGTAACAGTTGATCACCGGATCGCCGGAGGCGATCTGCCAGCCGGGGACGGTCGTCTCCTCCCAGCCGCCGGGGCTGCACTGGGACGTCTCCGCGTCCCCGTTCAACAACAGGTTGGCACTCGCGGTGGCGGCGCGGGCTCCGGTCGGCGCGGTCAGTGCGAGGAGTACGGCCGCCAGGGCGGCGACGGGCAGGCGCGCGAACCCGCCCCGGATCCGTGGGATGCGAGGGTCCATCGAGGACGTCCTCTCGTTGGTGGGATGAAGATGCCGTCCGCCGGACAGCGGCTGCGGCGCCCACGAGTCAAGCCCCCACTTGTACAGACAAGGCAATCAACAAATGAACACACAAAAACACATTACCAAACACCGCTAACACGACGAATCCTCATGTTGTTTCCCGGGAGTTGGTCCGCCCCATATCCGCGCCAACGGACGCCGCCGTAGGTCAGCTGCGCTTGAGAACGTTCCGAGTTGTCCCCAACTTCCTTAGCACGGCCGCGACATGATGTTCCACGGTACGCTCCGAGAGGTAGAGCGCCTCGGCGATGTCCCGGTTCGAGGCGCCGTCGGCCAGCAGTGCGGCTACCTGCTGTTCACGCGGCGACAGCGCGCTTCGAGTGTCGCGGGAGCCGTGCTGCGGTGGTCTTCCGGCGTTGAGTGTGCGCAGCAGGCGGCGGCAGCGTGAGCTGTCCGTTGCGGCACCGATGCGGTCGAACGCGTCGGTCGCCCGTGCGAGCAGGCCTGCTTCCACGGTCGGGTCGGCCAACCGGGCGAGGGCGGCGCGCTCGGTGGCGAGCGCGGCGGGGTACGGGCGGCCGATCGCCAGCCAGAGGTCGGCCGCGCGCTCGAAGCACGCGGCGGCTTCGGCCGGGGAGTCGACCGCACACAGCAGCCCGTCGGCGAGATGATGCTCGGCGACCGCCCCTGGGCATTCCAGTCCCGTGATCCCGGCGAACTGCTCCTCGGCCAGGGACACCGCGGTGGGGCGGTCGGACCGCAGAAGCGCGGTCTCGACGGCGGTGGGGAGCAGGTCGAAGGCGAAAGGCCAGGCCTCCCGCCGACGCAGCATCCGGACGGCGGGCGCAAGGACCTGCCACGCGGCATCCGGCTCGGAGCGCGCGAGGTGGAGCCGAGCCAGACCGGCGGAGGAGGGCATGGTGAGCACACTGGTCGCGTCCTGCGCGAGGGCCCCTTCGAACAGCGCCTTGGCGCGCGCGCTGTGGCCCCGGGCCGCAGCCGTCACTCCCTGGGCCGCGCCCAGCAGGCCGATGTCGGTGACCGGGCTGTCCGGAGAGCGGGCACGGTACTCGGCCAGGGCCTCGTCCCACTCCGTCCACCTCCCGGCGGCCCAGGTCAACGGCAGGGCGTAGCTTCGGCTGTACGGCATCAGACCGGACATCTGGGCCTTCTCCGCGATGGCGATCGCTTCGTCGGCCCAGGCCCGCACCCGTGCATCCAGGCCCACGCAGTACGCGATCTCGGCCGCGTTGGACAGCCCTACCGCCGTCGTCTGGAGCAGCCTGGGCGACCCGGTCTCACGGGACAGCGCGGCCACCAGGCCCGGAACGCCGGGGTCGGCACACGCCGGCACCGACACCAACTGGTTGACGTGGACGATCGCCGCAGTCTCGGGGTCGTCGACGCGTTCGAGCAGGGCCAGTGCGCGATCCATCCAGACCTTCCGCTCCGCGGCCGTGGCATCCCCGGTGTCCATCGACGCCAGCACGGAGAACGTCTTGGCCGCATGGGCGGGGTTGTCGGCCTCCAACTCCACTGCGGCGGCCTCAAGGTCCTCGACCCCGGCGGAGCCTCCCACCCGGATGCGCAGCATGTTGCCGATGCGAGCCCGGATCTCACCGCGCACGGCCGGCGCGAGACCGGGTGTCGCGGCGATCCGCCGCAGGGCCGCCACGACGGCGTCGGACGCGTCGGTGGTGTAGGCCACGGCCTCGGCCAGCGAGCGCGCCGCATCGCCGAGTTCACCGGTGGGCAGCCCCGGGTGGTCGATGATCTGGCGCAACTGCGCGGCCGCTGTGCCGAGGTCGCCGACGGCCAGTGCCTGCTCGGCAGCGGCCCGGGCGTACCGGAGCCACAGGTCGCTGTCGCCCAGCGCCTTGCTGTGGTGCGCGAGCTGGACCAGCGGCGGCGGCTCCTGCGCGGACAGCAGCCCGAGGACCCGCCGGTGCAGCCGGTTGCGTCGCGGCCCGGGCAGTGCGTCGTACGCGGCACGTCGGGCCAGCGCGTGCGAGAAGCCGTAGGCGTCGGGTCCGTGTTCGACCAGGACGCTCCGCTCCAGTGCCTCCTCGATGGCCACGGCTCCTTGATCAGAAGTCAATCCCGCTGCATCGGCCAGGAGTTGCTCCCCCGTCGGCACGGCGACCACTGCGGCGGCGGCGACCAGTCCCTGGGTCTGCGGCGCCATGCCCTCGATCCGCGTCGCCAGCACCTCGCGAAGGCTGCGCGGGACCCCCAGCAGCTCCGGCCGCTCCGCGGCGGCCGGACGCCCGCTGAGGGTGATCAGGTCCTCCTCCAGGATCAGCGGCAGCCCGACACTGCGCTCGTAGAGCGCCTGCGTGAGTTCGCCGGCAGCCTGTCCTCCGAGCGCGGCACGAGCCATCCGGGACACCGCCGTCCTGCTCAGCCGGTCCAAGGACAACTCCAGCAGCCCGACGCCGGCCGGCCTGCGGAACTCCCGGCCCAGCAAGGGGCCGGGCTGCTCCTCGGTTCGGTAGGTGAGGACCAGGCCGACGTCGTCCGGCAGCGATCCGGCCAGCAGCAGCAGGAGTTCCCTGGTCGCGTCGTCCGCCCAGTGCAGGTCCTCGATGACGATGACGACCGGGGCGGCGGCCGACAGCAGCATCTGGGTCCCACGGCACGCGGCGTGGGGCCGGCCTTCGGTCCCCGTCGGCTCGTCAGGCGGGGCGGGCAACCGGTCGGCGAGGTCCGGCAGCCAGGGGGCCAGTGCCCCGGCCGCGGCGCCGATGTGCGCGCCGGGACGCAGGACCGGACCGATGCGGCTCAGCGCGTCGATGACCGGGCCGAACGGGAGCGGTTCGCGCAACGGGTGGCAGACCCCGACGAGCGTCCCCACCCCTGCGCGGCTGAGGACGGCCAGGGCTTCCGCGACCAGCCGGGACTTGCCGATGCCGGCCTCCCCACGCAGCAGTACGATCGCGGGTCGGGCCGAGAGCGCCGCGACCAGGGCGGCGAGCTCCTCGTCCCGTCCGACGAAGGCGAATCCCCGGATGCCGGAGAGCCGCCCGGTCTGCTGTTCGGCGCCGGCTGACATGTCGCACTCCCTGCGCGGGGCATCCCCCGACCTCACTGTATGTCGCGGCGTACCGGCTTTGCAGCGGCTCGGGTCCCCGCGGAGCAGCAGAGGCGCGGTCCTGGATGGTGACGTAAACGCCGGAGTAACCTGAGGCTGGCAGCGCCAGGCGGCCCCACGAGCGTCGAGATCCGTCGCCGATCGCACGTTCGTACGCCGAAGCGGCAGGCGACGAAGGGACAGGCGTGAAGAAGGCAGCTGATGCGAAGCCGGAGCCCGCGTCGCACGACGAGGCCCCACACGCGGCCGGCCTGCGCCGCCGCGTGTCGATGGCGGACGTCGCCCGCCTGGCCGGCGTCTCGTCCCAGACCGTCTCCCGCGTCTCCAACGGTCACGAGGGGGTGATCGACGAAACCCGGGAGCGGGTGCTCTCCGCGATGAAACAGCTCGGCTACCGCCCGAACGGGGCGGCACGCGCTCTCAAGCAGGGCCGGTTCCACACACTCGGCGTCGTCCTGTTCACCCTCTCCACGACGGGCAACATGCGCACGCTGGAGGCGATCGCCGACTCGGCCGCCCAGGAGGGCTACGGCATCACCCTCATGCCGGTCGCCGTGCCGACGCAGACCGGGGTCCGCGGCGCCTTCACCCGCCTCGGGGAACTGGCCGTGGACGGCGTCATCGTGATCATGGAAGTGCACCTGCTCGACTCCACGACGGTGCAGCTGCCACCCCAGGTCCAGGTCGTCGTGGTCGACTCGGACGCGGGAGACCGCTACAGCGTCGTCGACACGGACCAGCGCGGCGGCGCCCGGCTCGCCGTCGAGCACCTGCTCGGGCTCGGCCACAGCACGGTGTGGCACATCGCCGGCCCGAAGGACTCGTTCGCCGCGCAGCGCCGCGCCCAGGCCTGGTTCGCAGCACTGGAGGACGCCGACCGCACTCGGCCGCCCGTCCTCTACGGCGACTGGTCCGCGGAGTCCGGCTATCAGGCCGGCCTGGAGCTCCCCCCGGAGTGCACGGCCGTGTTCGCCGCCAACGACCAGATGGCACTCGGAGTGCTGCGGGCCCTGGCGGAGCAGGGCCGCAGGGTCCCGGAGGACGTCAGCGTCGTGGGCTTCGACGACATCCCCGAGGCCACCGCGTTCATTCCGCCGCTGACCACGGTGCACCAGGACTTCGGCGAGGTCGGCCGCCTCTGCGTCGAGGGCGTGCTGCGCCAGATCCGCAGCGACACTCCCGAGCGCGGCGTCGTCCTGGTCCCGACCCGCCTGGTCGTCCGCTCCAGCACGGCGGCACCGGCCGCCCGCGACTGACGCCCCACGGGCGGCGGTGTCCCACCGTGAGCCCCCGTGCTGGCTGTCCGGGTGTCCGGGGACGGGGACGGCCGACTCCACAGTCACGAGCCGAGCGGTACCGTCGATGATCCGAAACGGTCGGAGACGGTTCTGGTGGTTCGACACGGGGGGCGCGCGTGGGCGACGAGGGCAGCGGGAGCGGTGGCGCGGCGGAGCCGCTGGTGGGCCGGGGTGCCGACCTGGCGCGGCTGCGCGACTTCCTCGGCGAGGTCCCGCGCGGGGCCGGCGCGCTGGCGCTGCTCGGCGAGCCGGGGGTCGGCAAGACGGCCCTGCTCGACGCCCTGGCCCGGGAGGCCGAGGGCGCCGGGATGCGCGTCCTGCACACGACGGGTGTGCAGTACCGCGCGCAGGCCGGCTACGCCGCGCTGCGGCAGCTGCTGACCGCGCTCCCCGAGAGTCGGACCGCCGCGGCCCACGCCCCCGTCCTGGCCTCGGCCCTGGAGTTCGAGCGCGGCTTGGAGCACGACTTGGAGCGCGGCTCCGCGCCCGGCTCCGCGCCCGGTCATGACGCGGTCGCCGACGCCGTGGTCTCGCTCGTCGTCGACCTCGCCGGCTCCGCGCCCACCCTGGTCGTGGTCGACGACGTGCAGTGGCTCGACCGCGCCAGCGCCGTGGTCCTCGGGCGGGTGGCGCGCCGACTCGCGGGGGCCGGCACGGGGATGCTGTGCGCGTCCAGGCTCGGGGAGGCGAGCTTCTTCGACCGGACCGGGCTCGAATCGCACGAACTCGGCCCGCTCAGCGAGGCGGCCGCGGAGGAGCTGCTGATCCGTCACTTCCCGGCGCTGGCACCCCGGGTGCGCCGCCGACTGATGGCCGACGCCGAGGGCAACCCGCTGGCGCTGCTGGAGCTCCCGGCCGCGCTCACCGACTCGCAGCGGGCCGCCGCGCAGGCCCTGCCGCAGCGGATCCCGCTCACGCAGCGGCTCCAGTCGACGTTCGCCTCCCGCATCACGACCCTGCCGGCCGCCACCCGGCACCTGCTGCTGGTGGCCGCGCTCGAGGGGAGCGGCCATCTGCGGGTCGTGGTCCGGGCGGTGGCGGGGCGCTGCGATCTGAAGCATCTCGCCCCGGCGGAACGCCTCCAGCTCGTCCGCGTGGACGAGGCGACCGGGCGGCTGACCTTCCGCCACTCCCTCATGCGCTCGGCGGTGGTGGAGCTCTCCACCAGCGACCAGCGGCGCGGTGCGCACCGCGCGCTCGCCCAGGCGTGGGACGCGGTCCCCGAACAGCGCGCCTGGCACCTCGCCCAGGCCTCGGTGGAGCCGGACGAGCAGATCGCGGAGTTGCTCGAACAGGTGGCCGACATCAGCGCGCAGCGCGGTGACGGCCCGAACGCGGTGTCGGCGCTGGTCCGCGCCGCCGAGCTGAGCCCGGCCACCGCCGCACAGGCCCGGCGGCTGGCCAAGGCGGCGTACATGGGCGCCAACCTCACCGGCGACGTGCTCGACGTGCCACGCCTGCTGGACGACGCGCGGCGGGTCGCGCCCGACGCGGACTCCCCCGCCGCCGCGGTGGCGGCCGCGCTGTACCTGCTCAACAGCTACGGCGACATCGACACCGCGCACCGCGTACTGCGCGGCGCCATCGCCCTGCAGCCGCAGCCGTACGACCTGGCCGACACGACCCTGCGCGAGGCGCTGTCCACGCTGCTGATGGTCTGCGTCTACGGCGGCCGGCCCGAGCTGTGGGCGGAGTGCGACGAGGCGCTGGCGAAGTGCGTCAACGTCCCCGACACGCTCATCCTGCTGCGGGCCACCTTCGCCGACCCGGCCCGCGCCCTGCCGTCCGACTGGGCCCGCCTGGACGCGGCGGTCGCCGCGCTTCCCGGCAGCCCGGACCCGATCCGGATCGTCAGGATCGGTACCGCGGCCGCCTACGCCGACCGGCTCGGCGCCATGGACGAGCCGCTGCGGCGCACCGCACGCGGGGGGCGCACCGGCGAGAACAACTTCCCGGCCATCCAGGCCTCGTTCCTGTGGGGCAGTCACGCCTGGTTCACCGGCCAGTGGACGGAGCTGCGGCAGGTGGTCGGCAACGGACTCGACCTCTGCGACGAGTACCACTACCCGCTGCGGTCGTTCACCGGAAAGTGGGCCCTCGCCTGCGTCGCCGCGGCCTGCGGCGACGAGACGACCGCGCGCGGTCTCGCGGACCAGATGGACCAGTGGGCCGGCTCCCGGCGCGCGCACGCGGTGCGGTGCTACGCGGCGCATGCGAGGGCCCTGCTCGCCCTGTCCCAGGGCCGGTTCGACGACGCGTACCACCACGCCTGCACGATCACCCCCGCCGGGACCCTGGCTCCGTTCACCGGCCACGCGCTGTGGACGGTCCTCGACCTGGCGGAGGCCGCGGTGCGAAGCGGCCGACGCGGGAGGGCCGTCGACCATGTCCGAGCGGCTCGGGCCGCCGGGCTGGACGGGGTGTCACCGCGGTTGCGGATGGTCCTGCTCGGCTCCGCCGCGTTGGCGGCCGAGGACGAGGAGGAGGCCGTCCAGGGGTTCGACGCGGCCCTGGCCGTCGAGGGGGCCGAGCGCTGGCCCTTCGACCAGGCCCGGATCCAGCTCTGGTGCGGCGAGCGCCTACGCCGGGGCAAGGACGAGGCCGAGGCCCGCCTCCTGCTGGGCGCGGCGGCCCGGACCTTCGCGCGCCTGGGCGCGGAACCCTGGACCGCACGCGCGCACAGCGAACTGCGCGCCTGCGACAGCCCCGCCTCGGCCCGGGTCCGTCCCGACGGGCACGTGCTGACGCCGCAGCAGTGGCAGATCGCGACCCTGGCGGCCGCGGGCCTGTCCAACAAGCAGATCGGGCAGCAGCTGTTCCTGTCCCCGCGCACCGTCTCCACCCACCTCTACCAGGCGTTCCCGAAACTGGGCGTCACCTCCCGCGCCGCGCTGCGCGACGCACTGGAGGAACGGGACCAGCGCTGACGGGACGTCACACAACACTCCTCGGACGCGGCGGCGTCCGGCGACCACGCCTGCCCCCGGGCTGCCCGCCGGGTCCGCGCCACGCCGGAACCGGGTCCGCCACCGTCGCATCCGCCCCCTGGCCGTCGGCTCTCGCGCTCAAGCCCCGGCTCTCGCCCACCAACACCCCGTCCGCCCCGCCCCTCGCCCGCGCCCGCGCCCGGACGAGGGTTCGGGCCCACCAGCGCCCCACCGGGTCGGGCCCCGCCACCGCCGCATCCGCCCGGCCCGTCAGCCCTGGCCGTCGCCTCCCGCACGCGGTCCGCTCGAACCCACCAACACCCCGTCCACCCCCGCGCCAGGACGAGAGTCCAGGCCCAGCAGCGCCACACCCGGGTCGGGCCCCGCCACCGTCGCGCCCGCGCCGAGCCCCGCCACCCGTGCGATCAGGCCGCGTTCGGGCCCACCAGCGCCGCGTCCGCCCCGTGCATCGCCCGGCCGCGCCGGCCCAGCGTCTGTCCCCGTCGGCGCATTCGTCTGCCCCGCCTATCGCGCGCCATCCCCCTGCGTCCGGGCGAACCGCGCGTGTTGCTTCCGCGTCGACGGGCCTCCGCATGTTGCCGTGGAGAGGTGATCTTCTCCCATGCATCCGCAGCCTCGCCCTGTCCGCCCTCGCCGCTCCCCGCGCCTGCCGGCACCTCCCGGCGCTCCGTGATCAAGGCCGCCGGAGCATTCGGCCTCGGCGCCCCCACGGCCCTGAGCAGACCCGGGCTCCGTCCACGGGCGGCTCGGCCGTCCGCGGACGGCAGCCAGGGGCGCAGCCTGTTGCTGGCCGCGGACCAGGCCAGCGAGCGGGTGCTGGTGCTCGACGCGAACAACCCGTCCTGGCAGCACGCCATGCACCCGATGCGGGCCGTCCGCGCGGCCTCGTGGTCGTGGTCGCCCCTGGACCACAGCTCGCTGGCCAGGCTGAGCCCGAAGCGCACCTGGAGCAACGTCAGCGAGGCCAAGTACCGGCTGTGGAGAGGCGAGCACTGGCTGCTCACCTGCGCGTCGGGTGGACTGGCCGCGATGGTGTCCCTGCCCGACGGAACGGTGCGGTGGGCCGGACGGACCGACGCGAACGCGCACACCCTCGAGGTGCTCCCGGACGGCAACATCGCGGTCGCCGCCAGCACGCAGGACTTCGTGCGCGTCTACACCGCCTCGCAGTCGTCCCGTTCGATGCACTACGCCCAGTTCCAGCTCGCGGGGGCGCACGGCCTCCAGTGGGATCCGGCCGGGGGGCTCCTGTGGGCCGCGGGCACGACCAGGCTGGTGGCGCTGAGCGTCGGCGGCACCGCCGCCCGTCCGCGCCTGCACCTGGTGCGGTCCGTCGCGCTGCCCAGCCGCGAGGGCCACGACGTGAACGCGGTGGCTTCCGCTCCGGGCCTGCTGTGGGTCACCACCGACAGCCACGTCTACCAGTACTCCATCGCCGGCAAGGCGTTCGTGTCGTACTCCGGGGCGGCGGAGATCGACGGGCCCGGGGTGAAGAGCATCAGCGACGACCCCGTGGGCGGCCAGGTGGTCACCGTGGCGCCCGACGGCGAGAACCCGTGCGAGTGGTGTACCTCCACCATCACCTTCCACGTCCCCGACGGCGTCCAGAGCGTCAGCAGGAGCAGCCTGTACAAGGCTCGGTGGCTGCCCGCGGCCGCCATGGCGGGGCGTCAGGCGGGGCGGTCGGCCGTGCGGTGAAGGCGTTCGACCAGCAGCGGGGTGAGGCAGACGACCGCGAGACCCTGGGCGGGTAGCGACAGGGTCCGCTCCGCGGTCCAGAGCAGCTCGTTGAGGTCCACGAAGGGACTGGCCTCGTACAGGCCCGCGAACTGGTACACGATCAGTCCGATCAGCCCGACGGCGGCGGTCAGCCACCCCAGCAGGTCGCTGACGAGCCGCCGCAGGGCGATCACCAGCAGCGCGGCGAGGCCCGCCACGACGGCCTCGACCCGGAACCAGGTGCCGATGCTGATCCCCGGCGCGGACAGGGCGTAGTGGCCGGCCAGGTAGGCGTGGACCGCGCCGTCGACCGCGAGCCCGACGGCGGCCAGGATCCTGGCCGGGAGGTCGAGGTAGCCGGGCCGGCCTTCGCTGCGCCGTCGGGCGCGCGGCGGCGGAGACTGGAGTTGAGGGTACGTCATGTCTGGTCGCCGGTGAGGTGGGCGTAGACGACGACGTTGCTGGAGTACTCCTGGGTGACCTTGTCGAAAGTGCCGCCGCAGGTGATCAGGCGCATCTCCGGGCGGCCGGTGGCGGCGTAGACCTGGCTCTCGTCGAAGTCGTCGCGGGGGATGACCTTGATGGCGTCGACGGTGAAGTCGGCGACGCTGTGGTCGGCGCGGGTGACCACCACGGTGTCGCCGGGACGGGCGACGGCGAGGGGGTAGAAGACGGCGGGCCCGGTCGGGGTGTCGACGTGCCCGACGATGACGGAGGTGCCCTGCTGGCCCGGGGTCACCGAGCCGCTGTACCAGCCGGCCGTGTGGGGCTGGGCGAACGACGGGGTCGCCACGGTGCCGTCCGACGCCCGGCCCACCGGGACCAGCGGCGCGTTCACGTCGAGGCGCACGATGCTGATCCGCTCCGGGTCCGAACGGGTCATCGGCTCGACGGGGCGCGCGGCCGGGGTGCCCTGCCCCGCCGACGGCGAGGCGGAGGCCGACGCAGCGGCGGCTCCGGCCTTGACGGCCGCCGCCTGGTGCGCGTCCGAGCCGCAGCCGGCCAGGGCCGGGGCGAGCAGGCAGGTCGCGAGCAAGACCGCGGTGGCGGCCGCAACAGAGCGGCCGCCACCGCATGCGGGGTTGTCAGCCACCGATGTGCGAGGTCCGGGCTGCAACCAGCGCGGCCATGCCACCGCCACCGGCCTCGACACCGTGGTGGTGACGGCAGTGACGGGCGTGGTCGTGGTCCCAACGGCAGCGCCAGTCACGGTCGCCGTCGCAGTGACGGTGGTGGTTGGTCTGCACCGCAGCAACGCTGCGCGGCGCCGCCTGCGCGGTCGCCGGAGCCACCACACCCAGCACCGCCGCGGCGGCGATGGCTCCGATGACGGTCACGCGGATACTCTTCACAGCTGTCCTCCATGGACTCAACTGACGGGCGCCCGGTTCCGGGAACGCCCTTCGTACGCCAAGCACGGTCAGGCATTCCCGGCTGCGAGCACTTCATCGCACAAAACACCCCTTCGGCGCATACCGGACGCATCCTGGCAGCCAGTCAAGTCCGCCCCCACCGGCCCGATCCGGGAACCACGGCAGAGGGTGGGGCCTTGATCTGACGCCGAATCAAGCCAGTCGCGCGGGTGCGCGCCCCGCGCCGTCCGGGCGGGAGACGTGGATCACACTGTCGGCGTACGGAGCGCCGGCGTCGGGCGGGCCGGGCATGGGGGGCGCGAGGCCGTCGCGGCGACGGTCCACGTCGACGACCTGCGGAGACTCCGGGCCCAGGGCGGCTCGGCCCTCGGTCCTGACGGTGGCTCAGGAGTCCCCGCACACGGGGCCGGGGCGGGTCGACCGGGCCGGGATCAGAGGATTCTCAGAAGTTTTCCGCCCGTTCCCCTGTTCAGCGTGTGCACGTCAGTCCTACTCTCATGTAGGCACCACGCGACAGGGTGTCAGCGCCTCACAGGGCCAAGGACAGTGACGTCCTCGCTCTGTCCGCTCCGTACAGCGCCAGGCAGACCCACGAACCGCCCGCACCGCCGCGCGGGGCTCCCCCACGCCCTCGCATGCCCGCGTATGCCCGCCGTCGCCACGCACCGCACTGAACCGCACCTCGCCGCACGTCCCGCAGAGAGGATCCTTCGTGCACCTGCGCCGCATACTCGCCCCCGGCTCGGCCCTCGCGCTCACCCTCGCCGCCTTCGCCCCCACCGCCACCGCCGCGGCGGCCCCGGCCGCGGCGCTGCTGCAGGCCCCGATGCACCACGTGGCCGGCCAGCACGGCAGCACGCCGTTCTTCATCAGCCACGGCGGCGGCCTCAAGCACACCACGACCACCAGCGACAACTGGTCCGGCTACGCGGCCACCGGCGGCCCGTACACGAGCGTCAGCACCACGTTCGTCCAACCCGCCGTCAACTGCTCGAAGGGCGACGGCTACTCGAGCTTCTGGGTCGGCCTGGACGGCTACAACTCCAGCTCGGTCGAGCAGACCGGTACCGAGGCCGACTGCTCCGGCGGCCAGGCCGAGTACTCGGCCTGGTACGAGATGTACCCGGCCAACCCGGTCACCTACAGCAACACCGTGCGCCCCGGCGACACCATCACCGAGACGGTCAGCTACGCCTCGAACAGCTACACCCTGACGCTGGCCGACAAGACCCGCGGCTGGACCAAGACCACGACCAAGCGCGAGAGCGGCCTGGCCCGCTCCTCCGCCGAGGTCATCGCCGAGGCCCCCTGGTCCGGCAGCGTCCTGCCGCTGGACGACTTCGGCACCGTGAAGTTCACCAACAACACGGTCAACGGCTCCAGCCTCGCCGGCACCAACCCGACCGGCATCAACATGGTCTCCGACTCCGGCACGGCCGAGGCCACCATCACCTCGCTGAGCGGCAGCAACTTCTCCATCACCTGGAACAGCCTCTGACACCGGGCCCTTCCAGTCGTTGTCCCGGCGGTGTCGCCTCCGCCGCCGGGGCAACGCACCCCGGCGGCCCGCCCGCCCCCGGCCGCCGGCCGGCCCGACCCCGCCGCCCCGGCGGTCCCTCCTGATCCCCCGCTGAGGACCGCCGGGGCGTGCCCCTCACGCCCTGACACCCTGCCGCTCCGCGCAAGGCCGCCGCAGAGCAGGACCGCTGCCGAGCACGGCCGTCGTCGAGCAGGACCGTTGCCGGACAAGGCCGCCGTCGAGCGCGGAGGCCCCACAGCAAGGCCGCTCCAGAGCACGGACGTTACGCATCCCCTCGTCCCAGGAGGACACCCCGTGAAGCTCTCGCTCCGTTCCGCCGTCGGGCTGCTGGCGGCCCCGCTGCCGATCCTCGCCCTCGCCGTGGCCTCCCCCGCGCACGCCGCGCCCGCCGCACCGGCGGCCCTGCGCGGCGACGTGCTCCCCGCCATCGCCCACGCGCAACGCGGCGGAGCGATCGACGCGCGGCAGTCCATACCCGTGACGCTCAGCCTCGCCCTGCGCGACCAGGCCGGGCTGACGTCCTTCCTGCAGCGGGTCAGCGACCCCCACTCCGCCGAGTACAAGCACTACCTGACGGTCAAGCAGTTCGCGGACCGCTTCGGCGCCACCGCCCAGACCGTCGCCCAGGTGACCGCCTACCTCAAGAGCCAGGGCCTCAAGGTGGGCGCCCTCAGCGCCAACCACCTGACCCTCCAGGCCGACGGCACGGCCGCCCAGGTCGAGAAGGCGTTCGGGACCACCCTGGCCACCTACCACGACGCCTCCGCCAAGCAGGACTTCTACGCGAACACCGCCGCCCCGGTGCTCCCGGCCTCGATCGCCGCCGCCGTCACCGACGTGGCCGGCCTCAACGACTACGCGCACTACCACAGCGACCTGGCCCGCAACACCGGCGCGCAGGCGTCCCCCCAGGCCGCGCCGAAGGCCACCCACCCCGGCCTGACCCCGGCGCACGCCCGCTCCGCCTACAACGTCGCCTCGGCGATCAGCTCCGGCTACACCGGCAGCGGCGTCACCGTCGGCCTGCTGGAGTTCTCGGCGTACAGCCAGTCCGACGTCACCACCTACGACAAGGGCTACTCGCTGACCCCGCCCGCCCCCACCGTCCGCACGGCGGGCGGCGGCACCACCGACACCTCCGGCGAGGACGAGGTGGAGCTCGACATCGAGGTCGTCCAGGCCCTGGCCCCGCAGGCGTCGGTCAAGGTCTACGAGGCGCCCAACAGCGACGCGGGCGAGCTGGCCGTCTACGCCGCGCTCGTCAGCGACGACGTCCCGGTCATCTCCACCAGCTGGGGCGAGTACGAGGCGGGCGAGACCCCCTCCAACCTGACCGCCGTCAACACCGACCTCCAGGAGGCCGCCGCCCAGGGCCAGTCCTTCTACGCGGCCTCCGGCGACAGCGGCTCCGACGACGCGGGCAACGGCGGCACGTCGGTGGACTTCCCGGCCAGCGACCCGTGGGTGTCCGGCACCGGCGGCACCACGCTCACGCTGACCTCCTCCGGTGGCTGGAGCAAGGAGGCCGGCTGGTCTGGCAGCGGCGGCGGCGTCTCCTCGCAGTTCGCCACCCCCAGCTTCCAGAGCAAGGTCGACACCGGCAGCTACCGCTACGTGCCGGACATCTCCGCCGACGCCAACCCGAGCAGCGGCTGGTCGGTCTACAGCGAGGGCGCCTGGGACGAGTACGGCGGCACCAGCGCCGCCGCGCCCAACTGGGCCGCCTTCACCGCGATCTACGACAGCGAGGCCAAGGCCAAGGGCGAGGCGTCCTTCGGCTTCGCCAACTCCACCATCTACGCCCTGGCGCAGTCGTCGAACTACAGCAAGGCGTTCCACGACGTCACCAGCGGCAGCAACGGCGCCTACAAGGCCGGCACCGGCTACGACCGCGTCACCGGCTGGGGCACCTACAACGGCGCGAACTTCCTCTCCGCCGAACTCGGCTGACCCGCCCGCAACCCGGCTCCCCTCGCGCCCCGGCGTGAGGGGAGCCGCACGTCGGCTGTCGGCTGTCGGCTGTCGGCTGCGACGAAACTGCGTTGACGACGGCCGGCCGGCGCGGAAGCATCAACGCTCATGCTTCAGAGTGAGATCTGGGACGACCAGGCCGCACAGAACTACGACACACCCGGAACCGGCATGTTCGCGCCGGAGGTACTGGGACCGACGGTGGACCGCCTCGTCGAGCTGGCCGGGGGCGGACGGGCGCTTGAGTTCGCGATCGGGACCGGCCGGGTGGCCGTGCCGCTGGCGGAGCGCGGAGTCCCCGTCAGCGGCATCGAGCTGTCGCAGCCGATGGTCGACCGGCTGCGCGCCAAGGTGGACGAGGCGGCCGTCCCGGTCGTCGTCGGCGACATGGCCACGGCCCGCGTCCCGGGCGAGTTCCAGCTCGCCTACCTCGTCTTCAACACCATCTCCAACCTGCTCACGCAGGCCGAGCAGGTCGCCTGCTTCCGCAACGCCGCACGCCATCTCGCGCCGGGCGGGCGGTTCGTGATCGAGCTCTGGGTCCCCCAACTCCGCCAGCTCCCGCCGGGCCAGCAGGCCGTGGTCTGGGAGTCGGCGCCGGGCTACATCGGGCTCGACACCTACGACGTCCTGCACCAGCACGTCGTCTCGCACCACTTCCGCTTCGACGCCGCGCCCGGCCACGAGGCCCGCCTGGGCCGCAGCCCGCACCGGTACATCTGGCCCGCGGAACTCGACCTCATGGCCGAGCTCGCCGGCATGACCCTCGAGTCCCGGCACGCCGACTGGACGGGAGCGGAGTTCACTGAAGACTCTCGATCCCACGTCTCGGTCTACCGGACGGCCGAGGCACTCTGAGCCGTTGCGTGATCAGCTCCTGGCCAGGCATGATGCCCCGCACCGTTCGTGCGGCAGGGAGGGAAGAACATGAAGCGGGCAGCCCTCCACGGCGGAGTGGAATCGTCGGACACCGGCGGTCGGATCCGCTACCGGGCTTCGTGGCAGCAGTCGCTCCCCCTGACGCTGATCTTCGGCTCCATCTTCCTGATGCAGCTGACAAATCCTCTTCTCTGGCCGCACGGTCGGCCCGGGATGCCGGTCCTGCCGCTCGGGTGGCGGATCCTGGGGCTCGGACTGCCGGTGTTCACCCTGGTCGGGACCTGGACGCTGAATCGACACCTCGGGGTGACCCTGACCGCCGAGGCGGCGGTCGTGCACAACCTGCGCCGCCGGACCATCGCCTGGACCGACGTGTCCGAGGTCTCGGTCGAGCCGTGGAGCGGCGGACGGCGCGTGGTGCTGTGCGAGGCGAACGGACGACGGACCCCACTGCGGATGCCCAGCACCGGATTCCTCTCCTGGGACCGCGGCCTCGACGTCAAGGTCGCCACCATCCGGGGCTGTTGGCTCGCCAACCGCGGCCCGGCACCAGCCGAGCACGCATTCGGCTCCTCCGGGCGCTAGAAGCACACCCCCCGCCGGGCGCCGCAGCGGCCGGGTGAGCCGCCGTGCGCCTCGGTCTGCGCCGGTCCCCGCTGGTTCACCCCAGTCCGCCCCGCTCCGCACGCTACGCACCGGTCGCGCAGAGCGGTCCGGCCGTGACAGGGCCCCCTTCGGCCTGAAATAGTTGTACAGCACACTGACCGAAGGGAAGCCCTCACCATGCCACCCAGCTCGCCCGCCGCCTCACGACCGGGCGGATCGAAATCCGTCCCCGATGTGGCTGTTCCGGCTCCGCCCGAGGGCGAGGACGCGCACGGGCCCCACTACAAGTGGGTGGCGCTGTCGAACACCACGCTCGGCATGCTGATGGTGATGATCAACCAGTCGATCGTGCTGATCGCCATGCCGAACATCTTCGACGGCATCCACCTCGACCCGCTGGACCCGCACAACACCAGCTACCTGCTGTGGATGATGATGGGCTTCATGGTGGTCACCGCCGTTCTGGTGGTCACCTTCGGTCGGCTCGGCGACATGTTCGGCCGGGTGCGGATGTACAACCTCGGCTTCGCCGTCTTCACCGCGTGTTCCATCATGCTGTCCCTCACCTGGGGCAGCGGGACGCAGGCCGCGCTGTGGCTGATCGGGTGGCGCGTGGTGCAGGGCGTCGGCGGAGCGCTGATCTTCGCCAACTCGACCGCGATCATCACCGACGCGTTCCCCGCGCGGCAGCGCGGCACCGCGCTGGGCATCAACGTGATCGCGGGCATAGCCGGGGCCTTCATCGGCCTGATGCTCGGCGGGGTCCTCGGCCCGGTCGGCTGGCGCTGGGTGTTCCTGGTGTCCGTCCCCGTCGGCGTCTTCGGCTCGATCTGGGCCTACCTCAAGCTCAAGGACACCGGTCACCGTCAGCCTGCGGCGATCGACTGGTGGGGCAACCTCACCTTCGCCGCCGGCCTGATCACGCTGCTGGTCGGCATCACCTACGGCATCCAGCCCTACCACGGCGCGACGACCGGCTGGGGCAACCCGTGGGTGCTCACGGCGATGGGCGTCGGCGTGGTGCTCCTGGTCGTGTTCTGCGTCATCGAGTCCAAGGTCGCCGAGCCGCTCTTCGACCTCTCGCTGTTCCGGCTGCGGACCTTCGCCGCCGGGAACCTGGCCAACCTGCTCACCGCGCTGGGACGCGGCGGCCTCCAGTTCATCCTGGTGATCTGGCTCCAGGGCATCTGGCTGCCGCTGCACGGCTACAGCTTCGAGCAGACCCCGCTGTGGGCGGGCATCTACATGATCCCGCTGACCGTCGGGCTGCTGGTCGCCGCGCCCGTCTCCGGTCTGCTCTCCGACCGCTTCGGGTCGCGGTTCTTCACGATCGCGGGCGCGCTGCTGAACGCGCTCAGCTTCGGCCTGCTCATGGTGCTGCCCGTCGACTTCCCCTACCCGGCCTTCGCGGCGATCCTCGTCCTCAACGGCCTGGGCGCGGGGCTGTTCGCCTCCCCCAACCGCGCCGAGATCATGAACGCGGTCCCGGCGCGCCAGCGCGGCGTCGGCGCGGGCATGACGGCGACGTTCCAGAACGCGGCGATGGTGCTGTCGATCGGCCTCTTCTTCAGCCTGATCGTGCTCGGCCTGGCCCAGAGCCTGCCCGGCGCGATGAACCACGGCCTGGTCGCGCAGGGCGTACCCGCGCCGGTCGCGGCGAAGGTCTCCCAGCTTCCGCCGCTGGCGGTGCTGTTCGCGGCCTTCCTCGGCTACAACCCGATCCGGCAGCTGCTCGGCCCCCAGGTGCTCCAGCACCTGCCCGCCGGACGGGCGGACTACCTGACGGGCCGGGACTTCTTCCCGCACCTGGTCACCGGGCCGTTCCAGGACGGGCTGGCGGTCGCGTTCTGGTTCGCGCTCGCCGCCTGCCTGGTCGCGGCCGTCGCCTCGGCCTTCACCGGGCGGCACGTCCCGCCGCAGGACGCGCCGACCCCGCTGGCCACGAGCGCCACCGAGACCCCGGCGCGCTAGCCAGGCACGCGCCCCCGCCGGTCCGCCCCGCAGCGCAGCGCGCCGCGGGGCGGACCGTTTCCCGACCACCGGACGGCTGGCGTCAGGCCGACCCGATGCGGGCGAGTCGAGGCCGCAGCCCTGGACGAGCTCGGCGAAGGGCGGATGCGCCGCCGCCACAGGGAAGCAGCACGCGACGCCTGTCGCTGCTGCCGAAGCTCAGCGGATCCGACTGGCCAGTGTGTGACCGATCAGCAGGTAGGCGACGGCGGGGATGCCGTAGTTGAGCAGGGTGCGCAGCCAACCCTCCGACGGTGTGAACAGGTCGTGCGCCCAGGCCGCCAACCAGTCGGCGGCGTTGTGGATCCAGTGCGCCATATCGTTGGAGGGGTTGGCCTTCAGGACGTAGAGGACGATCCACAGCACCAGGATGCCTGCGACGACATCGGTGACAATCATGACTCCGCGGGCCGCGCCCGCCGCACTGTATCTGCCTTCCATGACGGAGCGTCTAACCGCGACGGCCCCGGTCAAACGGAGGGCGCGTCCGCGCAGGGGCGCGGGCGGCCCGGCATCAACTGCCCGGCGGCTTCGAGCCGGTGCGCGCCTGCCCGCGCGTCGGCCTGCACGTCGGCCCGCGCGTCGGCCTGCGCACTGCTCCGAGCCGCTCCGCGCCCGCGTGGACCCACCCCTTGCATTCCGCACCCACAGCGCTAGGATCCCCTGCGACCTGCGGAAAGTCCGCGTCGGCGGACCTGCGGGAGGCGGGATGACCAGGTGGGCGAGGCCACGGGGCGGGCTGGCCCTGTGGGTGTGCGGCATGTTCGTCTGCTTCGTCCTGATGACGGCGGCGACCGAGGCGGCGGGCTGGCACAAGTACCAGGTGCTGCGGACCTTCGCGCACCAGGAGTCGGACGCGGCCGACAACGCGCGCGTGGTGGCGGACATGTGGGTCGGCAATCTGGCCGGGTGGTGGCAGGCGACGGGTGTCGCGGCCGTGGCGCTGTTCGTCTTCTGGCTCTGGAGCATGCGCGAACTCGCGGAGCGGATATGGCCCCAGGGTCAGCGCCGTCACCCCGCGTGGGCGCTGTTCGGCTGGCTGGTCCCGGTGGCGCAGCTGTTCGTGCCGAAGATGTTCGTCAATGACCTGTGGGCCGCGGCGCGGCCCCCCGCACGCCGACGCCGCGGTGCTCCGCTGCTGACGGTGTGGTGGATCTCGTTCCTGGCCTGCCTCCGCTGGACCGGCGACTTCACCGCGCTGAAGAGCGCCTGGACGGCGCAGGCGGCTGCCGAGGCGCTGCGACGCCTGCTGGTCGGCGACGCGCTGCGCTTCGCGTTCCTGGCACTGACCGCCGTCGTCGTCTGGCAGCTGAGCGCCGCGCTGCCGCGCGCTCTGGACGCGAAGCTGCGGCAGCCCTGGGACCCTTCCTCCGACGACTGAGACAACGGACGGTCTCCCCGCCGACCGGTGGGGGGCCGATCTTGTACCTGAGTAGCGTGCTACTGGTGATGTGTTCTGGGCCGAGGGCGCCGAGCACGTCGGCCACTGCGAGGACGACTTCGAGTCGGAGCGCGGCGGAGTGGGGCCTAAAGCCGTTGCCGTTGCCCACGTGCATCCGGCAGGGTCTGCGTCATGGTGGAACTGCGCTCCTTGGAACCCGACGACTGGCCGATCTGGCGGGAGCTGCGGCAGGCGGCTCTTGCGGAGGCGCCCTATGCGTTCGGGTCGACGCTTGCGGAGTGGCAGGGGTCCGGGGATCGCGAGGACCGATGGCGGGCCCGTCTGGGGATTCCTGGTGCACTCAACGTCGTTGCGGTGGTGGACGGTCGCCCCGCGGGGATGGCCAGCGGCGTTCCGGTCGAGCATGCCGAGGACAGCGTCGAGCTCATCTCGATGTGGGTCAGTCCGCTGGCCCGTGGCAGAGGGGTTGCCGACCGCCTGATCCGGGAGGTTGAGCGGTGGGCGGCAGCGCGAGGTGCCACCCGTCTGCGCCTGTCCGTGATGCCGGCCAACGTCAGGGCCGTCGCTCTCTACGAGCGCCACGGGTTCGCGGACACGGGCCTGCTGGGTGACCTCCTGCCTGACGGCACGGGCAGGGAACGTGTCATGGCCAAGGACCTGACGGACGGTTAAGCGAATCGCCGAGCCGGCGGATCGCTTGGCTGGGAGGCGTTCTGGACCGTCAGCCCACCGGCGCCGCGCCCAGTGCGTCGACCCGGCGAGGCTTCCGCACGGCAACGGCTACCGCAGGACGGCGTCGAGGAGGTCGGCGCCGAGGGAGGCGGTGACGCGGGTGTCGAGCTCGTAGTGGACGTAGCGGCCGCGGCGAACGGAGGTGAGCAGGCCGGATTTGCGTAGGACGGTGAGGTGGCGGGAGACCTCGGGTGCCGTCAGTTCCCAGGCGGAGGCGAGCTCGCCGGTGGTGTGCGGGCCGCGGGCCAGGGTGCGGACGAGGCGGAGGCGGACGGGGTGCGCGAGCGCCTCCAGGCGCCTTGCCACCACGTCCATCCGCACCGGGGGTGCGGCGTCGGGGGACGCCACCGGATAGTGCAGCACCGGGCGCCAGCCCGGGGCGTGGACGCAGACCAGGTGCGGCTCGCCGAAGACCGAGGGGATGAAGGTGACCCCGTCACCCTGCGCGCTGGTGCTGTTGTCCTGAAGCTTGTCGATGACGATGCGCCGCCGTGTGCCGCCTCCCCCCGTCTCGGAGGGCCCCGGCTCCTCCAGGGTGATCGCCGCCGAGACGGCGCGCAGCGCCTCGCCGAGGCCGCGGTGGGCCCGCAGTTCGGCCTTGTGCCGTAGATCGGCGGCCAGTTCGGGGCGGATCCGGCGCCACGTCTCGTCGAAGAAGGCGGGGCCGCAGGCCTCCAGGGTGCGGCGCAGCCGGGCGCGGACGGTCGGCGGGTCGGCCATCAGTCGCTCCGCGAAGGCCGCCTGCTGCGGCCCTCGGGCCAGAGCCAGTTCCAGTGCCCGGTCCCGGGAGGCCGTGTCGGCGAGCGGGGAGGGCGTGCCGAAGAGCACCCGGTCCGAGCCGCAGGTGGTCACCAGGGCCGCGGAGACGAACCGGTCGTCGTCGAGCGCGTCGACCGCGTCGAGTTCCTCGGCGAGCGTCGCGGCCGGACGGGCGGGCAGCAGGAAGTCGGCGCGGGACGAGCGCCACAGGAACTCGGCCTCACCGAGCCGCTCGGCCAGCTCCATGCCGAGGCCGGCCCGGACCCTGGCCGCCCAGGACACGCTGGCGGGGTGGTGCGGCGGCGCGGCCAGCACGTGCAGCATCGCGGTCAGCTCGGCCAGCGGCGAGGCGGCGAAGAGCAGCCGCTCGTCGGGGAGTCCGGTGATGTCGACGACGAGGCTCATGCGGTCCATCCTGCCTGGTCACGGCGGGATCGCGGACGCGGGTTGACGGGAGTCGTCAATCGACGTGACCGGTGCCCGCGCCCGGCGCGACGGTGAGCGGCATGACCACCGCCATGAGCACCGCCACGAGCACCGCCGTGAGTACCGTGACGAACACCGCCTCGGGACCTGCCGAAGCCCGACCGGGCACGTCCGCCGACGTCCCCTCGCCGGACCCCGCCGCACGCGCCGGGAGTCCCGGGTGGCGGGCGCTGCTGCGGGCCGGGGGCGGTACGCGGTACGTCGTCGCCCTCGCGGTCGACGCCCTGGGCTCGGGGCTGCTGCGTCCGTTCCTGTTGCTGTACGGGGTCGAGGTGCTGCACCTGGGCGTGGCCCGCGCGGGACTGGCCATGACCGTCGGGTTCCTGGTCGCTCTCGCGGCGGTGCCGTTCGCGGGGCGCTGGATCGACCGGGGCGCCCGCTCAGCCGCCGTGGCCGGCGCGATGACGGTGCGGGTGCTGGGCGTCGCGCTGCTCCTGGCGGCGGGCGTCCCGGGGGTGTCGCCGCTCGCGGTGTTCGCCGCTGCCGCGCTCTTCCTGGGCGTCGGCAACCAGTGCTGGCCGCCCGCGCACGCGGCGCTGGTCGCCGCCGTCGCCGAGGAGCGGCTGCGGGACGGAGCGCTCGCGGCGGGGCGGGCGGTGCGCAATGCCGGACTCGGGGCGGGGGCGTTGATCGCCACGGTCGCGACGGCGGGCGGCCCGGGGGCGCTGCGGCTGCTGGCGGTCCTCACCGCGCTGGGCTACCTGCTGGCCGGGATGCTCGTCGCCTCCCTGCGGGTGCGGGTGCTCCCCGTGCTCCCCGTGCTCCCCGGCAGCGAAGGCCGCCGCGCGGCCGCGGGACGGTCGGCGCGCGGCGGGTTCACGGTGTTCGACCTCGCCAACCTCCCCTACGCGTTCAACTTCAACGTCCTGGAGGTGGCTCTGCCCGCCTTCCTGGTCACCACCCTGCACGCGGGCGCCGCCTGGGGCGCCGGGATCTTCGTCGGCAACACCGTGCTGGTGGTGCTCTGCCAGGTCGCGGTGGTGCTGTGGACGGCGCGATGGGGTCGGCGGACCGCGATGGCGGCGTCCGGGGTCGTGCTGGCCGGGTCGTACCTCGGCTTCTGGCTCGCGGGAATGGCGGGCGGGGTCTGGGCCGCGCTCGGGGTCTCGGCGGTGTCCGTGGTGCTGACCGCCGGGGAGATCATGTACACCGGCAGTGCGACGGCTCTGGTCGTCGCGACCACCGAACCGGACCGTCTCGGCGCGGCGTTGGCCCGCTTCCAGCTGAGCAGCGGGGTCGGGCTCGCGGTCTCCCCGGCCGTGCTGACCGCGCTTCTCGCGCTCGGCTCGGCCGCGCTCTGGCTCCCGCTCGCCGCGGCCACTCTCCTCGCGGCGCTCGCGATCCACCGCTGGCACCCGGCGGGCCGCTCCGGCGAGGGGAACTGACACCACGTCGCCGGGAACCGCCGTCCATGGCCACTACCATTCGACGAACGATCACCAGTACGACGTCCGTGCCATGCGCGCCGAGTCCGGGAGCAACTCCGTGAAGACGATCAGCAGTGACGCACGGGTGGAGCGTACGACGGCGGGCTCGCGCAAGCGGGGACGCCTGGTCGCCGTGACGGCCGGATCGGCCTTGCTGGCGGCGATCGCCTGTGTCACGGCAGTGCTCTCCTTCGGCGGAGGCAGCAAGAAGGAGCAGTTCCCCGGCGCGCTCTCCTACACGTCGTCGAACACCACCTGGGAACGTGCGTTCCGCTACTTCCGGATCGACACCGGCGCGCCGATGGGCCCGGTGCACTACGTCGGGTGGCTCGACGGCGAGGGCAACGCGTTGTTCGCCTACTTCACGATCGACTGCGATGCCGTTCCAACCTTCGCCGCGACTTCGTCGCTGCGGAAGGTTCCTTCGATGTACGACCTCTACGGATCGGTCTTTCCGATGATCGAGCTGTTCGCCGGACGGCACGCCGGTTGGAAGGCGTCGCCCGGCGACGTCTGGTACTCGCGCAGCACCGCTGATCCGAACCAGGCGTTCGGCGCTGTGCTGCAGGACGTCGGCGGGGTCTGCACCATGTACATCGGTAGCTGAGCACCGCCGGACCGCCCGCGTGACTGCTGGGCCGTCCCGGTGAATCGGCGGGTGTGCTTGCTCGCGCCGTCGGTGCGGGCCGCGGCCGCTTCCTAGGGTGCAGGGAGGCGCAACGTGGCTTGGAAGGTTGACCGATGAGTACCGACGGCAACATCGAGATCGTCCGCTCGTGCTACGAGATGTTCCGCAAGGGCGACGCGGCCGGGATCCTGACGGCGTTGAGCGACGACGTCGACTGGGGCGTGGAGACCACGACGAACGTCGCGCCCTGGTACGGCCTGCGCCGGGGCAAGACCGAGGTCGGCGCGTTCTTCCAGGCGTTCGGCGCCACGATGGACGTGGAGGACTTCACGCCGCTGGTGTACGCCGCGAGCGGCGACGACGTGCTGACGGTGGTGCGCTGTCATGCCCGGCACCGGGCCAGCGGGCGGGCCGTCCGGATGAACCTCCATCACCACTTCACCCTCCGCTACGGGCTGATCGTCCACTACCGCGGCACCGAGGACACCGCCCAGGTAGCCGCGGCGATCCAGTCCCCGGCCCAGTTCTGAACGGCTGAAAGGAACGGCCCACCATGGCTGTCGTCATGACGATGCGCTGGCCCGGCGTCACGCCCGAGCAGTACGACCGGGTGAGCGCCCTCGTGGATCTGGAGGGCGACGCGCCGGACGGGCTGGTCCTGCATGTCGCGTCCTTCGCCGACGGGGCTCTCCAGATCACCGACGTCTGGGAGAGCCCCGAGCACTTCGAGCGCTACTTCGGCGCGCGGCTGGGCGCGGCGATCAAGGAGGTGGGTCTCCCGGGCGCACCCGAGACCGGCTACACGCCGCTGCACCGCCGCCTGATCCCCCCGGGCGTCACCGGCGCCGCCTGATTGACGCGGCATCACAAGGCATACGCGGCATCACACCGAGTCGCACCGCGTCACACCGCATCTCGAACCAGGCGGCGCCGCCGCGCGCTACTCGGTGCGCAGCCCCTCCGCGCGCATCAGGCGCCACAGCGCCGGCATGCTGATCAGGGTCGCCAGCAGGGCGACGGCCGTACCGGCGCCGACCAGCTCCGCCACCGAGGTCCAGTCGAAGCCCCCCGGCGAGCGGGTGATCCGCAGCAGGATCGCGCCGAGGCCGACGCCGAAGCCGAGGGCCAGGCCGAGGCCGAGGAACATCGGCACCGCGGTCTGCCACAGGACGGACAGCGCCAGCGTGGAACGCCGCGTGCCGAAGGCGACCAGGACCGCCAGCAGCCGCCGCCGCTCCCGCAGTTGCTCGATGGTGCCGAGGGCGAGGCTGAGGCCGATCAGCACCATGGTCGCGGCCGCGCCGACGATCACACCTCGGCGCAGCGCGTCGAAGGAGTGGAGTGTCACGCTGGAGCTGACGGTCGTCACGTCCAGGGTGGGATCCACCGACACCGCCGCGTTGCGGGCGCGTTCGACGGCGTCCTGCTCGTTCGGGGCCAGGCGCAGCTGGAGTTGGGCGTACGGCAGGTTCAGCCGGTCGACCGACAGGGCCTGCGGGGTGGCCAGGACCTCGGGGTCGTTGACGACGGTGCCGCTGCCCGAGCCGGTCAGGACCGTCTGCGCGGCTCCGGCGGGCACCTTCCACAGGCGCGGCTTGGGGCGCGGGCCGTCGCCGTCGGGATCGGCCAGGTCCAGCACGGTTCCGGCGGGAACGCCGACGGTGTAGACGCTGCCGGGACGGCAGTCGCTGATGCGGGCCGCCGACTGGAGGGCGGCGCAGTCCCCGACGGTCAGCTGGATCCGGTTCCAGTCCGACGGCGAGGTGCCGGCCTTGCCCGGCTCGACCGCGCCAGCGGTCACCTGGGCGTTCACGCCGAGGACCCCTGCGGTCGCCCGCAGCCGGCTGGTGAGCTCGTCGAGCTCGCTGGAGCCGGTGATGCCGTGCCCGAGCTGGGCCTGGACGTGTTGCGGGTCGAGGCCGGTGTCCTTGGTGTAGAGCCCGGTCACCCCGGCGAACAGCGTCTGGATGCCGATCGCGCCGGCGACGGCCACGGTGATCCCGGCCACGGCGCGGGCCGCCGTGCCGCCGGACATCTGGAGCCGGCGGCTGCCGAGCTGGAGCGGCACGGGGCCTGCTCCCATCCGGGCCACCACCCGCTCGATCAGCCAGGGCAGCAGCGACGCCACACCCACCAGCAGCAGGAGCATCCCCGCCGGAAGCAGGGTGGAGTTCCCGTCGCCGACGCCGCCGTTGAGGGCGGGGACGAGCAGTCCGATGCCGAGCAGCGGCGGCAGCAGCCGCCACCACAGGCGGCGGCGGACCGGCATCGAGCGACGGACCACGCCGAGGGGCTCGATGGCGACCCCGCGTAGGGCGAGGGCCGTCACCAGGACCGAGCACAGCGGCACGGCGAGGGCGATCAGCGCCGCCATCCCGAGCCCCGGCGTGACGTCGTGCGCGAAGACGCTGAGCCCGGCGATCTCGATGCCGCCGATGACCACCCGGCCGACCTGGAAGAAGAGGAACCCGGCGAGCACGCCGAGCGCTCCGCCGACCAGCGCCTCTCCGGCCGCGGTCCGGTGGGTTCCGGAGATGTCGGCGCCGATGAGCCGCAGCGCGGCCAGGCGCCGGTCGCGCCGCTCGCCGCCGAAGCGGGCGGCCGTGGCCACGAACACGGCGATGGGCAGCAGCAGGACCACGAAGGCGACGACGGACAGCAGCACGAGGATCGGGTTCATCCCGCTGTCGACGTAGTGGCCGCCGATGCTGTTCGTGCGGTAGAGGGCGTCGCTGGTCATGGTGCTGTTCGCCAACCGCAGGGAGCCGTCCCCCGCGTAGTAGGCGAGCTCGGAGGGCCCGAGCAGGCCGGCGTCGGAGATGGTGCCGACGATGCGGTAGGGCAGCCGCTCGCGCAGCAGTGCGCCCTGAGGTGACGTCAGGACCCGCTGGAGGGCGGGTGAGGCGTACATGGTGCCCGGGGCCGGGTAGGCGGGCAGCCCGGCGACGACCTTGACGGCCGGCCCCTCGGGCTTGACGAGCCTGCCGTAGACGTCCTCGCCGTGCCAGGACGTGTCGCCGTCGCCGACGAGCATGGTGTCCGGGCCGGGCTGGAGCGGGGCGCCGAAGTAGGTGAGGTCGCGGGCCGCGCCGCGCTGCGAGCGGTCGGCGACCAGGCCCGGGACCGTGGTGCCGAGCAGCAGCATCGCCACGCCGAGCCCGACGCCGAGGGCGCTGAGCACCGTGCGTACGACCGCTTCGCGCCCGGACAGGGCGAACCTGGCGCCGAGCGCCAGATCGCGCGCCCAGCTCCGGAGGCGCTCCCCCGTGTCGGGCGTTCCCCCCGCGGCGGTCACAGCGCGGCCGCCGGCGTGGTGGCGCGTCCGTCGCGGACGACGACCTCGCGGTCGGAGTAGGCGGCCACCCGCACCTCGTGGGTGACCAGGACCACCGCGGCGCCGGTGTCCCGGGCGGCGGCGGTGAGCAGTTGCATGGCCCGCTCGCCGTTGAGCGAGTCCAGGGCTCCGGTGGGCTCGTCGGCGAAGACCACGCGCGGTCGGGGCGCGAGGGCGCGGGCGATGGCGGCGCGTTGGCCCTGGCCGCCGGAGACCTCTCCGGGCCGTTTGGTGGCGATGTCCGCGACCTCCAGCCGCTCCAGCCACTCGGCGGCGCGCGCCTCGGCGTCCTTGCGGCGCGTCCCGGCGAGCCGCAGCGGCAGCGCGACGTTCTCCAGGCAGGTCAGCTCGGGGACGAGCTGGCCGAACTGGAAGACGAAGCCGAAGTCGGAGCGGCGCAGCGCGCTGCGCCGGGCGTCGCTCAGCGCGCTCAGCTCCAGGCCCTGGTAGTGCACGGTGCCCGCGTCGGGGCTGACGATGCCGGCGAGGCAGTGCAACAGCGTGGACTTGCCGGACCCGGAGGGGCCCATCACGGCGACGATCTCGCCGCCGCGGATCTCGAAGTCGGCTCCGGCGAGCGCCGGGGTGGCGCCGTAGGTCTTGTGCAGGCCGGCCGCGGAGAGCAGCGGCGCGCCGTTGCCGCCGGGGTGGGCGCCTTGCGCGGACGGGGCGGTGGGGGTCATCGGGTTCATCGGGTGAGCTCCTCGGCGAGCTGGTCGATCCGCGCGGCGGTCAGCTCCAGCCAGCGCATGTCGGCTTCGAGGTGGAACAGGGCGTGGTCGCAGATCAGCTGGTCGGACAGGTCTCCGCCGGCCTTGCGCCGGGTGAGTTCGCGCATCAGGCGCAGGTGCTCCGAGCGCTGGGTGTCCAGGATGTGCTGCGCGCTGCGCCCGGTGAGCAGGGCGACCACGACCTTGGTGTAGAGGGCGCTCTGCAGGTAGGGCTCGGGCTTCTCGGGCTGGGCGAGCCACTGCTCGACGTCGGTGATCCCGGCGTCGGTGATGGCGTAGCGCTTGCGGTCCGGGCCCTCGCCGGCCTCGATGCCCTCGACCTCGACCATGCCGTTCTTCAGCAGCCGCGCCATGGTCGCGTAGACCTGGCCGTAGTGCAGCGGGCGGTCGTGGCCGAAGCGCTCGTCGAAGGCGCGCTTGAGGTCGTAGCCGTGTCTCGGGCCGGATTCCAGCAGGCCCAACAGGGTGTGGCCGATCGTCATGCGACGACTATACATACGGGGTATACACGCAGTGCATACCCCGACAGGAGGGACTCCGGCCCCCCGATCGGGGGGAAACGGCGGTCGCGCCTCCGGTCACGACGCACGCGTGGCGGCGCGTGGACCCGGGGACGGGCCGACCCACAGGCCGCGCCCGAGCACGGAACGGACCGAACCCCCGGACGGGCCGGGACCTCAGGTCGAGGACGCGCGCGTGGTGTCCAGGGCGCCGGTGATGGCGCGGATGATCGCGTCGATGCCCTCGACGCTTCCGGCCGGGGCGGCGAGGGAGAGCGCGGCCGTGCGGGCCGCGTGCAGCGCCTCCTGGGCGCGCAGCAGCGCACGGCGGTCGTGGGCGGGCTCGCAGAGCAGCTCGGCGTTGTCGAGGACCGCCACGGCGGCGGCCGCGCCGACCGCCCGGTCCATGACGGCGCGGACGGCGCACGGGTCGCCGGTCGGGGCCAGCTCCGCGCCCGCGGTGGTGACCTCGGCGTTGAGCCGCGACAACGGCTCACCGACCAGACTGGAGATGGTGCGGGACATGCGGACTCCCCCTGTGACTGCGACACGCATCGACGCCCCGCCGGTCCCGAGGAAGTGCGAGACATGGTTCCGGGCCGGGCGACGCCCAGTCTGCCCCGCCCGACGCGGCCCTGTCACCCATCACCCCGTCACCCCCGACCTCGACGATCTTCCTCGACCCCCACCCTCCGCCACAGAAAGCGGAGTTGGCCATTCCGATCGACTCGCGCGACACGTCGCGCCGTTCAGGCAACCTTTGGTTGCGCATCTTCGCCCACCGGCCTAGAGTGATAAGCAACCAAAGGTTGCGAGAGCCGAGAGCGAGGAGCAGCGCCATGGAGTTCGGCAGCATCGAACGGGAGATCCACGTCGACGCGACGCCGGAGGTGGTCTACGAGGTCGTGAGCACGCCCGAGCACCTGCGCGGCTGGTGGCCGGACGACGCCCGGTTCGAGTCGGCGCCCGGCGCCACCGGGGTCCTCACCTTCGGAGACGGCTCCTCGCCCGACGCGCACGCCGTGCCGCTGACGGTCGTCGAGGCCGATCCGCCCCGCCGGTTCTCCTTCCGGTGGATGCACGACGAGAACGAGTCCGCGGCGGCGGACAACTCCCTCCTGATCACCTTCGACCTGGTCCCCTCCGGCGCGGGCACCCTGCTGCGCCTGACCGAGACCGGTTTCCGGGAGCAGGGCTGGGAGGCGGCCGTCCTCGAGGAGCAGTACCGCGACCACGTCACGGGCTGGGACCACTACCTGCCCCGGCTCGCCCCCTACGTCGCCAAGCTGGTGCAGGCGCCGTGAGCGTCATCGTCGACGACGAGCTCTGGTCCGCGGTGGGCGACCCCATCCGGCGGCGGATGCTCGACCTGCTGCTGACCGACGGCGGCGGCACCGCGACCACGTTGAGCGAGCGCCTGCCGGTCACCCGGCAGGCGGTCGCCAAGCACCTCGGCGTGCTGGACCGCGTCGGCCTGGTGCACGCCACCCCGTCCGGCCGCGAGCGCATATACGCGGTGGACGAGGCCCAGTTCGCCCGCGCGGTCGCGCAGCTGTCCTCCGTCGGGGCCGCCTGGGACGCGCGCCTGCGCCGGATCAAGCGGATCGCCGAGGCCATCCAGCAGAGCCGGGAGCCCCGGCCCGAAACCTGACCCGCACCCGCACCCGCACACACCACGCATGCGCATGCGCATGCGCATCACGACCACAGGCAAAGACACACGCAAGGAGGCATCGTCATGGTGGACATCCTGCACAGGATCGGGGTCACCACGTCCCCGGAGCAGGTCTACGCGGCCCTCACCACCGTCGAGGGCCTGGCCGGCTGGTGGACCGAGGACACGGACGGCGACGGCGACGTCGGCGGCGTCCTGCGGTTCCGGTTCGAGCCCGGCGGCTTCGACATGTCGGTCCTGGACGCCCGCCCCAAGGAGTTCGTGCTCTGGGAGGTCGTCGACGGTCCCGCAGAGTGGATCGGCACACGGGTCCGCTTCGACCTCTCCGAGGCGGACGGCTTCACGATCGTCCGCTTCCGGCACGAGGGCTGGCGGGAGCCGGTGGAGTTCATGTACCACTGCAGCACCAAGTGGGCGACCTTCCTGCTCAGCCTGAAGAAGCTGCTGGAGACCGGCGAGGGCGACCCCGCGCCGCGCGACCTCAGGATCAGCGACTGGCACTGACCCGGCCTGCGCCTCACGCGGCCGCGAACGGCATCAGCGCGATGGGCGCGGTGGTGGGGTGCAGCGAACCACCGTCGGGCTCGACGGTGATGCCCATGCCCTGGGCCTGGGCGAGGGGACCTTTCAGCAGCACGGTCTGGTCGCTCGCGCCCGGGGCTACCAGGCCCGCCGGGCGCATGACCCCGGCGTCGTCGAACCAGAGCTGGTAGGTCTTCCCCGAGGGGAGGTCGGGCAGCCCCGGGGTGAGGAAGACGGCCCTGTTCTCGCTGCGCGAGGTGACGACGGTGGCGTGGCCGCCCTGGCCCGCACCGCCGACGGCGCCGACGACGGCGTGGGCGTCGGGGGCGGACAGCACGGCGGCGATCTGCGCCGTCTCCGCCTGCGCCTGCTGGGCCTGCTGGGCCTGCTGGTGGGCTTCCTCGGCGCGGGTGTACTGCCAGGCGGCGACGCCGCCCAGGGCGACGGCCGCGGCCAGGCTCGCGGCGAGGGCGAACCGCGCGCCCCGGCGGGCCCGGGCGGGGGCCGTCGAAGCGCGCGGAGCGGGCACCTCGACCTGCGGCGGCTCCTGCCGGACCTCGGCGATGCGCCGCAGCACCTGCTGCTTCATCGCCGCAGGCGGGCTCTGCGCGGCGGCCTGGGCCAAGCGGGCGCTGGTGGCCTGGAACTCCGCCACCTCCACCGCACAGGAGTCGCAGTCGGCCAGGTGCTCCTCGAACGCGGCGCGTTCGTCCTCCTCGAGCGCGCCGAGCGCGTAGGCCCCGGCGAGCATGTGCAGGTCGGCGCCGGTCATGCCGTCACCCCCAGGCAGTCCCGCATCCGGATCAGGCCGTCCCGCATCCGCGCCTTGACCGTGCCCAGCGGCACCGCCAGCAGCTCCGCGACCTCCCGGTAGGTCAGGCCGCGGTAGTACGCCAGCACCACCGACTCGCGCTGCGTCCGCGTGAGCGCCTGGAGGCAGCGCCGGACGTGCTCGCGCTCCAGCCGGTGGTCCACCGCCTCGCTCACCTCGTCGTAGGCCGGGGTCTGCTCCAGCAGGGCCGCCTTGTGCTCGCGGTCGGTGGCGGCCTGTGCGCTGCGGACCCGGTCCACCGCCCGCCGGTGCGCGATCGTGAGCACCCACGCCATCACGCCGCCCTTCTCGGGCCGGAACCGGGCGGCCGTGCGCCAGACCTCCACCAGCACCTCCTGGGCGACCTCCTCCGACTGCGCCGGGTCGCGCAGCACACTGCGCACGATGCCCAGCACCGGTCCGGCGATGTGCTCGTACAGCGCCGCGAAGGCGTCCTGGTCCCCCTTCGCCACCTGGAGCAGCAGCTCCTCAGGCCGCTGCCCCGGCACCGGCGGCGTGCCGAGGAACGTCGGCTCCGAGCCGTCGCCCCTCCTGGTGCTGTGCGGTCCGTCCACGGCGCTCCCACATCCCCTTGGCTCCGGCGGCGCCCGGTCGGCCGGGCCCGCGTGATCCATCCTCTTGCTCCTTCTTCGCAGCCGCGCGGCGCCCGGACGGGTGCCGGACGCAGAATTCCTGCGCCGGCCCACCCGTCCGGGCGCCCGGCGGCTCCGAATGCCTCATGTCGGAGCTGGACCGGTCGAGGACCTGGGGAGGTTTCACGGTGGTGCGGGAACAGGTCGCGGTGGTGGGCGCCGGGGTGGCCGGGCTGACCGCCGCCCACGTGCTGCAGAAGCGGTTCGACGTCACCCTCTACGAGGCCGACGAGCGGCTCGGCGGGCACGCGCACACGCACGAACTGGTCGACGGGCGCGGGCTGCCGCAGCGCGTCGACACCGGGTTCATCGTGCACAACCGGCGCACCTATCCGAACCTGCTGCGGCTCTTCGCCGAACTCGGGGTGGCCACCCAGGAGTCGGAGATGAGCATGTCGGTGCGGTGCGACGGCTGCGGTCTGGAGTACGCGGGCGCGAGGGGGCCGCGCGGGCTGTTCGCGCAGCCCCGCCGGGCCGCGGACCCCCGGTACCTGCGGATGCTGGCGGAGGTGCCCGTCTTCCACCGGCGGGCCCGCCGTCTGCTGGCGGGGGCGGCGGACCCGGCCGAGCCGACCGTGGGCGAGTTCGCGCGCCGGCACGGGTTCTCCGCCTATTTCACCAGCCACTTCCTGACCCCGCTGGTCTCCGCCGTCTGGTCCTGCCCCGGGGAGGTCGCCCTCGCCTACCCCGCCCGCCACCTGTTCCGCTTCCTGCACCACCACGGCCTGCTGGCGGTCACCGGCTCGCCGACCTGGCGCACCGTCACCGGCGGTTCGCAGGAGTACGTGCGCCGGGTCGCCAAGCAGCTGCACGAGGTCCGCGCCGGCACGCGGGTGACGCGGGTCGTGCGCGGCGCCGGCGGCGTCGAGGTCGGGGACGCGGCCGGAGGGGCCAGGGCGTTCCGGGGCGTCGTCCTGGCCCTGCACCCGCACCACGCACTGGCCGTGCTGGACGAACCCACCGCCGCCGAACGGGAGTTGCTGGGCGCGTTCGGATACTCGCGCAACCCCGCCCTGCTGCACCAGGACGCCTCCGTGCTGCCGCGGTCCCGTGCCGCGCGGGCGTCGTGGAACCTCCGGCTCCCGGCGTGCGACGCGGACGCCGGGGCGGTGCAGGTCTCGTACGACATGAACCGCCTCCAGCGGCTGGACACCCCGGACCGGTACCTGGTGACGTTGAACGGCGGCGGGCTGGTGGACCCGGCCTCGGTCCTGGACGAGATGGAGTACGAGCATCCCGTCTACACCCGCGAGTCCGTCGCGGCGCAGGCGCGGCTGCCCGAACTCGACACGTCGGTCTGCGCGTTCGCGGGGGCCTGGCGCGGCTGGGGCTTCCACGAGGACGGCTGCCGATCCGGGGTCGCGGCCGCCGCCGCGCTGGGGGTGGCGTGGTGAGCAGCGTGCCCGCGGCCTCGTCGCCCGCCCCCGCCCGGGCGGCGTCAGCCCAGGCGACGTCCGGCCGGGCGACGTCGGGCCAGGAGAGGTCAGCCCAGGCGAGGTCGGCCCCGGCGACGCTCTACGAGAGCCGCGTACGCCATGTGCGCACCACGCGGCAGCGCTACCGCCTCGACCACCGCACCTACTACTGGCTCGTCGACGTCGACCGGCTCCCGCGTGTCGCCCGCCCGCTGCGGCCGCTGGCGGGCTTCTCGGCGCGCGACCACTTCGACGGCCGCGGACCGACCATCCGCGCCGCGCTGGACCGCTTCCTGGCGGGCCAGGGCGCGACCGTCCCGGACGGACGGGTGCTGATGCTCACCCAACCCCGGGTCCTCGGGTACGTGTTCAACCCGCTGACCGTCTACTGGTGCCACGACGCCGACGGCTCGCTCGCCCAGGTGGTCGCCGAGGTGCACAACACCTACGGCGGCCGGCACGCCTACCTGCTGGGCCCGGACGCCGCCGTGGGCGCGACGGCCGAGAAGGTCTTCTACGTCTCGCCCTTCCTCCCCGTCGCGGGCCGCTACCGGATGCGTCTGCCCGTCCCCGGCGAGCGGCTCGACCTCACCGTGCGGCTCGACCTCGACGGCGCGCCGGCGTTCACCGCGACCGTCCACGGAACGGCCCGGCCCTGCACGCCCTGGACGCTGGCCGCCTCCGCCCTGCGGCATCCGCTCGCCCCACTGGCGGGCTCGCTCGCCATCCGCTTCCACGGCGTCCGGCTGCGCCTTCGCGGGCTGCCGGTCCTGCCCCGTCCCCGCCACCAGCCCCAGGAGGGCTTGAAGTGACCCTTCAGCAGACTTCGCAGACGCAGCCGACGCCGCTCCTGCGGGACCGGCTCGACCCGCAGCGCTGGGCCGACGTCGTCCGCGTGCCGGCCAGCTCACCGCTGCGCACCGCCGTCGCCCGCGCCGTCATCACCCGCGCCCTGCGGCGGTTGCCGTTGCGGGTGGTGATGGGCGGGCAGGTCCTGGGCCTCGGCGGCCCGCTGCTGGTGGTGCACGACCCGGAGGCGTTCACCGCGCGCCTCGCCGCGGACGGCCTGATCGGCTTCGGCGAGTCCTACCAGGCCGGCGAGTGGGACGCGCCCGACCTGCCCGGCGCGCTGACCGTCATGGCCGAGCAGCTGACCACGCTCGTCCCGCCCGCCCTCCAGCGCCTGCGACGCCTCTGGGAGCGGCGGCAACCGGACGACGCCAACGGCGAGGACGCCGCACGGGAGAACATCCGCGCCCACTACGACCTCTCCAACGACCTGTTCCGGCTCTTCCTCGACGACTCGCTCACCTACTCCAGCGCCGTCTTCCCCCAACTTCCGGCTCGCTGGGCGGAGTTGGAACCGGCGCAGCACGCCAAGACCGACCGCCTGCTGGACCTGGCCGGCGTCGGCCCCGGCAGCCGGGTGCTGGAGATCGGCACCGGCTGGGGCGAGTTGTGCGTCCGCGCGGCCCGGCGCGGCGCCACGGTGCTGTCGCTGACGCTCTCGACCGAGCAGCTCGCACTCGCCCGTGACCGCGTGCGCGCGGCCGGTTTCGCGGACGCGGTCGAGATCCGGCTCCAGGACTACCGGCGGCTCGACCCGGTGCGCGACGGGCGCTTCGACGCCGTGCTCAGCGTCGAGATGATCGAGGCCGTGGGCGTGGAGTTCTGGCCCGCCTACTTCCGCGCCATCGACGCGATGCTCGCGCCGGGCGGCCGGGTGGCGCTCCAGGCGATCACCATGCCGCACGACCGGCTGCTGGCCACCCGGCGCACCTACACCTGGATCCACAAGTACATCTTCCCCGGCGGCATGCTGCCCTCCAACGAGGCCGTCGACGCCGTCACCCGGACGCACACGGACCTGCGCGTGACCGGCAGCGACGGCTTCGGGGAGCACTACGCGGAGACGCTGCGGCTGTGGCGCGAGCGCTTCACCGCGCACGCCGCGCAGCTCGCCGGGCTGGGCTTCGACGAGGCGTTCCGGCGCATGTGGACGCTCTACCTCGCCTACTCCGAGGCCGGGTTCCGCTCCGGCTACCTCGACGTCCGGCAGATCCAGCTGACCCGGGAGGGCCGCGCATGAGCGCGTCGGCGGCGTCAGGGGCGACGCGGTGAGCGGGTTCCCGTGGGCGGCGTTCGCGGTCGGCCTGGGGGCGGCCGCCTTGGCCTCGCTCGCCGTGATGCTGGCGACCTTCGCGCTCGCGCTGGTCAAGGGGGTGCACCGGATCGTCGACAGCGCGTGGGGTCTCGCGTTCGCGGCCGTCGCCGCGACCTCCTGCGCGCTGGCGGCGACGCAGGGGCACGGGGACCCGGCGCGTCGCGCGCTCGTCACCGCGCTGACGGTGGCGTGGGGGCTGCGGCTGGCCGTCCACATCGCGTGGCGCGGGCGCGGCCACGGCGAGGACCCGCGATACGCACGGCTGCTGGCCAAAGCCGGAGGGGGTTCGGCGGGACGGGCCTGGTACGCGTTGCGGATGGTCTACCTGCTCCAGGCGGCGCTGGTCTGGCTGGTGTCCCTGCCCGTGCAGGCCGCCTGCTACGCACCGGAGGCGCTCGGCCCTGCCGCCGTCGCGGGAGCGCTGGTCTGGGCGGTCGGTCTCGCCTTCGAGGCCGTCGGCGACCGGCAACTGCACGTGTTCAAGGCCGATCCCGCCAACCGGGGCCGGATCATGGACCGGGGCCTGTGGGCGTGGACCCGGCACCCGAACTACTTCGGCGACTTCCTGGTCTGGTGGGGTCTGTGGCTGCTCGCCTGCACCAGCGTGCCGGTCGCCGCGGCCACCGTCGTCTCACCGCTGGTGATGACGTTCCTGCTGACCGCGGGCAGCGGCAAGGCGCTGCTGGAACGCCACCTGGCCGACCGTCCCGGCTACGCGGACTACCGGGCGCGCACCAGCGGCTTCGTCCCGCGGCCGCCGCGCCGCTGAGCACCGCGCCCGTTCCCGCGGCCGGGCCCGCGGCGCAGCACGGTGCCGCGCTCGTCCTCGGTCATCCCGCCCCACACGCCGTAGGGCTCGCGGGTGGCCAGGGCGTAGTCGCGGCACTGGCGGATGACCGGGCAGGCGGCGCAGACCCGCTTGGCTTCCTGCTCCCGGTCCGCGAAGTCCCGGCCGCGCTCGCCCGCCGGGTGGAAGAAGAGCCGGGTGTCGCGCTCGGCGCAGGCCGCCTCCTCCTGCCACGCCCAGGCCCATGTCACCGGTCCGGGAAGCTCCGGCTTCCGCCCCATCGGATCAGGCCTCCCGCACGACGTAGCGGGCGCCCCCGCGAACGGCCCGTCCGGCGCCGCGGACCTGCGCGCGGGTGCAGTCCAGGTGGACCACGCGGTCGGTCAGGTCGATCGACACGATGGCGCCGACAGGGAGCAGCAGGGGCTCGCCGCCACGGTCCGCGTCACCGTCGGCGTCGGCGTGCCCGGCGATCCTGCCGAGGCGCTCGTCGGACGCCCGCACCTCGAAGCCGGACAGGTCCATGGCCGGTTCGTAGCCCGTGTGTTGGCGAAGCGCCGAGACGGTGGTGGTCATGGGGGGGTCCTCCTCTTCCCTCTTCCGACAGGGGTGCGACCGGGCCTGACGGCGCGCCCGCGGGGATGCGCCTGCCCCCGACGACGCGGCGCACACGTTCCCCCCGGGCCCGTTTGCCCGGCTGCGGACGGGGCAGGCGCTGCCCGTCGGCGCGGCAGGACGAACCGCGGCCGACACGAGGGAGGCGGTCGGCGATACGTCCCCCGGCGCCGACGCGCCTCCCTTGAGGTCCGGGCTCCGCGTCCAAGCCCCCTGGGGCGCGGGGCCCGGCCTCATGCGTCCGGCGGGTCCGGTGGGCCCGGCGGGCTCGGCGTCTCCGGAGCGCGCGGCGTCTGCGGCGGACGCGTCGCCCAGCGGATGCCCCGGACCAGGAGGTGGCCGGCGACCGGCGCCGAGGCGCGCACGGGCATCGGCAGCGGGAGTCCGAGCGCGATCCGCGCCCACCAGGGCAGCAGGTCGACCGCGGCGAGCGAGAGGCCGAGGTAGGCGGGCCTGGCGACGAGCGGCAGGGGCGGGTCGAGGACCAGGTACCGGGCGGCGTCGCGGGCGGCGGGTGTCACGGACAGCTCGGCGTGGAACTCCGCGAACCGCCGCTCCAGCGCGGCCACGTCCGTCGGCGGCGCGAGGACGCCCAGGGCGCGGGCCACCCGCGCCGTGTCGGCGACGTACCCGTCCTCCTGCCGCGGTGTCAGCGGCTGCGCGCCGTACCGGCGGTAGGCGGCGAGGAAGCAGCGGATCTCGGCCAGATGGACCCACTCCAGCAGGTGCGGGTCCGTCGCGTCGTAGGCGCGGCCGTCGGGGGCGGTGCCGTGGACGTCCGCGTGCACGGACCTGACCCGGTCCACCGCGGCCTGCGCGTCGGCAGCGGTCCCGTAGGTGGTGGTGGCGAGGAAGACGCTGGTGCGCTGGAGGCGGCCCCAGGGGCTGTGCCGGTAGGCGGAGTGCTGGTCGACGGCCGCCATCGCCAGCGGATGGAGGGTCTGCAGCAGCAGGGCGCTGAGGCCGCCGACGAACATGGACGCGTCGGCATGGACCGTGCGGATCGGCCGGTCCGGGCCGAACCAGCGGGGGCCGGGGGTGTCGTGGATCCGACTGCGGACCTCTTCGCCGTCGGGGCCCGCCACCCGCGCGAAGATCGCGGTCCCGACGTCGCGGCGGAGCCGCTCGGCTCCGTGGCGGAGGGCGTCCATGCCTTCGATTCTGCACCTTCGCACCGAAGGCCGGCACGGCCGCTCCTCCGGCTTCATGATGTGAACGCACGGCGAGCCCGGGGCCGGGATTGCCTCCACTCCATTGACGCACCATCAGTGGCAGTGCTTCACTCCCGCAGAGAGCGCTCTCTGACCCCACCCGTCCACTGCTGGGAGAGCAATGCCCGTCGCCCCGAACCGCCGTACCGTCCTGCGTCGTTCGATCGCCCTGGCCGCCGCGCTGCCGCTGGCGGGGGCGCTGCCCACGCCCTCGGCCTCCGCCGCGCCGTCGTCCTCCGCCGGGGCCCGTCGACCGGCCGCTCCGGACCTCGGCCCCAACGTGCTGCTGTTCGACCCCTCCATGGGCGACGCGGCGATCCAGGCCCAGGTCGACGCCGTCTTCCAGACGCAGCAGTCCAACCAGTTCGGCACCGAGCGCTACGCGCTCGCGTTCCTGCCCGGCACCTACGACGTCGACATCAACGTCGGCTTCTACACCCACGTCCTGGGGCTCGGCGACTCGCCCGACGACGTCGTCATCAACGGCCACGTCACCGTGGACGCCCAGTGGTTGGGCGGCAACGGCACCCAGAACTTCTGGCGCGCGGCGGAGAACCTGTGCATCGTGCCGCCGGACGGCCTGGAGCGCTGGGCCGTCGCCCAGGCCGGTCCGATGCGCCGGACCCACGTCAAGGGCGACATGACGCTGTGGCCCAGCCCGCCCGGCAACCGCTGGTCCAGCGGCGGCTTCCTGGCCGACAGCGTGGTGGACGGCCAAGTCGACTCGGGCTCCCAGCAGCAGTGGCTCTCGCGCAACGACCACTTCGGCAGCTGGACCGGGTCCAACTGGAACATGGTCTTCGTCGGCACCGAGGGCGCCCCGGCGCAGCACTTCCCGAACCCCGCCTGGACCGTGGTCGACCGCACCCCGACCGTGCGCGAGAAGCCGTTCCTGACCGCCGGACCCGACGGCTCCTACCAGGTCTTCGTGCCCGCGCTGCGCGGGAACTCCGCCGGACCGACCTGGACCTCCGGACGGGCGGCCGGGCACAGCGTCCCGCTGTCACGCTTCCATGTCGCCCGCCCCGGCGAGAGCGCCGCGACGATCAACCGCGCGCTGGCCCAGGGGCGGCACCTGCTGCTCACCCCGGGCGTGTACCCGCTCTCGGCCCCGATCGAGGTGCGCCGCCCCGGCACCGTGGTCCTCGGCCTCGGGCTCGCCACCCTCCAGGCGACGCACGGCAACGCGCTGATCGAGGTCGCCGACGTGGGCGGGGTGACGGTCGCCGGCGTGCTGCTGGAGGCCGCCTCGGCCCACTCACCGGTGCTGCTCCAGGTCGGCGACGGTCGCAGCCGGACCCGTCACTCGGCCGACCCCACCGCCCTGTTCGACGTCTACGCCCGCATCGGCGGGGCCGTCCCCGGCGGCGCCGGCGTCAGCGTGCGGATCGACAGCAACGACGTCGTCTGCGACAACCTGTGGCTGTGGCGCGCCGACCACGGCAACGACGGCTCGGTCGGCTGGACCGTCAACCCCGCCGACACCGGCATCGAGGTGAACGGCGACCGGGTCACCGCCTACGGCCTGGCGGTGGAGCACTACCAGAAGTACGAGGTGCTCTGGAAGGGCGACCACGGCCGCACCTACTTCTTCCAGAACGAGCACCCCTACGACGTGCCGACCCAGTCGGCCTGGACGCACGGCGGAACCCTCGGCTACGCCGCCTACAAGGTCGCCGACTCGGTCACCGACCACCAGGCGTGGGGGCTCGGCAGCTACTGCTTCTTCGACCTGAACGCGAACATCTACACCGACCGCGCCTACGAGGTGCCCGACGCGCCCGGCGTCGTCCTCACCGACCTGATGACGGTGTGTCTGAACGGGGCGGGCGGCGGCGGCATCCTGCGCTGCGTCAACGACAGCGGGGACCCGGTGCAGAACGGCTTCGGCACCTTCTACATGACCGGCTACAGCGACGGCGTCGGCACCGTCTGAGCCTGCGGCCGCGTCACCGTCGCCCCGCCCGCCCGCTCACGGGCGGGGCGACGAGCACGTCCCGGGCGGCGACCGCGAGGTCCACCGCCGCGCGCAGGCTCGCCGGCCGCACGGCCGCCTGCGGCGCGCCCGCCGAGCGCCAGCCGGGCCCGCCGAGCAGCAGCAGCGGGCTGTGCCGGGCGCCCGCGACGCCGAACGGCAGGGTCAGCAGGGCGGGGCGAGCGCCGGGCCGCGGTGCCCC
>NZ_BBPQ01000046.1:0-7628 GCF_000787855.1 Streptacidiphilus anmyonensis | reverse complement strand
ACGGCGTCCAGCGCCAGCGTGTGCTCCTCCCCCGGCGTCGCCGCCAGCAACACCACGGGCCCGCCGAGCGCGACGGCGGCCGCGCGACGGCGCAGCTCGGTGGCGACGTGCCAGGAGAGCAGGTGCTCGACCTCGACGTAGGACTCCCCCACGGCCGCCCAGCGCCGTCCGGCGGCGCGCAGGGTCGGGGCGATGACGTCCTCCCACGCGGTCTCGACGCCCCATCCGTCCACGGCGGTGGCCAGCAGCTCCTGGAGGGTGGGCGCGTCGAGGCGGTCCGCCGCGCGGATCAGTCCGCGGGCGTGCCGTCGGCGGGCGGCGTCGGTGGCGGCGTCCGCCTCGGCGGCGGGCCGGGCGACCGTCCGCGCCGCGCGCGGAGGTTCGCCCCAGAGCCCCGCTGCGACCGCCGCGGAGGCGACCGCCGAAGGGGTGACCGGCGCGGGCGTGCCGGGCGATGGGAACGCCTCGGCCGCGCCCGCGGGTTGCGGCTCCAGGGCGGCGGCGAGCGCGGCCTGGGCGGGAGGCAGGCCCTGGGCGGTGAGCCGGCACATCACCTCCAGCCGGGCGATGTCGGCGGCCGTCCAGCGGCGGTGGTGCCCCTCGGCGCGCTGCGCCGGGCCGATCCCGTAACGGCGTTCCCAGGAGCGCACCGTCACCGGGGAGACGCCGAGGCGGCGCGCCACCTCGCCGGTCGGCAGCCCGGTCCCCTCCTCGGCGCTGGTCGTGCGGCGGCTCACGCGACGACCCGTGGGACGGCGTGAACGGGCATGGCGTTCCTCCGGGTGATCGATCCTGCGCTCAGCGTCGCGGTCGGCGACAAGCCGGGGCACCGTGCATCGATGGTGCATCGCTTCGCGCCGGAACGCCACGCGACGGCCGCGGGCTCGCTACCGGCGGGCCGAGTCGATGCGCAATCGCTGCGCTTCGCCTCCCGGACGGCCGCGCGACGACGGTGGGCGGCACACAAGGGTGGTGGTGCCGATGTCGCGGACCGTGCGGGTGGACGCCGTCGTGGTGGGCGCGGGCCTGGCAGGACTGGCCTGCGCGAGCGACCTGTGCCAGGCGGGACGGGAGGTCATGCTCCTGGAGGAGTCCCGGCACGTCGGCGGGCGGATGGCCTCCGACCGGCGCGACGGCTACGTGCTCGACCACGGCTTCCAGGTCTTCAACACGGCCTACCCGCAGGTCCGCCGACGGGTGGACCTGGCGGCGCTGCGGCTGCGCCCCTTCGACCCCGGCTACGTGCTCGCCAGCGGCGACCGGCGGCTGCTGCTCGCCGATCCGACCCGCCGCCCGGGCGCTGTCGTCCGCGCCGTCACCGGACTGCTCGGGGCCGGCCGTCGGCCCCGCGACCTGGCGGCGCTCGCCGCGCTGAGCGGCCGCGACATGCTGGCACCGCCCCGGCTCCTCAAACGCGGACCGGACACGAGCACCCGTCAGGCGCTGCGCCGGGCGGGGCTCGACGACGCTTTCGTCGACGCCGTCCTCGCGCCGTTCCTCCACGGCGTCTTCCTGGAGCCGGATCTCGCCACCTCCAGCCGCTTCTTCCATCTGGTGTGGCGCAGCATGCTGCGCGGCTCGCTCTGCCTGCCCGAGCGGGGCGTCGGGGCGGTGCCACGCCAGTTGGCCGACGCGCTGCCGCTCGGCACGGTGCGGCTCGGCGCCGGCGTCGAGCGGCTCACCGACGACGGCGTGACGCTGACGGACGGCCTGGCGGTGCACGCCCGCGCGGTCGTCGTCGCCACCGGGCCGACGGCCGCGCGAGCGCTGCTGCCGACGCTGGCCCGGGTGCCGACGCACGCGGTCACCACCGTCCACCACGCCGCGCCCGAGGCGCCTTGGCCCGAGAAGGCGCTGCTGGTCGACGGCGACGGACCGCTGCTGCACACCAGCGTGCTGAGCAACGTCCAGCCCGCGTACGCGCCGCCCGGCGTCGCCCTGGTGTCCACCTCCCTGCCGGGCGTGGCGGACGAGGAGCGGCTGCGGGCCGCGGAGGCGCGCCTGGCCGAGCTGTACCGGACGTCCACGCGCGGGTGGGAGCGAATCGCCGTGCACCGGGTGCCCGAGGCCCTGCCCGCGTCGCCCGTGCCAGGGCCGCTCAGCCGCGCGTGCCGCCTCGCGCCCGGCCGCTACGTCTGCGGCGACCACCGCGCCACCGCCTCCGTCCAGGGGGCGCTCGCCTCGGGCGCGCGTGCGGCCCGCGAGGTCCTGCACGACCTGACGACAGCTCAGTCCTCCCGCCGGTCCCGGCACTCCCCGACGCCGGCGGACGACCCGGCCCGGGTCGGCTGAGCGGCCGGCGCCACACCGCCCGTCCCTCCGACCGAACCGTCCCCTTGACCGCACCGTCCCGAAGGAGGCTCCGATGAGCGAGCCCGACCTGTTGCTCGGCGACACCGTCGGCACGATCGTCGCCACCGGCGTCGACGCGCTGATCGAGCTCGTCGCCGACGGCGTGATGTGGCGCGGTGCGCCGATCGCGGGCGCCGCGTGGGCGCGCGGCCTGCCGCGACCGCTGGGCGGCCGGACCGACCTGCGCGAACGGCTGGCGGTCGCCGGATACCTGCACCTGGAACGGGCCTCCTACCGGGTCGGCGAACGGTGGGTCCCGGCCGGTGCCGTGCGACTGCGGCTGGAGTCCGTCTCCGCCTGGTGGCTGCGCGGCGTCGCCGGGCTGGCGGCGGCGCCTGAGGGGCCGTCGGCACCGGCCGCCCGCGCGGACACGGCGCCCGAGCCGACCGTCGCCGAGGTCGCGTCGTGAACGGCCCCTCGGCCACGGGCCCGTCGACCGCCCGGCCGGCGCCGGGACCGGGCGCGCTGTGCCTGGTCACCGGCGCGACGGGCTACATCGGCGGACGCCTGGTGCGGGAGCTGCTCGTCGCCGGATACCGGGTGCGCTGTCTCAGCCGGAACCCGGACCGGCTGCGCGACCAGCCGTGGGCGGACCGGGTCGAGACCGTCCGCGCCGACCTGGCCGATCCGGCCTCGCTGACGGCAGCCCTGGACGGCGTCGAGGTGGTGCACTACCTGGTCCACTCCCTGGGCACCGGCGCCGACTTCGAGCGCACCGAGGCGACCGCCGCGCGCAACCTCGCCGAGGCCGCCGCGCGCGCGGGCACCCGCCGGATCGTGTACCTCGGCGCGCTGCTGCCGCGCGGCGTCGAACCGGCCGCGCTCTCCCCGCACCTGCGCTCGCGGGCCGCGGTCGGGGAGATCCTGCGCTCCGGCGCCGTGCCGACGGCGGAGCTGCGCGCCGCGGTGGTGCTGGGCTCGGGTTCGGCCTCGTTCGAGATGCTGCGGCACTTGACGGAGCGGCTGCCGGTGATGGTGACTCCGCGCTGGGTGCGCACCCTGATCCAGCCCATCGCCGTGCGCGACGTGCTGCGCTACCTGGTGGCGGCGTCCGCGCTGCCGCGGGAGGTGAACCGCGGCTTCGACATCGGCGGCCCGGAGGTGCTGAGCTACCGCGAGATGATGCTGCGTTACGCCCGCTTCGCGGGGCTGCCGCGGCGCGTGATCGTCCCGGTGCCGGTGCTGTCCCCGGCCCTGTCCAGCCACTGGGTGGGCCTGGTCACGCCCGTGCCCAGGGGGCTGGCCCGGCCGCTGGTCGAGTCGCTGCGCCATGAGGTGGTCTGCCGGGAGCACGACATAGCGCGGTTCGTCCCGGATCCGCCGCAGGGCCTGCTGGGCTTCGACGAGGCCGTCTCGCTCGCACTCGCACGGATCAAGGACGCCGAGGTCACCACCCGCTGGTCCTCGGCGGCGCTGCCGGGCGCGCCGAGCGGCCCGCTGCCCACCGACCCCGGCTGGGCCGGCGGTTCGCTGTACGAGGACGTGCGCCAGGCGGCGGTGTCCGCGAGCGCGGCCGACCTGTGGCGGGTGGTCGAGGGCATCGGCGGCGAGCACGGCTGGTACTCCTTCCCGCTCGCCTGGGCGCTGCGCGGCTGGCTGGACCGGCTCGCCGGCGGGGTGGGGCTGCGGCGCGGACGCCGCGATCCGCACCGCCTGCGGGTCGGCGACTCGCTCGACTTCTGGCGGGTGGAGGAGATCGAACCGGGCCGCCTGCTGCGGCTGCGCGCGGAGATGCGTCTGCCGGGCCTGGCCTGGCTGGAGCTGCGGGCCCAGCCGGACGGACCGACACGCTCGCGCTACATCCAGCGCGCCGTCTTCCACCCCCGCGGTCTGGCGGGCCACCTGTACTGGTGGACCGTGGCGCCCTTCCACTCGGTCGTGTTCGGCGGCATGGCCCGCAACATCGCCCACGAGGCCGCCCGGCAGGACCGCGCCCCGGCGGGGCGGCGACGCCCAAGCCTGGTCGGCGGCCTGTCCTGACGGCCGTTCGACCCGCGCCCGCCCCGCCGTCCTGCGTCAGAGGCTGCGTCAACCCGGGAAGAGGCACGGAAGACACACCTTCCCGGGGTTGATGCGCGTGCCGGCTTCTTCCCCGGTCAGGACCGGATGAGCTGACGTGCTGCCGCGTCGACGGTCTGCGCAAGGAGGACGGCGATGGTCATGGGCCCGACTCCACCGGGGACGGGAGTGATCAGGCTCGCCCGCCTCCGGGCGGTCTCGAAGTCGACGTCCCCGACGTTGCCCGGGTTGTAGCCCGCGTCGACCACCACCGCGCCGGGCTTGATGTCCGCCCCGTCGATGAAGCGCGGCCGGCCGACCGCAGCGACCAGGACGTCGGCCTCCCGCACGATCGAGGGCAGGTCGACGGTGCGGGAATGACAGTAGGTCACCGTGGCGTCCCGCCCGAGCAGGAGCATGCCGACCGGCTTGCCGAGGATGGGACTGCGTCCCACGACCACGGCGTGCTTGCCCGTGAGGTCGACGTCGTACTCGTCCAGCAGACGCATGATCCCTCCGGGCGTGCAGGAGACGAACCCGGGCAGGCCGAAGCCCATCGCCGCGAAGGAGTGCATGGTGACCCCGTCGACGTCCTTTCCAGGGGCGATCGCCTCGAACGCGGCGCGCTCGTCGATGTGCGCCCCCACCGGGTGCTGGAGCAGGATGCCGTGCACGTCCGGATCCTCGGACAACGCGGTGACGGCTTCCACGAGACCGCGGGTGCTCACGGAAGCAGGCAGAGCCACGTGTCGCGAGCGGATGCCCGCCTTTGCGCAACGGGCCTGCTTCATCCGGACATACGTGACCGAGGCCGGGTCCTCTCCCACCAGCACAGTCGCCAGGCAGGGCGACACCCCCGCGCGCCGACGGACGTCCTCGGCTGCTGCCGCGCTGGTCTCGGTGATTCGGCGGGCGAGATCCGTACCGTTCATCAGCCGCGCCTGCTGCGTCTCCATCACGTGCCACTCCTGAGCTCCACGGTGGGGCGCCCAGGCGCACGGCATCGACGAGACGTCAGGCCGCTCCCCGGTGGTACTCCACCTCAGCGCCAGTCACGGCCCACCCCCACCATACCGGCGACGCGCGGTGCGGCCCCGTCCTGCCAGCGGTAGAGATCGCGCAGCAGGGAAATCTCGGCACCGTGATGGATCAGTTCCCTGTTGACGTGCAGGACCCTGTTCTCCATGGGAAACCGCTCGGGACCCGCCGTGGGCGGGTTCTCCAGGTCGGCGTCCGAGAGTGCGCGGACCCCCGCGTTCCATCTCCCATACATTCCATCGAGCTGTTTCAGCGCCTCGTCAGCGGTCCCCGCGTAGGCGAACGCCTCGGAGTCGAAGCCCTGACCGCCGAAGTACCATCCGACCCGATAGCCCAGGCACGAGACGATGATGTGCGCCAGCCGCCAGGCAATCGTGGTCACCGGCGCCGGCACCGGGTCGGTGGACGCGGAGTCCATCGTCCACTCCCCCGAACCGACCGACAGCGGTGCGGCCGACGTGCCACGTGGGCGGATGCTCCAGCAGCCGCGCACCGGCTCCCAGAAGTACTCCTCATCGGTAAGACCGTCCAGCCGCGGCCGCAGGTTCTTGTGCCAGTACCAGTCCAGCTGCTCCGCGAGCCGCTCGCTTCTTGTCATTTCCGCACACTACATACAACGGAGACCGGCTGACGTACCCTTCGGGCCGCGCCGCCGCGAGCGGGTCAGCGGGCGAAGCGGGCCCAGACCGTCTTGCCCGAGGGCTGGGGCGTGCTGCCCCAGGTGTCGCTCAGGCGGTGGACCACCTGGAGACCGTGGCCGCCCGGTTGGGAGGGGTCGCCGGGCTTCTGGAGCGCGGGGGGACGCGACTCGCCGTCCGTCGCGCCGACGACGAGTGCCTCGCCGTCCAGGGTGACCACCAGCTCCCGGACGCCTCCGCCGTGCGTCATCGCGTTGGCGACGAGCTCGGAGACCACGAGCAGGACGTCCTCCGCCCGCTCGCGCTCGTCCGGGTCGGCGGCCTCGGGGTCGGCCCAGCGCCACTCCGCCAGGGCGCTGGCGGTGAAGTCGCGGGCGCGCCGGACCGGGCCGCTCACGTCGCGCAGCCCCAGTCGGCGCACCTGCGGGCCGGGCGCGGGCCGTTGCAGACCGGATTCGGCGCGTGGCGCGTTCATGCGTCCGCCAACGCGGCCGCGACGTCGGCGTGCGTCTCGAAGACGCCGTCCGCGCCGGTGAGTTCGAGCAGCCTGCGCAGCGGCGGGCTGGGCGCGGCGAGCACGAACCGGCCGCCGTCGTCCGTGGTGCGCAGCCGTGCCTTCAGCAGCACGTTGAGGCCGGTCGAGTCGCAGAACGTCAGCTCCGAGCAGTCGACGACGATCCGGGCGACCCCGGCATCCGCGAGCGAACCGGTGGCCCGCGCCAGCGACGGCGCGGTGTCGTGGTCGAGCTCGCCCGCGACCACGACGACTCCGGCCCCGGCCTGTCTGCGGACCGAAACGGTCAACTGGTCCTGGTCGGAGTCCTCGTGGGGAGTCTCGGGCCGTTCGGACATGCGCGTGGTCTCCAACGTGTCGGTGGTCGCCTCAGCGCAGAGGCTACCGCGCACGTTCCCGCGGGGAGACGCCGCCATGCGCGGACCGGGCACGTTTGCGCGTCGCCGAACGCGGTCAGACGCACGGCGTCCGGGGTGACGCGGGGCCCGGACCGTTGTGGAGCCCCCGGTATCCCTCGCCCGGTAGCCGGGGGCTCCCGGCGCGTGACGGCCGGTCGCCCTGCGGCCTGCGCCCGCTTTCCCTCATGCGGCGGACGGCAGGTCAGGCACCGGGCAGGCCCCGGAGCGGCCCCGGGCGGGCCCCGGAGCGGGGATCTGGGCGTGTGCGACTCCCGAGGCTCCGGGCCGTGAGGACGACGACGTCGAGGTGGAGACGGGGTGTGGCGAGATGGACTGCGGACAGGCAAGCGGGACGCGGCCCGTGACCGGGCCGGACGGGCGCACCGCCCGGCGGCAGGCCAGGCTGACGCTGCGGGACAGCGCGGCTCCGGCGTCCGCGGCGCGGCGGTTCTCCCGACTGACGCTCGGCTCCTGGGGGTTGTGGTCCGATGCCGAGGAGCCGGCGGGCGTGGCCGACATCGTCCTGGTGGTCTCCGAGCTGGTGACCAACGCCGCCCGGCACGGCGGCGGCGCCGAGTGGGTCACCCTGTCCGCACGCGGGGGCGGGGACACGATCCGCGTCGAGGTGGCCGACCTGAGCCGGCGGCTTCCGGCGGTGCGGCGGCCGTCCGCCCCCGCGCGCCCGCACGG
>NZ_BBPQ01000047.1:60951-62782 GCF_000787855.1 Streptacidiphilus anmyonensis | reverse complement strand
GGCTCGCGCCGTCCGCGGCGGCTACCGCGCCCGGCCCCGCGGACGCGGGCCCGGCTGCGCTGACCTCGCCGGAACAGGCGTCCGGGCCGTCGGGGACCACCCCGGGCCCGGATCACCCCGGCCGGGCGGAGGCCGGCGCGCGGGCCGAGGCGTGCGCGCCGGTCGAGGCGTGCGGGCTCGCGTACGTGAGCCACACCTCCGGGACCACCGGGGAGCCGAGCGCGGTGCTGATCGAGCACCGCAGCCTGGACAACTACCTCCGGCTCGTCGTCCGCGACTACGGGCTGGGTCCGGACACCGTGGCACTGCAGGTCGCACCGCTGGGCTACGACGCCTCCATCCGGGACACGTTCGCGCCGCTGCTGGCCGGCGGCCGGCTGGTGCTGCTGCCGCGCGGCGACGTGCTGCGCCCGGAGTCCTTCGGCGCGGCCGTGCGGCGGCACGGCGTCAACACGCTGCTGAGCGTGACCCCGTCGTTCCTCTCCCACCTCGCCGGACGCGAGGAAGCCCCCGAACTGCTCGACGGCGTCGCGCTGGTGGTCTCCAGCGGGGAGTCCCTGCGGCCGTACCTGACCGCCGGAGGGCGGGAGTTGGTGCGCGGTCGGCTGGTGAACCAGTACGGACCGACCGAGTGCACGATGACCTCCACCCGCTACGCCGTGCCCGTCGCCCCGGAGACGGAGACCGACATCGTCGGCACCCCGCTCGACGGCGTCGTGGTGCGGCTGCTGGACGATTCGCTCGCGCCGGTCCCGGACGGCGCGGTGGGCGAGGTGTTCATCGGCGGCGCGGGCGTCGCGCGCGGCTACCGCGCCCGGCCCGGCCGCACCGCCGACCGTTTCGTGCCGGACCCGCTGGGCCCGCCCGGGGCGCGGCTCTACCGGACCGGCGACCTGGCCCGGCTCGGCCCCGCGGGGCTGTGCTACCTCGGGCGCGGCGACCGGCAGATCAAGATCCGCGGCTACCGGGTGGACCCGGCCGAGATCGAGGGCGCGCTGCTGACCCATGACGCCGTCACGGGGGCGGTCGTCATCTCGGACACCGACGCGCAGGGCCGGGTCTTCCTGGTGGCGCACGTCACCGGCGAGCTGGGCGGGACGTCCGACCCGGCGCTGCGGCTGCACCTGGCCCGCACGCTGCCGCCGCACCTGATGCCGCGCCGCTTCGTGCGGCTGACCACCCTGCCCACCACGCGCGGCGGCAAGACCGACCGCACCGCGCTCGCGCAGGCAGGAGCCGCCCGATGACCGCCGACGTCCTGCTCACGCTCCCCCGGCCAGCTGTCGTCGACCCCGTGGAGGTGGAGCACGCCGCCGCCCGACTGGTCGACCGCGCCCGCCGCACCCCCCTGCTGCCGTTCCTGCCGGGGCTGCGTCTGAAGGCCGAACACCTCCAGCACAGCGGCTCGTTCAAGCTGCGCGGCGCCACCAACGCGGTGCTCGCGCTCGGGGCCCGGACCGTCGTCACGGGCTCCTCGGGCAACCACGGCATCGCCCTGGCCCGGCTCGCCCAGGACCTCGGCGTCGAGCTGACGGTGGTCATGGCCGGCGGCGCCAACCCCGACAAGGCCGCACTGATCCGCGCGCTCGGCGCCCGTACGGTCGCCGTGACCGGCGGGGTCGCCGAACGCGAGGAACATGCCCGGGAACTGGCCGCACAGACGGGCGCGGTGCTGATCCCGTCGTCCGACCACGCCCTGGTCGTCGCCGGGCAGGGCACGGTGGGCCGGGAGATCCTGGCCGACGCGCCCGAGGTGGAGACCGTCTACGTGCCGGCCGGCGGCGGCGGACTGCTGGCCGGGGTCTGCCTGGCGGCGTGGCACCGCCCGGTG
>NZ_BBPQ01000047.1:0-60689 GCF_000787855.1 Streptacidiphilus anmyonensis | reverse complement strand
CTGCTGGCCGGGGTCTGCCTGGCGGCGTGGCACCGCCCGGTGCGGGTCGTCGGCGTGGAACCCGCCGCAACCCCCCGCTACGCCCGCTCGCTCGCCGCCGGATGCCCGCTGCGGCTGCCGCCCAGCGACACCGTCGCCGACGGACTGCGCGGCCAACAGCCGGGCGTGGTGACCTACCCGATCGTCCGCGACCGCGTCGACGCCGTGGTCGAGGTCACCGACGCGGAGATCCTGGCCGCGGTCGCCCTGCTGGCCGGGCACGGCGTCGAGGCGGAGCCCAGCGGCGCGGTCGCCGTGGCCGGCGCGCTGCGCCACCGCGGCGCGGGGCCCGCCGTGGCGGTGGTCTCCGGCGGCAACACGCCGGCGGCGCTGCGCGCGGCGACGGCCCGCGCCACCCGGCTCCCCCTCGTCCTCAACCCCTCCGGTTCCGCCGGGGACTCCAGTTCCTCTGGGGCCTCCGGTTCCTCGAACTCCTCCCGTTCCTCCCACACCTCCGACTCTCCCAAGGAGCAGCAGTCATGACCGTCACCACCACCTCCGGCACCAGCACCATCGACCTGGTCGTCTCGGTCTACCAGGACGCCCTGGGCGTCTCCGGCCTGGACCAGGACAGCGACTTCTTCGAGAACGGCGGGGACTCGCTCACCGCCTTCCAGATCACCAGCAGGCTCCAGGAGGCGCTGGGCGCCGAGATCCCGGTCGCGCTGGTCTTCGCCTACCCGAGCCCGCTGGAGCTCGCGGAGGTCGTCGAAGCAGACCTCGTCCAGGCCTGATCCGGGCGGCGGAAGGGAGGAGGAGACCTGAGGTGACCGAGATCCGTCTGCCCGGCGGCCGGTGGCGGCTGTGGGAGCAGTTCGCGCTGCGCGGCCCGGGGTTCCCGGCCGACGGGGTGCTGCGCCTGGCCCCCGCCGGGCTGGCCGAGGCGGCCGACAAGTTCGGCCCCGGAGACGCCCTGACCGGACCCGACTGGGACGCCTTCGCCGAGGGCTTCGACGAGGCCGCCGTCGCGACCGCGTACGCGCTCCAGGACATCGCCCGCACCCCCGCCTTCCGCGAGGCCGTGGCGTGGCAGAACCGGCCCGTGCTCGACTCCGGCATCAAGCCGTTCCTGAACTGGACCCCGACCGCCGCTGGCCGCACCAGCATGCCGCGCCAGCGTGAGGAGCTCGTCGCCCACTACTGGCAGCGCTTCTGCGTCAAGAACGACACCATCGGCTTCTTCGGGCCCGTCGGCTGGGGCCGGTTCGACGGCGAGGCGGGCGCGGGCGTCCGCGTCGACCCGGGCGAGGGCCTGGTCGCCGCGACCGAACTGTACTTCGCCGGTTGGGCGGTGGACGCCCTCGCGGCGAACCTCGCCGCCGATCCCGCCGTGCGGGAGTGGACGGCGCCGAGGCGGGTGCCGTTCGTCCGCGCGGTCGGCGAGGAGGTCCTCGTGCCGGGCCGCCCGCCGCAGCAGGCGGGAGCCGAGCTGACGGCCGTGCTGGCCCGCTGCGACGGCGTCCGCACCGCCCGCCGCATCGCCGAGGAGCTGCCGGAGCTTGACGTCGCGGCCCTGCTGGACGAACTCGTGCGCCGCCGCTGGGCGGTGTGGCGGCTGGAGGTCCCGGCCGCCACCCGTCCGGAACGCTGGCTGCGTGCGTGGCTGGACACCGTCGGTGACTTCGGCGTGCGCGAACGCGGGCTGCACGGGCTGGAGTTGCTGGAGCGCGGTCGCGAACGGGTGCGCTCCGCGCGGGGCGCGGACCAGGTCGTCGCCGCGATGTCCTTGCTGGAGCGGGAGTTCGTCGAGCTGACCGAGACCGCAGCGGTGCGGGAGAAGTCCGCCGGGACGGCTCCCTGCCGGGCGCTGGTCTACTCCGACTGCCGACGCTCCGCGACGGCGAGCATCGGCGCCGAGGTCGGCGCGGTGGTCGCCGCCTCCCTGGAGCCGCTGTTCACCGCGGCCGGGTGGCTCACCTCCCGTCTCGCGGCGGAGGTGATGGACGCGGCCAAGGGGGTGCACGCGAGACTCGCCGCGCAGGGCCCCGTGAACCTGGCCTCGTTCTGGTTCGCCTGCATGCCGATCCTGCACGGCGACGCACGCCGGCTCGCGCAGCGGCTCCAGCAGGAGTTCCAGGCGCACTGGCAGGCGATCCTCGACCCCGAACCGGGGGTGCGCCGGGTCCGGCGCGGGCTGGCGGAGGTCGCGGCGGCGGTGGCGGAGCGGTTCGCCGTCGCGGACGGACCGGGCTGGACCGCCGCGCGCTACCTGAGCCCCGACGTGATGATCGCGGCACGGGGAGTGGACGCGATCGAGCGGGGCGAGTTCCAACTCGTCCTCGGCGAGCTGCATCTGGCCTCCAACACGCTCGGCGCCTCGCTGTTCGTGCACCAGCACGCCGACCCGGCGGAGTTGGCCGCGCTGACCGAGCGGGACCATCCCGGCCCCCGCTTGGCGCCGCTGCTGCCCAAGGAGCACCGCTCGCGGCTCTCCGCCCGGGTCAAGTACGCGCTGCGGCGGCCCGAGGACTACCAGGTCGCCTTGGTCGACCAGACCGGCGACCCCGCCGATCCGCGCACGCTGCTCAGCGCTGACGTGGCGGTGGTGGAACGCGACGGCGCGCTGCGGGTCGTCCTGCCGGACGGGGCGGAGTTCCCGGCCGTGGACGTCTTCGCGCACGTGCTCACCACGCTCGCGATGGACCTGTTCCAGATCCTGCCCGAGGCGGAGCACACCCCGCGCGTCACCGTCGACCGGCTGGTCGTCGCCCGCGAGACCTGGCGCCTGCCCGCCGCGTCGCTCGGCTTCCCGGAGGAGAAGGACGAACGCCGGCGCTTCGTCCGCGCCCGGCGCTGGCGCGAGCAGCAGGGCCTGCCTCGCTTCGTGTTCGTGGTCTCCCCGACCGAGTCCCGCCCGTTCTACGTGGACTTCGACAGCCCCGTCTACGTCACCGTCCTGGCGAAGGCGATGCGCAGGCTGGCCCGCAAGGACCCGGACGGGCGGGTGGTCATCACCGAGATGCTGCCGACCCCGGAGCAGACGTGGCTCACGGACGCGGCCGGCCACACCTACACCAGCGAGCTGCGGTTCGTCGCGGTGGACGAGCGAGACGTCGCCGGAGGTGATGCCTAAAGGTCAGCTCAGACGCGGTGTTGTACCACCTCAGGGGCGCGAGGAACTGCGCGACAAGCCACCGGCATGCGGATGGTCCCGCTGCGACAGGCCGTCCGCCCCGGGGGTGCTCGCGCCCACGCGGCGGAGCCGCATGTCGGGCACAGCCTCGCGCCCCTGTGCGGGAGCGCGCGCTGCGCGCAGCGCTGCGTCTTCTTCCCTACTGGCCATGGCGGCCCGAGCGGCAATCTGCAGGAAACACCGCTTGGAGGCCCCCTGTGACCGCAACCTCAGCCGTCGCCGACGGCGCGCACGACGACGATCGCCCACGCACCGCGTCCTTCGCGCAGCGCCGGCTCTGGTTCCTGGACCAACTCGCCAAGGACGCCTCGGGCTCGCTGCTTCCGCTCGCCCTGCGGCTCCGCGGTCCCCTCGACGCCGACGCGCTGGAGCGCGCGCTCACCGGGATCGCCGACCGCCACGAGGTCCTGCGGACGCGCTTCACCGCCGTCGGCGGCGAGCCCGTGCCGACGGTGGATCCGGCGGGCAGCTCGACGCTGGAGCGGGTCGAGGCGACGGACGTCGCCTCCCTCTTCGCCGAGCAACTGGCCCGTCCGCTCGACCTCGCGACCGAGCACCCGATGCGCGCCGTCCTGGCCAGGCTCGCGGCCGACGACCACGTGCTGCTGGTGACGATCCATCACATCGCGGTCGACGGCTGGTCCTGGGACGTGCTGATGCGCGAGCTCGCGGCCGGGTACCAGGGCGAGGCCGTGGCCGCGCCCGCCCTGCAGTACGCCGACGTGGCGGCCGCGCAGGCGGAGCGGCTCAACGGCGCGCGGATGGAGAAGCTGCTCGGGTACTGGCGCGAGCGCCTCGACGGGCTGGCGCCGCTCGCCCTGCCGACGGACCGGCCGCGTCCCCGGTTCTGGGACGGCGCCGGCGACGTGGTCCGGTTCCGGCTCCCGGCCGAACTCGTCGCCGAGGTGGACGTGCTGGCGCGCAAGCACCGGGCGACCCGCTACATGCTGCTGCTCGCGGTCTACCAGGCGCTGCTGGGACACTGGTCCGGCCGCACCGACATCGCCGTCTGCTCCACCCTCGCCGACCGCGGCAGCGCCCAGGTGGCCGACCTGATCGGCCCGTTCGTCAACACCGTGGTGCTGCGGGCCGACCTCTCCGGCGGGCCCGCGTTCGGCGCGCTGCTGGACCGGGTGCGGGGCGGCGTGCTGCAGGACCTGTCCCGTTGCGAGGCGCCGTTCGACACCGTCGTGCGGGCCGTCGGCGGCGAGCGCGACCTGTCCCGGCACCCTCTGGCGCAGGCCTCGTTCACCCTGCTGAACACCGCCCACCACGAGCTGAGCCTGCCCGGCCTGGAGGTCGAGCTGGTGCCGCCGCCGCTCGGCGGGACGGCGCTCGACGTCTTCCTCGACCTCAACCTCTGCCCGGACGGCGCCATCGCCGCCCGGCTCCAGTACGCGACGGCGCTGTTCGACCCGGCGACGATGGAGCGGTTCGGTGCCGCGTACGTCGAGCTGCTGCGCGCGGTGCTGGCCGAGCCGCAGACCCCGGTACGCGAGCTGGCTGCGCGGACCGGCCTGCTGCCGGGCGCGTCCGAGGGTGTGGACGTCGACACCGTCGTGCAGGAGTGGAGCCGCGCCGCGGACCGGCCGGACGGCGAGCCCGCGCCGGTGGCGATCGGCGGTCCGGCCGAGGCCGTCGCGCTGGTCTGCGGCGACCGCCGGGTGGGCTACGGCGAGCTGGACGGCCTGACCGGCGGCCTGGCCGAAGCCCTGCGGGACGCGGGCGTCGGCGTGGGCGGACCGGTCGGCGTGCTGGTGCGGCGCGGCGTCTGGTCCGTGGCGGCGATGGCGGCGGTCTGGCGCGCGGGCGGCGTGTACGTGCCGCTCGACGCGGACCTGCCGCGGCAGCGCCTCGCCTTCATGGTCCGGGAGGCGGGCCTCGCGGCGCTGGTCGCGGACGAGAGGACGGCGTTCCTCGCCGAGGAGTTGGCCGTGCCGGACCCGGCCGACGCGCCGCACGCGGGCCCCGCGCCCGCCGCCAACGCACCTGGGGCAGACGCGGCCCCGGCCGGCGGGCCGACGCCCGCCGACGGCTCCGGTACCGCTGTTCCCGCCCCGGGCGCGCCTGTCGCAGGCGGCGCGCCGCTGCCTGTGGTCCGGGTCGAGGCCGTCGTGCCGAACGCCGATGCGCCGCGGCACACCCCGCACCCGGCCGAGCTCGCCCACGTCATCTTCACCTCCGGCTCCACCGGCCGCCCCAAGGCCGTCGGCGTGGAGCACCGCGCGCTGGCCGCGCACGTCGCCGCCGCCCGTGAGCGGTTCGGGGTGACCGCCGAGGACCGTGTGCTCGCCTTCTCCTCCTTCTGCTTCGACGCCTCCCTCGACCAGCTGCTGCCCGCCCTCGGCTGCGGCGCGCAGGTGGTGATCCGCCCGGACGAGCCGTGGCTGCCCACCCAGGTCGCCGAGGCCGTCGCCCGGCACGGCCTCACCGTCGTCAACCTGCCGCCGACCTTCTGGACCGAGCTCGCGTTCAGTCTGGACCGCCGCTCCGCCGCGCAGCTGGCGACGCTGCGCCTGCTGATCCTGGGCGGCGAGGCGGTCCCCTCCGGCGCGCTGGCCGCCTGGCAGGAGGCCGCGCCGCAGGTGCGGGTCTGCAACGCCTACGGCCCGACCGAGACCACCGTCACCGCGGCCGTGTTCGACGCCGTCGGGCCGGTGGAGGGCCGCGTGCCGATCGGGCGACCGCTCGGTTGGCGGCGCGCCTACGTGGTCGACGCGCACGACGAGCCGGTCCCGGTCGGCGTCCCCGGCGAGCTGCTGATCGGCGGACCGGAGGTGGCCCGCGGCTACCTCGGTCGTCCGGCGCTGACGGCCGAGCGCTTCGTGCCGGACCCCTTCTCGGCCGACGGGGGCCGTCTCTACCGCACCGGCGACGTGGTGCAGTGGCTTCCCTCGGGCGAGCTGGAGTTCCTGGGCCGCCGCGACGACCAGGTGAAGATCCGCGGCTTCCGTATCGAGCTGGGCGAGGTCGAGGCGGTGCTGCGGTCGGCCCCCGGCGTGACCGCCGCCGCCGTCCGCCCGGACGCGGCCACCGGGCAGAGCCTCGGCGGCTACGTCGTCGGCGAGGACGTCGACCCCGCCGCGCTGCGCGCCTGGTGCGCCGAGCGGCTGCCGCACTACGCGGTGCCCGCGGACTTCCTGGTGCTGGACGCGCTGCCGGTCACCGTCTCCGGCAAGCTGGACCGGGCCGCCCTGCCGGACCTGCGCCCGGACCGCTCCGCCTCCGGCGCCGGCTGTGCCGCGCCGCGCACCGACGACGAGCGGCTCATCGCCTCCGTCTGGGCGGACGTGCTGGGTGTGGAGCGCATCGGCATCGACGACAGCTTCTTCGAGCTGGGCGGCCACTCGCTGCTCGCGACCATGGCCGTCTCCCGCGTCGCGGAGCGCCTGGGCCGCGACGTGGAGCTGCGCGCGCTCTTCGAGAACCCGCGGATCCGCGAGTTCGGCCCGCTGGTCGCCGCCGCCCGCAAGTCCGCGGGGGCGCAGGTGGTCCCGGTGGACCGCTCGGGTCCGCTGCCGCTCTCCTTCGCGCAGGAGCGCCTGTGGTTCCTGGACCGCACCTCGGACCAGGGCGACGAGTACGTGCTCTGGTTCTCCTGGCGGCTGCGCGGCCGGTTGGACCGGAACGCCTGGCAGGCGGCGCTCAATGCCATGACGGAGCGTCACGAGGTTCTGCGCACGGCCCTGCTGGAGATCGACGGCCGTCCGGTGCAGCAGGTCTGCGACGCCGTCCCGGTGCCACTGGAGTGGTTCGGCGCCGGGCACGGCGTGGACGAGGCCGAGCGCCTGGAGGAGATCCGGCGACAGGCCCACGCCCTCGCCACCCGCCGCTTCGACCTGACCCGCCCGCCGATGCTGCGGGCCGGCGTCTGGCAGCTGGACGCCGAGGACCAGGTCGCCGTCGTCGTCTTCCACCACGTCGCCACCGACGGCTGGTCCAAGGACGTGTTCCTGTCGGAGCTCACCGAGCTCTACCGGGCCGAGCTGGTCGGGCGACGGGCCGTCCTGCCGCCGCTGCCGGTCCAGTACGGCGACTACGCCGTCTGGCAGCGCGACCGCGCCGAGAGCGGCGCGCTGGACGCGCAGCTGGACCACTGGGCGGAGGCGCTGCGGGGCGTGCCGGTGCTGGAGCTGCCCACCGACCGTCCCCGCCCGGCGGGTTGGTCGGGGCGCGGCGGCGCGGTGGAGCTGACGCTGCCGACGGAGATGGGCGCGCGGCTGGAGGGCTTCGCCCGCGAGCACGGCGTGACGCGGTTCATGGTGCTGCTCGCCGTCACCCAGGCGGTGCTGGCCCGCTGGACCGGGCAGACGGACATCGCCGTCGGCACGCCGGTGACCGGGCGCGGCCGGGCCGAACTGGAGCGGCTGGTCGGCTTCTTCGTGAACACCGTGGTGCTGCGCAGCGACCTCTCCGACGAGCCGACCTTCACCGCCCTGCTGGAGCAGGTCAAGGGCCGGGTGCTGGACGCCTTCGACCACCAGGAGGTGCCGTTCGAGCGCGTGGTGGAGCAGCTGCGCCCGGAGCGCGACCTGTCGCGCAACCCGCTGTTCCAGGTGATGGTCGACGTGCAGGAGTCCGCGACCGGCGGTCCCGGCATCGAGGGCCTCACGGCGAGCGGCTTCACCCTCCCGTGGCGCTCGGCCAAGTTCGACCTGACGGCCGCCTTCCTGCTGTACCCGCACCGCTTCGCGCTCAACGTCGAGTTCGCCGCCGACCTGTTCGACCCGGAGTCCGCGCTGCGCTTCGCCGCGCACGTCGGCCGGGTGCTGGAGGCGGTGCTGGACGACCCGGACGCGGTCGTGGAGCGGATCGAGCTGCTGACAGCCGAGGAGCGCGCCGAACTGGTCGCCGCCGCGGGCGTCGAGGCCGCCGCCGCGCCGCCGTTCGCCGTCGCGGGGGAGCCGGACGCGGTCGCGCTGGTCTGCGAGGGCGAACGGCTGACCTACGCCGCACTCGACGCGCTGACCGGCGGCCTGGCGGCGGCGATGGTCGCGGCCGGGGTCACCGCGGGCACGCCGGTGGGCGTCTGCCTGCGGCGCGGCACCGGCTCGGTGGCGGCGATGACCGCCGTCTGGCGTGCGGGCGGCATGTACGTGCCGATGGACGCGCAGCTGCCCGCCGAGCGCCTGCGCTACATGCTGGCCGAGGCCGGCGTCGCCCTGGTCCTCGCCGACGCGGCGACCGCCCCCGTCCTCGCCTCCGCCCTCGCCGGACTGGACGTGCCGCTGCTGCGCGTCGACGAGGTGCGGCCGGACCCGGACGGACCTCGGCACCGGAACGCGCCCGACGACCTCGCCTACACCATCTTCACCTCCGGCTCCACCGGCCGTCCCAAGGCCGTGGGCGTCGAGCACCAGGCGCTGGCCGCGCACGTGGCCTCGGCGCGCGAGCTGTTCCGGCTCACGCCCGAGGACCGGGTGCTGACCTTCGCCTCGCTCTCCTTCGACGCCTCGCTGGAGCAGATCCTGCCCGCGCTGAGCGTGGGCGCGCGGGTGGTGGTCCGGCCGGACGAGGTCTGGTCGGTGGAGGAGTTGGCGGCCCGGGTGCGGGACGAGGGCGTCACCGTGATGGAGCTGACCCCCTCGTACTGGGAGGAGGTCGTGGCCCGCCTGGACACGGTCAGGTCCGACCTGGCCTCGCTGCGGCTGCTGGTCACCGGCGGCGAGGTGCTGCCGTCCGGGCCGCTGGCTGCCTGGTTCCGGCACCTGCCGGAGGTGCACGTCGTCAACACCTACGGGCCCACCGAGACGGTCATCTCCGCGACCGCGCACGAGATCGACGCCCCGGTGGCGGGCCGGGTCCCGATCGGCCGCCCGCTCGGCTCGCGCCGCGCCTACGTGGCCGACGCGCACGGCGCGCTGGTCCCGGTCGGCATCCCGGGTGAACTGCTGGTCGGCGGCCCGGAGTTGGCGCGCGGCTATCTCGGCCGTACGGCGTTGACCGCCGAGCGGTTCCTGCCGGACCCGTTCGGTGCCGGCGGCGGCCGCGTCTACCGCACCGGCGACCTGGTGCGCCGACTGCCGAGCGGCGAGCTGGAGTTCGTCGGCCGCAGCGACAACCAGGTGAAGATCCGCGGCTTCCGGGTCGAGCCGGGTGAGGCCGAGGCGGTGCTGCGTCGCCACGCCGGGGTGCACGCCGCCGCGGTGCTGGTGCGCGAACTGCGCGGCGAACCGGCGCTCGTCGGCTACGTCGCAGGCTCCGGTCTCTCGGCCGACCAGCTGGCCGCGCACTGCCGCGCCGAACTGCCCGGCTATCTCGTGCCCTCGGTCTTCGTGCTGCTGGACCAGCTGCCGCTGACCGTGCAGGGCAAGCTCGACACCGCCGCCCTGCCCGAGCCCGAGCCGCCGGCGCCCGTCGAGTTCACCGCCCCGCGCACCCCCACCGAGATCGTCATCGCGCAGATCTGGGCCGAGGTGCTGGGCGTGGCCAAGGTCGGCGTCCACGACGACTTCTTCGCGCTCGGCGGGCACTCGCTGCGCGCCGTCTCGGCGGCCTCCCGCCTGCGGACCGCCTTCGACTGCCCCGTCCAGGTGCGGGACCTGTTCGAGCACCCGACCGTCGAGCTGCTGGCCGCCGAGGTCGAACGGCAGCTCGTGGAGCTGATCTCCGCCATGAGCGAGGACGAGATCGACCTGTCCCTGACCTGGACCGACTGACCGAACGACCGACTGAGCCCTGATTGGACCCCAAGCATCATGACCACTTCGGAGATCCGGCCGGTCACCGTACCCGGCGCCGAGCCCCGTCCCGTCCTGTCCGACGCCGCGCGCAAGCTGCTGGAGCAGCGGCTGCGCGGACTGGCGGCCCAGGTCGCGCCCACCGGGATCCCGCGGCTCGACCCGCGCCCCGAGGAGGTGCCCCTGTCGGCGCCGCAGCAGCGGCTGTACTTCCTCGACCAGATCGACCCCGGCGCGCCGACCTACCTGATGCCGGCCGCCTGGCGGCTGACCGGCCCGCTCGACACGGCCGCGCTCGCCGCCGCCGTCGACGACCTGGTGGCCCGCCACGCACAGCTGCGCGTCACCTTCCCCGCCGAGGACGGGCTGCCGATGCAGCGCGTCCACGCCGCCGGGCTGCCGCTCGCGGTCGTCGAGGCGGAGGGCGACGCGGTGCGCGCGGCCGTACAGGAGGCCGCGACGCGCCCCTTCGACCTGGCCGCCGGGCCCGCCTTCCGGGCCACGCTCGTGAAGGCGGGCGACGAGGACCACGTGCTGGTGCTCGCCATGCACCACATCGTCTCGGACGGCTGGTCGCTGGACCTGCTGGTGCGCGACCTGCGCGAGCTCTACCGGGCTCGCGCCGAGGGCGTCCCGGCGTCGCTGCCCGCCCTGCCCATCGACTACACCGACTACGCCGTGTGGCAGCGCGCCGCCGACCAGAGCGCCGAACTGGACTACTGGCGCGGCCGGTTGACCGGACTCACGCCGCTGGAGCTGCCGACCGACCGGCCGCGCCCGGCCACCCCGTGCCACGAGGGGGCCGCCCACCGGGCCGCCCTGCCCGAGGAGCTGTGCGCCTCGCTCGCGGAGCTGAACCGCCGCACCGACACGTCCTCCTACATGACCGTCGCCGCCGCGTTCCAGGCCGTGCTGGCCTTCCACAGCGGGCAGAGCGACGTGTCGCTCGGCACGGTCGTCGCCAACCGCGAGCGGGCCGAGACCGAGCAGTTGGTCGGCTTCTTCGTGAACACGCTCGTGCTGCGCGCCGACCTGTCCGACGACCCGACGCCGGCCGCGTTGCTGACCCGCACCCGCGACAGCGTCCTCGGCGCGCTGTCGCACCAGGGTCTGCCGTTCGAGCAGGTCGTCGACGCGCTCAGCCCCGAGCGCGACCTCACCCGCAACCCGCTGTTCCAGGTGCTGTTCACGCACGCCGAGGCGGGGCGGGGCGGCTTCGCGCTCGGCGGCGCGCAGGCCGTGCCGTTCCCGGTGGAGCTCACCAGCGCCAAGTTCGACCTGCACCTGGAACTGCGCGACGACCAGGGCGCGCTGGAGCTGGTCCTGGTCTACCGCCCGGACCTCTACGACGCCGCCACCGCCGAGGCGCTGACCGCGCACACCGTCGCCGTGCTGCGCGCCTTCGCCGAGGCCCCGGACGCGCCGCTGAGCACCGTCGACCCGCTGACGCCCGCCGAGCGCGCCTGGCTGCTGGGCGCGCGGGGGCCGGCGCAGCCCGCCGCCGTAGCGGCGTCGCGGCCGCGCACCGCTCCCGAGCGCGTCGCGGAGCACGCCGCCCGCACGCCGCACGCCGTCGCCGTGAGCGGCGGCGGGCGGAGCCTGACCTACGCCGAGCTGGACGAGGCCGCCTCCGCGCTGGCCCGGCGACTGCGGGCGCTCGGGGTGGGCCGGGAGTCCCTGGTGGGGGTCTGCCTCGGCCGGTCCGTGGACCTGGCCGTGGCGCTGCTGGCGGTCTGGCGCGCGGGCGGCGCGTACCTGCCGCTCGACCCCCACCACCCGCGTGCCCGCCGGGAGTTCACCGTGCACGACGCGGGCGTGCGCTACGTGATCGCCGACGCGGTCGGCGGCGCGGCCGTCGAGGGCCTGCCGGTCGAGATCGTCCCGCTGCACGCCGACGGCACTGCGGACAACACGGCAGAGCCGGACGCCGCACCCGAGGCGGACGTCTCCCCGGCCGCCGAGGACCTGGCCTACGTCATCTACACCTCCGGCTCCACCGGCCGCCCCAAGGGCGTCGAGCTGACCCACGCCAACCTGGCCTGGCTGCTCGCCGCGGCCGACGAGCACTTCGACTTCGGCCCCGGGGACGCGTGGACGCTGGTCCACTCCCCCGCCTTCGACTTCTCCGTCTGGGAGCTGTGGGGTCCGCTGGCCAGCGGCGGCCGCGTCGTCGTGCTGACCGAGGACGAGGTGCGCGACCCGTCGTCGGTGGTGCGGGTGCTGCGGGACGAACGGATCACGGTCTTCAACCAGACCCCGGCCGCGTTCAAGGGTCTGCGCGCCCATCTCGCCCAGTCCGGCCTCGACTTCGCTGATCTGAGCCTGCGCGTGGTGGTCTTCGGCGGCGAGGCGTTCGACGTGCGCGACTACCGCGACTGGTTCGCGGGCGGCACCGTGAGCGCTGCGGGCAAGCCGGCGCTGGTCAACATGTACGGGATCACCGAGACCACCGTGCACGTCACCTTCCGCGCCGTCACCGCCGCCGACCCGGACGGGCCCGTCCGCTCGCCCATCGGCCGCCCGCTGACCGGGCAGCACGGCTACGTGCTCGACGCCCACGGCCGCCTCGCCCCGCGCGGCGCCGTCGGGGAGCTGCACGTCGCGGGCGGCGGCGTGGCCCGCGGCTACCGGGGCCGCCCGGAGCTGACCGCCGAACGCTTCCCCGCCGACCCGTTCACACCAGGCCGGCGCATGTACCGGACCGGCGACCTGGTCCACGTGCTGCCCGACGGGGAGCTGGCCTACGTCGGCCGCGCCGACCACCAGGTGAAGATCCGCGGCTACCGGATCGAGCCCGGCGAGATCGAGACGGCGCTCAAGGCCCAGTCCGGCATCGCCGACGCCTGCGTGGTCGCCCGCACCGAGGCGCACGGCGGCGCACGCCTGGTCGCGCACGTGGTGACGACCGAGGGCCGCCCGCTGGACCCGGCAGCCGTGCGCGACCGGCTCCGGATCGACCTGCCCGAGTACATGGTCCCGGCGCTCTTCGTGCGCCACCCGAAGCTGCCGATCACCGCCAACGGCAAGGTCGACCGCAACGCGCTCGCCGCCGTCGCGGGCGCCGACGAGACGGCCGGGACCGCCTACGAGGCCCCTGTCGGCGCCACCGAGGAGGCGCTGGCCCGGATCTGGGGCGAGGTGCTCAGCACCGAACGGGTCGGCCGCACGGCCAACTTCTTCGACCTGGGCGGGGACTCCATCCTCGCGCTGCGGGTGGTCGGCCTCGCCCGCGCCGGCGGGCTGGGCGTCAGCGTCGCGGACGTGTTCCGCGCCCGCACGCTGGCCGACCTCGCCCGGCTGGCCACGACCGCCGTGGACACGCCCGCGCCCGTCGCGCCCTTCTCACAGCTGGACGAGGCGGACGCCGCCCGGCTGCCCGAGGGGCTGGAGGACGCCTACCCGCTCACCCCGCTCCAGGCCGGGATGCTGCACGAGATGCTGGCCGATCCGGGCAGGGGCGCGTACCACAACGTCACCGACCTGAAGATCACCGTCCCGGAGGGCTTCGACCTCGTCGCCTTCCAGGCCGCCGCCGACGCGGTGGTGCGCGCCCACAGCATCCTGCGCTCCTCGGTCGACCTCGCCTCGTTCGCCGAGCCCACGCTGCTGGTCCACCCGACGGCCGAACTGCCCATCGGCTACAGCGATCTGCGCGGCCTGTCGCACGAGGAGCAACGCGCCGCCCTGAAGGTCCACGTGCAGGGCGAGTTCGACCGGCGCTTCGACCTCGCCGCCGCGCCGCTGGTGCGGATCCACCTCTTCCACGTCGACGAGGCCGAACTGCGGCTGGTCCTGACGGACTGCCACATCGTCCTCGACGGCTGGAGCCTGACCTCGCTCATCGCCGACCTGCTGGACCTGCACCGCAGGGCCGTCGTCGACGGCGCCGCACCGGAGCTCCCGCCGGCGCCCGCGTTCGCCGAGTACGTGGCCCTGGAGCGCGCGGCGAGCGGCAGCGCGGAGAGCCTCGCCTACTGGCGGCGCACGCTCGCCGACCTGGAGCCGGTCCACTTCGTCCGCCGAGCCGCCGAGGACAGCTCGCTCTACGAGGCGCGGCGCTCCTTCCCGCAGCTGACCGGGCCGCTCGGCGAGCTGGCCCGCCGTGCCGGCGTGCCGCTGCGGACGGTGCTGCTGACCGCGTTCCACCACGTGATGGGCATGTTCGCCGAGCAGAACGACGCGGCCGGCCCGCACGCGGTCGGCATGGTCGTCAACGGCCGCCCCGAGTACGCCGGTGCGGACCGGATGCGCGGGCTCTTCCTCAACACCGTGCCGTTCGGTCTGCCGACCGCGGCCGAGGACACCAGCTGGCTGGGCCTGCTGCGTCACGTCTTCGCCGCCGAGCAGGAGTTGATGCCGCACCGGCGCGTACCGCTGGCCCGGATCCAGCAACTGTGCCCCGGCGCAGGAACGCTGGTCGAGGCGGTCTTCAACTACGTCAACTTCCACCGGCTGGAGGGCGACAGCTGGGACGAGTCGCTGGAGGTCGCCCGGACCACCTTCCCGCTCGCCCTCAACGCGAGCCCCGGCGGCTTCACCCTGGACACCGACGCCGCCTGCTTCGACACCGCGACCGCCGAGCAGCTCGCCGACCTGCTGCGCGAGTGCCTCGACGCGATGCTCGCCGACCCCGGCGCCCCGGCCGCACGTCCGGTACTACGCGGCGCGGCTCGCGAACAGGCCCTGGTCACCTGGGCGGAGGGACCCACGGCCGCCGACCCGGAGCTCACCTTCCACGGTTGCGTCCGCGAGCAGGCCCGGCTCCGTCCGGACGCCCCGGCCCTCGCCCACGGGGAGACGGTGCTGAGCTACGCCGAACTCGACGCCTCGGCCGACCGCCTGGCCGTGCGGCTGCGCGAACTGGGTGTCGGCGCCGAGACGATGGTCGGCGTCTGCCTGGACCGGGGACCGGAGCTGGTGCGGTCGGTGCTGGCGGTGCTCAAGGCGGGCGGCGCGTTCGTCCCGCTGGACGCCGCCTACCCGACCGAGCGCCTCGCCTTCATGGCCTCCGACAGCGGCATGACCGTGCTGATCAGCCAGCGCGGGCTGGCGGACGCGGTGCCGTTCGACGGGCGGGTGCTGCTCGTCGACGACCCGGCCGACGCGACGCCGCAGAGCGAACCCGAGGACGGGGACGAGGCGGTCGACCCGCTGCACGCGGCCTACGTCATCTACACCTCCGGCTCGACGGGCGTCCCCAAGGGCGTCACCGTGCACCACGCCGGCCTCGCCAACATGCTCCAGGCCCAGCGGGACGGCCTGCGGCCGACGCCGCAGGACCGGGTGCTCCAGTTCGCCTCGTCCAGCTTCGACGCCTGCGTCTTCGAGCTCACCTGGGCCCTGGCCAACGGCGCGTGCCTGGTGACCGCGCCCAAGGACGCGCTGCGTGCCGGCCCGGACCTGGCCCGCACCCTGCGCGGGCAGCGGGTCACCGCGGCCGTGCTGCCGCCGACCGCGCTGGCCGTCATGCCGGGCGAGCACCTGCCGGCGCTGGCGACGCTGATGGTCGCGGGCGAGGCCTGCCCGGCCGAACTGGCCGACGCCTGGTCCCGCGGCCGCCGCTTCCTCAACGGCTACGGCCTGACCGAGACCTCGGTCTGGTCCCACCTGGCCGAGTGCCACCCGGGCGAGGGCCGCCCGGCGATCGGCGGACCCGTCCGCAACACCCGCTCCTATCTGCTGGACCGCGACCTCCAGCCCGTCCCGGTGGGCGTGCCCGGCGAGATCCACGTCGGCGGGCCGAGCGTGGTCCGCTGCTACCTGGGCCGTCCGGCGCTCACCGCGGCGAGCTTCGTGCCCGACCCCTTCGGTCCACCCGGCGCCCGTCTCTTCCGCACCGGCGACCTGGGCCGCCATCGCGCCGACGGCTCCGTCGAGTACCTGGGCCGCCGCGACTCGCAGGTCAAGCTGCGCGGCCTGCGGATCGAGCTCGGCGAGGTCGAGGCGGCGGTGCGGCAGCTGCCGCAGGTGCACTCGGCGGCGGTGCTGCTCCGCACCGACCTGCCGGGCGGCCCCGGCCTGGTCGCCTACGTCGTGCCGTCGCCGGGCGCGGAGCTCGGCGCGGAGACGATCCGTCAGGCACTGCGCACCCGGATGCCCGCCTACATGGTCCCCGGCCGCTTCGTCTTCCTCGACGCTCTGCCGCTGACCAGCAACGAGAAGGTCGACCGCAAGGCTCTGCCCGCCCCCGCCCTGGAGCGGTCCGACCTCAGCGCCGCCTACGTCGCTCCGACCACGCCCGCCGAGCTGGCGCTCGTCGAGGTCTGGCGGGAGGTGCTGGGCGTCGAGGGGATCGGCGTGCACGACGACTTCTTCGAGCTCGGCGGCAGTTCCCTGTCGACGGTCCGGGTGGCGGCCAAGGCGCTGGCGCGCGGCGTCGCGGTCACCGTCCGGGACCTGGTCGAGGCGCCGACGGTGGCCCAACTGGCCGTGCGGGCCGCCCGGTCCGCGCCGTCGGTGATCCGCTCGGAGGTGACCCTGCGCGCGGGCGACGGCGCGCCGCTGTACTGCGTGCACCCGACCGGCGGCTCGGCCACCTGGTACGTGCCGCTGGCGCGGGCCCTGCCCGAGGGGAGCGCGGTGGCCGCCTTCCAGGCACGCGGCCTGGTCGGCGGCGTCGACCCGCGGACCGTGCCCGGGATCGCCGCCGACTACGCGGCCGAGATCGCCGCCCACGGCGACAGCGGCGACAGGAACGGCCCGCGGTCCATCCTCGGCTGGTCCATGGGCGCCAACATCGCACTGGAGCTGGCCACCCAACTCGCGGAGTCCGGACGGCCGGTGGCGCCGCTGGTGCTGATCGAGCCGTACCTGCCGCACCCGGCGGCGGCCGAACGCCTCGCGGGCTTCGTCGCCGACATGGCCGACGCCCTGCGCCTGCGCGACGCGCTGCGGGCCACCCCGGAGGGCTCCCCGGAGCGGGCGGAGGCCTCGGCCATGCTCCAGGACCGGCTGCTCGCCGCCGGCATGGCGACGAGCGAGGCCGCGCTCGTCGCGGACGCGCCGATCGAGGTCTGGCACTCGCTGCTGGCCGCGCTGGCCGACTACGAGCTGCGGCCCTACCCCGGCCACGTCCACCTGGTCATCAGCCAGGCCTGCGCGGAGCTCCCCGACGGCGAGCCGATGCCGGGCCTCGACGTCGACCACGCCACCTACGTGGCCCGCTGGCGCGAGCTGGCGACGGGCGGCCTGACCGTGCACACCCTCCCCGGCGACCACCGCACCATGCTCACCGACCCGCTGGTCGCGAACCTGGCCGCGCTGCTGACCGAACTCACCCCCGCCACCGGGCAGGAGACCCGTCGATGACCACCACCACACTGACGCGCTTCGCGGAGCGCTACCTGCTCGACCCCGCCGTCAACGCCGACCCCTACCCCTACCTGAACGCGCTGCGCGAGCACGAGCCGGTCTTCTGGAGCCCGATGCACCGCGCCTGGCTGGTCACCGGCTACGACCAGGTGATGCGCTGCCTGCGCGACCCGGCGGTCTCCGCCGACCGGGTGCGCCCGCTGATGGACGCCGTCCCCGAGGGCGCCCGCGAGGACGCCGAGCGCGCCTTCGGCATCCTGTCCAGCTGGATGGTCTTCAACGACCCGCCGAACCACCGGCGCCTGCGGCAGGTCTTCCAGGAGCAGTTCGCGGCACGGGCGGTGGGGCGCTACCGGACCTTCACCGAGCGGGCCACCCAGGCCATGCTGGCCCGCAAGGCGGCCCCGGGCCGCACCGGCGATTTGTACGCGGACATCGCCAAGCCGCTGCCCGCCCTGGTCTTCGCCCGCTGGCTGGGCGTGCCGCAGGCCCACGGCCCCTCGTTCTGGTACTGGAACGCCAAGGTCGCCGACCTGGTGCTGGGCACGGCGCAGCAGGAGAGCGAGTACCGCACCTCGCTCCAGTCGCTGTGCAGTCTGGAGGACTACCTCGCGGACCTGGTCGCGCAGCGGCAGGCGGACCCCAAGGACGACCTGATCAGCTCGGTGCTGGCGGCCGGCCGCGTCGGCGACACCGTCACCGGGGCGGAGTTCGTCGGCATGCTGACCCAGATGGCCTTCGCCGGCGGCGAGACCACCAGCAACCTGATCGCCAACACCATGCTGGCGCTGCTCGCCCAGCCGGAGCTGCTGGCCGCCGTCCAGGCCGAACCGGAGCTCGCGGCCGTGGCGGTCGAGGAGACGCTGCGGCTGGACGGACCGTCGAAGATGTCGATCCGCAACGCCGCACGGGACTTCGACCTGGACGGCCACACCGTGCAGGCCGGCGACCGGATCTTCCTGGTCACCGCGGCGGCCAACCGCGACCCGGCCAAGTTCCCCGAGCCGGACGCCTTCGACCTGCGCCGCGCCGACGGCACCCACCTCGGCTTCGGCTTCGGCGCGCACTTCTGCATCGGCGCGGCGCTGGCCCGCCTGGTGGCCGGGGTCGTGGTCTCGGTCCTGGTCCGCGACCGCCCGCGGCTCGCCCTGGACGCGCGACGGCTCGCGTGGCAGCCGTCCCTGCTCAACCGGAGCCTGACCGCCCTGCCCGTCCAGTACTGACGTCCCCTCCACTCCGGGGCGCCGTCCGCAGGGACGGCGCCCCCACGAAAGGTCTCCCCTCACCATGGCTGCCACCGCGTCCGCACCCGCCCCCGCCACCGCCCCCGAAGCCGAAGCCGAGGCACCCCGGCTCTGGGCTCCCCTCCGGCTGCGTTCCTTCCGTCTGCTCTGGCTCGGCCAGTCCCTCTCGCTCCTCGGCGACGGCTTCAGCACCATCGCCTTCTCCTGGATCACGCTCGCGGTCACCCACTCCACCCTCGACCTCGGCTACGTGCTCACCCTCCAGGCCATCCCCCGGGCCCTGCTGACCCTGGTCGGCGGCTCGCTCAGCGACAAGTGGTCCCCGCGCACGCTGATGACCGCCTCCAGCCTCACCCGCGCCCTGGTCATGGGCGCGGTCGGCGCGGCCGGCCTCGGCGGCGGGCTCGGCCTGTGGATGCTGCTGGGCGCGGCCGCGCTGTTCGGCGCGGTGGACGCGTTCTTCCAGCCGGCGCGCGTCACGGTGCTGCCGTCGGTCGTGGACAAGGAGCTGCTCACCCAGGCCAACGCGCTGCTGGGCACCGGCACCCGGATCAGCGCGGTGCTGGGCCCGGCGCTCGGCGGCGTCGTGGTCGCGGTCACCCAGCCGTCGGTCGCCTTCCTCGTCGACGCCGTCTGCTTCGCGCTCTGCGGCCTGCTGGTCGCCCGCATCCGTCCCCTGACGAGCCGCCCGAAGCCCGCCGCCCCCGGCGAGAAGGGCGAAGGCCTCGGCGCCCGCATCCGCGTCGGGGTCGGCTTCGCCCTGAAGGACCCGCGCATCCGCACCATCCTCGCCCTCGACACCGCGGTCAACTTCTCCTACGCGGGCCCCTTCACGGTCGGCTTCGCCACGCTGGCCCGCGCGGCCGGCCACGGCGGCTCCACCACCCTCGGCCTCCTCAACGGCGCGCTGGCCGGCGGCGCGATGCTCGGCACGCTGCTGGGCGGCGTCGTCAAGGGCAGCCCGCGCGTGGGCCTGATGGTCGCGGCGCTGGCGGGCTGGCTGGCCATCGGCATGAGCGCGCTCGGGCTGGTGGGCAGCCCGATCGCGGCGGTGGCGGTGGTCCTGGCGATGGGATTCGGCATCGGCTTCCAGGGCGTCTTCGGGCTGAGCTGGATCCAGCGGAACATCCCGGGCGAGGTGCTGAGCCGGGTCGTCTCGGTGGACATGGTCCTCGGCTACGCGGCCGCGCCGATCTCCCTCGTGGCCTGCGGGGCGCTGGCGCGCACGGGCGCGGGAGCGCTGTTCGCGCTTCCGGCGGTGATCCTGGCTCTGACGGCGCTTGCCACACTCTCGTCGTCTCAGGTTCGCGCCATGCGGTAGCTCGTCAGGGGCGCGGGGCTCTGCCGATGTGCGGCTCCGCCGCGTGGGCGCGAGAGACCAGCCTGCGCGGACGGCCCTGTTCAGCGAGGACCGACTGCCCCGGGTGGCTTGTCACGCAGTTCCCCGCGCCCCTGAACAGTTGCCGACAGTGCACACAGTGCGGCTCTGTTGGTGGCTCCCGTCTTCGCGATCAGAGCGGCGATGTGCTTCTCCACCGTCCGCGGCGAGATGTACAGCCGCTCCGCGATGTCCTTGTTGCCCAGCCGCTCCGCCAGCACCACGAACACCTCGTACTCGCGGACCGTGACCCCCTGCGCCCGAAGACCTTCGGGTATGCGGTCCGCCCCGCTGCGGTGCTGCTGCACCGACACACCCATACCGCGCAGCGCGGCCCTGCACGCGTTCGCGACCGTCGGCACCTCCCGTTGGTGGAAGAAGACCTCCGCCCCGCGCAGCCACGCGACCGGCTCGCCCCAGCCGTCGGCGTGGGCCGACTCCGCCACCAGCCGCAGGCCCAGCTGCTGGGCCACGGGGTACGGTTCCGCCTCCCGGACGGCGTGGGCCACCGCCGCGGCCGCCGCGTCCCCGCGGCCCTCGCGGCCGAGGAGGACCGCGTCGGCCAGGGCCAGGAACTGGCGGTTCCAGCGCATCCGGCCGGGGGCGGTCGCCGCCGCCGCGCTCAGCGCGGTGTGGTCGGCGCGGCCGTCGAGGACGTCCAGCAGGACGCCGACGCCGAGCCGGCCGCTCAGGTAGTACGTGCTGGGGTTGTCCCGCTCCAGCCGGGCCACCTCGGCGAGTTCGCGGCGCGCGAGCTCGCGGTCCTCCTCCATCAGCGCGCAGAACGTGCGGGCCAGGCCGACGGCCAGCACCTCCTCCTGGGAGCCCGCGCCGTCCCAGGCCGAGAAGGCGTCCAGCGCCTCCTCCATGCCGGCCCGGTCGCCGAGGTGCGCGGACGCGCTGGCCCTGGCCATCAGCGTGTAGCGGATCGCGGGGGCCAGGCGCAGACGGCGCACGACGGTCAGGCACTCCTCCGCCGCCTCCCGCGCGCGGTCGAACTCGCCGCGGAGCACCGAGTCGAGGATCAGGATGCCGTCGATGGTGTAGACGATGGTGGCCGCGCCGAGGCGCAGCGCCTCCTCCCGGGCGGTGCGCAGCCCGGTGGGGTCGGTCTCGGCCAGCCAGCCGTTGCCGCCGATGCGCGTGAGCGCGTACAGGCGCTGGAGCGGCAGCCGGTGCCGTTCGGCCGCGCCCAGCGCGCGTTCCAGGACGGACTGGGCCTCCTCCGGGTCGCGTTCCCTGGCGACGACGGCGAGCAGCTCCCAGCCCTGGCAGGCGACGATGGACAGTTCGTGCCGCTCGGCGACCTCCACCGCGGAGCGGGCGAGCTTCTCGGCGAACTGGGTGCGGTCAGGGCCTGGGGTGTCCAGCGCCAGATAGGCCGCGACCACGTCGACGGGCGCCACGTCGGCCTCGTCCGCGAGCGGGCCGAGGGCGTCGCGGGCGAGCGCGACCTGGCGGTTTCCGTCGACCCAACGCCCGGCCGTGTGCGCCACCTTGGCGAGGCGGGTGTGCAGCGCCGCGACCCGCGACCGGCTGAGGCCGGCGCCGCCGAGCTCGCGCAGGTGCTCGGCCAGGTCGAAGGCGCGCCCGAACTCCCCGGCCTCGGCGAGGGCGGGCAGCAGCGACTCGAGCACCTCGGCGCGGGCGACGGCGTCGTCCAGGCCGCTCAGCAGGCGTTCGGCCCGGTCCAGCAGGGCGACGGCGGAGCCGATCGCCCCGTCCGCCAGGGCGCGGCGTCCGGCCTCGGCGTAGAGGCGGCCCGCCTCGGCCTCCTGCCCTGCCTGGAGGCGCAGTTCGGCGGCGAGCGGGCACCACTCGCCGGTGAGTCTCGGGTGCAGTTCCTCGACCGCGTCCGCCGCCCGGTGCGCGAGCTGCGCCCGGTTGTCGGGGGTGAGCTGCGTGAACAGCGCCTCCGGGGTGAGCGAGTGGCGGAAGGCGTACCAGTCCGGCGCGGGCTCGTCGGGCAGCACCAGCTGCGCGGCGACGCCCGCGTGCAGGTGGCTGAGCAGGCTCCGGTCGTCGATGCCGGTCATCCGCTGGAGCACCGTCAGCGGGAACCGGCGGCCGAGCACGGCCGCCGCCGACAGCAGGGCGAGGCCCTGCGGGCCCAGCCGGTCGATCCGCCGCAGGATGCCTCGGGCCAGCGAGCCGGACACGTCGCTGCGCAGGTCGCCGACGACCCGCCAGCCGTCCAGGCCCTGCACCAGCGCGCCGCCGCCGACCAGCGACTGGAGCAGCTCCTCCACCAGGAACGGACTGCCGGAGCTGTCGTCCCACAGCCGTTCCAGCACCGGTTCGGGCACGTGCGCGGGCTCGACGCCGAGGCCGACCGCGATCAGCTCCTGGACCTGGGGCCGAGTCAGCGGCGGCAGGTCCAGAACGGTGCCGGTGCCGCGCCGCCGGGCGGCGGAGGCGAGGTCGAGGGCGTCGCTGAACTCGGTGCGGATCGTCGCCAGCAGCGTCACGGGCGTGTACTCGAGGTTGTCGACGAGGTACTCGACGACGGCGAGCGTCTCCGGGTCGGCCTCGTGCAGGTCCTCCAGGAGCAGCAGTTGGCCTCGACCGCGCCCGGCCGCGATCAGCAGGCGCAGCACGGCCTCGCCGAGGATCACCATGGAGCTGTTCTCGTGGTCCCCGACGCTCCACTCGGGTATGAGGCGGCCGAGGACCGGCCGGTAGGGGCCGAGCGCCTGGTCGTCGATCGGCTCGCCGCTGCGGAACAGCGACATCAGCGCCTCGGTCAGCGGCCGGAACGGCACGGTGGGGCCGGTGGCGGTGCTGCGTCCGCGCAGGACCCGCATGCCGGCGGTGAACGCCTCGCCGGCCGCCTCCGCCGCGAGGCGGGACTTACCCACCCCGGCCTCGCCGACGATGAAGACGGCGCCGCCACGGCCCTGGCGGGCATCCTCGAGTGCCTGCCGCAGGTGCCCCAGCTGGGTATCGCGTCCGATGACGCGTGCCGCCTGAGAACGCATGATCGCTGATCGTAGTTGATAGGTGCACGTCGACGGCAGACTGCGGACGGTCATTGTGGAGGACCTGTGACGAAGCGAGGGCACCGACCCGCACAAGCGGATCAGTGCCCTCGCCCGATATGCCGAGTTCTTACCTGATTCCCGATCAGGAGATGTGCGGCGCGGAGACCGAGGTGTCGATGGTGCTGAGCGCGACCACGAGACCGCTGGTCAGCACGAGGCCCGCCAGCACCCGGGCGCGGGCGCAGACCCGGTTGCGACCCGAGAGGGTGATCCCGCCCGCGGGGTCCTGCTCCGTCGCGTCCACGGCCTCGGCGGAGAGCTCGGTCTCGACGGTCGCGGCGGTGGAGATCTGGTTCATCGGGATTCCCTTTCGTGGGTTCTGCGCGGTCACGGCGGCAGAGGACGGTGGCGGGTCGGGCTTCGGGTGACGCGCTCCAGCGGAGCGGTCCGGCGGTGCGGTGCGGTGTGGTCAGCAGTGCGGTGCGGTGGTGCGGTCAGCAGTGCGGTGCGGTCCAGGTCGCGGCCGGTGACGGCAGCAGCGGGAAGGGGACGTCGTCGGGGCAGGCGAGCCGGAGCAGTCCGTAGCCGATGCCGGCCAGGCCGTTGAGCAGGCCGGGGGTGGGCACCTGGTCGGGCGTCCCGCAGCGGGGGCCGAGCAGCTCCACCGCGCCCAGCAGCTCGCCGCTGCGGCGGTCGAGCGCCGTGCGGGCGGCGGCGCTGCCGCGTCGCGCCAGGAGGCCCAGCGCCTCCAGCGCGCCGAGCGCGCCCCGGCCGAGGCTCTGGTCCACGGGGAGCAGCCGGCCGGCGCCGGCGTCCACGGCCGCAGCCAGCTCCTCGGCCGGCTCCACGTCCACGCCGCGGGCGTCGCTGGAGTCCGCGACAGCGAGGACGACGCCGGCCAGACCGGAGTCCCAGGAGGCGTCTTCGACGCCCGCCCGGGCCGCGGCCAGCGCGGTGCGGAGCAGCTCCGCCCCCACGGCGGCGTGCCGGGCGACCTCGGGCACGTCGCCGTGCGCGGCGGCGTAGCGGGTGAGCGCCCAGCCGATCCCGGCGTCGCCATCGGCGAGGCCCGGCACGCAGGTGGTGCCGGCGGCGGACCGGGCGGCGAGGCGGTCGAGGAGCGTGTCGGCGACGGCCCGGGCCAGCTCCGCCGCCTGTGCGGAGCCGGTCGCCTGCCAGGCGGCGACCGCGGCGGCGAGCGCCCCGGCGAGCCCGGTGGCCAACCCGTCGGCGGCCGTCCCGTCGGTGTCCGCTCCCTCGGCCGGCGCCGCCGCCGGTCCGGCGACGGCGTGGGCCAGCGCGGCCAGCGCCAGGTCCAGGCAGTCATCCGCTGACGCGTCCTCGAACGCCTCGCGGTCGCCCAGCAGTTCACGCAGCCGAAGCAGCGCGTGGACGATGCCGCCGATCCCGTCGAGCGCGCCCGGCCCGGCGGCCAGGCTCAGCTCCGGGTCCAGCGCGAGGGCGCGCAGCAGCGAGGGCAGCGGGCGCAGCACGGCGCGGGCGAGGTCGAGATAGCGGTCTGCCCCGACCAGCCGTCCGGCCTGCGCGAGGAAGAGGGCCACGCCGGTGTAGCCCTGGGCGAGCCCGCCGCCCATCGGCAGCACCGCCCAGTGGGCGCCCACGACCTGCTCCAGACCGAGCCAGTTGGCGCGGTCCCCGGTACGCACCGCACGGGCCACGAGCTCGTCCGCGACGCCGCAGGCGGCGGCGAGCAACCGCCCCCGGGTGGGCGGCACGACGGCCGGGGCCGAGGGGGGCAGCAGCTGCGACCGCGGTCCTCCCGAGCCCGCGGTGGCGGCGGAGACGGCCAGGGAGGCGGCGATGACCCACTCCTGGTCGTACCGGTCGACCTCGCCCATCGCCGCGATCTTGGCGTGCACGGCCGTCAGGGCCGGTACCGGCAGGACCGCGTCCACGCCGACGCCGCCGGAGGTCCACACGGCCGTCCGGTCGGGACGGTGGGTGAACAGCGGCACGTCGCCGCGCCACAGGTCGGCGATCTCGTACTCCACCAGCCGCTGCCGGGCCGGGTCCTGGGCCGACTCGGTCCACAGCACCGCGAAGACCGCGTCCCTGGCCAGCGCGTCGCGCAGCAGGTCCGGGTGGGTCGACTCGTCCAGGAGGGTCGTGTAGAGCCGGGTCGCCCGTACGATCAGCCGTCCCGGAGCGTCCGACCAGCGCGCCAACGGGCCGTCGACGCCCAGCAGTTCGTCGCGGTGCGCGGCGACGGCGTCGTAGCCCAGGCGGAACCCCGCCAGCAGCGCGGCGCGGTGGTCGGTCGGGGCGGCGGCCAGCCCCTGCGGCAGCGGCTGGTTCTGCGCCGCCGGGCTGTCGGCTCCGCCGCGCACGGCGCGCATCAGGTCGGTGCCCGCGTGCTCCCAGCGCAGGCAGGCGCTCGGGTAGGCCCCGGAGTCGACCCGGCCCAGAGCCGAGATGTCCAGTGCGCCCTGCTCGCCGATCAGCAGCGTGGGAAGCAGACAGGTCCGCTGGACGGATGCCTGAAGTGCCTGGGCTGCGGGGTCGTGGCCGACGGTGGTGGCCTGGGGCAGGCCGCCGTGCAGCAGCGTCTCGGCGTCCACCAGCACGGGCTGGTCGCCGCAGGCGATGACGTTCTCGTAGTGCATGTCGGCGCCGTCGACCGCGTAGAGCAGGGCCAGCAGCGCGCCCTGGCGGCGGTAGAAGCGGTCCGCCTCGGCGGTGGTGTCGCACCAGCGGTGCTCGACGAACTCCAGCCAACCGTAGCCGGGTCGACGCAGCGTGCGGGCGGTGCGCAGACCGAGGCCGGGCACCTTGCCGTCCAGCCAGGCGACCAACTCGTCCAGCAGCGCGTGCTGCTCCAGCGGACGCGGCTTGCAGACCGTGCGACGGCCGTCGGCGAAGGTGAGCACGGTCACGCTGCGGTCGCCCTGGTGCGCGTCGCCGCGCCCGAGGTCCAGACCGGTCAGCGGGCCGGGGTCGACGCCGTCGAACAGCTCGGCGACGAGATCCTTGCGGTCGCGGTGAAGACGTGCCGTCAGTTCGGCGGCGGCGTCGGCCGCGTCGAGGCAGGTCTGCCCCAGCAGCCGGGCCAGGACCGGGTAGGCGGCGAACAGCCGGGCCAGACCGGCGCGGGTGCCGAGTTCGGCCGTGAAGGCCGCGAACCGCTCCCGGGAGGTCGATCCCGCCAACTCGCCGGCCCGCCGCGCCCGGTGCAGCTCCGTCACCAGGGTCCGCGCCGCGAGGCGGACGAGCTGGGCGCCGAGGCGCTCCTCGAACGCGGTCCGCACGACGCGCCGCTCCTCGGGCGCCAGAGCCGCCTGCTCCTTGACCTCCGCCCAGGCGCAGCCGATCAGCGGCCGCAGGACGGGCACGAAGACCGCTGCCCCGTCAGCCTCGCCGGCTCCGTCGGAGTCGTCAGCGCCGTCGGAGTCGTCAGTGCGGGAGGTGTCGTGGTCCTCCGGGCGCTCCGGCGCCGCCTCGAGGGCGCGCTCGATCGCCTCCACCCAGCGCGGCTTGGCGGTCCGCGCCGCCAGACGCTCCGGCTGCTCCTCGCCGAGGGCCCGCGCCAGCTCGTCCCCGAGGCCGAGCGCGGTCAGCCGGGCGGCGAGCCCGTCCGTGTGGGCGGAGGCCCACGGGACGGTCCGCAGCGCGTCCAGGCGAAGGCGCGCGGTCCGGTCCACCGTCGGGGCGCCCGGAGCGGCGAGCCGCTCACAGAGGGTCAGGCCCCGCGCCCACCACCACTGCGGCAGGCCGGCGTTCCGGGATTCGAGGAGTGCGGTGCGTTCGGTCACGAGAACAACGTCGCAGAGCCGCGCGGCCCCCACATGGGGGTGCAGCCCCCATATTCTCAAGCGATCCTCGAGTGGGTGGGGAGTCGCACCCCACCCGCGGCCGTCGTTCCCCCACGCGACCCCGTTGAACTGCGGTTCTGCCGAGCCTTCCCAGAGGAGGGAGGGTGCGCGCGGCAAGCGGCGCCGCCTCCCGACGACGGCCGACCGCCCCCGCTGCCGGACCCGACGCCCCCATGTCCCCCGCGCGCCCCCCTCTCTTCCCACCTGCGGCGAAGCAGGCGGAACGACGGCATGACCCCCATGTCCCGAACCAGTCCCGCAACAGTCCCGCATCGGTCCCGACCCCGCCGGGCGGGCGCGCCGTAAAGGTGGGGGGTCGACCCGGATGTCCGTCCTCCGTCCCGGCCGCAGTCTGGATGCTGTGCCCGGCACCACCACCGCCGGCTCCCGGCCACCGATATCCGAGCGTGTGCCGGGTGCTCACCCGTCCCGTCCGCACGTCGGTCCATCAGCCTGGAGGACCCCATGGCAGAACCCGTACCCGTCCGCGTCGTCGCCCTCGACCCGGTGCTCGAAGCGGGAACGCTCAGCGCCCTGGGGCTCAGTCCGCAGCTGACGACCCTCCCCACGACCGCCGCTGAGGGTGGGTCCGCGGGAACCGCCGTCCTCCAGACCCCCGCCGTCGTCGTGCTGACCGTCGACCGCTTCGGCCACGCGGAGCTGGAGCTGCTGCGCGCGGCCAGGGAGACGGCCGCGCGCCCCGCCGTCGTGCTGGTCGCCGGGGAGCTGGCCGCGGCCGACGCCCTCCACGCCCTCGCCGCCGGCGCCCGCGCGCTGCTGCTGCGCCGCGAGGCGGACCCGGCACGGCTCACCGAGGCCGTCCTGGCGGCGGCCCACGGGGACTGCACCCTCTCGCCGGATCTCTTCGAGCAGGTCCTCGGCCGCTCCGGGGTCGCCTCCCTGTCCGCCAGGGGCGACCGCGACCGCGCGGGCGTCGTCTCGGGGCTGTCGGACCGCGAGCGCGCCGTGCTCCAGATGGTCGCCGAGGGCCACGAGACCAGCGAGATCGCCACCCACCTCGCCTACTCGCCGCGCACGGTCACCACCGTGCTGCACGACATCACCCAGAGATTCCGGCTGCGCAACCGCGCCCACGCCGTCGCCTACGCACTCCGAGCGGGGATGCTGTGAACCCGACCTCCCACCGGTCGCCCTGCGGGGCGGTCCGCATGCCGTACTCGGCGCTCACCCAACTGCTGGCCAACGGCCCCACCGAGGCCGCCGCGGGCGCGGGCGCGATCAAACCGTCGCACATGTGGCAGCACGGCGCGGGTAGACCAGTTCTGACGTCACGCCAGACGGCGGTGCTCGACCTGATGGCGGAGGGACACGGCAACGCGGTGATCGCAAGGACGCTGCGCTGCTCCGAACACACCGTCAAGAACACGATCTACGACCTGATGTCCCGACTCCAGGCCCGCAACCGCGCGCACGCCGTGGCCCACGGCCTGCGTCACGGCCTGATCTGAGCCGGCGCACCCACACCCACTGTCCCGACGATCCCGAGTCCCTACTCCCGACCCACAGGCTCCAACCAACAAGCCCGAGTACCGAATCCGGAGAATCCGCCGTGCCCGTCGCCTCCCGCACCCCCAGGCCCCGCCGCTACCTGATGTGCCGCCCCGACTTCTTCGAGGTCACCTACGCGATCAACCCATGGATGGACCCGGTCGTGCCGGTCGACACCGGACTCGCCGTCTCCCAGTGGGAGCGGCTCCACGGCGCCCTGGTCGAGGCCGGTCACACGGTCGAGCTGATCGACCCGCTCCCCGGTCTCCCGGACATGGTCTACGCCGCCAACGGCGCCACCGTCGTGGACGGCAAGGTCCTAGGCGCGCGCTTCCGCAACGAGGAGCGTGCGGCGGAGGGAGCGGCGTATCTGAACTGGTTCCGGCACAACGGCTTCACGGACACCCTGGAACCCCGCCACCTCAACGAGGGCGAGGGCGACCTGCTCACCACGCGCTCCTACATCCTGGCCGGCCACGGCTTCCGCAGCACCGCCGAGGGCCACCGCGAGGCGGAGGAGTACTTCGGCCGCCCCGTGGTCAGCCTGGAGCTGGTCGACCCGCGCTTCTACCACCTCGACACCGCGCTGGCCGTGCTCGACGGGGACGAGATCATGTACAACCCCGGCGCCTTCTCCGACGAGAGCCGCGCCACCCTCGAGCGCCTCTTCCCCGACGCCATCCTGGCCACCGCGGACGACGCGGAGGCGTTCGGCCTCAACGCGCTGAGCGACGGCCGCAACGTCTTCCTCGCCGAGACGGCGCACGCGCTGGCCGAGCGCCTGCGCGAGCACGGCTTCACGCCGCGTCCGATCAACCTCTCGGAGCTGTTCAAGGGGGGCGGCAGCGTCAAGTGCTGCACGCTCGAACTCCGCACGGCCGCCTGACGCCCGCACCACACGTGCGCGGTGTCCGGAGGGGCTGCCTTCGCCTCTCCGGACACCGCGCACCTGCCTTCCCCGGCTTCGCCGTCCGGGTCAGTGCTGCCAGACGCGCACGTAGTCGACCTGCATGTCGGACGGTGCCACGGGCTGGGCGTCGGACGAGTTCAGGCCGTTGTTCAGGATCAGGTACTGCGGCGCGGAGGTGATGCCGGTCGTGATCTTGCCGACCTCCTTGCCGTCGTAGTAGTAGGTGACGGAACCGGGCTCCCAGTCGGCGCCGTAGGTGTGCCACCCGCTGTAGTCGCCGGACGCGCAGCCGCCGGGGCCGCCGGACGGGGAGTGGAAGTGGTAGCAGGCGCCCCCTTCGAGGCCCTCCATCACGTCCATCTCACCGTCGGTCGGCCAGCTCTGGCCGTCCGTCCAGAACGCGGGCCAGTTCGCGATGCCGCCGCTGCCGGCGGGCAGGTAGATGCGGGCCTCGAACGCGCCGTAGGTGAACTGGGCCTTGCCGCTGGACTCGACCAGACCGGAGCGGTACGGGTAGGTCTTGCCGTTCACGGTGGTGGACTGCTGGGCCATGGTCAGGTGGAGCGAACCGCCGCTGACGCTGACTTGCGAGGGCGCGTACGCGTCCTGCTCGCTGCTGTTGACCGGCGGGGTGGTGCAGGTCGCGCAGCCGAGCCAGTTCGGGTTCCACTTCGACGTGTCGAGGCTGGTCCCGTTGAACTCGTCGGCGAACACCTCGTGCCACGAACCCGGGATCCCGACCGGGGACGGGCCCGCCGCGGACGTCGTCGCGGTCGCGCTGGGCGTCGCCGAAGCGGAGGCCGAAGCCGAGGCCGAAGCCGAGGCCGAGGCCGAAGCCGAAGCGGTCGCTGAGGCGCTCGCCGGGGCCGTGGGCGTGGAGGTCGTCGGTGCGCTCGTGATGCTCGTGCTCGGCGACACCGAGGGCGAGGACGACGGCGTGGACGACGGAGAGTTCGACGGCGTGGACGACGGAGACGACGACGGCGTGGCGCTCGCGGCGGGAGTCGCCGCGGAGGTCGGCGTGACGGTGCTGCCGTTCGACGTGAACGATCCCGTCGGGGTGAGCCGGTGCCACGTGTCGGCGGTCTCGTACTCGACGTAGTAGGTGTACGCACCGGCCGCGAAGGTGCGGCTCGCCGGGGTGAACACGGTCTCGGAGGGGCCCAGCGTGGTGGGGCCGGACGCCCGGAAGTCGGAGTGCGCTCCGCTCGCGGACCGGACCGCGACAGTGAGCGCCTGCACCTGGAGGGTGCGCGTGGCATGCACCTTGGCCGTGGCGGTCACCGAGGCGCCCGCGGCCGGGGAGGCCGGGCTGAGCGACAGGCCGTCGACGACGACCCGGTTGGTCGTGTGCGTCTGTGCCGCACTGGCGCCGCCGACAGCGACCGCGGTCACCGTGGCCATGGCCAGCCCGGTGGCGGCCAGCATCCTCATCCGCTTGGCAGGACGGAGGCGGTGTTTCGCTTGATTGGGCATGGCGTGGGAGAACCTTTCGTGTCCCCCCTCGACGTGCCGGGCCGACCGCGGACAGGAGCGGACTGAACGACCCGATGCAGGTGGAGCCTGCGCGACGAGCCCGGACGGGCGCAACCTCCGTGCCCCCGTCCCTCGCGACCACGACGCGCCGCACATCGCGAGGGAACGCGCAAGCTGCCTGGTGACAGGGCGTTTTCGCGCGGTTCCGCCGCGAACCTGTGAGCTCGGACACAAGCTTGGGCTATGTCGGTTTTGCGCCGTTCCAACCAATTGCCCGAGTCTGATGGGAGATCACTCGGTGTAGGTGAGGATCGGGTGGGCCGGGTCGTCGGTGCAGCCCAGCAGCCACAGCTGCCCTCCTCGCCCGCCCCAGACGCCGGTGGGTCGGTTGTCGTCCCACTCCTCCGGATCGCCCCACCCGAAGCCGGGATCACCGCTGGGCAGCCACGGGCCGCCGAGCGCCTCGGAGGTCGCGCCGAGCAGCAGGAAGGTGGGCGCGCCGCAGAAGCAGTGCTCGGCAGGCGGGGGCAGGAACCCCACGGCCGGAACCCATCCGCCCAGCTTCCAGCCGGGCGCGCCCGCATGGTCGGTGTAGTCGTGCTGGTCGTCGAGGCCACGCGGCTCGCCGCTCACGGTCCAACCGGCGCAGCTCCGCTCCAACCGTTCCGGGAGGATTCCGATCAGGGTGTCCTCGAACTCCCCGGAGTCCGGATCGTCGACGGAGACCGGCGGATACTCCTGGACCACTTCAGGATGGAGAACGCACGGTCGCGGCGTGAAGTCGACGTCCGCGTCGCGGGTGAAGAGGTTCAGCGAGGGGTTGCCGTCCAACAGGTCGCCCGGCTCCGACGCGGTGCGCCAGTACAGTCGCACCCGCGGCTCGTAGGTGTCGGGGTGCGGATTCGGGCACCACAGCACCTGCAAGAGGTCCGCGCCGTCCGGGAACATCCACTCCGGCAGGGGCGTCGGCCCGGCCGGGAGGTCGCGTCGGTACAGCTGCAGCACGGAGGCCATGACCACCGGTTCCGCCGGAACGGTACGCGTCGGACGCGACGGCGGGGCCAGGCCCGGTCCCACCTCATCGCCTTCGAGGTCGTCATCGCTCTCGAGGTCGTCATCGCTTTCGTGGTCGTCGGCGCACGTGGGCCAGGGCTCGTTCGCGGGCCAGGCGAGAGGGCCGCCGACGGAGCTCTCCCCGACCGTGGGGCTGCCGGCGCGCGGATGGAGGCGCAGCGCCGTGCGGGCGTACGCCGCCAACCCGGGGTGCAGCTCCAGCAGCTCGGTGCGACGGCGCGGGGTCGTGTCCACCATGATTCAAGGCTCCCGGATGCCAGAGGCGATCAACTGACCCGGACTATACGGACGAGGTACGACGCCGACAGCCCGGATCTCGAATACGGGCGGACGCAGAACAGTTGACCCCGCCTCCGGTGACGACCGAGGCCCTGTCGAAGATCAGTACGATCAGTCGGTGATCATCCTCCGAAGGGCGGCAGCCGGGACAGCAGCCTGGCTCGCCGCACTGGCCCTGCTGGGCGGTCTCCCCACGACCGCCCGCGCGGACAGCACAGACACCACCGCCCAACCCCCGCCCAAGGTCGAGCTCATCCTCGACGTCAGCGGCTCGATGCGCACCGCCGACATCGGCGGCATGAGCCGCATCTCCGCCGCGCAGCACGCGCTCGACGAGGTCGTCGACGCGCTGCCCGACCAGGCCCAGGTGGGCCTGCGCACCATCGGTGCGACCTACCCCGGGAACGACAAGGCCGTCGGCTGCAAGGACACCCAACTGGCGGTGCCCATCGGCCCGCTGGACCGGGTCGAGATGAAGACGGACGTCGCGACGCTGCGCCCGCTCGGCTGGACGCCGATCGGCCTGGCCCTGCGGGACGCCGCCAAGGACCTCGGCGTCGACAGCTCCAGCCGCCACATCGTGCTCGTCACCGACGGCGAGGACGACTGCGCTCCGCCCGACCCCTGCGACGTGGCACGCGCCCTCGCGGCCGACGGCACGCACCTGACCGTGGACACCCTCGGCCTGACCGAGGACGACAAGGTCCGCCGCCAGCTGAGCTGCATCGCCCAGGCCACCGGCGGCACCTACACCGAGGTCCGGACCGAGGGCGAGCTCAGCACGCGGCTCACCCAGCTGGTCCAGTCGGGCGCCACACAGACCGCCACCCCGCCTGCGCCCACGACCGGGACCGACGCGTGCGCGACGGCGCCGGTGCTGACGCCCGGCGTCTGGACCGACCGGCAGAACCCGCAGCAGGACAGCTGGTACCGGGTCGCCGTGCCCGCCGGCCAGGAGCTGCGCGCGTCGGCGTCCATAGCCATCGACCGCCAGGTCGAGCCGCACTACGACATCACGATGCGCGCCACCACGGCCGACGGCCGGGAACTGGCCCGATCCGCCGGGGCGGACAGCGGGCGCAACGACGTCGTCTCCACCGGGCTCCGCGCCCAGGCCCCGGTCGCGGACGCGAGCGCCGACCCGTCGTCCGCGACGGCCGGCGACGCGACGGCGACCACGCCGACCGACTCCCCGGCGTCCACGGCGTCCACGGCGTCCACGGCGTCCACGGCCACGACGTCGACCACGACCTCCTCCGACGGCATGGTCTGCCTCTCCGTCGCCAACGCCCTCAGCGTGCCGACCGCCGGGGCGGCCAACCAGCCGGGCTTCCCCGTCGAGCTCAGCATCGACGTCGTCCCGGGCGCGTCCGCGTCGGGAGGCGGGGCGTCGTGGCTCGGATCCGGTTGGGCGCTGGTCGGTCTGCTCGCACTGATCGGCCTCGTGGCCGGTCTGATCTTCGGCTGGCTCGCGCGGTGGCGCGTGGCCGTGTGGAGGGCACCGTGACCCTGACCCGACCCCAGCCCCGACTGCTGCCCCGACTTCTGGGCACGGCGGGCACGTTGGGCCTGCTCGCCCTCCCGTTCCTCGGGGGCGTCGCCCACGCGGACACCGCGGCGCCGTCCGCCTCCGCCTCGTCCTCGACGAGCGCGGGCCCGGCCTCGGCCGGGACCTCTTTCCGCACCGCAGGGGCGCTGGCGTCCGGCCAGAGCGGCCAGGCGCAGGGCGCGGTGGGCGACTACTTCTACTGGTCCTTCCAGGCGCAGACCGGTCAGAGCCCGAGCATCACCGCGACGGTCCGACTGCCGTCCGGCAGCACCCCGCGCCAGGGCGCGGAGGGCTGGCGGCTCGACGTCTACGACGGCCTGCGCCGCGCACAACCCTGCGTCAGCGGCTCGCCGCAGGCACAGGCTGCGACCGACTCCGCGTCGGTGCAGCTCAGTTGCACGCTGCCGACGATCCGCAGCTGGGCCGAGACCTGGTCCGACGACCCGCTGCCGGGCACGTACTACGTCCGGCTGACGGTCGGCGACCTCGCCGAGCAGGACCTGGGACTGCCGGTCAGCGCCCAACTGAGCCTCACCGCACCGTCGGGCTCCGACGCGTCCACCGACGGTTCGCTGTCCGCGCCGCTCTCCCTGCCCACCGCGGGCCCCAGCGCGAGCGCCACGCCCTCGGCCACGGACGGCTCCCCGGCGCAGGGAGCGTCCGCCTCCGCCTCGGCGGCGCCGGCCGCGGCCGGCTCGTCCTCCGGTCTCTTCTCCGGGGGCAACGCCCGCTGGTGGTGGACCGGCGGAGGGGCGGTCGCAGCGAGCCTGACGGCCGTCATCGGCTTCACCCTCACCCGCCACCCCCGCCGCTGGTTCTCCTGACTCCCCCGGCGGTGCCCGCCCGCCGCCTGCCCGCCTTCCGCGGGCGGGCGGCGGGCGGCGGGCGCCAGGCGACAGGCGGTGAGCGACGAGCGACGGGCCGTCAGATTCTTAACGCGCTTGACCTCAACCAAGGTTCAACTCGTAGCCTCGACTGCGAGTCGGTCGTCCGGTCGGCGTCGTGTCGCCCATGGGGAGGTTTCATGTCCGAGAAGCGCCTGCGAATCGCGGTCATCATCGGAAGCGTCCGCGACGGACGTTTCGGTCCGGTCGTCGCCAAGTGGTTTCTGGAGCAGCTGCGTGAGCACTCCGACCTCGAGGTGGACGCGCTGGACCTGATCGAGGTGCCGCTGCCCATGGCCCTGCCGGCCTTCGGCGCGCAGCCCACGGGTGAGACCGCGGAGGTGGCGAAGTCGGTGAAGGAGCGCCTGGCGGCTGCCGACGCGTTCGTCGTGATCACGCCGGAGTACAACCACAGCTACCCGGCCTCGCTGAAGAACCTGATCGACTGGCACAACGTCGAGTGGCACGCCAAGCCGGTCGCCTTCGTCTCCTACGGCGGCCTGTCGGGCGGCCTGCGCTCCGTGGAGCACCTGCGCCCGGTCTTCGCCGAGGTGCACGCGACGACGATCCGCGACGCCGTCAGCCTGCACAACGTCTGGGGCCAGTTCGACCAGAACGGTGACCCGACGGACCCGGCCGGGACCAACGGCGCGGCCAAGGTGATGATCGACAAGCTGAAGTGGTGGGCCGACGCCCTGAAGGAGGCCCGCACGAAGAGCCCGTACACGTCCTGAGGGCCGGACGGGAGGCCGCCGGTTCAACCGGCGAACCGGCGGCTCCCCGTGCTCTCCTCGGCCGACTGGTCGACGGGGTTGGCCAGGGCGCAGACGCTGAGCGACATGCACCCGCAGCCCATGCAGGCGGCCAGCCGGTCGCGCATGTCCTGCATGCGCCTGATCCGGGCGCTCAGGTCGTCGTGCCAGCAGCGCGAGATCCGCGCCCAGTCCTCGGCGGTGGGCGTGCGCTCCTCCGGCAGCATCCCGAGCGCCTCCTGGATCGCCGACAGCGGTATCCCCAGCTGCTGTGACATCCGGATGAAGGCGACCCGGCGCAGCACGTCGCGCGTGTAGCGACGCTGGTTGCCGTAGGTGCGCTCGCTCGCGATGAGCCCCCGGCGCTCGTAGAAGCGCAGCGTGGAGGCCGGAACCCCGCTCCGGGCGACGAGGTCGCCGATGGTCAGCTGCAGGGGTTCCGGCACGGCTGCGGAGGTGCTCATCCGGTGGCGACCCTTCCGGCCGCCGACCGCGCCTGGTGGCGCGTCGAGTGGAAGGTCTGCTCCACGTCCTCGGCCCAGTAGTAGGTGCGCCCGGCCCGTCGGTCCCGGCGCCAGCGGTGCTCGCTGGCGAGCCGGTACACGGTGCCGGACGGGACGCCCCGCAGGTGGGCGACCTCGGTCGGGCTGATCCACTCCGCGGCGCGACGCGACGTCGCCGGACGCGCCGCCGTCGTGGGCCCGGACGTACCGGGTGCGCCGGCCGCGGCGGAGGCGTGCTCGGCCTCCCCGAGGCGGCGGCTCAACCGGGTCCAGTCGGCGGCGGGCCAGCGGTGGGCCTCGGAGGCGGTGCAGACGATGTCGGCGAGCGCGGGCGCGCTGCCGGAACGGATGTGCGCGACGAGCGTCCCGGTGCAGTCGGGTTCGGTGCAGCCTCCCACCTGGACCCGGCGGACGGAGTCCGGCTCGACGATCCGACGAGCCCTCCTGACGAGCCGTCCGATCTCCTCGGCGGCGTCCGCCGCGGTCTCGTGGGCGGCCAGCCAGTGGGCGTGCAGGCTCAGGAATCGGACGAGTTCGACGACCGTCCTGGCGGGCGGGGCGACGCGGCGCTGCTGGGCGACCATGCCGCTCCACGAGCCCAGCACCGAGAGCATCGCCGCCCGCACCTCGGCGGCGCGGGTGTTGAAGGGCATGCCGGGCAGCGGTCCGCCGGTGGTGCGGCCCTGCGCGGCGGACCCGCCGGAGCGCTCGCCGGCGAGCAGCAGCTCGCAGGAGCGGTACAGCCCGGGCAGGCGCTCCAGGTCGGCCACCAGGCGTCGCGCGCAGGAGTCCGACACCGTGCGTTTCAGCTCAGGGATATCCATGTCTCGACGGTAGGCAGGCGGTCGGTCGCGAACAATGCGCGCTCTTCTAAGATTTCGCTAAGTGCGCTAAGTCTTCGTTCGTTTTCATTCGGCGAGTGCCGCGGCGATACTGTCCAGTACTCTTTCCAGGCCGAACCGGAAACGCTCGTCGGCGGTGAGCAGCGCGGTTCTGGTCTCGCTCAGGATCCGGGTGAACATCGGGTACCGGCCGGACTCGGTGAGGCTTCGGGCCAGCGGCTCGGCGCGCCGGATCCACTCCTGCATGTCGACCCTGGTGCGCCGCGCCTCCTCGGCCCAGCCGACCTCGTTGCGCACGAAGCCCTCGACGTAGCTGCTGAACAGCCCGATCAGGCTGAGCAGTTCGTCCACCGTCAGGTCGAAGCGGGCCAGCGTCCCGAGGACGAACTCCTGCTGCCGCAGGGTGTTCGGCCCCCACACGGGGTGGCCCGGGGTGCGCGTGGCCAGCCACGGGTGCCGCAGCCACAGCGCGCGCCGGGTCTCGGCGGCGGTCAGCAGATCGACTCGCCAGTCGTCGCTCGGCCGCTCGGGCAGCGGGCTCTCCGCGGCGACCTGGTCGACCATCAGCTCGACCAGGTCGTCGCGGTTGGGGATGTAGTGGTAGAGCGTCATCACGCCGACGCCGAGTTCGGCCGCGATGCGGCGCATCGACGCACCTTCGATGCCCTCCTCGTCCGCGATCCGGACGGCTGCGGCGGCGATCTGGGCACGGCTGAGGCTTCGCCTGGGTCCGGGGCCCTGTCGTTTCAGGACCTCCGGGCGCATCCAGATGCTCACGTGATCGTCGTCGGCCACCGCTCTCCCCGCTCTCAGGAGCTAACTTCGTACACAGTACCGCGTCGGTCAGGCCGGCGGGGCCGGGCGCAGCACCGAGGCGGGTCGGAGCGCGGTCATCACCTGGCCGACCTCGAGCACGGGGACGCCGTCCACCGTGGTGCGACCCTCGAAGAACCAGGCGCCCTCCAGCGCCCGGCTGATCCGCACCTCGTGCCGCAGCACGTCGCCGGGCATGGCGGTACCCCGCACCGCGACGTCCGACATGCCGCCGAAGAGCGCGACCTGGTCGGTCAGTTCGCCCCCGGTCCGACCCCAGGCGGCGAGCAGTGCGGCGCTCTGGCACCACGACTCGACGACCAACGCCACCGGGTAGCCGTGGTCCGCGTCCGGGGCGTCGTCCGGCAGGTCGCGGTACCAGGGCTCGTTGCAGGTCACGGCCTTGAGGGTGGTGATGGCCGCGCCCGGGGAGACCGTCAGGACCCGGTCCACCAGCAGCATGGGGTAGCGGTGCGGGATCAGGACCCTGATCATCTCCACGGACAGGGGCGCCGGGATCACGGGTGCGGTGGTCATGCGTCCCCCTGGTGGTCACGGGCGGTCGGGTCGAGGTAGCGCAGGCGCAGGGAGGCGGCCTTGCCGCGGTCCGTGCGGCAGGTGGCCTTGACGCTCCAGCCGTCGCCCACCGCCGACACCGCGGCCTCCACGGTCAGCGTGTCCCCGGGCAGCACGGGGTTGAGGAATCGCACCGAGTCGACGAAGGCCAGCCGCCAGGAGGACCGCTCGGCGGCCGAGCGCAGCACCGCGTGGTGCACCGCGTCCAGCAGGAAGACGCCGGGCAGCAGCGGGAACTCCGGGTAGTGGCCGGCGAACACCGGGGCGGCCGGGTCGACCGGGTGCACGGCCTGCAGGGTCTGCTCGCCGGTCGCCGTCGGCGGCGCTCCGGGCAGCAGTGCGGGGGCACTCATCCGTACTCCACTCCTCTTTCTTCCGATCTTTCTTCCGAACGAAATCTGAATACGACTTCGGAATTACTAAGAAAGCACTTCGCAGACCTGACGGGAATCTATGGGAGGGCCTCCGGAATTGCCGATAGCCTGGGCCCATGACGACACTTTCCCCAGGGGCCGGACGGCAGTGCCTGAGCGCCCTCAATTCCCTGCATTCGATCGTCTATTTCGCACCGGATCTGGACGAGGAACTGGCGGACCGCGGGATCGCCGATCCGATGGCCTGCTATCTCGCCGGCCGGGCCGCCGCGCTCGGCCCGGTCGGCCCGGGCACGGTGTCGGCCACGTTCTACGGCTTCAAGCACGAGATGATCGCCACGCACGTCCCGCTGGTCTGGCGGCTGGCGGACCCTCAGCTCGTGGTCGCCGCCCGGTTCCGGGCCGCCGACGCGGCGCTGCGGCGCTACCTGGGCGAGGAGACCTGCGCCTCTCCGGAGCTGGCCGAGGCGGCGCGGCTCGCGCTGCGCGCGGTCGAGGCGTGCGAGCGGCCCGGCCGCCCGCTGTTCGCGGCGCACGCCGACCTCGCCCGGCCCGAGGAACCGCACCTGGCACTCTGGTACGCGGCCACCCTGCTGCGCGAGTACCGCGGCGACGGGCACATCGCCGCCCTCCAGCACGCCGGACTCGGCGGGCTGGACGCGCTGGTGTCGCATTCGGCCAGCCGCGAGGGCATGCCCAAGCACCTCGTCATGTCCAAGCGCGGCTGGACCGAGGAGGACTGGGCCGCCGCCGAGGACCGCCTGCGGGCCCGGGGCCTCATGGACGCCGCGGGCGAGCTCACCGAGGCCGGCGTCCGGCTGCGCGAGGACCTGGAGGAGGAGACCGACCGGCTGGACCGCGCCCCCTACGAGCACCTCGGCGCGGACGGCGTGGCCCGGCTGACGCAGCTGTGCGAGGGCTACGTCCTGTCCGCCGTCATGGCCGGGGCGTTCCCGGCCGAACTGCTCGCCGTCTTCGCCAACCGCTGACCCACCCGAGGCCCCCGGTCCGCACCGGGCCGGGGGCCTCGGCGACCTAAGGGGTCTCCGCGGCCTCGGCGACCTCCGCGGCCTCGGCGACCTCCGCGACCTCGGCGGCCTCGGCGACATCCGGCAGCGGGCCGTTCGAACCGCCGCTCTGCCAGACGACGGTGAACTTCCACCAGCGCAGTCGCCAGCCCTCGGCGGTCCGCACCGCCTCGCCCTGGTAGTAGCCGCCCATGCCGAACGTGTCGGAGACACCGGGACCGGCCTGCGCCAGCCGGTCGGCCGGATGCACGTGCGAGCCGATGAGCTGGAGCCGCACCGTCGCCCGGTCGCCGTCGAGGGCGATCAGGTGGTTCGAGCTGAGGTGGAAGGTCCGGGCGAACTTGGCCTTCGCCGCCAGGTGGAAGGCCGCCAGGCCGTCCAGCCCTCGGTAGCCGCCGATCGGGAACTCCAGGACGACGTCCTCGGTGAAGATCCGGCGCGGCCAGCTGTCGTCGAAGCCGTTCTCGTCCTGGGTGTCGAGGGCGATCACATAGCGGTCGACGAGTTCGGAGATCTCCGCGCGATCCGCGAGCGACCGCACCCGCCGGCGCAGGTCGGCGTCGAGTTCGGCGTCGAGGACGGCGTCGAAGGCGGTGTGCAGGTCGGCGTCGAGAGCGCCGTCCACCATGGTCATGGATCAGTTCCTTTCCTCTTCGGGGTGACTGCCGGCAAGGCCTGTCAGGCCGTGGTGGCCGCGGACCGCAGCGTGCGGTAGAGGGTGTCCTCCGCCTGCGCTCCGGTCAGCGGGGGGACTCCGTCGACGACGAAGACCGGGACGCCGGTGACGCCGTGGTCCCGGACGTACGCCAGGCGCTCCTTCAACTCCTCGGCGCTCGACGCCTCCTCGGCCGGGTCGACGCGTACGCCGACCTCGGCGGCGAGCCCGGCGAGCACCTCGGGGTCGCCGATGTGCAGACCGTCGGTGAAGTGGGCGCGGAACAGCCGCTCCGTCATCGGCTCGGCCAGCCCCTGGCGGGCCGCCAGCAGCACCAGCCGGTGGGCGTCGAAGGTCCCGGTGGCCACCGCGTTCTCGTAGTCGAAGCGCAGCCCATCGGCGACGGCCCGCTCGGCCATGTCCAGCGCCTGGACCACTGCGTGGTCGCCGAAGGCGTGCTTGAGCACCGGCAGCAGCGGCGAGCCGGTCGTCGGCGCGCCGGGCGCCAACTGGAAGGGCAGCACCCCCAACTGGACGTCCACTCCCTCCTCGCGCAGCCGCGCGACGGCCCGCGAGAGCCGGGTGAAGCCGATGTAGGAGGGGGCGCAGATGAGGTCCAGCACGATCTCCGCACGCACCACCTGGCGTGCGTCCGTCCGCTGCTCCATGAGTTGTTCTCCTCGGTGTTCGTGTCGCATGTCTGATCTTCGGGGGTTCCCGCAGCTGTGCTTCCCGCTGCGGACGCCGTCCAGTCAGCCCGGACCGGCGGCAGCGGCCCGGCGGACGGAGTCCAGCAGGGCCGCCTGGCGGACCAGGTCCCGTCCTGGCGCGGCCTGCGTGCGGACGGCCTCGACGAAGGCCTCCACGGCGGCCGCGACCTGGTCGAACGGCGCGAGCGGGATCCGCTCGACGGAGCCGTCCCGGTGCAGCAGGACTTCGGGGACGTGGTCGGCGGGCGGGGTGAAGGCCCGGCCGACCGTGATGCCGCCCTCGCTGCCCCAGAGCCGGTACTCGCACCGGTAGGCGTGCTCCATCCCGAACTCCAGGTGGGCGGTGACGCCTCCGGCTCCGCGCAGCAGCGCGGCCCCGGAGGTCTCGACGTCGCGACCGGGGGCGGTGCGGAGATGGGCGCCGACGGTCTCCAGCTCCGGGCCGAGCAGGTGGAGGGCGGCCCGGACGGGGTAGAGGCCGATGTCGGCCAGGGCGCCGCCGCCGAGCCCCGGCGCGTACCTGATGTCGCCCGGCGGCGGCGCGGGGATGGTGAACGCCGCGTGCAGGCACCGCAGTTCGCCGATCGCGCCGTCGGCGACCAGCCGCCGGACCGCCGCGTGCTGCGGATGGTGGACGAACATGACGTTCTCGACCAGGGCGAGGCGGGCCGCCTCGGCGCGGGCGCGGAGGCGTTCGGCGGCCTCCGCGTCGGGCGCTGCGGGCTTCTCCACCAGGACGTGCTTGCCCGCGTCGAGCGCCGCCTCGGTCCACGGCAGATGCAGCGCGACCGGGAGCGGGACGTAGACGGCGTCGACGTCGGGGCGGGCCAGCAGCTCGGCGTAGCCGTGCACGGGCGTGCCGCCGAACCGCTCGGCGACGCGGCGGGCCTTGTCCGGGTCGCGGCTGGCGACGGCGGCGAGCCGGAGACCCGGGTGGGCGGCGAAGGCCGGCAGCATCCGGCGCACCGCGATGTCCGCGCAGCCGAGCACCCCGATCCGCACCGGAGCGGCCGGGGAACCGGTCGCCGGATCCGTCATCGCCCGGCCTGCGGACGGGCGTTGAGGCAGGCCAGCAGGGTGCGCGCCTGCACGTTGAGGTAGTGGCCGTGCCGCACCAGCGCGGAGAGCTGCGCGGGGGTGACCCAGGCGTAGCCGGGCGGCGGGTCGGCGGGGGCGTCGCCCTCGTCGGCGTCGACGAGCAGGTAGCGGCTCTCCGCGTCGAGGAAGCGACCGCCCTCCTCGGCGTGCACGGCCTCGTACCGGATGCGCTGCCGCTCGGCCGCGAGCACGGTGTCCATGAACAGCGGGCGCTGCTCGGCGGGCAGGTGGGCGTAGTTCCCCGGGGTGCACTGGACGGTGGGCGCCAGCTCGATGGTGTCGAGGAAGCCGCCCTCGGCGCGCGCGTGCACCAGCACGTGCGGGACGCCCTCGAACTCCCGTACCAGGAAGGCGGCGAGAGCGAGACCCACCGGCTCGATCAGCGGCTGCGTCCAGCCGGACACCTCGCGGTTGTCGGCCCGGACGGCGACGGCGACCACCTGGAAGTACCGGCCGTCGTCGCGGCTGACGGCGTCCTCGCCGCGGGTCCATCCGGGCAGCCCGGCCAGGGGGACGGTCTCGGCGCGCACGTGGTGCCGGCAGCGCTCGCCGGTGATCCAGGAGAGCAGCTCGGTGTCGCCCAGCAGCGCGGAGTCGGCGGACGGGTCGGACTCGCCGCGCACCGGCGTCGGCAGGCAGGCCAGCACGGTCCGCGAGTCCATGTTGACGATGTTGTCGCGGTGCAGCAGCCGGTTGAGCTGACCCAGGGTCAGCCAGACGAAGTCGGGGTGCTCCGGGACGTCGCCGGTGACCTCGACCACCATGTTGCGGTTGGACTTCCGGAAGAACCACGCGCCGTGCTCGGACTGGAGGCTGTCGACCAGCGGCCGGCCCCGGCCGGGCCCGGTGAAGTGCTCGATGTAGCGCACCCGGCCGCCGCCGTGGGCGGCGGTGTAGTTGCTGCGGGTGGCCTGCACCGTCGGCGACAGCTGGAGCAGGTTGGGGTTGCCCGGCTCCATCTTGGCCTGCATCAGGAAGTGCAGCACGCCGTCGAACTCCTTGGCCAGGATGCCGAGGATGCCGACTTCGGGCTGCCGGATGGTGGGTTGGTACCACTCGGCGGCCGGGCCGTCGCCGTACGGCTCGCCCTGCTCGGTGACGTGCAGCCCCTCGACGGTGAAGAACCGGCCGGAGCGGTGCCCGAGGTTGCCGGTGCCCTCGTCGAACGACCAGCCGTCCAGGGCCGGGAAGGGGATCCGGTCGACCCGGAAGGCGTGCGCGCGACCGCGCTCGGCCAGCCAGTCGGCGAAGTCGCCGGTGGGCAGGTGGGCGCCGTCCAGGGCCGCCGCGGAGGCCGCCAGCCGGTGCGGCAGGGGGTCCTCCCGCGTCCGGAGCGCGACGGCTCGGGAGACGGGCGGGGAGTCGGGCGGGGAGGGCGTTGCGGTGAGGATCGGCATGGGAGTCTCTTCTCGGGTCCGGGGGGCGGCGCGTCAGGCCGTCACGAGCTGCGGCCGGGCGACGTAGGCGTCGAGGAGCCGTCGGTGGTAGCCGCCGCCGAAGCCGAGAACGGCGCAGGCGGGCAGCAGCGCGTGCAGCTTCTCGACGGAGATGGTGTGCGGGTGGACGTGGCCGACGTCGACGTACTCGGTCCGCGCGCTGCTGCCGAGGCGGTAGCGCAGGTGGTCGACGATCTCGCCGACCGGGGACGAGATGCCGGAGGCCACGTTGACGGTGACGCCGCGCAGGCCGAGGCCGAGCAGTCCGTCGATCGCGTGGACCACGTCCGCCACGCCGATCAGGTCCCGGGTCGCCCCCCGGTGCACCCGCACCGTGTCCTCCTCCCGCAGCTGGCGGACCAGGCTGGGCAGCAGTTGGTGGTCCGGCTGCGCCGGGCCCACCAGGTGGCTCAGCCGCAGGATCAGGTGGTCGGCGCCGCTGGCCCGGAGCAGCTCCTCCTGGGCCAGCTTGTGGGCGCCGTACGGGGTGACCGGGGTGACCTGGACGTCCTCCCGGGCCGGGCGGTCGAGCGGACCGTAGAAGCCCGCCGAGGAGGTGGAGAAGAACACCAGCCGTCGGCCGTCGGCGGCGCACTGCCGGGCGGTCCCGGCGAGCAGGTCGCGCTCGCGGGCGAAGTCGTCCGCGCTGGTGCCGCTGGCCCAGGAGACCCCGGCGGCGAGGACGACGGTGTCCGGATGGCGGTCGGCGATCGGCCGGAGGTTCCGTGCGAGGAAGCCGTTCCCGATGATGTGCATGCGGCAGGTCCTGTTCCGGTGCGGAGGGGCGTTCGGACGGTCAGTCGGTCGCGTGCTTGACCGGCTTCCACCAGTCGGGGTGGTCGCGGTACCAGGTGACGGTGTCGGCGAGCCCCTGCTCGAAGGCGACCAGCGGGGCGTAGCCCAGCTCTTCGCGGATCTTCGTCTCGTCGACCGAGTAGCGCAGGTCGTGCGCCTTGCGGTCGGCCACGGGTCGGATCATCTCCGTTCCGGCGCCGAGGAGTTCGAGCAGCAGGTGGGTGAGCTCCAGGTTGCTGCGCTCGTTGCCGCCGCCGATGTTGTAGATCTCCCCCGCCCGGCCGCCGTCGAGGACCAGCGCGATGCCCCGGCAGTGGTCGTCGACGTGCAGCCACTCGCGGACGTTGCGGCCGTCGCCGTACAGCGGGACCTGGCGGCCCTCCAGCAGGTTGGTGACGAAGAGCGGGATCATCTTCTCCGGGTGCTGGTGGGGCCCGTAGTTGTTGGAGCAGCGGGTGATCGACAGGTCCAGGCCGTGGCTGCGCCAGTAGGCGCGGGCGACCAGGTCGGACGCCGCCTTGGAGGCGGCGTACGGCGAGTTGGGCAGCAGCGGCAGGTCCTCCGTCCAGGAGCCCTCCGCGATCGAGCCGTACACCTCGTCGGTGGAGACGTGCACGACCCGGCCGATCCCGGCGGCGACGGCCGCGTCGTAGAGCACCTGGGTGCCCAGCACGTTGGTGCGGAAGAACTCCGTCGCGCCCTCCAGCGAGCGGTCCACGTGGGACTCGGCGGCGAAGTGCACCACGGCGTCGTGGCCGGGCAGCAGCTCCCGCATCAGGGCCGGGTCGCCGATGTCGCCGTGGACGAACTCCAGGCGCGGATGGGCGGCCGGCAGGTTGTCGCGGTTGCCCGCGTAGGTGAGCTTGTCGAGCGCCGTGACCCGGGCACCCGCCCAGCCCGGGTAGGCGTCCGCCAGCAGCCTGCGGACGAAGTGCGAGCCGATGAACCCGGCCGCGCCGGTGACCAGGATCCGCTTCACGCCGCCACCTCCACCCGGGTGTGGTCGCCGACGACCAGCCGGACGTGCTCGCCGCCCTCGGCGACCGTGCCGACCGAGGCCGAGCGGCCGATCAGCGAGTGGCGCAGGTCCGGCACGCCCGTCAGCGAGGCGCCGTCCAGGACGATGGAGTCCTGGAGCCTGGTGCCGGTCACCACGCAGTCGCGGCCCACCGAGGTGTAGGGGCCGAGCCGGCTGTCGACGACCACCGCGTCGGCGCCGATGACGGCCGGTCCGGTGATCTTGGAGCGGATGATCCGCGCGCCCGGCTCCACGACGACCTCGCCGACCAGCTCGCTGGCCGCGTCCACCTGGCCCGCGATCGAGCGGCGCTCCGCGTCCAGCAGGTGGCGGTTGCACTCCAGCACGTCCTCGACCCGGCCGGTGTCCTTCCAGTAGCCGTCGTAGGTGTGGGCGCGGACGTCGGCGCCGGAGGACAGCAGCCACTGGACCGCGTCGGTGATCTCCAGCTCGCCGCGCGGCCCGGGCCGGATCGCGGCCACCGCCTCGTGCACGGCCGCGGTGAAGAAGTACACCCCGCACAGGGCGAGGTCGCTCCGCGGCTCCTGCGGCTTCTCGACCAGGCCCAGCACCTCGCCGTCCGGGCCGAGTTCGACCACCCCGAAGGCGCGCGGGTCGGCGACCTTGTGGACCAGCACCTGGGCGGCGGGGCGGCGGGCGGTGAACTCCGCCGCCGCCGCGCCGATGCCGTCGGGCAGCATGATGTCGCCCAGGTACATCACGAAGTCGTCGTCGCCGAGGAAGTCCCGGGCGACGGCCACCGTGTGGGCCAGGCCGCGCGGGGCGTCCTGCCGCAGGTAGGTGACGCGGGAGCCGAAGCGGGAGCCGTCGCCGACGACCGCCTCGATGTCGGCGACGCGGTCGTTGACGACGACGCCGATCTCGGTGACGCCCAGATCCCTGATGTTGCGCAGGACGTGGACGAGTACCGGGGTGTTGGCCACCGGGATGAGCTGCTTGGGCATCGAGTAGCTGAACGGACGCAGGCGTGTGCCCGAGCCTCCTGCCAGCACCAGTGCCTTCATGGGGAGGTCCTTTCGGTTCCGGGAGGTGCCCGCTCGGAGGCGGTCACGGGTGGGGCGGTCAGGCGTGCGGGAGCTTCTCGAGGGCGGGGACGAGCTGCGCGGGGTCGGGCATGGCGGCGATCTCGGCGGCCAGTTCGCCGGCCCGCAGCCGGTAGGACGGCTCGTCGAGCAGTGCGCGGCAGGCCGCGGCGACCGCCTCGGGCGTGTCCTCGCCCGGCTGGAGCGCGACGGCCGCGCCCTGGTCGGCCACCCGCTGCGCGGGAACCCGCAGCACCGCGCCCTTCGGGATCAGCAGCTGCGGCACGCCGGCGGCGAGACCGGTGAGCGTCGACACGCCGCCGCCGTGGTGCACCATCAGGTCGCAGGTCGGCGCGACGACGTCCAGCGGCATCCAGCCCAGGTGCGCGCCGGGCAGCTCCGGGCGCAGGGCGTCGGCGACCGCCTCCGGGGCGGCGACGACCAGCTCGGTGTCCCACTCCGCCAGGTCGCGGGCGAGGGTGCGCAGGAAGGCGAAGTTGCGGTCGTAGCTCTCCTTGGCGACCCGGCTGCCCGAGGTGACGCAGATCCGCGGCCGGGCCCCGCGCGTGTACATCCACGGCTCCAGCGGGCCGCTGTGCCGGGTGACCGGGACGAAGCGCATCGGCAGGGCCGGCGCGGCGTCGGCGGGACGCAGGCTCGGCGGGCAGATGTCGATCAGCAGGTCCGGCTCGGGGAACCGGTCCAGGCCCAGCTCGGCGAGGTCGGGGGCGAGTTCGGCCGCGGCGCCCCGGTGGATCTCGTCGGCGTCGACGGCGTCCCAGGTCTGGCGGACGTACGGGACGCCGAGACGGGCCGCAAGGAGCCCGGCGACGTAGCTGAGGGTGCCGCCGACGACCACGTCCGGACGCCACCGCTCGGCCAGGGCCGTCAGGTTGGGCAGACCGGCCAGCGCCATGCGGGCGAACCAGCCGCCGGTGAAGCGCGCCTCCTCGACCGGGTCGGTGGGGATCGCGACCGGGAGGCCGTCGCGGCCGGTGGTGATGAAGTGCTTGATGGGCAGGTCGGTGGTGGGCACGCCGGGCAGGCCCGTCGACGCGACCACCGGCATCATGTCGTCGTTGGCCGCCATGACCACCTGATGGCCGGCGTTGCGGGCGGCCGTGGCCAGCGGGGCCAGGGCGAACACGGTCGCGGGGCTTCCCGCGGCCACGAACAGGATCTTCACGTGCTCTCTCTCCTCGATGGGCGCAGTCCGGTCAGGGCGGTGACGGCGCCGGCGACCGCGACGGAGGTCAGCAGGACGCGGGCGGCGGCGTCGCCGCCGGAGGTGGCGAGCAGCCCGGCCACCGTCGGCAGCACGAGCGCCGCGCCGAGCTGGACGCCCGCCTGGTAGAGCGGGGCGGCCGCGCCGCGCAGCTCGACCGGGATGGCAGCCATGGCCTGGAAGTTCAGCGCGGCGAAGGACAGCACGAACGCCGCGCCGATCAGCAGCAGTGCGGGCAAGACACCGGTGGCGTAGTCGTCCAGCGCCCCCGGCCGCAGGCACAGCGCCTGGCCGCAGGCGGCCGCCACCGCGCCCGCGGCGACGAGCCGCGGCGCGCCGAAGCGGGCGACCAGCCGTCCGGCGAAGGGCAGCGACAACGCGAGCGGCAGACAGGCCGGCAGGAAGGCGAGAGCCGTCCGCCAGGTGCCCCAGCCGTCCGCGGCCAGACGCAGGGTGAGCAGCAGGAGCAGGCCCAGGTAGCCGCCGTTGAGGGTGGCCGCGCCGAGCGCGGACCGCAGCAGCGGCCGGTGCCGCAGCAGCGCCGTCCCCGGACGCGCCCCCTGCCGCACCGACGCGTCGTCAGCCGGCAGGATCCGCAGGCCGACCAGGAACAGCGGCACCGCCACCAGGGCCGGCAGCACGAGGTCCCAGCGCCAGCCGGGACCGCCGATCGCCCCGGCCGCGAGCAGTCCGACGGTGAAGCCGGCCGCCCCGAACATCGAGTAGACCGAGACGGCGCGGCGCCGTTCCTCGCCCTCGGGGAAGGCGGTGGAGACGATGGCGAGCCCGGTGGGCGCGGTGAGCGCGGCGCACGCTCCGGTGACGACGCGCGAGGCGATCAGCACCGGGCCGTCGGCGGCCAGTCCGCCGACGACGGAGGCGAGCACGAAGACGGGCAGCGAGGCCAGATAGACGCGGCGCCGCCCGAAGCGCGTGGTGATCCGCGGCCCGAGCAGCAGCAGGGCCGCGAAGCCGAGCGCGAAGCCGCTCACCGTCGCCTGGGCTCCCCCCACGGACAGTCCGAGCGCGGACCGGACCGCCGGCAGGGCGACCAGGACGACGGAGACCTCGAGCGCGTCGATGAGCATGTTGCCCGCGAGGACGAGCAGCAGCGCGCGGTCGCGGGGCCGCCACCGCGCGGGCACGGCGGTGTCCCGTAGGCCGGTGGCGGGCCGGGTGGTCGTCGACATCGCGGGCTCAGCCGCCGAGCAGGGTTCCGCCGCTGGCGTCGACGTAGGAGCCGGTGACCCAGCGTCCGTCGGGGCCGGCGAGGAAGGCGATGACATCGGCGACGTCGGAGGCGTCGCCGACCCGGTTGAAGACCGAGAAGGAGGCCATCTGGGCGACCGCCTCGGCGTTGTCGAAGATCGGCGAGCCGTTGTCGGTGATGCCGGGGCCGACGCTGTTCACGGTGATCCGTCGCGGCCCGAGGTGCTTGGCGAAGTGCAGCGTGAGCTGGTCGATCGCGCCCTTGGTCATCGCGTAGGCGATCTCCATGGGGTTGGCGACCCGGGTCAGCCCGGAGGAGATGTTGATGATGCGGCCGCCGTCCGGGATCAGGTCCAGGGCGCGCTGCACGATGAAGAACGGCGCCTTGGCGTTGACCGCGAAGAGCTCGTCGAACTTGGCGGGCGTGGTCTCCTCGGGGGTCACCCCGCCCATCACCCCGGCGTTGTTGACCAGGATGTCCAGGGTGGTGGCGCCGGTGCGCTCCTTCAGCCCCTGCTCCAGACCGACGAAGAGCGCGTGGACGTCACCGGCCACGCCGAGTTCGGCCTGGACGACGAAGGCTCGGCCGCCCTCCTTCTCGATCGCGGCGACGGTCTCCTCGGCCGCGGCCAGGTTGTTCGAGCAGTGCACCGCGACCAGGGCGCCCTCGCGGGCCAGACGGACTGCGGTCGCCCGGCCGATGCCGCGGCTTGACCCGGTGACGAGGGCGGTCTTTCCGGTGAGCTTGCCCATGGTGGTGTTCCTCCATCGGTGGGTGGTTTCGGTCGGGTCGGGCCGGTCGGCGCCGGCGTCGTCTCCGTCGTGGCGGTTGCCGTCGCCGGTCGCCGCGGCGGTGTCGCGAAGCGCGGGCCGGTCGAGGCCGCTGACCATGGCGGCCAGGTGGCGCCGGGTCGCCGGCAGCTCCATCAGCTCGCGCAGCAGCTGCCGCAGCGGGTCCAGATCCGGTGTGCCGAACAGCAGTCGGGTCTGCGCCCGGATGTTGGACAGCACCCGGGCCGCGGCCGGGTGGCACTCGGCGTGGTAGTCGTCGAGCAGCGTCTCGGGGGCCCGGCCCGTCGCCACGGCGGCGAGGCGTCCGCCCAGCGCCGCGGCCTCCTGCAGGGCGAGGTTCATCGCCTGCCCGCCGACCGGCAGTTGGACGTGCGCGGCGTCACCGGCCAGCAGGACCCGGCCGTTGCGGTAGCCGGACACCAGGCGGTGGGCGTCGTCGAAGGCGTCCAGCCAGACCGGTCGGCCGCCGCTGACGTCCTCCCCGGTGATCCGGGCCCACACCTCGCACACCTCGGCGAAGGAGGGCGGCCCGGTGCGCGGCCGCGGGGCCGTGCCGTAGGCGTGCATCATGATCCGGGTGATCCCGTCCGGGCCGCGGCGGGCGATGGCCACGCCGTTCGGGTGGCGCTCGAAGCGCCGGTCCGGGACGGCGAGGCCGGCCACGTCCGCACGGAACAGCTCGCGGCCGGCGGCCTCGCCGGGGAAGTCGAAGCCCGCCAGGGAGCGCACCGCGCTCCGCCCGCCGTCGCAGCCGGCCAGGTATCCGGCCCGGTACAGCCTCTCGGTGCCGTCCGGGCCTTCGGCCGTGACGCGGACCCCGTCGGCGTCCGCCCGCACGGCGGTGACGGTGCGTTCGCGCAGCACGGTCGCGCCGAGGCCCGCCGCCCACTCCCCCAGCACCGCCTCGATCCGCGCCTGCGGCGCTTTCCACAGACCGGCGAAGGCGCTGTCGCCGGCCTCGGCGAGGTCCAGCCGGACCCCGCCGAAGTGCCCGGGCCCCGCGCTCGGCGGCGGCCCGAGCGGGTCGAGCAGCCCGCGCTCGTGCAGGATCTCCATGGTCCGGGCGTGGAGCACCGAGGCCCGCGACTCGCTCGTGGGCTCGGCCAGCGTCTCCAGCACGGTGACCCGGGCCCCGCCCCGGCGCAGTTCGCCGGCCAGCATCAGCCCGGCCGGTCCGGCGCCGACGACCAGGACGTCGATCGTCGCCTCAGATGTCCCGGCCACGGCTCAACGCCGCGCTTCCGCGTACTCCTTGGCCAGCCCCAGGGTCGCCAGGCTGTTGCCGCCGAGGGCGTTGCGCAGGAAGGTGCGCGCCTCGGGGACCCCGGCGTCCTGGCCGAGGACGGCGCCGATGTTGGCGATGTTGACCACCACGGTGTGGTGCGAGGTCGCGACGGTGGTGCCGTCGGCGCCCTCCTCGAGCGTCCACAGGCCGGTGTGCAGGGTCATCAGCGCCGGCAGCGTGGTCTGCTTGTAGGCGATCCGGTGGTGCGGGAAGCAGACCCGGATCGACTCCGTGGTGTGCGAGGAGCCGTCCTTGGTGAGGGTGTCCATGCGCAGCACCTGGAGCCCGGGCGAGGTCTCGGTCAGCCGGACCTCGGCGACGTGCGGGAGCCGCTCCTTCCACAGGTGCGCCTCGTTGAGGAAGTCGTAGACGTCCTTGGCGGAGCCCGCCACGGTGACGCTGTCGGCGAAGGAGAAGCGCAGCTCGTCCTCGGCGGTGACGCGTTCCACGTTCGCCTTCAGCGCGGCCAGCTCCGAGCGGCTGTTGCGGTCGACAGCCTCGTCGATCCACGCCAGCTTCTCCGCGTCGTCGTCGACGGCCCGGTAGTCGTGCAGCAGCCGCACCCGGCAGGCCTGCGGGCCGGACGGCTCCAGCACCCAGGCGCCGCCCATCGCGGCGACCGGAGCGGCGGGCACCTCCTGGCGGAAGGTGATCCGCAGCCCCTCGGGGTCGAGCGTGCGGCGCGAGGTCCAGTTCTTGGCCTCGCCGTTGGCGGTGGCCCAGATCCGGATCCGCTCCTCGCGCTCGCCGCGCTCCACGTGGTCGACGTGGACGGTCGGCGGGAAGATCAGCGGCCAGTTCTCGACCTCGGCGATCAGCTGGTACACCCGCTCGGCCGGTGCCGCGACGGTGATCTCGTGCTCGACTTCGCGCACGGTCATCGGTGTCTCCTTGTCAGGTTGGGGGACGGGGTGTCAGAAGTTGCCGAGGCCACCGCAGACGTTGAGCGCCTGGGAGGTGATGGACGCGGCGGTGTCGGAGGCCAGGTAGCCGACCAGGCCGGCCACCTCCTCGGGGGTGGAGTAGCGGCCGAGCGGGATCTTGGCCTGGAACTTCTGCAGGATCTGCTCCTCGGTGGTGTCGAAGGCGGCCGCGTAGCCGTTGCGCACGCGCTGGGCCATCGGGGTCTCGACATAGCCGGGGCAGACCGCGTTGACGGTGATCCCGGTCGGCGCGAGCTCGTTGCCGAGCGCCTTGGTGAAGCCGACGACGCCGTGCTTGGAGGCCGAGTAGGGCGCGCCCAGCACGACGCCCTGCTTGCCCGCCGTCGAGGCGATGTTGATGATGCGTCCGCTGGCCTTGGCGGACATCCCGCCGGCGTTCAGCACCTCGCGGGTCATCCGGAAGACGCTGTTGAGGTTGGTGTCGACGACGTCGAGCCACAGCTCGTCGTCGATGCCCGCGGTCGGGCCGCCGCCGCTGCGGCCGGCGTTGTTGACCAGGACGTCGACGGTGCCGAAGCGCTCGACGGCCTGCTGGACGAAGCGCTTGACGTCCTCGGTGGAGCGCACGTCGCAGGGCGCGCCGTCGACGTCGAGGCCCTCCTCGCGCAGCTCCTTGACGGTCTGCGCGACGCCCTCGGCGTCCCGGGCGCAGAGGAAGACACGGTGGCCGGCGCCGGCCAGCAGACGGGTCACGGCGAGGCCGATGCCGCTGGTGCCGCCGGTGACGACGGCGGTGCGCGGGTTCTGGTGCGTCATAGGGATCTCCTGGAGGCCGAGTCGGCCGGATGTGCCGCCGCCGGCCGATGGGGGAGATCGGCCGGCGGCGGCGGGAAGGGTGGTCTGGTGCGTCCGGTGTGGGGGGCCGGACGGCGGCGTCCGTTGTGGGGGCGGACGGTGAGGGCGCGGACGCTGTGGGGGGGTCCGGTGCGGGGGGGCCGGCGTGCGGGGCGGCGGTCAGCCGACCTGCACCAGCTCCAGGTGGCGGAAGACCTCGGCGATCAGCTCGCGCGGGGTGGCGGCGTTGGCCAGCACCTCGTCGTCGAGGCTGATGTCGTACTCGCGCTCGATGCGGCCGATGGTCTCCAGCAGCGCGAGGGACTCGTAGCCGAGGGTCTCGAAGTCGGCGTCCAGGATGTCGCCTTCGAGGTTGGTGGCCTCGTCGGCGCCGGCCCCCTCCCGGAGGATGCGCTTGAGGTCGTCGATCGTGAACTCTGAAGCGGACATGGGATTTCCTCTCGTCGTAAAAGTGATGGGCGGTCGGCGGCCGGTCAGCCGCGGGCGGACCAGTGGTAGAAGCGCTGCGCCATGGCGTCGGACGGGGAGCGCCAGGTCGCCGGGTCGTACGCCTCGATGAAGGGCTTGAGGTCCTGGCTGATGCCGACGAAGCGCGGGTCGGTCTTGGCCTGCTCGATGCGCTCGCCGCCGTCCTGCGCGGCGAAGTCCTGGAGGTGGAAGTAGAGGCCGCGGTAGGCGAAGAGCTGGCGGCGGATGGTGCCCATCCGGTGCGGCATCTCCGTGTCGTCGAACGCCCCGAAGAGGCGGGACACGTCGTCGGCCGAACCGGGCTCCATCCGGGCCACGATGAGCGTGCTGTGCATGTCTGTCTCCGTGTCAGTGCGGTGGGTTGTCAGTCCAGGGGGTTGCGGGACGGCCCGAACCACCGTCCGAGCGCCATCGGAAGGTCGTGGTGGCTGCCGGGCGCCGCCCAGGCGACGTGCCCGTCCGGGCGCACCAGGACGGCCGAGACCCCGGCGAGCGCGCTGTTCGCCCCGACCCCGTGGGGGACGGCCGTGACCACGTCGACGCGGTCCGACCAGCCGGCCGCGCGGCCGCGCAGGTGGGCGTTGTCCTCCAGGTCGAGCAGGAAGCCCCGGCCGGAGCGCAGCAGCTTGGCGCTGCTGGTCTTGACGTCCTCGCCGACCAGTTCCAGGTGCGGCATCCGGCGCCCCAGCAGCGGGTTGGCGCCGCCGCCGACGTCGTAGCGGATCTCCAGGCCGCTCACCATGCCGGCCAGGTGCTTGGCGACCTCCTCGTAGCCGAGCAGCTCGCCGACCACGTCGCGCAGCGGCTGGATCTCGTCGCCGCTGAGGAACAGCAGGCCCTGGGCCCGGGTGTTCATCAGCAGCCGCTGCCCGACCGGGAACCGCTCCTCGTGGTAGCTGTCGAGCAGCGCCTCCGGCGCGGCGCCGCGCACCACGGCGGCGAGCTTCCAGCCGAGGTTGACGGCGTCCTGGATGCTGGTGTTCATGCCCTGCCCGCCGGCGGGCAGGTGGATGTGGGCCGCGTCGCCGGCCAGCAGCACCCGGCCGCGCCGGTACTCGGTCACCTGCCGGGTGGCGTCGCCGAAGGCGCTGACCCAGACCGGCTCGGCGTGGGAGATGTCGATGCCGGTCAGGCGCTCCCAGGCGGCGGCGACCTCCTGGTACGGCGGCGGGGCGTCGCGGCGCTGCGGCGGGGTGCCGCGCTCGCAGACGATGATCCGGTTCACGCCGTCGCCCAGCGGGCCGACCATGACCATGCCGCCGGCGACCGTCTGGCCGATCATCCGGGGCTCCAGCTCCACGCCGCGGATGTCGGCCAGGTACATCTCCATGGTGGCGGCGGTGCCGGGGAAGTCGAACCCGGCGGCCTTGCGGACCTTGCTGCGGCCGCCGTCGCAGCCGACGAGCCAGCGGGCGGTGAGGGTCTGCCGGTCCCCCTCGGCGTCGCGCACCTCGACCTCGACGCCGTCGCCGGTGTCGCACAGCGACAGCAGCTCGGTGCCGCGGCGCAGGTCCGCGCCGAGCTCCAGCGCCCACTGTTCGAGGATGGCCTCGGTGGTGGACTGCGGAACGGACTTGGCGGCCTGGTGGACGCTGTCGAGGACGCCGAAGTCCATCGGCAGGCCGCCGAAGTGGCCGGCGTTGCTGGTGACCATGTCGCCGAAGCGCGGCAGCAGACCGCGCTGGTCGAAGATCTCCATGGTGCGGATGGTGAAGCCCAGGCCCCGGGACTCCCCGGTGCGCTGGGCGAGCTTCTCCAGGACGATGACGTCGACGCCGGCGAGCCGCAGCTCCGCGGCCAGCACCAGTCCGGCCGGCCCGGCGCCGACGACGATCACGGGAGCATCCATGTACCTCTCCTTGCAGGGAGCTTGGGGGCGGGTCACTGCGGCGGGTTGCCGTGCTTGCGACGGGGCAGCTCGGCGTGCTTGTCGGTGAGCATCGAGATCGCCCGGCACAGCACCGAGCGCGTCTCGCGCGGGTCGACGACGTCGTCGACGAGGCCGCGCTCGGCCGCGTAGTAGGGGTGCATCAGCTCGTCCTTGTACTGCTGCACCATCTCGGCGCGCTTCGCGTCCGGGTTGTCGGCGGCGGCGATCTCGCGGCGGAAGATGACGTTGGCGGCGCCTTCGGCGCCCATGACCGCGATCTCGTTCATCGGCCAGGCGAGGGCCAGGTCGGCGCCGATGGAGCGGGAGTCCATGACGATGTACGCGCCGCCGTAGGCCTTGCGGAGCACCAGCGAGATCCGCGGGACGGTCGCGTTGCAGTAGGCGTAGAGGAGCTTCGCGCCGCGGCGGATGATGCCGTCGTGCTCCTGGTCGACGCCGGGCAGGAACCCGGGCACGTCCACCAGGGTGATCAGCGGGATGTTGAAGGCGTCGCAGAACTGGACGAAGCGCGCGCCCTTCTCGCTGGCCTTGATGTCCAGCACGCCGGCGAAGGCCGCCGGCTGGTTCGCGACGAAGCCGACGACGTGCCCGTCCAGGCGGGCGAAGGCGCAGACGAGGTTGGTGGCCCACTCGGCGTGGACCTCCATGAACTCGCCGTCGTCGACGACCTCCTCGATGACCTTGCGCACGTCGTAGGCGCGGTTGCCGTCCGCGGGGACGATCTCCAGCAGCCGCTCGGTGGTGCGGTCGACCGGGTCGCCGCTGTGCGCCACCGGCGGCAGGTCGCGGTTGTTGGAGGGCAGCAGCGACAGCAGGTAGCGGACGTCGGCGAGGCAGGACTCCTCGTCGTCGTAGACGAAGTGGGAGACGCCGGAGACCGACGAGTGCACGTCGGCGCCGCCGAGGCCGTTCTGTGAGATCTCCTCGCCGGTGACGGCCTTGACCACGTCCGGGCCGGTGATGAACATCTGCGAGGTGTCGCGGACCATGAACACGAAGTCCGTCAGCGCCGGCGAGTAGGCCGCGCCGCCGGCGCACGGGCCGAGCATCACCGAGATCTGCGGGATCACGCCGGAGGCCCGGGTGTTGCGCTGGAAGATGCCGCCGTAGCCGGCGAGCGCCGAGACGCCCTCCTGGATCCGGGCGCCCGCGCCGTCGTTGAGCGACACCAGCGGCGCTCCGGCGGCCAGGGCCATGTCCATGATCTTGTGGATCTTCTGCGCGTGGGCCTCGCCCAGCGCGCCGCCGAAGATCCGGAAGTCGTGCGCGTAGACGAAGACCGTCCGGCCGTCGACCTTGCCCCAGCCGGTGACGACGCCGTCGGTGTAGGGGCGGTTGCGCTCCAGCCCGAAGCCGCTGGCGCGGTGCCGGCGCAGCGGCTCGACCTCGCCGAACGTGCCCTTGTCGAGGAGCAGTTCGATGCGCTCACGGGCGGTCAGCTTGCCCTTGGCGTGCTGGCGTTCGGTCGCCTCGGGGTTCGGCCCCTGGTGGGCCAGCTCCTTGAGGCGCTCGAGCTCGGCCAGCCGGCCGGCCGCGCCGGTGTCGGCGGGTACGACGGTGGTCATGTGGTGCCTCTTCCTGAAGGTTGGGCCGGCAGTGCCGGTGCGGCGGATACGGGAGGACGCGCCGGGAGCGGCGCGGGACGCGGGCCGTGGTCGGCGACCCGCAGGCAGTCCTCGGCGAAGGCCAGGGCCCGCAGGTGGTAGGCGCGGGCCGCCCAGCTGAGGCTGATGTTGTGACCGGAGCCGGGCTGCCGGTCGACGACCACCCGGGGAGCGGCGGTGAACCGCGCGGTGAGGTCCGCCAGCGCCTCGTCGTCGTGACGCCACCAGCCCTCGTGCGCGGCGAAGGTCAACCGGACCGGCGTGCTGATCCGCGCGGCGATGTCGGCGAACGCGTCGGCCCAGGCCGCGGCGTCGCCCTGCTCGCGCTCCGGGACCGGGGCGACCAGCCTCCCGCTGCTGCGGAAGGTGTCGGGCGGATAGCAGCGCGGCGGTCCCCAGTGCCGGGTGGTCCGGCTGCGCGGGTTCTCCGCACGGCCCGGGTCGCCGGCCAGTTCCCGTCCGCAGCCGGAGACGTCCACCCCGATCAGGTGTCCGCCGCCGGCCCCGTCGGCGGCGGCGGTCAGGGCGAGCATCCCGCCGTAGGAGTGGCCGAGCAGGAGGATCCCGCCGCCGAGGTCGGCGCCCTGGTCCTCGGCGAACCCGTCCAGCGCGGCGCGCAGGATCCGTGACTGCTCCGCCAGGCTGTGACCCCACGGCAGCGTCCCCGCCGAACCCCCGTAGCCGGGGCGGTCGACAGCGAGGACGGCGAAACCGAGCCGCGCGCCGAGCCCCAGCAGGGAGACGTCCGGATGGGCCGGGCCGTCGAAGTAGCCCGCGCTCATCCCGCCGCCGTGCAACGCGACGACCGTGGCGCGCGGCGGCCCGTCCCCCGGCAGCGCCAGCAGCGCGGAGAGCGGCACACCGGCCCCGTCGAGGACGGTGCGGCGGGCCGTGCCGGTCGGCGGTTTCGGCAGGGTGGCGGTCATGGTGGCCTCTCCGGTCGGAAACGGACGGGACGCGCCTCCCGGCGACCGCCCCTCAACGCGGGGGGCCGGAACGCAGTGGCACGTCGAGCACGGGCTTGAGGTGGCTGAACACGGCGAGCGAGTGCCGACCGCGGTAGGCGCCGATCCCGCTGGCGCCGACCCCGCCGAAGGGCAGCTCGGGCGCCATCACCTGCACGGAGGGCTGTCCGAACACGACGGCGCCGGAGGTGGTCCCGGCCACCAGTCGGCGCCGGGTCTCCTCGTTGCCGGTGAAGGCGTAGACGGCGAGCGGGCGCTCGCGTGCGTCGATGAAGGCGACCGCCTCGTCGAGCCCCGCCACCTCGGTGACGGGCAGCACCGGACCGAAGACCTCCTCGCGCATCACCGGGGCGTCCGGCGGCACCTCGGCCAGGACGGTGGGCGCGAGATAGCGGGTCGCCCGGTCGTGGACGCCCCCGACGACCGTGCGGCCGCTGCCGAGCAGCCCGACCAGGCGGTCGAAGTGGCGCGTGTTGACGATCCGTCCGTATCCCGGCGCGGTCGCCGGGTCGGGTCCGTACAGACGGTGGAGGGCGCGGACGAGCTCCGGCTCCAGCGCGCGGGCCGTCACCGGGTCGGTCAGCACATAGTCGGGGGCGACGCAGGCCTGCCCGGCGTTGGCGAACTTCGCGCGCACCAGGCGCCGCGCGGTGTGCGCGAGCGGGACGTCGCGGTCGACGAACACCGGTGACTTGCCGCCGAGTTCCAAAGTCACCGGGGTCAGGTGCTCGGCGGCGGCGCGCATCACGATCCGGCCGACGCCGGGGCCCCCGGTGTAGAAGACGTGGTCGAAGCGCTGGGCGAGCAGACCCGCCGCCGCCTCCGGTCCGCCCTCGACCACGGCGACGGCCTCGGGATCGAGGTACCGGGGCAGCAGCCGGGCCAGCAACCGCGAGGACTCGGGGGCGAGTTCGCTCGGCTTGACCACCGCCGCGTTGCCCGCGGCCAGGGCCCCGGCCAGCGGCAGCAGCGCCAGCTGCACCGGGTAGTTCCAGGGCGCGACCACCAGGACCACGCCGAGCGGCGTGGCGTGGACGGCGGCCGTGGAGCCGGCCGGGCAGCCGGACACCGGTACCGGGCGCGGCGCGGTCCAGTCGTCCAGGAGGTCGAGCAGCAGGTCGATCTCGCGGATCACGAAGTCGGCCTCGACGGCGAGGGCCTCGGGCCGACTGCGCCCCAGGTCCAGCCGGAGGGCCTCGGCGAGGTCGTCGCGGTGCGTGTCCAGCAGTGTCCGGAGCGCGGTGAGCTGCGCACGGCGCCAGGAGGACGGCCGGGTGCGGCCGGCCGCGAAGGCGGCGCGCAGCCGGGCGACGAGTGCGGTCAGGTCGGACAACGCGGCTCCTGCTCTCGGGTCGGTGCGGGACGGGGCGGAACGGGGCGGCGCAGGGCGGATCGCTGCGGATCGGGGCGTGTCAGCTCGGGTCGGGGATCCAGCTGCCGTGGAAGCCGAGCGGGACCCGGACCGGCAGGTGCACCGTGGCCACCGGCTCGCCGGTCACGTCCTGGGCGGAGAGCACCACGAGGTCGGAGGCCCCGCGCACCGGGTCGTGGACGTAGGCCAGCAGCCAGCCGTCGTCCTCGCCGTCGGCCGCGGCCGACGGCACGAACACCGGCTCACCGGTGTAGTGGCCGGCTCCGAACTCCCGCACCTGCGCCGTTCCGTGGGCGAAGTCGTGCTTGATCAGCGCGTGCCCGGCGACCGGACCGCGCTCCAGGTCGGCCGCACCATGGCCGGCCGGGCCGGCGTAGGGGCCGAAGTAGTCGTGCATGTCCGGGACGGTCGCCGCGTAGCCGTAGCGGTGCGGAGCGCCGACCAGCGCCGGGTTGACGTTCGGGAACTCCTGCGGCCGATCGTCGATCCGGGTCTCGGTGACCTTCCCGCTGACCGTGTCCACCACCCACCGGTCCAGCGTGGGAAGGGAGTTCCCGTCCAACCGGAGGTCGCCGAACATGCGCGGGTAGCGCACCACGTCGATCACCACGCGGTCGCCGTCGTCGTAGGCGTTCAGCGTGTGGAAGACCCAGCAGGGCTCGATCTCGAACCAGCGCACCTCGGTGCCGCCCCGCGGCAGCAGCCCGACACGGGCCGACCGGCCCTCCTCCCAGCTGTAGACCGACTGCTCGCGCGCGGCTGCCGCCGCCAGGCTGTTGACCACCGGCAGGTCGTAGAGGACCACGTACCGCTCGGTGAGCCCGAAGTCGTGCATCACCGGGCGGTGCGGGGCGGGGATGTTGACGATCCTCTTGACCAGTCCGTCCGGGGAGACGACCAGATGCTGCACGAAGGCGAACCGGGTGGCGTGCGCCACCGCGTGCAGCTCCCCGGTGACCGGGTCCAGCTTGGGGTGGGCGGTGAACCCGGCCGGCAGCGAGCCCTGGAAGTCGCAGGGCCCGAGAGTGTCGAGCTCCTCCGTCAGCTCGTAGGGCCGGAAACCCGACTCGATCAAGGCGAAGGTCCGTCCGGCGTGCCCGATGACGTGCGTGTTGGGCGAGATGTCGGCGCGGGCGACGGCCGCACCGCGCCGGCGTCGCTCGCCGAGCACCTTCGAGACTCCGGCGGAGCGGACCCAGCGGTTGCGGTACCACTCCGCGCGGCCGTCGCGCAGCCGCACCCCGTGCACCATGCCCTCGCCGAGGAACAGGTGGTTGCGCGGGTCGTCCGGGACCAGCGGGTTCGGGCCGTTGCGGACGTACCGCCCCGTCAGCTCCGGCGGCAGGGTGCCGGTGACGGACAGGTCGAAGGCGGTGACCTCCTCCGTGACGGGCGTGAAGGCCCCGCGGAAGGGCTCCGCGGCCGGGGTGGTCATCGGCTTGCTCCTGTCAGGGTGGTCGCGCGACCCGCGGCCGCGGGGAGGAGATCGAGTGCCTCGGCGAGCTCCGCCAGCACCACGCGTCCGCTGGAGCGCAGGAACGGGAAGAAGTGGGAGCCCTTCACGGTGGCGTGCCGGAACGGGCCGGTGGTGTACCGCTCCCAGCCGGGCACGGCCGCGGCCGGCGCGAGCTGGTCGTCCCGGCCGGCCAGGGCCGTGACGGGGCAGTCCAGCCGCACCCGGGCGACGGCGAGCAGGGCCTCCCGGGCCAGCAGCAGGTCGTGGGCGAGCAGATGCTCGTCCGGGGTGCGGCAGTGCGCGCGGTCGAGCGTGCTCGGCTCCACCCGGTGCCGGGCGAACATCAGCTCCAGCCCCTCGGGGCTGTCCAGGTCGACGGGCAGGTCGAGGGCGTCGGCGCCGGGCAGCCCGGCGGTGACGACCAGGGCCCGGCAGAGCGCGGCATCGGCGTGGGCCGTCCCGGCGGCCAGCAACGCCCCCATGCTGTGCCCGTAGTAGGCGGTGGGGAGGTCCTCCCGGCGGCGCAGCTCGGCGGTCACCCCGGCCACCACCTCGGCCAGCGTGGCGCCGGGCGCCTCGGCGGCCCGGTGCTCGCGGCCCGGCAGGGTGACCCCGAGCAGCTCGACGTCGTCGGGGAGGGCGTCGAGCAGGCGCAGGTAGGTCGCGGTCCCGGCGCCCGCGTGCGGGAAGACCAGCAGCCGGCGGGAGGCGTCGGCGGCCGGGCGCAACCGCACCGTCCAGCGGTACGGCGCCGTCATGACCC
>NZ_BBPQ01000048.1 GCF_000787855.1 Streptacidiphilus anmyonensis | reverse complement strand
CTGCCGACCCGGCGGCCCGGCGCCGCGCTCGGCGGCGGCGCGATCGGCAGCCAGGGGACCGGCGAGCGGCCCAACTGGTTCACCGGCGCCAAGGAGATCGGCCAGACCACCAGCGCCATGCCGGTCATGCCGCCCGCGAACGGCCGCCCCGCGGCCGCACTGCCGGCGGCCGGCCAGGCCGGCGCCTCGGCCCGGGACATCGTCGACGGCGGGAAGACGGTCTCCGGGCTGCCCCGCCGCGTCCCCCGACAGAACCTGCTGCCCGGTCAGATCCAGGACCCGGACGCGGCAGTCACCCCCGACCCGACCGCGTCCCAGCCCCAGCTGTCCCGCTCCCCCGAAGAGGTCCGGGGCAGGCTGACCAACCTGCGTCGCGGCATCCAGCAAGGACACAACGTGGGCGACAACCCCCACCAGGGCTCTGGCCCGTACGGCACCAACCCCCAGGAGCGTTGATCCAAGATGAGTCAGATGAGCCAGGCGGCCCAGAACCTCAACTGGTTGATCACCAACTTCGTCGACAACACCCCCGGGGTCTCGCACACCGTGGTGGTCTCGGCCGACGGTCTGCTGCTCGCCATGTCCGAGGGCTTCCCCCGCGACCGTGCCGACCAGCTCGCCGCCGTCGCCTCCGGCCTCACCTCGCTGACCCAGGGCGCCTCCCGGATCTTCGAAGGCGGCAAGGTCACCCAGACCGTCGTCGAGATGGAGCGCGGCTTCCTCTTCCTCATGGCGGTCTCCGACGGCTCCTCCCTCGCCGTCCTCGCCTCCCCCGACAGCGACATCGGCCTCGTCGGCTACGAGATGGCCCTCCTGGTCGACCGCGCCGGCACCGTGCTCACCCCGGCCCTCCGCGCCGAACTCCAGGGGAGCCTTCTGCACTGATCAGACGTCACAGCTGGTGACGTCACCATGAACCACGTCCGCACCACTTCGACTGTGAGGAGGAACCGTGACACCGCCCGAGGACCAGAACGGCCAGTACGGCGCTGCCTATCCGGGGACAGGCCACGACGCGTTCGGCGGTCCCGCCGGCGGCTATGCCCCGGCTCCTGGGTACGCCGGTTACAACCAGGCGCCCTCTGCCGGACAGTCCGGCTACTGGCAGGACCAGCAGCCGCAGGAGTGGCAGCCCCAGTCCCAGCCTCTCGGCCGTCCCCACACGCCGGTCGAGCAGGACCAGGACGACGAGCCGCTCATCCGCCCCTACGCGATGACCGGCGGCCGGACGCGTCCGCGCTACCAGCTCGCCATCGAGGCGCTGGTGTCGACCACCGCCGCCCCGGAGCGGATCGGTTCCCTGCTGCCCGAGCACCAGCGCATCTGCAGCCTGTGCACCGACATCAAGTCGGTCGCCGAGATCTCGGCCCTGCTGTCGATGCCGCTCGGGGTGGCCCGCATCCTCGTCGCCGACCTGGCCGAGTCCGGCCTCGTCGCGATCCACCAGCCTGCCGCCGGGGGCGAAACCGGCGGAACGCCTGATGTGACACTGCTCGAAAGGGTGCTCAGTGGACTTCGCAAGCTCTAGGCCGACTGCCCCGGCCGCGACCGGGGGCCGCAGCACGACCTCCGCGAAGATCGTGGTGGCGGGCGGCTTCGGCGTGGGCAAGACGACCCTCGTCGGCGCGGTCTCCGAGATCAACCCGCTGCGTACCGAGGCCGTGATGACCTCGGCCTCGGCCGGGATCGACGACCTCAGCCACGTCAGCGGCAAGACGACCACCACGGTCGCCATGGACTTCGGCCGCATCACCCTCGACGAGGACCTGATCCTCTACCTGTTCGGCACGCCCGGACAGGACCGCTTCTGGTTCATGTGGGACGACCTGGTCCGCGGCGCCATCGGCGCCGTCGTCCTGGTCGACACCCGCCGCCTCGCCGACTGCTTCCCGGCCATCGACTACTTCGAGAACAGCGGCCTGCCGTTCATCGTCGCGATCAACGCCTTCGACGGCAGCCAGACCCACACCCCGGACGAGGTCCGCGAGGCCCTCCAGCTGGGCCACGACACCCCGATCATCACCACGGACGCCCGGCGCCGCGACAGCGCCAAGTCCGCGCTGATCACGCTCGTCGAGCACGCCCTGCTGGCTCGCCTGCGCTAGCCTGCACGACCGTCGAAAGGGCGCGGGGAACTCTCCCCGCGCCCTTCGGCGTTCCCCCGCGGTGACCTCACACAGGGAGCTCTACCCGGACATCGCCGCCGCGGGCGGCCTCGGTCCGGCGGTGCGGGCGGTCGCGGCCGAACTCGGGCTCGACGTAGGGGAGGTGGAGCCCTTCGACGGGGAGCGTGTCCGACTCGTCGGAGCAGTGCCCGGTCGGGAGGAGTGCTACTTCCAGCTTCTGCCACGCATACGGTGCTTCAGCCTCGACACGTCCCCCCGAGGCGTGGACCGCGTCTCCGGGCTGACCGACGACCTGCACGCCGCGGTCACCGCCGCCGCAGCCTGGCGGCACGGCGCGACGACCCGCGAGGTGAAGGCGCTCGCGCCGTTCGTCAGGCTGCCGCTGCTCGAAGAGGCGCTGGCCCGTGGGCCGCAGGACGGCGCGAAATACCGCTGGCAGGAGCTCGCGGACCGTGGAGAGGCGCTCCGGGCGTTGGGGGGCCAGCGCTGGGTGCAGCTCTTCGGCGAGATGGTCGCCGCCGCGTACGCCGAGCCGAGGCTGCGCGGGCTCTACCCGGGCACGAGCCACCTGATGCTGCGGTTCAGCAGCTGCACCACGTTCCCGTACGACTGGGTGGGCGCGCTCATCCAGCCGTGCGGGGACGGGTTCTTCCGGGTCTGGCGCGGAAAGCGAGGGGGCGTGCTACTCGGAAAGAGCCAAGATGCGCGGGAGGCCGCCGCCGTCGCTGCGGCGGCCCTCCCGGAGGGGGTCGTGCTCAGGGGGTGAGGCCCGCGCGGAGGAGGCCGAAGGTGTAGGCGTCGTCCAGGGCCTGCCAGGAGGCGCCGATGACGTTCTCGGCGACGCCGACCGTGGACCAGGTGGACTCGCCGTCGGTGGTCTCGATCAGGACGCGGGTCTTGGAGCCGGTGCCGTGCTGGCCTTCCAGGATGCGGACCTTGTAGTCCGCCAGTTCCAGCTTGGCCAGCTGGGGGTAGAAGCGGCCCACCGCGGCGCGCAGGGCTGCGTCGAGGGCGTCGACGGGGCCGTTGCCCTCGCCGGTGGCGACGATGCGCTCGCCCTTGGCCCAGAGCTTCACCGTGGCCTCGTTGGCGGTCGACCCGTCGGCCCGCTGCTCGGCGATGGCGCGCCAGGACTCGAGCGTGAAGAAGCGGTCCGGGGCGCCCTGGACCTCGGCGCGGAGCAGGAGTTCGAAGGAGGCGTCCGCCGCCTCGAAGGTGTAGCCGGCGAGTTCCTTCTCCTTGACCCGGTCGACGACGCGCCCCGCCAGATCGCGGTCGGTGGACAGGTCGTAGCCGAGCTCCTTGCCCTTGAGCTCCACCGAGGCGCGGCCCGCCATGTCGGAGACGAGCATCCGCATGGTGTTGCCCACCAGGGCCGGGTCGGTGTGCTGGTAGAGGTCGGGGTCGACCTTGATGGCGGAGGCGTGCAGGCCGGCCTTGTGGGCGAACGCGGAGACCCCGACGTAGGGCTGGTGCGTGGACGGGGTGAGGTTCACCACCTCGGCGATCGCGTGCGAGATCCGGGTCATCTCGGCCAGGCGGCCCTCGGGTAGGACCCGCCGGTCGTGCTTCAGCTCCAGCGCGCCCACGACCGGGAAGAGGTTCGCGTTGCCGACCCGCTCGCCGTAGCCGTTCGCGGTGCACTGGACGTGCGTCGCGCCCGCGTCCACCGCGGCGAGGGTGTTGGCGACGGCGCAGCCGGTGTCGTCCTGCGCGTGCATGCCGAGGCGCGCACCGGTCTCCGCGAGCACGTCCGCGACGATCTCGCGGACGCCGGCGGGCAGCATGCCGCCGTTGGTGTCGCACAGCACGACCACGTCCGCGCCCGCCTCGTGGGCGGCGCGGACGACCGACAGGGCGTACTCCCGGTTGGCCTTGTAGCCGTCGAAGAAGTGCTCGCAGTCGATGAACACCCGCTTCCCCTGGGCGACCAGGTACGCGACGCTGTCGCGCACCATGGCGAGGTTCTCCTCCAGCGTGGTGCGCAGCGCCAGGTCGACGTGCCGGTCGTGGGCCTTGGCGACGAGGGTGACCACGGGTGCGCCGGAGGCGACCAGCGCGCGCAGCTGCTGGTCCTCCTCGGCGGTGCCGCCGGCCCGCCGCGTCGCGCCGAAGGCGACCAGTTGGGCGTTCTCCAGCTTGAGTTCGGCGGCGGCGCGGGCGAAGAACTCGGTGTCGCGCGGGTTGGCGCCCGGCCAGCCGCCCTCGATGAAGCCCACGCCGAACTCGTCCAGGTAGCGGGCGATGGCGAGCTTGTCCGCGACGGTGAGGTTGATGCCCTCGCGCTGCGCGCCGTCGCGCAGCGTGGTGTCGAAGACGTGGAATTCGTCGGAGAGGGAACTCATGGCCGGTGGTCTCCTGTCGGTGGCTGCCCGTTTCAACGAAAAAGACCCCTCGCGGATGCGAGAGGTCTGCACGCTGGTCGGTTCCTGCTCGGGAACTCAGACCTGCGCGCTGCAGCTAATAATCAGTGCGAGCTTGGGCACATTCGCAGTCTGGCACAGACGGAGCGGCACGGGCCGCGCATCTTGCGATGCGAGATACGCGGCCGTCCTACGAGATGCTCAGACGATCGGGTGCATCCAGCCGTGGGTGTCCTCGCGCTGACCGGTCTGCAGTGCCAGCAGCGTCTCGCGCAGCTTCATGGTGACCGGGCCGGGCTTGCCGTCGCCGACCTGCCAGTCGCCGCGGGCGGACTTGACCGAGCCGACCGGGGTGATCACGGCGGCGGTGCCGCACGCGAAGACCTCGGTGAGGGCGCCGGCGGCGTTCGCCTCGCGCCACTCGTCGGTGGAGATCTTCCGCTCCTCGGTGGCGTAGCCGAGGTCGCCGGCGATGGAGAGCAGGGAGTCGCGGGTGATGCCGGGCAGCAGCGAGCCGGAGAGCTCCGGGGTGACCACGCGGGCGTCCTCGCCCTCGCCGAAGACGAAGTAGAGGTTCATGCCGCCCATCTCCTCGATCCAGCGGCGCTCCACGGCGTCCAGCCAGACGACCTGGTCGCAGCCGTGGCCCGCGGCCTGGGCCTGGGCGACCAGCGACGCGGCGTAGTTGCCGGCGCACTTGGCCGCGCCGGTGCCGCCGGGGGCCGCGCGGACGTACTCCTCGGAGATCCACACCGAGACCGGCTTGACGCCGCCGGGGAAGTACGCGCCGGCCGGGGAGGCGATCAGCATGAAGAGGTACTCGTTGGCCGGGCGCACGCCCAGGCCGACCTCGGTGGCGAACATGAACGGACGCAGGTAGAGGCTGGCCTCCTCCTGGGTCGGCACCCACGCCTGGTCCTGGGTGACCAGAGCCTCGACGGCGGCGACGAACAGCTCCTCGGGCAGCTCCGGCATGGCCAGGCGGGCGGCGGAGGCCTGGAAGCGACGGGCGTTGGCCTCGGGCCGGAAGGTCTGGATGCGGCCGTCCGCGGTGCGGTAGGCCTTCAGGCCCTCGAAGATCGACTGACCGTAGTGGAGGGTCATGTTGGCGGGGTCGATCTCCAGCGGGCCGTAGGGCACCAGCTGGGCGTCGTGCCAGCCGCGGCCCTCCGTCCAGCGGATGGTCACCATGTTGTCGGTGAAGAAGCGCCCGAAACCGGGCGAGGCCAGGCGGGCCTCGCGCTCGACGGCGGGCAGCGGGTGGGCCGAGGGCTTGAGCTCGATAGAGAGGGAGGTCATCGACGTTTGTCCTTCACCGTGTCGTCTTGGCGGGGTGCTCGGCGGGCGAGTCCCCAGGGTCGATAGTCGCACTGATCGGGCCGTGAGCGACAGCCAGGTGCGACGGCCCCGGCGGGTGAGGAGCGCAAACGCGCAGCACCGGGCCGTCGCCGGCCCGGTGCTGGGTGGAACTGCTACGGGAGCCGGCGGGTCAGCCGGCTACTCGGGCGGCGAGCGCGTCGCCGATCTCGGAGGTGCTGCGCGGCGCGGTGAGCGAGGCGCGCTCGGCCAGGTCGGCGGCGACGGCGGCCTCGATCCTCGCGGCCTCGTCGGTGTAGCCGAGGTGGCCGAGCAGCATGGCGACCGACAGGATCGTGGCGGTCGGGTCGGCCTTGCCCTGGCCGGCGATGTCCGGGGCGGAGCCGTGGACCGGCTCGAACATGGACGGGAACTGGCCGGAGGGGTTGATGTTGCCCGAGGCGGCCAGGCCGATGCCGCCGGTGACGGCCGCGGCGAGGTCGGTCAGGATGTCGCCGAAGAGGTTGTCGGTGACGATCACGTCGAAGCGCTCGGGCTGGGTGACGAAGAAGATCGTCGCCGCGTCGACGTGCAGGTAGTCGGTGGTGACCTCGGGGTACTCCGCGGCGACCGCGTCGAAGATCCGCTTCCACAGGTGGCCGGCGTGGACCAGCACGTTGTTCTTGTGGACCAGGGTCAGCTTCTTGCGCGGGCGCGCCTGGGCACGAGCGAAGGCGTCGCGGACGACGCGCTCGATGCCGAACGCGGTGTTGAGGCTGACCTCGGTGGCGATCTCCTGGTCGGTGCCGGTGCGCAGCGACCCGCCGTTGCCCACATAGGGGCCCTCGGTGCCCTCGCGCACCACGACGAAGTCGATCTCCGGGTTGCCCGCGAGCGGCGAGGCGACGCCGGGGAAGAGCTTGCCGGGGCGCAGGTTGACGTGGTGGTCGAAAGCGAAGCGCAGCTTCAGCAACAGCCCGCGCTCCAGCACGCCGGAGGGCACGGAGGGGTCGCCGATCGCGCCCAGCAGGATCGCGTCCGCGCCCTTCAGTTCCGCGAGGACGCTGTCCGGCAGGGTCTCGCCCGTGGCGTGGTAGCGGCGCGCGCCGAGGTCGTACTCGGCGGTCTCCACCTTCACGTCGGCGGGGAGGGCCGAGATCAGGACCTTCAGCCCTTCGGCCACGACCTCCTGGCCGATACCGTCACCAGGGATCACTGCGAGGCGGAGAGTGCGAGACATGTGATCGACCATACTCCGCCGTCCAGCAGCTGACACTCCTTGTCCGCGATCCGGACGCAGGTGGCGCCCCGTCAGGCGGCGTCCGGGGCGAACGGGCACGCGGAACCAGAACATGTTCATTGGCGTCGTACCGGTGAACACCATGTAAGGGGGGAAGAAACCCCCTCTTACCGCATGCTCTTGCACGCCTGGTCTATCGTGCAGCGGCAACCTGTCAGCGAGACCAGAGACGTGCACCGGAGTTGGTAGGGCTCCCCCCGCAAATGAGGAACATTCAGGAGATGGCACCCATCACCCGCCGTCAGGCCGTGTGGCTGACGGGCGGAGCCGCCGCCACGGTGCTGGGAGCCGCGGGAGTCTGGCAGTTGCTGCCGTCGGGCTCGGGAGCCCAGGACGACGCCTCCGGGGGCGCCTCGCACGCCCAGAACGCGTCCGAGGTGCGCGCCGCCTCCTACGTCCACGTCATCGCCCACGCCGACGACGGGCTGTTCTTCCAGAACCCCGAGCTCAAGCTCGCGATAGCCTCCGGCGCGCCCGCCGTCACGGTCTGCCTGACCGGCGGCGAGTCCGACGGCATCAACGAGCCGCTGGTGGTGCGCCGCAAGGACAAGAAGAAGAAGTTCCTGCCCAACCGGCCCAACTTCGTCCGCGCCCGGATGAACGGCCTGCGCGCCGCGCACGCCTACATGGCGACCGGCCGCTGGGACGCCCCGTGGACGATCGAGGCCGTCGAGCTGATCCCCGGCTTCCAGGTCGAGAAGAACACGCTGCGCGACTTCCCCAACGTCAAGATCTACTGGATGGAGCTGCAGGAGGCGCGGGCCCTGGTCGCGCCGCGACCGGTCAGCCTGCGCGGCCTGTGGGTCGGCGCGACCCAGACCCTGCCCACGCTGCTCCCCACGGAGAGCCCGGTCGAGGCCGCCTACGCCTACACCCGCCAGGACGTGGTCGACTCCCTGGTCAAGCTCTTCTCCCAGTACAACCCCACCGTGGTGCGGACCCTGGACCCGAGCCCGGTCCACCGGCCGGACCAGGACCGGGACTTCGGCAACGGCAAGACGCCGCCGGTCCCCTCGCTGCGGCTGCCGGAGTACCTGGACCACCAGGACCACACCTACTCCACGTACTTCGCCCAGCAGGCCCTCACCGAGTACTGGGCCCAGTCGCAGATCCAGACCCAGGCCCAGACCCAACAGAGCCTGCGGCGCACCTCGGTCGAGCACTACCGCGGCTACATGAACGCGAACCTGCCCTACAACCTGGGCCCGGTGCTGCTCGCGCCCAAGCAGGCCGCCTCGAACATCTACGCCTGGAACGACGGCCGCGACTGCGGCGACCCGGCCGGCTGCGGGGACCTGAAGGTCAGCACCTACGCCAGCGGCCCGTGGTCCCGCTCGACCCGCACCACCGCGCCGGGCGCGACGGACTGGGTCGCGCAGCTGAGCGACGGCCGACTCGCCGCCTTCGCCGTCATGAACGGCACCGTCCTGGTGTGGACCGAGCAGAAGGCGGGCCAGGACTTCTGGGTCGGCCCGACGCCACTCGCGGGCAGCGGCCTGTTCGGTCAGGTCTCCGCCGTGCGGCGCCCGGACGGCAAGCTGGTGCTCTTCGCGGTGCGCACCACGCTGGCGCCGGACCACAACGGGCAGTTCCGCGAGGTCGTCACCTGCCAGCAGACCGGCTGGACCGCCTCGCAGGCGCCCGCCTTCGGGCCCTGGCAGAGCCTCGGCTCGCCGGACGGCGACCCGCTCAAGTCGATGGAGATGGGCTTCCCGTCCGTCCTGGTCGAAGCCGGCGGCACCACCACGATGGCGGTCCGCAACTGGTCGGGCTCCATCAGCTACCGCCGGCAGCCCGCGAACGGGGCCTGGTCCGCCTGGACCTCCGTCGCCGCCCCGGCCGGCTCCGGCGCCGCACCGCACCAGCCCTACGTCGGCATCCAGGACGGCATCGCCCTGGCCGCCACCCCCGACGGCAACCTGCACGTCTTCGCGGCCGCCGCCGCGGCCGTCGTGCAGTGGTCGACCAACGGCCCCGGCACCCCGCTGCGTCCCGCCCAGCCGACCGGACTGCCGGCCTCGTGCACGCCCGTCACCGCCCTGGCCCTCCAGGACGGCACGATCCGGCTGCTGTACCGGGAGCCCAGCAGCGCCCAGGTGATCGTCGCGGACCTGCCGGTCGGCACCCAGAGCTGGCGGGTGACCGACACCCTCGACACCGTCGGCGGCTACGGCCGCGTCGTCGGCGTCGAGGTGAACGCGAGCACGACCCCCGGCCTGGTGCTGGCCACCCGGAACAACGACGGCGGCGTCTCCGTCGCCGCCGCCTCCGGGGTCCCCGACAGCTGGGTGGACGCCCCGCGCTTCCACCTCCACGTCCCCGGCGTGGCCCTGGACGCCCAGGGCCGGGCCGTGGTCGTCGCCCTCGGCGCCGACGGGCAGCTCACCTCGGTGCGCAAGACCCGCGCCGGCGCCGACTCGCCGTTGACCGACTGGCCGACGGCAGCACCGATAAGTCATTCGAATTGAGCACTCGGGTAGGCTTCGGAGTTTGGGCCGTGAGCGACCGCTGTTAGCGTGTCGCTCACACCCCTCCCACAGCACCCCCGAGCGCCGCGGCTCGTACGACTCGCACGACGGGCCTTACGCAGACGTAGACGCAGGAAGCAGGTAGGCAAGAGGTGTCCGCCACCGCCGACTCCACCACCGAGGCGAGCGGCATAACGGGAACGCCGGTCACGGCGTCGTCCCCCGTGCCCTCCCTGCGGCCCCGGACGGAGCTGCTGGCCGGTCTGCTGGCCGCGGCGCTCGCCATGGCCGCCTACTGCGTCGCCATGGCCGCCCGCGGCACCTACCCGTTCGGCGCCCGCGGCCGCGCGATCAACGACCTGGGCAACCAGTTCGTGCCGTTCCACGCCCACCTGTGGGACCTCGCCCACGGCACCGCCCAGGGCGACCTCTTCTACAACTGGAACAGCGCCTTCGGCGTCCCATTCCTCGGCGACGCGTTCACCTACCTCGCCAACCCGTTCTCCTGGCTCACCCTCGCCTTCCCGCGCGACATGGTGAACCTGCCCGTGTTCCTCACCACCCTGCTCAGCATCGGGCTGGGGACCGGGCTGATGACGCACTACCTGGGCCGGCTGCGTCAGGGCTCGCCCTGGCTGCGGGCGCTGCTCGCGGTCGGCTTCGGTCTGTGCGCCTGGGCCATCAACGACGCCTCCCCCGACCCGATGTGGTGCTGGGGCCTGGTCTCGGTGCCGCTGATCGGCATCGCGGCGGACTGGGCGCTCCAGGGCCGCCGCTGGGTGCTGGGCTCGCTGGCGGTCGCCCTGTGCTGGTTCGGCAACTTCTACACCGCGGCGATGGCCACCCTGGCGATCGGCCTGGTCACCCTCGTCCGCGTCTACCTGCGCGAGGACACCCGGCGCGAGAAGCTGCTCGCGCTGGCGCGCGCGGCCGGGATGGTCGTCGTCGGCGTGGCCCTGGCGGCGCCGGTGATGATGGTGTCGCTCAAGTCCAGCAAGGCGTCCGCGCCGATGCCGGACACCGTGCTGCACATGCCGTCGGTCTTCGACCAGGCGGCGATGCTGCTGCCGGCCTCGCGCTACACCTACTCGGTGCCGAACATCGCCGTCGGCATGCTCGGGCTGATCCTGCTGCTGACCTTCCCGTTCATCAAGCGCGTCCCGGTGCGCGAGCGGGTGGCCTGGCTGGTCATGATGGCCGTGACCTGGGCCTCGATGATGATCCCGGCCACCTTGATCCTGTGGCAGGGCGGCGCCAAGCCGAACGGCAGCCCCTTCCGCGACGTCTTCGTCTTCAGCGCGATGACGATCATGGTGGCCTGGCTCGCGCTGAGCCGCCGTCCGCGGCCCAAGGAGCTGCTCGGCGGCACCGGGCTGCTGCTCCTGGTCGTGCTCTGCGCCGCCTTCGGCAAGGTCTCGCACCACAACGGCTCGCAGAAGTACATGTGGATCACGCTGGCCCTGTGCGGCGTGCTCACCCTCGGTGGACTGCTGGCGCTCAGCCGCACCCGCGGCAGGGTCGGCGCGACCCGCGCCGTCGGCGCGGTGCTGGCGCTCTCGGTCTTCGCCTGCGGCACGCTGTCGGTCTACGCCATCGACACCCTGCGCGACCGGATCCGTCCCTTCTTCGCCCCGCACGCCACCGTCAACGCCCAGACCAAGGCGGCCATGGCGGCGCTCAAGGCGACGGACGACTTCCCCGTCTCGCGCACGGACCCCGGCCCGCACCTGTTCGCCGACAACGACTCCGAGCTGCTGAACGGGCAGGGCGGCGACTACTACAGCAGCTACACCCCGGCGGCCACCGCCAAGGCCTTGGACAACCTCGGCTTCGCCTTCACCCTGGCCGGACGCCACACCTTCAGCCCTGACAACCCGGCCGCCCGCGCGATCTTCGGCGTCACCTCCTCCCTGGAGCCGGCCAAGGACGACAGGAACGGCTTCGTGCAGCAGCACCAGGCCGCCTCGCCGCTGATGACCGTGCACACCGCGGCGCCCCAGGGCGCCAAGGCCGCGGGCAACGCCTTCGCGCTGATGAACGACCTGCTCGGCGCCGACGTGTGGACCGTCCCGGCGCTGACCCAGACCGGCGGCCCCGTCGCCACCACCCGCGCCGACGGCCAGCTGCACGTCCCCGGCCACCCCAAGGGCACCGCCTGGTCGCAGTTCACCGCGAGCTGCGCACCGGGCGCCACCCCGTACCTGAACACCGCGTACGCCAGGGGCGCCGTGCAGGTCGGCGGCAAGGGCGGCCAGGTCCTCGACCTGGCCGGCTCCTACCCGCTGACCAAGGCGGGCCTGCGCGAGATCACCCCCGGAGCCGACGGCAAGCTCGAGCTGGCCTTCGGCTTCAGCACCCCGCAGAACCTTCCGACGGGCGTCGTCGGCTGCCTCGACTCCGGCAAGCTCGCCTCCGCCGTCACGGCGCAGAAGTCCGCCGCTCCGACCGGCATCAAGGTCGGCGGCCACAGCTTCAGCGCCACCCTCCCCGGCGGCAGCACCGGCTACGCCGTCATGGCCACCACCGTCCGCTCCGGCTGGAGCTGCACGGTGGACGGCCGCAGTGTGAAGCCCGTCGACTACGACGGCCTCTTCGGCATCCCGCTCGGGTCGGGCGGGGCCAGGACGCTGTCCTGCTCGTACACTCCTCCCGGGCTCAAGACCGGTCTCGCCGGCTCCGGCGTCGGTCTGCTCGGACTGCTCTCCCTGCCGGGCTACGCCTGGCTCCGTCGCCGCTCCCCTCTCCCCCGCGCCCGCGCCTGACCAGACCCGGAAACGCCCATGAGACTGTCGATCGTCGTCCCCTGCTACAACGAGGAAGCCGTCCTCGCGCTGTTCGACGCCAAGATCCGGGAGACGCTCGACGAGCTGCCCATCGAGTACGAGCTCTGCTACGTCGACGACGGCAGCCGTGACGGGACGCTCAACCAGCTGCGGACGCTGGCGAAGGACAACCCGGAGACCACCAAGTACGTCTCCTTCAGCCGCAACTTCGGCAAGGAGGCGGGCATGCTGGCCGGCCTCAAGGAGGCCACCGGCGACGCGGTCGTGCTGATGGACGCCGACCTGCAGCACCCGCCGGCGCTGATCCCGAAGATGCTGGAGCTCTACCAGCTCGGCCACGACCAGGTCATCGCGCGGCGCACCCGCGAGGGCGACAAGTTCGTGCGGACGCTGTTCAGCAAGATGTACTACCGCCTGATCAACCGCGCGGTGGACGTCGAGCTGACCGACGGCGTGGGCGACTTCCGCCTGCTGTCGCGGCAGGCCGTGGACGCGCTGCTGGCGCTGCCGGAGTACAACCGCTTCTCCAAGGGCCTGTTCTCCTGGATCGGCTTCGACACCGTCACCTTCGACTACCGCAACGCGGGCCGGGAGGCGGGCGAGACCAAGTGGCGCTTCAGCTCACTGCTGAACTACGCCATCGACGGTCTGATCTCGTTCAACAACCGCCCGCTGCGCCTGGGCATCTACTTCGGCCTGATGCTGAGCGCCCTGGCGGTCGTCTACGCCGCGTTCATCACCGTGCTGGCGATCGTCAACGGCATCACCGCGCCCGGCTACGTCACCCTGATCGTGGCGATCGTCGGCCTCGGCGGCCTGCAGATGGCCATGATCGGCCTGGTCGGCGAGTACATCGGGCGCATCTACTACGAGACCAAGCGCCGGCCGCACTTCCTCGTCAAGGAACGCGCCGGGGATCGGCTGGACCGGCGGTGACGACGGTGACCACCGAGGAGACGAGCGAGGGGGCCGCGGAGCGCGGCCCCGCCCGGGTCGGCCGGGTCGGCCGCAAGGACCTGTGGCAGATCATCAAGTTCGGCATGGTCGGCGGCGTCAACACGGCGACCTTCTACGCGTCGTACCTGCTGCTGCACCCGCACATGCCGTACTTCCTGGCCTACACGATCGCCTTCGTGCTGAGCATGATCGGGTCGTTCTTCATGAACACCTACTTCACCTACCGGACGAAGCCCACCTGGGCGAAGTTCGTCCGGTTCCCGCTGACCAACGTGACCAACTACGTGATCACGAGCGTCGGGACGGTGGCACTGGTGAGCGGGATCCACATGAGCGACAAGATCGCCCCGCTGGTGGCGGCGCTCGCTGCGATCCCGTTCACCTTCGTGCTGTCGCGGAAGATCCTCACCAGGACGGCGTAGCGGGCACGGCCTGCGCCTGCAGTTCGTGGCCGGTGGAGCCGCCATTGTCGCGGCGGTCCAAGGCGCGCTGCAGGGCGGCGGCCGCCTGGGCGCGGTCCTTGGCGGTGGCGGAGGTACGACGGGTACGCGTCTTCACGGCATGCATGGGGAGACTCCTGGGGAGAGTACGGTCCGGTTTCTTGTGGGGAATGCGGGCCGGACAGGGGTCTCCTGCGCGAAGGCCGAGCCGGACATGGCCGTGGATACGGCAGACGATCCGACTGCTCTTGCCATTTCACGTTACGACAAGGTTCTCCAACTGTCTCCACAGATACTTGGATTTCCTACTATCCGAGACGGACCTCACCCGGACAGCTTGCCGACGCCGCAGTGCGCGCAGCGGAAAGCGCCGTGCGCGGCGCGACATGGTGCGCCCCGGCCACCGAGGCCGCGCGGAGCGCGGGATCGGCGAGGTGCTCGGCCGCGCTGCGGATCGAGGTCGGCATCGACGAACGGGCCGCCATCTCGCGCCACCACTCGTACCGCTCGGCCGGCGGCAGGCACCCGGTGGACAGCAGTGCCTCCGTCTCCCCCACGCCGCGCATGCCAGCACCGGCGTCCGGCGCAGTCAAGCGGTCGAGACGTGCCCGGACCACGCGGGGTGACTAGGCTCGGACCATGAGCTTCCAGGGTTGGCCGGCCGAGGCCCTCGACTTCTACGAGGGCCTGGAGGCGGAGAACAGCAAGGACTACTGGACGTCCCACAAGGACGTCTACGAGCGCTGCGTGCGCGAGCCGATGGAGGCCCTGCTTGAGGAGCTCGCGCCGCGCTTCGGCGAGGCGAAGGTCTTCCGCCCCAACCGCGACATCCGCTTCTCCGCGGACAAGTCGCCGTACAAGACGCACATCGGCGCGGCCCTGGAGGGCGGCGGCTACGTCCAGTTCTCCGCCGACGGCCTGGGCGCGGGCAGCGGCTGCTACGTGATGACGCCCGACCAGCTGGCCCGCTTCCGCGAGGCGGCGGCTGACGAGAAGTCAGGCAAGGCCCTGGAGTCCGTCATCGCGAAGCTGACGAAGGCGGACATCGAGATCATGGCCCACAACCGCCTCAAGAGCGCGCCGCGCGGCTACCCCAAGGACCACCCGCGCATCGAACTCCTGCGCCACAAGAGCCTCGCGGCCTGGCGCCAGTGGCCGGTCGAGCCGTGGCTCGGCACGGCGGAGGCCAAGCAGCACGTCGTCGGGTTCCTCAAGGCCACCAGGCCGCTCAACGACTGGCTCGCCGACCACGTCGGCGCAGCATAGGTGCGCGCCGTGACCCACGAAGTCGAACTGCCGCACATGCGCCCAAATCGGCGTGGGGCTGACGCTCACGAGCACGACGACGCCTGGGGCGGCGTGACGGAAGCCGCCGCACAGGCCTTGGAGCTGCTGGAGATGTGAGCGGTCGGCCCAGGGGGAGGCCGGACGGGCGTTCCGTTCCTCCCCGGGCCGCTCAGCTCGCCGGAGCCTCGGTCGGCTCCTTCGGGCGGCCGCAGAGGGGGCGGTCCGGGTGGGGCTTCGGGAGGGGGACGCGCTTGACGCCGCCGATGCGGTTGGCCCACAGGAGCGTGACCTCGCGGAGCACGAAGAGCGGGAAGGGGTGGTACCGGTCGCCCTTGCGGAAGACCCCCACGCTGTCGCCCCAGTAGGCGTTCTTGGTGTCGATCTCACCGTACTGGTGCCAGATGCCGTTCTTCGGCGGGAAGTCGGTGTACGCCTCGCGCAGGTCCAGCCCGGAGTAGGCGGCCATGGCCCGGTAGCCGTCCGGGTAGTAGCGCCAGCAGTCCTGGGCGTCGTGGACGTGGCCGCGCGACGGGGCGGTGATGAAGGCGTGGCCGCCCGGCTTCAGGATGCGCGCGATCTCCAGCATCGACGCCCAGGGGAAGGGGATGTGCTCGAACGCCTGGCCGGAGAAGACGAAGTCGGCGCTCCCGGACTTCACCGGGATCCGGTACGGCTTCTTCATGACCTTGTCGACGTTGGGGCCGTCCTGGATGTCCACCCCGACGTACTCGATGTCGTACTCGGTGAGCAGGCTCCGGTGGGTGAGCGTCTGCTTCGGGGAGATCCTCGACCCCAGGTCGACCACCCGGTGCCGACCGTCCTTCGGCATGTACTCCCGCACACACAGTTCCATGTGCTCGTACGCAGACCTGTGCATGGCGGCGCCCTATCCTCTGTCCAACGGACGAACAACTCGTGTTCAACGAGTGCACAGCATCCAACAGCGAACCCCGCGAGGACAAGATCCTTGCAGCGCTAGGCTTTTCGGATCGATCATGTCGAGGAGTACGGCCTCCAGGCGGTGGTGTCGACGACCACGGCCCCCGCAGGCAAGGGGAGCTCACACGGCTCGCCGAAGCCGCCCTTGCCGACCAGCTGATAGGCGTCGGCGGGACCGAGCGTGAAGATCTCCCACAGGCCCTGCGTCGGATCCACGATCAGGTAGACCGGGATACGGGCGCGAGCATAGATCTCCGCCTTGATCCGCCGGTCGTGGTTCTTGCTGCTCGGCGAGATGACCTCGCAGACCCCCTGGACAGCGCCGGCCGGCCAGTCCTCCCAGGCGAGGTCGATGTCGTCGGGACGCGCGAAGACGACATCCGCGCGGGGCTTGCCGTCGGCCCCGCAGTCCAAGCCGCACTCCCCCCACGCCTCCAGCCGCGGCCAGGCCTGGCGCACCATGGTGCGGATCGGCAGATCGTGCAGGGTCCGGGGGTGGACCTCCATCACGATCGCGCCGCCGAAGCACTGTGCCACAAGGCCGTCCGGACACTCGAACGACTCCCAGGCGGCTTCGAGTCTCCCGCGCTCGCAGTCCTCGTCCGTGGGGCTCATGGCGCCATGCTTCCGCATCACCACAGTCCGCTCCAGCACGAAACCCCGCCGGGCGAAGCCCGGCGGGGTTTCGGCACTACCGGGCGGATCAGGCCGAGAGGTTCACGCTGCGGGCGAACTTCGCGCCGATCTCCGCGGAGATCTCGTTCAGCAGCTCCTGCGGGATCTCGCTGTCGACCGTGAGGGAGACCAGGGCGTCGCCGCCCTGCTCGTCGCGGGAGACCTGCATGCCGGCGATGTTGATCCCGGCGTCGCCGAGGAGCTTGCCGAGGGTGCCGACGACGCCCGGGCGGTCGACGTAGCGGAAGAAGCCCATGAAGTCGGTGAGGGCGACGTCGACGTCGAACTCGTTGACGCCGACGATCTTCTGCTGGCGCTTCGGGCCGGTCAGCGTGCCCGCCACCGAGATCTCGCGGCCGTCGGTGAGGGTGCCGCGGACGGTGATGACGTTGCGGTACTCGGGGCTCTCGCTCAGCGTGGTGAGGCGGACCTCGAGGCCGCGCTCCTGCGCGAACAGCGGGGCGTTGACGTAGGAGACCGTCTCCGCGACGACGTCCTCGAAGACACCCTTGAGGGCGGAGAGCTCCAGTACCTTCACGTCGTGCTGGGTGATCTCACCGCGCACCTCGACGTCGAGGCGGACCGCGACCTCGCCGGCCAGCCCGGTGAAGATGCGGCCGAGCTTCTCGGCCAGCGGCAGGCCCGGACGGACGTCCTCGGCGATGACGCCGCCCTGGACGTTGACCGCGTCCGGCACCAGCTCGCCGGCGAGGGCGAGGCGGACGCTGCGGGCGACGGAGATGCCCGCCTTCTCCTGCGCCTCGTCCGTGGAGGCGCCCAGGTGCGGGGTGGCCACGACGTTGTCGAAGCCGAAGAGGGGCGAGTCGGTGCAGGGCTCCTTGACGAAGACGTCCAGGCCCGCGCCGGCGACCCGGCCCTCCTTGAGGGCGGCGGCCAGCGCCTCCTCGTCGACGATGCCGCCGCGCGCGGCGTTGACGATGCGGACGGTCGGCTTGACCTTGTGCAGCGCCTCGTCGCCGATCAGACCGATGGTCTCCGGGGTCTTCGGCAGGTGGACGGTGATGAAGTCGGCGACCTCCAGCAGCTCGTCCAGCGAGAGGAGCTTGACGCCCATCTGCGCGGCGCGCGCGGCCTGGATGTAGGGGTCGTAGGCGACGATCTTCATGCCGAAGGCGGACATGCGCTGCGCGACCAGCACGCCGATGCGGCCGAGGCCGACCACGCCGAGGGTCTTCTCGGCCAGCTCGACGCCGGTGTACTTGCTGCGCTTCCACTCGCCGCCCTTCAGCGAGGCGTTGGCGGCCGGGATGTGACGGGCCGTCGAGAGCAGCAGGCCGCAGGCGAGCTCGGCCGCGGTGACGATGTTGGAGGTCGGCGCGTTGACGACCATCACGCCCGCCTTGGTGGCGGCCGGGACGTCCACGTTGTCGAGACCGACGCCGGCGCGGGCGACGACCTTCAGCTTGTTCGCGGCGGCGATCGCCTCCGCGTCCACCTTGGTGGCGGAGCGGATCAGGATCGCGTCGACGTCGGCGATCGCGGGAAGGAGCTCGGCACGGTTGGCGCCGTCGCAGTGCCGGATCTCGAAGTCCGGCCCGAGCGCGTCGACGGTGGCAGGAGACAGCTCTTCAGCGATGAGGACTACAGGCTTGCTGCTCACGACAGTTTCCTTACTGTCCGGTTCTCCCCGAAGCCGTGCGAATGGGGGCGCACCCGCGTTGCTTGGACGGCATGGAGGGGACGGTGGCATGCCGCGTTGGAGACGCACGACGCTGTGAGCCTGACGCGCAGATTGAGTCTATCGGCGGAGGTGCTTCCGCCGAGCGCCCCTGCGGAAGAATCACCCGCCGGGGATGGTACGGACCGTACAAACGATCCCTACAGGAATGCTGTAATGCGACAGGGGTGGCCGCTCGACCGCTCGGCCACCCCGGCTCGACTGCTGACGAGACGGCTTACGCCTCCTCGTCCACCCAGCTCATCAGCTTGCGCAGCTTCTTGCCGGTGGTCTCCAGCAGGTGCTCGCTGTCCGCGTTCTTGTACTCGTTGTACTTCGGCAGACCCGCCTTGTACTCGGCGATCCAGGTGTTGGCGAAGGTGCCGTCCTGGATCTCGCCGAGGACCTTCTTCATCTCGGCCTTGGTCTGGTCGGTGATGATGCGCGGGCCGGTGACGTAGTCGCCCCACTCGGCCGTCTCGGAGACGGACCAGCGCATCTTCTCCAGGCCGCCCTCGTACATGAGGTCGACGATCAGCTTCAGCTCGTGGAGGCACTCGAAGTAGGCGATCTCAGGCTGGTAGCCCGCCTCGACCAGGGTCTCGAAGCCGGCCTTGACCAGGGCGGCGGTGCCACCGCAGAGGACGGCCTGCTCGCCGAAGAGGTCGGTCTCGGTCTCCTCGGTGAAGGTGGTCTTGATGACGCCGGCGCGGGTGCCGCCGATGCCCTTGGCGTAGGAGAGGGCGAGCTCCAGCGCCTTGCCGGTGGCGTCCTGCTCGACGGCCACGATGCACGGGACGCCGCGGCCCTCCTCGTACTGGCGGCGGACCAGGTGGCCCGGGCCCTTCGGGGCGACCATGCAGACGTCGACGTCGGCCGGGGGCTTGATGAAGCCGAAGCGGATGTTCAGGCCGTGGCCGAAGAAGAGGGCGTCGCCGGCCTTCAGGTTCGGCTTCACGACCTCCTCGTAGACGTCGGCCTGGATGGGGTCCGGCACCAGGATCATGATCACGTCGGCTTCGGCGGCGGCCTCGGCGGGGGTGACCACGCGCAGACCCTGCTCCTCGGCCTTGGCGCGGGACTTGGACTCCGGCAGCAGACCGACGCGGACGTCGACACCGGAGTCGCGCAGGGAGAGCGCGTGCGCGTGACCCTGGCTGCCGTAGCCGAGGATGGCGACCTTGCGGCCCTGGATGATGGACAGATCGGCGTCGTCGTCGTAGAACAGCTCGGCCATCGCTGGCTTCTCCTTGCGGGATGGATTCCTTGGGGACACCGTACGCCGATGTCGATCAGCGGACGGTTGAGTCTCAAAGCGTGAGATTAGCGTCTCACAGTTGTTGCACTGCCTGGGGGCGCGGGGAACTGCGCGAGGAACCGTGCACCTCCGTAGAGGGCTGGTCGCGCAGTTCCCCGCGCCCCTGGGTGGTTGCAGGGCTAAGCGCTGCGCTCGACCGCTCGCAGGGAGCGGTCCGTAATGGAGCGCGCGCCGCGGCCGATGGCGACCATGCCGGACTGGACGAGCTCCTTGATGCCGTACGGCTCCAGCATCTTCAGCATGGCCTCGAGCTTGTCGCTGCTGCCCGTGGCCTCGATCGTCACCGCGTCCGGGGAGACGTCGACCGTCTTCGCGCGGAAGAGCTGGACGATCTCGGTGACCTGGCCGCGGGTCTCCGCGTCCGCGCGGACCTTGACCAGCATCAGCTCGCGGCGGACCGCCGCGACCGGGTCGAGCTCGACGATCTTTATGACGTTGACCAGCTTGTTCAGCTGCTTGGTGACCTGCTCCAGCGGGAGGTCCTCCACGTTGACGACGATCGTCATACGGGAGATGTCCGGGTGCTCGGTCGGGCCGACGGCCAGGGAGTCGATGTTGAAGCCGCGGCGCGAGAACAGCGCCGCGATCCGGGCGAGGACGCCCGGCTTGTTCTCGACCAGGACGGAGAGGGTGTGCTTGGACATGATGTGAGTGAACCCCTCAGTCGTTCTCGTCGCCGAAGTCCGGACGGACGTCGCGTGCGGCCAGGATCTCGTCGTTGCTGACACCGGCCGGGACCATCGGCCAGACCATCGCGTCCTGGTGGACGATGAAGTCGATGACGACCGGCGCGTCGTTGAGCGACATCGCCTTGTCGATCACCGCGTCCAGGTCCTCCGGGCGCTCGCAGCGCAGCGCGTGGCAGCCCATGGCCTCGGACAGCTTGACGAAGTCCGGGATCCGGGTGCCGGCGGCGGGGCCGCGGCCGTCGTTCTCCGGGCCGTCGTGCAGGACGGTGTTGGAGTAGCGCTGGTTGTAGAAGAGGGTCTGCCACTGGCGGACCATGCCCAGCGAGCCGTTGTTGATGATCGCGACCTTGATCGGGATGTTGTTCAGCGCGCAGGTGACCAGCTCCTGGTTGGTCATCTGGAAGCAGCCGTCGCCGTCGATCGCCCACACCTGGGTGTCGGGGCAGCCGGCCTTCGCGCCCATCGCGGCCGGGACCGCGTAGCCCATCGTCCCGGCGCCGCCGGAGTTCAGCCAGGTGGCGGGCTTCTCGAAGGAGATGAACTGCGAGGCCCACATCTGGTGCTGGCCGACGCCCGCGGCGTAGATCGCGTCGGAGCCGACCTTCTGGCCGATGCGCTCGATGACCTGCTGCGGGCTGAGCATGCCCTCCGGGGCCGGCTCGTAGCCGACCGGGTAGGTCTTGCGCCAGGCGTTGAGCTGCTCCCACCACTGGCCGTAGTCGAAGCGGTGCTCGCCCGCCGCCTGGCCGGCGGCCTGCTCCTGCTGGACCGCGACGATCAGGTCCGCGATGATCTCGCGGGCGTCGCCGACGATCGGGACGTCCGCGGCGCGGTTCTTGCCGATCTCGGCCGGGTCGATGTCGGCGTGGACGACCTTGGCGTTCGGCGCGAAGGTGTCCAGCTTGCCGGTGACGCGGTCGTCGAAGCGGGTGCCGAGCGCGAACAGCAGGTCGGCCTTCTGCAGCGCGGTGACCGCGGCGACCGAGCCGTGCATGCCGGGCATGCCCAGGTGCTGGTCGTGGCTGTCCGGGAAGGCGCCCAGCGCCATCAGCGTGGTGACCACCGGGGCGCCGGTCAGCTCGGCCAGGATGCGCAGCTCGGCCGTGGCGCCGGCCTTCAGCACGCCGCCGCCGACGTACAGGACCGGGCGCTTGGCACCGGCCAGCAGCCGTGCGGCCTCGCGGATCTGCTTGGCGTGCGGCTTGGTGACCGGGCGGTAGCCGGGCAGCTGCGGCTCGACCGGCCAGCGGAAGACGGTCCGGGCCTGGAGCGCGTCCTTGGCGATGTCGACCAGGACCGGGCCGGGACGGCCGGTGCTCGCGATGTGGAACGCCTCCGCGATCACGCGCGGGATCTCGTCCGCGTCGGTGACCAGGAAGTTGTGCTTGGTGATCGGCATCGTGATGCCGCAGATGTCCGCCTCCTGGAAGGCGTCCGTGCCGATCGCCTTGGAGGAGACCTGGCCGGTGATCGCGACCACCGGCACGGAGTCCATGTACGCGTCCGCCAGCGGCGTCACCAGGTTCGTCGCACCCGGACCGGAGGTCGCCATGCAGACGCCGACCCTGCCGGTGGCCTGCGCGTAGCCGGTGGCCGCGTGACCCGCGCCCTGCTCGTGGCGGACCAGGATGTGGCGCACCCGGGTCGAGTCCATCAGCGGGTCGTAGGCCGGGAGGATCGCGCCGCCCGGGATGCCGAAGACGGTGTCCGCGCCGACCGCCTCGAGGGAGCGGATGAGCGACTGGGCACCGGTCATCGGTTCGGGGCCCGCATGGTGCGGGACGGGCGCTGCTGCCTGCTCGGTCATCTGCTGTTCCTTCTCGGCTGCTCGGACTTCTCGGAGGGGGGTCTCTAGGGCGGTTCGCGCTGAGCGCGCTGCGCTGGCTGCCTCGCGGCAACAAAAAACCCCTCGTGCCCGTGTGGGCATGCGAGGGGTAGCGCGTCAGCCAGGTCAGCTCGGGAGTTGACTCCCGGCTCAGCCGACGCGCCCGCCAAGTACGAGAATTCGGGTGCGCATGCTGACGACCATCCTCCGACGCCCCGGGGGGTGTCAAGCCCACTCGATTCGTGTCTCATCATGCGGGATCTTCCTCGGACGTCCTGGTATCCGCCAGGAGCAGTTCCTTCAGTTCATCCTCCCGCATCGGCGGCGCGAAGTGCAGGCCCTGCCCTCGTGAGCAGCCGAGATCCCGCAGGATGCGGACCTGCTCGACGCGGTCCACCCCGTCGGCGACGGTCTCCAGGCCGAGCTCGTGACCGATCCGCAGGACGGACGAGGCGAGGGTCCGCAGGAAGGCCGAGTCGAGCAGACCGTCCACGACGCCGCGTTCCAGCTTGAGCGCGTCCACCGGCAGCCGGCGCAGCTCGCTGAGCGGGGTCGCGCCGCCGCCGAGCCCGTCCAGGACCAGGCCGATGCCGAGCTGTTTGAGTCGGCCGAGACGCTGCACCAGCTCGTCGACGCCGTGGCTGCGTCCGTCGACGGGGCCGGGGCCGGGCCCGCTGTCGCCGAGCTCGACGACCAGCCGGCCGCCGGGAAGGCGGCAGCGGCGCAGCACCGTCTCCGCGGCCTCCACCACCCCCGGCGCGGTCAGCGCGCGCGGCGAGAGCCGGACCGTCACCGGCAGCGTGCCGCCGCGCCCTGCGGCCTCCTCGACGGCGTGCTCGACCATCCAGCGGGACAGCCGCAGCGCCCGCTCGCCGCCGCCCGCGGCATGCAGGAACTCCGCCGGGGTGAGCAGCAGCCCCTGCGCGGAGCGCCACCGCGCCTGCGCTGCCAGGCCGCTGATCCGGCCGCTGCGCAGGTCCACGATCGGCTGGTGGACGAGGGTGAACTCGCCCTCGCGCACGGCGGTGCGCAGCCGCTGGTCCAGCTCGGTGCGACGGCGCAGCTCCGTGCGCAGCTCGGGCGAGTACTCGTGGACGCGGTCCTTGCCGCGCCTCTTCGCCTGGTACATCGCCAGGTCCGCGCTGCGCAGCAGGTCGGCGGCGCTCTCCGGCCCTACGGCCGGCTCGGCGAAGGCGATGCCGATGCTGGCGGCGACGGCGTGCTCCTCGTTGCCCAGCGCGTAGGGCGCGGAGACGGCGAGGCGTAGCCGCTCGGCGATGGCGAAGGCGCGCTCCCGGTCGACCTCGCCCACGAGCAGCACCGCGAACTCGTCGCCGCCGAGCCGGGCGACCGTGTCGCCCTCGCGCACGGACTCGCGCAGCCGCTTCGCCGCCAGCACCAGCAGCTCGTCGCCGACCTGGTGGCCGGCGGTGTCGTTGACGGCCTTGAAGCCGTCGAGGTCGACGAAGAGCACCGCGACGTCGGGACGTTTCTCGGCCCTGGGGGTGAGCGCGTCGCGGCCGCGCTTGAGGAACAGCGCCCGGTTGGGCAGGCCGGTCAGCGCGTCGTGGAACGCGTTGTGCTCCAACTGCGCCTGAAGGCGCACGCGTTCGGAGATGTCGCGGCAGTTGAAGATCAGCCCGTCGCGGTAGCGGTTGACGGTGGACTCCACGTCCAGCCACTCCCCCGCGCCCGAGCGGACCCGGCACTCGATCCGCGCGGTCGGCTCCGCCGTGGGGCCGTGAGCCCCGGCTGATCCGTGGGCTCCGCGGGCCCCCTGGGCCCCCTGGGCTGCGTGGGCGGGAGCCTTGGCGAGGTAGCGCTGCACCTCCCACAGCACATGGCCGAGGTCGTCCGGGTGGACCATCTCCGGCAGCCTGGTGCCGACCAGCTCCTCGGCCGGGCGCCCGTAGACGCCGGCCGCGGCGGGGCTGACGTAGCGCAGCACACCGTCCGGGTCGGCGATCATGATGACGTCGCTGGAGCCCTGCACGAGCGAGCGGAAGTGCCGCTCCTGGTGGCTGAGCCGCTGGGCCAGCGCCAGGTTGTCCAGCAGCATCACGCCCTGACGCAGGATCAGCGCCATCACCACGGTGCAGCTGATGATCAGGACCAGCCGGTCCAGATGGTGCTGCCCGAGCGCGTTGTAGAGCAGGCCGATGGTGCAGACGCCGGTGGCGGCGTACGGGGTCAGCGCGCTGAAGGTGGACGCGACGCGCGGCCGCCGGACGGACTCGCGGGTGAGCGCGCGGCCGCCCCCGGCCCACGGGGCCCAGGCCAGCAGCATCGAGCCGCAGAACCAGCCCGCGTCGAGCAGTTCGCCCGAGTGGTAGGCGTCCTTGAAGGACTGGCTGGTGAAGACGGCATCGCAGAGCACCGTCAGGGCGAGGCCCACTATGGCCGTGTGCACCGCCGCCCGGTTGCTGTCCTGACGGCGGAAGCGCAGGCCGAGGACCATGCTGATGAGCAGGATGTCCAGCAGCGGGTAGGCCAGGCCGACCGCCAGCCGCAGCGGGCTGTGCTGGTCGCCCTGCGCCGTCCGGCCGAGAGCGAGGGACCAGCTGAGCGTCAGCAGCGAGCCGGCGATGAGCCAGGCGTCGAGCGCGAGGCAGAGCCAACCGGCGGCGTTGCGGGGCCGGTTGGAGAGCATCAGCAGCCCGAGGATGGCGGGCGGGGCGAAGAAGAGGAAGACGTAGTCGGCGATCGACGGCGACGGCAGCGACTGCCGGAGCACGCACTCGTACCAGCCCCAGATGCCGTTGCCGACGGCGACCATGAGGGAGCTCAGGCCGAAGCAGACCCAGGCGCTGCGGTGCCGCCCGCCGGAGAGCACGCCGTAGCCGAAGCAGGAGAGCGAGGCCGTCAGTGCGGCTCCGGCAAGGCCGAAGTCGCCCATGAAGTCCGCCACCGCGGGCGAACCCCAGCCGTAGGCCGCGCCCGCGACGTACAGCAGGCAGACCAGCATCGCGAGTATCCGCGGCAGCCGCGCCGCGGCGTGCGAGAGCCGGAGCGGCCCCGGCGGGTGGGCGTCCCGGGCAGCGCCGCCCTCGGGCGGCTCCGTGACGAGGTCGTCGGGGTGCCCCATCTCCTCCTGGTCGCCCTCGCCGTAGGCGAAGGGCGACGCGGCGGATCTGTCGTGCTCCTCGGCCGCCCAGGGCCTGCCGCGGCGGGACTGCCCGGGCAGCAGCGTTTCGGTGCTCAGCTCGTTGCTCAGCTCAGTGCTCAGCATGGGCAATCCCCCTCCGGCCCCGGGTGCGATCGGACCAGCGGGGCGGACAACTCCGTACCGGGTCTCCCGGTCGGGAACCTACACCACAGTCGTCACTCAGAGACATGCACACTCAACTCAGAGTAATGGCCACTGTCGAGGTAGCTGTACCCGATTCGAAGGAAACCTTCCGGTGCTGCTGCGCAGGAAGGGGGTGCCCTGGGCGCACGCCGGGGGCGCACGAGCGCCCCTCACGCGTCAGCTCCGGTCGGCTCCCCGTCAACTCCGGTTGGCGAGCGGCTCCCCGCTCTCGTACCGCCGGATCTGCTCGCGCAGCGTGCGCTTGGCCCGGGGCAGGAACGCGCTGCTGGGCCCGCCCACATGAGGCGTGATCAGCACCCCGGGCGCATGCCAGAGCGGGTGGTCGGCGGGCAGCGGCTCCGGGTCCGTGACGTCGAGCGCGGCACGCAGCCGCCGCGTGGCGAGCTCCCCCAGCAGCGCCTCGGTGTCGACGACGGGCCCGCGGGCGACGTTCACCAGCAGCGCGCCGTCCTTCATCCGGGAGAGGAAACCCGCGTCGACGAGATGACGGCTCTCAGGGGTGAGCGGCGTCAACAGGACGACGACGTCGGCGGACGGAAGCAGAGCCGCCAGCTCCTGCGCGCCGTGCACCTCCTCCTCGGGGCGCGCGCGACGCGCGACCCGGACGACGTCGCACTCGAAGGGCTCCAGACGCGCGGCGAGCGCGCGGCCGATCGAGCCGTACCCGAGGATGAGCACGGTCTTGTCGGCGAGCGACTCGTGGAACTCCTGGCTCCAGCGCCCCTGGTCCTGAAGCCGGGTGAAGTGCGGGACGCCGCGGAGCGAGGCGAGGACCAGGGTCACCGCCAGCTCGGCGGTGCTCGCGTCGTGCAGCCCGCGCGCGTTGCACGCGACGACGCCGGCCGGGACGTGCGGCAGCACGTCGTCCATCCCGGCGGTGAGGGTCTGGACCACCCTCAGCGACGGAAGGTGCGGGATCACCGTGACCGCGACCGCGTGCCGCATGTAGGGCAGGCAGAAGAACTCCACGTGCCGCAGGGCGTCGTCGGACGGCAGCGGTCCGTCGCCGTCCCAGACGAGGGCGTCCAGGCCGGCGGGCAGACCGCCGACGGCGTCGGGGGCGTAGGGGAGCAGATAGCGAGCACTCATGCTCCGACCTTAGCCAGCGGGTCGCAGCACCCGGGCTCGGGCCGGGGGCACTGCCCCGGCGCTCTGCCCGTGGCGAATCTGCGGCGGGCAGAGAGACCGCGACCGGGGACCGTCCGGGGCCGACAGTGGATTCGACGGCATCACCGCCTCGACCGGGAGACCAGATGACTCCACTCGCCCCGCTCCCTCCCCGCGCGGAGGAGGGCGACACCCCGCCCAGCCGCTTCGACGACCACCTCGCGGCCCAGCTGCTCGACCAGCGGATCGTCCTGCTCGGCACCCAGGTCGACGACGTGTCGGCCAACCGGGTGTGCGCGCAGTTGCTGCTGCTGTCGGCGGACGACCCGCGCACCGACATCAGCCTGTACATCAACAGCCCCGGCGGTTCGGTCACCGCGGGCCTGGCCATCTACGACACGATGCGGCTCATCCCCAACGACGTCTCGACGCTGGCGATGGGGTTCGCCGCCAGCATGGGCCAGTTCCTGCTGACCGTCGGCGCGCCCGGCAAGCGGTTCGCTCTGCCGAACGCGCGGATCATGATGCACCAGCCCTCGGCGGGCATCGGCGGCACCGCCGCGGACATCGAGATCCAGGCCGAGAACCTGGAGTTCACCAAGAAGGCCATCGAGCGGATCACCGCCGAGCACACCGGGCAGACCGAGGAGGCGATCGCGCGCGACGGCGACCGCGACCGCTGGTTCACGGCCGAACAGGCCAGGGAGTACGGGATCGTGGACCGGGTGGTGGAGTCGCTCGCCGACATCCGCCCGGCCGCGTCGCGCCGACGGATGGGGTTGTGACATGGGGTCGTACACGGTTCCCTACGTCATCGAGCGGACCTCGCAGGGCGAGCGGTCCTTCGACGTCTTCAGCCGGCTGCTCAACGAGCGGATCATCTTCCTCGGCACCGACATCGACGACGGGGTGGCCAACGTGGTCATCGCGCAGCTGCTGCACCTGGAGTCGGCCAACCCGGAGCAGGAGATCTCGATCTACCTCAACTCGCCGGGTGGATCGTTCACTTCGCTGATGGCGATCTACGACACGATGACCTTCGTGCAGGCGCCGATCTCCACGTTCTGCGTCGGGCAGGCGGCGTCGACAGCGGCGGTGCTGCTGGCCGGCGGCGATCCCGGGCGGCGGTTCGTGCTCCAGCACGCGCGCGTGCTGCTCGGCCAGCCCGCCAGCGACGGCCGCCGGGGGACGGTCTCCGACCTCAGCCTCGCGGCCAAGGAGATGGCCCGCGTCCGCTCGCAGGTGGAGGAGGTGCTGTCCCGGCACACGCACCACGACGTGGCCACGCTGCGCGCGGACATGGACCGGGACAAGGTGCTCACCGCCGCGGAGGCCGTCGCCTACGGGCTCGCCGACGAGGTGCTCAGCCGGCGGCTCGCGTTCGTCTGACCCGCGCGGCCACGGCCGACGGTCCGGTCAGGCGGCGGGTCCCAGGCGGCGAGCTCAGGCGGCGGGTCTCAGGCGGCGAGCTCAGGCGGCGGGTCTCAGGCGGCGGGTCTCAGGCGGCGAGGCAGAGACCGTCGTGCCGCGCCGCCAGCGACGTGCGGGACGACGTGCGACCCCGGACCACCCGGCTGCGGGTGGTCCGGGCCAACTCCGCCTGGGCGAGCGAGAGCAGGTCGGCGAGCCCGAGCCCGAGGGCCCTGGCGGCGGCTCCGAGCACCTCGGACGACGCCTCCTTGCGTCCGCGCTCCAGCTCCGACAGGTACGGCATCGAGATCCGCGCCGCCTCCGCGACGTCCTTGAGCGTGCGCTCCTGCGCGAGCCGCTCACGCCGCAGGACGTCGCCGACGAGGTCGCGCCACAGTGGCTCCCTCGGCGCGGGGGTCGCGCCACCCGAGCCGGGCGACGAGGGCTGCGGGCGCAGCGGGATGACGCGGCGTTCGTTCGGCGCTGGAGTGCTCACCTCTTCAGCGTAGGCATCGGGGGCGCGGAGGGAAGGGAGCGGCGTTCTGCCGTGGGTGAAGCCCGGCGGCCTGGCCGACCGGCCGGCCGGGGGCTACCCCGCCGGGATCAGCCGGAGCCGGTGGGCCACCGCCGCGGCCTCGCCTCGGCCCGTCACGTCCAGCTTCGCCAGGATGTTGGAGACGTGCACGCTCGCCGTCTTCGGCGAGATGAACAGCTCCTCCGCGATCTGGCGGTTCGTGCGCCCGAGCGCGAGCAGCCCCAGGACGTCGCGTTCACGCGGGGTGAGGTGGATGGCCCCGTCCTCCGGCTCCGGGTCCGGGGTCGTCACCGGCGCCAGCCGGGCGCGTCCGGTCAGCGCGCGGAGGTCGTCGAGGAGGAGCTGGTTGCCCTGTCGGCGGGCGAGCTCCTCCGCCTGGGACGCGGCCTGCGCCGCGGCCGCCCGGTCGCCCTCCGCGGCGAGGGACTCCGCGAGGCGGAAGTGCGCGAGGCCGCGCGGGAAGGGGCATTCCAGCACGGAGAGCGCGTCGACCGCCCGGCGCCAGTCGGCGGTCGTCGCCGTTCCCTCGGCGCGGGCGAGTTCGGCGTCGAGCACGGCCCGCCAGCCGACGTAGAGGGGGAGTTCGGCGGTGAGGCCGGCGGCCGTGCTCCGGATGCGGGCGAGGACCTCCGCGCGCCCGGCGGACATCGCCGGCAGGTAGCGGGCGTCCGCCTCCACGGCCGCGCCCGCGGCGAGCAGCGCCCACCAGACGCGGTCGTGGCCCTCGGGGCGGTCGCCGTCCAGGACGGCGACGAGCTCCGCCCGCGCCTCCGCGTACCGGCCCTGCGCGGCGGCGATCCGCATCGCCAGCAGCGCCGCCGGGACGTACTTCTGCGGCTGCCAGACCAGGCCGACCCGTCTGCTCTCGGCGAGGTGCTCGGCCGCTCCCGCGACGTCGCCGCGCAGCAGCGCGATCTCGCCGCGGAGCCGGTGCATGAAGTCGCGGTGGGCGCGCTGACCGGCCCAGTCCGGCTCCTCCGCGAGGAGCCGCTCCGCCTCGTCGAGCTCGCCGAGCGAGATCAGCGGCTCGGCGAGGTTGCCGAGGATGATCGTGCCCGAGTACCCGGTCATGCCGTTGGCGCGGATCATGGCCAGCCCCGTGCGGGCCACCTCCGCGGCCTCCCGGGAGCGGCCCTGCAGTTCGTGGTGGCTGGAGAGGTTGGTGTAGACGCGGCTGATCAGGTCCACGTCGCCGCTGGCCTCGGCCCGTTCACGGATCTGCGCGAGCAGCGCCGCGCCCTCGTCCAGCTCCCCGAACGCGCAGTGCAGCATGCCCAGCGTCAGCTGCGCGTGCAGTTGCAGCGAGGTGGCGCCGACCTGCTCGGCGATCGTGACGGCCCGCCGGGCGATGTCGAGGTGCTCGCGGCGCGGGATGCCCAGCATCCCGTCGCACGCCTGCCGGTGCAGCAGTTCGGCCAGGACCGCCGACGGCTTGCGGCCCTCCAGGAGCGCGAGCGCGTGCTCCATGTCCGGGAGGTTGGTCGCGCCGACGTCGTAGCGCAGGGCCCGGGCGCGGGCGAGGATGAACCAGGCGGCGCGCTCCGGGGTCTTCTTCTCGTCGATCAGGCGCAGCGCGCGCTTGGTGTAACGCAGGCCGAGGTCGGTCTCGCCGCTCAGGCGGGCGGCGACGGTGGCCTCCGCGAGCAGGTCGACGAGCTGGATCGCCATGCAGTCCCCGTCGCAGGTGCACTCGCCCTCGCAGGAGCACGCCGGATAGCTCTCGTCGGCGTGGTCGTAGTCGCGCAGCGAGTCGCGGATCTCCGCCGGGACGTCCTCCCACAGCTCCAGGGCGCGGTCCAGCATGCGCAGCTGCTCGGAGAAGGCGTTGCGGCGGCGGGCCTCGCGACCGGCGTTCAGCACGGCGGGCATGGCGCGCGCCGCGTCGTTGGCGCAGTACCAGTACCCGGCCAGGCGGGAGGCCCGCTGGTCGCTGGAGACCAGCGACGCGTCGGCCTCGAGGGCCATGGCGTAGCGGCGGTTGGCGCGGGTGACCTCGCCCGGCATCAGGTCGTCGGAGACGGCCTCGCGGACCAGCGCGTGCCGGAACCGGTAGCCGTCGCCGTCGGAGGTCTGCTGGATGATGTTGGCGCCGACCGCGGTGCGCAGCGCGTCGATCAGCTCGTCCTCGTCGAGGGTGCCGGTCGCCTCGACGACGGCGGCCAGCAGGCCGTGCTCGACGCGGGAGCCGCCCTGGGCGAGGATGCGCAGCATCGTCTGGGTGGGCTCGGGCAGCGCCTCGATGCGCACCAGCAGCAGGTCGCGCAGCGTCTCGGTCAGGCCGGTGCGACAGCCCTGCTGGGAGGCGACCGCGAGCTCCTCCACGAAGAACGGGTTGCCCTCGGAGCGCTTGAAGATCTGCCCGACCAGCTCGGGGCTGGGCCGGGAGGGGCTGAGGATGCCGGCCAGCTGGCGGCCCACCTCGCGGCGGCCGAGCCGTGGCAGCTCCAGCCGCTGGACGGTGCGCAGCCGCTCCAGTTCGGCGAGGTAGGGCCGGACCGGATGGCGGCGGTGCAGATCGTCGCTGCGGTAGGTGGCGACCAGCACCAGCCGTGCCCGGTGCAGGGTGCGGATCAGGTAGGCGAACAGCTCGCGCGTGGAGCGGTCCGACCAGTGCAGGTCCTCGACCGCGAGCACGAGCGTGCGGTCCGCCGTCAACTGCTCGAAGAGCTGGGCGGTGTGCTCGAAGAGGCGGGCGCGCGCGTACTCGTCGTGCGCCTCCGGCGGTGCCTCGCCCATGTCCGGCAGCAGCCGGGCCAGGCTGCTCTCACGTCCGACGGCGGCCGCGTCGAGCTCGGTCCCCAGAGCCCGGTGCAGCCGCCGCAGGATCGTGGCGAAGGGCGCGTAGGGCAGGCCCTCCGCGCCCACTTCGAGGCAGTTCCCGACCACGGCCGTGGACCCCCGTGCCTCGGCCGCGGTCTGGAACTCCTCCAGCAGGCGGGACTTACCGACGCCTGCCTCTCCCCCGATGAGCAGGACCTGTGGCTGACCCCCGTCGGCACGCTCCAGCGCGTCGGTGAGGGCGGCCATCTGGGATCCGCGTCCGATGAACACGGGACTGACTGATATCCGCTCCACGATCGGCAGCATCGCACAGAACCCCGCTGGTCAGCACGGATTAAGCCGTCATCGGGCGGTCGCGTGGAGGAAGCGGCGCGCCGGGCTGCCGCTCCGGTCCTTGCCCCCGCGTTCACCCGCCCTCCGTGCCTTGTTGGCGCGCCGGACCTCGCGGACCAGGCGCTCGTGCTCGGCCTGCGCCATCAGCTCGTCGGTGCGGGCGACGATCAGCTGGTACTCGAACATGGTGTTCCCCCTGTGGTGATCGGGTCGTCGGTTCTTCTCTCCCTGACGACCTCAAATCTCCTCTCCCAGGGGGGTGCCCGGCATCGGGCGCTTGCCCGATCTTGAAGGCCCCGGGGTCCTTAGAAACGACGGACCGCCGGCCTGAGCACACCTAAGTACTCAGACCGGCGGTCCGTACGGGATAAGACCCCCTCACGGGGTGCTTACTCCGGCGTGCCTACTCCGGCGTCACGCCCAGCTTCTCGAAGATCAGCTCCTTGACGCGGGCGGCGTCGGCCTGGCCGCGCGTGGCCTTCATGACCGCGCCGACCAGGGCGCCCGCCGCGGCGAACTTGCCCGAGCGGATCTTGTCGGCCACGTCCGGCTGCGCCGCGAGCGCCGCGTCGATCGCGTCGCCGAGCGCGGAGTCGTCGGAGACGACGGCCAGGCCGCGCTTGGCGACGACCTCGTCCGGCTCGCCCTCGCCGGCCAGCACGCCCTCGATGACCTGGCGGGCCAGCTTGTCGGTCAGCTTGCCCTCGGCGACCAGCGCCGAGACCCGGGCCACCTGGGCCGGGGTGATCGGCAGCTCGGCGAGCTCGACACCGTCCTCGTTGGCACGGCGGGCCAGCTCGCCCAGCCACCACTTGCGGGCCTGGTCGGCCGGCGCACCGGCGTCGATCGTGGCCAGGATCAGGTCGATGGCACCGGCGTTGAGCGCGGACTGCATCTCGACGGCCGAGATGCCCCACTCGCTCTGCAGGCGCTGACGGCGCAGCCGCGGCAGCTCCGGGAGCTCGCCCCGCAGCTGCTCGACCCACTCGCGCGCGGGCGCGACCGGGACCAGGTCGGGCTCGGGGAAGTAGCGGTAGTCCTCCGCCTCCTCCTTGATCCGGCCCGAGGTGGTGGTGCCGTTGTCCTCGTGGAAGTGGCGCGTCTCCTGAACGATCTTGCCGCCCTCGTTCAGGACCGCGGCGTGCCGCTGGATCTCGAACCGGGCCGCACGCTCGACGCTGCGCAGCGAGTTGACGTTCTTGGTCTCGCTGCGGGTGCCGAACTTGTCCGCGCCCTTGGGCATGAGCGAGAGGTTGACGTCGCACCGCATCTGGCCCATGTCCATGCGGGCCTCGGACACGCCGAGGGCCCGGATGAGCTCGCGCAGCTCGGCCACGTAGGCGCGGGCCACCTCGGGGGCGCGGTCACCGGCGCCGACGATCGGCTTGGTGACGATCTCGATCAGCGGGATGCCGGCCCGGTTGTAGTCCAGCAGCGAGTACTCCGCGCCGTGGATGCGGCCGGTGGCGCCGCCGACGTGGGTGGACTTGCCGGTGTCCTCCTCCATGTGGGCGCGCTCGATCTCCACGCGGAAGACCTCGCCGTCCTCCAGCTCGACGTCCAGGTAGCCGTTGAAGGCGATCGGCTCGTCGTACTGCGAGGTCTGGAAGTTCTTCGGCATGTCCGGATAGAAGTAGTTCTTCCGGGCGAAGCGGCACCACTCGGCGATCTCGCAGTTGAGCGCGAGGCCGATGCGGATCGCGGACTCCACGCCGATCGCGTTGACGACCGGCAGCGAGCCCGGCAGACCCAGGCAGGTCGGGCAGACCTGGCTGTTCGGCTCCGCGCCCGGGACGGTCGCGCAGCCGCAGAACATCTTGGTCTTGGTACCCAGCTCGACGTGGACCTCAAGGCCCATCACCGGGTCGTACGAGGCCAGGGCCTCCTCGTACGGGACCAGGTCAATGACGCTCACAAAGGCGTCCTTTCGGGTAAGGCTTGCGGTCTGAGGTCAGTCGGCGAGGACGTCGTCCTGGCCCAGCCGGCGCAGCTCGCGGACGAGCAGCAGCGTGCTGGTGACCAGGGCGAGGGCACCGACGGCGGCGTTGATGAGCTTGAGCGTGTCCGCCTCGGTTCGGGCCCTGCGGATGTCCTTGACGATCCCGAAGGCGCCGAAGGCGCTGCCGCCGATGCCCAGCATCAGGCCCGGCTTGCTGTGCTTGAAGCCCTTAGCGGTGTCCAGCTTGCTCATAGTGCCGGTGCCTCCTCCAGCAGGGGGTGTCCCCACTTGTCGTTGAGAGCTGCCTCGACCGCCGCACCCACGCGGTACAGCCGGTCGTCGGCCAGCGCGGGCGCGATGATCTGCAGGCCGACCGGGAGATTGTCCTCCGGGGCGAGGCCGCAGGGCACCGACATGGCCGCGTTGCCGGCCAGGTTCGACGGAATGGTGCACAGGTCCGCGAGGTACATCGCCATCGGGTCGTCGGCGCGCTCGCCGATCGGGAAGGCGGTGGTCGGGGTGGTCGGCGAGATCAGGACGTCGACGTCGCCGAAGGCGCGGTCGAAGTCCCGGGTGATCAGCGTCCGGACCTTCTGCGCCGAGCCGTAGTAGGCGTCGTAGTAGCCCGAGCTCAGCGCGTAGGTGCCGAGCATGATGCGGCGCTTGACCTCGGGGCCGAAGCCGGCCTCGCGGGTCAGCGCGGTGACCTCCTCGGCCGAGCGCGCGCCGTTGTCGCCGACCCGCAGGCCGTAGCGCATGGCGTCGAAGCGGGCCAGGTTGGAGGAGCACTCGGACGGCGCGATCAGGTAGTACGCCGGGAGCGCGTAGGTGAAGGAGGGGCAGGAGATCTCGACGATCTCCGCGCCCAGCGAGCGGAGCAGCTCCACCGACTCGTGGAAGCGCTGCATCACGCCGGCCTGGTAGCCCTCGCCGCCGAACTCCTTGACGACGCCGACGCGCATGCCCTTGACGTCCGCCTGCCGGGCCGCGGCCACGACCGCGGGGACGGGGGCGTCGATGGAGGTGGAGTCCATCGGGTCGTGCCCGGCGATGGCCTCGTGCAGCAGCGCCGCGTCCAGGACCGTGCGGGCGCAGGGACCGCCCTGGTCGAGGGAGGAGGAGAAGGCGATCAGGCCGTAGCGGGAGACGCTGCCGTAGGTCGGCTTGACGCCGACGGTGCCGGTGACGGCGCCCGGCTGGCGGATCGAGCCGCCGGTGTCCGTGCCGATCGCCAGCGGCGCCTCGTACGCGGCGAGCGCGGCGGCGGAGCCGCCGCCGGAACCGCCCGGGATGCGGGAGAGGTCCCAGGGGTTGCCGGTCGGGCCGTAGGCGGAGTTCTCGGTGGAGGACCCCATGGCGAACTCGTCCATGTTGGTCTTGCCGAGGATCACCACGCCCGCCTCCTTGAGGCGGCGGGTCAGGGTCGCGTCGTACGGCGGACGCCAGCCCTCGAGCATCTTCGAACCGGCCGTGGTCGGCACGCCCTTGGTGGTGAAGACGTCCTTCAGCGCGAGCGGCACGCCCGCGAGCGGGCCGAGCTCCTCGCCCGCGGCGCGCCTGGCGTCCACGGAGCGGGCGGCGGCGAGCGCGCCGTCGGTGTCGACGTGGAGGAAGGCGTGCACCTTCTCGTCCACGGCGTTGATGCGGTCCAGGTGCGCCTGCGCGACCTCGACGGCGGAGACCTCGCCGGAGGCGATGGCCGCGGCGGTCTCGGCGGCGGTGCAGCGGATCAGATCGGCCATGGCGGGCTCAGTCCTCCCCGAGGATCTGGGGGACGCGGAAGCGCTGCTCCTCCGCGGCGGGCGCGGCGGCCAGCACCTCGTCGGGGCTGAGCGAGGGCCGGACCTCGTCGGCGCGCATGACGTTGGTCAGCGGCAGCGGGTGCGAGGTCGGCGGGACGTCTTCGGCGGCGATCTCGCTGACGCGGGCGACCGCGTCCACGATGTCGTTCAGCTGCTCGGCGAAGTGGTCAAGCTCTTCGCTCTTGAGCTCCAGCCGCGACAGCCGGGCGAGGTGGGCGACCTCCTCGCGCGTAATGCCAGGCATGCAGCGATCCTCTGGTGGGTGAAGAAAACGGACCTGGCCGAGTCTATTGACACGGAGGTGTCCCCATCCTACGGAGGTCCGCCACCCGGCCGCAGCCGCGTTAGCCGCACTCCCCCACGGGTCCGACGCTCAGCAGCGGACGGAAGAACCCGGCGGGGTGCGGCTCGCCCACCGGCTCGTCGTCCACCTGGATCCAGGCGTGGGCCGCGAACGGGTGCGTGCGCACCCCGGTGCACCAGGTGGGCCAGGCACCCCGGGCCCGGCACAGCAGCGCGGCGGCGATGGAGCGTTGGAGGCAGTTGTTGCCCGCGCAGCGCATGCTGACGGCCACGACCTCGTCCCGTGCCCGTCGCGCCTCCTCCCCGCTCGCGGGCCTGCCGCCCCGGCGCGCGAACTCAAGGACCCTGCGCAGGGCCGCGGGCTTGACCCGCGCCAGGACGCGCGCCGCGGCGACGGCGAGCAGCGGCAGCGGGCGGCGGTGCGGCGGCAGGACCGACCGGTGGTCGAGGGACATCTGCACGCTCACGGCAGCACCAGCTCCGCCAGCGCCAGCTGCGCGAGAACGGCCTTCACGTCGTCCTTCGCGCGCGTCGCGCCGATGCCGTGCGCGACCGCGAGCCCGTGGGCGACCTCCGCCGGGGCCCGGCCGTCGAGGAGGCCGTGGAGGACCTCGCGGCCGGTGAGGTTGAGCTGGAAGTAGCGGCCGGTGCGGCCGTGGAGGAGGACGGTGCCGTCGTCGGTGTCGGTCATCGAGACGTCGGGGTGGAGCCGCATGGATCAGTCCTTAGCGCCGGGACGGGGAGGAGGGGTGAGGGAGCGGAGCCAGGTCTCGCAGCCGACGAGGCTCTCCAGCGCCTGGACCGCGCCGTTGTCGGCCTGCGGGCCGGTGAGGCGGATCCGCAGGGCGTCCGGGTCGAGCAGGCCGCGCGCGGCCAACCGGGAGTCGGGACCCAGCAGGTCGAGCAGCGCGGGCAGGTGCGTCCGCAGGCCGCGGCGGACGTCCTCGCCGAACTCGCCCTTGGTGGCGCGGGTGCGGACCGGCTCGGGGACGATGCCGTGCATCGCGTCCGCCAGCAGGGGCTTGAAGCGCCACGGCCCGGCATGCTCCTCGGGGCGCACCCGCAGCACCGCGTCGACGACCCGGTCGTCGAGGAAGGGCGCGTCGAGGGCGATGGCGTGCTCGGCGTAGAGGTCGCCGAGCAGGCGGTAGGTGCTGGTGTTGGAGCGGACCACCACCAGCGTCTGGTGGGTGCCCAGCTGCGCGGCGAGCGGCGACGCGTGCTCCGCGGTCCGGCGCAGCGCCGTGCGGGCGAGCTCCGCGCCGGCGGGGGTGATCCAGCCGGGGGCGCGGATCGGGCCGAGGCCCCAGCCGAGGGCGGCGCGTCGCAGCGGCGGATGCGGCTCGGTGAGGGCGGCCGCTTCGGCGGCCCACCATCCGGCGAAGGAGCTCGGGCGCAACAGGTCGGCGAGCGTGGCCCGCAGGGGCCAGCGCCGCAGGGCCGCGTGCGCGCGCAGGTGACGCAGCGCGGCTCCCGGGCGGCGGCGCAGCAGCGGACGCAGGTAGCCGGGCATGGGCGTGAACAGCTCGTCGCCGCCGTGGCCGGACAGGTGGCGGACCGAGCCGTGTTCGGCCAGCAGTTCCACGCTGCGCCGGATCCGCGCGGTGGCCCGGGTGAGCGGGCTCGGCATTTCCCGACTCAGTGGCTTTTCGGCCTCCGCGAACATGTCCGGGAGTTCGTTCTGCGGCACGACGAGGTGTTCGGCGCGGCGGAGTTCCATCATGGCTGATTCCGCGAAAAGCGTGTCGTCGTTCCCCGCCTCGGCCTCGCCCCAGCGGAAGGTGAGGATTTCCGGTTCCTCCCTGGCCGCGAGAAAGCAGACGGAGCTCGAATCGAGCCCGCCGGAGAGGTCCGAACTCAGCCTTCCCCGTTGCGGGCTTTTCCCGTGTGTGGCCGCGAGCAGCGCCTCCCGCACTTGTGCCACCCCGCCGAGGAAGGACAGCTCGGGCGCGGGCGGCTGCCACCAGCGGACTTCCTTGGCGGAGTCCGCGTCCCACTCCAGCGCGTGGTCGGGCGCGAGCGCGGTGACACCCGAGAAGAGGCTGCGGGCGTTGGCCGGGTAGGGCAGCTGCAGCCCGCAGACGGCGCGCAGCGCGAGCGCCTCCTCGTCCAGGCCCGCGCCGGTGATCGCCGCGAGCAGGTCGGCGCGGTCGGCGGCGAGGGAGGCGGTGCCCGCACTGGTGCGGACCCTGGCGTGGAACAGCCGGCGCAGCCCGGACGCGGTGCCCTGGAACCGGGACCAGTCGGGCAGGGAAACGCCCAGGTGGCAGCTGCCGCGCAGGTCGTCGAGGGCGCGGGCGGCGTCGGCCGGGCCGCTGATGCGCCCGGCGATCGCCGTCAGCCGGGCCCGACTGAGGGGCGCGTGGCCGATGACCGCGAGCCGCACCGGACCGGCCTCGGCGACAGTCACCGCGTCGACCGGCCAGTGGCCGACGATCCAGGGCCGGCCGGAGGCGTGCGGGACGACCACGGCGTCGTCGAGCGGGATGCGAGGGGGGAGCTGCTCGGCCGACGGCCGGTCCGGAAGGAGCACGAATCCGGATCTCATCTGCGCTTGCGACCACCGTTTCCGGATCGACCGCGGACCGGGCCCGAAAAGACCCGGTCCGCGGGGCGGTTCACCTTGGTTCCAGGAATTACCACTTCATGTTGAAGAACCAGTCCGGAACGGTGCCCCAGCCACCGAGGGTGTCCTCATTGAACTCGCCGACCTCGACAAGTGCCGGTGCCATGTACGCGTTCGACTGCTCGATGGTGTCATCCATGGGAGCCTCCCGGATCCGAATCCGCCATTGCGGGCCCGGGAATTCCCAGGCGCGGCCGAATCTAGCATGTACACGGTCAAGGGTTAAGTGATCCAGGTCACGCGATTTTCGGCCACGCATTCAGGTCAGTTTCCAGCCGGAATGTTTGGCACCGGATCGGCCGGATCCTGCCCGGTCAGCGCTGGTGCGGAGCGGTGACGCGGCTGCGGAGCCAGGCGGTGGCCTGGTCGGCGGGCATCGCCTTGGAGACCAGCCAGCCCTGAACCGCGTCGCAGCCCATGCCCTGGAGCCGCTTCCAGGTCTCGTCGTCCTCGACGCCCTCGGCGACGACGGTCAGGCCGAGCGAGTGCGCGAGCTGGACGCTGCAGCGCACCACAGCCGCGTCGTGGTCGTCGGCGACCATGCGGCTGACGAACGAACGGTCGATCTTCAGCTCGGCGACCGGCAGGCGGCGCAGGCGGACCAGGGAGGAGTAGCCGGTGCCGAAGTCGTCCAGGGACATCCCGACACCATGGCCGCGCAGCTCCTCCAGCGTCTCGGCGGCCCGCTGGCCGTCCTCCAGCAGCAGCCGCTCGGTGATCTCCAGTTGGAGCGCTCCGGCCGGGACGCCGTGCCGCGCCAGTCGCCCGGCGACGCCCGCGGCGAAGCCGGGACGCAGCACGTCGCGCGGGGAGATGTTGACCGCGACGGGCACCTCGATGCCGTCGGCGCGCCAGCGCGCGAGCTGGGAGACGGCGGCCTCCAGCACGTAGTCCGTCAGCTGCGGCATCAGGCCGCTGGATTCGGCGAGGCCGACGAACTCCTCGGGACTGACCGGTCCGCGCCCGGCGCGCGACCAGCGCACCAGCGCCTCCAGGCCCACGACGCTGCCGTCGAAGGCGACCTTGGGCTGGTAGTGCACCTGCACCTCGCGCTGGTCCAGCGCGCGGCGCAGCTCGCCCAGCAGGCCCAGGCGCAGCGGGGTGTCCTCCTCCTGGCCCGGCTGATAGAGCGTCACCCCGGCCCGGCTGCGCTGCGCGTGGGCCATGGCGATGTCGGCGCGGCGCAGCAGCGACTCGGCGTCGGCCGCGTGGTCGGGCAGGACCGCTATACCGGTGCTGGAATCCAGGATCAGCTGCAGGCCGCCGAACTGGATCGGCGCGGCGACCTCCGCGGCGAAGGCGCGGGCGAGCCCCAGCAGCGCGGCGGACTCCTGCGGCGGCTCGGGCACCAGCACCGCGAACTCGTCCCCGCCGAGGCGCGCCACCAGCGCGCCGGTGTCGAGCGCCAGGGACTGCAGACGCTGGGCGACCTGGACCAGCAGGCGGTCACCGGCGAGATGCCCGAGGGTGTCGTTGAGGGAGCGGAAGCGGTCCAGGTCGATCAGGACGAGCGCGTGCCGGGCCCGCGCGGTGGCCGCCTGCACGGCGGCCAGATGCAGCGCGGCCCGGTTCGGCAGACCGGTGAGCTGGTCGGTCACACCCTCGCGCAGCCGCTGCCGCCCGAACCACCACGCCGCGAACAGCACGGCGATGGGCACGCCGAACAGCGGGAGCAGCAGGGGCTCATGTTCCGCCACCACATCGGCCAGCGGCACCAACGGCGCCGCCCCGGCGAAACCCACGCCGAGGAAGACCGCCGTTCTGACGGCAAACCCGGCACGGTCAGGACCCAGCACTGACCGAGGCGTGCGCTCCATCGGTTTTCCTCTTGCTTCCCCGCTCGCCGGATGCGCCGCACAGGACATACGGACCGACAGGATCGGGCTGCATCCAGCCTAGGCCGACTGCCCCTGCGGAGAGTGGCAATCTGCGAGGCTGTGACCGAGTGGTGTCCTCAACCGATGGACAAATGAGCTGATTGTCCAAACTTGCCCTACATCCGGACGGGCAGAGAAACGTGACAGACCGCCACGGACCGCACCCGCGAGGCGACCCCGCGTCACCTGACCCAGGGTCACCCCGCGTGGTGACCGGGCGCTCCCGCCCTACTCCTCGACGGGCAGCGCGGCGGCGCGGGCCGCCTCAGGACCCTGCTGCAGGAGGACGGCGAAGCCGGCGTCGTCGAGGATGGCCAGCTTCAGCTGGACCGCCTTGTCGTACTTGGAGCCCGGGTTGTCGCCGACGACGACGAAGTCGGTCTTCTTCGACACCGAGCCCGTCACCTTCGCGCCACGCGACTGGAGCGCGTCCTTCGCGCCGTCCCGGGTGTGGTCCGCGAGCGTGCCCGTCACCACGACCGTCAGACCCTCCAGGGGACGTGGTCCGGACTCCTCCCCGGACGTCTCGTCGACGAAGCGGACGCCGGCGGCGCGCCACTTCTCGATGATCTCCCGGTGCCAGTCCTCGGCGAACCAGTCGACGACGGCCTTGGCGATGCCGGGACCGACGCCCTCGACCACGGCCAGCTCCTCCTCGCTCGCGCCCGCGATGCGGTCGAGGTCGCGGAACTCGCGGGCCAGGGCCTGCGCGGCGACGGGGCCCACGCGGCGGATCGAGAGCGAGTTGAGCACCCGCCAGAGCGGCTGCTGCTTGGCCGCCTCCAGGAACTCCAGCATCTGGGTGGCGGTCTTCTTCGGCTGCCCGGCGATCGTGGCGAAGAAGGAGACCACCTTCTGCTCGCCGGTCTCCTCATCGATCTTGGGCAGGCCGGTCTTGGCGTCCCGGACGAGCGTCTTGATCGGCAGCAGGTCCTCGACCGTGAGGTTGAAGAGGTCCCCCTCGTTCTCGATCGGCGGCGTCGAGGGCTCTACCGGCTGGGTCAGGGCGGTGGCGGCGACGTAGCCGAGATGCTCGACGTCCAGCCCCTCCCGGCCGCCCAGGAAGGCGACCCGCTCACGCAACTGAGCCGGGCAGTGGCGGGCGTTGGGGCACCGCAGGTCCTTGTCGCCCTCGGTCATCGGGCGCAGCTCGGTGCCGCACTCGTGGCAGTGCGTCGGCATGACGAACGGCCGCTCGGTTCCGTCGCGCAGCGCGACGACCGGGCCGAGGATCTCCGGGATGACGTCGCCCGCCTTGCGGATGACGATGGTGTCCCCGAGGAGCACGCCCTTGGCCTTCACCACGTCCTGGTTGTGCAGGGTGGCGTACTGGACCATCGAGCCGGCGACCTTGACCGGCTTCTCCAGCACCGCGTACGGCGTGGCCCGGCCGGTACGGCCGATCCCGACCAGGATCCGGTCGAGCTTGGCGTTGACCTCCTCCGGCGGGTACTTCCAGGCGATGGCCCAGCGCGGCGCCCGGGAGGTGGAGCCGAGACGGCCCTGCAACGCGATCTCGTCGACCTTGATCACGACACCGTCGATCTCGTGCTCGACGCTGTGGCGCTGCTCGCCGTAGCGCTTGACGAACTCCTTCACCTCGTCGAGCGTGCTCACCACGGCGTTGTGCCGCGCGGTGGGCAGGCCCCAGGACCGGAGCAGGTCGTAGGCGTGCGACTGGCAGTCGATGTCGAAGCCGCGACGGGCGCCGATGCCGTGCACGATCATGTGCAACGGGCGCTGGGCTGTGATCGCCGGATCCTTCTGGCGCAGCGAACCCGCCGCCGAGTTGCGCGGGTTGGCGTACGGATCCTCGCCGGCGGCGACCCGTGCGATGTTCAGGGCCTCGAAGTCCTCGATCGGGAAGTAGACCTCGCCGCGGATCTCCACGAGCTCGGGAGGGTTCTCCCCCGCCAGCCGATGGGGGATCTCCTTGATGGTCCGCACGTTGGCGGTGATGTCGTCGCCGATCCGCCCCGTGCCGCGCGTCGCCGCCCGGACCAGGACGCCCTTCTCGTAGGTCAGGTTGACCGCGAGGCCGTCGATCTTCAGCTCGCACAGGTAGTGGAACTCCTGGCCCGCGAGCTCGCGCTCGACCCGCTCGGCCCAGGCGTCCAGCTCCTCGTCGGTGAAGGCGTTGTCCAGGCTGAGCATCCGCTCCAGGTGCTCGACCTTGGCGAACTCGGCCGTGGTCTCCCCGCCGACGGTCTGCGTCGGCGAGTCGGAGGTGCGCAGCTCGGGATGGCGCTCCTCGATCCCCTCCAGCTCGCGCATGAGGAGGTCGAACTCGCCGTCGCTGATCGTCGGCGCGTCGAGGTTGTAGTACCGGTAACGGTGCTCGTCGATCTCCTGGGCCAGCTGCGCGTGCCGAGCGCGGTCCTCTTCCAACGACACCGGCTCCTTGGACAACTCCGTCACCCCTCACTCAGGATTGTCGACTCACTCAGGATTGTCGGCCAGGCTCTGCGCCGCGATGACGCTGTGTGACAACGCCGTGCGCGCGTAGGCCGGGGACGCCCCCGCCAGGCCGCAGGTGGGGGTGACCACGACGGAGCGCGGCAGCAGCGCGGGAGACAGGCCCAGACGCCGCCACAACGTCCTCACACCGCTGACACTACCGGCCGGGTCTGACAATTTCCGATCCGTGGAGGGCACGACACCGAGCAGGAAGACGGTGCCGCTCTCGGCCCCCTCGCCGATCGCCTCGTCGTCACGCTCCGTCAGCAAGGATGCGTCCAGCGACACCGCCGAGGCGCCCGCGTGGCGCAGCAGCGGGATCGGGACCGAGGGGGCGCAGCTGTGGACGACCACCGGCGCGTCGACGCCGTCGATCACGCCGCGCAGGATCTCCTCCCCCACGCCGCGGTCCACCGCGCGCAGCCGCTGCCAGCCGCTGGCGGTCTTCACCTGGCCGGCCAGGACCGCAGGGAGGGACGGCTCGTCGAGCTGGAGCAGCAGTTGGGCGCCCGGGATGCGGCGGCGGACCTCCGCGAGGTGGAGGCGCAGGCCCTCGGTGAGGGAGGCGGAGACGTCGCGGACCGCGCCCGGGTCGGCGAGCGCCTTCTCGCCGCGCGGGAGCTCGACCGAGGCGGCCAGCGTCCACGGGCCGACGGCCTGGACCTTGAGCGGGCCGGTGTAGTCCTGGGTGAACTCCTCCAGCGCGTCGAGGTCCTCCCCGAGCCAGGAGTGGGCGCGCCGGGTGTCGCGGCCGGGGTGGTCGCCGAGGCGCCAGCCGGAGGGCTCGACGCGGGCGTAGAGCTCGACCAGCAGGCCCAGGGTGCGGCCGATCATGTCGGCGCCGGGGCCGCGCGCGGGCAGTTCGGGGAGGTGCGGGAGCGCCTCCAGCGAACCGGTGACGGTCTTGGCCGCCTCGCGGGCGTCCGTGCCGGGCATGGAGCCGACGCCGGTCGCGGCGGGGCCGGAGAGTGTGGGGAACGTGCCCACCTCCTTCATCGTCACCGCCCCGGCCGCACCGTCACGTCGGTGATCTCCGCGTCCCGCGGCAGGTCGATCGCGGTCAGCACGGCCTTGGCCACCGACTCGGGCGCGATCCACGCCTCGGCGTCGTACGCGCGGCCCTCCTGCGCGTGCACCTTGGCCTGCATCGGGGTGGCGGTGCGGCCCGGGTAGACGGTGGTGACCCGCACGCCGTTGCCGTGCTCCTCGGCGCGCAGCGAGTCGGCGAGCGCCTTGAGGCCGAACTTCGACGCCGCGTAGACGCCCCACTCCGCGTCGGCGCGCAGGCCCGCGCCGGAATTGACGAAGACGACATGGCCGCCCGAGACGCGCAGCGTCGGCAGCAGCAGACGCGTCAGCTCGGCCGGCGCGAGGAGGTTCACCGCGAGGGTCTCCTGCCAGACCTTCGGCGTCATGTCGCCGATGGTGCCGAGCTCCACCACGCCGGCGACGTGCAGCAGCGAGTCGATCCGGTCCGGCTGCGGCTGGTGGCTGAGCGCCCAGCTGAGCCGCTCCGGCTGGGCCAGGTCCCCGACCAGCGTGCGCGCGCCGGGGAAGCGCTCGCGCAGCTCCGCCGCGCGGCGGGCGTCGCGGGCGAGCAGCCACAACTCCTCGCCGCGCTCGTCGAGCCTGGCGGCGACGGCCGCGCCGATGCCGGAACCCGCTCCGGTGATCACATGCGTTCCCATGGGTTCATCAGTACCACGCCCGCGACCCCGCTCCGTGCGCCACCATGGTGATCATCAGGGCACGCGCGGGCGAGGGACGGGGAAACGGTGCCGGACGAGGCGGGGCTGCGGCCGAGGGGGACGGACGACACGACGCCGGGCGAGGCCCGGGGCGGGACGCGCCCCGAGGAGTTCCGCCGGCACATGGTCGTGGTCGGCAACGACGCGCTGACCCAGCGCCTGGCCGGCGACCTGGCCAAGCTCTACCAGGAACGCGTGGTCGTCGTCGTGCCCGAACCGGGCCAGGAGCACGGGCCGCAACTGCTGGAACTGCACCAGGAGTCGGGCCCGATCAGCGTCATCGCCGGACGCCGTCCGGACGAGGCGACGCTGCGGCAGGCGGGCGTCGCCGCGGCGGACGCGCTCGCCATCGTGCTCGACGACGACCAGGCCGTCACCGCGGCCGCGCTGACCGCGCGCAGCATCAACCCGCACGTGCGGCTGGCGCTGCGGGTCCACAGCGGAGCCCTCGGCAAGCGGCTGCGGCGGCTGCTGGACCGCCCGGACGCGCCGACCACCGTGGCCTCGGCCTCGGAGACGGCAGCGCCGGCACTGGTCTCCTCCGCGCTGCCGGACCAGGAGCGGGTGATCGCGGTCAACAACGGCACCTGCACCGTCGTCTCCAGGGACCTCCCGGAGGGCGCGGAAAGGCTGCTGCCGGGCCCGGACATCCCGATCGCGGTGCTGACCGAGGCCGAGGGCGTGCTGCTGCCCGATCCGGAGACCTGGCGGCCGCCGACGGACGAGCGGGTCACCGTCGTCCGCCTGCGCCACCACCAGGAGTCGGCCACGCCGCAGGGTCCGCCCCTCTGGGCGCGCGTGATGGCGGTGGTGCGCGCGTTCGTCTCGCGCAAGCTCCAGGTCGCGGCGGCCGCGCTGTCGGTGGTGGTGGCCCTGCTGACCGTGCTCACCTGGCAGTTGACCGGCACCGACCTGGGCCGGTCGCTCTACCTGGTGCTGCTGGACCTCTCCTCGGCGGGCAACCCGGCCTTCGGCCAGCCGGTGGCCCGTCAGGTGCTCCAGATCGTCACCATGTTCACCGGGATGCTCATCCTCGGCCTGGTCGCCGCCATCGTGCTGGACAGCGTCGGCGCGGTCCGGCCGGCCGACGGAACCCGGCGCGTGCGGCGGACCCTGAACAACCACATCCTGCTCATCGGGATCGGCAGCGCGGGGACGGCCGTCGTGTCACGGCTGGTGGACATGCGGCGGCAGGTGGTCGTCGTCGAGCGCAACCCGGGCGCCCGCAACCTCGCGGCGGTGCGGGCGCGCGGCGTGCCGGTCGTCCTCGGCGAGTTCACCAGCGACGCCGTCTGGCAGGCGGCGCGCGGCGACCGGGCCTCGGCGGTGATGGCGCTGACCAACAACGACAGCGCCAACCTCCAGGCCGTCCTCTTCGCCCGGGAACGCCGCCCGGACGTGCCGGTCGTGCTGCGGCTCTTCGACGAGGGCTTCGCCAGGACCGTCTACAAGGCGCTGCGCGAGGCGCACCCCAACTCGCGCACCCGCAGCCGCAGCGTCTCCTACCTGGCCGCGCCCGCGTTCGCCGCCGCGATGATGGGCCGCCGGGTGCTGGCCGCGATCCCCGCGCGCCGCGAGATCCTGCTGCTCGCGGAGGTGACCGTGGCCGAGGGCGACGCCCTGGCCGAACGGACCGTCACCGAGGCGTTCGCGCCCGGCGACTGGCGCGTCGTCGCGGTCCGATCGGCCGGGCGCGGCCAGCACTTCGACTGGAGCCCGGAGGCGACCCGCACCCTCCACGCGGAGGACCGGGTCGTCGTGGTGGCCACCCGGGCCGGCCTCGGCCGGCTGCTGCGCCGCGCGGACACGCCACCGGCGGACACGCCACCGGCGGACGAACGGGCCTCGGACGAACAGTCGGCGGGCGGAAGGACCTCGGACGGACGGCCCGTGGTTCCGGCTCAGGCCGACGCGTCCGCGGCGACCCCGGTCGGCTCGGTGGGCTCGGTGAACCCGGCATCCTCGACGTAGCGCAGCGCGGTCCCGCCGTCGGGCGCGAAGCGCACCAGCTCGTCCAGGGGGCGGGGCAGGAAGCCCTCCAGCTCCATCCGCCGCAGCTGGGTGCGCATCCCGTCGTAGAAGCCCTCGGTGTCGAGCAGCACCACCGGCTTGTCGTGCAGGCCGTGCTTCTTCAGCTCCAGCACCTCGGTCACCTCGTCGAGCGTGCCGAGGCCGCCCACCAGCACGACCAGCGCGTCGGCCCGCTCCAGCAGCTGCGCCTTGCGCTCGGCCAGGTTGGCCGTGGTGACCAGCTCGTCGGCTCCGGAGTACGCCTTGTGCGCCAGCATCTCGACGGAGATGCCGACCAGCTTGGCGCCCGCGGCCTTCGCCTCGTCGGCGACGACGCCCATCAGACCGGCGAAGGAGCCGCCCCAGACGAGCGTGTGGCCACGCTCGCCGAGCGCACGGGCGAAGTCGCGCGCGGGCGCGGTGTAGCGCTCCTCGAGGGCGTTGGCCGAGCAGAAGACAGTGATGTTCATGCGGGTTCCCCCAGGGTTACTCGAAGTCTCAGAGCTGTGCGGCGGCGGCGCGCTCGGTGGCGGCACTCTCGGCGCGCTCGGTGGCGGCGATGGTCGCCGACCCGACGACGCGGGTGCCGTCGTACAGCACCACGGCCTGGCCGGGCGCGATGCCCCGCAGCGGCTCGTCCAGGACGACGCGCAGACCGCCGTCCCCGGCCACCTCGGCGGTCACCGGCACCTGCTCGCCGTGCGCGCGGATCTGCGCGAGGTACCGCGCCGTGCCGTACGGCGGCTCGGCGCCGCACCAGCGGGGCTTGACGCCCGTCAGCGCGGTGATCTCCAGCGCCTCGGCCGGGCCGACGGTGACGCGGTTGTCCACCGGCGAGATGTCCAGCACGTAGCGGGGCTTGCCGTCGGCCGCCGGGCGGCCGATGCGCAGGCCCTTGCGCTGACCGATGGTGAAGCCGTAGGCGCCGCTGTGCTCGCCGACCACGGTGCCGTCCACCTCGACGATCTCGCCGGGCGCGGTGCCCAGGCGCTGCGCGAGGAAGCCCTGGGTGTCGCCGTCGGCGATGAAGCAGATGTCGTGGCTGTCCGGCTTCTGCGCCACGGCGAGGCCGCGGCGCTCGGCCTCGACGCGGACCTGGTCCTTGGTGGTGTCCCCCAGCGGGAACATGGCGTGCGCGAGCTGGGGCGCGTCGAGGACGCCGAGCACGTAGGACTGGTCCTTGGCCGGGTCGACGGCGCGGTGCAGCTCGCGGCCGCGCTCGGGGTGGTCGACGATCCGGGCGTAGTGGCCGGTGCAGACGGCGTCGAAGCCGAGGGCGATCGCCTTGTCCAGCAACGCCGCGAACTTGATCTTCTCGTTGCAGCGCAGACAGGGGTTGGGCGTGCGTCCGGCGGCGTACTCGGCGACGAAGTCGTCGATCACGTCCTCGCGGAAGCGCTCGGCGAGATCCCAGACGTAGAACGGGATGCCGAGCACGTCCGCGGCGCGGCGGGCGTCGCGCGAGTCCTCCAGCGTGCAGCAGCCGCGGGCTCCGGTGCGGAAACTCTGCGGGTTGCTCGCCAGCGCCAGGTGCACGCCGGTCACCTCGTGCCCCTGTTCCACGGCGCGCGCGGCGGCCACGGCGGAGTCGACCCCGCCGGACATCGCCGCGAGGACGCGCAGCTTCCCGCCCGGCAGGGCGGAGGAATCGGGTGCGGGGGCGCCGGGGAAGTCAGACATAGTGCCTACCAGGATACGGCCGGGCCTCCCGGGCCTCCGCTGAGTTCTTCCACCCAGGTCTCACCTTGGTCGCATGAGTATCTCCGCCGATAGTGGGCGCGAGAGGATCTCACTAGGCTCGGATGGCCTGGGGCGGACGAGCCCGCAGTGGACGAGGAGGACGGACGCGGTGATCGAAGCGGCGTTGCGGGGGGTCGCCCCGGGCCGGTACGACCGGTACGAGGAGTTGCTGCGCGCCGTCGCCGAAGGCCGGCTCTGGATGCTGCTGTGGCACGGCATGCCCGGTGATCCCGACGCGCAGTACGGGAACCTGGAGGTCGGCGGCTACGGCTACGCGCCCTGTGTGACCTCGCAGGAGGAGCTGTCCGCGAGCGGCTGGGCGCGGCAGCACCAGGTGATCTCCGGTGCGGAGGTGGCCGCGGCGCTGTACCGCGAGCGCTGGGGGCTGTGGCTCAACCCGCACCAGCCGGGCGGGGGTCTCGGCATCCCGTGGCCCGACCTGCGCCGTGTCGCCGGCGGCCTGGACCGCCTCCCCGCCGGGCCGCTGGGCTTCTCCCCCGCGGACCGGCCGCCCGCCTCGGTCAACCCCTCGGTCGGGAGTCCCGACGCCACCTCGTCGTTCTACCGGGCCCTGGTGGACGGCGCCGGCCGCAATCCGGCGATCCGTTCGCTGCGCCGCGCCTGGGTCGAGCCCGCGTTCGGCGAGCCGAGCCTCACCATCGGCCTGGACCTCGACGACGTCTCCGAGGCGGCGGTGGCGGCCACCCGTCGGATGATGCTGGAGGCCGTCGCCGCGGCGCCGGGCGGTCTGCCCGTCTCCAGCGTCACCATGGCCGACCCGTACGACCCGGTGGCGATGTGGCTGTGGGCCCGGGTCCCGGCGTTCTACAGCAGAGAGGCCCAGCCGGCCTGAGAGAGCGCGCCGCCGGCCGGGGAGACGCCGAAGGGCCGCCCCGCGCACGGCGGGGCGGCCCTTCGGTGAGGTGAGCGAGCGTCAGGCCCTGGTCACTCGGCGGCCGAGGCCGGCGCGGCCGGGATCTCCTCGGGAGCGACGACCTGCTTGACCTCCGGGAAGTGGCACGCGGCCTGGTGGCCGTCGGCCGAGCCGATCAGCTGCACCAGCGGCGGCTCCTCCGAGGCGCAGATGTCCTGCGCCTTCCAGCAGCGGGTGCGGAAGCGGCAACCCGACGGCGGGTTGATCGGGCTCGGCACGTCGCCGGTGAGGCGGATCCGCTCGCGGTTGTCCGCACCGTCCGGGTCGACCTCCGGCACCGCGGACAGCAGCGCGTGGGTGTACGGGTGCTGCGGGCGGCTGTAGAGGGTCTCCCGGTCCGCGATCTCCACGATCTTGCCGAGGTACATGACCGCGACGCGCTCGGAGAAGTGCCGCACGACGGCCAGGTCGTGGGCGATGAACAGGAACGCCAGGCCGAACTCGCGCTGCAGGTCCTGGAGCAGGTTGACCACCTGCGCCTGGATCGACACGTCGAGCGCGGAGACCGGCTCGTCGGCGACGATCAGCTTCGGCTTGAGGGCCAGGGCGCGGGCGATGCCGATGCGCTGGCGCTGGCCGCCGGAGAACTCGTTCGGGTAGCGGTTGTAGTGCTCCGGGTTGAGACCGACGATCTCCAGGAGCTCCTGGGCCCGCTTCTTGTGGCCCTGCTCCGGGTTGATCCCGTTGAGCTTCATCGGGGTCTCGATGATCGTGCCGACCGTGTGCCTCGGGTTCAGCGAGGAGTACGGGTCCTGGAAGATCATCTGGAGGTTCTGCCGGGCCGCCCGCATGGAGGCGACCTTCTTGTGCGTGATGTCCTCGCCGTCGAAGCGGACGGTGCCGCCGGTCGGCTCCAGCAGGCGGGTGACCGCACGACCGGTGGTGGACTTGCCACAGCCCGACTCGCCGACGAGGCCGAGGGACTCACCGGGCTTCACCTGGAAGCTCACGCCGTCGACGGCGCGGACCGCGCCGATCTGGCGCTGGAAGACGATGCCCTGCCGAATCGGGAAGTGGACCTGGAGGTCCTCGACCTCCAGCAGGTTCTCCCCGGACGTCGACTTCTCCCCGGACTGCTGGGCCGGGATGCTCTTGGTGGTGCTCATGCCCTTCTCCTGTTCGTCCGCCGCTGCCGCGTCGCGGGCCGTCACTTGGTGCCTCGCGCACTGGCGCTGCGGATCTCGGCCTTGGCGTCACCGGTCAGGTGGCAGGCCGCAATGTGCTTGTCGCTGTCCAGAACCGGCAGCAGCTCCGGTCGCTCGCTGAGGCAACGACCGTCCGCAACCTGGTCCTTGAAAGCGCAGCGCGGGTTGAACGCGCAGCCCGAGGGCAGGTTGATCAGGCTCGGCGGGGAGCCCGGGATGGGGTTGAGGCGCTGCGAGACGTCACCGCCGAGGTGCGGCATCGACTGGAGCAGACCCCAGGTGTAGGGGTGCTCCGGCGCCTTCAGCACGTCGTGCACCGAGCCGTACTCGATGCGGCGACCGCCGTACATCACCAGGATGTCGTCGGAGATCTCGGCGACGACGCCCAAGTCGTGCGTGATGATGATGACCGCGGAGCCGAACTCCTCCTGCAGGTCCCGGATCAGGTCCAGGATCTGGGCCTGGACGGTCACGTCCAGGGCGGTGGTCGGCTCGTCGGCGATCAGCAGCTCGGGGTCGCAGACCAGCGACATGGCGATCATCGCGCGCTGGCGCATACCGCCGGAGAACTGGTGCGGGTAGTCCTTGGCCCGGCGCTCCGGCTGGGGGATGCCCACACGCTTGAGCATCTCGACGGCGCGCTCGTGCGCTTCCTTCTTCGACGCCTTGTGGTGCACCCGGTACGCCTCGGCGATCTGCGAGCCGACGGTGAAGAACGGGTGCAGGGCCGACAGCGGGTCCTGGAAGATCATGGAGACCTTCTGCCCGCGCAGGGCGCGCATCTGCGCCTCGGTCATGCCCACGAGCTCTTCGCCGTCAAGCCAGACCTCACCGGAGACCCGGGCGCGGCTGCCCTTGTGGAGGCCGAGCAGCGACAGCGAGGTGACGGACTTCCCGGAGCCGGACTCGCCGACGATGCCGAGCGTCTTGCCCTTCTCCAGGGAGAAGGAGACGCCGTCGACCGACTTGACGAGGCCGTCCTCGGTGGGGAAGTGGACGCGCAGGTCCCGGACCTCCAGGAAGGAGGACGCCGGGTTGACGTCCACGGACTGCGGCGAGAGTTCGATGGCCACGGGTACTTCCTAAGTCGACGGGGGGTCGGGGTCACCGACCCGCGCCGGATGTTTCTTGGACCTGAGCGAGGATCAGGCGTAGCGGACGCGGGGGTCGATGATGCCGTACACCACGTCGACAAGGACGTTGGCGAGAACCACGGCGGTGGCGGCGAAGAGGCTGGTGGCCATGATCACCGGCAGGTCGACGTTCAGCACGGACTGGACGGCCAGCTGGCCGATGCCCGGGATGCCGAACGCGGTCTCGGTGATGATCGCCGAACCGCCGATCAGCGCGCCGAAGTCCATGCCGAAGATGGTGACGATCGGGGTGATCGCGGACCGGAGCGTGTGCTTGAGGATCACCTTGCCGCGGGAGAGGCCCTTGGCCCGGGCCGTGCGGACGTAGTCCTCACCCATGACGTCCAGCGCGGTGGAACGGGTCAGGCGGGTGTAGTACGCCATCGAGCCGAGGACCAGCGCGGCCCACGGCAGGATCAGGCCCTGGAACCAGCCGGCCGGGTCCTGGGTGATCGGGGTGTAGTTCGGCGCGGGCAGCCACTGCCACTTGTCCACGAAGAAGAACTGGAGCACGAGCGCGCTGAAGTAGATCGGCGTCGAGATGCCGAAGAGGGCGAGGCCGACGGCGAACTTGTCGACCAGCTTGCCCTTGCGGACCGCGGCGGCGAGGCCGAGGGCCACGCCGACGACCATGAAGACCACCGCGGCGCCGAGCGCCAGCGAGAGGTCAGCGGGGAAACGGCCCCAGATGGTGTCCCAGACGTTGGAGTCGTCGTGGAAGGAGATGCCCAGGCACGGCGCGGCGCAGTGGATCGCGTTCGCTCCGTCGCCGATGGTCCGGCCGGCGAAGAAGCCGGTCACGTAGTCCGCGTACTGGACGAAGATGTTCTTGTCCAGGCCGAGGGAGTGGTGGATGGCCGCGATGCGGTCCGGCGTACACGCCTTGCCACAGGCGAGGACCGCGGGGTCGCTCGGCAGGGCGAAGAAGATGAGGAAGGTGACGAGGCTGACCACCGCGATGACGGTGAAGGCGCTCAGCAGGCGTCGAATCAGATAACGAGTCATGTGGTGCTGGGACCGGGACGGAGCCTGGTCCGCCTCCCTCTCGCTGTGGGCCGGCGGGTAAGGACCTGCGCGCGGTGTGGTGAGGACAAGGACGGGGTGTCTCCGGCGCGGGCCGGCGGCTTGTGGCCGCCGACCCGCGCCGGTGGACGATTACTTCTTGATGTAGACGTGGGCCAGGTTCATCTCGGCCAGCACGGTGTCATCGGTGAGGCCACCGACCTTCGAGCCCTGGAGCTCGTTGAAGGTCATGTAGACCAGCGGAACGGCGGCGGCGTCGTTCTGCAGCATCTGGACGTCGAGGGCGCCCCACTCCTGGTTCGCGGTGGCGGCGTCCGGCTCGGCGGCGGCCTTGTCCATCGCGGCCTCGGCGGCCTTGTCCTGCAGCTGCGAGAAGACCTGGTTGCCCTGGGGGATGATCTGGCGACCGTCGAACAGCGGCGGGAGGATGGTGGAGGCGTTCGGCCAGTCGGCGATCCAGTCGGCCCAGATCAGGTCGTACTTGTTCGACGTGTTGCCGATGTTGTTGAAGTACGAACCGCGGTCGATCTTCTGGATGTTGACCGTGATGCCGATCTGCGCGAGCGAGTCGCGGATCGCGTCGGCGACCTTCTCCTGGGTCGGGGTGGCCTCGACGGCCAGCGACATCGTCAGGTTGGAGGCGCCGGCCTGCTGCATCAGGGCCTTGGCCTTGGCGACGTCACCGGTCGGGTTGGTGCCGTACGGGGCGGCCGAGGCCTGGCGGCCGTCGGTGCCCGGGGGCAGGAAGACGGTGGCGTACTGGCCGTAGGCCGAACCACCGAAGGCGCCACGGACGGTCTGCTTGTTGATCGCGTACTCGATCGCCTGGCGGACCTGGAGGCTCTTCACCGTGGTGGTGTTGATGGCCAGGTAGTTGGTGCCCGGGGCGGCGATGGCGTGCCAACGCGACTTCAGGGTCGGGTCCTGCGAGAACGGCGTCAGGTCGGTGCCCGCGATCGGGTCCTCGATGATGGCGTTCTGCGCCTCGCCGACGTCGGCCTTCATCAGCTGGTCGATCGCGGCCTGGTCCTGACCCATCTTGACGTCGATCTCGTCGACGTTCTGGTCACGGAGCGGGTCGACCGCCTTGGTCCACTGCGGGTTGCGGACGAGGATCAGTTCCTTGTTCTTGGTGTAGGACTTGATCTCGTACGGGCCGTCCGAGTACACCGAGGTGTCGTAGGTGACGCCGGTGTCGTGGGCCTTCGGAACCGCGGAGAAGGTCTCCATGGCGGTGGTCTCGTTGAAGTCCGAGACCGGCTGGCTCAGCTGGAAGACGATGGTGCTGGCGTCCGGGGTCTGGATGGAGGCCAGGTCGCCCGACTTCGTGGGGCCCTTGTAGCCCTTGTCGTTGGCGAGCCACTGCGAGGCGTACTGCGGGCCGCCGGACAGGTCCGGGTCGAAGGAGCGCTCGACACCGTACTTGACGTCCTGCGAGGTGACGGTGGTGCCGTCCTGCCACTTCACGCCCGGGCGGATGTGGAAGGTCCAGGTCTTGGCGCCGTTGCTCGGGGTGCCGGTGTCGGTGGCCAGGTCGCCGACGAGCTTCGGGGCGCCGGTCGGGTCGCTGGCGCTCTGCGACCAGCCGGTCAGCGAGCGGTAGATCTCGCGACCGATGTTCTGACCCTGGGTGGTGTAGGTGCGCTGCGGGTCGATGTGGTCGAAGTCGCTGGGCGCGTAGTAGACCAGCGTGCCGCCCTTGGTCACCTGGTCCGAAGAGGACCCGGCGGAGCCGCCCTTGGAGCCACCGCAAGCCGTGGCGCCCATCGCGACGGAGATGGCGATGGCCGTCAACGCCATCGCGCGCTTGTTGCGCATCATTGTTTTCTAGTCTCCTTGAGAGAACTGATGGATCAGCCAGCGACCTGCCCCCGTCCGAGGACGGGACGCAACTCGTGGTGGTTCAGGCGCGGTTGGCCCGCGGGTCCAGAGCGTCGCGGACGCCGTCCCCGAGCAGGTTCAGCGACAGGACGACCAGCAGCAGCGCCACACCCGGCACGACCATGTAGGTCGGGTCGTAGAGGTAGTACTGGGTCGCCGCGTCGAGCATCGAACCGAGGTCGGGGTTGGGCGGGACGACGCCGACACCCAGGTAGGAGAGGGCCGCCTCCGTGGCGATGTTCGTCGGCACCGCGAGCGCGAAGGAGATCAGGATGGGCGCCCAGAGGTTGGGCAGCAGCTGCTTGAACAGCATGTGCTTCCAGCCGGCGCCCATGATGCGGGCCGCGTCGACGAACTCGCGCTCACGCAGGGAGAGGACCTGGCCGCGGACGAGACGGGCGGTGTAGGCCCAGGCGAACAGGGCGATGATCACGATGATCGAGCCGAGCTGGAGGGTCTCACTCGTGCCGCCGTGCGCGTTGGTCGAGAACGCGCTGGTCAGCACCGGGGTGAGCGCGATGATGAAGAGCAGCTGGGGGAAGGCCAGCATGATGTTCATGACCCAGTTCAGGGCCGCGTCGACCTTGCCGCCGAAGTAGCCCGAGGCCAGGCCCACGACCACGCCGAGCAGCGTCGACAGCAGCGCCGCGATCAGCGCCACCATCAGCGAGGTGCGCAGACCGTAGACCAGCCGGGAGAAGACGTCATAACCGGTGCCGGGCTCGATGCCGAGCCAGTGGCTGCCGCTGATGCCGCCGAAAGCGCCGATCGGGAAGTTGCCCTTGTCCGGGTCGATCCCGTGCAGGTCCGGCGTGGCCGGCCCCCAGCCCTCGATGCCGGACAGCACCGGCGAGAGGACGGCAGCGAGAACGAAGAGCAGGGCGACGGTGAGAGCGACCACGGACGCACGGTCACGCCGGAGGCGCAGGAACGCCATCCTCGCGGGGGAACGCCCGACGATCTCCTTTGCCGCCGTGGTCTCGGTGTCTGCGGTGGCAGTGGTCACCTCGGCCTCCAAGACAGTCGAGTCACCGGTGGTCCCGGTCGAGTGGGGTTGCTGGGTCATCGTGCGGACATCCCCGGAAGTTGGTTCAGGTGTTCAAGTCGCTGCGCGGTGAGGGGGACTCTATGCAAACCGTTTTTCGAGCCTCAAGGGCCGACCTTCACATGAGACCAGAATGAGATCATGCAAGATCCATAAAGACGCCCTTATGTCCGAATTGCCCCTGTAAGTGCAACTTGAGCACCCGACGCTTCCCGGACTTTGATCGTTCATCAGCCCGAATTGACCGGGATATCCGCCACCCCCTCCGGGGGTGTATTTTGCCTCCGCTTGACCAGGTGTCTGAAATGTAAGACGTGGGGGTACTTGGGCGAATGATCCCGGTGGTCCCACGATGAACTGAAGAGATCTATGCAGCCTCGGGGGCTCCGAGCCGTCCACAGGCAGCCCACAAACCGGTGGAAACCAGGTAGAAATGCCGGGTGACCTCGCAGATCTTCAGTCCCGACGTCGAGCAGGTCCTGGACCTGGCCGGCATCTTCGTCTTCGCCCTGTCCGGCGGCCTCCTCGCGATCCGCAAGAACTTCGACGTCTTCGGCATCGCGGTGCTGGCCGAGGCGACGGCGCTGGGCGGAGGCGTGCTGCGTGACGTCCTGATCGGCGCGATCCCCCCGGCGGCCTTCACGAACCTCGGCTACTTCGTCACACCGCTGGTCGCGACGCTGGTGGTCTTCTTCCTCCACCCCGAGGTCGCCCGCATCAACCGGACCGTGCAGACCCTGGACGCCCTCGGCCTCGGCCTCTTCTGCGTCACCGGCACCGCCAAGGCCCACGACTACGGGCTCGGCGTGGTCCCCTCCATCGCCCTCGGCATGGTCACCGCCGTCGGAGGCGGCGTCATCCGCGACGTGCTGGCCATGGAGACGCCCTCCCTGCTGCGCTGGGACCGCTCCCTCTACGCGGTCCCCGCACTTGTCGGCGGCACCCTGACAGCGCTGCTCATCAGCGCCGGCGCGCTCAACACCGTCACCGGCAGCACCGCCGCGCTGCTGGCCTTCCTCTTCCGGATGCTGGCGCTCCACTACAACTGGCGGGCGCCGCGGGCCTGGCACCGGGGCAGTTCCAACATGGGAGAGCACTGACCTCGGCGGGGCCTGCCACCGACACCCGCCCCCGCGGCCGGCCCCCGCAACCGGCCCCCTCGGCCCGCGCTCTCAGCCGGCCCCGCCGCCGTACTCGCGGGAGATGGCCTCCGCCGTGAGTTGCAGGTCCGGCAGCAGGCGCCGGAGCGCGGTGAGCGGGGCGACCACCGTCGCCGTGGAGATCGAGCAGGCCGCGATCACCCGGCCGTCGATGCCGTGGACCGGCACGGCGACGCAGTTGACCCCCTCCTCGTACTCCCCCCGGTCCACCGCCCAGCCCTGCCGGCGGACCGACTCGACCTCCGCGAGCAGCGCCTCCCTGGTCCGCACCGAGCGCGGGGTGTACTTCGGCAGCTCCAGCCCGCCGACCAGTTCCGCGCAGTGCGCGGGCGGCAGGCCGGCCAGGAGCACCTTGCCCACGGCCGTCGCGGCCAGCGGCGCGCGCTTGCCGATCCGGGAGTACATCCGCACCGGATAGCGGCTCTCCAGCTTGTCCACATAGGTGGCCTCCCCGTCCTCGTAGACGGCGAGATGGACGGTGTGTCCGCAGCGGTCGTTCAGCGCCGCCAGATGAGGGGCCGCGACCTGCCGGACGTCGAGGCTCTCCAGCGCCAGCTGGGCGAGGGAGAAGAGGCGCCCGCCCAGCCGGTAGCGGTAGTCCGCCTGCCGGTGCACGAAGCCGTGCTGTTCCAGGGTGCGCAGCAGTCGCAGCGCGGTGGACTTGTGGACCCCGAGCAACGCGGCGGCCTGTTCCAGCGAGACCGGTCCGTCGGCGAGCGAGGCGAGCACCGTGAGTGCCCGGTCCACGGACTGCGACATGCCCCACCGGCTCCCGTTCCGCTGCGCGCCCCTGTGGTCGCAGGATGCCGGGATCATAGGAAGCTGTTGCAGCCTCTGCAACGGGTGTCCGGCCAAAGGAATCAGTGGACGGACGGTCGGCTCCGAGCGCCGGATGCCAAGGCTCTAGACTTGGTGGGCCATGCCGTATCTCGATCACGCCGCCACGACTCCGATGCTGCCGGAAGCGGTCCAGGCGATGACCGCGCAGCTGAGCCTCGTCGGCAACGCCTCGTCCCTGCACTCCGCAGGTCGGCGGGCGCGCCGCGTGGTGGAGGAGTCGCGCGAGCAGCTCGCCGCGGTGCTCGGCGCGCGGCCCAGTGAGATCGTGCTGACCGGAGGCGGGACGGAGTCGGACAACCTCGCCGTCAAGGGGCTGTTCTGGTCCCGCCGCGACGCCGATCCGGCCCGACGCCGCATCCTGTGCAGCCCCGTCGAGCACCACGCCGTGCTCGACGCGGTGCTCTGGCTGGAGCGGCACGAGGGCGCGGTCCTGGAGTGGCTGCCCGTCGACGGGCTCGGCCGGGTCCACCCGGACGCGCTGCGCGCCGCCGTGACCGCCAACCCGGCCGACATCGCCCTGGTCACCGTGATGTGGGCCAACAACGAGGTCGGAACGGTCCAGCCGATCCATGAACTCACGTCCGTCACGCGCGAGTTCGACATCCCGATGCATGCCGACGCGGTCCAGGCGTTCGGCCAGCTCCCGCTCTCCTTCGAGGAGTCGGGCCTCGACGCGATGACGGTGACCGGCCACAAGATCGGCGGCCCCTACGGCGTCGGCGCGCTGGTGCTGTCCCGCGCGGCGACGCCCGTCCCGCTGCTGCACGGCGGCGGGCAGGAGCGGGACGTCCGCTCCGGCACGCTCGACGTCCCCGCGACGGCGGGCTTCGCCGCGGCGGCCGCCGCGGCCGAGGAGCGCCGCCCGTCCTTCGCGTCGGAGGTCGCCGCGCTGCGCGACCAGTTGGTCGCGGCGGTGCGCGCGACCGTCCCGGACGCGATCCTCAACGGCGATCCCGACCCCGCGGGACGGCTCGGCGCCAACGCGCACTTCTCCTTCCCCGGCTGCGAGGGGGACGCGCTGCTGATGCTGCTCGACGCCCGCGGCATCGAGTGCTCGACCGGCTCCGCGTGCTCGGCGGGAGTGCCGCAACCCAGCCACGTCCTCCTGGCGATGGGGGCGGAGCCGGCGCTGGCCCGGTCCTCGCTGCGCTTCTCCCTCGGCCACACCTCCACCGAGGCGGACGTCAAGGCGCTCGCGGAGGCCATCGGCCCCGTCGTCGAACGCGCCCGCCTCGCCGGACAGACCCAGCGCCGGTAGCCCGGGGCGGGCCCCGCCGGCGGCGGGCTCCGCCTCAGCGGGCGAAGAACGGGGCCACGGTCTGGAGCATCCAACGCGCCGTCGGATCCTCCGCCACGACGTCCAGGAGGACGAGGGAGACCTCGCACGGCAGCGGGACCGCGCCGAGCGCGCGGCCGAGCGCCAGACCGACGGCCTGGTGGTCCTCCGGCTCGTAGCGGGCCAACTGGACGCCCACGAAGAGCTTGACCGGGTCGCCCTCCACCTGGACGAACGCGCGACGGGCCGTCAGCACGACCGGCAGGACCGCCAGTTCGCCCGCCGCGGCGGCGAGGTACTCGTAGGGGTCCTCGTGCGGCTCGGGCTCCCAGGCCGTCATCCGCACGCCCTCCTCGGCGGGGTCGCCGCAGAGGTCGGGGACACCGGCCGCAGGGACGGGCAGGCCGACCGCGCCCTCCGGGTTGACCGCGATGCCGACGCCCTGCGGCAGGCCGCGCGCCAGCTCCTTGACCGGGGCGATGGCGTACGACATCGCCTGGCCCGCGACCGCGCGCAGCTGCGTCTCCGAGCTGAAGACGGGCACGAAGGGCTGACCGGCGAGTTCGGTCGTGGGCAGGTCGAGGGTGACTCCGTCGCGGGTCGGGCCGCCCGGCATCGGCACCCAGACGTGGCTGCGGCTCAGCACCTCCATCACCCGCGGCGTCGCGCCCGGATCGCCGACGGAGGCGGCGAGGGCCAGCTCCAGCTCGTTCTCCGGCCACACCCCCGCCTGCAGACCCTGCGGGCCCTGCTGACTCTGCTGCGGGACGCCCCCGTACTCGTGCACGCTGTCCTCCACCTGTTCGCCACAGCTCCCGGCGTCGTGCCATGATGAGCCCGTCCACAATCGCATACCGGCCGATCGAACCCGCGCGGGAGAGCTCGGCGACACTCTCGTTCGCGAGATGTCCGCCGGCGCCGAAGGAGCAAGCCCTCCCCCGAATCTCTCAGGCACCACACCGCACGGGCGAGGCAGTTCTGGAAAGCGACCAGTCATCCTGGAGTACGGGGCTGGTCCACCCACGGTGCAAGCCGCAGCATGCGGTGAAGCTCTCAGGTTGCAGCGACAGACGGGGAGGGGCCCTGCAAGCCCCGCCGCAGCATGCCCTGATTGCTAGGAGATCACCGATGTCTCTCCGCCTGACCGCGCTGGACTCCGTCCACCGCTCTCTCGGCGCCACCATGACCGACTTCGCCGGCTGGGACATGCCGCTGCGCTACGGCAGCGAGCGCGAGGAGCACAACGCCGTCCGCACCAAGGCGGGTCTGTTCGACCTCTCCCACATGGGCGAGATCACCGTCTCCGGCCCGCAGGCCGGCGAGATGCTGGACCACGCGCTGGTCGGCTTCGTCTCCGCGCTCGCGGTGAACAAGGCCCGCTACACCATGATCTGCGCCGCCGACGGCGGCATCCTGGACGACCTCATCGTCTACCGCACCGGCGAGGACGCCTTCATGGTCGTCGCCAACGCCTCCAACGCGCAGCTGGTCCTCGACGAGCTGACCGCCCGCGCCCCGGGCTTCGAGGCCACCGTCCGCGACGACCGCGACGCCTACGCGCTGATCGCCGTCCAGGGCCCCGACTCCCCCGCCATCCTCGGCTCGCTCACCGACGCCGACCTGCCGGGCCTGAAGTACTACACCTGCCTGCCCGCCACCGTGGCCGGCCGCCCCGCGCTGCTCGCCCGCACGGGTTACACCGGTGAGGACGGCTTCGAGCTGTTCGTCGCCCCGGAGCACGCCGAGGCCCTGTGGCAGGCGCTGACCGAGGCGGGCGCGCAGTACGGCCTGATCCCCTGCGGTCTTTCCTGCCGCGACACCCTGCGCCTGGAGGCCGGGATGCCGCTGTACGGGCACGAGCTGACCACCTCGCTCACCCCGTTCGACGCCGGGCTCGGCCGCGTGGTCCGCTTCGACAAGACGACCAACGGCGGCGAGTTCGTCGGTCGCGCCGCGCTGGAGAAGGCCGCCGAGCAGGCCGCCGCCCACCCGCCCCGCGTCCTGGTCGGCCTGGTCTCCCCCGGCCGCCGGGTGCCGCGCGCGGAGATGAACGTGGTGGACGCCGAGGGCACCGTCATCGGCTCGATCACCTCCGGCGCGCCCTCCCCGACGCTGGGCAAGCCGATCGCCATCGCCTACGTCGACGCCGCCCACGCCACGGCGGGCGCGCAGGTCGCCGTGGACGTGCGCGGCACGCACGAGCCGGTCGAGGTCGTCGCCCTGCCGTTCTACAAGCGCGCACGCTGATACTGGCGGCCCAGTCGCCACCGACAGCTAGCCCACTCCACAGGTGAGCCCGCCCGTCGGGCAGCGGGCGTCTCACCTGGCAAGACCTGACCAGGGGTCGTCGACCCCCGTTTCGCCGTACCCATACCTCTCCGGGAGAATCGCGTCATGAGCAACCCCCAGCACCTCACGTACAGCAAGGAGCACGAGTGGCTGACGGCCGCCGAGGACGGCGTGGCCACCGTGGGCATCACCGCCTTCGCCGCCGACGCCCTCGGTGACGTGGTCTACGTGGACCTGCCCGAGGTCGGCCGCAGCATCGCCGCCGGCGAGACCGTGGGCGAGCTGGAGTCGACCAAGTCCGTCAGCGACCTCTACACCCCGGCCTCCGGTGAGGTCGTCGAGGTCAACCAGGCCGTCATCGACGACCCGGCCCTGGTCAACTCCGCCCCCTTCGAGGGCGGCTGGCTGTTCAAGCTCCGGCTGGCGGGCGAGCCCGAGGGGCTGCTCTCCGCCGACGAGTACACCGCCCAGTACGGCGGCTGACGACCGACCTCCGACCCGAGGGACCACATACGCCATGACTGTCCT
>NZ_BBPQ01000049.1:30415-61982 GCF_000787855.1 Streptacidiphilus anmyonensis | reverse complement strand
AGCCGGTCTCGCGGCCACCTCGCTGGCCTGGGGCCTGTGGGCCGAGGACGGCGGCATGGCGGCCGCCCTGGTCCGCTCGGACGTCGAACGGATGGCGCGCGGCGGCGTCATGGCGCTGACCGCCGAAGACGGCCTGCTGCTCTTCGACGTCGCGGTGCGGTCGCCCGAGCCCTTGCTCGTCCCGATCCAGCTGGACCTGGCGAGCCTGCGCGCCCAGAGCGGCGCGGGCCTGCTGCCGCCGCTGCTGCGCGGCCTCGTCCGCGGGCCGGTGCGGCGCGCGGCCAGCAACGCCGGGGGGACCGGCGAGGCGGCCGGTTCGGCGCTGGCGCAGCGACTCGTGACGCTCCCGGAGGCCGAGCGCGACGCCGCGCTGCTGGAACTCGTCTGCGCGGAGGTCGCGGCGGTCCTCGGCTACCCGAACCACTCCTCGGTGGACGCCACTCGGGCGTTCAAGGAGCTCGGCTTCGACTCGCTGACCGCCGTCGAGCTGCGCAACCGCCTCAACGGGGCCACCGGTCTGCGCCTGCCGGCCACCCTGGTCTTCGACTACCCCACCCCGACCGCGCTCGCCGAGCTGCTGGGCACCGAACTGCTGGGATCGCTCCCCGGCGCCGGCCTGCCGGTCACTGCGGCTGCCTCCCCCTCCCGGAACGACGAGGAGCCGATTGCGATCGTCGGCATGGCCTGCCGGTTCCCGGGCGGGGTCACCTCGCCCGAGGGTCTGTGGGACCTGGTGGCCGGTGGTCGGGACGCGGTGTCGTACTTCCCGGAGGACCGGGGCTGGGACGTGGAGAACCTCTACCACCCCGACCCCGACCACCCGGGCACCTCGTACACCCGTGAGGGCGGCTTCCTGCACCGGGCGGGAGCGTTCGACCCGGCGTTCTTCGGCATCAGCCCGCGTGAGGCGATGTCGATCGACCCGCAGCAGCGGCTGCTGCTGGAGACCTCCTGGGAGGCTCTGGAGCGGGCTGGCATCGACCCGGCCACCCTGCGCGGCAGCCGGACCGGCGTCTTCGTCGGGGTGATGTACAACGAGTACGGCATGCTGCTGGCCCAGTCGGTCGAGGGCCTGGAGGGCCAGGTCGGCACGGGCACCACGGGCAGCGTCGCCTCCGGCCGGGTGTCCTACACGCTCGGCCTGGAAGGCCCGGCGATGACGATCGACACCGCCTGCTCCTCCTCGCTGGTCGCGCTGCACCTGGCCTGCCAGTCGCTGCGCCAGGGCGAGTCGACGCTCGCGTTGGCCGGTGGCGTGACGGTGATGCTGACGCCGGGCACCTTCGTGGAGTTCAGCCGTCAGCGCGGTCTGGCGACCGACGGCCGGTGCAAGGCGTTCTCGGACGGCGCGGACGGGACCGGCTGGGGCGAGGGCGTCGGCATGCTGCTGGTCGAGCGGCTCAGCGACGCCCAGCGGAACGGACATCCGGTCCTGGCGGTCGTGCGCGGCAGCGCGGTCAACCAGGACGGCGCCAGCAACGGTCTGACCGCGCCCAACGGGCCGGCCCAGCAGCGCGTGATCAAGCAGGCGCTGGCCAACGCCGGTCTGACGGCCGCCCAGGTCGACGCCGTGGAGGCCCACGGCACGGGGACCCGGCTGGGCGACCCGATCGAGGCGCAGGCGCTGCTCGCCACCTACGGCAGGGAGCGGGATTCCGACTCCCCGCTCTGGCTCGGCTCGATCAAGTCGAACCTGGGGCACACCCAGGCCGCCGCCGGCGCCGCCGGGATCATGAAGATGGTCATGGCGATGCGCCACGGGGTGCTGCCGAAGACCCTGCACGTCACCGAGCCGTCCACGCACGTGGACTGGTCGGCGGGCGCGGTCGAGCTGCTGACCGAGCAGCGGGACTGGCCGCAGACCGGTGAGCCGCGCCGCTCCGCCGTGTCGTCGTTCGGCATCAGCGGCACCAACGCGCACATCCTGCTGGAGCAGGCCCCGGCCGTCGAGCAGGTCCCCGCGGAGCGCGACGTCGAGGCGCGGACGCCGGCGGCGGTGCCGCTGGTGCTGTCGGGGCGGACACCGGAGGCCCTGCGCGGCCAGGCCGAGCGCCTGCTGCGTCGACTGGGGACCGAGCCGGACGCGGACCTGACGGACGTCGGGTTCTCGCTGGCCACGACCCGCGCGACGTTCGAGCACCGGGCAGCGGTGATCGAGGGGGAGCCGACCGGGCTGCGCGACGCGTTGGCCGCGCTGGCCCGTGGCGCGTCGGCGGCCCGCGTGGTCACCGGCCGGGCGGGCTCGGCGGGTCGCACGGCGTTCCTGTTCGCCGGTCAGGGCAGCCAGCGGGCCGGGATGGGCCGTGAGCTCTACGAGGCGTTCCCGGTGTTCGCGGCGGCGTTCGACGCCGTGTCCGCGGCGTTGGATGGGCAGCTCGACCGTCCGCTGAAGGACGTCGTCTTCGCGGGTGAGCGGATCGACGAGACGGCCTGCACGCAGCCGGCGCTCTTCGCCGTCGAGGTGGCGCTGTTCCGTCTCGTGGAGTCGTGGGGCGTCCGGCCGGACTTCCTGGCCGGGCACTCGATCGGCGAGATCGCGGCCGCGCACGTGGCCGGTGTGCTGTCGCTGAGCGATGCGGCGAAGCTGGTGGCGGCGCGTGGCCGCCTGATGCAGGCGCTCCCGTCCGGGGGCGCGATGGTGGCGGTGCAGGCGTCCGAGGACGAGGTGCTGCCGCTGCTCACCGGTGAGGTGGGGATCGCCGCCGTCAACGGGCCGACCTCGGTCGTGATCTCGGGCAGCGAGGCGATCGTGCTGGAGGTGGCGGAGAAGCTGGCCGCCGAGGGTCGCAAGACCAAGCGCCTGACGGTCAGCCATGCGTTCCACTCGCCGCTGATGGACCCGATGCTGGAGGAGTTCCGCGCGGTGGTCGAGGGTCTGACCTTCCACGCTCCGCGGATCCCGATGGTCTCCACCCTCGACCAGGACGCCGACCTCACGACGCCCGAGTACTGGGTGCGGCATGTGCGCGAGGCGGTCCGCTTCCGCGACGCCGTCGCGGTGCTGGAGCGCGAAGGCGTCCGCACCTTCATGGAGTTGGGCCCGGACGGCACGCTGTCCGCGCTCGGCCAGGACTGTGTGACGGAGGACGGGATCGCGTTCACGCCGGTGCTGCGCCGCGAGCGCGCCGAGGCGGAGACCTTCACCACCGCTATGGCGCAGCTGTACGTGCGCGGGCTCAAGCTCGACTGGGAGGCGGCCTTCGCCGACACCGGCGCCCGACGCGTCGACCTCCCCACCTACGCCTTCCAGCACGAGAACTTCTGGCCCCGGCCCCTGACGGGCTGGGTCGGCGACGTCGCCTCGGCCGGTCTCGGCGCAGCGGACCATCCGCTGCTGGGCGCGTCCCTCGTCCTGGCGGACGCCGACAGTCACGTGTTCACGGGTCGGCTCGCGCTGGACACCCATCCGTGGCTGGCCGACCACGCCGTCGGCGAGGTGGTGCTGCTGCCGGGGACGGCGTTCGTGGAGCTGGCTCTGCGGGCCGGTGACCAGGTCGGTTGCGGTCTGGTGGAGGAGCTCACGCTGGAGGCGCCGCTCGTGCTGCCGGCCAGGGGAGCCGTGCGGGTCCAGGTTTCGCTGGGCGAACCGGACGCCTCGGGATGTCGGCCGCTGAGCGTGTACTCGCGCTCGGAGGATGCCGAGCCGGACGAGCCGTGGACGCGGCACGCTGCCGGTCTGCTGGCGGAGGGTGAGCGGTCGGCGGGCTTCGAGCTGGTGCAGTGGCCGCCGTCCGGGGCTGAGCCGGTGTCGGTCGAGTCGGTGTACGAGACCTTCGCGGCGGCCGGGTTCGGCTACGGTCCGGTGTTCCAGGGGCTGCGGGCGGCGTGGCGGCTCGGTGGTGAGGTGTTCGCCGAGGTCGCGCTGCCGGAGGAGAGCCGTGCGGAGGCGGGCCTGTTCGGTCTGCATCCGGCGCTCCTTGACGCGTCGCTGCACGCGATCGGCCTGGGCGGCCTGCTGGAGGACACCGGTCAGGGCCGGCTGCCGTTCGCGTGGTCGGGCGTGTCCCTGCATGCGGCGGGCGCGGCCGAGCTGCGGGTGCGCATGTCGGCCGTGGGACCGGACGCCGTCTCACTCGCGGTCGCGGATGCGACCGGTGCGCCGGTGGCCTCCGTCGACTCGCTGGTCCTGCGGGCCTTCTCGGCCGAGCAGTTGGCGGGCTCGGGCGCACGGCACGAGGCGCTGTTCCGGCAGGAGTGGACGCCCGTGGCGCTGCCCGCGACGGGTTCGCTCGGCGCGGTGGCCGTGCTCGGGGACGACGCTCTCGGGCTCCCGGGTGCGGAGTGCTGCGAGGACCTGACCAAGCTCGCCGAGCTGGTGCCGGACACGGTGGTGGTCCCGTGGCTGCCGGCGGCGAACGGTGCGGACGTCGCGACGGCCACCCACGAGGCCGTCCACCGCGCTCTGGGGCTGCTGCAGGGCTGGTTGGCCGAGGAGGCCTTCGCGGACTCCCGGCTGGTCCTGGTGACGCGTGGTGCGGTGGCCGCCGGTGACGGTGAGGACGTCCGTGACCTGGCGTCGGCTGCCGTCTGGGGTCTGGTGCGCTCCGCGCAGGCGGAGAACCCGGGCCGCATCGTGCTGGTCGACCTCGACCAGGACGCGGCCTCGCAGACCGCGCTCGCTGCCGCCGTCGACTCCGGCGAGCCCCAGCTCGCGCTGCGCGCCGGGGCGGCCCTCGCCCCGCGCCTGGCGCGCGTTCCGCTCGCGGCCGAGGAGTCGCTGCCGGCGGTGGACCCGGAGGGCACGGTGCTGGTCACCGGCGCGACCGGTTCGCTGGGCGGCCTAGTGGCTCGGCACCTGGTGACCGCGTACGGCGCGCGTCGCCTGCTGCTGGTCTCGCGCCGTGGTGCGGACGCGCCCGGCGCGGCCGAACTCGTCGCCGAACTCGGCAAGCTGGGCGCCGAGGCGCAGTTCGCGGCCTGCGATGTGGCGGACCGCGCCGCGCTGGCGGCCCTGCTGGGCTCGCTGGAGTACCCGCTGACCGGGGTGGTGCACACGGCCGGTGTGCTGGACGACGGCGTCGTCTCCTCCCTCACTCCTGAGCGGATGGACGCCGTGCTGCGTCCGAAGGTGGACGCGGCCTGGCACCTGCACGAGCTGACGAAGGATCAGCAGCTGTCCGCCTTCGTGCTGTTCTCCTCGGCGGCCGGTGTCTTCGGCAACGCCGGACAGGGCAACTACGCGGCGGCGAACAGCTTCCTGGACGCTCTCGCCCAGCACCGCCGCTCGGCGGGCCTGCCGGCGACCTCCCTCGCGTGGGGTCTGTGGGCCGAGGACGGGGGCATGGCGGGCGAGTTGGGCTCGGCCGATGTCGAGCGCATGGCGCGCGGCGGCGTGCTCCCGCTCTCCTCGACGGAGGGTCTGGCCCTGCTGGACGCGTCGGCGCGCTCCGGCGAGCCGGTCCTGGTGCCGGTCCGGCTGGAACCGGCCGGTCTGCGGGCGCAGGCGGAGGCGGGGATGCTGCCGCCGCTGCTGCGCGGCCTGGTCCGGGTCACCAAGCGGCGCGCGGCCGAGGCGAGCGGCCCGACCCTGGCCGAGCGGCTCGCGGGCGTGCCCGAGGCCGAACGCGACGCCTTCCTGGCGGAGCTGGTCTGTTCGGAGGTCGCGGCGGTCCTCGGTTATGCCGGGCCCCACGCCGTGGAGGCCGACCGGGCCTTCAAGGACCTGGGCTTCGACTCGCTGACCGCCGTCGAACTGCGCAACCGCCTCAACGGGGTCACCGGCCTGCGACTGCCGGCCACCCTGGTCTTCGACTACCCGACGCCCCTGGCCCTGGTCGACCTGCTGCGGGCACAGTCCGTGCCGGACCCGGCCGAGGCCGTCCTGCCGCTGCTGGCGGAGCTGGACCGGTTGGAGGCGGCGTTGCTGGGCGCGGTCCCGGACGGCGAGGGCCATCTGCGGATCGCCGGCCGCCTCCAGTCCCTGCTCGCCCGGTGGAACGACCAGCAGGTCGCGGCCGAGGAGGAGGCCGCCGTCGCCGAGCAGCTCGACGAGGCCACCGATGACGACCTGTTCGACTTCATCGGCAAGGAATTCGGCATCTCCTGACGACCGTCCGCACCGTCCGAACGTTCTGCAACATCCCCGAGAGGTGACCTGACATGCCGGCTGAGATGGCGGCCGAGGAGAAGCTTCGGTACTTCCTGAAGCGGGTGACGGCGGATCTCCACGAGACGCGCCGCCGACTGAAGGAGTACGAGGACGGCGAACAGGAGCCGATCGCGATCGTCGGCATGGCCTGCCGGTTCCCGGGCGGGGTCACCTCGCCCGAGGGTCTGTGGGACCTGGTGGCCGACGGGCGGGATGCGGTGTCCTTCTTCCCGGAGGACCGCGGCTGGGACGTGGAGAACCTCTACCACCCCGATCCGGACCACCCGGGGACGTCCTACTCCCGTGAGGGCGGCTTCCTGCACCGGGCGGGGGCGTTCGACCCGGCGTTCTTCGGCATCAGCCCGCGTGAGGCGATGTCGATGGACCCGCAGCACCGCCTGCTGCTGGAGACCTCCTGGGAGTCGTTCGAGCGGGCCGGCATCGACCCGGCCGCGCTCAAGGGCAGCCGCACGGGTGTCTTCGTCGGCGTGATGTACAACGAGTACGGCGCGCTGCTCCAGCAGTCGGTCGAGGGCTTGGAAGGCCAGGTCGGCACCGGCACCGCGGCGAGCATCGCCTCGGGGCGGGTGTCCTACACGCTCGGTCTGGAGGGTCCGGCGGTGACGATCGACACCGCCTGCTCCTCCTCGCTGGTCGCGCTGCACCTGGCGTGCCAGTCGCTGCGTTCGGGTGAGTCGACGCTGGCGCTGGCCGGTGGCGTGACGGTGATGCTGACGCCGGGCACCTTCGTGGAGTTCAGCCGTCAGCGCGGTCTGGCGACCGACGGCCGGTGCAAGGCGTTCTCGGACGGCGCGGACGGGACCGGCTGGGGCGAGGGTGTCGGCATGCTGCTCGTCGAGCGGCTCTCGGACGCGCGCCGCAACGGGCACCCGGTCCTCGCCGTCGTGCGCGGCAGCGCCGTGAACCAGGACGGCGCCAGCAACGGTCTGACCGCGCCCAACGGCCCCTCGCAGCAGCGCGTGATCAAGCAGGCGCTCGCCGGGGCGGCCCTCACCAGTGACCAGGTCGACGTGGTCGAGGCCCACGGCACCGGCACCACGCTCGGCGACCCGATCGAGGCACAGGCGCTGCTCGCCACGTACGGCCAGGGACGCCCGGCGGACCGGCCGCTGTGGCTCGGCTCGGTCAAGTCGAACCTGGGCCACACCCAGGCCGCCGCCGGGGCCGCCGGGATCATGAAGATGGTCATGGCGATGCGCCACGGCGTGCTGCCGAAGACCCTGCACGTCACCGAGCCCTCCACGCACGTGGACTGGTCGGTCGGCGCGGTCGAGCTGCTGACCGAGCAGCGGGACTGGCCGCAGACCGGTGAGCCGCGCCGCTCGGCGGTCTCGTCGTTCGGCTTCAGCGGCACCAACGCGCACATCATCCTGGAACAGGCACCGACGGCCGAGGCTCCGGAGGTCACCGAGGAGCAGCAGGGACCCGGGGGACGGACCCCGGTGGTGCCCTGGGTGCTGTCGGGCCGCACCCCGGACGCGCTGCGCGGGCAGGCCGAGCGGCTGCTGGACAGCATGGACACGGAGCCCGCTCCGGTCCCCGCCGACGTCGCCTTCTCGCTGGCCACGACGCGGGCCGCGTTCGAGCACCGGGCCGCGGTGGTCGGCACCGAGCCCGAGGAGCTGCGGCGCGGGCTGGAGGCGCTGGTCCGCGGCGAGTCGTCCGCCCGCGTGGTCACCGGCCGGACGGGCTCCGCCGGTCGCACGGCGTTCCTGTTCGCCGGTCAGGGCAGCCAGCGGGCCGGGATGGGCCGCGAGTTGTACGAGGCGTTCCCGGTGTTCGCGGCGGCGTTCGACGCCGTGTGTGCGGAGTTGGACGGGCAGCTGGACCTGCCGCTCAGGGACGTGGTGTTCGGCGGGGAGCGGATCGACGAGACGGCGTGCACGCAGCCGGCGTTGTTCGCTCTCGAGGTGGCGCTGTTCCGGCTGGTCGAGTCGTGGGGTGTGCGTCCGGACTTCCTGGCGGGTCACTCCATTGGTGAGATCGCGGCCGCGCATGTGGCGGGCGTGCTGTCGCTCGGCGATGCGGCGAAGCTGATCGCCGCGCGTGGTCGGTTGATGCAGGCGCTGCCGTCGGGTGGTGCGATGGTGGCGGTGCAGGCGTCCGAGGACGAGGTGCTGCCGCTGCTGTCCGACGAGGTGGCGATCGCGGCCGTGAACGGACCGACGTCGGTGGTGCTTTCGGGTGCCGAGGCGGCGGTGCTGGCTGTGGCTGAGCAGTTGGCCGCGCAGGGTCGCAAGACCAAGCGGTTGACGGTCAGTCACGCGTTCCACTCGCCGCTGATGGACCCGATGCTGGACGAGTTCCGCACGGTCGTGGCGAGCCTGGCCTTCGAGTCCCCGCGGATCCCGATCGTCTCCACCCTCGACCAGACTGCTGACCTCACCACGCCCGCGTACTGGGTGCGGCACATGCGCGAGGCTGTCCGCTTCGCGGACGCCGTTGAGACCCTGGAACGGGAGGGGGTTCGCACCTTCCTGGAGCTCGGCCCGGACGGCACGCTGACCGCGCTCGCGCAGGGGTGTGTCACCGAGGACGCCACGTTCGTCCCCACTCTGCGCCGCGACCGCGCCGAGGCGGAGAGCTTCACCACCGCCCTCGCCCACCTGCACACCCGCGGTGCCAAGCTGGACTGGGAGGCGGTCTTCGCGGGGGCGGACGCCCGGCGCGTCGACCTGCCCACCTACGCCTTCCAGCAGGAGTGCTTCTGGCCCCGGCCGCTGACCGGCTGGGTCGGCGACGTCGCCTCCGCCGGTCTCGGCGCCGCCGACCACCCGCTGCTGGGCGCGTCGCTCGCGCTCGCCGACGCCGACGGGCACCTGTTCACCGGCCGCCTCGCGCTGGACAGTCACCCGTGGCTCGCCGACCACGCCGTGGGCGGCACGGTACTGCTGCCCGGCACGGCCTTCGTCGAGCTGGCGGTCCGCGCGGGGGACCAGGTGGGCTGCGGCCGCCTGGACGAGCTGTCGCTGGAGGTGCCGCTGTTCCTGCCCGCCAAGGGCGCGGTGCGGGTGCAGCTCTGGGTGGGAACGGCGGACGACTCCGGTCGCCGCACGGTCAACCTGTACTCCCAGCCGGAGGACGCGCCTGTCGAAGAGCCGTGGACGCGGCACGCCACCGGCGTGCTCGCGCCCGGCGCTGCCACTCAGCCCGCCGCCGAGCTCGTCGTCTGGCCGCCGGCCGGTGCCGAGCCGGTCGACGTCGAGGCGCTCTACGACGGCTTCGCGGCCGCCGGTTTCGGCTACGGCCCGGTCTTCCAGGGCCTGCGGAAGGCCTGGCGGCACGGCGGGGAGCTGTTCGCCGAGGTCGAGCTGCCGGAGGAGAGCCGCACCGAGGCGGGCTTCTTCGGCCTGCACCCCGCGCTGCTCGACGCCTCCCTGCACGCCATCGGTCTCGGCGGCCTGCTGGAGGACTCCGGCCAGGCCCGGCTGCCGTTCGCCTGGTCGGGTGTCTCGCTGTACGCGGCCGGTGCGACCGCCCTGCGGGTGCGGATCGCGCCGAAGGGCCCCGACACGGTGACGCTGACCCTGGCCGACGGCACCGGCGCGCCGGTGGCCTCGGTGGAGTCGCTGGTGCTGCGCCCGGTGGCGATGGAGCAGCTGGCGGCGAGCCGCGCGGCTCACCAGGACTCGCTGTTCCGGCTGGACTGGACGTCCCTGCCGCCGGCGGGAGCTCAGCAGGCCGACGCCGGGGAGGACGGGTCGTGGGCTGTGCTGGGCACCGCCGACGTCCTCGGTGTGACCGGGGCCGCCGCGTACACCGACCTGGACGCCCTGCTCGCGGCGCTCCACGACGGTGCCGCAGCGCCTCGGACCCTGCTAGCCGCCTTCGGCGAGCAGGCGGACTCCGAGGCTGAGGACGACATCGCCGCGACCACGCATCGGCGCGCCCACCAGGCACTCGCCCTGGTCCAGCGCTGGCTGGCGGAGGAGGTGTTCGCCGACACCAGGCTGGTCGTGGTGACCCGTGGCGCGGTGGCGACCGCCCCCGGCGACATCGTCACCGACCTGCCCTCTGCCGCCGTGTGGGGTCTGGTGCGCTCCGCGCAGTCGGAGAACCCGGGCCGGATCGTGCTGGTCGACCTTCCCTCCGGGGCGGACGAGGACGCGGCCTCGCAGGCCGCGCTCGCTGCCGCGGTCGACTCGGGGGAGCCGCAGCTCGCGCTGCGTGCCGGGGTCGCCTACGCACCCGCGCTGGTCCGCGAGCCGGTCCCGGCCGAGGAGTCGCTGCCGGCGCTGGACTCGGAGGGCACGGTGCTGGTCACCGGTGCGACCGGTTCGCTGGGCGCCCTCGTCGCCCGGCACCTGGTGACCGGTTACGGCGCGCGTCGCCTGCTGCTGGTCTCGCGGCGCGGTGCGCAGGCGCCCGGCGCGGCCGAGCTGGCGGCCGAACTCGGCGAGCTGGGCGCCGAGGTGGCGCTCGCCGCCTGTGACGTGGCCGACCGCGCCGCACTCGCGGCCCTGCTCGGCTCGCTGGAGCACCCGCTGACCGGGGTGGTGCACACGGCCGGTGTGCTGGACGACGGCGTTCTCTCCTCGCTCACCCCCGAGCGGATGGACGCCGTGCTGCGTCCCAAGGTGGACGCGGCCTGGCACCTGCACGAGCTGACGCGAGACCAGAACCTGTCCGCCTTCGTGCTGTTCTCCTCCGCCGCCGGTACCTTCGGCACCGCCGGGCAGGCCAACTACGCGGCCGCCAACGCCTTCCTGGACACACTGGCCCAGCAGCGGCGCGGGCTCGGCCTGCCCGCCACCTCGTTGGGCTTCGGTCCGTGGGCCGAGGACGCCGGAATGGCGGGCGAGTCGGGCGGCTCGACCATGCGGCGGATGGCCCGTGGCGGGGTCGGCGCGCTGACCGCCGAGGAGGGCCTGGCCCTACTGGACGCGGCGCTGGCCACCGACCGGGCCGCGCTGGTGCCGATCCACCTGGACCCGGCCGGGCTGCGCGCCCAGGCCGAGGCGGGCCTGCTGCCGCCGCTGCTGCGCGGGCTGGTCCGGGTTCCGCTGCGTCGCGCGGCGAGCGCCGCGTCCGAGGCGGCGGCCTCGGAGCTGGCGCAGCGGCTCGCCGTCCTGCCGGAGGCCGACCGCGAGGCCGCCCTGCTGGAGCTGGTGCGTGCCGAGGCCGCCGGGGTGCTGGGCTATGCCGGCGCGCACGCGGTGGAGGGCGACCGGGCGTTCAAGGATCTCGGCATCGACTCGCTGACCGCCGTCGAGCTGCGCAACCGCCTCAACGCGGTCACCGGCCTGCGGCTGCCGGCCACCCTGGTCTTCGACTACCCGAACCCGGCCGCCCTCGCCGAGCAGTTGGGCACCGAGCTCCGCGGCTCCGCGCAGATCGCGGCCACCCGGGCCGCCGTGCCCGCCGCTGCGGGTGTCTCCGACGAGCCGATCGCGATCATCGGCATGGCCTGCCGCTACCCCGGCGGCGTGACCTCGCCCGAGGACCTGTGGCGACTGGTGGCGGACGGGGTGGACGGCGTCTCCGGCTTCCCCACCGACCGGGACTGGCCGCTGGAGGCGCTGTACCACAGCGACCCGGAGCAGCCCGGCACCTCCTACACCCGGGAGGGCGGCTTCCTGCACGACGCCGCCGGCTTCGACCCGTCCTTCTTCGGCATCTCGCCGCGCGAGGCGGTCTCGGTCGACCCGCAGCACCGGCTGCTGCTGGAGACGAGTTGGGAGGCGTTCGAGCGGGCCGGGATCGACCCGGCCACCCTGCGGGGCAGCCGCACCGGCGTCTTCGCGGGCGTCATGTACGGCGACTACGCGCCCCTGCTGATGGCCTCGGCGGACGCCCTGGAGGGCTACGTCGGCACCGGCAGCTCCAGCAGCGTGGCCTCCGGCCGGGTCTCGTACACCTTCGGTCTCGAGGGCCCGGCAGTCACCATCGACACCGCCTGCTCCTCCTCGCTGGTCGCCCTGCACCTCGCCGCCCAGGCCCTGCGGTCGGGCGAGTGCTCGCTGGCGCTGGCGGGCGGCTCGGTGGTGATGGCCTCGCCGTCGCCGTTCATCGAGTTCAGCCGTCAGCGCGGGCTGGCCGCCGACGGCCGGTGCAAGGCGTTCTCCGCCGACGCGGACGGGACCAGCTGGGCCGAGGGCGTCGGCATGCTGCTGGTCGAGCGGCTCTCGGACGCGCGGCGCAACGGGCACCCGGTGCTGGCGATCGTGCGCGGCACGGCCGTCAACCAGGACGGCGCCAGCAACGGCCTGACCGCCCCCAACGGTCCCGCCCAGCAGCGGGTGATCCAGCAGGCGCTGGCCAACGCCGGACTGACGGCCGGCCAGGTCGACGTGGTCGAGGCGCACGGGACCGGGACGCCGCTGGGCGACCCGATCGAGGCGCAGGCGCTGCTGGCCACCTACGGGCGGGAGCACACCGCCGAGCGGCCGCTGTGGCTGGGCTCGATCAAGTCGAACCTGGGCCACACCCAGGCGGCGGCGGGCGCGGCCGGCATCATGAAGATGGTCATGGCGATGCGCCACGGCGTGCTGCCGCGAACCCTGCACGTCGGCGAGCGGACCCCGCACGTGGACTGGGAGGCGGGCGCGGTCGAGCTGCTGACCGAGCAGCAGGACTGGCCGCAGACCGGTGAACCGCGCCGGGCTGGCGTCTCCTCGTTCGGGTTCAGCGGCACCAACGCGCACGTGATCATCGAGCAGGCGCCCGAGGCGGTGGAACCGGCCGCTCCTGAGCCCGCCCCCGAGTCCGCCGGCTCCGGGACGATGGTGCCGTGGGTGCTGTCGGCCCGCTCCGAGCCGGCCCTGCGCGCCCAGGCCGAGCGGCTGCTGGCCTGGCTGGACGCCGAGCCCGAGGCGGGCCCGGTCGAGGTCGCCCGCGCGCTGGCGACCTCGCGGACCGCCTTCGAGCACCGGGCGGCGCTGATCGGCGCCGGTCGCGAGGAGCTGACCGACGCGCTGCGGGCGCTGGTCCGTGGCGAGACAACGGAACCCGGGGTGGTGGCCGGGCAGACCGGTCGCGCGGGCCGTACCGCCTTCCTGTTCACGGGTCAGGGCGCTCAGCGGGCCGGGATGGGCCGTGAGCTGTACCAGGCGTTCCCCGTGTTCGCGGCCGCGTTCGACGCGGTCTGCGCGGAGCTGGACCCGTACCTGGACCGCTCGCTCAAGGAGACCGTCTTCACCGGCGAGCGGATCGACGAGACGGCGTGCACCCAGCCCGCGCTCTTCGCGCTCCAGGTGGCGCTCTTCCGCCTGGTCGAGTCGTGGGGTGTGAAGCCGGGCTTCCTGTCCGGCCACTCGGTCGGCGAGATCGCGGCGGCGCACGTGGCGGGGGGGTTCTCGCTCGGCGACGCCGCCGAGCTGGTGGCGGCGCGTGGTCGGTTGATGCAGGCGCTGCCGTCGGGTGGCGTGATGGTGGCGGTGCAGGCGTCCGAGGACGAGGTGCTGCCGCTGCTCACCGGTGAGGTGGGGATCGCCGCCGTCAACGGTCCTGCCTCGGTCGTGGTCTCCGGCGCCGAGGAGGCCGTCCTCGCGGTGGCCGGGAAGCTGGCCGCCGAAGGCCGCAGGACCAAGCAGCTGACGGTCAGTCACGCCTTCCACTCGCCGCTGATGGACCCGATGCTGGACGCGTTCCGCACGGTCGTGGAGTCGTTGGAGTTCCACCGGCCCGGCATCCCCATCGTCTCCACCCTCGACCAGGACGCCGACCTCGCCACTCCCGCGTACTGGGTGCGCCATGTCCGCGAGGCCGTCCGTTTCGCCGACGCCGTGCGGACCCTGGAGGGTGAGGGCGTCCGCAGCTACCTGGAGCTGGGCCCGGACGGCACCCTCAGCACCCTCGGTCAGGACTGCGTGACCGAGGACGGCACGGCCTTCGCACCGGTGCTGCGCCGCGACCGCCCCGAGGCGGAGACGTTCACCGCCGCTGTGGCCCGGCTGTACGTGCGCGGCGTCAAGCTCGACTGGGAGGCGGTCTTCGCGGGCACGGACGCCCGCCGCCTCGATCTGCCCACGTACGCCTTCCAGCGTGAGCGCTACTGGCCCAAGCCGTACGCCGGAACGTTCGGGGACGTGTCCTCGGCCGGGCTGGGCGCGGCCGACCACCCGCTGCTGGGCGCCTGCCTGAGCCTGGCGGACGCCGACGGCCACGTCTTCACCGGCCGGCTCGCCCTGGACACCCATCCCTGGCTGGCCGACCACGCGGTGCTCGGCGCGGTCCTGCTGCCCGGCACGGCCTTCGTGGAGCTGGCGATCCGGGCCGGCGACCAGGCCGGGTGCGACCGGCTGGAGGAGCTGACCCTGGAGGCGCCGCTGGTGCTGCCCGAGCACGGCGGCGTGCGGGTTCAGGTGACGGTGGGTGCGCCGGACGCGTCCGGGCGCTGCCGGTTCAGCCTGCACTCGCGACCCGAGGGCGCTCCGCTCGACCTGCCGTGGACCCGGCACGCCACGGGCGAACTGGCCCCCGGCCTGCCCGCCGCGGCGTTCGAGGCGGCCCAGTGGCCGCCGACCGGGGCCGAGCCCGTCCCGGTGGACGGCCTCTACGACGGCTTCGCCGCGCTCGGCTTCGACTACGGCCCGGCCTTCCGGGGTGTGCGGGCCGCCTGGCGCCGCGACGGCGAGCTCTTCGCCGAGCTCGCGCTGCCCGAGGAGCAGCGGGCGGAGGCCCCGGCCTTCGGGCTGCACCCGGCCCTGCTCGACTCCGCCCTGCACACCCTCGCGCTCGGCGGGATCCTCCCGGACACCGCCGGCGGGCGGCTGCCGTTCGCCTGGACCGGGGTGCGCCTGTACGCCGCCGGTGCGACCGAACTGCGGGCGCGCATCCGGCCGGCGGGGGAGAGCGGGATCGCGCTGGAACTGTCCGACGCCGCCGGCACGCCCGTGGCGGCCGTCGACTCGCTCGCGCTGCGCCCGATCTCGCCCGAGCAGCTCGGCGCCGCCGACAGCGGCCTGGGCGACGCGCTGTTCGGCCGGGAGTGGGTGACCCTGCCGGTGCCCGCCGAAGCTGTCACGGCCGGCCCGGACTGGGCGGTGCTCGGCCCGGACCACGCGGGCTACGGCATCGCGGTCGAGGCGATCCACGCGGGCGGCACGCCCGTCCACGCCGACCTGGCCGCGCTCACGGCGGCCGTCGCCGCAGGCACGCCGATGCCGCGGATCGTCCTGGCCCCCTGCCCTCAGCTCGCCGCCGGCGGACTCGACGTCGCCTCGGCGGCGCACGAGGCGGCGCACCGGGCACTGGACCTGGTCCAGCAGTGGCTCGCGCAGGAGTGCACGCACGAGGCGCGACTGGTGCTGGTCACCCGCGGCGCGGTGGCCACGCGACCGGGGGAGGACGTGACCGACCTCCCGTCGGCCGCCGTCTGGGGCCTGCTCCGCTCCGCGCAGACCGAGAACCCCGACCGGTTCGTCCTGATCGACATGGACGACCACGAGGGCTCCGCCGCGGTGCTGGCTGCCGCACTCGCCCTCGACGAGCCCCAACTGGCCGTCCGGGACGGCCGGATCCTCGCTCCCCGGCTGACCCGGGTGGCCCTTGCGGGCCCGCCGGCCGAGCCCGACCTGTCGGCCGGGACCGCTGATCCGGCCGGGACCGGCCGGGCCGCCTGGAACCCGTCCGGCACGGTGCTGCTCACCGGTGCCAGCGGCTCGCTGGGCCGCCTGCTGGCCGCCCATCTGGTCGCCGAGCACGGGGTGCGGCACCTGCTGCTGGTCTCCCGGCGCGGCGAGACCGCGGACGGCGCGGCGGAGTTGAAGGGACAGCTGGCCGAACTGGGCGCCGAGGTGCGGTTCGCCGCGTGTGATGCGGCCGACCGGACGTCGATGGCCGAGCTGCTCGCCGCTGTGCCGGCCGAGCACCCGCTGACCGCCGTGGTGCACGCGGCCGGTCTGCTCGACGACGGAGCCGTGGTCTCGCTCACCCCCGAGCGGGTCGACCGGGTGCTGCGTCCCAAGGTCGACGCGGCGTGGCTGCTGCACGAGCTGACCAGGCACCAGCAGCTCGACGCCTTCGTGCTGTTCTCCTCGGCCTCCGGTGTCCTCGGCGGCCCCGGCCAGGCCAACTACGCGGCCGGCAACGCCTTCCTGGACGTGCTCGCCGAGCACCGGCGGGCCCGCGGCCTGCCCGCGACCTCGCTGGCCTGGGGCCCGTGGGCCGGGAGCAGCGGCATGACCGGCGACCTGACCGAGGCGGATCTCCAGCGCATGGCTCGCGGCGGCGTGGCGCCGCTCTCCGACGAGGAGGGCCTGGCCCTCTTCGACGCCGCGGGCGCGTCCGACGAGGCCCTGCTGGTGCCGGTCAAGCTCCACCTGGCCGGCCTGCGCGCCCACGCCGCCGCGACCGGGCAGCTGCCCGCGCTGCTGCGCGGCCTGGTGCGGGTGCCGGTGCGCCGGGCCGCGGCGGGCGAGCAGGAGTCGGCCGGTGCGCTGGCCGAGCGGCTCGTCGGCCGCACCGAGCAGGAGCGCGAGGCGGTGCTGCTCGACCTGGTGCGGGCCCACGCCGCCGCCTCGCTCGGCCACCCGGGCCCGGAAGCCGTGGACCTCGAACGGGGCTTCCTGGAGCTCGGCTTCGACTCGCTGACCTCGGTGGAACTGCGCAACCGGCTGGCCGTGGCGACCGGTCTGCGGCTGCCCGCCACGCTGCTCTTCGACCACCCCACCCCGCGGCAGCTGGCCGTCCGGCTGCGCGAACAGCTGGCGTCCGCGGAGGGCCCCAGCGCGCCGGGGGAGACCCAGGAGAGCCGGCCGGTCGGCACGATCGGGGCGATGCTGCGCACCGCCGCCGAGACCGGGCGCAGCCAGGAGTTCATGGCGCTGCTCTTCGCCGCCTCGCGGTTCCGCCCGGTGTTCGGGGCGGATCCGGCGACCGCTCCGGTGCCCGAGCTGCTGCGCCTGGCGGAGGGGCCCGAGCAGCCCGTCCTGGTCTGCCTGCCCTCGCTGTTGGCGATCTCCGGCCCGCACCAGTACGCGCGGATCGCGGCGGCCTTCCGTGGCCGACGCAGCGTCCTGGCGATGCCGCTGCCGGGCTTCACGCAGGGCGAGGCGCTGCCCGAGACGGCACAGGCGATGCTCGAACTGGGCGCCCAGGCCGTCCTGCGCGCCACCGGGGGAGCCCCGTTCGCCCTGCTCGGCCACTCCACCGGCGGGCTGCTGGCCCAGGCCGTCGCCGGCCGGCTGGAGGAGCTGGGCGCCCGCCCGCAGGGGGTCGTCCTGGTGGACACCTACGCCTTCGCCGACGGCCGCCCCGCGGGCGCGCCGGGCGCGCCGGGTACGGGGGGCGACGCCTTCGCCGCCGGCGACGAGTCGGACGCCCTGGACGCCGCGGCGGCGGTGCTGCCCGCGCTGACCGGCGCGATGCTCGCCCGCGAGGGCGGCTACGTCCCGATGGACGACACCAGGCTCACCGCCATGGGCGGCTACCTGCGGCTGTTCGCCGGCTGGCAGCCCGCCGCGATCACCGCGCCGACCCTGCTGCTCAAGGCCGCCGAGGCGCTCCCCGCCCCGGGCGCCGGTGAGGCGCCGACGGGTGCGGCGGTGGCCTCCTGGCCGCTGCCGCACACCGAAGTGGACGCCCTGGGCGACCACTTCACCGTGATGGAGGAGCACGCCGCCGCCACCGCCGAGCTGATCGACCAGTGGCTGCGCTCGGTGGGCTGACGCCTCACGCCACCCGACGGCGCCGGGCGGGCGACCCCGCCCGGCGCGACCGCGGCCGCTCCGGCCCCGCCCCCGACGGGTCGGGGCGGCCGCCACTTCGACGGACTGCCAAGCACGACGACAGAAGGACGAGACACCCGATGACCACCACCACTGCCGAGCACGACCTGTGGATCCGCCGCTTCCACCCGGCCCCGGACGCGAAGGTCCGGCTGCTGTGCCTGCCCCACGCGGGCGGTTCGGCCAGCTTCTACTTCCCGGTCTCGGCCGCGCTGTCCCCGGGGATCGAGGTGCTCGCGGCGCAGTACCCGGGACGTCAGGACCGCCGCTCCGAGCCGAGCATCGGCACGGTCGCGGAGCTGGCGGACCGGGTGTACCGGGCGCTCGGCCCGCTGGACGACAAGCCGCTGGCCCTGTTCGGCCACAGCATGGGCGCGATCCTGGGCTTCGAGCTGGCCCGCCGGATGGAGGCCGACGGGCGTCCCGCGGCGGTGCTCTTCGCCTCCGGCCGCCGCGGCCCCGGCACCCGTCGCGCCGAGTCCGTCCACCAGCGCGACGACGACGGCCTGGTGAACGAGCTCAAGTCGCTCAGCGGCACCAACACCGCGCTGCTGGGGGACGAGGAGATCCTGCGGATGATCCTGCCGGCGATCCGCAACGACTACCGGGCGATCGAGACCTACGAGCGCCCGGCGGGCGGCCCGCTGAGCAGCCCGGTCGTGGCGCTGATCGGCGATGACGACCCCAAGTCCACCGTCGAGGAGGCCAAGGCGTGGGCGGACGAGACGACCGGCGAGTTCTCGCTGCGGGTCTTCCCCGGCGGCCACTTCTACCTGGCCACCCACCAGCGGGCGGTGCTGGGTGAGATCACCGACCGGCTCGGGGCGCTGGCCGGCTGAGCGGCGCGCCCCGGGGTGTGCTGCGTGCCGTGCCCGCGGACCCGTGCGGCACGCCGAGCGGCTCGGGGCGGTCGGCCGATGCCGACCGCCCCGGGCCGCTGGGACAGGAGCGGGGCTGCGGTCAGGAGGCCGCCGTCCCGCTCGCGAGGCAGAGCTCGCTCGGCAGGTCCGAGCGCCGGGTCACCTTGAGCTTGCGGTAGACCCGGGTCAGGTGCTGCTCGACCGTGCTGACGGTGATGAACAGCTCGCGGGCTATCTCCCGGTTGGTGTGCCCGAGCGCCGCCAGCGAGGCGACCCGCCGCTCCGCGTCGCTCAGCCCGCCCGCGTCGGGAGCCGCGGCCGCCGGCGCCTCCTCCTCGCCCAGGTCGGAGAACATGCTGGACAACCCACGCTGGACCGGATCGGCCGAGTGCTCCTTGGCCAGCTGCCAGGCCCGGCTCATCATGATCCGCGAGCGCTTGTGGTCGCCCAGGCTCTGGTGCGCGTAGCCCAGGTCGGCCAGGGCCAGGGCCAGTTCGACCCGGGAGTCGCAGCGTTGCAGCTCGTCCACCGCCTGACGCAGCAGACCGGGCCGGAACTTGAGCTCGGCGACGGCCGCGCCGAGGCGCACGGTGATGCCGCGCGAGCGCGAGGGGCCCGGCTGGAGCCGCTTGAACTGCTCGTCGATCAGCACCTTGGCCTGCTGGTGGTTGCCCATCTGCAGGTGCACCCGGGCGGCGGCGCCGCGCCAGGGCACCACGCTCGGCAGGTCGAGGTCCCAGTCCTGCGCCATCTCGCCGCAGATGAGGAAGTCGTCCAGGGCCGCGTGCGGGTGGTTGGTCGCCAACCGGTACTCGCCGCGGGCGTGCAGGTAGTGCATGCCGAAGCGGGTCTGGTAGATGGCCTGCGGCACCGGGCGGCTCAGCAGCTGTGCGGCGTCCTCGTAGCGGCCCATCAGGGTCTGCGCCATCAGCAGGGTCGCCGTCGGCAGGCCGATGTTGACCCCCCAGCCCTGCCAGGGCATCAGCTCCAGCGCGTTCTTGGCGTACCGCTCCGCGTCGACCAGCTGCCCCTGACGCACGGCGATCTGGCTGCGCAGGGCCAGCAGCGGCGGCCGCCAGCCCTCGGTGGCGCGCCCGAGCCGGCTGAGCAGGTGCTCGCAGCCGTGCGCGGCCCGGTCCAGCTGGTCGCCGTAGATCAGCGCCAGCAGGGCGAACTCGACCTGCTCCCAGTGCCGGTAGGTCAGGCCGATGCTGCGCAGCACCTGCTCGGCGCCCAGGAAGGTGTTCTCGTCGGCCCGGCCGCTCAGCACCTCGTCGAGCGCGGTGGCCGCCTGGAGCTGCGGGTTGGCGCGCACCGCCGCGGGGGTGCGGTCCTTGGTGGGCCTGGAGGACTCGAGGGGAGGCAGCTCGCCCAGCACGCCCGGGTAGGAGCTGGAGAGCTGCAGCCTGACGGTCTGGAGCTCCGCCGTGGTGCGTCCGTCGGCCGGACGGTCCTGGGCCAGCAGGTGGTTGAGGACGGTGGTCGCCTCCGTGATCCGGCCGTGCCGCAGCAGGTACTTGACCACCACCACCGAGTGCCGGTCGCCCAACTCCCCGGCGTACAGCGCGGCGGAGAGCATCGGCAGCAGGCGGGTGGCGTTGCCGGGCTGGAGCTGCCACTCGACGCCTGCCATCAGGGTCAGCACCTCGCCGCGCTGGCGGGCGTCGGAACAGCCGCGGTGGGCGTGCTCGACGCAGCGCCGGGCCAGCTCCGCGTCGCCGTCGAAGAGCGCCTGCCGGGCGACGTCGCACAGCACGCGGGTGCTCCACGCCTCGGCGGGCTGGTCGGAGGCCAGCAGCTGCTCGGCGATGGCCCGCTCCGGCGCGCCCTGGGCGTAGAGCAGGCGGGCGGCCTGCGCGTGCATCCGGCTGAGCTCCGCGGCGTCGGTGTCGTGCAGGACGGCGGTGCGCACCGCCGGGTGCCGGAACCGGCCGTGCTCCAGCAGACCGGCCGAGTCCAGGCCGTCGATGACGCCCTTCACCAGGCCGGGGAAGAGACCGAGCAGCTGGCCGAGCAGGTGGTCCGAGACGTGGTCGCCGAAGACGGCGATGCCGCGGGCGACCGCGAGCGCGGCGGGCTCGCTGCGGTGCAGGCAGCTGACCACGGCCTGGGAGAAGGCGAATCCGCCGCCCAGGCCGGCCGGATGCCGCTCGGAGGGCAGCCGGGTGCTGGAGCGCAGGTCCTCCAGCAGGCTGTGCACGAGCAGCGGGTTGCCGCCCGTCAGGGCGTCGACCCGGCTCGCCAGTTGCTCGGCCCGCTCGTCGTCGAGCCGGGTCCCGAGCAGCTCGACCACGCCTTCGTGGGTGAGCGGCCCGAGCATGATCCGGCGGCAGTGCGGCTGGCGCAGCAGCTCGGCGTGGAAGGCGGGTTGGGGGTGCTGGCGGGCGGTGCGCTCGGTGAGGACGACCGCGATCCGCGCGGAGCCCAGTCGGCGGATCAGGAAGAGCAGCCACTGGAGGGACTGCGCGTCGGCGTGGTGTGCGTCGTCGACGCAGATCAGCAGAGGGACGGAGTCCGAGAGTTCGAAGAACACCGCGCAGAGCGCCTGGACCAGGTGGCCCGGCAGTTGGTGGGGGTCGGCCTCTTTGCCGTCGGTCCCGTCGGTCGGGTCGGGCGCGTCGTGGGGTCGGGCGGCACGGGTGGCCGCCTCCAACAGGCGCTGGGCCTGGCCACTGCGCTCGACGCTGAGCGGGGCCTGCTGGAGCAGTTGGACGACGATGCTGAGCGGAGTGCGCTGCTCGGCCTGCGCGCCGGTGGCCCGCAGGACCGTGGCGCCGGCGCTGCCCGCGTGCTCGCACACCGCGCTCAGCAGGACTGACTTGCCACTCGCCACGGGGCCGACGACCAGGCCGACGGAGCCGGCGCCCTGGACTGCGGCCGTGGTGATTCTGGTGAGGGCGAGCAGTTCCTCGGCGCGTTCGATGAGGCTGGGTCGGCCCGTCATGTAATTGCTCCTTGCTTCGCGATCCCTGATTCCGGCCCAGGTGGTGTCCCGTCGTGGACGGACACCCGTGGAGCGGGGCCTGCATCGGGGAGGGACACTCCGTACGGCGGCTACCGAAAGGCCAGGTGCCGACCGAGCTGCGTGCTGGTAAGACTCTTCCCCCGTTGAAAAGTTCGGCCACTCCCGCCGAGGCGTGACGGCCTGGTTCCCGTGTATCGGCGGTCCCTTTGGTCGGGACCGTCCGAGTTACGGGACAACTGTCCTGAACATAACACTGTTGTGGACCGTTACACGACGCCGACCGTAAAGAACTGATCAGAAATTAACGAGGATGAAGCGCTGGCATCGGGTGCGGAGGCTCGGCGAAGCAAGCGGAATCCGGCATTCCTGGGCGGAGGCAGCCGCAGGTCGATGCCCCGTTATCCTGTCGCTGCGAAGAGTGATTGACTGTTAAAACTTCATCATTCTGGATAGCGGTTCCGTGCACATTGGCGGAACAACGGAAGACGGTTGTCCCGTAGTTACGGAAGTCTTACGACAAAGGCCGACCGGGTCCGGGGATTCCCCCCAATCGGACCCGATCGGCCCTCCGATCGGTTTGTTTTTTCCGCCGGTGAGCGGATTGACTTTCGGTCAATGTTTCTGGTTACTGGGAGGTGCGCCGTGAGCGGGCTCCAGTCGCACCGTCAGACCGGAACGCCGGTAACGTGGCGGTGGCATATGCAGCAGCGGCCCGAGGTGGACGACGATCCGGTCGGCGGCCGACTTGGAGATCCCGAACAGCACCCCGACCTCGCGCACCGTCAGGTTGGCGCGCCGGTACAGCGAGACCAGCAGGACCCGGTCCGCCAGCGACAGGGTCCAGCGGCGTCCCGCGCGCGACGTGTCGGCCTCCGCGTACGGCTGCAGCGTCCGCAGCAGCTCCTCGAACCCTTCGGGATCCAGGCCTGTCAGGATCTCGACCCACGCGGACTCGGTCGCACTCACCAACTGCGTCATGGGCGCCGCCCCCCGGATCCCCCCGTACGGCGGCTCACTCCTCTGGCAGGAGGATCGGCGCGAGCTGCTCGAAGACGTCGCCCGGACCCGGGTTGGCCGGGTGGCCGGCACCTCCGAGATGGCGCACCACGCCCCAGACCGCGTTGAGCGCCGTGGTGACCGCGCCCTCGGCGAATCCCGCCGTCCAGGACACGTCGTCACCGGCGAGGAAGAGCCCCTGCTGCTCGGGCGGGAAGGCGTCCTGGACGAAGTGCGTGAACAGCCGCCGCTGGTAGCGGTACTGGCCGGGCAGGTTCGCCTTGAAGGCGCCCATGAAGTGCGGCTCGGTCTCCCAGGTCACCGAGATCGGCGGGCCGACGATGTGCCGGCGCAGCTCCACCTCGGGGTAGATCTCGCGGAGCTGGGCGAGCAGCACCTCCAGGCGCTGCTCGTCGTCCAGGGTGGCGACCTTCAACGAGTCGTCGTTCCAGGTGTAGGAGAGACAGATCACTCCGGGCCGGTCCGGCCCGTCGTCGAACAGGTAGACCCCGCGCGGCATCCGGTCGCTGAGCGTCATGCTCATCGCGTCCCGGCCGGTGACGGGGTCCCGGTCCAGCCAGAACGGCCGGTCGGTGAGGACGAACAGCTTGGAGGACCCCATGTAGTGGGTCCGCTCGACGGCCGTCCAGTGCGCGGTGGAGAGCAGCGAAGGGTCGCACTCGATCCGGTTCAGCAGGGTCCACACGTGCGGGGTGAAGACCACCGCCGGATAGGTCGCACGGTCACCCGCGGCGTCCTCGACCAGCACGCCGTCGGCCACCGGGCGCAGAGCGGTGACCGCGGGGCGGGGGCTGCCGCCGTGCAGCGACGCCAGGGAGGTGCCGGCCGGCCAGTGCGCCGCCGGACCGGCGGCCAGCGTCCACAGGCCCTGGACCAGGCGGCCCGTGCCGCCGACGATGCTCACCTGCTCCTGGTCGGCGCCGGTGAAGACGACCCGCAGCACCTCCAGGATCGAGTTGGGGAAGTCGGTGTCCCAGCCGCCGGTGCCGAAGCCGACCTGGCCGAACAGCTCCCGGTGCCGGAACGACCGGAAGTACGGCGAGGCGGCGAGGAACCCGTAGAACGACTGGTCGTCCAGGGTCCGCACCATCCGGTTCCAGACCGCCTTGAGCAGGGCGGTGTCCCGTCGCCGGACCGCGTCCTCCATCACCGCCAGCTCGGCCTGGTCGCGCAGCGTCTTCTCCCAGGCGTCGGCCACCTCCTGGTAGACCGACGGCAGGTCCTCCATGACCCGTGCGTAGTGCCGCTCGCCGCCCAGGTGCACCAGGGTGCTCGGGGTGCCGGCGGCGAGCGGGTTCGGGAACGGCCGGGTCGGCAGACCCAGCCTGTCCACGTAGTGGAACAGCGTCGTGGCCGAGACCGGGAAGCGCATCGCCCCCAGCTCCGCGGCGCACTCCGGGTCGGCCTCGAAGGGCACCGAGCGCATCCGGCCGCCCAGCTCGCCGGCCTCGTAGAGTACCGGGCGCAGTCCGAGGCGCAGCAGCTCGTAGCCTGCGACCAGGCCCGCCACGCCGCCGCCCACCACCGCCACCGGTGTGCCGTGCCGCTGCGCGGGGACCGACCCGAGCCCGGCCGGATGGCGCAGCCAGTCGTCGTAGGCGAACGGGAAGTCGGGGCCGAACATCGTCAGCGGCGCGGTCACGTCGCTGACGCGGGCCTCGCGTTCGCGTGTCTCGCGTACGCTCGCGTCGCGTACACGCGCCTCGCGCACGACGCGTGCGTCGAGCGCCGCCGGATAGCCACCGGCACGGTGCTCACTGGCACTCAGGGACATCTGGGGACACCTTTCGGGGCCCGGCTCGGGAAGGTCAGCCCAGGGGGCCGGGCAGATCCTGGTAGAGCTCGGGGCGCCGGTCATGGAGGTAGGGAGTGTCGGCGCGGGCCTGCGCCACCACGGCCGGGTCGATCTCGGCCAGCAGCAGGCCCTCGACGGGCTCCTCCAGCGTCAGCCGGGTGCCGTCCGGGGCCGCCACCGTGGTCAGCCCGCAGAAGTCCAGGCCGCCCCGCTCGCCGATCCAGTTGGTGTAGGCGACGTAGAGCTGGCTCTCGAAGGCACGGGCGGGCACCAGCGTGCGGGCCACCACGTCCCACGGGCGCATCAGCGCGGTCGGCACCACGAGCAGCTCGGTGCCCGACAGGGCGTGCGCGCGCACCGACTCGGGGAACTCGACGTCGTAGCAGACCAGCAGGCCCACCGTCAGATCGCCCAGCCGCACCCGCACCACACCCTGGTCGCCCGGCGTGAACCGGGACCGGTCCACCTCGCCGAACAGGTGCGCCTTGCGGTAGGAGGCCAGCGTCTCACCCTCGGCGGAGACCAGCCGGACGGCGTTGTAGACCGCCGACCCGTCGTCCTCCGGCCAGCCGTAGGCCACGGCGATGCCGAACTCCCGGGCGATCCGGGCCACCTCGGCGCCGTGCGGCCCGTCCAGGGGCTCCGCCGCCTCGGCCAGCGCGGCCGGCCGCAGCGGGTAGCCGCCCACCGTCATCTCCGGGGCGACCAGCAGCTGCGCGCCGGCCTCGGCGGCCTGCCCGGCCGCCTCCCGCAGTCGCGCGAGCAGCCGCGGCACGCTCGGCGAGTCGCACGCGGCCTGCCAGCAAGCAATTCTCATCGCGGGCTTCCTCGGGATCCGGTGGAACCACGAGCTGCGGAATCATCCGGAGCGTCGCACTTACCGGACCGAAGCTAATGGATCACGCCCGGCTCCGGGCAACCCCTAACGTCCCCCTAGCGCGGGCCAGTTGCGGCAGCCTCGGATCATGCTGGACGGCCTGCTCAGGGGTCGGTAGGGGCGTGGGCAGGGGTGGCGGTCGGCGGCGGCGTGCATAGGCTCGAACGGACGCCGACGACCGACAGGACGGGTTGACATGACGATCGTTGAGCCGGGCGGCGACGCTGTCGTCTTCCCCGCCATGGGCCCCTCGCGATTCGCCGACTTCGGCCGGTTCATGGTGGTCGACGCGACCGCCAGGAAGCTGTTCGCGGTCGCCGACGAGGTGCTCGGCTATCGCGTCTTCGACGAACTGCGCGTCAGCGAGGACGACTACGCCGAAGTCGCCCAGGTCACCTCGTTCGTGGCGTCGCTCGCCCTGGTCGAGTGGAGCGGGCTGTCCGGCGAGACCCACTGCGCGGGCGTCAGCTTCGGCAAGATGGCCGCCGCCGCCCACGCGGGCGTGCTGCCGTTCGAGGAGGCCGTGCGCCTCGTCGCGGAGACCGCCCGCTGCGAGCGCGACTACTTCGCCGAGCGGCACACCGACATCGTCACCCACTCCTTCGTCAAGGTCACGGCGGAGACCCTGGACACCCTGCTGGCCGTACTGGCCGACGCCGACGAGTGGTTCGAGATCTCCTCGTACCTGGACCGGGACATGTTCATGGTCTCGCTCAGCGAGCGGGCGCTCACCGGCTTCAAGCGGCGGATCACCGAGGTGGGCGGCTACTCGCTCTACACCATGCGCCCGCCGGCGCACGCGGGCATCTTCGGCGAGCTGCGCGAGCGGGTCGACCGCGAGGTGCTCAGCGGCTACCGGCTGCGCGACCCGCTGCTGCCGATCGTCTCCGACCAGGACGGCTCGCTGGTGACCTCCGCCGAGCAGGCCCGCGAGTGGATCCTCGGCGGCTTCACCCGCCCGATGCGCTGGCCCGGGGTCGTGGACACCCTGGCAGCCCAGGGCGTACGGCGGATCAGCGTCGTCGGGCGCGACCGCCTGCTGCGCCGTCTCAAGTGCACCGTCGACAACTTCGCGACCACCACGGTCGCACCGGAGTCCGCCCTGCGGCCCAGGAGTTGAGGTGGCGGAGCGTTTCGACCGAAAGGCACGACCCCTTGACTGACCGCACCACCGCGTCGGGCGGCGCCCTCCTCGCCACCAGCGACCTGCACATCAGCTACGAGGAGAACCGCGACATCGTCCGCGGGCTGCGGCCGAGGACGCCCGAGGACTGGCTGATCGTCGCCGGCGACATCGGCGAGCTCGTCGCCGACGTCGAGTGGACGCTCGGCCTGCTCAAGGAGCGGTTCGCCGAAGTGGTGTGGGCGCCCGGCAACCACGAGCTGTGGACCCACCCCTCCGACCCCGTCCAACTGCGCGGCGTCGAGCGCTACCAGCGCCTGGTGGAGCTCTGCCGCGGCCTGGGCGTGCACAGCCCCGAGGACCCGTACCCCGTGTGGCCCGGCCCCGACGGCCCGGTGCGGATCGCCCCGCTCTTCGTCGGCTACGACTACACCTTCCGTCCGCCGGGCACCGCCACCAAGGCGCAGGCGCTGGCCCGCGCGCACGACACGGGCGTGGTCTGCGCCGACGAGTACATGCTCCACCCCGACCCCTACCCGAGCCGCGAGGCCTGGTGCCGGGCCCGGGTGGCCGCGACCGAGGAGCGGCTGGCCGCGCTGGACCCGGCGGTTCCCACCGTGCTGGCCAACCACTACCCGCTGGTCCGTCAGCCCACCGACGTCCTCTACTACCCCGAGTTCGCGCAGTGGTGCGGCACCACCGCCACCGCCGACTGGCACACCCGCTTCAACGTGGCGGCGGTGGTCTACGGCCACCTGCACATCCCACGGACCACCCACTACGACGGCGTCCGCTTCGAGGAGGTCTCGGTGGGCTACCCGCGCGAATGGCGTCGCCGGGGCGGCGCCGCGCCGAGCGGACTGCGTCAGATCCTCCCCGAGGCGGCGAAGCGTTGATCGAGCAGATCCTCCCCGGGGCCGTCACGGTGGACGAGAGCCGTGCCCAGGACGAGCCCGTCGAGCTGTTCCCCGCCGAGGTCGAGCACATCGCCCACTCGGTGCCGCGCCGGCAGCAGGAGTTCCGCGCCGTCCGGGCCTGCGCCCGGCGCGCACTGGCCGCGCTCGGCCTGGCCCCGGTCCCGCTGGTGCCCGGTCCGCGGGGCGAACCCGTGTGGCCCGCAGGCGTGGTGGGCAGCATGACCCACTGCGCCGGCTACCGCGCCGCCGCTCTGGCCCCGGCCGAGGCGGTGCTGACCCTCGGTATCGACGCCGAGGTCGACGAGCCCCTCCCGGACGGCGTCCTGGAGGCCGTCGCACTGCCCGAGGAACTGCCGATGCTGGCCGCCCTGCGGCGCGCGGATCCGACCGTGCACGCCGACCGGCTGCTGTTCAGCGCGAAGGAGAGCGTCTACAAGGCGTGGTTCCCGCTGGCGAGGAAGATGCTGGACTTCACCGAGGCCGCCTTGACGCTCGACCCGGACGGCACCTTCGCCGCCCGGTTGCTGGTCCCCGGCCCGGTCGCCGAGGGCCGTCGGCTGGCGGGCTTCGAAGGCCGCTGGATCGCCGTGGACGGCCTGGTGGCGACGGCGATCACGGTGCCGCGAGGCTGATCGGGCCGGAGCCGGCGTGCCCGGAGGCCGTTCGGTCCGCCTGCTGCGGCCGCTCGGCCGCTCCGGCCTGCCCTGACGCCGCCCCGGTCCGCCGAATTGCTTCTGTTTCAGCCAAGTTGACGTTCTGTCACATCGTGGCAGCGGTCGGGGCGGGTGGGGTCGGATAGGGGTTCTGCCCCCTGACGGGGCCTCGATACTCTCCGGTAGCACGGGCTCAGCCCGCCCCGAACCCCTCCGAGCGCTCCCCGGCCTTCCGGGTGCGAAGCGCCGGCGGTGGCCGTCGAGTACGAGAAGGATGAGTGGAGCCGATGCCGGCCAAGATCCTCGCGGAAACCTCCGTAGTGACACTCGCCGAGTTCGAGCAGGACACCCTTCGGATCGCCCAGGTCCTGCGTGAGCGGGGGGTCGGGCTCGGTGCCCGGGTGCTGCTCAAGGCCGGCAACTCGATCAGCTACGTCTCGGTCCTGTTCGCCCTCATGCACCTGGGCGCCTCGGTGGTGCTGGTGGACCAGCAGGAGAAGCAGGAGGCGACCGCCTCCATCATCCGCCGGGCCGGCACCAAGCTGGTCCTGGTGGACGACGACGCCCCCGTGCCGGACGAGGCCGACCCGGTCCACCTCTACGAACTGCTGGCCGCCGCCCCCGACCTGGAGGTGACGGACCGCCGGCTGGACTTCGGCGCCTGGTCCGACCTCGACGACGCGCTGATCATGTGGTCCTCGGGGTCCACGGGCGAGCCCAAGGGCATCGTCAAGAACGGCGGCCGGATGCTGCGCAACCTCGAGCGCAACGCCCGCCACATGGGCCACTGCTCGGACGACGTGCTGCTGCCGCTGCTGCCCTTCTCGCACCAGTACGGCCTGTCGATGGTCCTGATCGCCTGGATCGTCCAGGGCTCCCTGGTGATCGCCCCCTACAAGCGCCCCGACCGCGCCCTGCGCATGGCCGGGCACTCCGGCGCCACCGTCCTGGACGCGACCCCGGCCACCTACCGCAGCATGCTCGGCATCATCCGGCAGAAGCCGGTGCTGGGCGGCGCGCTCGACTCGGTCCGGATGTTCTGCAGCGGCGCCGCGCCGCTGGACCAGTCGCTGGTCGACAGCTACGTCGAGCGCTTCGGCCTGCCGCTGCTCGACAGCTACGGCAGCACCGAGGCGGGCAACGTGGCCTTCGCGACCAGCGACAACGCCGTCGCCTGCGGGCAGGTCATGGACGGGCTGCGGGTGCGCGTGGTGGACGACGAGGACCGCGAGGTGCCGGCCGGCGAGGTGGGCGAGCTGCTCATCGAGACGCCGGACGTGATGGTCGGCTACCTGACCCCGGACGGCGGCATCGACCCGGTGGACCAGAGCGTCTTCCGCACCGGCGACCTCGGCCACGTCGACGCGGCCGGCAACCTCTTCGTGCTGGGCCGCAAGTTCGCCGTGCACCGCAACGGCTACACGCTCTACCCCGAGATCGTCGAGCGCAAGGCGGCCGCCGGCGGCTGCTCGACCCGGGTCGTCCCGCTGCCCGACGAGCGTCGCGGCAGCAGCCTGGTCTTCTTCGTGGAGGACGAGCAGCAGCGGGAGTCCGCGCACTGGCGGGAGGTCCTGGCCGGTCTGCTGCCCCCCTACGAACAGCCCAACCGGGTGATCGTGGTGGAGCAGTTCCCGCTCAACCGCAACGGCAAGCCGGACAAGCGCCGGATGACCGAGCTCGCCGAGGCCGCCGCGGCCGGCTCGGCGGAGCGCGAGGACGCCGCCTGACGAGGCGCCGGGCGCCGCAGGCGTCCCGGTCCGAGCACGCTCGTACCGGGACGCGCGGGCTCGGGACCGTCCGCCCGGGTCGGTCCGTCGGTTCAGGGCGGCCCAGGGCGGACCAGGTCAGTCCAGCAGGCCGCGTTCGATCGCGGCCAGCACCGCCGCCGTCCGGTCGGAGACCTGGAGCTTCTTGAACACCCGCAGCAGGTGGGTCTTCACCGTCGCCTCGCCGATGTGCAGTTCGCGGCCGATGTCGGCGTTGGTCAGGCCACGGCCGACCAGGCGCAGCACCTCGCACTCGCGCCCCGACAGCGGCGTCTGCTGCTGCTCCTGGGAGCGGGCCCGGAAGAGGCGGCCGGCCACGGCGGGGGAGAGCACCGTCTCGCCGCGCGCGGCCGCCCGGACCGCGTCGATCAGGTCCGCCCGCGAGGTGCCCTTGAGCAGGTACCCGGCCGCGCCGGACTCGACCGCGCGCAGGATGTCGGCGTCGTCCTCGTAGGTGGTGAGCACCACCACCTTGGGGCGGCGCGAGTGCCGCAGGATCCGGGCGGTGGCGGTGGCGCCGTCCGTCTCGCCCATCCGCAGGTCCATCAGGATCACGTCGGGGTCGAGCGCCGCCGCGCGCACCACCGCCTCCTCGCCGCTGCCGGCCGTCCCCGCCACCCGGAGGCCCGGGGCGGCCTCCAGCATCGCGCACAGACCCTCGCGCACCACCGGGTGGTCGTCGACGATCAGGACGGTGATCGGCTGCTCGGCGCTCATCGGGACTCCTCCGTGTTCTCCGCCGTCGCGGCGACCAGCGGGACGACGACCTCCACCACCGTGCCGCGGCCGGGCGCGCCGCTCACCTCGACCGTCCCGCCGACCTCGCCGACGCGGGCCCGCATGCCGCGCAGCCCGTACCCGGACAGCTGCCCGTCCGGACCGGCGGACGGCTCTGCCAGGCCGCAGCCGTCGTCCTCGACCCGCAACCGCACCGCCGCGTCGCTGAACTCGACGCGCAGGGAGACCCGCTGGGCGCGGGCGTGCTTGCGGACGTTGGCCAGCGCCTCCTGCGCGGCGCGCAGCAGCACCACGCTCACCGCGGTCGGCAGCGGGAACTCGGTGCCCTCGGCGGCGTACTGCACCGTCAGGTCGGTCTCCGCCGCCAGCGCCTCGCCCTGGCGGCGGACGGCCTCGCCGAGCGAGTTCCCGCGCAGCGACACCGGCGTCAGCGCGGCGACGAAGCCCCGGGTCTCGGTCAGGTTGTCGGCGGCCACCCGGGCGGCCAGGGCCAGGTGTCGGCGGGCCAGTCCGGGATCGTCCGAGAGCTCCGAGTCGACCGTCTCGATCAGCGCGATCAGGCTGGTCAGCCCCTGGGCCACGGTGTCGTGGATCTCGCGCGCCAGCCGTTCGCGCTCGGCGGCGATGCCGGCCTGCCGGGAGAGCCGGGCCACCTGGACCCGGCTCAGCTCCAGCTCCTCGATCAGCAGGGCGCGTTCGCGGCTCTGCTCGGCGACCCGGGTGATCCACAGGCCCACCAGGACGGCCAGCGCGATGCCGAGCAGGGTGAGCGGCAGGACACCCAGCACGGCCTGGCCGAACTCGCCGCTGGTGACCCAGAGCAGGATCGGCGGAACCAGGTTGGCCAGCAGCACCACCGCGATGCCCGGCCCCGAGGGCAGGCTCATCAGCAGCATCGGACAGATCGCGAACAGCGCGAACGAGGAGGCCACGTCGAGCAGCGTCGCGGCGCCGAAGAGGACGCCCAGCCCGGCGGCGAACCACCGGGCGCGCACGGGCCTGCCACCGCCGTTCAGCAGCAGCGGCCGCCCGAACCCCGCGTACCACGGGACCGCCAGGGTCAGCGCCGCCACCGCCC
>NZ_BBPQ01000049.1:9393-30147 GCF_000787855.1 Streptacidiphilus anmyonensis | reverse complement strand
CGCCACCCGCCCCGGCGCGTCGCCCGAGGTCAGCAGCAGCCCGGTGGTGACCAGGTAGGAGAGTCCGAAGTAGGCGTCCCACAGGCCGAACCAGCGGCGCACCGGGACCTGGTGGCGGATCGGCCCGGCCGGGGCGCGGCCCGTTTCCACCGTCGGCGACTGGACGGCGGAATGGTCGGCCGGATGGTCGACGGGCTGGTCAGGGGCGACGCTTGCGTGCACGCTGACCAGTCCTACCACGCCCGGCGCGCCGCACACCACGCCCGAGCGCGGTCGGGGCGACCCGCGCCCGGTGTACGTCGATCGGTGGACAGCCGGTTCCATCGGGCGGTCGTTCCGCGGCTCCGCGTCCGTTCCTAGCCTGGACTGCAGTGCGGGAAAAGCACGGTGAACGGGACTTCTGGAGTACGGACGATGAGTGACTTCATGATCACGCTGGTGGTCAGCGGGACAGTGCTGCTGGTGATCCTCGCCGGCGACCTCGGCCGCCGCAAGGTCAACGCCCTGCGGCTGATCCGGCCGCTGATCGCGGTCGCGGTGGTCATGGTGCTCTTCTTCCACTCGCCGCAGCTGGACGGCAACGACCTGTCGCTGCAACTGGTCGGCATCGGCCTCGGCACCATCCTCGGCCTGGCGGCCGGCGCGATGATGCCCGCCGAGAGGGACCCGTCCGGGCAGGTCTACACTCGGGCCGGTGTGCTCTACGGGCTCTTCTGGCTCGCCATGTCGGGCGCCCGGGTGCTCTTCGTCTACGGGATCGAGCACTGGTACACCGCCGCGATCATCACCTTCTCCGTCAAGTACCGGATCAGCGGGCCCGAGGTCTTCTCCAACTCCCTCGTGCTGATGGCGCTGGCCACCGTGCTGGCGCGGACCGTCGTGGTGATGAACCGCCGCCGCCGGCTGCGCGTCGCGGTCGCCTAGCCCCGACGGTCACACGGCTGCCCAAGCGAAGCGAGAGGAACCACCACCGTGCCCCACCCCGACGGACCCCGCCTGCGGCCGCCCCACCACCGGGTGGAGCGCCGTGCCATCGCCTGGTGGATGGTGCGCGCCGCGCTGATCCCGGTGCCCACCGCCCTGGTGACGGGTGTTCTCTACCTGCTGATCCCGCCGGCCCGGTTGGTCTTCGGTCCGGTCTTCCTCGTGGTCGCGCTGTTCGGGCTCGCCTACCTGACCGTCATGCCGCTGTGGCGCTACCGCGTGCACCGCTGGGAGACCACCGACCACGCCGTCTACACCAGCTCCGGCTGGCTGTGGCAGCACTGGCGGGTGGCGCCGCTGTCGCGGATCCAGACCGTGGACACCGTGCGCGGCCCGTTGGAGCAGCTCTTCGGCCTCAGCGGCATCAAGGTCACCACGGCCTCCGCCTCGGGCGCCCTGATCATCCGGGGCCTCGACCGCGGTCGCGCCGCCGACGTCGTCGAGCACCTGACCACCGCCACGCAGGCCACCACGGGGGACGCGACATGACGGGCGACGTGACCCGCGAGGCGACCGACGAGGTGATCGCGGGCGCCGAGCGCGCCGCGGCCCCGGCCGCCGAGCCCGCCTGGCACCGGCTGAGCCTGCGCCTGATACCGGTTCACCTGAGCTGGCTGGTCGCCCCCGTCGTCTCCGGGATCGGCACCCTGATCGGCACCGGCGGCAGGCTCAACCTTCAGGCGCTGCTCACCATCGCCTCGTTCACCGTGGCCTTCCTGATCGTCGCCGGCATCAACCTCACCCGCGTCCTCACCACCGGCTACCGGATCACCGACGCACGGCTGGAACTGCGTTCGGGCCTGCTGTTCCGCAGCCGCCGCTCCGTGCCGCTGGAGCGGATCCGCAGCGCCGACGTCACCGCGCGTCCGCTGCACCGTCTGCTCGGCCTGGCCACGGTGAACGTGGGCGCCGCCGTCCACGGCGCCTCCGCGGCCCGCAGCCTCTCGCTGGACGGCGTCACCCTCGCCCAGGCGCACGCACTGCAGCAGGAACTGCTGAGCGGCCGGGCCGCGCGTCTCGCGCGCCGGTCGACGGCGGCCGACCCGGACGAGGCCCTCGATCCCGCCGAATCGTCCGTCCCGGCCCCCGTCGCCGAACTGTCCTGGTCCTGGCTGCGCTACGCCCCGCTCACGATCTGGGGTGTCGGCGGACTCCTGGCCGTTCTCGGCATCTGCTACAACACCCTGCACGAGATGCAGATCGATCCGCTGAAGCTGGGCGTCGTGCACCAGCTGGTCGCCGCCTTCACCGCGGTGCCGCTGTGGGTCGCGGTGCCGGCGCTGCTGCTGGTGCTGGCCGCCCTGGGCACCGTCGTGGCCGTCGGCCAGTACATCGAGGGCTGGTACGGGTACCGCCTGGAGCGCGAGGACGGCGGCGTGCTGCGGCTGCGGCGCGGCCTGTGGAAGCACCGCTCCGTCTCCATCGAGGAGCGGCGGCTGCGCGGCCTGGAACTGGTCGAGTCGCTGCTGCTGCGCTGGGGTGGCGGCGCGAGGCTGTACGCGGTCGCCACCGGACTGGGCAACGCCGAGGAGAACCGTACGCGCGGCATCCTGGTCCCGCCCGCACCGCGCGCGGAGGCTCTGCGGGTCGCCGACGAGCTGAGCCCGGACGGTCAGCCATCGCCCGTGGCGGCCGAGTTGACCGCCCATCCGAGGGTGGCCCGGCGTCGCCGGATCAACCGGGGCCTGACCGTGGTCGTGCTCGCCGCCGCCGTGGTGGCGCTGCCCGGCATCTGGGTGCCGGGGTTCCTCCCGGCCGCCGGCGTGGTCGCCGCGGTCCTGCTGCCCGGCGCGGTGTGGCTGGGTGTGGACGCCTACCGGGCGCTCGGCCACGCCCTGGTGGGCGACCACCTGGTGGCCCGCTCGGGCGTCTTCGCCCGCCGCACCGTCGCACTCCAGCGCACCGGCGTGATCGGCTGGACCGTCAGCCGTTCGGTGTTCCAGCGCCGCAGCGGGCTGCTCACCCTCACCGCCACCACGGCGGCCGGCCGCGGCGCCTACCGGGTGCGTGACGTGACCCTCGCCGAGGGGCTTTCGCTCGCCGAGCAGGCCGTGCCCGACCTGCTCGCCCCGTTTCTCGAAAGGGACTGACCGCGCCCAGGGAAGCGGGCGGCCCCGGCGGACAGAGTTCGCCGGGGCGACGCATTTTGTAATTCCGACTTTCCCGCGGGCGGCGGGAAGGTATTTTCGCGTCATGCGGCGACCGGCGCCCCGGAATTGCATTCCGGCGGCGTCCGGATATACGCAGGGGTACGCGCAGGATTGCGTAGGGGTGCCTGGGGGGACGTAGGGGTACCTGGTGATCACCACCAAATGGCAGGCTGACCGATGGTTTTGGATACCGTCTGCTGGGTGGTGGAGCGCGATGATGAACCAGTCCGAGGGAATTGTTCCGGAGCCGGACGGTGCGGATGCCGGAAATTCGGATGCGCTGTCATCTTTGCGGCAGCGGCTGACCGGTCACGCCGAGGCCGACCAGCAGCGCCTGCTGCTGAACCTCGTGCTGGAGCACGCCACCGAATCCCTGCGCGGCCGTCCGTCCGCCGCCGTCGAGGCCGACCGCCCGTTCCTGGAGCTCGGCTTCGACTCGCTGGCCGCCGTCGACCTGCACAGCCGGCTTCAGGCCGCGACCGGGCTGCGCCTGCCGGTCACCCTGGTCTTCGACCACCCCACCGCCGCGTCCCTCGCCCGGCACCTGCGGGCCGAGATCCTGGGCCTGGCCGCCGCCGACGACCGCCCTGAGCCGCTCGGCTCCGCCGACGACGAGCCCATCGCGATCGTCGCCATGGCCTGCCGGTTCCCCGGCGACGCGAACAGCCCCGAGCAGCTGTGGCAGCTGGTCGCCGACGGCGTCGACGCGATCTCCGCCTTCCCGGCCGGCCGCGGCTGGGACCTCGGCGGCCTCTACGACCCGGACCCGGACCACCCGGGCACCAGCTACGCGCAGGCCGGCGGCTTCCTGCACGACGCCGACACCTTCGACCCCGGCTTCTTCGGCATCTCGCCGCGCGAGGCTCTGGCGATGGACCCGCAGCAGCGGCTGCTGCTGGAGACCTCCTGGGAGGCGTTCGAGCGCGCCGGCATCGACCCGGGCACCCTGCGCGAGTCCCGCACCGGGGTCTTCATCGGCGCCGAGGCCCAGGACTACGGACCGCGCCTGCACGAGGCGGCCGAGGGCATGGAGGGCTACCTGGTCACCGGCACCGCCGGCAGCGTCGCCTCGGGCCGGCTCTCCTACACCTTCGGCTTCCAGGGCCCGGCGGTCACCGTCGACACCGCCTGCTCGTCCTCGCTGGTCGCGCTGCACCTGGCCGTGCAGTCGCTGCGCCGCGGCGAGTGCGGCGTGGCGCTGGCCGGCGGCGTGGCCGTGATGGCCAACCCCGGGTCGTTCATCGCCTTCAGCCGCCAGCGCGGCCTGGCCCCCGACGGCCGCTGCAAGCCGTTCGCCGACGCCGCCGACGGCACCGCCTGGGGCGAGGGCGTCGGCATGCTGCTGGTCGAGCGGCTGTCCGACGCCCGGCGCAACGGGCACCCCGTGCTGGCCGTCGTGCGCGGCTCGGCGATCAACCAGGACGGCGCCAGCAACGGCCTGACCGCCCCCAACGGCCCGTCCCAGCAGCGGGTGATCCGCCAGGCCCTGGCCGACGCCGGGCTGACGGCCGGTGAGGTCGACGCGGTCGAGGCGCACGGCACCGGCACCACCCTCGGCGACCCGATCGAGGCGCAGGCCCTGCTCGCCACCTACGGCCAGGACCGCCCCGCGGACCAGCCGCTGCGGCTCGGCTCGCTCAAGTCCAACATCGGCCACACCCAGGCCGCCGCCGGCATCGGCGGCGTCATCAAGATGGTCATGGCGATGCAGAACGGCGTGCTGCCGCGCACCCTGCACGTCGACGCGCCCAGCGCGCACGTCGACTGGACCGCCGGCGCCGTCGAACTGCTCACCGAGCCGATGCCGTGGCCCGCGACCGGCCGTCCCCGCCGCGCCGGCGTCTCCTCCTTCGGCATGAGCGGCACCAACGCCCACACCGTCATCGAGCAGGCCCCGGAAGCCACCGAGCCCGTCACGGTCGCCGAACCGGTCTCCGTCACGCCGGCCGTGCTGCCGTGGGTGCTGTCGGCCAAGACCCCTGAGGCGCTGCGCGAGCAGGCCGAGCGGCTGCACGCGCACGTTGCCGCGCACCCCGGCCAGAGCCCGGCCGACCTCGGCCACTCGCTGGCCACCACCCGCGCGGGCTTCGAGCACCGGGCCGCGCTGGTGGCCGGCGACCGCACGGAGTTCCAGCAGGCGCTGCGCGCGCTCGCCGACGGCACCGGTCTGCCCGGCCTCGTCCAGGGCGCCCCGGACACCGGCCGCACCGCCTTCGTCTTCACCGGCCAGGGCAGCCAGCGCCTGGCCATGGGCCGCGAGCTGTACGAGACCTTCCCGGTCTTCACCCGCGCCCTCGACCAGGCCTGCGGTCACCTCGACCTCCAGCTGGAGCGTCCGCTGCGCGAGGTGCTGTTCGCGGCGCAGGGTTCGGCCGAGGCCGAGCTGCTGCACCAGACCGCCTACACCCAGCCGGCGCTGTTCGCCGTCGAGGTGGCGCTGTTCCGCCTCGCCGAGTCCTGGGGCCTGCGCCCGGACTTCCTGGCCGGGCACTCGATCGGCGAGCTCGCCGCCGCCCACGTCGCCGGGGTTCTCACCCTGCCGGACGCCGCCCTGCTGGTCGCCGCACGCGGTCGGCTCATGCAGGAACTGCCCGGCGGCGGCGCGATGGTGGCCCTGCAGGCCACGGAGGCCGAGGTGCTGGCCGACCTCGCCGGCCGCGAGGGCCGGGTCGCCGTCGCGGCCGTCAACGGGCCCGACGCGGTGGTGGTCGCCGGTGACGAGGACGCCGTGCTCGCCGCCGCCGCGCACTGGCAGGCCGAGGGCCGCAAGACCAAGCGGCTGACGGTCAGCCACGCCTTCCACTCCCCGCACATGGACGGCATGCTCGCCGAGTTCCGGCGCGCCGCCCAGGTGGTGACCTACGCCGCGCCGACCGTCCCGATCGTCTCCACCCTCACCGGCGAGCTGGTGACCGCCGAGGAGATCGGCGCCCCCGAGTACTGGGTGCGGCACGTGCGCGAGGCCGTCCGCTTCGCGGACGCGATGCGCGTGCTCGAGCGCGAGGGCGTCAGCACCGTGGTGGAGCTGGGCCCCGACGGCGTGCTGTCGGCGATGGGCCAGGCATGCGTGACCGAGCCCGTCGCGTTCCTGCCGGTGCTGCGCGCCGACCGCCCCGAGGTCCGCACCTTCACCACCGCTCTGGCCGAGGCGCACGTCCGCGGCCGCGCCCTCGACTGGGACGGGGTCTTCGCGGGCCAGGGCGCCCGTCGGGTGGACCTGCCGACCTACGCGTTCCAGCGTGAGCGTTACTGGCTGGAGAGCGGCAGCGCCCTCGGCGACGTCGCCTCGATCGGCCTCGACTCCGCCGACCACCCGCTGCTGGGCGCCGCGGTGGCCCTCGCCGACGTCGACGGCTTCCTGTTCACCGGGCGGCTCGCCCTGGACACCCACCCCTGGCTGGCCGACCACGCCGTGCAGGGCAGCGTGCTGCTGCCCGGCACCGCCTTCGTGGACCTGGCGATCCGGGCCGGCGACCAGGTCGGCTGCGACCTGGTCGAGGAACTGACGCTCGAAGCACCGCTGTTGCTGCCCGAGCACGGCGGCGTGCAGCTCCAGATCGTGGTGAGCGGCGCCGACGAGAGCGGCAGCCGCTCGCTCAGCCTGCACTCCCGTGTCGAGGGCGCCCCGGCCGACGAGCCGTGGAGCCGCCACGCCACCGGTGTGCTCACCGCGGGCGCCGCCATGGCCGGTTTCGACCTCGCCGCCTGGCCGCCCGCCGACGCCCGCCCGGTCGACGTCCGGCAGATCCACAGCGATCTCGCCGAGGCCGGGTTCGGCTACGGCCCCGCCTTCCAGGGCCTGCGCGCAGCCTGGCTGCGCGGCGCCGAGATCTTCGCCGAGATCGCCCTGCCCGACGCGGCGGAGGACGACACCGACCGGTTCGGCCTGCACCCCGCCCTGCTCGACGCCGCCCTGCACGCGCTGGGCGCGGACACCCGCGACGACGCGCTCCGTGGCGGCCTGCCGTTCGCCTGGAGCGGCGTCACCCTGCACGCCACCGGTGCGTCCGCACTCCGGGTGCGGATCACCGCACTGGGCGGAGGCGAGGTCGCCCTCGACCTCGCCGACGGCACCGGCCGACCGGTGATGTCGGTGCGCTCCCTGGCGCTGCGCGAGATCTCCGTCGAGCAGCTCGGTGCCGCTCGGGGTGCGCACCACGAGTCGCTGTTCCGGGTGGAGTGGACGGCGCTGCCGCTGGCCGGCGGTGTCGAGCGTGGTCGTTGGGCTGCGCTCGGTGGTGCGCTGGAGGGTCCCGCCGTCGAGGGCTTCGCCGATCTGGGGGGGTTGGCGGCGGCCGAGGTCGTGCCGGATGTGGTGTTCGCGTCCTGCGGTTCGGCGGCGGGTGAGCTGTCGGCGGGCGCGGTGCGGGAGGTCTCCCACCGGGCCCTGGGGCTGGTGCAGGGCTGGCTGGCCGAGGAGCGCTTCGCTGACGCGCGGCTGGTGGTGGTGACGCGTGGCGCGGTCGCGCCGCTGTCGGGTGAGGCGTTGGCCGATCCGGCGGGTGCGGCGGTGTGGGGTCTGGTGCGTTCCGCGCAGGCGGAGAACCCGGACCGGTTCGTGCTGCTCGACCTGGACGCGGCCGACTCCCCGGCGGACCTGGATGGCGTGCTGGCGGCGGCGCCGCCGGTGGCGAGCCGGAACTGGCGATCCGTCAGGGTGCCTGCTCCGTGCCCCGACTGGCCCGGATCGCCGTGGACGAGACACAGGACAGTGCCCCCTGGCGACTGGACCAGGACGGCACCGTCCTGATCACCGGCGGCACCGGCGCCCTGGGCGCCGTCGCTGCTCGCCACCTGGTCGCCGAGCACGGCGCCCGGCACCTGCTGCTCACCAGCCGACGCGGCGCCGACGCCCCCGGTGCGGCTGACCTGGCCGACGAACTGGCCGAGCTGGGCGCCACCGTGACGCTGGCGGCGTGCGACGTCGCCGACCGTGCGGCGCTCGCCGAGCTGCTGGGCTCGCTGGACCGTCCGCTCACCGCCGTCGTGCACACCGCGGGCGTCCTCGACGACGGCGTCGTCTCCTCGCTCACGCCCGAGCGCTTCGACGCCGTGCTGCGGCCCAAGGTCGACGCCGCGCTCAACCTGCACGAGCTGACCGTCGGACTCGACCTGGCGGCCTTCGTCCTCTACTCCTCGAACGCCGCTGCCCTCGGCGGCGCCGGCCAGGCCAACTACGCCGCCGCCAACGCCTTCCTCGACGCGCTGGCCGCCCACCGGGCCCGGCTCGGCCTGCCCGCGCTCTCGCTCGCCTGGGGCCCGTGGGCCGACGGCGGCATGGCGAGCACCCTGGACGCCGCCGACCTCCAGCGGCTGGCGCGGGACGGCATGCCCGGCCTCGCCGACGGCGAGGGCCTGGCCCTGCTCGACACGGCCACTCGCCTGGGCCACGCCGCCCTGGTCCCGATGCGCGTCGACCTGGGCGCGCTGCGCTCCCGCGCCGCCGCCGGCACCCTGCCCGCGCTGCTGCGCGGCCTCGTCCGCACGCCCGTCCGCCGGGCCGCGCTGGCCGCCGCGGGAGGCGGCTCGGAGCTTCTGCGCCGACTGGCCGGCCTCTCCGAGGCCGAGCTCGACCGCGAGCTGCTGGAGGTCCTGCGGGTGCGGGTGGCCGCCGTCCTGGGCCACGCCTCGGCCGAGGTGATCGAGGCCGGTCGCGCCTTCAAGGACCTCGGCTTCGACTCGCTGACCTCCGTCGAGCTGCGCAACGCGCTCAACACGGCCACGGGCCTGCGCCTGCCGCCCACCCTGATCTTCGACTACCCGACCCCCGCCGCGCTCGCGGAGTACCTGCGCACCCGGATCGTCGGCGCCGCTCCGGCGGCCACGGCCACCGGAGCACCCAAGGCCCAGACGGCCGACGACCCGATCGCCATCGTCGGCATGGCCTGCCGCTACCCGGGCGGCGTCCAGTCGCCGGACGACTTGTGGCGGCTGGTCACGGAGGGCGGCGACGCGATCTCGGGCTTCCCGGCCGGTCGTGGCTGGGACGTGGAGAACCTCTACCACCCGGACCCGGACCACCCGGGCACCTCGTACTCCTGCGAGGGCGGCTTCCTGCACGACGCGGGCCTGTTCGACCCCGCGTTCTTCGGTATCTCGCCGCGTGAGGCCGTCGCGATGGACCCGCAGCAGCGACTGCTGCTGGAGGTCTCCTGGGAGGCGATCGAGCGCGCCGGCATCGACCCGGCCCTGCTCAAGGGCAGCCGCACCGGCGTCTTCGCGGGTGTGATGTACCACGACTACGCCACCCGGATCAGCGAACTGCCCGAGGGCGTCGAGGGCTACCTCGGCACCGGCACCGCCGGCAGCGTCGCCTCCGGGCGCGTCGCCTACACGCTCGGGCTGGAGGGCCCGGCGGTCACCGTCGACACCGCCTGCTCCTCCTCGCTGGTCGCCCTGCACCTCGCGGTGCAGGCGCTGCGCCAGGGTGAGTGCACGATGGCCCTCGCGGGTGGCGCGACCGTCATGGCGACGCCCGAGGCGTTCATCGACTTCAGCCGCCAGCGCGGCCTGGCGTCCGACGGGCGCTGCAAGGCGTTCTCGGCCGGTGCGGACGGCACCGGCTGGGCCGAGGGCGCGGGCATGCTGCTGGTCGAGCGCCTGTCCGACGCCCGGCGCAACGGGCACCCGGTGCTGGCGATCGTGCGCGGTTCGGCGATCAACCAGGACGGCGCCAGCAACGGGCTCACCGCCCCGAACGGTCCCTCGCAGCAGCGGGTGATCCGCCAGGCGCTCCAGGACGCCGGACTGACGGCCGACCAGGTGAGCGTGGTCGAGGCGCACGGCACCGGCACTCCGCTGGGCGACCCGATCGAGGCGCACGCGCTGCTCGCCACCTACGGCCAGGACCGGGCCGAGGACCAGCCGCTCTGGCTGGGCTCCCTGAAGACCAACATCGGCCACACCCAGGCGGCGGCGGGCGTCGGCGGCATCATCAAGATGGTCATGGCGATGCGCCACGGGCTGCTGCCCCGCACCCTGCACGCGGACGAGCGCTCCGCGAACGTCGACTGGACGGCGGGCGCGGTCGAGCTGCTGACCGAGGCGCGCGACTGGCCGGAGACCGGCCGTCCGCGCCGAGCCGGGGTGTCGTCCTTCGGGTTCAGCGGCACCAACGCCCACACCATCATCGAGCAGGCTCCCGCCGTCGAGGGCGCGCAGGTCGAGGCCGCTGCCGCGCCGCTGCCCGCCGTCCAGCCGTGGATCCTCTCGGCCCGCGGCGAGGAGGCCCTGCGCGAGCAGGCGCGTGCCCTGCTCACCCACCTCACCGACCTCACTCAGCTCGACGCGGAGGCCGAGCCGACCACCGCCGACCTGGCCTACTCGCTGGCGACGGGTCGCGCGGCGCTGGAGGACCGGGCGGTCCTCGTGGCCGCCGACCGCACGGAGTTCGCCCGCGCGCTGGCCGCGCTGGCGGCCGGCGAGCCGACCGCTGACGCGGTGCTCGGCACCGCCGGCACGGCGGGACGACTCGCCTACCTGTTCACCGGTCAGGGCAGTCAGCGGGCCGGGATGGGCCGTGAGCTGTACGAGGCGTTCCCGGTGTTCGCGGCGGCGTTCGACGCGGTCTGCGCGGAGCTGGACGGGCAGCTGGACCTTTCGGTGCGGGAGGTCGTCTTCGCGGGTGAGCGGATCGACGAGACGGCGTTCACGCAGCCGGCGTTGTTCGCCCTCGAGGTGGCGCTGTTCCGTCTCATAGAGTCCTGGGGTGTCCGCCCGGACTTCCTGGCGGGCCACTCGATCGGTGAGATCGCGGCCGCGCACGCGGCGGGCGTGCTCTCGCTGGCGGACGCCGCGAAGCTGGTCGCGGCCCGTGGCCGGCTGATGCAGCAGCTGCCTGCGGGCGGTGCGATGGTGGCGGTGCAGGCGTCCGAGGACGAGGTGCTGCCGCTGCTCACCGACGAGGTGGGGATCGCCGCCGTCAACGGCCCGACGTCGGTGGTGATATCCGGCGCCGAGGCGGCGGCTGCGGCGGTCGCCGAACAGTTCGCCGGACAGGGGCGCAAGACCAAGCGGCTGACGGTCAGTCACGCGTTCCACTCGCCGCTGATGGACCCGATGCTGGACGAGTTCCGGGCGGTCGTGTCGGGTCTGACCTTCGACGCTCCCCGGATCCCGATCGTCTCCACCCTCGACCAGACCGCCGACCTCACCCAGCCCGAGTACTGGGTGCGCCACGTCCGCGAGGCGGTCCGCTTCCGCGACGCCATCGGGGCGCTGGAGGCCCAGGGCGTCCGCACCTTCCTGGAGCTCGGCCCGGACGGCGTGCTCGCCGCGATGGGCCAGGACTGCGTGACCGAGACGGCGGCCTTCGCGCCGCTACTGCGCGCCGACCGTCCCGAGGACCGTACGCTGACCACCGCGCTCGCCCAACTCCACGTACGCGGCGTCGCCGTGGACTGGTCGGCGTTCTTCGCCGGACGCGGTGCGCGACGCGTCGACCTGCCGACCTACGCGTTCCAGCGGCAGTGGTACTGGCTGGAGAACGCGACCGCCGTGGCGGTCCCGACGCAGGCGCAGACCGACGCGGTCGACGCCACCTTCTGGGAGGCCGTCGACAGCGGCGACCTCGCCACCCTTACCACGGCCCTCGACCTGGGCGGCGACCAGCCGTTCAGCTCGGTGCTGCCGGCGCTGTCGGCCTGGCGCCGCAAGAGCCGCGAGCAGGCGACGGTGGACGGCTGGCGCTACCGCGTCACCTGGAAGCCCGTGCGTCAGGCCGCCTCGGGTGCCCCCTCGGGCACCTGGATGGTGGCGTTCCCGACCGGGTCGAGCGAGAGCACCGCTGTGCTCGCCACGCTGCGGGCGCTGTCCGCGCGCGGCGTCGAGGTCCGGCAGGTCGAGATCGACGGTGCGGCCCGGGAGCGCGACGCCCTGGCGCACCTGCTGCGTGACACCGCGCAGGACGCCGCCGAGGTCGCCGGCGTGGTCTGGCTGCCGGCGGCGGACGCCGAGCCGATGCTCACCGCGACGCTGGTGCAGGCGCTCGGTGACGCGGGTGTCGTCGCACCCCTGTGGTGCGTGACGCGCGGCGCGGTGTCGACGGGCCGCACCGACCGGCCGGCCAATCCGGACCAGGCCCAGCTGTGGGGTCTGGGCCGGGTGGTGGCGCTGGAGCACCCTGAGCGCTGGGGTGGTCTCGTCGACCTCCCGGAGAACGTGGACGACCGCGTGCTCGCGCGCCTTGCCGGTGTGCTGGCCGCCGTCGGCGGCGAGGACCAGGTCGCCGTCCGCGCGTCGGGCGTCTTCGCTCGTCGCCTGGTGCGCGCGTCGCGTGGCGAGGCAGCCCCGTGGCAGCCCTCGGGCACGGTGCTGGTCACCGGTGGCACCGGTGCGCTGGGCGCGGAGGTGTCGCGTTGGCTGGTCCGCAACGGCGCCCAGCACCTGCTGCTGACCAGCCGTCGGGGTCTGGACGCGCCCGGCGCGGTGGAACTGCGTGACGAGCTGGCCGCCGCCGGTGCGAGCGTCACCGTCGCCGCGTGCGACGTGGCTGACCGCGACGCGCTGGCCGCGCTGCTCGCGGCGCTGGACCAGCCGGTGTCGGCCGTCTTCCACACGGCCGGAGTGCTGGACGACGGGATGGTGGACGGCCTGACCGCCGAGCGCTTCACCGCCGTCACCCGTCCGAAGGTGGAGGCGGCGCGCAACCTGCACGAACTCACCGACAGCCTGTCCGCGTTCGTGCTCTTCTCCTCGATCGCCGGCACCGTCGGCAACGCCGGCCAGGGCAACTACGCCGCCGCCAACGCCTACCTCGACGCGCTCGTCGAGCAGCGCCGGGCCGACGGCCTGGCCGCGACGTCCATCGCCTGGGGCCCCTGGGCCCAGGGCGGCATGGCCGCCGACGCGACCCTCGAACAGCGCCTGCGCCGCGACGGTGTCCCGCCGATGGCTCCGGAGCCGGCCGTCGCCGCCCTCCAGCAGGCACTGGACCACGGTGACGGCGCCCTCACGGTCGCCGACATCACCTGGGACCGCTTCCTGTCGGTCATGACGGCCGGGCGCCCCAGCCGACTCTTCGACGACCTTCCGGAGGCCCGACCGGCCGCCGGTGCGGAGGCGTCGGCCGCCGTCGCCTCGCCGACCGGTCGCCTGGCCGGCCTGTCCGAGGCCGAGCAGCGGCGCGCCCTGCTGGACCTGGTGCGCACCACCGTCGCCACCGTCCTGGCCCACACCGGCACGGAGAGGATCGAGTCCGGCCGGGCCTTCAAGGAGCTGGGCTTCGACTCGCTGACCGCCGTCGAGCTGCGCAACCGGCTCAACGCGGCGACCGGCCTCAGCCTGCCCAGCAGCCTGGTCTTCGACTACCCGACGGCCGACGCGCTCGCCGACCACCTGGGCTCCGAGCTCCTCGGCCGGGACACCAGCGACGCGACGCCTGCCGCCGTCACGGTCGTGACGGACGACGAGCCCATCGCCATCGTCGCGATGAGCTGCCGTTTCCCCGGCGGGGTGACCTCGCCCGAGGAGCTGTGGCAGCTGCTCGTCTCGGGCGGCGACGCGATGTCCGGCCTGCCGACCGACCGCGGTTGGAACGTCGACACGCTCTACCACCCGGACCCGGAGCAGGTCGGCCGGATCTACACCCGTGAGGGCGGATTCCTCTACGACGCGGCCGAGTTCGACCCGGCCTTCTTCGGCGTCTCGCCGCGCGAGGCGCTGTCGATGGACCCGCAGCAGCGTCTGCTGCTGGAGACCAGCTGGGAGGCGTTCGAGCGGGCGGGCATCGACCCGACGACCCTGCGCGGAAGCCGCACCGGCGTCTTCGCCGGCACCAACGGCCAGGACTACCTCGCGCTTCTGATGAACTCGCCCGAGGAGCTGGAGGGCCATCTCGGCACCGGCACCTCGGCCAGTGTGCTGGCCGGCCGCCTCTCCTACACCTTCGGGCTGGAGGGCCCGGCGGTCACCGTCGACACCGCCTGCTCCTCCTCGCTGGTCGCCCTGCACCTGGCGGTGCAGGCCCTGCGCAACGGCGAGTGCGAACTCGCCCTCGCCGGTGGCGTCACCGTGATGGCCACGCCCGACACCTTCCTCGACTTCAGCCGCCAGCGCGGCCTGTCGGCGGACGGCCGGTGCAAGGCCTTCTCCGCCGCCGCCGACGGCACCGCCTGGGGCGAGGGCGCGGGCATGCTGCTCGTCGAGCGGCTGTCCGACGCGCAGCGCAACGGCCACACGGTCCTCGCGGTCGTCCGCGGCTCGGCTGTCAACCAGGACGGCGCCAGCAACGGTCTGACCGCCCCCAACGGGCCGTCCCAGCAGCGCGTCATCCGCCAGGCGCTGGAGAACGCACGCCTCACCGCCGACCAGATCGACGCGGTCGAGGCCCACGGCACCGGCACGGCCCTCGGCGACCCGATCGAGGCGCAGGCCCTCCTGGCCACCTACGGCCGCGACCGCGCCGACGACCAGCCGCTGTGGCTGGGTTCGATCAAGTCCAACATCGGGCACACGCAGGCCGCGGCGGGTGTCGCCGGTGTGATCAAGATGGTCATGGCGATGCGGCACGGCATGCTGCCGCAGACCCTGCACGTCGAGCAGCCGACGCCGCACGTCGACTGGTCGGCGGGTGCGGTGGAGCTGCTGACCGAGGCCACGGAGTGGCCTGAGACCGGTGCGCCGCGCCGGGTCGGCGTCTCCTCCTTCGGCTTCAGCGGGACCAACGCGCACACCATCCTGGAGCAGGCGCCCGCGCCCGCCGAGGTGCCGGCCGTCGAGGCGACCGTGTCGCCGTCGGTGCTGCCGGTGGTGCTGTCCGGCCGGGACACGACCGCCCTGCGGGCCCAGGCGGAGCGACTGCTGTCGGTTGCCGGGGATGCCGAACTCCCCAGCCTCGCCTTCTCGTTGGCAACCAGCCGGGCGGCGCTGGAGCGTCGCGCGGTGGTGATCGCCGGCGAGCGGGACGAACTGCTGCGCGGACTGCGCGCGTTGGCGGCGGGGGAGTCCGCGGCGAACGTGCTCGACGCTGCCGCTGTCGACGGCCGGGTTGCCTTCCTGTTCACCGGTCAGGGCAGCCAGCGGGCCGGAATGGGCCGTGAGCTGTACGAGGGGTTCCCGGTGTTCGCGGATGCGCTGGACGAGGTGTTCGCACACCTGGACCAGCACCTGGACCGCCCACTGCGGGACGTCGTCTTCGCGGGTGAGCGGATCGACCAGACGGCATACACGCAGCCGGCGCTGTTCGCGATCGAGGTCGCACTGTTCCGCCTCGTGGAGTCCTGGGGTCTGACGCCGGACTTCCTGGCCGGTCACTCGATCGGCGAGCTGGCGGCTGCGCACGTCGCGGGTGTCCTCTCGCTTGCGGATGCGGCGACCCTGGTCGCGGTGCGTGGCCGGCTGATGCAGGCGTTGCCGTCGGGCGGTGCGATGGTGGCGGTGCAGGCGTCCGAGGACGAGGTGCTGTCGCTGCTCACCGACGAGGTGGGGATCGCGGCCGTCAACGGCCCGACCTCCGTGGTGCTTTCCGGTGCCGAGCAGGCCGTGCTGGAGGTCGCCGGGCAGTTGGCCGCGCAGGGTCGCAAGACCAAGCGGCTGACGGTGAGCCACGCGTTCCACTCGCCGCTGATGGACCCGATGCTCGACGAGTTCCGGGCTGTCGTGGCGGGTCTGACGTTCGACGCTCCGCGGATCCCGATCGTGTCGACGCTCGACCAGTCCGCCGACCTGACCTCGCCCGAGTACTGGGTGCGGCATGTCCACGAGGCCGTGCGCTTCCGCGACGCCGTCGAGACGCTGGAGCGTGAGGGCGTCCGGACCTTCGTGGAGCTTGGTCCGGACGGCGTGCTGTCCGCGCTCGGCCAGGACTGCGTCACCGTCGAGGACGTCGCGTTCGCGCCCGTCCTGCGGGCCGAGCGCCCCGAGGTCCGCACGCTGACCACGGCCCTCGCCCAGGCCCATGTGCGCGGCGTGACCGTCGACTGGACGGCGTTCTACGCCGGCACCGGCGCGCAGCGCGTCGACCTCCCCACCTACGCCTTCCAGCGCCAGCGCTACTGGCCGCGCACGCCGCTGCTGGCGGCGGGTGACGTGACGTCGATCGGGCTCGGCGCGACCGGGCACCCGCTGCTCGGGGCCAGCGTCGAACTGCCCGACGCCGACGGCGTGGTGTTCACCGGCCGTCTGTCGGTGCAGACGCACCCGTGGCTGGCCGACCATGCCGTGATGGGCTCGATCCTGCTGCCGGGCACCGCCTTCGTCGAACTGGCCGTGCGGGCCGGTGACGGAGTCGGCTGCTCGGTGCTGGAGGAGCTGACGCTGGAGTCGCCGCTGGTCCTGCCCGAGCGCGGTGGCGTCCAGCTGCGACTGGCCCTGGGCGCGGCGGACGGATCCGGCCGCCGTTCCCTGACCGTGCACTCCCGTCTGGAGGAGGCACTGCCGGAGGAGCCGTGGACCCGGCACGCCACCGGCGTGCTCGCGCCCGCCGTCAACGCCGCGCCGGCGTTCGAGCTGACCGAGTGGCCGCCGGCCGGTGCGGTCGAGGTCGACGTCACGGACCTGTACGAGCGCCTGGCCGCCGCCGGTTTCGGCTACGGCCCGGTCTTCCAGGGCCTGCGCGCCGCCTGGCGTCACGACGGCGACGTCTATGCCGAGCTCCGCCTCCCGGAAGCCGCGCAGGAGGAGGCCGCCCTCTACGGTCTGCACCCGGCGCTGCTGGACTCCGCGCTGCACGCTCTCGGCCTCGACATCACCGGGCCGGTCGGCGCTGAGGCGCCCCGTCAGGCCCGCATCCCGTTCGCATGGAACGGTGTGACCCTGTACGCCACCGGCGCCGGCGCGCTGCGCCTGCGGCTCTCCGAGCGCAGCCAGGATGCCGCCGCGCTGATGCTGGCCGACGAGACCGGTCAGCCGGTCGCCGTGGTCGAGTCGTTGGTCTCCCGCGAGGTCTCCGACAGCCAGGTGCGCAGCGCCCGAGGCGGGTTCGTGGAGTCGCTGTTCCGGGTGGAGTGGGTCGCGCTGCCGGTGTCGGCCGCACCGGCCGGCCGGTGGGCCGCGCTGGGCACCGACCAGCCGGCCGTCGCCGGAGGCGGCACCCCTGTCTTCGCCGACCTGGCCGCGCTGGGCGCGGCGGTCGACGGCGGTCTGGCCGTCCCCGACGCGGTGTTCCTGACGCTGGGCGCTGGTGCCAACGCCGCCGATTCGGCCGACGCCGTCCGGGCCGCGCTGCACGGCGCGCTCGGCGTCGTCCAGGGGTGGCTGGCGGACGACCGGTTCGCCGCGTCCCGTCTGGTCCTGGTGACCCGTGGCGCGGTCGAGGCTGACGAGAGCGGCCTCACCGACCTCACCCACGCCCCGGTCTGGGGACTGGTCCGTGCCGCGCAGGGGGAGAACCCCGACCGGCTGGTGCTGCTGGACGTCGATGGCGGGGACTTCTCCCGCGAGGCCCTGTCGGCCGCGCTGACCGCGGGCGAGCCCGAACTGGCCGTCCGTGGCGGCGCCCTGCGCGCGCCCCGCTTGGCCCGGGTGGCCGCCGCTGTCGATGCGGCGCCGGTGTTCGACACTGACGGCACGGTGCTGGTGACCGGTGCGTCCGGGATGCTGGGTGGTCTGGTGGCCCGGCATCTGGTGGTCGAGCACGGGGTGCGGAGCCTGCTGCTGGTGTCGCGGCGCGGCGCGGACGCGCCCGGCGCGGCGGAACTGGTCGCTGAGTTGGCCGCGTTGGGTGCGGATGTCACGGTCGCGGCGTGCGACGTGGCGGACCGTGAGGCGCTGGCCGGGCTGCTGGCGGAGCACCCGGTCTCAGGTGTGGTGCACACGGCTGGTGTGCTGGACGACGGGATCGTCTCCTCCCTCACGCCCGAGCGCTTGGACTCGGTGCTGCGTCCGAAGCTGGACGCCGCGCTCAACCTGCACGAACTCACCTCGGACCTTTCCGCGTTCGTGCTCTTCTCCTCCGCCGCGGGCACGCTGAGCAGCCCCGGCCAGGGCAACTACGCCGCCGCGAACGTCTTCCTGGACGCGCTGGCGCGGCAGCGCCGGGCCCAAGGCCTCGCCGCCACCTCGCTCGCCTGGGGCCCGTGGGCCGACAGCAGCGGCATGGTCGGCAGCCTGGACGAGCTCGACGTCCAGCGGATGAGCCGAGGTGGCATCCACGGGCTCTCCTCGGCTGAGGGCCTGACCCTCCTCGACGCCGGCACCGCGACCGGCGAGGCGGCGCTGGTGCCGATGCGCCTCGACCTGACCGCACTGCGGGCCCAGGCTGCCGCCGGCACGCTGCCCGCCCTGCTGCGCGGGCTGGTCCGGGTCCCGGCGCGTCGTGTCGCGCGGGCCGGTGCGGCCGGCGGCTCGGAGCTGACCGGCCGTCTGCTGGCACTCCCGGCGGGCGAGCGCGAGGGTGCGCTGCTGGACCTGGTGTGCGGTCGTGTGGCGGCGGTGCTGGGCTACGCGGACGCGACAGCGGTCGAGTCCGGCCGGGCCTTCAAGGAGCTGGGCTTCGACTCGCTGACCGCCGTCGAGCTGCGCAACGAGCTCAACGGCGCGACCGGCCTGCGCCTGCCCGCGACGCTGGTCTTCGACTACCCCAGCCCGCTGGCTCTGGCCGCCTTCCTCCTCGCCGAGCTGCTGGGCGACGCCACGGACGCCACTGCGACCGGCCCGGCCGTCGCCGTGGCGGTCGACGAGCCGATCGCGATCGTCGGCATGGCCTGCCGCTACCCGGGCGGCGTGGAGTCGCCCGAGGACCTGTGGCGGCTCGTCTTCGAAGCCGGCGACGCGGTCTCCGGCTTCCCGACCAGCCGTGGCTGGGACCTGGACAACCTCTACCACCCGGACCCGGACCACCAGGGCACCACCTACGCCCGCGAGGGCGGCTTCCTGCACGATGCGGGCCTGTTCGACCCGGAGTTCTTCGGCATCTCGCCGCGTGAGGCGCTGGCGATGGACCCGCAGCAGCGCCTGCTGCTGGAGACCTCCTGGGAGGCCATCGAGCGCGCCGGCATCGACCCGGCCACCCTCAAGGGCAGCCGGACCGGCGTCTTCGCCGGCGTCATGTACCACGACTACGCCACCGGAATCAGCTCGCTGCCGGACGGAGTCGAGGGCTACCTGGGCACCGGTGTGTCCGGCAGCATCGCCTCCGGGCGCGTCGCCTACACCCTGGGCCTGGAGGGCCCGGCGGTCACCGTCGACACCGCGTGCTCCTCCTCGCTGGTCGCCCTGCACTGGGCGGTCCAGGCGCTGCGCAACGGCGAGTGCACGATGGCACTCGCGGGCGGTGTGACCGTGATGGCCACGCCCGAGACCTTCGTCGACTTCAGCCGCCAGCGCGGTCTCTCCGCGGACGGGCGCTGCAAGGCGTTCTCCGCCGACGCGGACGGCACCGGCTGGGGTGAGGGCGTCGGCATGCTGCTCGTCGAGCGGCTGTCGGACGCCGAGCGCAACGGCCACACGGTGCTCGCGGTCGTGCGCGGCAGCGCGGTGAACCAGGACGGTGCGAGCAACGGTCTGACGGCGCCCAACGGTCCCTCGCAGCAGCGGGTGATCCGGCAGTCCCTGGCCAACGCGGGTCTGACGGCCGACGAGATCGACGCGGTCGAGGCGCACGGCACGGGCACCGGGCTCGGTGACCCGATCGAGGCCCAGGCCCTGCTCGCGACGTACGGTCAGGAGAAGTCGGCCGAACGGCCGCTGTGGCTGGGGTCGCTGAAGTCGAACATCGGCCACACGCAGGCGGCGGCGGGCGTCGGCGGCATCATCAAGATGGTCATGGCGATGCGCGAGGGTGTGCTGCCGCAGACCCTGCACGTCACCGAGCCGTCGCGGAAGGTGGATTGGGCTTCGGGCGCGGTGGAGCTGCTGACCGAGCAGCGTGAGTGGCCGGAGACCGGTCGTCCGCGTCGCGCGGCGGTGTCGTCCTTCGGCATCAGCGGCACCAACGCCCACACGATCCTGGAGTACCTGCCGGTCGAGCCGGCCCCGGCGGCGGAGAGCGCGGATGCGCCGGCTGTGCCGCTGGTGCTGTCGGCGAAGAGTGAGGCGGCGCTGCCTGGGCAGGCGGCTCGTCTGCTGGCGTTGCTGGGCGGGCGGCCGGAGGTGTCGCTGGCGGACGTGGGTCGTTCGCTGGTGGCGTCGCGGTCGGTGTTCGAGCAGCGTGCGGTGGTGGTTGCGGGTGACCGTGACGGTGCGGTGCGGGGGCTTGAGGCGTTGGCGTCGGGTGGTGTGGCTTCCGAGGTCGTGCGTGGTGTGGCGGGTGCTGCGGGGAAGGTGGCGTTCGTCTTCCCGGGTCAGGGTTCGCAGTGGGCCGCGATGGCGGTGGAGCTGCTGGAGTCCTCGGCGGTGTTCGCGCAGCGGATGGCCGAGTGCGCGGCGGCGCTGGCGCCGTTCGCCGAGGACTGGTCGCTGCTGGACGTGGTCCGTGGCGAGTCCGGTGACGGCTGGCTGGACCGGGTGGATGTGGTGCAGCCGGTGCTGTGGGCGGTGATGGTCTCGCTCGCGGAGGTCTGGCGTGCGGCCGGGGTTCGTCCGGCGGCGGTCGTGGGGCATTCGCAGGGTGAGATCGCTGCTGCTGTGGTCGCCGGTGCGCTGTCGCTGGACGACGGTGCGCGCGTGGTGGCGCTGCGCAGTCGGGCGATCGCCGGTGGTCTGGCGGGTCTCGGCGGCATGGTGTCGGTGGCGCTGCCGGTCG
>NZ_BBPQ01000049.1:0-8754 GCF_000787855.1 Streptacidiphilus anmyonensis | reverse complement strand
CGCCGAGGCGCACGTCCGTGGCATCGCCGTGGACTGGAAGTCCTTCCTCACCCACGAGGGCGCTCGACGGGTCGACCTGCCGACCTACGCCTTCAACCGCGAGCGTTACTGGCTGGAGTCGGACGGGACCGTCGCGGCGGTCGCGGCCCCGATCGACGCGGTGGACGCCCGCTTCTGGGAGGCCGTCGAGAGCGGCGACCTGGAGGCGCTGTCCGCCACCCTCGACCTGGAGGGGGACCAGCCGCTGAGTTCGGTGCTGCCCGCGCTCTCGGCCTGGCGTCGACAGAGCCGCGAGCAGTCCATCGTGGACGGCTGGCGCTACCGCGACAGCTGGAAGCCTGTCACCGAGGCCGCGTCGGGCATGCTGTCGGGGACCTGGCTGGTCGTGATCCCGGCGGGCTGCGTCGAGGACCCGGCCGTGACGGGCACCCTGGCGATGCTGGCCGGGCGAGGCGTGGATGTCCGCCAGGTCGAGCTGGACGTCGTCGACCGTGCCGTGCTGGCCGAGCAGTTGGGCGCTGCGGTGGATGCCATCGCTGCTGTCTCCGGCGTGCTGTGGCTGCCGGTCTCCGACGGAGACCCGGCGTCCACCGCGACGCTGGTGCAGGCGCTGGGCGATGCGCGGATCGACGCGCCGCTGTGGTGCCTGACCCGCGGTGCGGTGTCGACAGGCCGCTCGGACCGGCTCGTGGATCCCTCGCAGGCACGGCTGTGGGGTCTGGGTCGGGTGGTGGCTCTGGAGCATCCGGAGCGATGGGGTGGTCTGGTCGACCTCCCGGAGACGATCGACGAGCGTGTGCTGTCCCGCCTCGCGGGCGTGCTGGCCGGCGTCGCGGGTGAGGACCAGGTCGCGATCCGCGCGTCGGGTGTGTTCGGTCGTCGTCTGGTGCGGGCGTCGCGTGGCGAGGCGGTGGAGTGGCGTCCGTCCGGCACGGTGCTGGTCACGGGCGGTACGGGTGCGCTGGGTGCGGAGGTTGCGCGTTGGCTGGTGCGCAACGGGGCCGAGAGTCTGGTGCTGACGAGTCGTCGTGGGTTGGACGCGCCTGGCGCGGTGGAGCTGCGGGACGAGCTGACTGCTGCCGGTGTGAGTGTCACGGTGGCGGCGTGTGATGCGGCCGACCGTGAGGCGCTGGCCGCGTTGCTGGCTGAGTACCCGGTGTCGGCGGTGTTCCACACCGCTGGTGTGCTGGACGACGGTGTCGTGGACGGGCAGACGGCGGAGCGTTTCGCCGCGGTGGCCCGTCCGAAGGTGGACGCCGCGCGGAACCTGCACGAGCTGACCTCGGATCTGTCGGCGTTCGTGCTGTTCTCCTCGATGGCGGGTTCGGTCGGCAGCGCCGGCCAGTCCAACTACGCCGCTGCCAACGCCTTCCTGGACGCGCTGGCCCAGCAGCGTCGGGCTGACGGTCTGGTCGCGACGTCGATCGCGTGGGGTGCCTGGGCCGAAGCGGGTCTGGCGACCGAGGAGCTGATCGCTGACCGGCTGCGTCGCGACGGCGTCGTCGGTATGGTCCCCGCGCTCGCCATCACGGCGATGCAGCAGGCTCTCGACCATGGCGACATCGCCCTGACGATCGCCGACGTCGACTGGGACCGGCTCGCTGCCGAGTTCGCCGCCGTCCGTCCGAGTCGCCTCTTCGACGAGATCCCAGAGGTCCAGCGCCTTCGTTCGGCCGCCGCCGAGTCGCGGTCCGAGGGCGCCACGGCCGACGTCGGCTCCTCGCTGACCGGGCGGCTGGCCGCCCTGTCGTCCGCGGAGCAGGGTCGCGCGCTGCTGGATCTGGTGCGCGCCCAGGTGGCGGCGGTGCTGGGCTACGCCGACGCGACCGCGGTGGAGGGTGGCCGGGCGTTCAAGGAGCTGGGCTTCGACTCGCTGACCGCGGTCGACCTGCGCAACCGGATGAACGCGGCGACCGGTCTGAAGCTGCCGGCGACGCTGGTCTTCGACTACCCGTCGGCGACCGCGCTCGCCGACCACCTGCGCACCGAACTGCTCGGCCACCAGCCGGTGGCCGAGGCGTCCCGGCCCACGGTCGCCCTGGCGGACGACGAGCCGATCGCCATCGTCGCGATGAGCTGCCGCTTCCCCGGCGGGGTGACCTCGCCCGAGGAGCTGTGGCAACTGCTCGTCTCGGGTGGTGACGCGGTCGTGGACTTCCCGACCGACCGCGGTTGGGACCTCGACTCCCTCTTCGACGACGACCCCGACCAGCTCGGCAAGGTCTACACCCGCAAGGGCGCGTTCCTCCAGGACGCCACCCGGTTCGACTCCGCGTTCTTCGGCATCAGCCCGCGTGAAGCGACGACCATGGACCCGCAGCAGCGTCTGCTGCTGGAGACCTCCTGGGAGGTCTTCGAGCGGGCGGGCATCGACCCGGCGTCGCTGCGTGGCAGCCAGTCCGGCGTCTTCATCGGCACCAACGGCCAGGACTACATCTCGCTGCTGGCCGACGGGCAGGAAGGGATCGAGGGTCACCGGCTCACGGGCACGGCGACGAGCGTGATCTCCGGCCGGCTCTCTTACACGTTCGGGCTGGAGGGGCCCGCGGTCTCCGTAGACACGGCCTGCTCGGCGTCGCTGGTGGCGCTGCACATGGCGGTGCAGGCACTCCGTAACGGCGAGTGCTCGCTGGCGCTGGCCGGTGGTGTGACCGTGATGTCCACGCCGGACCTGTTCATCGAGTTCAGCCGTCAGCGTGGACTGTCGACCGATGGCCGGTGCAAGGCGTTCGCGGGTGCCGCGGACGGCACCGGCTGGGGCGAGGGCGCCGGCATGCTGCTCGTCGAGCGCCTCTCGGACGCCCAGCGCAACGGCCACCCGGTCCTCGCGGTCGTGCGCGGCAGCGCGGTCAACCAGGACGGTGCGAGCAACGGTCTGACGGCCCCGAACGGCCCGTCGCAGCAGCGGGTCATCCGTCAGGCGCTGGCCTCGGCCGGCCTGACGGCCGACCAGATCGACGCGGTCGAGGCGCACGGCACCGGCACCCGCCTCGGCGACCCGATCGAGGCGCAGGCCCTGCTCGCCACCTACGGTCAGGAGCGCTCGGGGGACCGGCCGCTGCTGCTCGGCGCACTGAAGTCCAACATCGGGCACACGCAGGCGGCTGCCGGCGTGGCCGGTGTGATCAAGATGGTCATGGCGATGCGGCACGGCGTGCTGCCGCAGACGCTGCACGTGGACGAGCCGACGCCGCATGTCGACTGGTCGGCGGGTGCGGTGGAGCTGCTGACCGAGGCGATGGCGTGGCCGGAGACCGGTGCGCCGCGTCGGGCCGGTGTCTCGGCCTTCGGTGTGAGCGGGACCAACGCGCACACGATCCTGGAGCAGGCTCCGGAGGTCTCCACGGAGGAGGTCGCCGAGCCTTCGGCGGCGCCGTCGGTCCTGCCGGTGCTGCTGTCGGCGAAGAACGACACCGCCCTGCGGGCCCAGGCGCAGGAGCTGCTCTCGCGCGTCGAAGCCGACGCCGAGCTGCGGCTCGCGGATCTCGGCTACTCGCTTGCGACGACGCGCGCGGCCTTCGAGCAGCGCGCCGCGATCGTCGCGGGGGAGCGGGCGGAGGTGCTGGCCGGACTGGCGGCTCTGGCCGGGGGCGGTTCCGCGACCGGGATTGTGCGTGGCTCGGTGGTGGACGGGCGGACGGCGTTCCTGTTCACCGGTCAGGGCAGTCAGCGGGCCGGGATGGGCCGTGAGCTGTACGAGGCGTTCCCGGTGTTCGCGGATGCGCTGGACGAGGTGTTCGCACACCTGGACCAGCACCTGGACCTTTCGGTGCGGGAGGTCGTCTTCGCGGGTGAGCGGATCGACGAGACGGCGTATACGCAGCCGGCGCTGTTCGCGATCGAGGTCGCGCTGTTCCGCCTCGTGGAGTCGTGGGGTCTGACGCCGGACTTCCTGGCCGGTCACTCGATCGGTGAGCTGGCGGCTGCGCACGTCGCGGGTGTTCTCTCGCTTGCGGATGCGGCGACCCTGGTCGCGGTGCGTGGCCGGCTGATGCAGGCGTTGCCGTCGGGCGGTGCGATGGTGGCGGTGCAGGCGTCCGAGGACGAGGTGCTGTCGCTGCTCACCGACGAGGTGGGGATCGCGGCCGTCAACGGCCCGACCTCCGTGGTGCTTTCCGGTGCCGAGCAGGCCGTGCTGGAGGTCGCCGGGCAGTTGGCTGCCGAGGGTCGTAAGACCAAGCGGCTGACGGTGAGCCACGCGTTCCACTCGCCGCTGATGGACCCGATGCTGGACGAGTTCCGGGCGGTCGTGGCGGGTCTGACGTTCGACACTCCGCGGATCCCGATCGTGTCGACGCTCGACCAGTCCGCCGACCTGACCTCGCCCGACTACTGGGTGCGCCACGTCCGCGAGGCGGTCCGCTTCCGCGACGCGGTCGCGACGCTGGAGCGTGAGGGTGTCCGCACGTTCCTGGAGCTTGGTCCGGACGGCGTGCTGTCCGCGCTCGGCCAGGACTGCGTCACCGTCGAGGACGTCGCGTTCGCGCCCGTCCTGCGGGCGGAGCGTCCGGAGGTCCGGACGCTGACCACGGCGCTGGCCCAGGCCCACGTGCGCGGCGTGACCGTCGACTGGACGGCCGTCTTCGCCGGTGCCGGTGGCCGCAGGGTCGATCTGCCCACCTACGCCTTCCAGCGCGAGCACTACTGGCCCGAGCGGCTGCCCGTCGGCACGGGCGACGTCACGGCCGTCGGCCTCGCCGTGGCGGGGCACCCCCTTCTCGGCGCGGCGGTCTCGCTCGCTGCGGCGGACGGGTTCCTGTTCACCGGCCGTCTGTCGGTGCGGTCGCACCCGTGGCTGGCCGACCATGCCGTGATGGGCTCGGTGCTGCTGCCGGGCACCGCCTTCGTCGAACTGGCTGTGCGGGCCGGTGACCAGGTCGGCTGCTCGGTTCTGGAGGAGCTGACGCTGGAAGCGCCGCTCGTCCTTCCGGAGCAGGGCGCGGTCCACGTGCAGCTCTCGGTGGAGGCAGCCGACGAGTCGGGCCGCCGCGCGGTGAGCCTGCACTCGCGGCTGGAGGACGCGGTCGCCGGGGGAGACGCGTGGACCCGGCACGCCACCGGCGTGCTCGCGCCCGCCGTCAACGCCGAGCCGGCGTTCGAGCTGACCGAGTGGCCGCCGGCCGGCGCGGTCGAGGTCGACGTCACGGACCTGTACGAGCGCCTGGCCGCTGCCGGTTTCGGTTACGGCCCGGTCTTCCAGGGCCTGCGCGCCGCCTGGCGCCTGGGCGAGGACGTCTGTGCGGAGGTCCGCCTGCCGGAGGCCGCGCACGGCGACGCCGCGCTGTTCGGCCTGCACCCGGCGCTGCTGGATGCCGCACTGCACGCGGTCGGCATCGGCGACATGCTGGACGAGAACGGCGGCGGGCGACTCCCGTTCGCCTGGAGCGGCGTGACCCTGCACGCGGCCGGAGCGGCGGCGGTGCGGGTGCGGATGTCCCCGGCCGGCCGTGACACGGTCTCGCTGGTGCTCGCCGACGAGTCGGGCCGGCCGGTGGCCTCGGTCGACTCGCTCGCGATGCGCGAGGTCTCCGAGGAGCAGGTGCGGGCCGCCCGTGGCGCGTTCGCCGAGTCGCTCTTCCGGGTGGACTGGGTCGCGCTGCCCGTCCCGTCGGCGTCGGCCCCGGTCGGGGGCTGGGCGGCGCTGGGCGAGGACGTGCTCGGCTCGGGCGCGGAGGCCTTCGCCGACCTGGGCGCGCTGGCTGCGGCCGTGGACGGCGGCCTGGCCGCACCCGAGACTGTCCTTCTCGCCCTGGACACCGTCGACGCGACCGACGCCGCAGACCTCGCCGTATCAGTCCGGTCCGCTCTCAGCGATGCGCTGTCTGTGGTCCAGTCCTGGCTGGCGGACGACCGGTTCGGCGCCTCTCGCCTGGTCCTGGTGACCCGTGGCGCGGTGGCTGTCGACGCGGCCGAGCTGCTGGACCTGACGCACGCTCCGGTGTGGGGTCTGCTGCGCTCCGCGCAGTCCGAGAACCCGGGCCGGTTCGTCCTGCTCGATCTGGACGGCCAGGACACCTCGCTCCGCGCCCTGCCCGGCGCCGTGGCGTCCGGGGAGCCGGAGCTGGCGATCCGCGCGGGTGAGGTCCGGGTGCCGCGACTGGCCCGGGTGGCCGCCGCCGTCGATGCCGCGCCGGTGTTCGACACTGACGGCACGGTGCTGGTGACCGGTGCGTCGGGGATGCTGGGCGCGCTCGTGGCCCGGCATCTGGTGGTCGAGCACGGGGTGCGGAGCCTGCTGCTGGTGTCGCGGCGTGGCGCGGACGCGCCGGGCGCTGTCGAACTGGTCGCTGAGTTGGCCGCGTTGGGTGCGGATGTCACGGTCGCTGCGTGCGACGTGGCGGACCGGGAGGCGCTGGCCGGGCTGCTGGCGGAGCACCGGGTGACGGGTGTGGTGCACACGGCCGGTGTGCTGGACGACGGGATCGTCTCCTCGCTCACGCCCGAGCGGCTCGACACGGTGCTGCGTCCGAAGCTGGACGCGGCGCTCAACCTGCACGAACTCACCTCGGACCTCTCCGCGTTCGTGCTCTTCTCCTCGGCTGCCGGCACCTTCGGCGGTCTCGGCCAGGGCAACTACGCCGCCGCGAACGTCTTCCTGGACGCGCTGGCGCGCCAGCGCCGGGCCCAGGGCCTTCCGGCCGTCTCCCTCGCCTGGGGCGCCTGGGCGAACGGCGGCATGATCGGCAGCCTCGCCGAGGTCGACGTCCAGCGGATGAGCCGCGGCGGCGTCGAGGGCATGTCTGCCGAGGAGGGCCTGGCACTCTTCGACGCCGCCTGCGCCGCGGGCGACGCCATGCTCGTGCCGATGCGGCTCGACCTCGCCGCGCTGCGCGCCGAGGCTGCGGCGGGCACCCTGCCGCCGCTGCTGCGTGGACTGGTGCGGGGACCGGTGCGTCGTGCCGTCGAGGCCGGGCGGTCGGGGACGGCCGCCGGTTCGTCCCTCGTGCGGACGCTGAGCGCGCTGCCGGTGGGCGAGCGCGAGGGTGCGCTGCTGGACCTGGTGTGTGGTCGTGTGGCGGCGGTGCTGGGCTATGCGGACGCGACGGCGGTCGAGTCCGGTCGGGCGTTCAAGGAGCTGGGTTTCGACTCGCTGACCGCCGTCGAGCTGCGCAACGAGCCAACGGTGCGACCGGCCTTCGCCTGCCCGCGACGCTGGTCTTCGACTATCCGACCCCGGGCGCGCTGGCCGCGTTCCTGCGCACCGAGCTGCTGGGCGACGAGTCGCAGACGGTGGTGGTCACCTCGGCTGCGGCGACGACGGACGACCCGATCGCGATCGTCGGCATGGCCTGCCGCTACCCGGGTGGTGTGGAGTCGCCCGAGGACCTGTGGCGGCTGGTGTCGTCCGGCTCGGACGCGATCTCCGGCTTCCCGGCCGGTCGTGGCTGGGACCTGGACGGGCTCTACCACCCGGATCCGGACCACCAGGGCACCACCTACGCCCGCGAGGGCGGCTTCCTGCACGACGCGGGCCTGTTCGACCCGGAGTTCTTCGGCATCTCGCCTCGCGAGGCGCTGGCGATGGACCCGCAGCAGCGACTGCTGCTGGAGACTTCCTGGGAGGCGATCGAGCGGGCCGGCATCGACCCGGGCACGCTGCGCGGCAGCCGCACCGGCGTCTTCGCCGGTGTGATGTACCACGACTACGCGGCGGGCGTGACCGATTTGCCCGACGGCGTCGAGGGGCACCTCGGTACCGGTGTGTCCGGCAGCATCACCTCGGGCCGCGTCGCCTACACCCTGGGCCTGGAGGGCCCGGCGGTCACCGTCGACACCGCGTGCTCCTCGTCGCTGGTCGCGCTGCACTGGGCGATCCAGTCGCTCCGTAACGGCGAGTGCACGATGGCCCTGGCCGGTGGTGTGGCGATCATGTCCACCCCCGAGGTCTTCGTGGACTTCAGCCGCCAGCGCGGTCTGTCCGTCGACGGGCGCTGCAAGGCGTTCTCCGCCGACGCGGACGGCACCGGCTGGGGTGAGGGCGTCGGCATGCTGCTCGTGGAGCGGCTGTCGGATGCTCGGCGCAACGGTCACCCGGTCTTGGCGGTGGTGCGTGGCAGCGCGGTGAACCAGGACGGCGCCAGCAACGGTCTGACGGCTCCCAACGGTCCGTCGCAGCAGCGGGTCATCCGCCAGGCGCTGGCCAACGCCGGCCTGACCGTCGACGAGATCGACGCGGTCGAAGCCCACGGCACCGGGACGCCGCTGGGCGACCCGATCGAGGCTCAGGCGCTGCTGGCCACCTACGGCCGCGACCGCTCTGCGGAGGAGCCCCTGTGGCTGGGGTCGCTGAAGTCGAACATCGGGCACACGCAGGCGGCGGCGGGTGTCGGCGGCATCATCAAGATGGTGACGGCGATGCGCCAGGGTGTGCTGCCGCAGACCCTGCACGTCACCGAGCCGTCCCCGAAGGTGGATTGGGCCTCGGGTGCGGTCGAGCTGCTGACCGAGCAGCGTGAGTGGCCGGAGACCGGTCGTCCGCGTCGCGCGGCGGTGTCGTCCTTCGGCATCAGCGGCACCAACGCCCACACGATCCTGGAGTACGTCCCGACCGAGCCGGTTGTCATGGCGGAAGCCGTGGCGGTCCCGACGGTGCCGCTGGTGCTGTCGGCGAAGAGCGAGGCGGCGCTGCCTGGGCAGGCGGCGCGGTTGCTGTCCTTCCTGCGGGACCGAGACGAGCTCGAACTGTCGGACGTGGCTCGGGCGTTGGTTGCCTCGCGGTCGGTGTTCGAGCAGCGTGCGGTGGTGGTCGCGGGT
>NZ_BBPQ01000050.1:41253-60238 GCF_000787855.1 Streptacidiphilus anmyonensis | reverse complement strand
CACCCGCCACCCCCACTGACCACCACAACCCACCCAACCGCCCCACCCCAGCCGCTCCCCACCCCACCCGGGGAGCGGCCCACACCCACGCCTACACGGCGTCCGGGGACTCGACGCGCATCGCGAGCAGCATGCCCGGCCAGTCCGGCCGGCCCTCCCGCTTCACGACGAACGGTTCGACCTCCGTGAACCCCTGACTGACGTACCAGTCCTTGAGCCGTCCGTCGTCCCCGGCGAAGCAGTCGACCCGCAGCAGCCCGAGCCCCAGCCGCGCCGCCTCGGCCTTGGCCTCGGCGATGAGGAGACCGCCGACGTCGTGGCCCTTGAAGCGGCGCGAGGTGGCCAGCAGGTTGATGAACAGCTCCGGCTCCTCGGGAGGCCGCACGTAGTCGGAGGCCTCCCGCGCGACGGAGACGATGCCCGCGATCTCGTCCTCCGGGGTGACAGCGACGCGCAGTTCGCGCCGTTCGATCCGTCCCAGGACCCGGGCGGCCAGAGCCTCGCTCGTGGACCAGGGTTCAGTGCCCCACTGCGCGGTCCGGCCGAGACCGACGAGCCATTCCATGATCCCGTCCATGACGGCGAGTACCCGTGACGTGTCCTCCGGGGTGGCCAGGCGTAGGCGCAGGCGTGGTGACAGCACATCCGCCTTGGTCGGATTCGCATTCGTCATACGAATGTTTGTAGCCCAACAGGCTTCTGGCCGGTGGCTGTTCGAGCAGACGCACTTTCCGATGCGGAACGAGGTCGAGGCAGACTTCCCACATGAGACTCTTCCTCGCCGTCGTCCCGCCGGAGTCGGCACTGCGGGAACTGGACGCGGCCGTCCGGCCGCTGCGTGAACAGCCGGGCGCCAGAGGTCTGCGTTGGACGGGCACGCAGGGCTGGCATCTGACGCTGGCGTTCCTCGGCCAGGTGGACGAGGCGGATCTGCCCAAGCTGGAACCCCGGCTGGAGCGCGTCGCCCACCGGCATCCCGCGCACATCCTGCGGATCGCCGGTGGCGGGCGCTTCGGCGACCGGGTGCTGTGGGCGGGTGTCAGGGGCGACACGCAGGCTCTGCGCCGTCTGGCCGAGAGCGCGGCCGCTGCCGCCCGGCACAGCGGGATCGCGGTGGACGAACGCCCGTTCCGCGGTCATCTCACCCTCGCCCGCAGCGGCTCGGCGGGTGCGGATCTCAAGCCCTTCGCCGGGGCGCTGTCGGAGTTCGAGGGCACGGAGTGGACCGCGAGCGCCCTCCGTCTCATGCGCAGCCACCTCGGCACCGGCCCCGCGCACTACGAAACCGTGGGGGAGTGGGAGCTGACCGGCTGATCTTCCCGGCGGTCAACCCGGTCAACCCGGTCAACCCGGTCAACCCGGTCCAGCCGGGCGGCCCTATGCCGTCGTGGGAGCGTCTTCCCGCACGGCACCGATGCCGGCACCGATGCCGACGCCACCAGCGCCGACACCACCAGCGGCGACACCGGCAGAGCCAGAATCGGCCCCCACGACGGCCCCCACGGTCCCCACGGCCTCGACCGTCGGCGGGCGCAGCCTTCCGCGGCACACGACCAGCAGCACCGCACCGCAGGCGATGCCCGCGCAGGCGACCAGCGCTGCGGCTCGCATCGAGCTGCCCACGATCGCGCCGGAGGCGGCGGAGCCGAGGGCGTTGCCGGTGGAGAAGACGGTGACGAGCCAGGCGAAGGCCTCGGTCGTCGTTCCGGCGGGGGCCAGCTCCGCGATCAGGACGAAGGCCGCGGCCAGCAGCGGGGCGAGGCCGAGGCCGGAGAGCGCGGCCGCTCCGCTCATGCCGAGGGGGCCGGGGACGGCCAGCAGCGGGAGGTAGCACACGGCCATGCCGGCGGCCATCGCCCAGGTGCGGGTGGCGGTGGGAGCCTTCCAGCGGACCGCGCCGTAGGCGAGGGCGCCGAGCAGGCCGGAGAGGGCGGCCAGCGCGAGGAGCAGCCCGGCTCCGCCGGGGATGCCGTGGTGCTCCTGGGCGTACGCGACGAAAAGGATGTTCTGTCCGCCGACCGACCACCCCGTCCCGGCGAAGGCCAGCAGGAGCAGTACGAGGCCCGGCGAGCGCAGCGGGCCCAGCCAGTGGTGCCGTCCGGTCGCTCCCGCGTCCCCGGCGTCCTGCGAGTCCCCCGGAACGGCGGGGTGCGGGGCCGGTCGCCATGCCCGGGCGGGGCCGGAGGTGGCGACGACGAGGGTGCCGACCAGGCCGAGCCCGGCGGCGAGCCACAGGGCGTCGCGGGCGGAGCCGAGCGCGGCGATGCCCGCGACCAGCAGCGGGCCGGCGACGTAGAGGACCTGCTGGGAGGCGGAGTCGAGCGCGTAGGCGGTCTCCAGCTGCTCCTCGGCGACGATGTCCGGCCACAGGGCGCGCAGGCAGGGCTCCAGCGGCGGCATGAACGCGCCCGCCAGGGCCGCGCCCGCGAGGGCGACGGCCGCCGAGCCGGGGCTGAGGGCCAGCAGCACGTAGCCGGTCGCGGCGACGGCGGCGGAGGCGAGCAGGACGCGGGGTTGCCCGAGGCGGTCGACGGTGCGGCCGAGGAAGGGACCGCCGACGGCGGCGCTGACCGCGTAGGCGGCGCTGGTGAGGCCGATCTGGGCGTAGGAGGCGCCGGCGGTGTGCAGCGCGAGGGCGATGGCCACGACGGTCATTCCGGCCGGGAGGCGGCCGAGGAGGGTGCCGCTGAGGAGGCGGAGCACGACGGGGGCGCGCAGCACGGAGAGGTAGCCCATACGTCGAAGTTATACGTATAACCACAGGAAAGCAAAGGCAGGAAAGGCAAGCAAGGGCGCGCAGAGGCAGCCAAAGGCAGGCAAGGGCGGGCAAAGGCAGAGGGCCCGCCCCGCACGGATGTGCGGGACGGACCCTCTTGGTGGTACTAAGGCGCAGCGCGACTTAGGACAGCGGGCTCACGTTCTCGGCCTGCGGGCCCTTCGGGCCCTGGGTGACGTCGAACTCAACAGCCTGGTTCTCCTCGAGCGAGCGGAAGCCCGACGAGTTGATGGCCGTGTAGTGGACGAAGACATCCGGGCCGCCGCCGTCCTGGGCGATGAACCCGAAGCCCTTCTCGGCGTTGAACCACTTGACGGTTCCGGTCGCCATACCGTTCTCCTTGCGAGGGACGTAAAGGACACCACACCCCGTGGCGTCCGGTCCGCTGCGCTGATAACCCCGCCGTGCCGTGCCTTCAGCTACTTCTACTTCTCTGCAAAAGCCCTGAAAACCACAGAAGCCCGCGGTCACATGTGCTCCGCAGGCTCCAGTACTGCATGGGAAATCAAACTGCAACTGCGGAAAACCCTAGCACGCACCCCCGCCCCCGGCCAGGGATGATCGATGCGCAGGTCTACTGTTCATCAGGTGGACAACGTGGCATCTCAACATCAGCGGCCCGGTCATCACGCCCAGCACCGGCGGCCGCGGGTCGGACACATCCAGTTCCTGAACTGCCTGCCGCTCTACTGGGGCCTGGGTCGGACGGGGAGTCTCGTCGACCTGGACCTGACCAAGGACAACCCGGACCGGCTCAGCGAGGCCCTGGTGGCCGGGCGCCTCGACATCGGACCGATCTCCTGCGTCGAGTACCTGCGCCACGCCGATCAGCTCACCCTGCTGCCGGACATCGCCGTCGGCAGCGACGGGCCGGTGCAGTCCTGCGTGATCGTCAGCGAGCTGCCGCTCGAGGAGCTCGACGGGCGCCGTGTCGCGCTCGGCTCCACCAGCAGGACCTCCGTCCGGCTCGCGCAGCTGCTGCTGGCCGATCGCTACGGCGTGACGCCCGAGTACTACACCTGCCCGCCGGACCTCGGCGCGATGATGCAGGAGGCGGAGGCCGCCGTGCTGATCGGCGACGCCGCGCTGCGCGCCTCGCTGCACGAGGCGCCGCGTCTCGGGCTGAACGTGCACGACCTGGGCGCGATGTGGAAGGACTGGACGGGGCTGCCGTTCGTCTTCGCCCCCTTCGCCGTGCGCCGCGACTTCCTCGCCCGCGAGCCGGAGACCGTGCACGAGGTGCACCGCTCCTTCCTCGCCTCGCGCGACCTCTCCATGGAGGAGATCGACAAGGTCTGCGAGCAGACCGCGCGCTGGGAGGCGTTCGACGCGGAGACGCTGCGCCGCTACTACACCGACGCGCTCGACTTCTCCTTCGGCGACCGGCAGCTGTTGGGCATGCGCGAGTTCGCCGTACGCATCGGCGCCGCCACGGACGAGGTGAGGCTGCTCGGCGGCGGCGGCTGACCCGCCGCGTCGCCGCCGCGTCCCCGTCGCGTCGTCGGAGGTCCGGACGGATCCGACGACGCACCGGGTCCCTCCCGGCGGCCGGGAGGCGCTGGCGTAGTCTGACGAGGTGACTTCGCTGGCTGCTGATTCCTCGACCCCGTCCCTGGACGCCAAGTCTTCGCAGACTGCACAGGCTCCCAAGGACGCCATCCAGGCCGTCCTCGACCGTGCCGCGGCCGGGGGGCGTATCAGCGCCGAGGAGGCGCTGGAGCTGTACCGGCACGCGCCGCTGCACGCGCTCGGCCGGGCAGCCGACGCCGCGCGCCGCCGCCGCTACGCGGGTACGGAGCACATCGCGACGTACATCATCGAACGCAACATCAACTACACCAACGTCTGTGTGACGGCGTGCAAGTTCTGCGCGTTCTACGCCGCGCCCAAGGACACCGAGAAGGGCTGGTCGCGCGACCTCGACGAGATCCTGCGCCGCTGCGCGGAGACGGTCGAGCTCGGCGGCACCCAGATCATGTTCCAGGGCGGGCACCACCCGGACTACGGCGTCGAGTACTACGAGCGCGCCTTCTCCGCCATCAAGAAGGACTTCCCGCAGCTGGTCATCCACTCGCTCGGGGCCTCCGAGGTGGACCACATGTCGCGCATCTCCGGCGTCTCCGCCGAGGAGGCGATCAAGCGGATCCACGCCGCCGGCCTCGACTCCTTCGCGGGCGCGGGAGCGGAGTTGCTGCCGGAGCGGCCGCGCAAGGTGATCGCGCCGCTGAAGGAGTCCGGCGAGCGCTGGCTGGAGATCATGGAGCTCGCGCACAACCTGGGCGTCGAGTCCACGTCCACCATGCTGATGGGCACCGGCGAGACCAACGCGGAGCGGATCGAGCACCTGCGCATGATCCGTGACGTGCAGGACCGCACCGGCGGCTTCCGCGCGTTCATCCCCTACACGTACCAGCCGGAGAACAACCACCTGAAGGGCCGCACCCAGGCGACGCTCTTCGAGTACCTGCGGCTGATCGCGGTGGCGCGCCTCTTCCTCGACAACGTCGCGCACATCCAGGGTTCCTGGCTGACCGTCGGCAAGGAGATGGGCCAGCTGTCGCTGCACTACGGTGCGGACGACCTCGGCTCGGTGATGCTGGAGGAGAACGTGGTCTCCTCGGCCGGCGCCAAGCACCGCTCGAACCGGATGGAGCTGATCCAGCTGATCCGCTCGGCCGGCCGCGTCCCCGCGCAGCGCGCGACCACCTACGAGCACCTGGTCGTCCACGACGACCCGGCGAACGACCCGGTGGACGACCACGTCTTCTCGCACATCGCCTCGACCGCGATCGAGGGCGGCACCGCGCACCCCGAGCTGAAGCTGCTGAACGACTGACGGGCCGATGCTGACGATCCACACCGGCACGAACCGCGACGCGGTCGCCGTCGAGGGCGACCGCATCGCCGCCGTGGCGGACGTCGACGCGCTGCGTGCCGGGTACCCCGGCGCGCGTGTGCGCGAATGGCCGGGTGAACTCCGCCGCGGAGCGGGGTGGGAGAGCGTCCTGCCGCAGGCGCCGAGCCCGCGTGAGCGGGTGCACGCGCTGCTGCTGCGCGGGGTCACGGCGGTGGCGTCCGGCGCGTTCGACGACGATCCGGCTCTCGGGCCCGCGGCGGCGCGGGTGGGGCTGTCGGTCGGGACGCCCGCGCCGCTGGCGGCGGGTTCCCGGGCGGACTTCGCTGTCTTCGCGCCCGACGGCGCGTGTCTGGCCACGGTCCTGGCCGGCCGCCTCGTGCACCGCCGTACGTAGTCCCGTGAGCCCGACGACCTTGAGCCCGACGACCTTGAGCCCGACGACGAGGAGAATGGCCGCGTGACCCGAGCCACCCTGGACAAGCAGCCGCACGAGGTCGCCTCGATGTTCGACGACGTCGCGGCGAAGTACGACCTCACCAACGACGTTCTCTCGATGGGCCAGGCCCGTCTGTGGCGTCGCGCCGTCGCACGGGCCGTGGACGCGCGACCGGGCCAGCGGGTGCTGGACCTCGCCGCCGGCACCGCCACCTCCTCGCTGCCGTTCGCGGCGGCGGGCGCGCGGGTCGTCCCGTGCGACTTCTCGCTCGGCATGCTGCGTGAGGGCAAGCGCCGCCACCCGGAGCTCCCGCTGACGGCCGGGGACGCGACCCGACTGCCGTTCGCCGACGGGGTCTTCGACGCGGTGACGATCTCCTTCGGCCTGCGCAACGTGCAGGAGACCGACGCGGCGCTGCGCGAGATGCTGCGCGTCACCAAGCCGGGCGGGCGGGTGGTGATCTGCGAGTTCTCGCACCCGACGTGGGCGCCGTTCCGCACCGTCTACACCGAGTACCTGATGCGGGCGCTGCCGCCGGTGGCGACCGCGGTCAGCTCCAACCCGGAGGCGTACGTCTACCTCGCCGACTCCATCCGCGCCTGGCCGGACCAGCCGGCGCTGGCGGCGCGGCTTCAGCGGGCGGGTTGGCGGAACGTGGCCTGGCGCAACCTCACCGGCGGTGTCGTCGCGCTGCACCGCGGGACCAAGCCCTAGAGACCCAAGCCCTAGAGACCCAAGCCCCAGGGGCCAAGCCTTAGGGCAGCCGCTGCGAGCCCTCGGGCCAGACCCGGTGGACGTAGAGGCCGAGCCGCTCGGCCTCGGCGACCGCTTCGGCGACGTCCGTGCCGGGCTCGCCGTCCCAGACCGCCACCAGTTCCTCGACCATGCCGAGCAGGGCGGGGACGAGCGGGGTTCCGGGGCCGAGCCGGTGCACGGCGCGGGCCTCGGCGCGCAGGGCGTGGGCGGTGGCGCCGAGGATCTCCAGGCCCCCGCCGTGGTCGACCACCGCCTGCGCGAACCAGGTCTCCGGCCCTGGTCGCAGCGGGGTGACCCCGACCAGGTTGTGGCTCGGGCAGTCGGTGACGATGCGCCACAGTTCGCCGCGGACGAGCATCTCCGTGATGTCGCTCAGGTCCTCGTGGCCGATCACTCCCATGTGCATGGGGTCAGATGGTAGGCGCTGTCCGCAGCCCGGGTCGTCGCTGTCCGCGGCGGCGCTGTCTAGACTCACAGCAGCCGTGTGCACCCAAACCCGAGCGAGGAGACGAGTCTGTGAGCGAGACGACCGAGGCCCACGCGGACGTGATCGTCGTCGGTGCGGGGCCTGCGGGTTCGGCGACGGCGTACCACCTGGCCCGGTCCGGCCTGGAGGTGCTGCTGCTGGAGAAGTCCCGCTTCCCGCGTGAGAAGGTGTGCGGCGACGGCCTGACCCCGCGTGCCGTCAAGCAGCTGGTCGACATGGGCATCGACGTGTCCGAGGAGAACGGCTGGCTGCACAACAAGGGTCTGCGGATCATCGGCGGCGGCGTCAGGCTGGAGCTGGACTGGCCGGAGCTGGCGGCGTTCCCCGACTACGGTCTGGTGCGCAAGCGCGCCGACTTCGACGAGCTGCTGGCCCGCCAGGCCGAGAAGGCCGGCGCGAAGCTGCACGAGGGCTGCAACGTCACCGGCCCGCTGCTGGACGAGCGCACCGGCCGTGTGATCGGTGTGACCGCGAAGCTCGAGGACGAGGGGGAGAAGAAGGAAGTCACCTTCCGCGCCCCGCTCGTCGTGGCCGCCGACGGCAACTCCACCCGTCTCTCGCTCGCGCTCGGCCTGCACCGGCGTGAGGACCGGCCGATGGGTGTCGCGTACCGGACGTACTTCACCTCGCCGCGCTCCGACGACGACTACCTGGAGTCCTGGCTGGAGCTGTGGGACCGCCGCGGTGGTCAGGACAAGCTGCTGCCGGGCTACGGCTGGATCTTCGGCATGGGCGACGGCACCAGCAACGTGGGCCTCGGCCTGCTCAACACCACCAAGGCGTTCAAGGACATCGACTACCGCGAGCTGCTCAAGGTCTGGTGCGCCGGCATGCCCGAGGAGTGGGGTTACACGCCGGAGCACATGACCGAGCCGATCCGCGGCGCGGCGCTGCCGATGGCGTTCAACCGGCAGCCGCACTACAGCCGCGGCTTCCTGCTGGTCGGCGACGCGGGCGGGATGGTCAACCCGTTCAACGGCGAGGGCATCGCGTACGCGATGGAGTCGGGCCAGATCGCGGCGGGCGTCGTCGTCCAGGCGCTGGCCCGGACCACGGACGAGGCGCGTGAGCGCGCGCTGGAGGCCTACCCGCGGATCCTGAAGGACGTCTACGGCGGCTACTACTCGCTGGGGCGCGGTTTCGTGAAGGCGATTGGCAACCCGCTGGTGATGCGGATGGCCGCGCAGCACGGGCTGACGCACCCGGTGCTGATGAAGTTCGTGCTGAAGCTGCTGGCCAACCTGACCGACCCGCAGGGCGGCGACGCCATGGACCGGATCATCAACGGTCTGGCCAAGGTCGCTCCGAAGGCGTGATCCGATCAGCATGAGTGTCGAGGACATCACCGTCACGGAGGAGTTCCCGGAGGCGCCGCCGCGCGGCCGCCGGGATGCGGCGGTGCGGGGGTTGCGCGCGGCAGGGGTGCGGTTCGGCCCGGCGCTGGGCCTGTACGGCGTGGTCAAGCTGGTCGGCCTGGCGGTCTTCCTGCGGCTGCTGGCGTACTCGGGCACCTACCGGACGAACACCCCGCGCTACGGCGGCGGCGCCAAGCCGTGGGACGTGCTGGGCTCGTGGGACGGCTGGTGGTACGAGGACGTCGCCGCGCACGGCTACCACCCGGCGCTGACGCCGATGGCGCCGCTCGGGCCGTTCACGATGGAGCAGAACTCCGTCGCCTTCTTCCCGCTGTACCCGGGCGCGATCCGGCTGGTGAGCGAGGTGACGGGGCTCGGCCTGTACGGGGCGGGCATGCTCGTCTCGGTCGTGGGCTCGTTCGTGGCCGCGGCCGGGATCTACGCGCTGACGGAGGCGGTCACCCGCAGCCGTCGCGCCGGCGTGCTGGCGGCGGGGCTGTGGGCGGTGTTCCCGGCCTCGTCGGTGCAGTGGTCGGTCTACTCGGAGGCGCTGTTCACGGCGCTCGCGGTGTGGGCCTGCTACGCGGTGGTGCGCCGCCGCTGGTATCTGGCGGGCGTGTTGACGTTGCTGACGGGCCTGACCCGGCCGTCGGCGGCGACGCTGATCGCGGGCGTGGTGGTGGCGGCGCTGGTCGCGCTGTACCGGGCGCGTCCCGGCGGCTTCGCCGGGCCGCTGTTCGCGGTGGCCTCGGCGCCGCTGGGCCTGCTCGGGTACATGACCTGGGTCGGCCTGGAACTGCACGACTTCAGCGGCTACTTCACCTTGCAGCAGCGGGCGTGGGCGCACTCGTTCGACTGGGGCCAGAACGCCTTCAAGTCGGTCCAGGGCCTGCTGCTGGGGCGGTACGACTACCTCTTCCCCTACCCGACCGAGGATCTGGTGGGGCTGGCGGTGCTGATGTGCCTGCCGGTGCTGGTGCTGCTCCTGCTGCGTCTGCGCCCGCCGGCGGTGCTGGTCGTCTACACGCTCGGCACGCTGGCGATGATCGTTCTCAGCCAGCAGATGTTCGGCACCATCAGCCGCTTCGTGATGCCGCTCTTCCCGCTCGCCGTTCCGTTGGCGCTGGCCCTGAAGCGGTTGAGTCGCGCCCAGGCAGTGGTGCTGCTGCTGATCCTGGGCGCGCTCTCGGGCTGGTACGGCGGTTACGCGATCTTCAACCTCGGGGTGCCGTAACCGGCGCTCCGCCGGGGCAGGACGTCACGCGGGTCAGGACTTCACGTAGAAGTACTGCCAGGCGCCCCAGGTGGCGAGGTTGGTGTTGTCGGTGCCGTTGACGAACTCGGCCGCGTAGCGGAACAGGTGGTTGGTGCTGTTCGAGCCGAGGTTGACCACCCCGGCCACGCTGCTGGACGCGGAGAGCGCGAAGCAGCCGCTGGTCGACAGGACGTGCCAGGCGCCGGAGTAGTACTCCTGCAGCTGGAAGCGTCCGCACTCGCCGGCCTTGTTCGGCGTGACCGTGGCGGTCAGCGTCGGGTGGCCGGTGTGGTGGAAGTACTTCACCGGGACGCCCGCGGTGGTGCCGGACGCGTAGTAGCCGGACTGGGCCTCGGCGACGGCGGTGTGGGTGTAGACCCGCTTGCTCGCCGAGGCGGGCGCGTAGCGGTAGTCACCGGCGAAGGAGACCGTGAACGTGGTGTTGTAGGCGAGCTTCGCGGACGCGACCAGGTTGCCGTTCGCGTCCACGGTGCCGGTCTTCAGCACCTTCGTCCCGTTGTTGCCGGCCTTCTCCCAGATGGTCACCGTGCGCCCGTTGTACGTGGTGCCCAGGTGCGCGGTGACGGTGGTCGTCGCGCCGTAGTTGAAGGTGCCGGTGCCGCTGGTGGTGATGGAGACCGCGGTGGCGGCCCGGGAGACCTGGACGGTCGTCGTGGCGCTGGAGGCGAGCAGCTTGGCGGTGCCCGGGAAGGAGACCGCGTAGGTGTTCGCGCCGCCGGTCTGCGGGCTGTCCGTAACGGTGTAGGAGCCGTCCGCGCCGACCACGGCGTCGGCCAGCGGGGTGCCGCCCGGGTGGGCGGCGTCGGTGCGGGTGACCGTCAGGTGCGTTCCGGCCGGGACCGTGCCCGCCGAGCTCAGCTTGCCCGTCAGCGTGAGCTGCTGGGCGCGGGTGTCGGTGGCGGGGCCGGTCAGGGTCAGCGTGGTGCCGGTCGCCTCGGGGGCCAGCAGCACGTGGAGCGTCGGGTTGTTCCCGTACGTGTCGACGGCGACGGCGAACAGGCGGCTCTCGTCGGGCGCCCAGGCCAGCCCGTCGGCCGCGAGGGTCGGCGAGCTGTAGCCGAAGTCGTAGGTGTGCAGCGGGGTGGTCCCGTGCGGCGCGTAGACGTAGACGTCGTCGGCGTAGGCGGCGTTGCTGCCCGCGGCCACGGCTCCGTCCGGGGCGATCGCCACGGAGTTCGGGTAGGCCGTGCTGGTGTAGGTGCCGTCGGCCGACAGGTCGGCGAGCTTGAAGACCTGGTGGTAGTACGGGGCCCCGGTGGCCATGACCAGGTCCTGGCCGTCGGGGGTGATCTGCAGGGAGTCGGGCGTGGCGGAGTTCTGCAGCCACGTCCGGACGGCCTTGACCGGCGTGCCGGAGGCGACGTCGTAGCGCTCCAGGTACGGCGGTTCGGTGGCCGAGTCCGTCGCGATCAGCGTGCCGGGGGCGGCCGGGGAGGTGACGAGCAGCGGGGCCGCGTACCACTCGGCGTTGGCGGCCAGGTCCAGGGAGACCGTCGCCGGGGAGGTGCTCGGGTCGATGGACCCGATCTGGCCCTTGGCCGATCCGCCGTACCCGACCCAGACCTTGCCACTCGCGTACGCGACGCTGAGCGGAGCGCTGCCGGCGCCGAGGCTGTAGCGGCCGGTCTCGGCCAGGGTGGTGGTGCTGATCGCGGAGACCGCGTCGCCGTTGGTGAGGGCGACGTAGAGGGTGGAGCCGTCGGGGGAGAGCGTCATGCCCTCCGCCCCCGGCTCGTTGCCGATGGTCGTGACCGGGTTGCCGGCGAAGTCGGTGACCAGGATGCCGCTGTTGCCGACGCCCTCGCTGATGAACAGGTGCTGGTGGGCACCGTCGACCAGCATGTGGGCGTAGTGGGGTATCTGCAGCGGGACCGGTGTCGGGTCGGCTGCGAAGGCGGGGGCGACTCCGGATGCCGCAGCCACCAGGGTGGCGGCTGCCAGCAGGGAGGTCCGTCTCAGGCGCATGAAGCTCCCTCGGGGGAGTTGTTTGAGGATCAAGCACGCGGAGATTAGCGCAGCGGACGGACAAGCTCGTGAACGGCGGCCGGGGGCGCCGCGGTCAAGGCCGGGAGCGACGTGTCACCCTGCGGCGGAGAGGTTCACTAACACGTGTCCGCCCCAGGATCAAAACTTGCCATGGAAGCCTGGCAGATGATAGGCGCAACCCCCTCCGAGCTGCGCTGATGCGTGTCACTACAACGGCTTGTGAATGAAAGCACACGCAGTGTGTCCGATTTTGCACTCTCATTGCTTCATGATCATCCGTCAGGTGGCGTAGATCACAATCTTGGTCCGTGACCGCGTGTCGCAGATCACAAGCGAAGAGGCATAGGATGCAGCCGTCTTGGGAGCTTGTGAACTGCCTCACATGTGGGGATCACAGCCGCAGGCTTGGACATACGCCTGGAGAGGTCGTTCGGCATGAACGCTTATGCGCCGATTCTGGTACTTGGCGCCATCGCGGCCGCGTTCGCGGTCGGCTCCGTGGTGATGGCCGCGCTGACCGGCCCGAAGCGCTACAACCGGGCCAAGCTCGACGCCTACGAGTGCGGCATCGAGCCCACTCCGCAGGCGGCCGGGGGCGGGCGGTTCCCCATCAAGTACTACCTGACGGCGATGCTCTTCATCGTCTTCGACATCGAGATCGTCTTCCTCTACCCGTGGGCCGTCAGCTTCGACGCCCTGGGGATCTTCGGCCTGGTCGAGATGGTGCTCTTCATCGCCACCGTGTTCGTCGCCTACGCCTATGTCTGGCGTCGTGGCGGCCTTGAGTGGGACTGACGGGAGAGGGCGGAAATGGGTATCGAGGAAAAGCTGCCCGGCGGCTTCCTGCTCACCTCGGTCGAGCAGGCCGCGGGATGGGTGCGTAAGAGCTCGCTCTTCCCGGCGACCTTCGGGCTGGCCTGCTGCGCCATCGAGATGATGACGACCGGCGCCGGCCGCTACGACCTGGCGCGCTTCGGCATGGAGGTGTTCCGCGGCTCGCCGCGGCAGGCGGATCTGATGATCGTCGCCGGGCGGGTCAGCCAGAAGATGGCCCCGGTGGTGCGGCAGGTCTACGACCAGATGGCCAACCCCAAGTGGGTCATCTCCATGGGCGTCTGCGCCTCCTCCGGCGGGATGTTCAACAACTACGCGGTCGTCCAGGGCGTCGACCACATCATTCCGGTCGACATCTACCTGCCCGGCTGTCCGCCGCGGCCGGAGATGCTGATGGACGCCATCCTCAAGCTCCACGACCAGATCCGCCACGAGAAGCTCGGCGTCAACAAGCGCCGCGCCCAGGAGGCGGCGGAGCAGGAGGCGCTGGGTGCGGTCCCGACCATCGAGATGAAGGGGCTGCTGCGATGAGCGAGAACGTTCCGGTGCCGCGCGAGGGGCAGACCGAGCTGGAGGTCGTCGGCGTCCGCCACGGGATGTTCGGTTCGGGCAACGCCGCCAACGGCGGTTCCGGGGACACCTCCGGCTACGGCCGCCTGGTGACGCCGATCGCGCTGCCGCCGGCCAGCACCCGCCCCTACGGCGGTGAGTGGTTCGACGAGGTGGCCGACGAGTTCGAGGGCGCGCTGGAGGAGCAGGGCGTCAGCCCCGACGCGGCGATCGAGAAGACCGTCGTCGACCGCGACGAGATCACCTTCCACGTGCGCCGCGAGCACCTGGTCCAGGCGATGCGGACGCTGCGCGACGACCCGGCGCTCCGCTTCGAACTGTGCACCGGCGTCAGCGGCGTGCACTACCCGGGCGACGCCGGGCGCGAACTGCACGCGGTCTACCACCTGCGGTCGATCACCCACAACCGGCTGATCCGCGTCGAGAGCTCCGCGCCGGACGACGATCCGCACATCCCCTCGACCGTCGCGGTCTACCCGACCAACGACTGGCACGAGCGCGAGACGTACGACTTCTTCGGCATCGTCTTCGACGACCACCCGGCGCTGACGCGGATCATGATGCCGGACGACTGGCTGGGCCACCCGCAGCGCAAGGACTACCCGCTCGGCGGCATCCCCGTCGAGTACAAGGGCGCGCAGATCCCGGCTCCCGACCAGCGGAGGTCGTACTCCTGATGAGCACTGAAGCCTCGACCCCCGGCACCCCGGGAACCGCTCCCGAGCGGGAGACCACCGAGGGTCGCGTCTACACCGTCACCGGCGGCGACTGGGACGAGATCGTCACCGCCGCGGCGAAGGCCGACGACGAGCGGATCGTCGTCAACATGGGGCCGCAGCACCCGTCCACCCACGGCGTGCTCCGGCTGATCCTGGAGATCGACGGCGAGACGGTGACCGAGGCCCGCTGCGGCATCGGCTACCTCCACACCGGCATCGAGAAGAACCTCGAGTTCCGCAACTGGGTCCAGGGCACGACGTTCGTGACGCGCATGGACTACCTGACGCCGCTGTTCAACGAGACCGCCTACTGCCTGGCGGTGGAGAAGCTGCTCGGGATCACCGAGGACGTGCCGGCGAGGGCGAGCGTCATCCGCGTGATGATGATGGAGCTGAACCGGATCACCTCCCACCTGGTCGCCCTGGCGACCGGCGGCATGGAGATCGGCTCCACCACGCTGATGATCTACGGCTTCCGCGACCGCGAGGTCATCCTCGACATCTTCGAGCTGGTCACCGGCCTGCGCATGAACCACGCCTACGTCCGCCCCGGCGGGCTGGCGCAGGACCTTCCCCCCGGCGCGCTGGACCAGATCCGCGAGGGCGTGAAGCTGCTGCGCTCGCGGATGCACGAGTACGACAAGCTGGCCACCGACAACCCGGTCTTCAAGGCCCGGTTGGTCGACGTCGGCTACCTCGACCTGGCCGGCTGCATGGCGCTCGGCGCGACCGGGCCGATCCTGCGGGCCACCGGCCTGCCGCACGACCTGCGCAAGTCGCAGCCCTACTGCGGCTACGAGGCTTACGACTTCGAGGTGCTGACCGCCGACACCTGCGACTCCTACGGGCGGTTCCTGATCCGCCTGCGGGAGATGGAGCAGTCGCTGCGGATCGTCGAGCAGTGCCTGGAGCAGCTCAAGGGCGGCGGCGGGCCGGTGATGGTCGCCGACAAGAAGATCGCCTGGCCGGCCCAGCTGGCTCTCGGCGCGGACGGGCTGGGCAACTCGCTCGACCACATCCGCACCATCATGGGCGAGTCCATGGAGGCCCTGATCCACCACTTCAAGCTGGTGACGGAGGGCTTCCGGGTTCCGGCGGGGCAGGCCTACGCGGCGGTCGAGTCCCCGAAGGGCGAGCTCGGCGTGCACGTCGTCTCCGACGGCGGCACCCGGCCGTACCGGGTGCACTTCCGGGACCCGAGCTTCACCAACCTGCAGACGATGGCCGCGATGTGCGAGGGCGGGCAGGTCGCGGACGTCATCGTCGCGGTGGCCGGCATCGACCCGGTGATGGGAGGCGTGGACCGGTGAGTGCGACCGATCATGCAGTGAGTCTGGGCCTGCCGGAGCTTCCGGCCGAGCCCTACCCGGCCGAGGTGCGCGAGCGGCTCGACGCGGACGCGGCGGAGATCGTCGCCCGCTATCCGCAGTCGCGCTCGGCGCTGCTGCCGCTGCTGCACCTGGTGCAGGCCGAGGAGGGCTTCGTCTCGCGGACCGGCATCCGGTACTGCGCCGAGCGGTTGGACCTGACCACGGCCGAGGTCACCGCCGTCGCGACCTTCTACACCATGTACCGGCGCCGTCCGGCGGGCGAGTACCACGTCGGGGTCTGCACCAACACGCTGTGCGCGGTGCTCGGCGGCGACCAGATCTTCGCCGAGCTGCAACGGCACCTCGGGATCGGCAACAACGAGACGACCGAGGACGGGTCGATCTCGCTGGAGCACATCGAGTGCAACGCGGCCTGCGACTACGCGCCGGTGGTGATGGTCAACTGGGAGTTCTTCGACAACCAGGACCCGGACAGCGCCAAGCAGCTCGTCGACGACCTGCGGGCGGGCGCCGAGGTGCGGCCGACGCGCGGCGCGAAGCTGTGCGGCTTCAAGCAGACCGCGCGGATCCTGGCCGGCTTCCCCGACGAGCGGGCCGGCGCGGTGGACGAGTCCGGCGCGGGCGGCGCGCCGTCCCTGGCGGGCCTGCGGCTCGCCCACGGCGAGAGCCTGCCGGGCACGAGCGGACCCAAGGTCGTCTCCCCGCGCCAGCAGGAGACCACCGACCAGGACGGCAGCGACGGCAACGACGCGGAAGGGGACCAGGCATGACCGCGACGCACCCGGAGAAGCTGCTCTCCCCGGTCCTCTCCGCGACCTGGGGCGAGGAGAAGCCCTGGACGCTCGCCACCTACCGGGCGCACGACGGCTACAAGGGCCTGCACGAGGCGCTGCGGATGAACCCGGACGACGTCATCGCCCTGGTCAAGGACGCGGGCCTGCGCGGGCGCGGCGGCGCGGGCTTCCCGACGGGCATGAAGTGGCAGTTCATCCCGCAGGGCGACGGCAAGCCGCACTACCTCGTCGTCAACGCGGACGAGTCCGAGCCGGGCACCTGCAAGGACATCCCGCTGCTCTTCGCCAACCCGCACTCCCTCATCGAGGGCATGATCATCGCGAGTTGGGCGATCCGTTGCAGCCACGCCTTCATCTACCTGCGCGGCGAGACCGTGCCGGTGCTGCGCCGCCTGCACGCGGCCGTCGCGGAGGCGTACGAGGCCGGGTACCTGGGCCGCGACGTGCTCGGCAGCGGCTTCGACCTGGACATCACCGTCCACGCGGGCGCGGGCGCCTACATCTGCGGCGAGGAGACGGCGCTGCTCGACTCCCTGGAGGGCCGCCGCGGCCAGCCGCGCCTGCGGCCGCCGTTCCCGGCCGTCGCGGGCCTGTACGCCTGCCCGACGGTGGTGAACAACGTCGAGTCGATCGCGTCGGTCCCGGCGATCCTGCATCGGGGCAAGGACTGGTTCCGCTCGATGGGCAGCGAGAAGTCCCCCGGCTTCACGCTGTACTCGCTCTCCGGGCACGTCACCAACCCCGGCCAGTACGAGGCGCCGCTCGGCGTGACGCTGCGGCAGCTGCTGGACGTCAGCGGCGGCGTGCGCGAGGGCCACACGCTCAAGTTCTGGACGCCGGGCGGCTCGTCGACGCCGATGTTCACCGACAAGCACCTGGACGTGGCCCTCGACTACGAGGGCGTCGGCGCGGCCGGCTCGATGCTCGGCACCAAGGCGCTCCAGGTCTTCGACGAGACGACGTGCGTGGTGCGGGCCGTGACCCGGTGGACGGAGTTCTACGCCCACGAGTCCTGCGGCAAGTGCACGCCCTGCCGCGAGGGCACCTACTGGCTGGTCCAGCTGCTGCGCCGGATCGAGGCGGGCGAGGGCGTGCCGGGCGACCTGGAGAAGCTGAACGACATCGCCGACAACATCAACGGCAAGTCCTTCTGCGCGCTGGGCGACGGCGCGGCGAGCCCGATCTTCTCCTCGCTCCAGTACTTCCGCGACGAGTACGAGCAGCACCTGCGCGAGCGCCGCTGCCCGTTCGACCCGGCGGCGTCGACGGTCTGGGCCGGGACCAGGGGACGCAGGGGCCGCCTCCCCGACGACGATCCCCCGGGTGATCGAGGCCCGGACGGGCGTAACGGCGACTTCGACCCGAGCGAGAACGGAGTGCTGGCGTGACCGCGACAGTCCCGGAGAAGAAGCCGGCCCAAGGTCAGCCGGAGCAGGCCGACCTGTTGACCGTCACCGTCGACGGCGTCGAGGTGAAGGTGCCCAAGGGCACCCTGGTCATCCGCGCCGCCGAGATGATCGGCGTGGAGATCCCGCGCTTCTGCGACCACCCGCTGCTGGCCCCGGCCGGCGCCTGTCGGCAGTGCATCGTGGAGGTGGAGGGCCAGCGCAAGCCGGTGGCCTCCTGCACCATCGAGTGCGCCGACGGCATGGTGGTGAGGTCGCAGCTCACCTCGCCGGTCGCGGAGAAGGCGCAGCGCGGCGTGATGGAGCTGCTGCTGATCAACCACCCGCTGGACTGCCCGGTCTGCGACAAGGGCGGCGAGTGCCCGCTGCAGAACCAGGCGCTCTCGCACGGGCAGAGCGACAGCCGCTTCGAGGGTGTGAAGCGCACCTACGAGAAGCCGGTGCCGATCAGCACCCAGGTGCTGCTGGACCGGGAGCGCTGCGTGCTGTGCGCGCGCTGCACCCGCTTCAGCGAGCAGATCGCCGGAGACCCGTTCATCGACCTGGTGGAGCGTGGGGCGCTCCAGCAGGTCGGCACGGGCGCGGGGGACGACTTCCGGTCGTACTTCTCCGGCAACACCATCCAGATCTGCCCGGTCGGCGCGCTCACCTCGGCCGCCTACCGGTTCCGGTCCCGGCCGTTCGACCTCACCTCCTCGGCGAGCGTCTGCGAGCACTGCGCGAGCGGCTGCGCGATCCGGACCGACCACCGGCGCGGCAAGGTGATGCGGCGTCAGGCCGGTGACGACCCGGCGGTGAACGAGGAGTGGAGCTGCGACAAGGGCCGCTTCGCGTTCCGCTACGCGCAGCTGCCCGACCGGCTCAGGACGCCGCTGGTGCGCGACGCCGACACCGGGGAACTGGAGCCCGCCTCCTGGCCGGAGGCGCTGGCCAAGGCCGCCGAGGGGCTCGCGGGCAAGCGTGCGGGCGTGCTGGTCGGGGGCAGGGCGACGGTCGAGGACGCCTACGCGTACAGCAAGTTCGCGCGGGTCGCGCTCGGCACCAACGACATCGACTTCCGGGCGCGCCCGCACAGCACGGAGGAGGCCGAGTTCCTGGCCGCCGCCGTCGCCGGCCACGGCGTGGATCTGGACGGCGAGGGCGTCGGCGGCTCCCGCTCCGAGGGCGGGGCGCTCGACTACGCGGCGCTGGAGGGCGCGAAGACGGTGCTGCTCGCGGGCTTCGAGCCCGAGGACGAGTCGCCGATCGTCTTCCTGCGGCTGCGCAAGGCGGCCCGGACGCGCGGTGTGAAGGTGTTCTCCGTGGCGGCCTGGGCCTCGCGGGGCCTGACCAAGATGGGCGGGACGCTGCTTCCGGCGGCGCCCGGCACCGAGGCCGAGTGGCTGGAGGCGCTGGCCGAGGG
>NZ_BBPQ01000050.1:0-41233 GCF_000787855.1 Streptacidiphilus anmyonensis | reverse complement strand
GGGGGGGGGGGGGGCGGGTGGGGGGGGGGGGAGCCGCTGGACGGCGCCGCGGGCGAGGCGGCGCGGCTGCTGCGCGAGCCCGGCGCGGTGGTGCTGGTCGGCGAGCGGCTGGCGGGTTCGCCCGGCGGCTACAGCGCGGCGCTGCGGCTGGCCCGGCTGGCGGGCGCGCGGTTGGCGTGGATCCCGCGGCGTGCCGGCGAGCGCGGGGCGGTCGAGGTCGGCGCGCTGCCGAACCTGCTGCCCGGCGGCCGTCCGGCCACCGACCCGGAGGCGCGCCGGCAGACGGCGACGGCCTGGGGTCTGGCGGAGCTGCCCTCCCGCTTCGGCCGCGACACCGCCGGCATCATCACGGCCGCCGCGAGCGGCGAGCTGGACGCGCTGCTGGTCGGCGGCGTCGAGATCGACGACCTGCCGGACCCGGCCGCGGCCGACGAGGCGCTGGCGCGGGCCGCTTTCGTGGTCAGCCTGGAACTGCGGCCGAGCAAGGTCACCGCACGGGCGGACGTGGTGCTGCCGGTCGCGGCGGTCGCCGAGAAGGCGGGCACCTTCCTGGACTGGGAGGGCCGGGTCCGCTCCTTCGAGCCGGCGCTCAAGCCCGACCAGATGACGCAGCGCCACCTGAACGACGACCTGCGGGTGCTGCACATGCTGGCCGACGCCATGGACAGGCACCTGGGCCTGCCGGACGTGATCGCGGCCCGCCGTGAGCTGGACGCCTTCGGGCCCTGGCGCGGCGAACGCGCGGACGCGCCGATCGAGCTGGCCCACCCGCTGCCGCGCCCGAGTGCGGGCGAGGCGGTGCTGGCCGGCTGGCGGCAACTGCTCGACAACGGTGTGCTCCAGCAGGGCGACGAGGCGCTGGCCGGCACCCGGCACCCGGCCGTGGCCCGGCTGTCGCCCGCGACCGCGGCCGAGGTCGGCGTCGCCGACGGCGCGCCGCTCACCGTGACCGGTCCGGCGGGCGTCGTCACGCTGCCGCTGGCGATCACGCCGGAACTGCCGGACCGGGTGGTCTGGCTGCCGCTCAACTCGTCCCCGGGCGGGGCGGCGCGGTCGCTCGGCGCGGTGCCGGGCCGGATCGTGGCGCTGGCCTCCACCACTGACGAGAAGCCTGACATGGAGGAGCAGCGGTGATGCATCCTGCGGTGCTGCTCGCGGCCGAGGACCTCTCCTTCTTCGGACGCGACCCCTGGTGGCTGGTGCTGCTGAAGGCGGTGTTCGTCTTCGCGTTCCTGGTGGTGACGGTGCTGGTCGCCATCGTCTGGGAGCGCAAGGTCGTCGCCTGGATGCAGCTGCGCATCGGCCCCAACCGGCACGGCCCGTGGGGCCTGCTGCAGAGCCTCGCGGACGGCGTGAAGCTGGCGCTGAAGGAGGACCTGGTCGTCACGGCGGCCGACAAGGTGGTCTTCGTCCTGGCTCCGGTCATCTCCGCGATCCCCGCCTTCATGGCCTTCGCGGTGATCCCCTTCGGCCCGGCGGACCACCAGATCTCCATCTTCGGCACCCGGACCACGATGCAGCTGACCGACCTGCCGGTCGGCATCCTGTTCATCCTGGCCACGGCCTCGATCGGGATCTACGGCATCGTGCTGGCCGGCTGGGCGTCCGGCTCGACCTACCCGCTGCTCGGCGGGCTGCGGTCGGCGGCGCAGATGGTCTCCTACGAGATCGCGATGGGCCTGAGCTTCGCGGCGGTCTTCCTCTACTCCGGCTCGATGTCGACGTCCGCGATCGTGGACGCGCAGACGCACACCTGGTTCGCGGTGCTGCTGCCGGTGAGCTTCCTGGTGTACCTGGTGTCGATGGTCGGCGAGACCAACCGCGCGCCGTTCGACCTCCCGGAGGCCGAGGGCGAGCTGGTCGGCGGCTTCAACACCGAGTACTCCTCACTGAAGTTCGCGATGTTCATGCTGGCCGAGTACATCAACATGGTCACCGTCTCGGCCGTGGCCAGCGTGATGTTCCTGGGCGGCTGGCGGGCCCCGTGGCCGATCAGCGCGTTCTGGGCGGGAGCCAACCACGGCTGGTGGCCGATGCTCTGGCTGATCATCAAGATCCAGCTGCTGCTCTTCGTCTTCATCTGGCTGCGCGGCACGCTTCCCCGACTGCGCTACGACCAGTTCATGAAGCTGGGCTGGAAGGTACTGATCCCGGTCTCGCTGGTGTGGCTGCTGCTGGTGGCCACCGTCCGGGCGCTGCGCAACCAGGGCCACAACTTCGGCGACGTGGTGCTGTACGTGGCGGGCGGCGTGGTCGCGCTGGTACTGCTCTCGGTCCTGTTCGACATGCTGCGGCCGAAGAAGCAGGAGCCCGCCGAGGCGGGCTCCGGCCAGGAGCCGTTCGACCCGATGGCGGGCGGCTTCCCCGTGCCGCCGATGCCGGGACAACAGCTCCCCGCCGTGCCGCGGCGCCCGTCGCGGGCCCCGGCCGAGTCCACCACTGTTCCTGCACTGAAGGGAGACGACGGTGCCTACTGAGAACCAGCCTGCTGAGAACCACGGGTCATGGGGTCTCGGACCCGCCGCGGGCTTCGGCGTGACCTTCAAGGCCATGTTCAAGAAGCGCCTGACCGAGCAGTACCCCGAGTACAAGAAGCCCACCGCGCCGCGCTTCCACGGCCGGCACCAGCTCAACCGCCACCCGGACGGGCTGGAGAAGTGCGTCGGCTGCGAGCTGTGCGCGTGGGCGTGCCCGGCGGACGCCATCTACGTGGAGGGCGCGGACAACACCGACGAGGAGCGCTACTCGCCGGGCGAGCGGTACGGGCGGGTCTACCAGATCAACTACGCCCGCTGCATCCTCTGCGGTCTGTGCATCGAGGCCTGCCCGACGCGGGCGCTCACGATGACCAACGAGTACGAACTGGCCGACAGTTCCCGCGAGTCGCTGATCTTCACCAAGGAGCAGCTGCTCTCCGGGCTCACCGAGGGCATGGTCGACACCCCGCACGCCATCTACCCGGGCACCGACGAGGGCGACTACTACCGCGGCCAGGTCACCGAGGCCGCGCCGGGCACGGAGCGTCAGGTGGCGGTCAGCAAGGGGGAGGTGGCCTCGTGACCTCCACCGGTGAGGCCGTCCAGTTCTGGGTGCTGGCGGTGGTCGCGGTCGGCGGGGCGCTGGGCATGGTGCTGTGCCGCAAGGCGGTCCACTCGGCGCTCTGCCTGGCGGGCACGATGATCGCGTTGGCGGTCTGCTACATGGCCGAGGGCGCGGTCTTCCTCGGCATCGTGCAGATCGTCGTCTACACCGGCGCGATCATGATGCTCTTCCTCTTCGTGGTCATGCTGGTGGGCGTCTCCTCGGCCGACTCGGTCAAGGAGGTGCTGAAGGGCCAGCGGGTCGCCGCGGTGCTCGGCGGGCTCGGCATGGGCGTGCTGCTCTGCGCCGGGATCGCCAACGCGCACCTGCGCGACTTCACCGGCGTCGGCGCGGCGAACCAGGCCAGCGGTGGCAACGTGCCGGGCCTGGCCCGGCTGATCTTCACGCAGTACGTGTGGGCCTTCGAGGTCACCGGCGCGCTGCTGATCACCGCCGCGGTCGGCGCGATGGTGCTGACGCACCGCGACGCCACCGAGGTCAAGCAGACCCAGCGCGAGCTGGCCGAGCAGCGGGTCCGTCTGGGCACGCAGGTCACGCCGCTGCCGGCGCCCGGCGTCTACGCCCGCCACAACGCGGTCGACGCGCCCGGTCTGCTGCCGGACGGAACCCCGGCCGAGATCAGCGTCAACCCGACGCTGCGCCAGCGCGGCCAGATGCGGCAGCTCGGCAGCGACGTGCTGCGCCGCATGGGCGAGCTGGAGTCCGGCGCCGCGCACTGGCTCGGGCGGAAGACCCCGAAGCCGCGCAGCGGCAGCGAGCTGTCGCACGTCGAGCAGTCGGGTGGGACCGGATCCGAGAAGCAGCGGGAGGTGGAGTCGAAGTGAACCCCGTCAACTACCTGTATCTGGCCTCCCTGCTGTTCACCATCGGCGCCGTCGGCGTGCTGGTGCGGCGCAACGCGATCGTGCTGTTCATGTGCGTGGAGCTGATGCTCAACGCCTGCAACCTGGCCCTGGTCACCTTCTCCCGGCTGCACGGCAACCTGGACGGGCAGATCATCGCCTTCTTCACCATGGTGGTCGCGGCGGCCGAGGTGGTCGTCGGTCTGGCGATCATCGTGAGCGTCTTCCGCACCCGTCACTCGGCCTCGGTCGACGACACCAACCTCATGAAGCTGTAGCGGCGGAGGCTGACGAGAAGTGGACAATCTCATCCCCGTACTGGTTGCGGTTCCGCTGCTGGGAGCGGCGTTGCTGCTCTGCGGCGGCCGCCGCCTGGACCGCGTCGGGCACTGGCTCGGCACGCTCCTCGCCTTCGCCTCCTTCGGCGTCGGGCTCGCCCTGTTCTTCTCGATGCTGGGCCGCTCGACCGCCGACCGGCCGGTCCATCTGAACCTGTACACGTGGATCCCGGTGAACGGCTTCCAGGCCGAGGTCGGGTTCCAGCTGGACCAGCTGTCGATGACCTTCGTGCTGCTGATCACGGGCGTCGGCTCGCTGATCCACCTGTACTCGATCGGGTACATGGCGCACGACGAGAAGCGCCGTAGGTTCTTCGGCTTTCTGAACCTCTTCCTGGCGGCCATGCTGCTGCTGGTGCTGGCCGACAACTACCTGCTGCTGTACGTCGGCTGGGAGGGCGTCGGTCTCGCCTCCTACCTGCTGATCGGCTTCTGGCAGCACAAGCCCAGCGCGGCCACGGCGGCCAAGAAGGCGTTCCTGGTCAACCGCGTCGGCGACGTCGGCCTGTCCATCGCGGTCATGCTGATGTTCACCACCTTCGGGACCTTCGCCTTCACGCCCGTCTTCGCGGACGCGCCGAAGGCGACGCAGGCGACGCTGACCGGCATCGGGCTGATGCTGCTGCTGGCGGCCTGCGGCAAGTCGGCGCAGGTGCCGCTGCAGTCCTGGCTCGGTGACGCGATGGAGGGCCCGACCCCGGTCTCGGCCCTGATCCACGCCGCGACGATGGTCACCGCCGGCGTCTACCTGATCACCCGCTCCTCGGCCATCTTCAACCTGGCGCCCGCGGCCCAGCTGGCGACGGTGGTGGTCGGCGCGGTCACGCTGCTCTTCGGTGCGATCGTCGGTTGCGCCAAGGACGACATCAAGAAGGCGCTGGCCGGTTCGACGATGTCGCAGATCGGCTACATGGTGCTGGCGGCGGGCCTGGGCCCGATCGGCTACGTCTTCGCGATCATGCACCTGGTCACCCACGGCTTCTTCAAGGCGGGGCTCTTCCTCGGCGCCGGTTCGGTCATGCACGGCATGAACGACGAGGTCGACATGCGGAAGTACGGCGGATTGCGGAAGTACATGCCGCTGACCTTCGTGACCTTCGGGCTCGGCTACCTGGCCATCATCGGCTTCCCGGGACTGTCCGGCTTCTTCTCCAAGGACAAGATCATCGAGGCGGCCTTCGGCCACGGCGGGACGGAGGGCTGGATCCTCGGCACCTGCACGCTGGTCGGTGCGGCCGTGACCGCCTTCTACATGACCCGCGTCATGCTGATGACCTTCTTCGGCGAGAAGCGCTGGGTTCCTGACGCGGACGGCCACGAGCCGCACCCGCACGAGTCCCCGGCCGTCATGGGCGCCCCGATGGTGATCCTCGCCTTCGGCTCGGTCTTCCTCGGCGGTCTGTTCAGCATCAACTCCTCGTTCGTCCACTGGCTGAGCCCGGTGACGGGGTACCAGGAGGGCCACTCGCCGCTGAGCACCACGACTGTGACCGCGTGCACGACGGTCGTGCTGCTGCTCGGTGTCGGCGTCGCCTGGATGATGTACGGCCGCAAGCCTGTCCCGGCCGTGCCGCCGCTCGGCTCGCTGCTCACCCGGGCCGCCCGCCGGGACCTGCTGCAGGACGACTTCAACCACGTCGTCCTGGTCAGCGGCGGCTCGCACCTGACCCGCTTCCTGGTCTACCTCGAGGGCAAGGGCCTGGACGGACTGGTCAACGGCATCGCCGCGCTGATCGGCGGGACCTCCGGCCGGGTGCGCAAGGTCCAGAACGGTTATGTCCGCTCCTACGCCCTGTCGATGTTCGGCGGCGCGCTGGTGCTGGCCGCCACCACGCTCCTGATGAGGGCCGTCTGATGAGTTTTCCGATTCTGACAGTCGCCGCCGCGCTGCCGGCCGTCGGCGCGGTCCTCACGGCCGCGCTGCCGCCGGCCACCAACGCCCGCAGCCGCGACCGCAACAAGGTCGTCCCGCTGCTCTTCTCGCTCGGGACGCTCGTCCTGGCCTGCGTCGTCGCCGCGCGGTACCAGCCGCACGGGGCGCGCTACCAGATGACCGAGAACCACAGCTGGATCCCGCAGTTCGGCATCAGCTACAGCCTGGGCGTCGACGGCCTCGGGGTCGTGCTGATCCTGCTGACGGGCGTGCTGGTGCCGTTCGTCATGCTGGCCTCCTGGCACGACGCCGACCCGGTCGTGGACGACTCGGGGACCTTCGAGCGCAACCGCCGCACCCAGGGCTTCTTCGCCCTGATCCTGGCGGTCGAGGCGATGGTGGTGATCGCCTTCGAGGCCACCGACGTCTTCCTCTTCTACGTCTTCTTCGAAGCCATGCTGATCCCGATGTACTTCCTCATCGGCGGCTTCGGGGACCGGACCAAGGGCGAGGACGCGAAGCAGCGCAGCTACGCGGCCGTCAAGTTCCTGCTCTACAACCTGCTCGGCGGCCTGGTCATGCTGGCGGCGGTGATCGGCCTCTACACCATCACCCACACCTTCTCCCTGGTCTCCATCACCACCGCGCTGCAGAACGGCTCGCTGCACTTCTCCTCGACGGCGGAGAACGCCCTCTTCCTGGGCTTCATGTTCGCCTTCGCGGTGAAGGCGCCGCTGTGGCCGCTGCACACCTGGCTGCCGAACGCCATGGGCGAGGCCACGCCGGGCGTGGCGGTGCTGATCACGGCGGTGGTCGACAAGGTCGGCACCTTCGCGATGCTCCGCTTCTGCCTCCAGCTGTTCCCGCAGGCGAGCAAGACCTTCGCCCCGGCGATCCTGGTGCTGTCCGTCATCGGCATCCTCTACGGGGCGCTGCTGGCGGTGGGTCAGAAGGACATCAAGCGGTTGGTCGCCTACGCGTCGATCTCGCACTTCGGCTTCATCATCCTCGGCATCTTCGCGCTGACCAGCCAGGGCCAGTCGGGCGCGGAGCTGTACATGGTGAACCACGGCGTCTCGACGGCGGCCTGGCTGCTGGTGGCAGGCTTCCTGATGTCGCGTCGCGGCAGCAGGCTGATCGCCGACTACGGCGGGGTGCAGAAGGTCGCGCCGATCATGGCGGGCACCTTCCTGGTGGGTGGCCTGGCGATCCTGTCGCTGCCGGGGCTCGGCCCGTTCGTCAGCGAGTTCCTGGTCCTGGTCGGCACCTTCGAGCGCTACCCGGCGCTCGGCATCGTCGCCACGGCGGGCATCGTGCTGGCCGCCCTGTACGTGCTGGTGCTCTACCAGCGCACCATGACCGGCCCGGTCAAGCCCGGCAACGAGGGCGTGGGCGACCTGAAGGCCCGTGAGCTGGTCGTCGTGGCCCCGCTGATCGCGCTGCTGCTGGTGCTGGGCGTCTACCCGAAGCCGGTCGCCGACATCGTCAACCCGTCGGTGAACCAGACGCTCTCCCAGATGGGGCAGAGCGACCCGCCGCCGCATCTCACCAGTGCGCACATCAACGCTGCTACGACCACCACCGGAGGCGGCCAGTGACCTGCATGACGCTGGCGGCGGCGATTCCCCCGATCTCCGCGCCGCACATCGAGTACCTGCAGCTGTCGCCGATGCTGGCGGTCTTCGGCGCGGCGCTGGTCGGCATCCTCGCCGAGGCCTTCGTGCCGCGCCGGCACCGCTACGCGGCGCAGGTCGGCATCGCGCTGGCGGGGCTCGCGGCCTCGTTCGGCCTGATCCTCTACCTGGCTGTGGACGGCTACGCCACCAACAAGGCGGACCTCGCCGCGATGGGCGCGGTCGCCGTGGACGGGCCCTCGCTCTTCCTCCAGGGCGTGATCACGCTCGTGGCGGTCGTGGCGGTGCTTCAGTTCGCCGAGCGGCGGCTGGAGCCCCGGTCGGGGACGGGCGCGGCGGTCGACGCGTTCGCGCCGGAGGCCGCGGCGGTGCCCGGCAGCGACGCGGAGCGGCGGGCGGCGACGTCCGGTCACGCGACCACCGAGGTCTACCCGCTGACGATGTTCGCGGTGGGCGGCATGCTGCTCTTCCCGGCCGCCTCGGACCTGCTGACGATGTTCGTGGCGCTGGAGGTCTTCTCCCTCCCGCTCTACCTGCTGTGCGCGCTGGCGCGCCGCCGCAGGCTGCTGTCGCAGGAGGCGGCGGTCAAGTACTTCCTGCTCGGCGCGTTCTCGTCGGCGTTCTTCCTCTTCGGCCTGGCGCTGGTCTACGGCTACGCGGGCTCGGTGCAGCTGAGCCGGATCGCCGACGTGGTCGAGGGCAGGGCGACGATCACCCCGGCGCTGGCGCAGACCACCGGCAACGACGCGCTGCTGCTGATCGGCCTGGCCATGCTCGGCGTGGGCCTGCTGTTCAAGGTCGGCGCGGTCCCGTTCCACATGTGGACGCCGGACGTCTACCAGGGCGCGCCGACGCCTGTCACCGGCTTCATGGCCGCCGCCACCAAGGTGGCGGCGTTCGGGGCGATGCTGCGGCTGCTCTACGTCGCGTTCCCGGGCCTGTCCTGGGACTGGCGGCCGGTGCTGTGGGGCGTGGCGATCCTGACGATGGTCGCGGGCGCGGTCATCGCGGTGACCCAGACGGACGTGAAGCGCCTGCTGGCCTACTCGTCCGTGGCCCACGCCGGGTTCATCCTGACCGGTGTCATCGCGCTGGACCGCAGCGGCCTCGGTGCGGTGATGTTCTACCTGGCCGCGTACTCCTTCGTGACGCTCGGCGCCTTCGCCGTGGTCACCCTGGTGCGCGACGCGGACGGGGAGGCGACGCACCTGTCGCGCTGGGCCGGGCTCGGCCGCCGCTCGCCGCTGCTGGCGGCGGTCTTCGCGCTGTTCCTGCTGGCCTTCGCGGGCATCCCGCTGACGTCCGGCTTCACCGGGAAGTTCGCGGTGTTCCAGGCGGCCTCGGGCAGCGGCGCGACGGCGCTGGTCATCGTCGGTGTGCTGTCCTCGGCGGTGGCGGCGTTCTTCTACATCCGGGTCATCGTGGTGATGTTCTTCTCCGACCCGCGCGCCGACGGCCCGACCGTCGCCGTGCCGAGCCCGCTGACGGGCGCGGCGATCGGGCTCGGAGCGGTGGTCACCGTGGTCCTCGGCGTGGCGCCGGAGTACTTCCTGCATCTGGCGAACCAGGCGTCACTCTTCGTTCGGTGAACGGTCCTGGAACGTCGGAACAACCCTCGTGCGCGCCCGGCCCGCTGTGACAGTGGGCCGGGCGCGCTCGGTGATCGACAGTCGACCGGATACGCTGCCCTTGGTGGCTCTTACCAGCCACCCCCACCCGACCAGCGCAAGGAGTGTTCCCGGTGACCGTCGTGGGGCCCTTCGGGCTGAGCGTGCAGGACCAGGCACTGGAGACCGACGTCCGCCTCGGGCTCTCCGCCGTCGAACAGGCACTGGCCGAGGCGACCAAGAGCGACGTGCCGTTCATCACAGTCGGCGCACAGCATCTGCTGCACGCGGGCGGCAAGCGGTTCCGCCCGCTGCTGGCGATCCTCGCCGCCCAGTTCGGCGACGCGAACGCGCCGGGCGTGGTCCCGGCCTCGGTGGTGGTCGAGCTGACCCACCTGGCCACCCTCTACCACGACGACGTGATGGACGAGGCGTCCATGCGCCGCGGCGCGGTCAGCGCCAACGCCCGCTGGGACAACTCCGTCGCGATCCTCACGGGTGACTTCCTGTTCTCCCGCGCGTCGCAGATCCTGGCCGATCTCGGCCCGGAGGCGGTGCGGCTCCAGTCCCAGGCGTTCGAGCGCCTGGTCACCGGCCAGATCCTGGAGACGGCCGGTCCCGGTCCTGAGGACGACCCGGTCCGGCACTACCTGGACGTGCTCTCCGGCAAGACCGGCTCGCTGATCGCCGTCTCCTGCCGCCTGGGCGCGCTGCTGGCCGGGGCCGACGAATACGTCTGCGACATACTGACGCAGTACGGCGAGCGCATCGGCATCGCCTTCCAGCTGGCCGACGACGTGCTGGACATCGCCAGCGACAGCCAGGAGTCCGGCAAGACGCCCGGAACGGACCTGCGCGAGGGCGTGCCGACGCTGCCGGTGCTGCTGCTGCGCGCCTCCGAGCCGGACGAGTCCGTCCTGGGCGATCTGCGGCTGCGCGAGCTGACCGCCGGGCCGATCGAGGACGACGAGCTGCACGCCGAGGCGCTGCGCCTGCTGCGCGCGCACCCGGCGCTGGTGCTGGCCCGCGAGGAGACGCTGCGCTGGTCGGAGGAGGCCCGCGCGCTGCTGCGTCCGCTGCCGGACTGCTCGGCCAAGACGGCCCTGGAGGGCCTGTGCGACGCGGTCGCTCTGCGCACGATGTGATCGCTAGCATGTGAGCCATGCCGTTTGACTCCGCGCCGCTTGACTCCGTGCCGCTGCGTGTCGTGATCGCCGAGGATTCCGTGCTGCTGCGCGAGGGCCTGACGAGGCTGCTGACCGACCGCGGCCTCGCGGTCGTCGGCGCGGTGGAGGACGGCGCGGCGCTGCTGGCGCTGGTCGACGAGCTGGCCGCGTCCCCTTCGGGCGCGCCGGACGTGGTGGTGGCGGACGTGCGGATGCCGCCGACCCACACCGACGAGGGCGTGCGGGCCTGCATAGCCCTGCGGGAGCGGCATCCGGGCGTCGGCACACTGGTGCTGTCGCAGTACGTGGAGGAGCGCTACGCCTCGGAGCTGCTGGCGGGGTCGACGCGCGGCGTCGGCTACCTGCTCAAGGACCGGGTGGCGGAGGTGCGCGAGTTCGTGGACGCGGTCGCCCGCGTCGCCGCGGGCGGCACCGCGCTCGACCCGGAGGTGGTGGCGCAGCTGCTCGGCCGCAGCCGCAAGCGGGACGTGCTGGCCGACCTGACGCCGCGCGAGCGGGAGGTCCTGAGCCTGATGGCGGAGGGCCGCAGCAACGCGGCCGTGGCCCGTCAGCTGGTGGTCTCCGACGGGGCCGTGGAGAAGCACGTCAGCAACATCTTCTCGAAGCTGGGCCTGGGCCAGAGCCCGCAGGACCACCGCCGGGTGCTGGCTGTGCTGACCTATCTCAATTCCTGATTGACCGTCAGATATCGTGTCCTCGGGATCCACCGCCAGGCACCTTGACGGGCATAGGATCTTTTACGCGGAGCACACCATCGGTGACGAGGGAGGCCCACGTCGTGACCAGCAGGGTCGAGGAGACGGGTTCCACGTTCGACGAGTCCCATGATCCGGAGTCCGAGCCGGCCAATGGGGGCAAGCGGGTGCGGCGGCTCGACCGCGTCGTGATCCGCTTCGCCGGGGACTCCGGTGACGGTATGCAGCTGACCGGCGACCGTTTCACCTCCGAGACGGCCGGATTCGGGAACGACCTGTCGACGCTGCCGAACTTCCCGGCCGAGATCCGGGCCCCCGCAGGCACCCTGCCGGGCGTCTCCAGCTTCCAGCTGCACTTCGCCGACCACGACATCCTGACCCCGGGCGACGCCCCGGACGTGCTGGTCGCGATGAACCCCGCCGCCCTCAAGGCGAACCTCTCGGACCTGCCGCGCGGCGCGGAGATCATCGTCAACACCGACGAGTTCACCAAGCGCGCGCTGGCCAAGGTCGGCTGGCAGGCGGACCCGCTCGACGACGGGACGCTCCAGGAGTACCGGGTGCACCCGGTGGCGCTGACCACGCTGACGGTGGAGGCGCTGAAGGAGACCTCGCTCGCCCGCAAGGACGCCGAGCGGGCCAAGAACATGTTCGCGCTCGGGCTGCTGTCGTGGATGTACCACCGGCCGACCGAGGGCACCGAGACGTTCCTGCGGACGAAGTTCGCGAAGAAGCCGGAGATCGCCGAGGCCAACGTGCTGGCGTTCCGGGCGGGGTGGAACTACGGCGAGACCACCGAGTCGTTCGCCGTCTCCTACGAGGTGGCCCCTGCGTCGCGGGCCTTCGCGCCGGGCCGCTACCGCAACATCTCCGGCAACCTGGCGCTGGCCTACGGGCTGATCGCCGCCTCCAAGCAGTCCGGCCTGCCGCTCTTCCTGGGCTCGTACCCGATCACCCCGGCCTCCGACATCCTGCACGAGCTGTCCAAGCACAAGAACTTCGGCGTGCGGACCTTCCAGGCCGAGGACGAGATTGCCGGGATCGGCGCGGCGCTGGGCGCGGCCTTCGGCGGCGCGCTGGGCGTGACCACGACGTCGGGGCCGGGCATCGCGCTGAAGAGCGAGACGATCGGGCTCGCGGTCTCCCTGGAGCTGCCGCTGCTGGTCGTCGACATCCAGCGCGGCGGCCCGTCGACGGGCCTCCCGACCAAGACCGAGCAGGCGGACCTGCTCCAGGCGATGTTCGGGCGCAACGGCGAGGCGCCGGTGCCGATCGTGGCCCCCGCGTCGCCGGGGGAGTGCTTCACCATGGCGCTGGAGGCGGCGCGGATCGCCCTGGCCTACCGCACCCCGGTGTTCCTGCTCTCGGACGGGTACCTGGCCAACGGCAGCGAGCCGTGGCGGGTCCCGGAGCTCTCCGAGCTGCCGGACCTCAGTGTGGAGTTCGCGACCGAGCCGAACGCCCCCGACGGCTCGGGCGGCTTCTGGCCCTACCTGCGCGACCCGGAGACGCTGGCGCGGCCGTGGGCGGTGCCGGGCACGCCGGGCCTGGAGCACCGGATCGGCGGGATCGAGAAGCAGGACGGCACCGGCAACATCTCCTACGACCCGGCCAACCACGACCACATGGTCCGCACCCGCCAGGCCAAGGTCGACGGCGTCAGCGTGCCGGACCTGGCCGTGGACGACCCGGGCGGCGACGCGCGGCTGCTGGTGCTCGGCTGGGGCTCGACCTTCGGGCCGATCGCGGCCGGCGTGCGGCGCGCCCGCGCCGCGGGCGGCAAGGTCGCCCAGGCCCACCTGCGCTACCTCAACCCCTTCCCGGCCAACCTCGGCGAGGTGCTGGCGCGTTACGACAAGGTGCTGGTGCCGGAGATGAACCTCGGGCAGCTCGCGATGCTGCTGCGCGCCAGGTACCTGGTCGACGCCCGCTCGTTCACGCAGGTCAGCGGCATGCCGTTCAAGGCCGCCCAGCTGGCCGCCGTCATCTCGGAGGCGCTCGATGACTGACACGGCACCGAACGGCATCAAGGCGAACGGCGCGCTCAAGCTGACGGCGAAGGACTTCAAGTCCGACCAGGAGGTGCGCTGGTGCCCCGGCTGCGGGGACTACGCGATCCTCGCCGCGGTGCAGGGCTTCCTGCCGGAGCTGGGCATCCCCAGAGAGAAGATCGTCTTCATCTCCGGGATCGGCTGCTCCTCGCGCTTCCCGTACTACCTCAGCACCTACGGGATGCACTCCATCCACGGCCGCGCCCCCGCCATCGCCACCGGCCTCGCGTCCTCGCGGCCTGACCTGTCGGTATGGGTGATCACCGGTGACGGCGACGCGCTGTCCATCGGCGGCAACCACCTCATCCACGCGCTGCGCCGCAACGTGAACCTGAAGATCCTGCTGTTCAACAACCGGATCTACGGCCTCACCAAGGGCCAGTACTCGCCCACCAGCGAACCCGGCAAGATCACCAAGTCGACGCCGATGGGCTCCCTCGACGAGCCGTTCCGCCCGCTGTCGCTGGCGCTCGGCGCGGAGGCCGGCTTCGTCGCCCGCACCATCGACTCCGACCGCCAGCACCTGACCTCGGTGCTGCGCGCCGCGGCCCAGCACCAGGGCGCCGCGCTGGTGGAGATCTACCAGAACTGCAACATCTTCAACGACGGCGCCTTCGAGGTCCTGAAGGACCCGGCGACGCGGGACGCCGCCCTGCTGCGCTTGGAGCACGGCAAGCCGTACCGCCTCGCTCCTGACGGCGAGGAGATCGTCCACGACGTCACCGACCCGGACCCGACGCGCGCCTTCGCGCTGTCGCGGCTGACCGAACCGACCCCGATCGGGGTGCTGCGGGCGGTTCCGCGGCCCGCCTACGACCGGCAGTTGAACGCGCAGCTGGAGCAGGCCGTCGCGGAGCGTGGTGAGGGGGATCTGTCGGCGCTGCTCAGCGGTTCCGACACGTGGATGGTCCGGTGAGCCGCTGATGATCTTGGAATAGAAGGCATCGGCGTTAGAGAGCCGCTAAGATCCCGGCCGCCGTTAACAGATGTCCGATATGTCTTATCGGGCGGGAGTATGCATGTGAGGTCCACTCCCGCCCGGATCGGAATCCACCACCATGGCCGGCACCATCAGCCCCTCTGGCGAGGTCGAGCTCCCGGAGAGCCTCGGCTACCGAGTGAAGAAACGTTTGCTCGGTAAGCCCCTGGTCACCGAGCAGCTCAGCCACGAGAAGCTCTCGAACTCCGTCGCACTCGGCGTGCTGGCCTCGGACTGCATCTCGTCCATGGCGTACGGCTCCGAGCAGATGCTGGTGATCCTGATCCCCGCGATCGGCGTCGCCGCGTTCACCGCGCTGATCCCGCTGACCTTCGTGATCCTGGGCCTGCTGGTCCTGCTGACCTTCTCGTACCGCGAGGTCGTCTCGGTCTACACCCGGGCGGGCGGTTCGTACGTCGTCGCACGCGAGAACTTCGGCCCGCGCATCGCCCAGATCGCGGCCGTGGCGCTGCTGATCGACTACATCGTCACCGTGGCCGTCCAGGCGGCCGCCGGCACCGACGCGCTGGTCTCCCTCGGGCAGTTCCTGTGGGGCAACAACGCGTTCATATCCGGCGTCGCCGACCACAAGCTCTGGCTGACCGTCGTGGTCGTGCTGCTGCTGTGCTGGGGCAACCTGCGCGGCATCCGCGAGGCCGGCCGGGCCTTCGCCCTCCCCGCCTACCTGTTCATGGGCGCGATGGGCCTGCTGGTGATCGTCGGCTTCCTGCGCTTCCTCACCGGCGACCACACCCAGCTGAGCACCCACCAGCCGGGCATGTACACCCTCGGCACCGGCGAGCACGGCTTCTTCTACGGCGCGGCGCTGCTGACCATGCTGCGGGCCTTCGCCAACGGCGGGTCCTCGCTGACGGGCCTGGAGGCCATCTCCAACGGCGTCAGCGTCTTCCGCAACCCGCAGGGCAAGAACGCCCGCAAGACCATGGTCGTGATGTCCGCGGTGCTGGGCACCGGCGTCCTCGGCGTCTCGCTGCTGGCGCACATCACCCACGCGACGCCGTTCACGGCCGGCACCCCGACCGTCGTCTCGCAGGAGGCCAGCTGGGCCTTCGGCAGCAGCTGGTACGGCAACGCGGCGCTGGTCTTCGTGCAGCTCGCCACCGCGCTGATCCTCTACACCGGCGCCAACACCTCGTTCAACGGCTTCCCGTTCCTGGCCAGCTTCGTCGCCGAGGACTCGTTCCTGCCGCGGCAGCTGACCCGCCGCGGACACCGGCTGGCGTTCTCCAGCGGCATCATCGTGCTGACCGTCGTGTCGCTGCTGCTGCTGATCGTCACCGACAGCGACCTGACCCGCCTGGTCAGCCTCTACGCGATCGGCGTCTTCACCGGCTTCACCATGGCCGGCGCGGGCATGGTCAAGCACCACCTGGACCGCCGCGAGGGCAAGTGGAAGATCAAGGTCGCCGTCAACGGCGCGGCCGCGATCGCCTCCTTCGCGGTCGTCGGGATCTTCGCGGTCACCAAGTTCACCGAGGGCGCCTGGCTGGTCGTGGTGATCTTCCCGATCGGCGTCTGGTCGCTGATCAAGGTCAACAAGCGCTACCGCGAGGAGGCCGAGGCGTTGGCCATGGCCCCGGTCGACGCCACCAGCCCCACCCCGCGCCGCCAGGTGATGTACATCCTGGTCGACCGCGTCGACCTGGCCGTGCTCAAGGCGATCCGCTACGCCCGCTCGATGCGCCCGGCCGAGATCCGCGCGGTGCACTTCATGACGGACGACCGCGAGGCCGACCGCCTGCGGCTGCAGTGGAGCAACGTCGAGGTCGGCGACCTGTCGCTGGAGATCGTGGAGTGTCCGGACCGCCGGATCACCCGCGCCCTGGTCGAGCTGATCGCGCGCACCGCCAAGCGGGAGAAGAGCCAGATCACGCTGCTGATCCCGGAGCGCAACTACTCGCCGGTCCTGGGCCGCCTGCTGCACCGCCGCACGCCGGACCAGATCGCCCGCGCGGTCGGCAAGCTGCCGAACGTGGTCACCACCATCGTCCCGTTCGACGTGGTGAGCGCCCACGACGAGCTGGAGGACGCCGCGGCGTCCGGCATCAAGGTGGAGAAGCTGAACCACCTCGACCACACCATCGAGGGCTCGGACCACGCCGACGAGCAGCACTGAGCGCAGCTGACAGCAGCCGACGGCGGCTGAGAAGCGCGCCGAGCGCCCCCGCCCGACTTCCTGGGCGGGGGCGCTCTCGTCTACCGTCCTCGGGTGAGACGTCATGAGCAACGCACGGGTTTGTGGCTGGGCTTCGCCGCCTACGCGATGTGGGGGTTCTTCCCCCTGTACTGGCCGCTGCTGAAGCCGGCGGGCGCCTGGGAGATCCTGGCCGACCGGATGGTCTGGTCCCTGGCCACGACCGTCGCGGTGCTGGCCTTCCAGCGCGCCAGGCGCCCGGACGCGCTCTCCTGGATCCGCCCGCTGCTGCGGCAGCCGAAGCGCCTCGCGCTGATCGGCCTGGCTGCGGCGGTGATCAGCGTCAACTGGGGGATGTACATCTGGGGCGTCAACAGCGGCCATGTCGTGGAGACCTCGCTCGGCTACTTCATCAACCCGCTGGTGACCATCACCTTCGGCGTGCTGGTCCTGAAGGAGCGGCTGCGGCCCGCGCAGTGGGTCGCGGTGGCGACGGGCGCCGGGGCGGTGCTGGTGCTGACCCTCGGCTACGGCCAGTTGCCGTGGATCGCGCTGACGCTGGCGTTCTCCTTCGCCACCTACGGACTGCTGAAGAAGACGGTCGCGCTCGGCGGCCTGGAGGGCTTCGCGGTGGAGACCGCGTTCCTCTTTCTGCCGGCCCTCGGCTACCTGCTCTGGCTGTCCGCGAGCGGGCGGTCCACCTTCACCGGGCACGGGCCCGGCCACGCCGCGCTGCTGGCCCTGTGCGGGGTCGTGACGGCCGTCCCGCTGGTCGCCTTCGGCGCGGCCGCGGTCCGGGTGCCGCTGACCACCATGGGGCTGCTGCAGTACCTGGCGCCGGTCTTCCAGTTCCTGCTCGGCGTCGCCGTCTTCCACGAGCACATGCCGCCGGAGCGCTGGGCCGGCTTCGCCCTGGTCTGGGTGGCGCTGCTGGTCCTGACCGCGGACGGGCTACGTCAGGCGCGGAGGGGAGCTGACGCCGCGTCGGACGCGGAGCGCGACCCCTTGACAGCGGTGGGCCCCGGGGTTTCTGATATGCGCGATCCTGTTTGATTGCGTTCAGGGACGTCCGACTCTGTGTGAGGCGGTGGTCCTTCGCGGCGAGGGGAGCGAGGAAGCGACATGCTGGCGAAGCGGCGCCAGTCCGTGATCCTCGCGGAGATCCGCCGGTGCGGCAGCGTGCGGGTGGGGGAGCTGTCCGCGCGCTTCGGCGTCTCCGACATGACGATCCGCCGGGACCTGGCCGAGCTGGCCCGCCTGGGCCTGGCCCTCAAGGTCCACGGCGGCGCGCTCCACGCCGACGGGGCGGGCGGCGTCGAGCCCGGTTTCGACGCCAAGACGGAGTGGGAGCCCGAGGCCAAGGACGAGATCGCCCGGCTCGCCGCGCGACTGGTCCGACCCGGCACGGCGATCGCCGTCTCCGCCGGCACGACCACCCGGGTCTTCGCGCGCCATCTGCTGCGGGTCGAGCGGCTCACGGTCGTCACCAACTCCGTGCGCGTCGCCGAGGTCTTCGCCGAGGCGCGGCGGCCCTCCAGGCCGGGCCCGACGGTCGTGCTGACCGGCGGGGTGCGCACCCCGAGCGACGCGCTGGTCGGCACCATGGCCGCGCTGGCCCTGCACGACCTCCACGTCGACCAGCTCTTCCTCGGCTGCCACGGCGTCGATCCCACGGCGGGCCTGACCACCCCCAACCTCGCCGAGGCGGAGACCAACCGCGCGCTGATCGACTGCGCGGGGAGCGTGGTCGTGCTCGCGGACCACAGCAAGTGGGGAGTGGTGAGCCTGTCCTCCTACGCGCCGCTGTCGGCGGTGGACACCCTGGTGACGGACGCCGGGCTGCCGACCGCGGCCCGCGAACAGGCGCGCGCCGCCGTCGGACGGGTGCTGGTCGCGGGCGGCTGACCTAGGCGGCGTACTGCCTGGCCGCCGCCTCCAGTGCGGTCTGGAGCCTGGCCGGATCGCGGTTCGTCACGAACGAGTTGAGCGCGGAGTCGATCGCGTTGTTCCACGCCGCGCGGGCCACCACGCCGTGGGTGAGCGAGCCGACGACCTGCTTGGTGGTCCACTCGACCATGGACCAGTTCGAGTACAGGTCGAACAGGCCCCGCTCGGTCGAGCCGATGACCGCACGCGGCGGGATCGCGCCCTTGACGGTGGTGAAGGAGTCCTGCCCGGCCTGGCTGCCGCACTCGACGAGCCAGGCGATGGCTGCCTCGCGGTCCTTCGCGCCCTTGGGCAGGGTGAAGCAGTCGGAGGCGAACAGGAAGGCCTCCGAGGTGCCGGGGGCGGTGGCCCAGGCGTAGTCGCGGTGGGGCGAGAGTCCGGCGAGGGTGAAGGTGGCCTCGGTCCAGTCGCCCATGATCTGGTAGGCCGCGCTGCCGTTGCCGACCATCGCGCTCGCCTGGTTCCAGGTGACCTCCGCGGTCGGGTTCACGGCCAGCGAGAGGATCTCGCGCAGCGCCTCGAGGGCCGCGGTGACCTGCGGGGAGCCCCAGTCGCCGCCGCGCCGCCACAGCGCCGGCCAGCCCGCCGAGCCGAGCTCGGCCAGCAGCAGGCACTCCATCAGATGCTTGAGCTGCCAGATCTCGTTCGGCGTCACCGAGATGGCCAGCGGGTTCTTGCCGGTCGCGGCGACCTTGTGCAGGGCGCTGACGAAGTCGGCGACGGACGCGGGCGCGGTCGGGACGCCGGCGCGCTCGCAGACGCGTCTGTTGGCCCAGATCAGGTTGATGTGGTGGATGTCGAGCGGCACCGACCACTGCTTGCCGCCGCGCTGGGTCAGCTGGAGCAGCGTGGGGCTGAGCAGCTTGTCCCAGCCCTGCTGCTGGTAGAGGAAGCCGAGGTCCTCCAACTGCCCGGCGTCGACGTAGTCGTCGAGCATCGCGCCGGCCTGGCCCTGGAAGGTGTCCGGCGGGTTGCCGGCCTTCAGGCGGCGGGCGAGCTCGGCCTTCGCGTTGGCGCCGGCGCCGCCGGCGACCGCGCGGTTGACGAAGTCGATGTGCGGGTTGTGCACGTGGAACTCGCTGACCAGGGAGGCGAGCGCGGCCGCCTCCCCGCCCTCGGTCCACCAGGAGAAGACCTCCAGGGAGGCGGGGGTTCCGGACGGTCCGGTGACGCTGGTGCTGCTGCTGGCGCAGCCGCTCAGCAGCGCCGTCCCCGCGCTGAGGCCGGCGAGACCGGCGGTGGCGAGGACGGCGCGGCGGCTGATGCTCATACGTGATGCCTTCTGGCTCGAACCGACGACGCCCCCGCACTGGGCGCTTGTGACGGTCCATGGCATCCGCATCAACTGTGGTGCGTCAAGGCACCTTTCAGCAGGTGAGACGAGGTACTCGAGGTGTTCTGACACCCCGTCGAGTGGTGTGGACCACTCTGTGCACGCCCTCCCTCACCAGGGTGCTGGGCGGCCGGCTCAGGGAAGCTGGAAGGTGGCCTGCACCGGGTAGTGGTCGCTCGGGGACTGGGTGTCGGTCTGACCCTGGGTCCAGCCCGCCTGCGGGTCGAAGTCGGTGGCCACGGACGGCAGCGCCAGCGGGGTCGGGCGGCCCGGCGCGTTCAGGTAGCCGATGTAGTCGAGGCTGTCCTGGTAGTTGCTCGGGAAGGACTCGACGCCGGACATGAACTGGCACCAGGCCGAGACGGGGCAGTCCATGGTGGTCAGCTGGGTCGGGTCGGTGGCGGGGGTGCCGAGCACGCCGCCCACCGCGTTCTGCGCGTTGGCGTAGTCGCCGCGCGAAGCGCCGCCGAAGTACTCGACGTTGAAGTCGCCACCGATGAGGACCGGGGCGGAGGAGCCGACGATCCCGTTCACCCAGCTCTTGATCTCGCCGAGCTGGGCGAGGCGGGTGGCCTGGGTGGTGTTCGTGGAGGTGCCGGACTGGTCGGCCTGGAGGTGCGTGCCGACGACCCAGGTGTTGACGCCGTTCTTGTCGATCTCGGCCAGCGCGGCGCCCTTGTTGGCGTCGTAGTCCCAGGTGCCCGACGTCGAGTTGGAGAAGACGTGGGCGTACTGGGCCTTGATCGGGTACTTCGAGAAGATCATGGTGCCGCCGTTGATGACGAACAGCGAGTTGGAGCAGTCCCCGCTGATGCCGTTCCAGCCGCCGCCGGAGCAGACCTGGCCGACGACGGGCGTGTGGTACGGGTACTGCGCGGCGAGCGCGCTCTCGATGTTGCTGGTCGAGCTGTGGTTGAACAGCTCGTCGAGGACCACCACGTCGGCGTCGTGCTGCTTGATGATCGACTCGACGACCGGCGTGCGGCCGGCGGCGTTCTCGTTCTCGGTGCTGTCGACGACGGAGGTGGCCAGGTCGACGTTCCAGGCGAAGACGGAGAGCGAGTTGCCGCTCGTCGTCGCCTGGGCGGCGGGCGCGACGGTCAGTCCGCCGACGACGGCGGTGGCTGCGGCGAGGGTGGTGGCGAGCAGAGCGCGCTTGCGCACGAGGGTCTCCTCGGTAGAGGCGGGCCGGTGCATGACGGACCTGCACGCTACTTACCGAGAGGTAAGTCCGGAAGAACGATGCATGAGCAGTAGTGAGCGGCCGACCGAAGACTCGGTCGACCGCTCACTTGTCCGGACTAGTTTCTGCCGAAGATCTTCACTTGTCTGGACTAGTTGCTTACTTGACCTACTTGGCCAGGCTCTCCAGGTACTGCGGGGTGACCGCGCCCGCGTAGACGGTGCCGTTGTCGGTGATCAGGACGTTGAACGCCTTGGTGGTGAACAGCGTGCCGCCGGGGACGGAGTGGCCGATGGACTGGAGCGCGGAGGCCATGCTGCCGCCCTTGCCGTTCTTCGCGTCCTTGGCGGTGGCAGAGGGGCTGATCTTGTAGACGGTCGTCCAGCCCGTGCCGATCATCTGCACGTCGTCGGCGTGGTCCTGCGCGCCCGGCGCGCCCTGGGGCTTCGGCGCGCCCGGCCGGGCGGGGGAGTGCGTCTGCTCGTGGCCCACCTGCGCACCGGACTTGGTGACCAGCTTCGCGCCCTGCGGCAGGGTGAAGTCGAAGGTGCTCGCGGCCGGCTCGGCGTAGCTGATCGACGCGAACCGCACGTCGGCGATCGGGCTGCTGCCGTCCGACGGGTCCACCTGGACCCCGAGCGGCATGTCCGTCCGCGCGTCCACGGACAGGCGGACGTCGCCGATCGTCGAGCCTTGCCCCTTCGGAGAGATGACGAGGACGTAGACCTGACGCCCCGCCACCATCGAGTTGCCGTCGACCGTGACCGAGCTGAACGGCGCGATCTCCTGGAGCATCCGTGCGGCGTCCGCCGGGGTGGTCATCGCCGGGGCGCTCGGATGCGTGGTGGCCTCGTCCGGGTTGATCCCGGTGTACTGGACGGCCTGGTTGCTCCGGCTGTCGTAGGACCAGGCCTCGGTGCCGTTGTGGACGAAACGGACCGTGCTGCCGGTGTCCGTGGAGCTGAACGCCTGGCGGTTCGGGCCGTCCATCGCCACGTCGAAGTCGTGCGTCCCCGACAGCAGGCTCAGCAACTGCTGCTGCGCCTGCTGGGCCTGGGGATCCGCGGACGCGCCCGCGCCGGACTTCGCGCCGAGCGCCGAGGGCAGCTGGGAGACCAGCTGCGAGGGCAGGCCGAGATCCACGGTCGACTCGATCGTGCCCGAGAAGACCTGCTGGTGGCTGCTGAGCGCCCGCGCCAGCAGGTTCTGCGCCGACACCGAGGGCAGCGAGGGCCCCGCCGCCAGCGCCGTGCCCGCGGCCACGGAGCCCGCCACGGCCGCCACGGCCGCCGACACCAGCACCAACCGCTTACGGCTCGTCCGGGCGGTGCTCCCTCGGTCGGTGTTGGTCGACATTGCTCGTCCCTCCGTCATGTTCTCCCCGGTCTCTCCCACGCTGCCATTGAACGCCTCCACCCCCGGACGCGGCATCGGCCCACGGGCGCAAAGCCGGTTCCACCCGTCGGACTACGCGACCCTGAGACGATCTCAGGGTTACTCGAGGGGCGGGCCAGCCGGGCCGCGTAAGGTTCACTGCATGAAGGAGCAGTCGAACGCGCAGCCGAGCGTGCCGAGCGTGCCGAGCGTGCCGAGCGTGCAGCCGACGGCGAACGCGATGCGCCGCGCCGTCCACCGGGCCCGGTCGGGGGTCGCCCTCGACGTCGCCGAGGCCGCGGTGCTGCTGCAGGCCCGAGGGGAGGCGCTCACCGAGCTCGCCGCGTCCGCCGCCCGGGTGCGCGACGCGGGACTGGAGGCGGCGGGCAGGCCCGGCGTCATCACGTACTCGAAGAGCGTCTTCATCCCGCTGACCCGGCTGTGCCGGGACACCTGCCACTACTGCACGTTCGTCACCGTCCCGGGCAAGCTGCGCCGCGCCGGCCACGGGATGTTCATGTCCCCCGACGAGGTGCTGGACGTCGCCCGCAAGGGCGCGGCGCTCGGCTGCAAGGAAGCGCTGATCACGCTCGGCGACAAGCCGGAGGACCGCTGGCCGGAGGCGCGCGAGTGGCTCGACGCGCACGGATACGACGACACGATCGCCTACGTCCGCGCCGTCTCCATCCGCATCCTGGAGGAGACCGGCCTGCTGCCCCACCTCAACCCGGGCGCGATGTCGTGGACGGACTTCCAGCGCCTGAAGCCGGTCGCCCCGTCCATGGGCATGATGCTGGAGACGACCGCGACCCGGCTGTGGTCGGAGCCGGGCGGCCCCCACTACGGCTCCCCGGACAAGGAGCCGGCCGTGCGGCTGCGGGTGCTGGAGGACGCGGGCCGGTCGTCGGTGCCCTTCACCTCCGGTCTGCTGATCGGCATCGGCGAGACCTACCAGGAGCGGGCGGAGTCCCTGTTCGCGCTGCGCCGGATCTCCCGGGCCTACCACGGCATCCAGGAACTGATCATCCAGAACTTCCGGGCCAAGCCGGACACGGCGATGCGCGGCATGCCCGACGCCGAGCTGGACGACCTGGTCGCCACGGTGGCGGTGGCCCGGCACATCCTGGGCCCGTCGGCCTGCCTCCAGGCCCCGCCGAACCTCGTCGAGGGTGAGTACGAGCGGCTGATCGGCGCCGGTGTCGACGACTGGGGCGGGGTCTCGCCGCTGACCATCGATCACGTGAACCCCGAGCGCCCCTGGCCGCAGATCGAGGAGCTGTCCGCACGCTCCCGGGCAGCCGGCTTCGAACTGCGCGAACGGCTCTGCGTCTACCCCGAGTACGTGCGCCAGGGCGAGCCGTGGCTCGACCCGCGGGTGCTGCCGCACGTCCGCGCCCTGGCGGACCCCGAGACCGGGCTGGCCCGCCCGGACGCGCTGCCGCTCGGCCTGCCCTGGCAGGAGCCGGAGGAGGTCTTCACCGCCTCCGGACGCACCGAGCTGCACGTCGAGGTCGACACGGACGGCCGGACCGGCGACCGCCGCGCGGACTTCGACGACGTCTACGGCGACTGGGACGCGCTGCGCGAGGTCGCCGCCGCCACCGGGGCGCCCGAGAGGCTCGACGCCGACGTGCGCGAGGCGCTGGCCGTCGCCGCCGACGACCCGCGCCGGCTGACGGACCCGCAGGCGCTCGCGCTCCTCCACGCCGACGGCCCCGCGCTGGACGCGCTCTGCTCCGTCGCGGACGCGGTGCGCCGGGACGTCGTGGGCGACACCGTCACCTACTGCGTCACGCGGAACATCAACTTCACCAACGTCTGCTACACCGGCTGCCGCTTCTGCGCCTTCGCGCAGCGGCGCACCGACGCCGACGCCTACACGCTCTCGCTGTCCCAGGTCGCCGACCGCGCCGAGCAGGCGTGGCAGGTCGGCGCGACCGAGGTGTGCATGCAGGGCGGCATCCACCCGGACCTGCCCGGCACCGCCTACTTCGACATCGCCCGCGCGGTGAAGGACCGCGTTCCCGGCATGCACGTGCACGCCTTCTCCCCGATGGAGATCGTCAACGGCGCGACCAGGACGGGGCTGTCCGTCCGGGACTGGCTCGCCCGGGCCAAGGAGGCCGGGCTCGACACCATCCCCGGCACCGCCGCCGAGATCCTCGACGACGAGGTCCGCTGGGTGCTCACCAAGGGCAAGCTGCCCGCCGCGACCTGGGTCGAGGTGGTCACCACCGCGCACGAGCTCGGCATCCGGTCCTCCTCGACGATGATGTACGGGCACGTCGACCAGCCCCGCCACTGGCTCGGCCACCTGCGGCTGCTGGCCGAGATCCAGGAGCGCTCCCTCGCGGCCGGACGGGGCGGCTTCACGGAGTTCGTGACCCTGCCGTTCGTGCACACCAACGCGCCCGTCTACCTCGCCGGCATCTCCCGGCCCGGCCCGACGATGCGCGACAACCGGGCCGTCACCGCCATGGCCCGGCTGCTGCTGCACGGGCGCATCCCCAACATCCAGACCAGCTGGGTCAAACTGGGCGCCGAGGGCGCCGCGGAGATGCTCCGCAGCGGCGCCAACGACCTGGGCGGCACGCTGATGGAGGAGACCATCTCCCGGATGGCCGGCTCCGCTTACGGCAGCTACAAGTCCGTCCGCGACCTGGAGGCGGTCGCCGCCGCGGCCGGCCGTCCGGCCGCCCAGCGGACCACCCTCTACGGCGAGGTCCCGGCGGAGCGCCGGGCCGCCGCCCTGGCCTCGGACGGGCACCTGCCGGAGCTGCTGCCGGTCGTCGAGTAGCGGCCCGTCACTCGAAGCGCAGACGCAGCGACTCCCGCTCGGCCTCCTCGACCTGGTCGACGGTCAGGCCGGGCAGGTCCAGCTGGGCCAGCGTCACCTCGGCGCTGGACGGCTGCGCGTCGGCCGGCAGCCACCGGCCGGGCTCCCACGCGCCGGCGCGCATCAGCGACTTGGGGCAGTGCGGGTAGACCTCCTCGACGTGCACCACCAGTGCCGTGACGGGCGGCTTGCCGACGGGGGTGAGCTGCGAGAGCAGCTCCGGGCGCGCCGAGACGCAGGCGCGGCCGTTGACGCGCAGCGTGGTGGGCCGGCCGGGGACGAGGAAGAGCAGGCCGACGCGCCCGGTCGCGAGGACGTTCTGCATCGTGTCGAGTCGCTTGTTGCCGGTCGCGTCGGGGATGACCAGGGTCCGCTCGTCCAGCACCGAGACGAACCCGGCCGGCCCTCCGCGCGGCGTCACGTCCGCCCGGCCCTCGGCGTCGGCGCTGCCGATCAGGACCAGCGAGGAGCAGGCGACGAGCCGCCGGGTCTGCTCGGTGAGGTGGTCGGTCTCCTTGCGGACCGAGTTCGGGTTCGGCTCCGGGTAGAGCTCGCGCAGCCGGTCGACGGTGGAGACGGCGTCGGCCCGCAGGGCGTCGAAGAGCGTGGCGGTGGTCGTGTCGGTGGTCCCCGTGTCGATCGTCATACGAACGACCATAGAAGACGGCCGCCGACGGGAGCGGGTCAGCGCATGATCTCGCCCGCGTTGACGAGGAGCGACTGGCCGGTGATGGCGCGGGCGCGCTCGGAGGCGAGGAAGATCGCGGCCTCGGCGACGTCGCCGTCGGTGGCCAGCTCCGGCAGGACGACCCGCTCGCTCAGACGCCCCACGACCTCCTCCCGCGGGACGTTCTCGCCGGTGGCGGTCCAGGTGACGTAGGCCTCCACCATCGGGCCCCACATCCAGCCCGGCAGCACGGTGTTGACGCGGATCCTGGACGGGCCGAGCTCCCGGGCCATGCTGTACATCGCACTGGTCAGCGCGCCCTTGGAGGCGGCGTACGCGGCCTGCCGGACCTGGGACGGGGCGGCGATGGCGGACTGGGTGCCGACGATGACGACCGCGCCGCCGCGTTCGCGCAGCGCGGGGAGGCAGGAGCGCGTCAGCTGGAGCGTGCCGATCAGGTTGACGTCGATGACCCGGCGCCACTCGTCGAAGTCGGCGTCCTCGAGCCCGCCGAAGGACTGGTCCATGGCGGCGACGTGGATCACCGCGTCGATGCGTCCGAAGCGCTCGACGGCGAGCGCGGCGAGGGCGTCGCAGCGCCCGGGGTCGGCGATGTCGGTGCGCTTCCACGCGGTGGTCCCCGGGCGGGTCGCCTCGATCTGCTCGGCGGTCTTGACCAGGTTCTCCTGTGTGCGCGCGCCGAGCACGACGTTGGCGCCGTCGCGGGCCGCGGCCAGCGCGACGCGGTGCCCGAGGCCCGGCCCGACGCCGGAGACCACGACCGTGCGTCCTTCGAGCAGCATGGCGATCCTCCCGGTGGGACTCTTGTCTGACGATCCGTCAGAATAGGGTGTCGGGCCGCAGGGGGCCAGAGTCGGGAGGGCGCGGGAGGGGGTGGTGAAGCGGTGTCAGAGTCCGGTGACGCCGGCGAGTTCCCAGAACCGCTCCAGCGGCTCCGTCTCCGGTTCGTCGGTCGCCGCCGTCGGGGCGCTGTTCGATCCCCACAGGGCGCTGGAGGTGGACCTCTCCGCGGCCAGGGCCTGGAGCGCGTGGGTGATCCACTCCTCCGACAGCATCGGGACGAGGTCGCGCACCGGCCGCACCTGGGCCTGCCAGCGGCCGTCGACCGCACGGCGCAGCAGCTCCTCCAGCTCCTCCTCGCGGGCGCAGGCGCGGATCAGCGCGGGCGGGGAGAGCTGCAGGGCGACGGCGAGGTCCCGGGTCTGGGTGCGGTCGCCGGTCCAGCGCACCTCCAGCTTCGCGTACTCGCGCGGGGTGACCCGGATCCGGCGGGCCACCTCCTCCTGCGGCAGGTCCAGGGCGAGCCGGTGGTCGCGCAGGGACTCGGCGCGGCCGCCCATCAGTTGGCCCGGAAGGCACCACAGCACGCGTGCGAGCGCGATCAGTTCACGTTCGGTGGGGTGTGCGGCGCCGGTCTCCCACGCGATGACGTGGGCAGGCGGCACGGGCATGGCGTACTGCTCGGCGAGCGAGCGGGCGACCATGGCGGGGCTCAGTCCGAGGGAGGAGCGCACGGCACGGGCGGCCGCCGGCTCGAACGGAACCGGGACGGAGGAGGCTGGGGTGCGTCTCGGCATGAATCGGAGGCTAACGGGACAAGGCGGGGCGGCCCAGGCAACGATCGCACAAGGCGTCCGGAGCACGGCCGGTTCTGCCCTGGAGCTTCCTCTGGGCAGTTCCGGTCATCTGACTTACCGTCAGCTCCATGACGGATGCGGATGACGCGGAAGAACTGCAGCGCTACACCGAACTGGCCGCTCGCGGCCCCTACGGCGTCGCCATCGGCAGTGCTCTGATCACCATGGTCGAGCCGCTGCCGGGCCACGAGTACGCCTACAACCGTTGGTACGAGGACGACCACTTCTACGCGGGCGCGACGGCCATGCCGTGGATGTTCGCCGGGCGGCGGTTCGTGGCCACCCGCGAGCTGCAACTGCTGCGGTATCCGGAGAAGTCCGCCGTCACCCAGGCGGCGGACCTGCCGGTCACCGCCGGGTGCTACCTGTCGGTCTACTGGGTCACCCAGGGCCGCCACGACGCCCACATGCGGTGGACGGTCCAGATCAACAAGCGGCTGAACCGGGACGGCCGCGTCTACCGCGACCGCACCCACGTCTTCACCGCCTTCCAGCAGCACGTCAGCACGTACTACCGGGACGGCGCGGCCGGCCCGCGCGACATCCACGCGCTGGACCACCCCTACCAGGGACTGGTGCTGGAGGTCATCGACACCGAGACGCCGGAGCAGCGGCGGCAGTTGACCGACTGGCTGATGGACCGGCACCTGCCGTCCCGGCTCAGGTCGGGCGGCCCGGCGACGCAGTCGCCCGCGGCGATGTGCACGATCTTCGAGCCGCTGCCGCTGCCGGTCGACCGGATGTCGTACGTGAAGCCGGTCGACGGGACGGACACCCGACTGACGCTGCTCTGGTTCCTGCAGCAGGACCCGCGCGAGTGCTGGGACGCCTTCACCGGCCTGGACGGGGAGGTGGCCGGGGCGGTCCCGGGCGCGCGGGTGGAGCTGGTGGCGCCGTTCCTGCCGACCCTGCCGGGGACCGACGCCTACGTCGACGAACTGCGCTGAGACGCGCTGCGGGAGGTGGGGTGCGGGAGGGGTGCGGGGAGGTGGGGTGCGCGGCGGGGGCGCGAGTCTGCCCCCGCCGGGCGGCGGTTCAGGCCCGGTCGAGGGAGCCGGTGGCGACCTCGGCGAGGAAGGACTGCCAGGCCTCGCGGGAGAACGCGAGGGACGGTCCGGCCAGGTCCTTGGAGTCGCGGACCATGACGGCGTCGGTGGGACGGGCGACCTCGACGCAGGCGTTGGCTCCGGAGTAGCTGGACTTGCGCCAGTCGAGGGCGCCGTCGCGGTGGTCCTCAGTGATCATTTCCATCTCCAGTTCGGGGAGAGCGAGCTGACGATCCGCTGATCGCGTTTACGGGTGTCAGTCTGCCCACACCGTCCCGCCGCTGGGAACCGTCGACTGTCGGCGTTCACTCATCCGAAAGGATTTGGAGGTCGCAGCGTGGCCGCCGCCCACCCGTGGTGTATTCTTCCGCGCCTTCGCGATCAGCGGGTGTGCAGTTTGGCGACCTTGTCCACGAGTTCGCGGGTCTGCTCCGGGCCGAGCGCCTGCGCCTGGAGGTGCTCGTAGAGGGTGGCGTAGGCGCGGACGTCCGACTCCTTCTCCAGATACAGGTCGCTGGTGACGCCCTCCAGATAGACGACCGTCGCGTCGGAGGCGTCGCGGTACTCCAGCACCGAGAAGTTGGCGGTCATGCCCGGGTGCGCGCCGACGCCGAACGGCAGCACCTGCACCGTCACGTGCGGCAGCAGGCTGGTCTCGATCAGCGCCTCCAGTTGCGCCCGCATCGTCTGCGGGCTCCCCACGACGCGGTGCAGCGCGGCCTCGTCGACGACCGCCCACAGGCGCAGCGGCTCGTCGTTCTTGCGCAGCAGGTCCTGGCGCACCATGCGGACGTCCGTCCGCTTCTCGATCTGCGCTGGCTGGGCCTCGGGCTGGATGCCCGCGACCACGGCGTGCGCGTACTCGCGCGTCTGCAGCAGGCCGGGGATGAACAGCGACTCGTAGGTGCGGATGGAGACCGCCTCGGCCTCCAGGCCGATGTAGACGCTGTAGGGGACGTCGCCGAAGGCGTGCCACCAGCCGCGCTGCCGCGACTCGCGGGCCATGGTCATCAGACCCTCGATCATCGCCGGATCGCTGACGCCGTAGACGTCGCACAGATCCCGCACGTCGCGCTGGCTGATGCTGCGGCGGCCGTTCTCCAGACGGCTGATCTTCGACTGGGAGACCAGCAGCTGCTGCGCGACCTCCTCCGCGGTGAGGCCTTTCTGCTCGCGCAGTCGGCGGAGCTCGGCCCCGAGACGGCGGCGGCGGACGGTGGGATTGACGCTGGCGGTCGACACGGTCTCTCCTGGGCATCGATGGACTGGCACGCCCCTATAGCCAGCCAGGATGCCATCCCGACACGCCCTCATGTGGCGCAATCGGCCCGCTTCTTGACGGATTGGCTCAGAGGCGGAACGATTCTGCGCCCACACCTGCCGCTCCGGAGACCTGATGAGTACGAGGAAGCGGCGGCGAAGGGTGGTTCGCCGCCGCTTCCGCTCGTGTCGCGTTTCGCGTGCCGTTCCCGGTGTTTCCCTTCCGGCGTGTCGCCGAGCGGACCGGCCTGTCTGACGGCCGGCCTGCCTGACGCCCGGCCTACCTGATGCCCGCGCGGACCATCCCGGTGACGACGGCGGGCCGGGCCGCCGGACGCGCGGCCGGACGGGCGCCGCCCGTGCGCACCTGCGTGGTCGGCATGCCGTTCTGCACGTCCATGACCGCGTGCGCGACCATGCCGCCGAGGGGGTCGTACCGGATCAGGTCGCGCAGGCGGGACCTGCATGACCGTCCCTCGTTGCCCGGGTACAGGTGCTTGCCCAGCCCGACCGAGTGGGCCAGGGCGGCGAGCGCGGCGGTGCGCGGGTCCGGGGGCACCCCGGTCCGGATCGCCGCGTCCAGGCGTTCCTTGATGGCACTGTTCGTGCAGTCGTCCGACGCCTGGTAGCGGGTCGTCGGCAACACTCCGCACACCTGGCCCGGCACGGCCTTCACCATCTCGCACCGTTCCAGGTGCGCGAGATAGGTCTGGCGCAGCCCCAGTCGCGGGCCGCCGATCCACTGTACGGCGCGCACCGCACTGCCACGTCTGCGCAGCAGTTCGAGCGCGTGATCGAGGGTCGGGTCGCCGGTCGGTCGCGGATTCACCACGGTGATCCGGTCTCCGTCCGGGACGATGCGTCCGGCCATGGCCAGCTCGACGAGCTGTGCTCCGGCCAGTCCGAGGTCGAGCGTCTGGGGCTGCGCCGTGGTACCCGTGGCCGGGTCCAGAGCGAGCAACAGCAGCTCCTCGGGAATTGTTCTGCGGCTCCTGCCCATCCAAGCCTCCCCGCGTGGATGCACAACAGAGTGACGCCTCTCACACCCCGCTGTCGAGAGGGCCTCGAATGTGACACCTCGCCGTGATCTTTCGGAACCGTCCGCAGGTGGCCTCTCGTCTGTTCCTGCGGCCGGTCAGCGGCCTGGCGAGCGCGGATGTGCGCGTGGGTGCAGGAGACTGGGTCCAGGCAGATGCGACATGAGCTTGAGGAGGCTGGGTTACGTGGGTGAGTCCCCCGACAGGTCGAACCGGACCGCGGGAGCGGAGGAGCAGCAGGAGGCGGAACGGTCGACGGTCGAGGCGGCCGTCCCGGCCGCGTCCACCCCCACGGACTCACCCACCCGCACCCTCCGCCCGCGCGAGGAGCGCGAGGGTGAGGGCGAGGAGGAGCGGGAGCAGGAGCCCGTGGCTGAGCACGAGGCGGCGGCGGAGAACGTCGAAGCCAAGCCCGAGGCCGAGGCCGAGGACGAGCCCGAGGCGGCGGAGCCTGAGCTCGACGCCGAGACGCGCCTGCTGCGTGCCGCCGTGGTCGAGAAGGCGTCGGAGGCGGACGCGAAGAAGCCCAGGACGGCGGAGGTTGACGCGGCGGAGGCCGAGGCCGACGAGCCCGCTGAGCCGGAGGCCGCGGACGGCAGCGCGACCCGCGTACTGCGTGCCGCCGTCGTCGGGAAGGCGCCCGAGGCTGAGGCCGCGGAGCCCACCGAGTCCGAGGCTGAAGAGGCCGAGCCCGCAGAGCCCGAGTCCACGGAGCCCGAGCCGGCGGTCGACGCCGAGACGCGCCTGCTGCGTGCCGCTGCGGTTCAGAAGGCGCTGGGGACCGCCGAGGCGGAGCAGCCCCCGGCCGAGGACGAGGCCGAAGAGGAGCCCATCGAGGCCGAGGACGAGGACGAGGCCGACGCCGAGTCCGAGCAGGAGCAGGAGCAGGAGCAGGAGCCGGAGGCCGAGGCAGACCCCGAGCCGGAGGCCGAGGCAGACCCCGAGCCCGAGCCGCAGAAGCCGCCGGTCGTGGCCGCGCGGCGGTCCATCGCCGATGACGAGACGCGGCCCATGTCCGCGTTCCCGCCGCTTCCGCCGCCGCCGGCTCCGCGGACGTCCGGGCCGGCCGCCGAGCCCGCACGGGGTGGGCCGGTCGGGGCGGCGACCGCCGTCGCGGAGTCGCCGGAGACGACCGTCGAGGCGATGGAGGTGCTGGCCGGTCTCAGTGCCCGGCCGATGACGCCGACGCGGATCGCGCTGCGGCGCGTGCGGCTCTACGGGACGCTGCTGGTGCTGCTCGTGCTGATCCTCGGCACGGTGCAGGTGCTGCGGCCGTTGCCGTCGCCGAAGCTTCAGCAGTCCGCGGTGGGGAGCTACGCGTTCGAGGGCGGGCAGCTCTCGCTCGCCTGGCCGGTCAACGGGCAGGCCGCCGTCTCCGTCCCCGGGCTCGGGATGATGGGGAAGAGCGGCAGCGGCAACCCGGTGCCGCTGGCGAGCGTGACCAAGATGATGACCGCGTACATCGTGCTGCACGACCATCCGCTGAAGACGGGCGAGCAGGGGCCGACGATCACCGTCGACCAGGGCGCGGTCAACGACTACAACACCGGCAGCAACTCCGGCGAGTCGGTGCAGAAGGTCTCGCCGGGGGAGAAGCTCAGCGAGTACCAGGCGCTGCAGATGCTGATGATCCCCTCGGCGAACAACATCGCCCGGCTGCTCGGACGCTGGGACGCCGGCACCGACGCCGCCTTCGTGCAGAAGATGCAGGCCACGGCGACGCAGCTGGGCATGGCGCAGTCGACGTACACGGACCCCAGCGGTCTGGACGCGACCACCCGCAGCACCGCCGAGGACCAACTGAAGCTGGCGACGGCGGCGATGGCGGACCCGGTCTTCCGCGAGGTCGTCGGTACACAGTCTTTCAACTCGCCGGAGAACGGGCTGACTCCGAACACCAACACGCTCGTCGGCAAGAACGGCGTGATCGGGATCAAGACCGGCACCAGCACGGCGGCGCTGGGCAACCTGGTCTGGGCGGCCGAGCAGCCCGTCGGCGGTGTCAGCCAGTTGATCGTGGGTGTGACGCTGAGCCAGCCGGCGGTCGGCGGCGGGCCGGGGCAGGGCATCCTCGACCAGGTGCTGGCCAACAGCAAGAAGCTGGTCCTCAGCGCCGAGCAGGCGCTCCAGGGCCACACCATCGCGCACAAGGGCGACGTGGTCGGCTACGTCGACGACGGGATGGGCGGCCGCACGCCGGTGGTGGCGACCGCGGACGTGCAGGTGGCCGGCTGGAGCGGGCTGTCGGTCGGCGTCTCGCTGCGGCCGCTGGACGGCAAGGCGATCCCGCACAGCGCGGCGGCCGGAACGGTCGTCGGCGAGCTGGTGGTCGGCAGCGGGCCGACGGCGCAGACGGTCCCCGTCGCGCTGCAGTCCGGACTGACCGCTCCCGGCTTCGGCGCGAAGCTGACCCGGCTGAGCTGACCCGGCTGTGTCGACCGAAATGACCTGACCGCACATCAGCTACGCGAAGCGCGCTCGTCCCGTCCGGGGCGGGCGCGCTTTTACGTCCGGCCGAAGGTGCATCAACCGGACATAGAACAGGGAAGGCTGACAAACCACGGGGGCAAATCGGGCAATTAGGCGAAGCGACTCTGTGAATCCTGTCGGCCGGGCGTGACGGACCTCTCAAAGCCTGGGTGCTGGCTTGAGGTTTGCCGTCCGATCTGCCTACGGTCACGCCCAGCCGCACTTAAGCGGAACTGACATCTCCGGAACGCCGAGTCCTGCCGCCGGGGAAGGTCAGACGTCATCCGGACGCACACCACGGCAGGAGCGGGGGACCCAGGTAAGTCGCCGCGGAACGCAGACCGCGGCTAGGGGTGAAGCCGTGCCACAGCACGGCCGGGCGACTCCGGCCCGAACCCGACAGCTCACCTCGCAGGCGTGGGAGAGGACCACCTCATGCTGTTCAGCAGCACGGGCCGCCACCGCGCGCCCAGCTCCGCCCGTCTCATCTCCAAGCGCCTCGTCGCCACCGTCGGCCTCACCGGCGCCGGCATGGCCCTCCCGCTGGTCACCGCGACCGGCGCCCACGCCGCCACGGTCTCCACCTGGGACGCCGTCGCCCAGTGCGAGTCCTCCGGCAACTGGTCCATCAACACCGGCAACGGCTACTACGGCGGCCTGCAGTTCGACCAGTCCACCTGGGACGCCTACGGCGGCCAGCAGTACGCCTCCCGCGCCGACCTGGCCACCAAGGACCAGCAGATAGCCGTCGCCGAGAAGGTCCTGGCCGGCCAGGGCCCGACCGCGTGGCCCGTCTGCGGCCCGCAGGCCGGCCTGTCCCAGGGCGGCCCCGCGCCGACCCTGAGCACCTCGGGCTCCTCCGGCTCGTCCAGCTCGACCGCCGCCTCGACCCCGTCGAGCGGCAGCTCCACGTCCGGCGGCTCCACGTCCGGCGGCTCCTCCGCCGGCGACGAGGGCAGCGAGTCCGCCCCCGCCGCGCACTCGGCCCACGCCGCCCACGGCACCTACACGGTGCGCCCGGGCGACTGGCTGTCCACCATCGCCCAGAAGCAGCACGTCTCCGGTGGCTGGCAGCGCCTCTACCAGATGAACAAGGCGGAGCTGACGAAGGGTCCGGACTGGATCTACCCGGGTCAGAAGCTGGTCCTCGGTGGCAGCGCCTCCCCGGCCCGCACCAGCTCGGACGCGTCGACCACGACGTCGTCGTCGGCCGCCGCCGGCAGCACCTCCGCGACCACGACCGCCGCGACCACCTCGGTCCCGCAGGGCGCGTCCGCCGCGGCGGCGTCGGCGATCGCGTTCGCCGAGGCGCACGTGGGCGACGCCTACGTCTACGGCGGCACCGGCCCGAACGCCTGGGACTGCTCCGGCCTGGTCCAGGCCGCCTACGCCCAGGCCGGCGTCAACCTGCCGCGCACCGCCGCGGACCAGGCCTCGACCACCACGATCATCCCGGTCTCCCAGGCCCAGCCGGGCGACCTGCTGTTCTGGTCCAACGACGGCTCGGCCGGCGGCGTCTACCACGTCGCGATCTACGTCGGCAACGGCCGCTTCGTCGAGGCCGCCAACCCGAGCTCCGGCGTCAAGTGGGAGACCGTCTCCAACTACACCCCGGACTTCGCCGGCCGCATCGGCTGACCGACCGCGATCTGCGGTCCGCGCTCAGCGGACATCCGCGGTCGTCCTCTCCTCACGCACCCGGAGTGCCGGACAGCCTGTCCTGGTACTCCGGGTGTCGTGTCAGCCAGTCCTTGATGAACGGGCAGGTCACCTCGACCACGACGCCCCGGCGGATACCGTCCTCGACGGCCGTCCGCGCCAGCAGTCCGCCGATGCCGAGGCCCTCGTAGGCGGGGCCGACGACGGTGTGCTGGTAGACCACGCGGTGGTCGTCGCGCACATAGGAGGCGAAGCCGACCAGCTCGCCCTCGATCCGCGCCTCGAACCGGTGCGCCTGCGGCGCGTCCGCGACCGTGACCTCCGCCTCGCTCGTGCTCATCCTCGCCGCCTCCTCCTCGCGTCTGCCCTCGCCTTGCAGTCTCAACCATCCGGGCGGTGCGCGAGCGAACGGACACGCCCGTCGAGCCCGACCGACTTGGAAGACGCATCTCGGATGCCAGTTTTCTTGGGCCGGGCGGCGGCGCGCCGTAGGCTCAAGGCATGCACCTGATGAAGTCCACCGACCTCGCCCTGCGGCTGCTGATGCGGCTCGCGGTGCGGCCGGCCGCGGACGGGCCGTTGGGGTCCGGTGCGGCGCCGACCACGCGGGAGGTCGCCGAGGCGCTCGGGGCGGCCTACACGCACATGGCGAAGGTGGTCGCCCGGTTGCAGCACCTCGGCCTGGTGGAGGCCCGGCGGGGCCGCGGCGGCGGGCTGGAGCTGACGGTCGCCGGGCGGGCGGCCTCGGTCGGGGCGGTGGTGCGCACCTTCGAGGGCTCCGGCGATCTGGCGGACTGCGTCGGCGACGACGAGTCCTGCCCGCTCAACGCGGCGTGCCGGCTGCGCGGCGCGCTGCGGCAGGCGCAGGAGGCGTTCTACGCCTCGCTGGACCGGGTCCTGGTGGAGGACGTGGTCGCGGCGCCGACCGGGCCGCTGCTGCTGGCGATCAGCAGGCGGCCCGGCGGCGGGGACTGAGGGTCCGACGGTTCCACGCCGGCTCGGCTGTTACCGGTGGCCGAGCCACAGGTCGGGGCCGAAGACCTCGTAGTGGATGTCGGCGGCGGCGACGCCCCCGGCCAGCAACTGGGCGCGCACCGCGCGCATGAAGGGCAGCGGGCCGCACAGGTAGGCGACGGCCCCCGCGGGGATCGGGGCGCCCTCCAGGTCCACCAGGCCGGAGCGGTCGGCGGGCTCGGCGTCGCGCTCGTAGAAGTAGAGGGTGCGGCCCTGCGGGAGCTTGCCGGTCAGCGCGGTCTGCTCGGCGCGCAGCGCGTGGTCGGCGGGGGAGCGGTCGCCGTGGACGACCAGGACCGGCGGCCGGTGGCCGCGGTTGTGCAGCTCGTGCAGCAGCGACAGCATCGGGGTGATGCCGATCCCGGCGGAGGCCAGAACGATCGGGCGGCCCGCGAGGTCGTCCCCCTGCCCCGGACCGCCCAGCTCCGGGCCGCCCAGCTCCGGACCGCCCAGCACGAGATCGCCGAAGGGCGCGGAGACGCGCAGTGTGTCGCCGACCCTGACGTGGTCGTGCAGGTGGCCCGAGACCTCGCCTGCCGGGGTGGTCGCGCCGGCGCGCTCGCGCTTGACGCTGATCTGGCGCACCGTCGCGTCGGTGGCGCCGACCAGGCTGTACTGGCGGATCTGGCGGGCGCCGTCGGCCAGCTCGACCTGGACCGAGACGTACTGTCCGGCGCGGTACGGCAGCGGCCGCGCGTCCTCGCCGACCGGGCGGAGCAGGAAGGAGACCACGTCGGCGGTCTCCTCGGTGCGGCCGACGACCTCCCACTCGCTCCAACTGCCGCCGGGCAGGCAGCCCTGCTCGGCGTAGAGGCGCTCCTCGACGGCGATCAGTGCGTTCGCCATCAGCCAGTAGACCTCGTCCCAGGCGGCGGCGACCTCGGGGGTGACCGCCTCGCCCAGCACCTCGACGATGGCGGCGAAGAGGTGCCGGTGGACGACCTCGTACTGGGCGGGGGCGACGCCGAGGGAGGCGTGCTTGTGGGCGATGCGGCGCAGCATGGCGTCGGGGCGGGTGTCGGGGTGCTCCAGCAGGTGGGTCGCGAAGGCGGCGATGGACCCGGCCAGCGCCTGGCGCTGGGTGCCGGCGGCCTGGTTGCCGCGGTTGAACAGGTCCCGCAGCAGTTCCGGGTGGGCTTCGAACAGCTTCGCGTAGAAGAGCTCGGTGATCTCGCCGATGGCCGCGCCGACGGCGGGCAGGGTGGCGCGGACGACGGGGGCCGACTTCGCGGAGAGCATGGGTGACTCCTGGAGTGGTGCTCGGTCGGCGGGCGTCCCGATGACGTCCCGAGCCGACCGCCTCAAGCTAACATGCACCGCAGATGCATATTTAAGCCGGGGGTGGAGTCAGGGCGCTTGGCCCTCGTCGGGGTGCCGGAGAAAGGCTGACGGCCCGAGCTGGGTGATCCCCCCGTGCCACCCGGCTCGGACCGGCAGTCCTGACGATATGGACACCGGTCCTAGATCCGTCCTAGGTTCGTCCTGGTCAACACGTCATGTCCCCGCCGAGAACGGGCGGGGACCGCCCGGTGCGGGGTGACGGGGTGACGGGGCGGCGGAAGCAGCCAGGCAGCGGGAACGACGGGGAGCAGCGGGGAGCGGTGGGCACACGACAGGCGGACGTCCGGATGGGGGTCCTCGGGCCCCTGCGTGCGGAGATCGACGGCCGCGAGGTCGCGCTCGGCGGGCCCCGCGTCGCCAAGGTGCTCGCCGCGCTGCTGCTCGATCCGGGCCGGACCGTTCCGATGGACCGCCTGGTCGACGTCATGTGGGACGACGGCGGACCGGCCACCGCGGTACGCCAGGTGCAGGACGCGGTCTCCGGCCTGCGCCGCGCCCTCGCCGACGCGGGCGCACCCGGCCTGGTCGTCACCCGGCACGGCGGCTACCAGCTCCGGCTGGCCGCCCATCAGCTCGACCTGCTCGCCTTCGAGCAGGCCCGCCGCGAGGCCCTCGGCGCCGAAGCGGGCGCCGCCTCGGACGCCCCCGCCGGTGCCGCCTCGGGCGCTGCCGATCCCGAGCTCGTCGTCAGCGGGCTGCGCCGCGCCCTCGCCTGCTGGCGCGGCCCCGCCCTCGCCGGTCTCACCGGCGCGACGCTCCGCACCGAGGCCGAACGACTCGACGCGCTGCGCGTCGCCGTGCAGAAGCAGTGCCTGGAGGCGGAGTTGGTCCTCGGCCGCCATCAGGAGGTCGTCGCGGAACTGGCCGCCCTGCACGCCGGGCAGCCGCTGGACGAGCGCGTCGCGGAACTGCGCCTGCTGGCGCTGTACCGCAGCGGCCGCCGGGGCGAGGCACTGGAGGTCTACCGCCAGGTCCGGCGGAGGCTCGCGGACGAGCTCGGCGTCGACCCGGCTCCGGCGCTGCGGCGCACCCATCAGGGGATCCTCGCCGCCGACCCGGCGCTGGCGGCGGCGCCCACGCCCGCGCGCGCCGCTCCCGCTTCGGGAGCCGGGGCCGGGGGGGCCGCCGCTGCCGACGTGGTGATCCCTCGTCAGCTCCGACCCGGCCTGCGGGACTTCACCGGACGCCAGGTGCTCGTCGCGCGGCTGCGCGAGGCGCTGGCCGACCGGGACGAGAACGGCGGCGCGGCCACGGTCGCCGTGCTGGCCGGGCCGGGCGGCGCCGGCAAGACCTCCCTCGCGCTGCATGTCGCGCACCAGGCCGTGGACCGCTTCCCCGACGGGCAGCTCCAGGCGGACCTGCACGGCTTCGGCGGCACCCCGGCCGAGCCGGGCGAGGTGCTGGCCCGCTTCCTGCGCGGCCTCGGCATCCCGCAGCGGCGCATCCCGCAGGACGTCGAGGAGCGCGAGTCGCTCTTCCAGACCACGCTGGCCGGACGCCGGATCCTGCTGCTGCTCGACAACGCCCGCGACGCGGCCCAGGTCCGGCCGCTGCTGCCCGCCTCCGGCGGCTGCGCGGTGCTGGTCACCAGCCGCAGCACCCTCCCCGGACTGGACGGCGCGCGCCGCTTCTCCGTCGGCGTGCTGCCCGAGGACGAGGCCGCCCGACTCTTCGGCAGGATCGTCGACTCCCCGTCCGTCGAGGCCGAGCCGGAGGCCGTCGCCGAGGTGCTTCGGCTGTGCGCCGGGCTGCCGCTGGCGATCCGGATCGCCGCCAGCCGCCTCGCCTGCCAGCCCGGCTGGAAGGTCGCCACCCTCGCGGCGCGGCTGCGCGGCCAGGACCACCGCCTGGACGAGCTCCACGTCGAGGACCGCGCCGTCCGCGGCTGCTTCGCGGTCGGCTACGAGGCGCTGGAGCCGGCCGCGGCCCGCGCGTTCGCCGTCATGAGCGCCTGGAGCGGCCCGGACTTCACGCCCGAGTCGGCGGCGGCCATGCTGCGCACGTCGCTCTCGGAGGCCCGCCGGCTGCTGGAGGCGCTGGCCTGCACCCACCTGCTGGAGGCCCGCCGCGGCGAGTCCGGCAGCGCCGAGCGGTACACCTTCCACGACCTGGTCCGCGTCTACGCGCAGGAGTGCGCGCGCGAGTCCTTCGAGGCCGAGTGCGCTCCGGCGGCGGAGCGCCTCGCGGCCTGGTACGCGCACGCCACCGACCACGCGTCCAACCTGCTCCACCGCGAGCACACCCTGCTGTGCGCAACGGAGCCCCGTCCCTGCCCCGGAGGCCTGCCCGACTTCACCGACCGCGGTTCGGCACTCGCCTGGTACCAGGACGAACGCGCCAACCTGACCGAGGCGGTGCTGCTGAGCGCCCAGGGCGAGCCGACCCCGGTCACCTGGCGGCTGGCCTCCGCGATGCACATCTTCGCCGTGCAGAGCGGCAACTGGCGGTCCATCCGCTCGGTCAACCTGATCGGCCTGGCGAGCGCCCGCCGCCTCGGTGACCGCCTCGGGCAGGCCTGGATGCTGCTCGGCCTCAGCATCTCCTACATCGGCATGGGCGATCTGGTGCTGGCCGAGCGCCGCGCCCTCGAGGCCCTGGAGCAGGCGGACCTCTCGGGCGACCGCAACGCCCACACCACGACGATGTCCCACGTCGGCCTCGTCATGCACCACCTGGGACGCTACGAGGAGGCGGCCCACTGGCACGGCCTCGCCGTGGCCGACGGCCGCATGGCCGACAAGCCGGGCTTCCACGCGGCGACCCTCAACAACCGCGGCTACGCCTTCCACGCCCTGAAGCGCTACGCGGAGGCGGCCGAGTGCTACGACGCCGCCCTCGCCGTCCTCCAGTCCGCACCGGAGCCGGTCCCCTACGTCGAGGCCGGCCTGCTGGACAGCCTCGGCCAGACCCGCCTGCGCCTGGGCCGCACCGAGGAGGCCGCCCTCGCCTTCCGCCAGTCCGCCACCCTCCGCGCGGAACTCCGCGACGCCGACGGCCAGGCCGCCACCCTCGACCGCCTCGGCGACCTCCACGCCACCGCCGGCCGCCCCGACGCCGCCCACGCGGCCTGGACCGAAGCCCTCACCGCCCTCCACGGCCGCGACAACCCCCTCACCGCCTCCCTCGAAACCAAGCTCGCCGACCTCGGCGCCCGCTACTGAGCCTGCGCACACGCTGCGCCCACCACCCGTCCACTCCGCGTCCGCACCGCCCGGTGATCCGCTACGCTGTCAGGGGTTACCACCTCATGCCTCATTAGCTCAGGGGATAGAGCACGGCTCTCCTAAAGCCGGTGTCGCAGGTTCGAATCCTGCATGGGGCACACGCGCAAACGCCCCGGACCGATCATGGTCCGGGGCGTTTGACGGTAGTAGGTGACGGCAACGGGTCCGTTCGCTCTGCTCAGCGGATGCCTTCGACGTCGGACAGCGACATGTCGACCGTGGCCGGATCGCCGAAGATCAGCACTAGCACACCGACCCGGCTGCGCTCGTGGTCGACGGACTGAATCGTGACGGTGTGGCCTGGGGCCGCCGGTCACCCTGACTGTGTCTCCCGCCTTCAGCCCGTGCCAGCCAGACATGCTGTTCCCTGGGTTGATGGAGGGGGTGGGGCTCGGGCTGCACGAGAACCCGGGGCCGAACTCGGGGCTCTCTTGTGAGCCACCCCCCTTGATCGCGGTGTCCCTCTGCTGAGGCCCCTGCCCGATCCAACGCCGCAGACAGTAGACCGTGGCACTGACAAGCACTTGCGGGGGGGCTCGCAAGCAACATGGGGAGGGCTCTGACCAGCGCTTCTGCGCTGCTACTGTGCGCGCATGCTCGAAACGAACCCCGAAACGCTCCCTGCAAATGCTGCGACGCGACGCGCGTCCGGGCCACCGCTCGGCAGCAACGCCTTCGCGCGGGCCGCCGCAGGCTTCGGCGTTCTTGGGCTGTTCCCGATT
>NZ_BBPQ01000051.1:50917-60014 GCF_000787855.1 Streptacidiphilus anmyonensis | reverse complement strand
GAGCACCAAGCCGGGTGTGATGATGGAAGCACCTTGCACGGAGCGGTGGCCGAGCTCAGCCGGCACCCGGAGGACCGAGAGGGCGCGGGCGACGACAGGGCCGAGGCGAGGCTCCGGTGGCGTCCACATCCCCGCGCGGAAGCCTGGAGGCGCCCCAATGAACGAGGACACGCTGGGACTCGTCGACTACCTGGCCGTGGAGTTCCCGGCGGGACGTATGACAGGCGACGGGTTCGACCTCCTGGCGCAGCTGGTCCAGAGCGGCACGTTGCGGGTGCTCGACCTCGAGTTCGTCGCGAAAGCCGCCGACGGAAGCGTCCACAAGGTCCCGCTCGGCGAGGTCGAGCACGGGTCGGACATCGACGTCACGCGGTGGCAGGGGCTGTCTTCCGGGCTGCTGGACCGGGCGGACGTCGAAGAAGTCGGCGCCAGCCTCGAAGCAGGGAGCCTCGCGGGCATCCTCGTCTACGAGAACCTGTGGTCGGTCGCTCTGCTGGACGCGATGGACCGGAGCGGCGCCCGCCTCATCGGCCAGGGCCGCATTGTTCCGCAGGACCTGCTCGACCAGCTGGACAGCACCGAATCCAGCTGAACCGATCTTGAAGTCGGGACGTCTGCCATGGGATTGATCAAGACTGCGGTGAAGACCGCCGTGGCGGTGAAGACCGCCCACGTGGTGCACGAGCGCATCCAGCGGCGTCAGCAGACGGAGGGCGGCCCTGCGGGTGTGGAGCCGACCTCACCGCCGCCGGCGTCCTCGGGGGCGGAGGCGTCCGCCCCCGACCGGCTGAGCCAACTGGAACGGCTGGCCGGCCTGAGATCGGCAGGCGCTCTCTCGGATGCGGAGTTCGAACAGGAGAAAGCGCGCATCCTCCAGGGCTGACGCGGTGACACCGCCCACGTCTCGCCGATCTCGGCATCGGGCCTGCTGTGCTGCGTCCTTACCGCCGCTCGAAGTGGTGGTGCACCTCGGTCAGCTGCGGCGGCGCCTTCGGCTCAGGGAAGCCCAACTCGGCCGCGACCGGCATCAACCGCTGCATGAACGCCTCGAACGTGGCGCGCGACTCCCACAGGTCGACCACGTGCAGGCCGGCGCTGGTGAGGACCGCGCTGTGGAAGAGCACGCCGTCCGGGGGCCGGCCGGCACGCGTGCCCGCCCGCCTGTCGAGCTCGTCGTACTGCTCCGCGGTCACGCCGGGAAAGTCGATCTCCATCAGAACTGCCATGACGGGCCTTCCTCTCATCGGGTGCCCGGCCAGCACAGCAGCGACCAGGGCAGTCCGCGCGCCACAGGGGCCGTTCGGGTGGGTGACCGTCCGTCGCAGATCGATGAGCTGTCCCTTGCGGAGCACGGTGACGTCCGTGTCGTCGTCCACCCCGTCCACCCCGTCCACCCCGTCCAGACCGGATCGGCGGGTTGGCCGTGGCCTGGGCGGATCGGGGAGACTGCCCGGGTGAACCCCGCCTGGCTGGACCTCCCCGTGCGCAGTGCCGTCCCCGCGCTCCGGCGTGCGCTGGAGGCGCGCGGAGCGGCTGTGCTCGCGGCTCCGCCCGGGACGGGGAAGACGACGCTGGTGCCGCTGGCGCTGGCCGGGTTGGTGGACGGGGGACCGGCGCGGCGGGTGCTGGTCGCGGAGCCGCGGCGGCTGGCGGTGCGGGCCGCGGCGCGGCGGATGGCGTGGCTGCTGGGCGAGCCGGTGGGGGAGCGGGTCGGGTTCACCGTGCGCGGCGAGCGGCGGGCCGGTCCGAAGACCGTGGTCGAGGTGGTCACCACCGGGGTGCTGTTGCAGCGGCTCCAGCGGGACCAGGAACTCGCCGGGGTGGACCTGGTGATGCTGGACGAGTGCCACGAGCGGCACCTCGACGCGGACACCGCCCTCGCCTTCCTGCTGGACGTGCGGGCCGCGCTGCGCCCCGAGCTCGAGGTGGTGTGCGCCTCGGCGACGTCCGACACCGCCGCCTGGGCCCGGCTCCTCGGAGGCGCCGGCGACGAGGCGGAGGGCCCGGCCCCGGTCGTCGAGGCGCACGGGATCCAGCACCCCGTGGAGGTGGTCTGGTCGCCGCCGCCCCGCCCCGTGCGGCCGCCGCAGGGCCTGCGCACGGACCCCGCCCTGCTGGAGCACGTCGCCGCGACCGTGCTGCGGGCGCTGGGCGAGCGCGACGGCGACGTGCTGTGCTTCCTCCCCGGCGCGGGCGAGATCGCCCGGACGGCCGGCCTGCTGGCCGGTCTCCGGGACAGCGTCGACGTCCTGCAACTGCACGGCCGGGCCGAACGCACCGTGCAGGACGCCGCCCTCGCCCCGGGCCCCCGCCGCAGGGTGGTGCTCTCGACCTCCGTCGCCGAGTCCTCGCTGACCGTGCCAGGGGTGCGCAGCGTCGTGGACTGCGGCCTGGCCAGGGAGCCGCGCACCGACCACGCCCGGGGGCTGGCCGGGCTGGTGACCGTCCGTTCCTCGCTGGCGACCGGACGGCAGCGGGCCGGCCGGGCGGGCCGGGAGGCGGCAGGCGCGGTCTACCGCTGCTGGGCGGAGGCCGAGGACGCGCTGGCCCGGGCCCTGCCCACGCCCGAGATCATGCAGGCCGACCTCACCTCCTTCGCCCTGCAGAGCGCCTGCTGGGGAGCCCCCGACGGACGCGGCCTCGCCCTGCCCGACGCGCCGCCCGCCGGCGCCATGGCCGCCGCGCGTACGACGCTGACCGCGCTCGGCGCGGTCGACGCCGAAGGCCGGGCCACCGCGCGCGGCGTCCGCATCGCCCGCACCGGTCTGCACCCTAGGCTTGGCCGAGCCCTGCTGGACGGCGCGCCCCTCGTCGGCGCGCGGCAGGCGGCCGAACTCGTGGCGCTGCTCTCCGAGGAGCCCCCGCGCGCGCTGGGGGAGGACCTCGCCGCCGTGCGCAGCGCGGTGCGCACGGGAGCCGACCCCTACGCGGCCCGCTGGCGCGAGGAGGTCCGGCGGCTGCGCCGCCATCCCGATGCGTCCGGTGCCCTCGGGGACTCCGATGCCGCCGATGCCTACGGCGTTCCCGACGCCGGGGACGTGGCACGGCAGGTCGACGAGGCCGAGGCGGCCGGGCTGATCGCGGGGCTGGCCTTCCCCGAGCGCATCGCCAAGGCGCGTGGACCCAGGGCGCAGCAGAAGCCCGAGTCCGGCGCGGCCAAGGGTGCCGGAGCCGCTGCCCGCACCGGGGCCGCCTACCTGATGGCCTCCGGCACCGCCGCCGCGACAGGCCCCGGCTCCGCCCTGTCCGGGGCGCAGTGGATCGCCGTGGCCGTCGCCGACCGCCCGGCCGGTTCGCCCTCGGCCCGGGTCCAGTTGGCCGCCGTCACCGACGAGGCCACCGCCCGCCGTTGCGCGGCACCCCTGCTGACGGACCGTGAGGAGGTCTGCTGGGCCGTGCCGCCGGGGACGCGACGCGGCGACGTGGCGGCCCGCCGGGTCGAGGCGCTCGGCGCGGTCGAGCTCGCCAGCGAGCCCCTCGCCGCGCCGGCCCCGGCGCTGCTGCGGGCGGCCCTGCTGGACGGGCTGGCCGCCGAGGGCGTCGGCGCGTTGCTGACCTGGTCAGCCGAGGCCACCGGCCTGCGGCAGCGGATGGCCTTCCTGCACCGCGTGATCGGCGACCCCTGGCCCGACGTCGACGACCGCTCGCTGCTCGACCGGGCCGAGGACTGGCTGGAGCCCGAGCTCTCCCGGGCCCGCCGCCGCGCCGACCTGGAACGCCTCCCCACCGCCACCGCGCTGGCCCGACTGCTGCCCTGGGCCTCCGGCGCGGCCGGACGCCTCGACGAACTGGCGCCCGAGCGGATCACCGTCCCCAGCGGCTCCAGGATCCGTGTCGACTACTCCGCCGACGCCGAGCGGCCCGTCCTCGCGGTCAAGCTCCAGGAGCTGTTCGGCTGGCAGGACGCCCCCCGCCTCGCGGACGGACGGGTGCCGCTGACGATCCATCTGCTGTCCCCAGCGGGACGCCCCGCCGCCGTCACGGCCGACCTCGCCTCCTTCTGGGGCGAGGGCTACCGTGCCGTCCGCGCCGAGCTCCGCGGCCGGTACCCCCGCCACCCCTGGCCGGAGGACCCCGCCTCGGCCGAGCCCACCCGCCGGGCGAACCCGCGTCGCTGACCCGGCGTCGACGCGAGTTTCCCGGTTTCCCGGCAGGACGGGACGGGCCGGCGGGCGGCTCGTGACCTGCGGCTCAGTTCAGGGGCGCAGGACGAGCTTGGCGCCGGGGGAGGCGGACTGGGCGGCCCAGACGTGCTCGACGTCGGCCAGGGGGTGCACGGAGAGCGTCGGGCGCAGGGCGCCGCGTGCGGCGAGTTCGGCGACCTCGCCGTAGGCGGCGGCGACCCGGGCGGCGGGCAGCGCGGTGGCGCTGAAGCCGGAGAGCCGCAGGTGGCGGTGGCGCAGTGCGGCCGCGTCGAGTTCGGCGGAAGCACCCGCCGCCTGGGCGAGGTTGACCCAGCGTCCGCCGGGGCGCAGGGCCGCCTGGGCCAGTCGGGGTGTGCGGGCCCCACAGCAGGTCGATGACGACGTCGACCGCGCCGCCGAAGCCGTTGACCGTCGCGGCGAGTGCCTCGGCGAGCGCGGCGGGGTCGCCTGCTGTCGGGACCTCGTCGACCAGCAGCGTGGCGTCCGCCGCCTCACCCAGCGCCTTGAGCCGGTCGGGATTGCGTCCGGCGGCCACTACGTGGTCGGCGCCGAGAGCGCGGGCCAGGTGCACCAGGGTCTGCCCGAGCGCACCGGTCGCGCCCAGGACCAGCACGGACTCGCCGGGCCGCAGCGCGGCCTCCTCGCGCAGGGCGAGCAGCGCGCTCACACCGACCACGCCGACCGCCGCGGCCAGGTCGTCGTCCAGCCCGTCCGGCAGCGGCAGGCAGGCGTCGTCGGGGACGGAGACGAGCTCGGCGAGGGTGCCGTCGACGAAGCCGCCCGGGACCGCGACGCGGACCCGGGTGCCCGGGGTGAGGGCACCGCCCGAGATCACGGTGCCTGCCGCCTCGATGCCGGGCACGAACGGGACCCTGGGCGTGCCGGCCGGATGGCCGCCCGAGGCGATGTGCAGGTCCACCGGGTTGAGCGCGGCCGCGGTCACGCGGACCAGCGTGTGGCCGGGACGGTCGACCGGATCCGGTCGCTCGCCGAGACGGGGTGCCTGTCCGAGCTGGTTCACGATCGCTGCGCGCATGGCGCTCTCCTCCGGATTGAATGACTGACCGGTCGGTCACCGTAGCGCACGCGGCCGCAGCGCCGCCAGCCCCAGCGCCGCCGGCCCCAGCGCTGCCGGAGGGGGTCGTAGACTCCCGGCATGACCTCCCGAGCCGCCGCCGCCGAGCGCACCCGAGAAGCCCTGCTGGAGGCCGGGCTGGAGATCGCGGGCCGCCACGGGCTCGCGGCGATGAGCGTGAACCGCGTCGTCGCCGCGGCGGGCGTGGCCAAGGGCACGTTCTACGTGCACTTTCCCGACCGGGGAGCCTTCCTTGGCGCCATGCACGGACGCTTCCACGCGCAGGTCGCCGCCGCCGTCGGCGAGGCGATGGCCGCGCTGCCGCCCGGACGGGAGCGGCTGCGCCGGGGCATGGAGACCTACCTGGACCTGTGCCTGCGTCACAACGGCGTCAAGGCGCTGCTGTTGGAGGCCCGCAACGACCCGGACCTGTCCGACCAGGTCGCCATGCGGTCGGAGACCTTCGTCGCGCAGGCCGAACCGGACCTGCGGGCCATGGGCTGGCCCGACCCGGTCTCGGCGGCGCGGCTGGTGGTCGCCATGTCGGCCGAACTCTCCGTCGCCGAGACCACCGGCGGCACCGAGGACACCGCAGGCCGCGCCACCCTCTGGACGTTCCTCGACCGGCTCGACCTCAGCCGCTGACCTCCCTATCGTGGGCCGTGTCGTGCGTTCGTCCCACCAGAGAGGTGGAGCCAGCATGTGCCGTCTGTTCGGACTGAGCAGTGCACCGCGCCGCACCCGCGCCACCTTCTGGCTGCTGGACGCGCCGGACAGCCTCAGCGACCAGAGCCACCGGGATCCCGACGGCACGGGGCTGGGCTTCTTCACCGCCGACGGGACGCCGCAGGTGCACAAGGCCCCTATCGCCGCCTACGAGGACCGCTCCTTCGCCGAAGAGGCCAGGAGCGTGGAGTCGGCGACCTTCGTCGCCCACATCCGTTTCGCCTCCACCGGGGCGCTGGAGGTCCGCAACACCCACCCCTTCGAACAGGACGGGCGGCTGTTCGCCCACAACGGCGTGATCGAGGACCTGCCCCGGCTCGACGCGCATCTCGGGCCGGACCGGTCGCTGGTCAAGGGGGACACCGACTCCGAGCGCTTCTTCGCGCTGATCACCCGTGAGACCGCCGCACGCGGAGGCGACGTCACCGCGGGCATCGAGGCGGCCGCGCGCTGGGCCGCGCAGAACCTGCCGATCTACGCCCTCAACATCATCCTCACCACCGCCGACCAGCTGTGGGCGCTGCGCTACCCCGACACCCACGACCTGTACGTGCTCCAGCGTCGCGCGGGCGGCCACCACGGCGACCGCCATCTCGACCACAGCGGCACCGCCGGACGCATCCGCGTCCACTCGTCGGACCTCACCCACCACGGTGCCACCGTGGTCGCCAGCGAGCGCATGGACGACCATCCCGACTGGCAGCTGATGGAGCCCGGAGAGCTCCTCCACGTCGGTCCCGACGGCGCCGCGACGCGTCGGGTCGTGCTGTCCGACGAGCCGGTGCACCGCCTCACCCTCGCCGACCTGCATCCGGCCGCGGCCGCCTCCCAGGCGTCCGCCTGATCCGACCGCCCTGATCGCCGGTCGACGCCGTGGCCCGCCATCTCACGCCACGCCACGTGATGCCATGCCATGTGATGCCACGCCTCGGCATGCCGTCTCACGCCATGCCACGCCACGTCAGGGCTCGGCAGGCGCCAGGTCGTCGAGGCTGATGTCGAACACGTCGCGCAACGCGTCCGCGCCGCCGGGCGTGACGCGCAGGGCGCGGCCGGTGCCGACGGGCAGGAGCCAGCCCGCGTCCATCGCGTGCGTGCGCAGCGCCGCGCCGAGGACGCCGGCGAGGTGGGGGCGGCGCTCGGTCCAGTCCAGGCAGCTGCGGACCAGCGGACGCCGTCCACGACCCGGCTGGTCGACGTCGACGTCGATGCCGATGCCCGCAAGCCAGGCGCGGCCAGGCCGGGTGACGGCCAGCCCGGCGTCGTCCGACACCACGCCGCGCGCCAGCAGGGAGTCGGCGACGGCGACGCCGAGACGTCCGGCCAGGTGGTCGTAGCAGGTCCGGGCGCGCGCCTCGGCGCTGCGACGGACGCTCTCGGTCAGGTTGCGCGGCGCGGGCGCGGTGGCGGCCGCGTCTCCCGGCTGCGCCGCCGCGAACGCCGCCAGTTCCTCGACCAGCGCGGCGGTGCCGGGACCCGCCAGCCGCAGGTAGCGGTGGCGGCCCTGCCGCTCCTCGACCAGCAGCCCGCCGGCGACGAGTCGGGACAGCTGCTCGCTCGCGGTCGACGCCACGACGCCCACATGGTGGGCCAGTTCCCCCGCGGTCCAGGCGCGTCCGTCCAGCAGGGCGAGGCAGATCGCGGCGCGGGTCGGATCGGCCAGCAGCCCGGCGAGCCGGGCGAGGGGTTGCGCGGACATGAGGCCATGATGCCCCGCCTACGGTTCGGCGGGGGCCGAAGTATCGCGCGCCTACCGTGGGACGCATGACGATCTCCGAGTCGGACGTCCGGCTCCCCTTGCGTCTCCGCCACGTCACCGCGTACGCCGACGCCCGGGCCGTGCTCGACGAGCCGCTGCTGGTCCCCGAACCCGCCGCCGACGCGGCGGAGGCGGCGGGCGCGCCGCTGGGCTCCCTGGCCTGGCTGCGCGCCACCGTGGCACGCTTCACCGGTGACGTCCCGACTCACGCCCGGCGTCGCGCGCAGGTCGAGGCGGAGCTGGACGCGCTGGACCCGCGCGAGCTGCGCAGCGCCGCCGCCGACTCCGCGGCCGCCGGCTCCGCCGTCGGCGCGGACGACCGGCACACCGTCGTGCGCATCCTCGCCGGGAAGCTGGGTCTGCCCGCCCCGGAGCTGACCGCGGACGCGGTCGTGACCGTCTCGGCAGGCTACTTCGGCGACGAGCTGACGCCCGCTCAGGCGGAGGCCGCCGACGAGGCCGTGGCGTCACTGCTCGCCAGGATCGCCAGGGCGGACGGCCCTAAGGCCGCCGCGCAGCGCATCGGACTGCTGGTGCAGGCGTGCGACGCCACCGCCCGGCTGGTCGAGCACGCCCGCCGCGCCGCCCGGGACGCGCCCATGCCCGGTGGCGTGGACGCCCTGCTCGCCCAGGTGCTGCGGCGGGACCCGCCGGTGACCACGCTGCGCCGCCGCGCCCTCGCCGACGTCCGCGTGGGCGCCACGGTGCTCCGGGCCGGGGACACCGTGCTCGTCGACGTGCCCGCCGCACAGCGGGACGCCGCGGGCGGTGCGGACGGGTCGGGCTTGCTCACCTTCGGCGCGGGACCGCACCGCTGTCCCGGCCAGGCCCAGGCGCTGGCGCTCGCCGCCGGACTGCTCGAGCGGGACTTCGGCGGAACCCCCGACACCGACACCGACTCCGGAATCGACACCGACACCGACACCGACGCCGACACCCACCAGCGCGAGGAGCGAGCATGAGCAGCACCGCCACCACCCGCACGGCCACCACCGCCGGTACCACCGCCGCCGACACCGTCGGCCGGGCCGGCGCCGACGCCTTCCGCGCACTGCACCACCGCCCCGGCGAGCTCCTGCTGCTGCCGAACGCCTGGGACCACGCCTCCGCCGCGTCGCTGGCCGCGGCAGGTTTCGCGGCCGTGGGCACCACCAGCCTGGGGGTCGCTGCCGCGGCAGGGCTGCCGGACGCGACAGGTGCCACCCGGGCGGAGACCCTCCGGCTCGCCCGCGTGATCGGGCGCGGCGCCTTCCTGCTGTCCGTCGACATCGAGGGCGGCTTCAGCGACGACCCCGGCGAGGTCGCGGCCCTCGCCGTGGAGCTCTCCGAGGCGGGCGCCGTCGGCGTCAACCTGGAGGACGGTCGCGCCGACGGCAGCCTCACCCCGCCGCA
>NZ_BBPQ01000051.1:0-50729 GCF_000787855.1 Streptacidiphilus anmyonensis | reverse complement strand
TCAACCTGGAGGACGGTCGCGCCGACGGCAGCCTCACCCCGCCGCAGCTGCACGCCGCGAAGATCGCCGCAGTCAAGGACGCCGTGCCGTGGCTCTTCGTCAACGCCCGCACGGACACCTACTGGCTGGGGCAGGGCCGCGAGGCGGAGACCGCGACCCGCCTGGCGGCCTACCGGGACGCGGGCGCGGACGGGGCCTTCGTGCCGGGTGTGAGCGCCCCGGCCGAGGTCGCGGCCGTGGCGGCCGCGACAGACCTGCCGCTCAACGTCCTCGCCGCGCCGGACGGGTCGTCCCTCGACCAGCTCGCGGGACTCGGCGTCCGCCGGGTGAGTCTCGGTTCGCTGCTGTTCCGGGTCGCCCTCGGCGCGGCCGTGGGCACCGTCGCCGAACTGCGCGCGAACGGGGTGCTCCCGGCGCTGCCGGGGGTGCCGGGCTACGCCTCCGTGCAGGCCCTCACTCAGTCCTCGGAGGACTAAAACGGGAGCGGGTGGTGGTCGTCGTCCGGCCGACGAGGATCCGCGGCAGCCGCCCAGGGCCGCTCGCCCGCCGCGCAGTGGTAGCAGCGGGCCACCCGGCCGTCGTGGTTGTACCACTCGTGCGATCCGCAGTCCCGTCGTCCCTTGCCGAGGAAGCCGCGTTCGACGAGGAACCAGGGCAATCGTCGGCGCAGACGTGTGCGCCACCGGTACCTGTACGGGTACCGATCCTTGTCAGCCACCCGAGGAGCGTACCGGCGGCGCAGTGCGTGGGGCCTGGGGCAGCTCGTGCCCGTCACGGTCACGTTCGGCGGGCGTCCCTGACGAAGACGAGTCCGTCGACGCGCGCCAGGTGCCCCGGGTCGAGCGGGGCGTAGCGGTAGGTGGGCGACACCCGGGGAGCGACGGGCACGTCCGCGAGCGCGGCCGCCAGCCTGCGGGCGTCGACGAGGACGTGCTCCTGGGGCAGCGCGTACAGCAACCCCTCGAGGGTGTCCGGCGGCGGGGCGTCCACGCCCTCGTGCGCGATCGTGCCGAGCGCTGTGGCCAGGAAGGCGTACCGCTCGCCCAGGTGGGCGCCGACGAGCGCGCCGGCGCTCCACCACTCCAGCAGGGGGTGGTCCCACATGCGCATGCTGCTCCGGTCGCGCTGGAGGTGCGCGTTGTGGGCGCTCACCAGCGTGGGGCCCTGCTCGGCGAGGGCCAGCAGGTTCGCGGCCATCATCGAGTCGCGCAGCGCCAGCAGGTGCGTCATGCGTGACGGCGACGGGTCGGCCATGGCGTGGTGGTAGCGCAGCAGGCCGACGGCGGTGCGCGCGTACCGGCGGGTCCGTTGCCAGTCCTCGCGGGACGTGGCCGCGAGCAGCTGCGGCGTCTGCGCGTCGAGCAGCGCGACGAGGTCGTCGGCGAGCAGCCGCAGTCGACCGGCCTCCGCCGACCGGCCCACGGACCGGGCCGGGTCCGTCATTGCGGCGGGCTCGGTCCACCGGTCGTCGGCGCCGAGCAGGCCGTCCAGGACGTCCTCGGTGCAGGGGAGCAGGGACGCGTCGGCCCAGGTCGCGAGGGAGCGGTGGAGCGAGGTGAGCGCCTGCCGGGGGCTGGCGGCGCCGGTGATCTCCAACGGGCCGTCGAAGCCGGCGAAGCGGAGCCGGTCGGACGCGGGCCGGTCCGCGTTGAAGGCGCGCATCCAGCGCACGAGGTCGCGGTTGCCGGGGAAGGCGCCCCAGCCGTGGCTGAACCCGCGCTCCATCACCTCGTCGAGGACGCCCGTGCCCGAGGCGACGTAGTCGTCCACGACCTCGCCCATCAGGCAGTCGCTCTCGATCGCGACGGTCCGGTAGCCCTCCTCCTCGACGAGCTGTCGGAAGAGCTGGTTGCGCAGGTCGAGCAGGGTCTCCTCGCCGTGGGTGGGCTCGCCCAGGCAGAGCAGCCGGGGCCGGGTCGAAAGCAGCCTCATGACGGCGGCAGCCTCGACGGCGTGCGTGGTGTCCGTGATGCCAGTAGCCATGCCTTCAACGCTATCGTTGAACTTCCGGTTGAGACTTTCCCGCGATTTCGGCAGGACGATGGGACGAAACCTTCAAACAGGGGTGACACTGCGCCCGGTGGATCTGGCGCGCGGGCACGGCCTGTCCACGCAGGCCGTCCGCAACTACGAGGAGGCCGGCATCCTCCCGCCCGCCGATCGCACGCCCCACGGCTACCGCGCCTACACGCCGCTGCACGCCTGCGCCCTGCGCGCGTTCCTGGCCCTGCTGCCCGGACACGGCCACCGGACCGCGACGTCGATCATGCGGGCGGTCAACGAGGGCGCGGTCGAGGAGGCCCTGCGGCTCGTCGACGAGAGCCACGCCCAACTCCTCGACGACCGCCGCACGCTGCGGGCCGTGGAGAGCGCGCTGCGGGACCTGGAGTCGTCGCCCACTCCGCCGCCGTCCCTGTACCCGGGCGCCGCGTCGGGCGGCGACGGCACGTTCATCGGACCGCTGGCGGCGGTGCTCGGCCTGCGCCCGGCGACGCTGCGTCAGTGGGAGCGCGCCGGCCTGGTGCGCCCGCGCCGCGATCCACGGACGGGGTATCGCGTCTATGACGACGCCGACGTGCGCGACGCCCGGCTGGTCCACCAACTGCGGCGCGGCGGTTACCTGCTGGAGCAGATCGCGCCGCTGGTCGCCCAGGTGCGGGCCGCCGGTGGGCTGGAACCGCTGGTGCAGGCGCTGACCGACTGGCATGCCCGACTCTCCGCCCGCGGCCGGGCCCTGCTGGCCGGCGCCGCCGAGCTGGACGCGTACCTGCGCGAGCGCGCCTGAGGGGGTGGCGGACCGGACGGCAGGACGGGGGTGTGCGAGCGGCGCGGCTCAGCCGGTCGTGGCGTCGTTCCCTGCGTCGGGACCGGGCCCCGCCGTCGGAGGCCGCCGAGTCGCGCCTGCGCGGGCGCGGGCGAAGGCGCGGACCCCACCGCACGGCGGGTCGCGCAGGCAAGCGAGGCGGGCGGGCAGCGCGGGCTCGACCCCTGGCGCCGTCGCTCTCCGCCCTGCGATCGGGCTCAGCCCGGGGGGCCGGCGCGGGCTGCGGCGGCGAGGATCGGTTGGAGGCGGCGGGCGACGTCGACGTGGTCGCCGGTCCAGATGACGCGGACGGCCGTCGCCGTGGCCTGGCCGTCGCGGTCGACGAGGTCGGTGCGGACGGACTCGACGAGGCGGGCCGCCGCCTCGGGACGGCGCGGCACCAGGGGCGGAAGCGGCGTGTGTCCGGTGAGGTTGTCGGCGAGGCCTCGGTACCAGTCGGTGATCAGGGCGGTCCAGGTGAGGATCGTGCGGTGCGCCTCGGTCTGGTCGGCCTTGGTGCGGGTGCGACCGCACTCCTGCCACAGCGAGACCACGGCGTCGGCCGCGAGGCGCAGGCCGACGACGCCGGTCACCAGGGTGGTGGTGTCGGCCAGCGACAGCGGTTTCGCGCCCCGTTCCGCCAGGTAGCTGCGGAACGCGTCGTCGAGGCGGCGCGCGGACGCGGCCGCCTCGCGGCTCTGGCGAGCCGGCTCCGGCGGAGCGGGCAGGAGACCGGGGTCGGGATCGTGCGGGGCGCCGCAGTGGCCGAGGGCGTAGGCGACCGCGCCGGACAGGTAGCCGGCGCTGTCGGTGTAGGCCCGTGCCAGGGCCCGGTCGACGGCGGCCCCGGCGCCGCGCGGCCAGAAGAACAGGGCGACGACGACGCTGACCGCGCAGCCCAGCGCGATGTCCTCGACGCGGAGCAGGGCGATGTGCCAGTCCGGGTCCTGACCGATGTTGAACAGCACGACCAGGGTGACGGTGAACGCCGCCTGCCCGGCGGCGAAGGAGATCGCGGCGGGCGCGATCCCGGCGACCAGGATGGCGATCGGCAGCAGGAACCACAGGACCGTGCCGTGGTGGCCGATCAGCACCAGCAGCCCCGCGCCGACGAACGAGCCGACCACCGTGCCGCCGACCGCGCGGATCGCGTTCTGTCCGGTGCTGAGGGCGTTGGAGCGCAGCACGGACAGCGTTCCGAGCAGCACCCAGAACGAGTGCTGGACGCTGGTCAGATCGGCCAGGTACACCGCGATCCCGAGCCCGACCGCGCCGCGCAGGCTGTTGTGCAGCCAGACCGAGCCCCGGCCCAGATGCGCGGCCGCCCGCTCGCGGGCCGAGTCCAGCGGAGCGGTCAGCGCGTCGGGTTCGCGACCGAGCAGCCGGTCCGGCCAACTGCGCTGCCAGGCGGTGGCGGCCAGGGCGACGTTCCCGGCGACCTGCTGCACGGCGAAGCCGAGCTCCTGCGCGCGGAAGGAGAAGTCGAGCGTGCCGAGGAAGCCGTAGACCTCGGCCTCGCTCTCGCCGACCGGTTGTTCGACGGGGAGGCGGGCCGTCGAGCTGTCGGCCATCGCCGCCATGGTCACCCGCAGCTCCTTCACCGCGTCGCGGAGCGGGTCGACGTCGCCGCGCAGGTCGGCGAGCAGGTCGGCGGCGCGGTCCAGCACGTCGGCGGCGGCGAGCCGCACGGTACGGGCGGCCGGATCGCAGGCCGGCGGCTCCTCGGTCCAGGCGGGCCGGTCCCCGATGACGGTGCTGAGCCAGGTCAGCTCGTCGACCAGGCGTACCAGCGTCCGCGAGCTGGTGGACAGGCCGGTGGGACGGTAGGGGGTGGCGTCGAAGACCCGGCGCAGCTCCGCGCTGGCCTCGTCGGTCCGCTGGGCCACGACGCGGCACCGGTCGGCGTCCGGACGCTGCCAGGATTCGCCGTAGCGTGCGGCGTCGGTGCGCAGCCGCTCGGCGGCCGCACGGCAGACGCGGGCCGCCGGTCTGCAGAGCGGATCGGCGACGGGGCGCGGCCACAGCAGCGCCACCGCCGGGATCGCCGCGGCCGCCGCGAGCCCCGCGCCCGCGAGCCGGTCCGGCAGCTGGGACAGGGGCACCGGCGTCGCGACCGGCAGCACGAACGCCAGCAGCAGCGACGTCGTGCTTCCCGCCAGCACCGAGCTGACCACACCGGAGAAGAGCACGACGAACGCGACCACCACCGTGGTCAGCACGGCGAGCCAGGTCCGGTGCGCGACTACGGTGCCCAGGCAGATCAGGGCCGCCCAGGCGACCGCCAGCCCCGCCTGGGCGCGCAGCCGCTCCACCATCGGGCCGGAGTAGTCGACGAGCAGCAGCATCGAGAAGGAGCCGAACGCGGCGAAGCTCGCCGTCGCCGGGGCGTGCAGCACCTGCGTGCACAGCGCGAACAGGGCCGGCATCACCAGCGCGGTGCGCCCGGCCCGTCGCGTCGCCGCGAGCCCGGGGTCGTGCGCGCGCAACCATCCCACACCACCCATTGGCCTGCACCGCCGCCGGACGCGCAACAGCACCGACCGAATCGGAAAACCGGTTGGGCCGGAGACCGTCCGCTTGATAACCTGCGAGTCGCCGTGACCGCATGCAAGGAGGTGAGACCCGTGAACAAGGTTCTTCAGTGGGTACTCCCCCTTCCGCACACGGTGAGCGAGTGACGTAGGCGTCCTCGGGAGTGCCGTCCTTCGACATCGAGGCACTCTGCAAAGGGGATACGCCATGAACCCATCACCGTTCTCTGCTTCCTCCACGGGCACGGGCAGTCGCCCCGTGACGATCACGCGGGCCGGGGAATCCCAGTGGCTCGCCCACGACGACGGCTTCGAACTCGGGCGCGGCGACGTGTCGCGCAGGCCCGACGGGCGGTTGTTCGTCAGCATCGACAGCTGGCAGGTGGAGGTCTTCGACCGCCTGGCCGCGGCCATGCTGGCGGAGCTGCCGAGGCCGCTGCACGCGGTGGTCCACGAGGCCGATCCGGACACGAAGGCCGCCTGGGAGCGGGCCGGCTTCACGGTCGCCCGCCGCGAGGCGGAGTACGCCTTGCCCACCGATCCCCGGGTCACCGGGCTCGACGCGGTTCTGCCGCCGTCCGACGTGAGGGTCGTGCCGCTCGGCCGGGCCCAGGAGGGCCCGCTGCGCACGCTGGACCAGGCCGTGCGCGCCGAGGTCGAGGCCGGCCTCGGCTGGGCGGCCATGCCGGCCGAGGTGTTGCCGCGACCGGAAGGGGTCACCGTCGTGGACCCGTCCAGGTACGCGGTGGCGGAGGCGGACGGCCGCTACGTGGGGCTGGTCCGGGTGGTGCCCCGGCGGCGCCAGGCGCGGATCGGGCTGGTCGCCGTCCTCGCCGCCTACCAGCGCCGGGGCATCGCCCGCGCCCTGCTCGCCGACGTCCTGGGCGCGCTGCACCGAAGCGGCGTCGAGGTGGCCGGGGCCGAGGTGGACGAGTCCAACTCCCCGGCCCTGCGCCTCTTCCAGAGCCTCGGCGCCCAGCGCCGAAGCGGGCTTTTGGAGTTGGTGCGCAGCTGAGCCGCTGAGCGGCTGGACTCTCGCACGACCGTCATCATCATCACCATCGACGAAAGAGTGAACTTGCCGAAGACATCGAACGGCATCGAAATCGAGGGCATCGTCACCGAATGCCTGCGCAACGCCAACTTCACGGTGGAGCTGCAGAACGGGCACAAGGTGCTCGCCCACATCAGCGGGAAGATCCGGAAGAACTACATCAAGATCCTTCCGCAGGACCGGGTGCTCGTGGAGCTCAGCCCCTACGACCTCACCCGCGGCCGGATCCTCTACCGCTACCGGACATGAGCCCGCGTGAGGGAGTGAGCCCGCCTGAGCACGCGTGAGCACGGTCACGCGACCCGGTGAAGATCGGGTGCATCCGGGCGTTTAGTCTGGTTTGATGCGCTTGACAACCATCCTCCGCCGACGTTCGAAGCTCCCCGTCCCGCCCGAGATGGCCCGGCTGAAGGCTCGTGCCGCCCATCTGCGCGGGGAGATCTTCTACCTCCGTCCGGCCTACACCCAGCACCTGCGCTGGGAGTTGGCCGGACTGGAGCGCCGGATGCAGGAGATGGAGGCCTCGGCTCTCGCCGCCCTCACGGCGGCGGGGAGCCGGGCCGACTGAGCCGCCGCAGGGCCAACGCCCGTACGGCGTTCTGACGTTCGGACGTTCGTGCGCCTCCCGCCGACCACGCAGGTGGTGCGGGATGTAACAGAACGTCTACAAGGCGGGGGCGGAACCGGAACGTTCCCGAAGGTCACATACGATCTCCTTGCCGTCCGTTTCGTCCAGTTCCCCGGGGAGATCATGCAGCGCGACCTCGACATGCCCACGTGGTCGGGGAACGATCCCCTCGGGAACGCGCCCACGCCCCCGGGCCGCAGCCGGAAGTGGCTGATCGCCGGGGTGGCCGGGGTGGCCCTGGTCGGGGCCGGCGGCGTGGCCGTCTACGCCTACGCGGAGTCCGCGAAGTCTCCGGCCAAGCCCGACGCCCAGGCGCACGTGCCCGTCATCACCACGCCGACCGCCGCGCAGGCCGCGGCCGCGACGCAGCACTTCCTCGCCTCCTGGGCGGGAGCGGACCTGAACGGGGCCGCGCAGGCCACCGACCAGCCCGCGTCCGCGCAGACGGCGCTCGGCACGTTCGCCTCCGGGCTGCACGCGTCCAAGATCGCCTTCACCGGCCTGGCCGCGGGCGCGGCCGACCCGGCCGTGCCCCACGCGCTGAGCACCACCTTCCACACCACCGCGACGCTCAGCGGCGGCGGGAGCTTCGGCTACGCCGGCTCCGCCGACGTGCTGGTCGTCGACGGCAAGCCGGAGGTCCACTGGGCGCCCTCGGTGCTCTACACCGGCCTGAAGCCGGGCCAGACGCTTGCCTTCGGCAGCATCCCGGCCACCAGCGCGAAGGTCGTCGACCGGCACGGCGCCGCCCTGACCGCCAAGGCCTACCCCTCCCTGGCCGGCGTCATCAGCGAGCTCCAGACCCGCTACGCGGGCAAGGCCACGCGCGCCAAGGGTCAGGGCGTCGAGATCGCCGACGCCGACGGCAAGACCGTCAAGGTGCTGCACGTCGTCCAGCCCGCGGTCGCCGGCTCCATCCGGACGACCCTCGACGCCGGCCTGGAGACGGCGGCCGAGAAGGCGGTCAAGGACTCCCACATCGGCACCATGCCCTCGGACGTGGTGGCGATCGACTACACCACCGGCGAGATCCGGGCCATGGCCTTCCGGGGCGGCGACGCGGCGTTCAACGGCGCGGCGGCGCCCGGCTCCACGATGAAGATGATCACGTCGGCCGCGCTGTTCGACAAGTCGGGGATGCGCCCCTCCGACAAGTCGGCCTGCGTCAAGCAGACCGTGATCAACGGCCAGACCTTCCACAACTTCCAGAACGAGAGCGACCCGAACGCCGACCTCACCAAGGACTTCGCGATCTCCTGCAACACCGGGTTCATCGACGCGGCCACCGCGAAGCTGCACTCCGGCGACCTGCGCGCGGAGGCCCGCGACGTCTTCGGCATCGGCGACTGGAACATCGGCGTGCCCACCACCGACGGCAGCGTGCCCGACGAGAAGGGCAGCACGAACCAGATCGCGGCCCAGTCCATCGGCCAGGGCCAGGTGACGATGAACACCCTCGCCATGGCCTCCGTCGCCGCGACCATCGCCGACGGCGCGTTCCACCAGCCGATCATCGTCCCCGGCCTGCCGCAGCAGACGGCGGCCAGCCCGATCTCCGCGACCACCGCGGCCGAGCTGCGCCAGATGATGGTCGTCACGGCCACCGCCTCCTACGGCACCGCCCAGCCCCGCATGACCGGCATCCACGGCGGCGCGAAGACCGGCACGGCGGAGACGGCGACCAGCACGAACGGCTGGTTCGCCGCGTACGACACCACCAACCACCTCGCCGTCGACGCGCTCGTCATCGGCGGCAAGGAGGGCGTCCTCTCCGCCGGCTACGTCGCCCGCGACGTCCTGACGGCCGGCTGACCGCTCAGTCGTCACCCGCCTGACCTCCACGGCCGTCATGCCTTCCCCGCCGTGCAGGCGTCCGGGCCGTGACGCGTGCTTGCGGCGCGGCAACCCTCCGGATCTCAGCCGACGGGGCGTCACAACGCGGCAATAGTGGGACAATGGACCCGATCGGGACGCCTGGGCGAGGAGGCGGAATGAACCGTTCGGGGTTGCGCTGGTGGGCGGCGGGTCTGCTGACCCTGGCCGCCTTTCTGGGAGTCACCTGGGCGGTGACGGTGACGATCCCTGGCGATGTGCTCGGCCCGCTCGACCTGCGCGTCCTGGTCGGCACCGGAGCCGGTACCGCGGTCGCTGCCCTGGTCGCCCTGTGGGGGAAGAAATGGGCCACGACCACCACCGACAGTGGGGGGTCGGAACCGGTGGCCACCGATGACGTCGCGGTGACGGGACCCAACCACGGCATCATCGCCACCGGAAGCGGATCGCTGAGCTATCAGGGGGAGGGCCCGCTGCCCCCGGACACCGGCCCGGCTGGCGCCGCCCCGCTGGCCGAGGGATCCGCCAGGTCGAGGTCCGTGCGCGTCGGCGGGAGGAATGACGGGATCATCAGTACCGGCGACCGCAGCAAAAACGTCCAGAGACGCCCCTGATGGGCGAGCCCACGGTCCATGTCGCCGGCTCCAACTACGGCATCATCTCCACGGGTCCGGACGCGAAGAACACCATCGTCAACTCCTACGAGGCACCGGTCGGCTACTTCGTCACCCGGGTCGGCACGAGCCGTCCCGGCCGGTCGGAGGGCGGGCCCTGGCCGGACACGCCCAGCAGCCTTCTGCTGGCCGAGCACCAGATCGAGCACCGGATCGTCCCGTTCACCGGGCGCGAGCAGGAGCTCGCGGAACTCCTGACCTGGTGTACCGAGTCGGCCCCCCATCGGGCGGCTCGACTGGTCCACGGCCCGGGAGGCCAGGGCAAGACGCGGCTCGCGCTGCACCTGGCCGCGCAACTGGACGACGCCTGGTCCAGTTGGCGGGTGACCGACCGCGCCGGTCGTGCCGGGGACGGTGCAGCCGCGCCACCGCGACCCGAGCCCGGACACGGCACATTGGTGATCGTCGACTACACCGAGCGCTGGTCCCACAGCCGGATCAAGGAGATCATCAGCGATCTGACCGCTCGTTTCCCGGGGCGGTTGCGGCTGCTGCTGGTAGCCCGCGCGGCGGCCGGGTGGTGGGACCCGACACGCCACACCCTGCGTGACTGCGGCTTCGCCGTCGACCAGCGGGCGCTGCCGGCTCTCGTCGGGGGCCGGGAGGGCGGCCGACGGGACGCGTTCCTCGCGGCGCGGGACGGGTTCGCCAGGGAACTGAGCGTGACAGATCCAGAGGCCGTCCCCGTCCCGGGCGACCTGGACGACGAGCGCTACAACCTGATGCTCACGGTCCATATGGCAGCCCTTGTCGCGGTCGACGCGCACCGGCGTGGGCAGCGGCCGCCTGCCGACCCGGCTCAGCTGTCGGCCTACCTGCTCGACCGGGAACGCGCCTTCTGGGAGGAGGCGCATGCCGAGGGCAGCGGCCGCGTGGTCGCCAACGCGGACGAGATGGCGCAGATCGCTTACGTCGCCACGCTCGTGGGCCGGCTGTCCTATGAGGAGGCGGGAGCCGTGCTGGCCCGCGTGGGTGTCGAGTCCGCGCTGCCGGTCGGGAGCCTGCTCAAGGCGCACTCCCTGGTCTACCCCTCCGGGACCGACGACGGCTATCTGGAGCCCGTCTATCCGGACCGGCTGGGTGAGGACTTCGTGGCGCTGAGCATGCCCGGTCATACCTCGGCTCACGCACCGGATCCGTGGACCAGTGGGTGCCTGCGCCGGCTTCTGACGCAGGCACCCGAGGAGCCGGTGCCTTCGTGGATGCGGCATGCCTGCGCGGTGCTCTTCGAAACCGCAAGCCGCTGGCCGCACGTCGGAGCGGAGCACCTGTCGGGCCTCCTGCGCTCGAGCCCGCAGCTGGCCACGGCCGCCGGGGGAGCGGCGCTCGCGCAACTGCCCGCGTTGCCCGGTATCGACGAGGAGACCTTGCTGGAGGTCGCCGTGAGCATCGGCGTCGGCCGCGACAGCGACCTTGATCTCGGTGTGGCCGCACTGATGCTGGCGACCGAATCCGAACAGCTCGCGGCGGCCGGGAGTACCGCGGATCGAGCCTGGATCGAAGGACACGTCAGCTACCGGCTGGGCTGCGCCGGTCTGTGGCAGGCGGCGATACGGCCCGCGACCGAGGCCGTGGCGCTCTACCGGGAGCTGGTCGCGGGCAGCAGCGGCGACGACCGTCACCTGTACCAGCTCAGGCTGGCGCAGAGCCTGGACCGGCTCGGCATCGACCTGGAGCTCAGGGGACGGCACGCCGACGCTCTGCCGCACACCCGCGAGGCCATCGGCATCCTGCGGAGGCTGATCGAGGTGGGAGGTGACCCCGACGGTCGCGCCGGACATCAGCTCGGCTACTCGCTGGCGAACCAAGCCGGACGACGTGCTCTGCCCCCGGCCGAGCGGCTTTCTCTCGGCGAGGAGGCCGTGGCGGTGTGCCGCCGCTGGGAGGAGGAACATCCCGGTCGGACCACGGAGCTCGCCGGATCACTGGAGAACCTGGCCGACGCACTGGACGACCTCGGGCGACCGGAGGAGGCCGTCGAACGGAGCCGGGAGGCGGTCGGCCTCCGCCGGGCCCAGTGGTTGGGGACTCCCCAGGCATTCGGTGAGTACTTCGCCGACTCGGTCGCCGGGCTCGGCCGTCTGCTGTGGCGCACCGGGAATCGTGCCGAGGCCGAGCAGGTGCTGCAGGAAGCGGCAGCGCTCTTCCGGGGGCTGGCCAAGGCAAATCCGGGCATGTACGCGGCCCGGTGGTCGCAGAGTGTGTTCCGTCTGGCGTTCATCGACCAGCTGGCGGGTCGTGCCGGGGACGCCGAAGCGCTCTACAGAGAATCGTTCCGGGCCGTCCAGGCATGCGCGGGCACGGCGGTGGGCTGGGCCGCCACCGATCTCGTCTCGCTGCCGGGCCGCCTGCGGCCCGCCTTCGATGCTCTTCCCGGTCCCCTCGACGACGTCATCACCGCCCTGCGGCAGCGCGCTGAAGACTGTGACGCCGCAGCTGAGGCCGACCCGGACCGTGAGGCCGGTCCTATCCGGCTGGGCCACGCCTTGCGGGGCCTTGCTGCCCTCGCGGAGGAACTGCGCGCCGGCGAGGCGGAGCGCCGGCAGGACACCTGATGCGCCGGTGCATCGCCCCTCCTGCCCGACTCAGTACGGACTCGGCAGACACGACAAGAACGGCCAGTCGCGGTTGTGCCAGCTGGCCGTTCCTGCCAAGTCTTGCACGAAGCGATGCGGTGTCGCTGTGGTCCTGACAAGGGGGGCCGGGATTCAGCTGGGGAGGGTCCACTGCTGGTTGGCGTTGCCGGAGCAGCTCCAGATCTGGGCCTGGGTGCCGGGCGTGGTGGACCAGTTGGTGTCGTCCAGGCACTTGCCCGACTGCGGGTTCAGCAGCGAGCCGTTCGACTGCGGCTGCCACACCTGCGCACCCGTGCCGTTGCAGTCGTACAGGTCCACCGTCGTCCCGTCGGCGGTCCCGCCGCCGTTCACGTCCAGGCACTTGCCCAGCACCCGCAGCGTCCCGTCCGAACCAGGAGTCCACTGCTGCGCGCTCGTCCCGTTGCAGGTGTACACCTGCACCGGGTTGAAGTTCGCCGTCGACGCCGACCGGTCATCCAGACACAGACCCTGATACCCCGTCACCTGACCCGTACGGCTGCCGCCGCCCCCGCCGGAGCTGCCGGTCAGGGCGTTGAAGGTGGACGCGAACTGGTACGTGCTCTGCTGGGTTCCGCTGCAGGTGTCGGAGTAGGTGCCGACGGAGGCGCAGGCCTGGTCGCGGCCGAGCGACCAGTAGGAGAGCTCCTGGATGCCGTTGGCCTGGGCGAAGCTCTCCAGGGAGGAGGCGTCGCCGGTGGTGAAGACCTCGTTGGTGGAGTCGTTGACGCCGAGCATCGGCGTGTTGCCCTCCATGGCCCACAGTTGGGCCGAGCTCTTGCCGGTCCAGATCTGTCCGAGCTGGGTGTGCAGGCCCTGCGCCGCGCTGATCGCGGCCTGGCCCATCTCCTCGTTCGGGCCGTAGTCCATGGTCATGATGTTGACCAGGTTGACGTTCACCCCGTGGCTCGCGGCGTTGTCGAGCAGGCTGATCGCGTTCGATTCGAGGCCCGTGGTGTCCACGGGCAGCGTGTAGTCGACGGTGAGGGTGCGGCCCTGGGAGGCGTAGTAGGACTGGAGGTTGGCGAGCGCCTGGTTGCGGCGGTCGTTGGCGGCCGTGTCGTCGAGCGTGGACCCCTCGACGTCGAGGTCGATCCGGGTCAGGTTCAGCGTGTCGACGACCCGCTGGTACTGGGCCTGGAGCGCCGACACCGAGGTGCACGCCTCGGCGAGCTCGGTGCCGGACGCGCCGCCGAAGGAGGCGATGGCGTCGCCGCCCGACGCGCGCAGCGTGTTGACCGCGCCGGTCCAGCCGGCGTCGTCGATCGCGGTGTCACCGTTGAAGGTGGCGTTGCAGCTTCCGTTGCCGTTGATGACGAAGGCGAGGGTGTAGTACTTCAGGCCCGTCGCCGACTCGGCCGCCGCGATGGCCCCGGGGGAGTTCCAGGTCTCCACGTAGGGCGCGGCGTAGTGGGCGGGGAAGCCGGGGCCGGGGTTGGCCGCGGCGTGGGCCGCCGGCGCGGCGAGCAGCATCGCTGAGGCGGCGGTCAGCAGTACGGCGGACGGTGCGCAGGCATGCCGAAGACGCATGGTGGACTCCGTGGGGTGAGGCCGGAACGTGGGGGAGCGGCCGGGTGGAACGGAGTCAACTAGAGGTCATGACAGGCCGTCAAGAGCCAGGATTAGTAAACCTTCCTGTCAAAAGAGCCGACAGGACTCCGACGGACACATCGGGCATGTCTGATCTCTGTGTTCGAGCCCTGATCGCGGGAGAGCGTTCTCTGAGTTGGTTTCATGACTATTGACGTTGACATGACTTCAAGAGTTCAATCGGCGGGCCCCACCACCCCCACCGAGAGGTCTCGCCATGCTGTCTTCCCGCGGGCGGCCGCGTGCCCGCCGCCGGCCCTTGATCGCCGCCGCCGTCCTGCTCCAACTCCCGCTCAGCGCGGCCGCGCTGCACCCCGCCGTGGCGGCCACCCCGGCGACCGGTCAGGTGACGGGGTATCAGGGTCTGTGTCTGGATGACCGGTCGGCGTCGACGGCGAACTTCAACCCGGTGCAGGTGTACACCTGCAACGGGACGAGCGCGCAGCAGTGGACTCCTGGTTCGGACGGGACGCTGCGGGTGCTGGGCAAGTGCCTGGACGTGAACGGCGGCGGGACCGCCGACGGGACGACGGTGGACCTGTACGACTGCAACGGCACGGGTGCGCAGGTGTGGCAGCCGCAGTCGAACGGCTCGCTGCTGAACCCGCAGTCGGGCAAGTGCCTGGACGACACCAACTGGTCCACCACGCCCGGCACCCAGGCCCAGATCTGGAGCTGCTCCGCAGGCGCCAACCAGCAGTGGACCCTCCCCACGACCACGACGGGCAGCAACCCGTTCGGCCCGAACGTGCTGGTCTTCGACCCCTCCATGTCGGCCGCCAGCATCCAGAGCCAGCTGGACGCGGTCTACAGCCAGCAGCAGTCCAACCAGTTCGGCAGCAGCCGCTACGCGCTGCTGTTCAAGCCGGGCAGCTACAACGTCAACGTCAACGTGGGCTTCTACACCCAGGTCCTCGGTCTCGGCCAGACGCCGGACGCCACCACCATCACCGGCGGCGGCGTCCACGCCGACGCGCAGTGGAACGGCGGCAACGCCACCGAGAACTTCTGGCGCGGCGTGGAGAACCTGGACATCGCGCCGAGCTCCGGCAGCACCGAGTGGGCCGTCTCCCAGGCGTCGCCGATGCGCCGCGTGCACATCCAGGGCAACGTCGTCCTCGACGACAACGGCGGCTGGTCCAGCGGCGGCTTCCTCGGCGACGCCAAGGTCGACGGGCAGGTCGACTCCGGAAGCCAGCAGCAGTGGCTCTCGCGCAACGACGAGCTCGGCAGCTGGACCGGGTCCAACTGGAACATGGTCTTCGTCGGCGACACGGGTGCGCCCGCGCAGAGCTTCCCCAAGCCGCCCTACACCACCGTCGGCCAGACCCCGACCAGCGTGGAGAAGCCCAGCCTCTACGTCGACGGCTCCGGCAACTACAACGTCTTCGTGCCCGCCCCCCGCACCAACTCCACCGGCACGGACTGGACGAACGGCCAGACCCCGCCCGGCACCTCGCTGCCGCTCAGCGCCTTCTACATCGCCACGCCGTCGGACACCTCGGACACGCTCAACGCGGCGCTGGCCCAGGGCAAGAACCTCATCTTCACCCCCGGCGTCTACCAGCTGAGCTCCACCCTGCACATCACCCGCGCCGACACGGTCGTGCTCGGCCTGGGCCTCGCCACGTTGGTGGCGGACAACGGCGTCACCGCGATCAGCACCGACGACGTCGGCGGGGTGCGCATCGCCGGCCTGATCGTCGACGCGGGCACCGTCAACTCGCCCTCGCTGATGCAGATCGGCCCGGCGGGCGCGTCCGCGGACCACTCGGCCGACCCGAACGTGCTGTCGGACGTGTACTTCCGCGTCGGCGGCGCGGCCGTCGGCAAGGCGACGCAGACGCTCCAGGTCAACTCGAACAACACCATCGGCGACGACCTGTGGCTGTGGCGCGCCGACCACGGCAGCGGCGTCGGCTGGACCAGCAACACCGCGAACAACGGCCTGGTCGTCAACGGCAACAACGTGACCATGTACGGGCTCGCCGTCGAGCACTACCAGCAGTACCAGACGCAGTGGAACGGCAACGGCGGACGGACCTACTTCTACCAGTCCGAGATGCCATACGATCCGCCGAACCAGGCCGCCTGGATGAACGGCGGCAGCGACGGCTGGGCCTCCTACGAGGTCGCACCCGGCGTCACCAGCCACCAGGCCTACGGCCTCGGCGTCTACTGCTACTTCAGCGCCAACCCGGGCGAGGTCGCCGACCACGCCGTCGAGGTCCCGACCACCTCGGGCGTCGCCCTGCACGACACGATGGACGTCTCCCTCGGCGGGACCGGCACGATCGACCACATCGTCAACGGCAGCGGCGCGACCGTGAACAGCGGCAGCACCGTCGCCGACCTCACGTCCTACCCCTGATCGAGCGCCTCCCGGTCCGGCCGCCCGCCCTGCGCGCGGCCGGATCGGCGCGAGACTGGAGGTACGGCCGGGTAAGGCGAGGTACGGCGTAGTCCGTGAGGCGGGCGGTGGGAGCGATGGTCAGGCTGACGATCGACGAGGACGTGCTCCTGCTCTCCCTCGGCCTGCGGGAGCGGCTGGCGACGCGTGTCGGGAGCCTGCGGGTGCCGCTCGCCGCGGTGGTGGACGCCCGCGTCCTCGCCGAGCCGTGGCGGTGCCTGCGCGGACGGCGCGAGCACGGGCTGGACATTCCCGATGTGGCCTGGAAGGGCGTCTGGCACCACCCCGGCGGGCGGGACCTGATCGTCGTGCGGCCCGAGCACGGGCCGTGCGTCCAGGTCGAGCTGCGGGCCCCGGCGGAGTTCGCCCGGATCGCCGTGACCGTCCGCGAACCGCAGGCCGTCGTCGCCCGGGTCCGCGCCGCCCTGGACGCGGCGGAACCGCACGCTGCCTAGCCCCGGGTCGCACAGCTCCGGGTCGCACAGCTCCGGGTCGCATAGCTCCGGGTCCCGCGGGCATACGCGGAGCAGACTGAGAGGAGCGGGACCGGTCACCGGACTGACGAGGGTCGGGAGGCCTCATGGATCGGGTCAGCGGAGCCCCACACGGCCTCGATGACGGCGAGGTCGGCAGGCTCGCCGTCCGCGCGTCCCTCGATCTCGCGGAGGAGCTCACCCGGACCGAAGGACGGTACCTGCTCGACCTCGCGACCGGGATCCTCGTCGCGCAGCAGGCGGTGGAGCCCGCCGTCGCGGCCGAGTCCCTGCGACGCCTGGCGGCCGGCGCGGGGCTCACGCCCGCCGATCTCGCGGCCGACATCGTCAACGCCGCGTGCGGCGTCGAGGTCGAGCGTCCCGGGCAGGACGCTCCGCCGTTGCCCGGTCCTCGGGCGCGGCGGCAGGTCGCGAGCGCCGCCGAGACGGGGGGCGACCTGGACGAGGTGGCCGCCGCCGTGCTCCGGGAGCTGCGGCCGGTCGGCGTGCGCGGCCTGATGATCTGGCGCCGCACCGCCAGTGACTGCCTGCGCCTGGCCGCCTCCGCGGGGTTCTCGCCCCTGGAGCGCGCCCAGTGGGCGCAGATCCCGCCGCAGTGGCGGGCCCTTCCCCAGCAGGTGCTCGCGGACGAGTCCCCGCTCTGGCTCACGGAGGGCGTCGCCGACACCCGCGAGCTGCCCGGCCCCGACCGCGGCGCGGCGCGGGCCCTGCTGCCCTTGCGGTTCGGGGGCCGTTCGGCAGGAGTCGTGCTGCTGGCCTGGCGAGAGTCGCAGGACCTCGACCCGGAGCTGCGTCGTCACGTGGTCAGCCTGCTCGAGGTGTTCGCCCGCGTGCTCGCCGGACTCGAGCACGTCACCGACCCGGGAGCCACGCTGCCGGTCCTGTCCGCCGTCCTCGACCTGCTCGCGGAGCCGGCGATGACGCTGCGCCGCGGCAAGGGCGGCGCCGACGCCGAGGAGTCGCGGCTCTACGTCGAGCACATGAACGCGGCCGCGCACCGGATGAGCAGCGGCGTCCCGAGGCCTGTCGGCAGGCCGCTCGCGCACGTCCTGCCGGCGTCGGCCGACGACCTGTACGCGCTGGTCGCCGAGGCCTACCGGAACGGACCGGTCAGGCGCGCCGAGCGACTGCCGCGGGTGCGGCAGCGTGACGGCACCGCGGCGGCCCCGATGCTCAACGTCCGCGTGCTCGCCGTCTCCGCCGACCGCTGTGCCGTGCTGTGGCACGCGGAGGGCCGGGACCACAGCTTCTCCGTGCTCAAACGGGCGGGCCGCCTCGGCTCGCTCGCCGCTTTCGAGGACGACTCCGCCCGCGGGGTGACCCAGTGGAGCGAACAGGTCGCGCCGCTGCTGGGCCTGCCCGAGGACGCCGAGCCGATCCCGCTGGAGCGGGTCGCCGACCTGCTGGCCGCCGACGACCGGACCGTGCTCAGCCGCATGCTCGAGACCCTGACCGGCCGCCTCGAAGGCGTCAGCGGCGTGCTGCGGGTCCCGCGGCCCGACGGCGGCGTGCGGCACCTCAGGCTGATCGCCGAGCCGCTGCTCACCCACGGCACGCTGACCGGCCTGACCGGCTTCTTCCAGGACGTCTCCCAGCAGCACCAGACCCAGGCGGCGCTCGCCGCGACGTTCGACGCACTCGGCTCGGTCCAGGAACAGGCGGCGGTCCGCCACCGGCTGGCGCTCCAGTTGCAGCAGGCCATCGTGCCCGAGCAGACCGACCTCGGGCTGCTCGACGGCCTGAAGGTCGCGGCCCGCTACCGGCCCGCCGCGGAGGAGTACCGAGTGGGCGGCGACTGGTACGACGTGCTGAGCCTGCCCGACGGACGGGTGATGATCGCGGTGGGCGACGTCGCCGGCCACGGCATCGACGCGGCCACCGGCATGGTCGCGCTGCGCAACGCGCTGCGCGGCCTGGCCTGCTCAGGCGGAGAACCGGGCCCCCTGATGCACACCCTCAACGAGGTGGCGCTACGCACCAGCGGCCACCCGACGGCGACAGCGCTGTGCGCCCACTACGACCCCGCCGACCGCTCGCTGCACTGGACCAGCGCCGGCCACCTGCCCGCACTCCTGCTCCGCGACGGACGGGCCCGGCTGCTGGAGACCGCGCCGAACCTGCTGCTCGGCGCCGCGCCGCGGACCCGCTATCAGGAGTCACGGGTGCAACTGCGCTCGGGCGACCTGCTGCTGCTGTTCACCGACGGTCTGATCGAGCGCCGCCACGCCTCCCTCGACGACGCCCTCGCCCTGCTCTGCCGCGCCGTCGAGGCGCTGGAGTCGGGCTCCGACCTGGAGGCCCAGGTGGACGCGCTGGTGGCGACGGCGGTCGGCGACACGGACGACGACGCCAGCCTGGTGCTGGTGCGTCTCGACTGAGCGTCTCGACTGGGAGGGTCGCCAGGGTCGCTCCTGCACGGACGGGGTCACTCCTGCGGCGCGGTCGCGTCGCCGGTGTCGCCCAAGCGGCGGTGCCCGCCGGAACGGTTCGGGCGGTGGTCCTGGTGACCCGACGTGGGCCGGGTCCACACCTGTTCCCTCAGATGGCGAAGGGCCGTGTCCATCTCCTCCCGCAACCGCCGGGCCGCGGCGTCCATGGATTCGTCCTGCGGTCGGCTCACCCTTGTCGCTCCTCTCCTCCGTGGCGGTCTCCTTCCGCGCGGGCTTCTACCCGGCTCTTCGGACGTTACGCCGCGCTCTCGTCGCGGCGGCGCAGCACGCCGTGGTCCTCGTCCCACTCGGCCGTCGCCGCCGGGAATCCGCCCGCCTCGTCCTCCCAGACGCGGACCTCGACCCGGTACGGCATGGGCCGCTCCTGCACCCAGCGCCCTTGCAGTTCCGCGAAGAGGTGCTGGTCGGCGCAGCCCTGGGCGGTGGCGAAGGAATCCTCGGCGGTGGCCGGCGCGAGGACCCGGACGTCCTCGCGGACGCGCTCCTCGGTGATGCGCACCTCGCTGCGATACGGCATGGTCGTGACCTCCCGTGCCTGTGTTACGGATGTCCCGGCAGGCGTGTGCCCGCGACGGCGCGGATCACACCCGGCTGTGCGGGTCGTGTTTGAGGCCGCGGAATCGGGTGAGAAGCAAGGCGCACCGCCCCGCGGCTCACCGGTGGCAGCGGGGCGGTGACCAGGCCTGGGCACGGGCGGCCCGCCACCGGGTCAGCGCAGATGGCGGTGGACCCGGTCGAGGAGCTCGTTCGCGTCGACGGGCTTGACCAGGTAGTCGGTGGCGCCCGCGGCCAGGATCTCGTCGCGGTCGCCGGGCATCGCCTTCGCGGTGACCGCGATGATGGGCAGGTCCGCGAAACGCGGGATCGCGCGGATACGGCGTGTCGCCTCGTAGCCGTCCAGGCCGGGCATCATCAGGTCCATCAGCACCACGTCGATGTCGTCCCGGTCCTGGAGGGTGTGGAGGCCCTCGTGGCCGTTGGCCGCGAGCACGACCCGCGCGCCGTGCAGTTCCAGGACGCCCGAGAGCGCGACGACGTTGCGCTCGTCGTCGTCCACGACCAGCGCCACCCGGCCCTCCAGGTCGTCGCCCAGGCGGACGTCGCGCGCCGCGGCGGACGACGCGTCGTCCTGTTCGCCGGGTTCGGGGTCCGTCGCGTCGGGGGAGCGGACCGGCAGCAGCAGCGTGAAGGTGCTGCCCTGGCCAAGGACGCTCTCCGCCCTGATCACGCCGCCGAGCAGGCGGGCGATCTGGCGGCTGATCGACAGACCGAGGCCGGTCCCGCCGTAGCGGCGGCTGGTGGTGCCGTCCGCCTGCTGGAAGGCCCCGAAGATCGAGCTCAGGTGCTCCTCCGCGATGCCGATCCCGGTGTCCTCGACCCGGAATGCCAACACCGGCCCCCGGCCCGCGAGTTCACGTGACAGGGAGTCCGCGGCGGCCGTCTCGACCCGCAGCTCCACGCTGCCGGTCTCGGTGAACTTGACGGCGTTGGACAGCAGGTTCCGCAGCACCTGCCGCAGCCGCTGCTCGTCGTTGACCAGTTCGGACGGCAGGTCCGGGCCGGTGCTGACGTGGAACTCCAGCGCCTTGTCGCCGGTCAGCGGCCGGAAGGTGTTCTCCAGCGAGTCCAGCAGCGGCCGTAGCGCGAACCGTTCCGGGTTCACGTCGAGCTTTCCGGCCTCGACCTTCGACAGGTCGAGGATGTCGTTGATCAGCTCCAGCAGGTCCGAGCCCGCCGAGTGGATCACGGTGGCGTAGCCGACCTGCTTCTCCGTCAGGTTCCCACCGGGGTTCTGTGCCAGCAGCTGCGCCAGGACCAGCAGGCTGTTCAGCGGGGTGCGCAGTTCGTGGCTCATGTTGGCCAGGAACTCCGACTTGTACATCGACGCCGTGGACAGCTGCTGGGCCCGATCCTCCAACTCCTGCCGGGCCAGCTCGATCTCCAGGTTCTTCGCCTCGATGTCCGCGTTGCGGTCCGCCAACAGGCCCGCCTGCTGCTGCAGCTCCGCGTTGGAGCGCTGCAGCTCCTGCTGCCGCTGCTGGAGCTCGGCCGTCAGCCGCTGCGACTCGGCCAGCAGTTCGTCGGTGCGGACGTTGGACAGCAGCGAGCCGACGTTGACGCCGAGCGCCTCGGTCACCTGGTCCAGGAAGTCCCGGTGGACCTGCGCGAAGGGGTGCAGCGAGGCGAGTTCGAGGACGCCCAGCAGCTGCTCCTCGGTGACGATGGGCAGCAGCAGGAGCGAGGCGGGGCAGGCGCTCCCGGCTCCGGAGGCGATGCTGAGGTAGCTCTCGGGGAGGTTCTCGACCAGCAGCGTGCGCCGGCTGCGGGCGCACTGGCCGACCAGCGACTCGCCGACGCGGTAACTGAGCTTCTGCCCCTCCGGCGCGCCGTAGGCGCCGACGCGGATCAGCCGCGTCCCTTCCGGGGTCTCCCGGGCCAGGTAGAACGCCCCGTACTGGGCGTCGACCAGCGGCGTCAGCTCGTCGAGGACCAGTTCGGCGACGGCGGCCAGGTTCCGCGGGCCCTGCATCAGGGCGGAGATCCGGGCCAGGTTGGACTTGAGCCAGTCCTGCTCCTGGTTGCGCCGGGTGGTCTGGCGCAGCGAGTGGACCATCGCGTTGATGTTGTCCCTGAGCTCCCCGACCTCGCCCGGCGCCTCGACGGCGATCGAGCGGGTCAGGTCGCCCTCGGCGACGGCGCTGGTGACCTCGGCGATGGCCCGCACCTGCCGGGTCAGGTTCCCGGCCAACTCGTTGACGTTCTCCGTGAGCCGCTTCCAGGTGCCCGAGACGCCCTCGACCTCCGCCTGTCCGCCCAGCTGGCCCTCGGTGCCCACCTCACGGGCGACGCGGGTGACCTCGGCCGCGAACGAGGACAGCTGGTCGACCATGGTGTTGATGGTCGTCTTGAGCTGGAGGATCTCGCCGCGCGCGTCGACGTCGATCTTGCGGGTCAGGTCGCCGCGCGCGACGGCCGTGGTCACCTGGGCGATGTTGCGGACCTGGTTGGTCAGGTTGGTCGCCATCGAGTTGACGTTGTCGGTGAGGTCCTTCCAGGTGCCGGCCACGTTGGGCACGCGGGCCTGTCCGCCCAGCACGCCCTCGGTGCCGACCTCCCCGGCGACGCGGGTGACCTCGTCGGCGAAGGCCGACAACATGTCCACCATGGTGTTGATCGCGTCCGCGAGCGCGGCGACCTCGCCACTCGCCTCCACGGAGATCTTCCGGGACAGGTCGCCGCGCTCGACCGCCCGGGCGACCTGCGCGATCGAGCGCACCTGCCCGGTCAGGTTGGACGCCATCACGTTGACGTTGTCGGTGAGGCCCTTCCAGGTGCCGCCCACGCCGCGGACCGTGGCCTGGCCCCCGAGCTTGCCCTCGGTGCCGACCTCCCGGGCGACGCGGGTGACCTCGTCGGCGAAGGCGGAGAGCTGGTCGACCATCGTGTTGATGGTCTCCTTCAGCTCCAGGATCTCGCCGCGCGCGTCCACGGCGATCTTCTGGGTCAGGTCGCCGCCCGCCACCGCGCCCGCGACCTGGGCGATGGCCCGCACCTGGCTGGTGAGGTTCCCGGCCATGGAGTTCACGTTGTCGGTCAGGTCCCGCCAGGTCCCAGCCACGCCCGGCACCCGTGCCTGACCGCCCAGGCGGCCCTCGGTGCCGACCTCGCGGGCGACGCGCGTGACCTCGTCGGCGAAGGCGGAGAGCTGGTCGACCATCGTGTTGACGGTGTTCTTCAGCGCGAGGATCTCACCCAGCGCGTCGACCTCGATCTTCTGCGTCAGGTCGCCCTTGGCCACCGCCGTGGTCACCTGGGCGATGTTGCGCACCTGGTCGGTGAGGTTGCGGGCCATGCCGTTGACAGAGTCGGTCAGCTCCCGCCAGGCCCCGCTGACCCCGGGCACCTGGGACTGACCCCCGAGCCGCCCCTGGCCGCCCACCTCCTGGGCGACGCGGGTCACCTCGGAGGTGACCAGCGTCAGCTGGTCGAGCATGCCGTTGAACACCTGGGCGATCTCGCCCAACAGCCCGTCGGCGCCGGGGGACAGGCGCGTCGAGAAGTCGCCGTCGCGGACGGCGGTCAGGCCCGCGAGCAGCTGCCGCAGGCCCTCCTCCGCGCGCTCGTCGCTGCCGTGGGAGGGAACCCGGCCGGTCGGATCGGGCGACGAGGGAACCTGCATACCCGCCTCTCCACCACTCGTGGGGCACACCGGCCTGCTCGGCCGGCCTGGGCGTCGGAGCTGGGCTCCACCTTCATCGTTCCACTCGCGCGAGGGCGACGCAGCCGTCCCGGCGCTCCGGAAACGGTCCGCCGCCGCCGGAAAGGGCCCGTCGACGCGAATGGCGCGCCGTCCGGCGGGCAGACGCGTGGACACGGACAGCGCACGTCCACCGTCAGGGAGGAGGCGTGTCGTGGAAGCGAGACACGGGCCCGCACTCTCCGAGCGCGAGCGAGAGGCGCTCACCGGCATCGAGGAGGCGCTGCGCGAGGACCGGGCGCTCGAGGAGCGGCTGCGGACGATGCGGCCGGCCGGCTCGCGCTGGCTGCGGCGATGGCGTCGAACGCGTGGCCCCCGCCGCTCCGGCGGAGGAGCGGGAGCATGACCGCGGCGGAGCCGTCCGGTCGGTGGCAGCCGCAAGTCCGGGCGGCGCGCTGAACGACGCGGCGGCGGACCGGCGGACGGCGAAGGAGGCGGCTCACGGTGGAGCGGGCAGGCGGACAGGTCGAGCGGGCGGTCGTGGACCGGCTGGTGCCGGAGGGCGGCACCGGCGTGGTGGCGCGCTGCCGTCACTTCGTGCGGGCGAGCCTCGCCGCGCGCGGCTGGCTCGACGACCCGGGGGCGGACCAGCGCGCCGCGGTCGAGGACGTGCTGCTGATGACCTCCGAACTCGTCACCAACGCCTGCCTGCACGCCGGCGGGCCGGTCGCGCTGACCGTCTCGGACGCCGGGTGGGGACGGCTGCGCGTCGAGGTCCTCGACGCGAGCCCCGAAGCCCCGCGGGTGCGACCGACGACCGCCCCGGGCCGACCCGGCGGCCACGGGCTGCGCGTCGTGCGGCTGCTCGCCCGCCGGTGGGGCAGCGAGGCCCGGCCCGGCGGCAAGGCGGTCTGGTTCGAGGCCGCGAAGTTCGAGGCCGGGAAGCCGGAGGCGCTCCCATGAGCCCGTGCGTACCCAGGGCGGAACACCACCCCGGCGAGACGGCCAGGATCGGCAGCCGCCGGCACGTGGTGCGGCGCGGCCGGCTGACGGGCCTGTGCGGCCGGCTTCCGTCCCCGGTCGGGAGCGCGGCCCGATGGCCGGCTGCTCCGAGGTGACGCCGGCCGGCCGGCGCCCCGCCTGCCGGAGGGTCTACCAGAGGCGGGCCTTAGTGGTCCATGCCACTATGTGAGACGCACAAAAGCCTTACACCAGCCTCTCACTGACGTCACGTCAGGCATCCGGAGTGGAATCCGGAATCGCCCGTGTGATGTGATGGACGTGTCATAGGTTTCTGTCTGCTTCCAATGCGCAAGCTGCTGCGCCGAACAGTGGGGATACGTGTCCACACCGAACACCCCTGAGGCCATCGCCGGCGGCGCTGCCCTGCTCCTGCTGCTGGTCCTGATGGCCTGGCAGCTGCGGACCCGCAGATCAGGCCGCCGTGAGCTGGCCGCCCGCAACGCCGCGATGGACGGACTGCGCCGGGCCTATGACGACCTGGAACGCGCCTTCGGGCAGGCGCAGCAGCACAACGCGCGGATGACCCAGGAGCTCGACGACGCCGCCGAGGAGCTGCGGCGCAGCCGCAGCGAGGGCGGCGAGGTGCTCGCCAACCTCGCGCTGCGCTCGCTCGCCCTGGTGGAACGCCAGCTCGGCAGCCTGGAGGGCCTGGAGGAGATGGAATCCGACTCCGTCCGGCTGGAGCAGCTCTACGGACTCGACCACCTGGCCACCCGGATGCGCCGCAACAGCGAGAACATGCTGCTGCTCGCCGGCGCCGAGCAGCACCGCGCCGGCCGGCCGGGCGCGCCCGCGTCGCTGCTGGACGTGCTGCGCGCGGCCCTGTCCGAGATCGAGCGGTACGAGCGCGTCCACCTGACGGCGCTCCCGCAGGTCTTCCTGCGGCCCGAGGTCGCCGACGACCTCAGCCACGTGCTGGCCGAACTGCTCGACAACGGGACCGCCTTCTCCCCGCCGACCGAGGCCGTCACCGTCACCGCCTGGCACCTCGACAGCGGCGAGGTCATGGTCTCCGTCGCCGACCGGGGCATCGGCATGACCGACACGATGCTGCGTCAGGCCAACGCCGCGCTCGCCGAGCCGGGCGACGGCCACGACGTCGGCCACGGCAGCGGCCGCTCGCTCGGCCTGCGCGTGGTCACCCTGCTCGCGCGCCGCCTCGGCCTGCGCGTCCAGTTGCGCGCCAGCGCGAGCGGCGACGGCACCACCGCCCTGGTCGCCCTGCCCGCCGGGCTGCTGACGGAGGCTCCGGACGTGGCGCAGCAGCAGGCCCCCGCCGGCATCCCCGTCCCGGCGTCCGCAACGCCGACGTCGGCCGTCAGCAGACCGCGCGGCCCCGGCCTCGCCGCCGTCCCGCAGCCGGCCGGCGCCGTCCGGACGGCGGTCCGGGCCCCCGCCGCCACCCTGCCCAAGCGGGTCCCGGGCGAGAGCGGCCAGTTGGCACAGATCACCGATCCCGGCCAGGAGGCCGCGGCCGCCGGGCCCCGGAGCGCAGGCTCCGCCGCCGACGAGCTCCGCCGCCGCCTCGGCGGCTTCCAGAACGGACTGCGCGCGGCCGCAGCCCCGCGCGAGGAGGACGACAAGGCATGACCCAGGCGAATCCGCAGCTGCGGCTGCGCTGGCTGCTCGGCGACGTGCTGATGGGCACCGCCGGCCTGCGCGCGCTGGCGCTGGTCTCCACCGACGGACTGCCCCTGGTGGCCGTCGACGAGAACTGCCCGGCGGAGGAGCTGGCGACCTTCGTCGCCGGCATCAACGGACTGGCCGGGGGCCTCACCGCGCTGCTCGACTACGGGCAGCTCAAGCGGACCGTGGTCACCCTCGACGAGGGCACGCTCATCCTCATGGCCGTGGACCGCACCGCCTGCCTCGCCGCGTACACGGCCGCCGACTGCGACCTGAGCGTCGCGGCCTTCCAGATGGCCCGGCTCGTCGAGCAGGCCGGCCACGTGCTGACCGCGCACGTCCGCTCAGAGGTCTTCCCGGTCCAGGAGGCGATCCGGTGACTGTCCCCGCGCGCTCGCTCCGCGTGCGTCCGTACGCGTTGACCGGCGGCCGGACCCGCTTCGGCCAGGTGCTCCTGGTCGAGACCCTGGTCTCGGCCGTCGAGCAGCGCTCGGCGTACCCCTCCTGGCAGGCGCAGCCGACCGCGTCCACGATGCCCGAGCTGGAGCGCATCTGCGCGCTGTGCGAGGGTCAGATGCGGTCCATCGCCGAGGTCTCCGCCCTGCTGAAGCTGCCGCTGGGCGTGGTCCGGGTCTGGGTCAGCGACCTCATCGACGCCGGCCGAATGCGCGTCCACGGCGGCACCGTCGCCATGGGCTCCTCCGGCTCGCCGATCGGCGTGCCGAGCCGTCCCAACCGCGTGGTGCTCGAAAGAATCCTCGGAGGCCTCCGTGACCTGGCCTGACACCCGCACCGACGTCGCGCCCGGGGTCGGCGCACGGGGCGTCGGCGCACACGGCGTCGGGGCGCCCGGCGCCGCGACGGGCGGCGCGGTGGCCACCCCCGGCATACCGCTGACCGAGCTGCCGGTCACCTCCGCGAAGATCGTGATCGCGGGCGGCTTCGGCGTCGGCAAGACCACCATGGTCGCCTCGGTCTCCGAGATCACCCCGCTGCGCACCGAGGCGATCATGACCGACGCCGGCAGCGGCACCGACGAGCTCGCCCCCGGCAGCGGCAAGACCACCACCACCGTGGCCATGGACTTCGGCCGCCTGCGCATCGCCGACGACCTGATCCTCTACCTGTTCGGCGCGCCCGGCCAGCGGCGCTTCTGGTTCATGTGGGACGACCTGGCCCGCGGCGCCGTCGGCGCGGTGGTCCTGGTCGACACCCGCCGTCTCCAGGACGCCTTCCCCGCGGTCGACTACTTCGAGAGCAGCGGGCTGCCCTTCATCGTGGCGGTCAACGAGTTCGACGGCGCGCCGCTGTACGGGGAGGCCGACATCAGGGACGCCCTGAGCCTCGACCCCGGCGTGCCGCTGCTGCACTGCGACGCCCGTTCCCGCCCCTCCTCGGCGCGGACGCTGGCGGCCCTGGTGCAGCACACCCTCTCCGTCACGGACATCTGAACCTCCGGCCCTCCTTTCGCGGAACCATCGACACCTGGAGCACAACTTGGCGCGAATACTCGTCGTCGGCGCCGGCCAGTCCGGCCTGCAGACAGCCCTCGGCCTGCAGAGCGACGGCCACGACGTCACCGTCATGACCGACCGCACCCCGGACGAGGTCCGGGCCGGGCGCGTGATGTCGACCCAGTGCATGTTCCGCACCTCGCTCGCCCACGAGCGCGACCTCGGCATCAACCTCTGGGAGGCGGACGCCCCCAAGGCGCTGGGCCTCGGCGTCTCGGTGAGCGGCCCCGAGGCCGCCCGCGTCATCGACTGGGTCGGCCACCTCGACGGCTTCGCCCAGTCCGTCGACCAGCGCGTCAAGATGCCCGGCTGGCTGGAGCTGTTCGCCCAGCGCGGCGGCAAGGTCGTCGTCAACGGCGTCACCGTCTCCGACCTCGACTACCTCGTGCGCGGCTACGACCTGACCCTGGTCGCCGCGGGCAAGGGCGAGCTGGTCTCCATGTTCGCCCGCGACCCCGAGCGCTCCCCGTACACCGCGCCGCAGCGCGCGCTGGCCGTCTCCTACGTGCACGGCCTCGGGCCGCGCCCGGAGCACGACTTCCCGGCCGTGCGCTGCAACCTGGTGCCCGGCGTCGGCGAGCTGTTCGTCATCCCCGCCTACACCCTCTCCGGCCCGTGCGACATCCTCTTCTGGGAGGGCATCCCCGGCGGTCCGCTCGACGTCTTCGAGCCGGCCCTGGAGCCCGAGGAGCACCTGAACCGCACGCTGGACCTGATGCGCACCTACACCCCGTGGGAGTACGAGCGCGCCCGCGGCGTCGAGCTCACCGACGCCCGCGCCACCCTGGCCGGCCGCTACGCGCCCACCGTCCGCAGGCCCGTCGGCGAACTGCCGGGCGGCGGCCTGGTGATGGGCGTCGCGGACGTCGTCGTCGCCAACGACCCGATCACCGGACAAGGCTCCAACACCGCGTCCAAGTGCGCCGCGCACTACCTCGACGCGATCCGCGCCCAGGGCGACGGCCCCTTCGACCGCGCCTTCATGGAGCGGACCTTCGAGTCCTTCTGGGCGAGCGCCGCAGGCGACGTCACGGCGTGGACCAACGCGATGCTCGCGCCGCCGCCGGAGCACGTGCTCAACCTGATCGGCGCGGCCGGCCAGATCCAGCCGGTCGCCGACCGTTTCGCGAACGGCTTCGACAACCCGTCGGACTTCCCGAACTGGTTCTTCACCCCCGACGCGGCCGCGGCCTACCTGGGCTCCTTCAGCCAGGCCTGAGCCCGCCCCACCGCACGACCCGTCAGCCCGGTTGCGGCCCCGCCCGCATCCGGCGGCCCGACCGGGCTGACGGCGCCCACCGGGGGAGAGGACCGCCGCGTCGGCCACAGGCGACCGCCTCGCGCAAAACCGCTGGCCTTCGCCGCCTCGAGACGGCGACACTGCCCGCGTGAACTCCCTGCCGCCGCCCGGCCTGCCCCCGCTGCCGGCCCCGGACCCGCGCCTTCGCGACATCGTCCTCGACTACCCGGACATGCACGCGCTGGTGGCCGGGCTGGTGCTCCCCGGCGACGCGTCGATGCCCGTCAAGAGCGCGCTGGAGACCTCCCGCGAGCTCATCCGACACTCGTACTTCCGCTACGAGTTCGCCACCGTCGCCGTCACGCACTCCCTGTTCGCTCTGGAGCAGGTCCTTGCCGGGTGCCTGGCCGTCGGCGGGTCTCTCCAGGAGTTGACCGAGCGCGCCGTCGACGCGGGGCTCCTCTCGGCCGGGTGCGCCGCCGCACTCGACCGCGCCCGACTGCTCCGCGACCGGCTCGGCCAGGGCGGCGTGACGAGTGCCGCTCTCCACCCGGCCGGGGCCGTGGACCTGGTGCGCGCCGTCTTCGACGCCGTCCACGAGCTCCTCGGCCCGTCGTCCGCGGCGGAGGCGACAGTCGCCTCGTTGTGGGAGGAACACCGGCGCGTGCCGTTCCCTCCGAGCTTCAGGGGCGTCGAGGTCGAGGGCGTGGAGCTGATCCTCCTGGATGCCGACGTCGCCGGCCTCGTCCAGCGCGAGCTGGACGGGGGCCTCGACGGCGAGGGCGTCGCCGTCCTCTGGGCGTGCCTCGCCGCGCTCGACAAGGTCGTGCCCCTGATCGACGAGGAGTACTGCGCCTGCTACTTCGCAAGGCTGGCGATGCTCGCCCGGCTCGTGACGGCGCGTTACACGCCCCCGGCGACATGAAGGCCGGGGGCGACGGCAGGGCGTCGGAGGACGCCCCGGTCAGGAGGCGGTGACGGCCTCCTCCTCGGCCGAGTCCGCCGCACCGGTGCGGGTGCGCTGCTGACGGTCCAGCCACGCGCCCATCTCCGCGTAGGCGCGCTCACGCGCGTCCGGCTCGGACAGGACCACGTCGTGGCGGGCGCCCGGGATCGGGACGACGGTGGTCTCGTGGCCCAGGCAGCCGGACCAGCGGGCGATCTGGTCGACGTCGAGGACCGTGTCGGCCCGGTCGGCCTGCTCGGACCAGGTGGCGGTCCAGTGGCTCCGGTCCGACCGCAGCACCAGCGACGGCACGCCGACGTCCAGGCCCCGGTGCAGACGGGCGTGGCCGCGGCGGACCGCGTTGAGCCAGCCGTGGGTGACCGGGAAGCCCGTGAGCGGCTTCAGCTCGGTGTCGAAGTCCCACTCGCCGTGCCGCCCGACGTACACCGAATCGCCGTACACGGTGCTCGGCGGCAGCTTGAGCGGGCGCAGCGGGGCGACGCGGGCCAGCACCCGCAGCGCCTGCGTCATCGGTCCGCGCTGGATCGGCTTGCCCTGGAGGTCGAACCAGGGGCTGTTGAGGATCAGCCCGGCGACCGGCGCGACGCGTCCGGCCGCGCGGCGGCGGTCCAGCCACAGCGGCAGGATCAGGCCGCCGGTGGAGTGCGCCATCAGCGTGACCGGCAGGTCGGGGTGCGCGGCCGCGACGATCGCCAGGGCGCGCTCCAGCTCCGCGTCGTACAGCGCGAGGTCGGAGACGTAGTGCGCGGTCTGGCCCGGGCGGCGCGAACGGCCGCACTTGCGCAGGTCCAGCGCGTAGAAGGCGAGGCCGCGCGCGGCGGCGAAGTCGGCCAGCGCGGTCTGGAAGAAGTAGTCCGAGAAGCCGTGCACGTACAGCAGCGCGCCGCGCACGTCCTCGTCGGCCCGTGGCTCGCGGCGCACCAGCACCGCGGTGACGGATCCGCCCTCGCCGTCCGGGTCGCCGCCCAGGTCGAGGGTGGTCTGGGCGTAGCCGTCGCCGAGGATGTCGGGCTGCCAGTCGGGTCCGAGCATGAAACTACCTCCGGGGAGTTGAAACCGGGTTCACTTTGGCCGACCGGCGGCCTTCAGGACAAGAGCCATCAGCCCGGAGTAGCGGCCCGGGAACAGACGCGCGACCAGATCCGGAACGCGGGCGCTGAGGGCGATCAGCAGGCGGGGCCGCCGCCGCTCGACGGCGGTGGCGATCTCCTCGGCGGCCCGCTCGGGCGGATAGGTGAGCAGCCGGTTGAACGCCGACCGCCCCGCCGCCTGCTCGGCGGCGGGCACGCCCGCCGCGAAGCGGCTGCTCTCGGCGATCCGGGTGCGGATCCCGCCGGGGTGCACCACCGTCACCCCGACCCGGCCCGCGAGCTCCGCGCGCAGCGCCTCGGTGAACCCGCGCACCGCGAACTTGCTGGTGGCGTAGGCCACCTGACCGGGCGGCGCGATCAGGCCGAACAGGCTGGAGAGGTTGACCAGGTGCGAGCCCGCGTTGGCCCGCAGCACCGGCAGCAGCGCCCTGGTCAGCGTCACCACGGCCCGGTAGTTGACGGCCATCAGCCAGTCGAACTCCTCCTCGCTGACCTGCTCGAAGGTCCCGCCGAGGGCCACCCCCGCGTTGTTGACCAGCAGCGTGGCGTCCGGGTGTGCGGCCACGAGCGTGGCGCCGAGGGCGTGGGTGGCCGCGTCGTCGGACAGGTCGACGACGTAGGTCGCGACCGGACGCCCGGAGACCTGGCCGACGGCCTTGGCCACCCGCTCCAGGCCCTCGGCGTCGCGGTCCACCAGCGCCAGCGCGCTGCCGCGCCGGGCGAGCGCGTGGGCGAGCTGCTCGCCGATGCCGCCGGCCGCGCCGGTGACGACGGCCGTGCCCCGGGTGAAGTCGAAACGCTCCATCAGGCGGAGACCTCCTGGGAGGCGTCGGACTCGGAGGCGTCGGACTGGGAGGCGTCGGACCGGGAGGCGGCAGAGCCGGCCACCGGCGCCCCCGGGCTGACGCTGAACCGCAGCTCCGGGTCGGTGACCGGCAGGTGCCGCAGCAGTTGCACGTCCCCGGCGTAGCTCATCGAGGTCAGCCACGGCGCGCGGTCGCCCTGCCGGGGCAGTTTGTCGATGGCGCGCTGGATGTACCCCGCGCCGAAGTCGAGCAGCGGTCGGGTGGGCATGGCCGGGTCGGCGGGCACCGGCACGGCGGTGTCGTAGCCGAGCGAGTCCATGTGCGCGAGCAGGCGGCACAGGTGCTCGCAGAGCAGCCCGACCTTCAGCGTCCAGGAGGAGTTGGTGTAGCCGATCGAGTAGGAGAAGTTGGGCACGCCGGAGAGCATCATGCCCTTGTAGGCGACGGTGTCCGCCAGGCGCACCGGCTCGCCGTCGACGGTCAGTGAGATGCCGCCCATCGCCTGCACGTTCAGCCCCGTCGCGGTGACGACGACGTCGGCCTCCAGCTCCCGTCCCGACTCCAGCCGCACGCCGGCCTCGGTGAACGTCGCGATCCGGTCGGTCACCACCGAGGCCCGGCCCTGCCGGATCGCGCGGAACAGGTCGCCGTCCGGGACCGCGCACAGCCGCTGGTCCCAGGGGTCGTAGGGCGGGTTGAAGTGCTCGTCCACGGGATAACCCTCGGGCAGCTGCTTGACGTTGACGCGCCGGATCAGCCGCCGCGCCGCCTTCGGGTACTTCTGGAACAACCGCCAGATCACCTGCTGGCGGGCGATGTTCTTGCGTCGCGTCAGCGCGTAGGCGCGCTCCTCGCCCAGCAGCGCGCGCAGCAGGTTGGCCACCTTGTCCTGGGCGGGCACCGGCATGACGTAGGTCGGCGTGCGCTGGAGCATGGTGACGTGCGCGGCGGTCGCGGCCAGCGCCGGGACGAGCGTGACGGCGGTGGCGCCGCTGCCGATGACCAGGATCCGCTTCCCGCCGGCGTCGAGATCCTCGGGCCAGTGCTGCGGGTGCACGAGCGTGCCCGCGAAGCGCTCCCGTCCGGGGAAGTGCGGGGTGTAGCCCTCGTCGTAGCGGAAGTAGCCGGCGGCGGCGAAGAGCCAGTTGCAGGTCAGCGTGGCCCGCTCGCCGGTGTCGGTGCGTTCGGTCTCGACCGTCCAGCGGGCGTCGGCCGAGCTCCACGACGCCCCGAGGACCCGGGTGCCGTAGCGGATCCTGCGGTCGATGCCGTGCTCGGCGGCGGTCTCGCGCAGGTAGGCCAGGATCTTGTCGGCGCTCGCGATCGCGTCCTTGTCCCGCCACGGCTTGAACTCGTAGCCGAAGGTGTGCAGGTCGGAGTCGGAGCGGATGCCGGGGTAGCGGAACAGGTCCCAGGTGCCGCCGGACGCGTCGCGCGCCTCCAGGATCGCGTAGCGGCGCCCGGGGTGCTCGCGCTGGAGGTAGTAGCCCGCGCCGATGCCGGAGATCCCGGCGCCGACGATCAGCACGTCGAAGGACGTGGCCTGCCGGTCCCCGGGCGTCGCCTGCCGGTCCTCGGTCGAGGTGTCGTTCGTCGCGGCCATGGTGCGGGCTCCCGTCGCGTGGTGCGGAAATTCCGGTGACTTCCGATGACTTCCGATGCGGGTCATCGTCGGCGACGGGCGCGGCCCCGGCCTATGGGCAGGTTGCACCTGAATCGCTCCGCCGTGCAGCAGAGTGCACCAGCCCACCGTAGGGTGGGCGGATGCTGTGGGAACCGCCCTCGCCGAGGGTACGCGAGCTGATCCGCCAGGGCGCGGAGCTGTCCGTGCGGCCGCCCGAGGAGTGGCTGGCCGAGATCGACGCGGCCACGCTCTCCGGCCCCCACACCAGGGAGCTCGCGGACGATCCCGTGCTCGCGGCCGCCACCCGCCGGGCGAACCGCTCGAACCTGCTGTTCTGGGCCGCCGCCAACGTCCAGGCCCCGGGGCGGCGGGTCCCCGCGAACGTCGGCCCGCCGCAGCTGGACATCGCCCGCGATCTCGTCCGGCGCGGCCTCGACGAGTCCGCCCTGGACGCCTACCGCTCCGGCCAGGCCGTGGCACTGCGCCTGTGGACGCAGATCTGCTGCGGCCTCACCATCGACCCTGCCGAGCTGCGGGAGCTGCTCGACGTCTCGGCCCGCTCGATCGAGGCGTTCGTCGACGACACCATCGCCGCCATCGCCGAGCAGATCGCCCGTGAACGCGAGGAGCTCACCACCGGCAGCCACGCCGAACGGCTGGAGACCGTCAGCCTGCTCCTCGACGGCGCCCCGATCCCGACCGCCCGCGCGGAGCAGCGCCTGGGCTACCCGCTCGCGGGCGCCCACACGGCGGCCGTCGTGTGGAGCGACGGGCCGGGGGCCGACCTCGCGGCACTGGACCGGGCCGCCGAGCTGGTCGCCGCCGCCGCGGGCGACCGGCGTCCGCTGACCGTCCCGGCCGGCTCGGCGACCCGCTGGGTGTGGGTGCACGGCCGCCCCGACCCCGAGGAACTGCGCGCCCGCGCCGCCGCCCTGCCCGAGGCGGACGTGCGGATCGCCGTCGGCTCGACGGCCGAGGGCCTGGACGGGTTCCGGCGCGGCCACCTCGACGCGCTCGCCGTCCAGCGGATGCTGGCCCGCCTCGCCTCACCCCACCGCGTCGCCACCCACGAGGAGGTCGAGCTGGTCGCCCTGCTCACGGCCGACCCGAAGAACGCCGGGTACTTCGTCCGGCGCGTCCTCGGCGCGCTGGAGAACGCCGAGCCGGAGGTCACCGACGCCGTGCGGGTCTTCATCGCCGCCCAGTGCAACGCCTCGCACGCCGCCGCCCTCCTCTACGTCCACCGCAACACCCTGCTGCGCCGCCTGGCCCGCGCCGACCGGCTGCTGCCGCGCCCGCTCGCCGAGAACGTCGTCGAGGTGGCCGCCGCCCTCGAAGTCCTGCGCTGGCGCGCGTGACGGCACCCGCGCCGGCCGGTGGGGGACTGGAGTGGCGACCCCGTCCCGCATCGGTGAGGCTGGAGGCGCACGCGGCTGCGACGAGGCGAGGGACCCCGATGACCCAGGCAGAGAGCCGGACCGTCCGGGACGTGATGACCGCGGACGTGGTGACGGCGACGGGCCGGACGCCGTTCAAGGAGCTGGCCCGGCTGATGGACGAGCACCGGATCAGCGCTCTCCCGGTGATCGACGGGGCCAGGCACGTGCTCGGCATCGTCTCCGAGGCGGACCTGCTGCTCAAGGAGGCCGGCCGCCGGCAGAAGCTCGGGATGCGCGGCGCCCTGCTCGACCCCGACCAGGCCGCCCGGCTCACCGCCCTCGTCGCCGACGACCTGATGACCGCTCCCGCCGTCACCGTCGGCCCCGAGGAGACCGTCGCGGGCGCGGCACGGATCATGGTGCGGCGCGGCGTGAAACGCCTGCCCGTCGTGGACGAGGACCAGGCGCTCCTCGGCATCGTCAGCCGCGCCGACGTGCTGCGGGTCTTCCTCACCGACGATTCGGCCCTGGAGCAGGAGGTCCGTGCGGCCCTCTCCCGCGCGATCGGCGCCGAGGCGGCGGCGGGCCTGACGGTCGCCCTCGCGGAGGGCGTCGCCACCATCGGCGGCGTGCTCGGCGACTCCTCCCGCATCCCGGTGGTCGCGCTCGCCGTGGGCGGCGTGGACGGGGTCGTGGACGTGACCTTCGCCCTGAAGGGCTGACGGAGTCGCCGAATCGGGGACTTGACAAGAAGCCAGGCCGTACCTGTTACTATGAACCTCAGCGGAGTGAATCTCCTCCGCCAGGCTCCGGCTCCCGCAATTCTGACCGCGGTTGAGCAAGCAGGGCAGCAGTTGAGTGATTCAGCAGTTCAACACCGCACCACAAGCGCACCAACACCGCACACGTTCGGTTTCACGTTTCGCATCGCGTGACGACTTACCGCGATGCGCAGGTCCCCGGCGTCCGCGCCCGGACCTCTCACACCACCTCAGGAAGAGGACCCCATCATGACGACCACACTCGAACCCACCATCACAGCTGAACTCGACGTCGACCTCGACCTCGTCCAGGTCGACGGCGTTCTCGACATCCGCGAGAACCAAGCCTTCCTGCGGACCTCGGGCTACCAGCCCGGCCCCGACGACCTGTACGTGCCGACGGCCCAGGTCCGCGATCTCGGGCTCCGCTCCGGCGACATGGTCACCGGGGTCACCCGCACCGGCGGCCACGCGGGTGGCAGGAAGACCAAGGGCGACCGCCGCCTCTCCCTCCTGCGGGTCGACGCCGTGAACGGCCTCGCCCCCGAACGGGCCAGGAAGCGGCCCGTCTTCGGGGAACTGACGCCGCTGCACCCGGAGGAGCAGTTCCGGCTGGAGACGGAGCCCGGCGTACTGACCACGCGTGTCATCGACCTGCTCGCCCCGATCGGCAAGGGCCAGCGCGGCCTGATCGTCGCACCGCCGAAGACCGGCAAGACGATGGTCATCCAGTCCATCGCCGCGGCCCTCGCCCACAACCACCCCGAGGCCCACCTCATGGTCGTCCTCGTCGACGAGCGCCCCGAGGAGGTCACCGACATGGAGCGCTCGGTCAGGGGCGAGGTACTCGCCTCCACCTTCGACCGGCCCGCGCGCGAGCACATCGCGCTCGCCGAACTCGCCATCGAGCGCGCGAAGCGACTCGTCGAGCTCGGTCAGGACGTCGTCGTGCTGCTCGACTCGATCACCCGCCTGGCGCGCGCCTACAACACCGCCGCGCCCGCCTCGGGACGCGTGCTCACCGGCGGCATCGACGCCACCGCCCTGCACCTGCCGAAGAGGTTCTTCGGCGCCGCCCGCAACATCGAGGACGGCGGCTCGCTGACCATCGTCGCCACGGCGCTGGTCGACACCGGCTCCCGGATGGACGACCTGATCTTCGAGGAGTTCAAGAGCACCGGCAACATGGAGCTGCGGCTCGACCGCAAGCTGGCCGACCGGCGCGTCTTCCCCGCCGTCGACGCCAAGGCCTCCGGCACCCGCCGTGAGGAACTGCTGCTCGGCCCCGAGCGCACCTCCGCCGCGTGGGCCCTGCGCCGCGGCCTGAACCCGCTGGACACCCAGCAGGCGACCCAGGCGCTGCTGGAGCGGCTGAAGAAGTCGGCGGGCAACGCGGACTTCCTCCACACCCTCGCCTCGGCCCGGTCGGGCGCGGCCTGACCCGCCGGTCCGTCGGGTCGGCTCACTCTCCCAGCCGGCGCTCCTGCAGCACGATCCACTGCGTGGGCACGGCGTACGCCCACAGGGCGAGCGGCAGGATCGGCTGCGGGTGGCAGACGAACCCGACCACGCCGCCGTCGACGATCTCGAACCCGCGCTCCGGACTCTTGCGCCGCCCCTTGCCGCGCAGCAGCACGGTGTGCCGCCCGGGCTCGACGTCCAACTCCAGCCGCCCCTCGACCTGGATCGTCGCGACCTCCCGCGCGTCGAGCACGACCTTCCACGGGTGTCGGTCCCAGATCGCCGTGGGGAAGGTGCGCTGCAGCCTCAAGGTGGCGGTCATGTGCGTATCCGGTGCCTTTCGTCCGTTCGTCCCGTCCCGTCCCCGTCGGCGGCCGCAGGATCCAGTGTGCGACGCGCGAACCGCCGATCGTCCGCGCCGCGCCGGTACGCTGATCGAGCCTCAGCCTTGCCCGTGGAAGCCCTGCCCGTGGAACGGACCGGTCGATGGACCTCGTCTTCACCGGCTGCGTGATCGAATGGCGCGGCCCCGCCCCGTACTACTGCGTCCCGGTCCCGCAGGACCAGTCGGCCGACATCCGCGAGGTCGCGGCCCAGGCCAGCTACGGCTGGGGCGTGATCCCCGTCTCGGCCCGCATCGGCGACACCGACTTCACCACCTCCCTCTTCCCGAAGGACGGCGGGTACCTCCTCCCGCTCAAGGCAGCCGTCCGCCGCCCGCAGGGCCTGACGACGGGCGACGTCGTGGCGGTGGAGATGACCGTCCGCCTGTAGGGCCGGCAGGTCCTGTCCGCTTCAACCGCTGCCGGTTTCAGCCGCTTGCGCGGCGGCGGGTCTCGTCGAGGTGGAGGCCGACGGAACGGGCCAGCACGAGTGCGTCGCCCGGGGCGTCCGCCTGGTAGCTGACACGGCGGAGCAGACCGACCCCGTCGAGGGTGACGCCCTCGCGGGCGAGGACGAAGACCAGGGCGAGGAAGGCCGAGCGGGCGTTGCCGTCGTCGAAGGGATGGAAGAAGCAGACGTCCAGGTAGGCGCGCGCGGCGCGGGCGGTGAGCGGGAGTGGGCGCCGGGGGGCTGCCGGATCCCGTGCGCTCTCGGCCAGGCAGGCGTCGAGGCGGTCGCGGGTGCCGGCGTCGACGCCGTAGCGCTCGCGCCCGTCCTTGGCGAAGGCGGGCCTGGTGCGGAACGGCGGCGGTTCCGGCGTCGTCGTGCCGAGGACGTGCCGCTGCCAGCCGCGCAGCAGCTCGAAGTCGAGCGCCGCGCCGCGCGCGGCGTCGGCCCGGACCGACTCCAGGGCGGTGAGCAGGCCGCGAGCCCGCTCGGGGTCGAGGGCCCCGTCGAAGGCGCGGATGTCCTCCGCCGCGCCGTCGCGGGCCGCCACGAGAGGACGCCCGGCGGCGTCGTCGGGCGGCGCCGCGTCCCAGTCGACCGCATCGCGTACCGCGAGCCAGCGGCGGAGATGGTCCGGCGGGTCGAGCGGCGTCGCGGCGGACCACGAGCCGGACGCCGTCGGAAGGGACGCGGCCAGGCGCTCGGCGACCTCGTCGACGATGGCCGGGTCAGGGCCGGTCCAGCTGCGGAACCGGCCGCCGACGGCGTCGGCGACGAGCTCCTCCGCGACGTCGGGCGCGACGCCCCAGTGGGCCAGGAACCAGCGCAGCACCTGTCGGCAGTGCCCGTGCCAGCCGCTGCCGCATCCCGTGCGGTCCACCACATGAAGGATGAGCCTGCGGGCGGCCAGCTCCCACAGGGTCCGGTCCTCGGTGGCGGAGGCGAGATCGAGCGGGTACGCCTCGAACCGTCCGGCAAGGCTCTCCAGCCATCCGCGCCACTCCGACAGGGCGGCGACCACGCGCGGGAGCGTCTCCTCCGGGGTCGTGATCGAGTCCCGCGGGCAGCACCAGTGTCCGACCGGCCCGCCGTCGAAGTCCCCTTCGTCGTGCGACCACCGCCAGCCGACGGTCCAGCGGCCGTAGCGTTCGACGAGCGCCTGCGACATGGCGTCGGCCCAGGGCCAGGCCGATTCCCGGGTCCACGCGGTCATCACCGGGTCCGCCATGCGCACGTCGGGCCGGCGGGGCACCAGGCCGGCCGGCCCGAGTGAGCGGATCACCTGCTCGGCCGTCGCGTGGTCGAAGGGATGACCGGCGGGATCCACCTCGTCCCAAGTCAGGGAGCTGGGGGAGAGTTCGTATCTCACCGCGCCAGCCTGCCTGCGCGGGCAGTCGGCGTTCAACGCGATTTCGGCGGGCGGAGCGGGCGGGGACCGGAGTACCCTCGGAGATGTAGTTCAGATTTGAACCAACCTGTGTGACCGACGGGAACGAGGACAGTCATGACCACCGCCGCCCCGGGACGGATGCCCGCCCTCTACCTGGGCCACGGCGCCCCGCCGCTCGCCGACGACGCCCTGTGGACGGGCCAGCTCGCCCGCTGGTCGGCGGAGCTGCCCAAGCCCAAGGCCGTGCTGATGATCTCCGCCCACTGGGAGGAGGCCCCGCTCGCCCTCGGCGCGACCACCACAGTGCCGCTGGTCTACGACTTCTGGGGCTTCCCGCAGCACTACTACGAGGTCACCTACGCCGCGCCCGGCGCACCCGAACTCGCCGACTCCGTCCGCAAGCTGCTGCGCGGCGCCGGGACCCCCGTCCAGGACATCCCCGACCGGGGCCTCGACCACGGCGCCTACGTCCCGCTCGTCGAGATGTACCCCGACGCCGACGTCCCCGTGCTCCAGGTCTCCATGCCGACGCTCGACCCGGCCGAGCTGATGCGGATCGGACGCAAGCTCGCACCCCTGCGCGACGAGGGCGTCCTCATCGTCGGCAGCGGCTTCTTCACCCACAACCTGCGCGCCCTGACGCAGGACGGCAGCGTCCACTCGATCATGACGGAGTTCGACGACTGGGGCCGCCGCGCCCTGGAGGCCCAGGACGTCGACGCCCTGCTCGACTTCGAGCACAAGGCCCCCGCCGGTCATCTCGCGCACCCGCGCACGGAGCACTTCGCGCCGCTCTTCGTCACCCTCGGCGCGTCCGAGAACGAGCTGGGTTCCGGCCGCAGCGTCATCGACGGCTTCTGGATGGGCCTGTCCAAGCGCTCCCTCCAGTTCGGCTGAGCCACGCACCTCCCGCAACAGACGGCGTCCCGTTCGCCCGCCGCGCAAATCCTTCGCTGACGGCAGAGCCGGGTGACGCGACGCCCGCCCACCGCACAGACTGCTCGTCATGAAGCTTCTCGTGATCGGTGGATCGGTGTTCGTGGGACGGGCCTTCGCCGAGGAGGGCGTGCGGCGCGGCTGGGAGGTGACCGTCTTCAACCGGGGCCGGAGCCAGGGCGATCCGGAGGGCGTCCGCTCGCTGCGCGGCGACCGGACCGACGAGGCGGACCTCGGCGCGCTCGCCGCGGCCGGCCCCTACGACGCGGTGGTGGACGTCTGCGGCTACGTCCCCGTCGAGGTCGCCAAGTCCGCCGCCGCGCTGGCCCGCAGCGCGGACGCCTACCTGTTCGTGTCGACGATCAACGTCTACCCCGGCTACCCCGCCGAGCCCACCGACGAGTCCTCGCCCCGCCAGGGCGGCCGTGCCGACGCCGGTCCGGACGACGGCGACTACGGCTGGCTGAAGGACGGGTGCGAGAAGGCCGTGCGCGCGGCCTTCCCCGGGCGCGTCGTCGTGCTGCAGCCGGGCCTCATCGTCGGGCCCCACGACCGCGCCCGCCGCACCACCGCGTGGCTGCGCCGTGCCGCGCAGGGCGGCCGGATGGCCGTCCCCGGTCGTCCCGACCGGGCGCTGCGCGTCATCGACGTGCGCGACCTCGCCGCCTTCGGCCTCGACCTGCTCGCCGCCGAGCCCCGCGACGAGGTCGAGGACTACATGGTCCCCGGCGCGCCGGACAACGGCAGTTGGGGCGACTTCCTCGCCGCCTGCGTGGCCGCCGGCGGCGACAAGGCGGAACTCGTCTACGTCGACGACCAGCTCTTCGTCGACCACGAGGTGGAGCCCTGGACGGAGGTCCCGCTGTGGCTCCCGGTCGGCCTCGAGGACTCCGCCGCCACCTGGGACGCCTCCAGCGCGAAGGCCGTGGCCGCGGGCCTGCGCTGCCGCCCGGTCACGGACTCGGTCCGGGAGACGGCCGCATGGCTGTTCGCCCCCGGCGGCGAGGAGGAGGCGTTCGAGGACTACGGCAAGTTCACCGCCTGGACGCCGTTCCTGTCGGCGGAGAAGGAGCAGGCCATCCTGGCGGCGCACGACGCCCAGGTCGGCAACGCCACACGCCCGAATGAGAGTTGACGAGCCGGCACCGACAGCACGGGGGCTTCCGGCCCCGTCGGAACCCCCCGTGAACCGGTAGGGTTCCGGCATGACCGACGCCTCCGTCGCACGGTTCTACGACCAGCTGGCAGCCGACTACCACCTCATCTACGGCGACTGGGACGGCGCTGTCGTGCGCCAGGGCAAGGCGCTGGACGCCCTGATCCGCTCGGCCCTCGGCGCCGAGAGCGGCGTCGCCGTGCTGGACTGCGCCTGCGGCATCGGGACCCAGGCCCTCGGGCTCGCCATGCTCGGGCACCGGGTCACCGGAAGCGACATCAGCGCGGTCGCCGCCGAGCGGGCCGCGCGGGAGGCGGCCCGGCGCGGCCTCGACCTGCCCACACAGGCCGCCGACATGCGGTCCCTGCCCTTCGAGGACGCCGCCTTCGACGTCGTCGTCTGCGCCGACAACGCCCTGCCGCACCTGCTCACCGCCGAGGACGTGCGGACCGCGCTGGGCGAGATGCGCCGCGTGCTGCGCCGCGACGGCCTGCTGCTCGTCAGCACCCGGCCCTACGACGAGATCCGGCAGGCCCACCCCGTCTCCACCAGCCCGCAGACGCACGGATCGGGGCGCGAGCGGAGCATCACGTTCCAGCTGTGGGACTGGCACGAGGACGGGGAGCGGTACGACCTCGAACACTTCCAACTGCTGCCCGAGGGTGACGACTGGCGCGTCGCGGTGCGGCGCACGACCTACTGGGCGCTCACCCGGCACCAGTTGACCGGCTTCGTGACCGACGCCGGCTTCCACGAGCCCGCCTGGCTGCTGCCCGAGGCCACCTCGTTCTTCCAGCCTCTCCTGGCGGCGCGCGTCCCCTGAGCGCGCGGTCCTGACGGGCGCCTCAAAGGGGAGGCGTCGGCTACGCGGAGTGGGCGGTCGCGCGGTTGAGCTCGTTGGCTATCGCGACGAAGGCGCGCCGCTCCGCGCGGGACAGCGCGACCTGCTCGTCCGGGTCGAGGCCGACGCCACTGCCGCCGACGGCCCACGGGCGGAACGCGGCCAGCCAGACGGCCCGCACGCCCATCAGGGTCCACAGGCCCGCGACGGCGAGCAGCGTGTACAGGGCCACTGCGTGGAGTGGGCTCAGCTGCTGGTGCATACCCTGGACCGTCCTCTCGGAGCCGGACACGAAAGGCACGCGAGCAGGACACGAAGGGCTCGCCCGCGCTTCCGGCCTAGTTAACACCCCGTTCCGGATCTTCGGAACCTCGGGGCCGCCCCGGGCTGGAGAACCGCTCGAGTCCGGACGTGCTGTTCAGCTGTTCTGCGTGGTCGGCGTCGACGCCGCGTCGGGGGCCGTCGCGGTCCAGCTGGCCAGGAGCCGCAGGGCCTCCGCCGAGGGGGAGCCGGGCTCGGCGGCGTAGGTGACGAGCATCTGACCGGCGTCGGCGGGCAGCACCAGCGTCTCGTTCACCAGGGTGAGGCGTCCGACGACAGGGTGGTGCAGTTCCTTCGTGCACGGGCCGGTGCCCCGCACGTCGTGCGCGGCCCACCACTGGCGGAACAGGGGGCTCTTGACCGACAGCTCGCCGATCAGCGCGGCCAGGCGCGGGTCGTCGGGGGAGCGGCCGGCGTGCATCCGAAGGCCCGCCACCACGTCGCGGGCCTTGCCCTCCCAGTCCAGGTACAGCTCGTGCGAGGCGGGGTCCATGAAGACGATCCACGCCATGTTCCGCTGCTCCGGCGGCCGCGACGCGAAGTCGCCGAGCAGCGCGCCGGCCATCCGGTTCCACGCCAGGATGTCGCAGCGCCGGCCCAGCACGTAGGCGGGGACGGAGTCCATCGCGTCCAGTAGGTGCTGAAGCTGCGGCCGCACCCGCTCAGGGCGGACGGCCGCCGCCGTCCGGCCGCGACGCGGGGCGGGCTTGGCGAGGTGGTCGAGGTGCTCGCGCTCGGCGCGGTTCAGGCGCAGCGCGTCCGCGATGGCCTCCAGCACCGCCGCCGACACGTTGTGGGCGTTGCCCTGCTCCAGCCGTGTGTAGTACGCGACGCTCACCCCGGCCAGCTGCGCCAGCTCCTCGCGCCGCAGGCCCGGCACCCGGCGCCGGGCGCCGAAGTACGGCAGGCCCACGTCCTCCGGCCGCAGGCGGGCCCGCCTGGTCCGCAGGAACTCGCTCAGCTCGGCGCGCGGGTCCAGCGGCGCGGGCGCCTCCTGTGCGGAGGCGGGGTCCGTCGGGGCGGTGTCGGGGTTCATGTCAGTCAAGTATGCGGGCGATCGCGGGTACCGGGGCGTACCAGGGTGACCCTCCCAGTGGTAGGAACCGCAGGCATACGTTCACGGAGGATCTGGCTGCGCCCGCGCCCACCCGGCAGGCTGTCCACCATGACTACGAGCACGATCCCCGCGTTCGCCGCCCCGGCCGCCAAGGCCCCGCTGGAGCGCACCACCGTGCCGCGCCGCGAGCTCGGCCCGCACGACATCCTCATCGACATCGCCTACGCCGGCATCTGCCACTCGGACATCCACCAGGTCAACGAGGAGTGGGGGCCGGCCATCTTCCCGATGGTGCCCGGCCACGAGATCGCGGGCACGGTCGCCGCGGTCGGCTCCGCCGTCACCCGGCACCAGGTGGGCGACCGCGTCGGCGTCGGCTGCCTGGTCGACTCCTGCGGCGAGTGCGAGCAGTGCACGGCGGGCTTCGAGCAGTTCTGCTCCGGCCCCGGCGGCTCCACCGGCACCTACAACGACACCGGCCGCGACGGCGAGCCCACCTACGGCGGCTACGCCAAGCAGGTCGTGGTCACCGAGCGCTTCGCGCTCAAGATCCCCGAGGGCATCCCGCTGGACGCCGCCGCGCCGCTGCTCTGCGCCGGCATCACCACCTACTCCCCGCTGGACCGCTTCGGCGCCGGTCCGGGCAAGAAGGTCGCGGTCGTCGGTCTCGGCGGCCTGGGACACATGGCCGTCAAGATCGCCCACGCCAAGGGCGCCGAGGTGACGGTGCTGTCCCAGTCGCTGCGCAAGCGCGACGAGGGCCTCAAGCTGGGCGCCGACCACTACCTCGCCACCGCCGACCCGGCGACCTTCGAGAAGCTGGCCGGCTCCTTCGACCTGATCATCAACACCGTCTCGGCGGAGATCGACCTCAACGCCTACCTCGCCCTGCTCAAGCCCAACGGCGCCCTGGTCCAGGTCGGCGCGCCGCCGGTGCCGGTGCCGGTCGCGGTGTTCTCCCTCATCGGGGGGAACAAGACCCTGGCCGGTTCCATGATCGGCGGAATCCCGCAGACGCAGGAGATGTTGGACTTCTGCGCGGAGCACGGCATCGGAGCGGAGGTCGAGGTGATCCGGGCGGACCAGATCAACGAGGCCTACGCGCGCGTCCTCGACAGCGACGTGCGCTACCGCTTCGTGATCGACACCGCGACGATCTGACCTCTCTTCCGTTCCCAGGAGCACTGTCCCGATGAGCCTGCTGTTCGAGCCCCTCGCCCTGCGTGACGTCACCGCGCCCAACCGGGTCTGGATGGCGCCGATGTGCCAGTACTCGGCACCGGCCGAGGGGCCGACTGCGAACAACGAAAGCGTCGGGGCGCCGGGGGAGTGGCACTTCCAGCACCTCGCCTCCCGCGCGGCGGGCGGCACCGGCCTGATCCTGACCGAGGCCACGGCGGTCACGCCGGAGGGCCGCATCAGCCCCTGGGACCTGGGCATCTGGAACGACCACCAGGTCGCCGCCTTCCGGCGGAGCACCTCCTTCCTGCGCGAGCTGGGCACCGTCCCCGGCATCCAGCTCGCGCACGCGGGCCGCAAGGCGTCCGCCGCGCGCCCGTGGGACGCCCCGGGGGGCTCGCTGCCGCAGGGCCACCCGCTGGCCTGGCGGACCGTCGCGCCGAGCGGCGTGGCCTTCGGCGCGATGACCGCTCCGGAGGAGCTGAGCGTCGAGCAGATCGGCGCGGTCGTGCGCCGGTTCGCCGAGGCCGCGCAGCGGGCGCTCGCCGCAGGCTTCCAGGTGGCCGAGATCCACGGCGCGCACGGCTACCTGGTGCACGAGTTCCTCTCCCCGTACTCCAACCACCGCACCGACGCCTACGGCGGCCCGATCGAGAACCGCATGCGCTTCGCGCTGGAGGTGACGGAGGCCGTCCGCGCCGTCTGGCCGGAGGAGCTCCCGCTCTTCTTCCGCGTCTCGGCCACCGACTGGATCGACGAGGGCGGCTGGACCGCCGACGACACCGTGCACCTCGCCAAGGAGCTCCAGGCCCGCGGCGTCGACCTGCTCGACGTCTCCACGGGCGGCAACGTCCCGGACGCCCGCATCCCGGTCGAGCCGGGCTACCAGGTGCCGTTCGCCTCCCGCGTCCGCAACGAGACGGGGCTGCCGACCGGCGCGGTCGGCCTCATCACCGACCCGCACCAGGCGGAGCACATCCTCGCCTCCGGTCGCGCCGACGCCGTCCTGCTCGGTCGCGAGCTCCTCCGCGACCCCTACTGGGCCCGCCACGCTGCCGCCACCCTCGGCCAAGACCTGCCCAAGCTCGACCAGTACGCCCGCGCCTGACGAAGCGGCACCGTCGACTGCGGCCAGTCGTCGCCGGTGTCGAGATCGCCCGGGTCTACGAGGGCGCAGACCAGGTCCCGCTCAGCCGAGGGGACCAGGCGGCTGTGGTGCTACGCCGTCCGGTGGCGTGTCGGCGCAGCCGGCGGAGCAGAAGCGGCTGCGCGCACTGTTGCCCCAGCGTTGGTGCGGGGTGCCGCAGCGGGGGCACTGGCGGATGGCGCCCGGGCCGGTGGGCTCGATCAGGTCCAGGGCGCGGAGGAGGTCGCGGCAGTCCTGCGCACCCTGCGCGCGGGAGGCCACCAGTAGCCGGGCCTGCTGACGGGTGCGGTGGTCCTGGATGGTGTAGATGTCGCACTCGCCTGAGTCGTAGGGGTCCCGCATGGGTGGCCTTCTCTCACGGACTGTCTGTGGCAGTGTCCGATGTCGGGTTCCCGCCCGGCTGGGTGGGGTCGGGTCTGTCGTTCGCATGGGCACGACCATGCTCCGGTGCGGCCATGCTCCGGCGCAGCGCAGGGCAGCGGCGCGTCGGACGGGCGCGTCCGTCGGCCGTCAGCGTGCTCCGTCGCGGATGACCCAGGTGCCGAAGCCCGGCAGGGCCGGTGGCCTGAGGGCCTCCAGACGCCTGCGGAGCCAGGCGATGCGCTGGTCGGCGTGGTCGCCGCGGATGCCGAAGGTCAGGCCGTGCAAGCGGCCCCGGTGTCGGCACTCACGGGTGCCTGCGGCCAGATCGAAGGCGTCGAGGGCCTTTTCGTACAGCAACGCGTCGGCGCGGCCGTCGGGGGCGAGGTTGTCCACCGTGAGGAAGCGCCAACCGTCGGCGACGTCGTGAGCCTCCGCCACCAGGAGCCGTTCGGCCCGGAGTTGCGCTTCGTCGTCGGTGGTCACCGGAGCGCGACCGGGGACGGAGCGGTCCGTGCCGGTGCGCGGACCCGGCCGGGACGGCGTGGAATGTGGGGCATGGGGCACCTTCTCGTTCGAGCGTCGGCGGGAGCCGTCTTGACGAGAACGCGAGCGCTGCATGGCGCGTGCTTGCCGTGGGCCTTCGGGTGAAGCTTGGCGCAGGGAGGGGGCGTCTGGCTAGGGCCGTCCGGTGGTGGTCCTGGTCGAGCGGGAGGCCGGCGGCCCCGAGCGGGTCACTGGTCGACGTAGCCGAAGTCCCCTGCGGTCCAGGCGCTGACGTCCTCGATGGCGATCCGGTACATCCCGCCGGTCTCCGGAATCCCCACCTGGCCCTGGAGAATCCGCGCCCGGTGGAAGTGCAGGTGCGAGGGCATCCGATCGGCGCGGGCCCGGGGGTCCTCGGTCCGTCCCATGAAGATGCCGGCGAAAGGCCCCAAGAGATCGGAGTCCCGCAGCAGTCCCGCGACGTGCTGCCGCCACACCCCCTCCGGCACCAGCCTGCCGGTGATGACCGCGCCGTGGACCAGGACGGTGAGGGGCATCTGGTTGGTCTGTTCGGCTTCCACCGTGGCGGCGATCTCCACGAGGAGTGCATCCGGCGTCGACATGCCGCCGATGCTACAGCCGGGTCCCGGGCCGCGGAGGGGCTCGTGCGGACGACCTCTTCGGATGATCGCCGGTTCGAAGCCTTTCCGTGCTACTGTCGATATCAGTTGCAGTTGTGGTTCCCAAAAACTTCGAGTCCCCGCCCGGCCCGTTTCAGGGTCGAGCGGTGTGATTTCTGTATTTCCGGTGCATCCGCCGGACGGGGCAATCATCGCGGCGACCGCGGGTCCGCACAGTGCGGTTCCCGGTTATTGCCCCTGAAGGAGATTCAAGATGGCATCCGGTACGGTCAAGTGGTTCAACGCGGAAAAGGGCTTCGGCTTCATCGAGCAGGAGGGCGGCGGTCCCGACGTCTTCGCCCACTACTCGAACATCGCCACCCAGGGCTTCCGTGAGCTCCTCGAGGGCCAGAAGGTGACCTTCGACGTCACCCAGGGCCCGAAGGGTCCGCAGGCGGAGAACATCGTCCCGGCCTGACGCCGGCGCGTACGACGCGGCCGGGGCCCGCATCCACGGGGGTGCGGGCCTCGGCCGCGTCGGCTTTTCCGCCGTCGGGCGACGTGTACGCCTGAGACGACCGGATTCAGACGCCCGGGGCGCCGTCCGAATCTGCGCACCGCCGTTCCGAACAGCCGTCGGGCCCCGCTGTCGAGCGCCGGAGACGTTTTCGTCGTCCTGTGCGCAAGGCGCCACTTCACGTGAAGAGAAACCGTCGCTTTCGGCGTCGTTTCCGTTGTTCCGTTCGTTGCTGCGATGCGAAATGCAGTCGGCGGCCGTGAATTCCTCGAAGCGCCTGCCCGAGGAAGGATCTGCATGCACCGTACACACAGTTCGAACAAAGGAACGCCGCTCGCCGGGCTGGACGACTTCGCGAGTCCGGCCCCGGTCGCACCGGCGACTGTCGCCACGTCCTTCACTGATCTGGGCTTGCCGCCGGCCCTGGTGAAGGAACTCGCCCGTCAGCGGATGTCCGCCCCGTTCGTGATCCAGGCGGCCACGCTCCCCGACTCACTCGCCGGGCGCGACATTCTCGCGCGTGGGCGGACCGGGTCCGGGAAGACCCTCGCGTTCGGACTCGCCGTGCTGGCCCGGACCGCCGGGCAGCGCAGCGCGTCCCGCCGACCCCTGGCCCTGATCCTGGTGCCCACCCGTGAGCTGGCCCAGCAGGTGGCCGGGGCGCTGGCCCCCTACGCCCGGTCGCTGCGGCTCACGGTGGCCACCGTGGTGGGCGGCCGGTCGATCAGCGGACAGGCGCGCGCCCTGCGCGGCGGCGCCGAGGTCGTGGTCGCCACCGCGGGCCGGCTGGCGGACCTCGTCGAGCGCGGCGACTGCCGTCTGGACCGCGTCGCCGTCACGGTGCTCGACGAAGCCGACCAGATGGCCAACCTGGGCTTCCTGCCCCAGATCACGGCCTTGCTCGACCAGGTTCCGTCCGGCGGCCAGCACCTGCTGTTCTCCGCCACCTTGGACCGTGACGTCGACCAGCTGGTGGACCGCTATCTCACGGATCCGGTCGTGCATGTGGTGGACCCGTCGGCCGACGTGCTCGCCGCGACGGAGCATCACGTCCTGGAGGTCGCCGCGGCGGACAAGCAGGCCGCCGTCACCGAGATCGCGGCCCGCGAGGGGAGAGTGCTCCTGTTCGTGGAGACCCGTCAGGCGGTCGACCAACTCACCGAGCGGCTCCTGGACGGCGGAATCCGTGCCGCCGCCCTGCACGGCGGCAAGTCACAGGCCCAGCGCTCGCGCACGCTGGAACTCTTCAAGGCGGGACAGGTCACCGCGCTGGTGGCCACCAACGTCGCCGCCCGCGGCATCCATGTCGACCACCTCGGCCTGGTGGTCTGCGTCGATCCGCCCGGCAACCACAAGGACTACCTTCACCGCGGCGGACGCACCGCCCGCGCCGGCGAATCCGGCACGGTCGTCACTCTCGTCCTGCCCCACCAGCAGCGCGCCGTCGCCCAGCTGATGGCACGGGCCGGCATCAGCCCGCGCGTCACCCAAGGCCACGTCGCAGAAGGCGAGCCGGGCCCGGGGGCCGTGGAGCCGACCGTGCGGGTGTTCCCGAGCACCTCTGGCCCGGGGCAGGGTGAGGATGCGGGGTCCGGGGCCGCATACTTGCTGCAATGACAAGATCTGATGGACCTCGACGCCCCCTGCCCGGCAGCCCGTTCACACGCCCCGCGGCGCCGGCCCCCGAACAGTTCGCCGTCGGCGACCGGGTGACGCACGACAAGCACGGCCTCGGGCGCGTGGTCGCGGTGGAGGACGACCTCTCGGTGATCGTCGACTTCGGCTCGGCCCACCGGCGCGTCTCCCCGCCCTTCTCCTCGATGACCAGACTCTGACACCGCCGGCAGCGCGCACTCGAAGCCGGTGGGCCCGTCAGTGGTACGTGTCGCCCGCCTTCAGGCTCAGCCACCGGCAACGGTGGTAGGCGTGTGCCGGGTTCGAATGTGGATGTGATCGCGAGGTGCCGTCGCCAAGGGGCGTCCGGGACCGTCGGTGACGAGCGCCCGGGCGGACTGCTGGTTGCCGGGACGGGCCGCTGCGGCCATGAGCTGCTTCGCCCGCCAGGGGGCGCTCTCCGGCGGCACGACGAGCAGTTCCCACTCCCTGATGCGGTAGGAGGAGACGGTGATCGTGTGAGGATCGTGGCCGGGGTCGTACCAGTTCACCCGTACGTCGTGGGTTCCGGCCGGGAGGCTGTGGCGCAGCTCGGTCCAGACGGCGTCGTGGACGGCGGCCCGGGTGATGCGACCCCAGATCCCGTCCAACTCCGCGATCAAGCCGGGGAGTTGCTCGAAGAGGTTGCGTGAGTACGGCCACCAGGCGCCGTCGAGACGGGACGGGGGGCCATCCGGGGTCAAGGACAGCCGCAGCGGCGGTGGAGCTTGCGAAACGGTCGCGGGCGCGGGCGTGGTGTGGGTGGTCATGAGGGTGAGGGCCTCTCGGTCGCGGGTCGGGGCGGACCTGTAGCTGGTGTCGGCATGCAGAGGCACGGAAGGTTCGCCGACCGTGCGTCGGCGGTCCGTCAAGGGCGATGCCGCGTGTGCCGGGCGGAGGCGCCGCGGGCGGGATTCCGCGCAGGGAGGCGGTGGGTGACCGAAGGCGGTCGAATCAGTGGCACGGGAATCAGTGTCACGGACATGGTGCGGGTCCCGTCTCCAGGCCCACGCGCAGGCCCGGCGTCGGCGTTCGCCGAGAACGACAGGGGCACTGCAGCCGGTGTTCGGAAAACCCTCGGTGCCTTCACCCTACTCCGCGCCCTGCCGTAAGGAACCGGCCCGAGGTCGCCGATCCCGCCTCGGCAAAGAGCGTGCCCGCGCCCTACCGCCTCGGTGCTCGTTCGGGTGCACGATGGAAGGGACACACCTCTGATCTCCGAATCGGCATGCCCTCGCAGGGTGGATTCCCCTTCGGCCCGGGGTGACGTGGCGACGTGGTCCGTTCGTGGGTCCCGGAAGCGGCGTCGCCCGGAGGAGCGGATCGCCACCTGGCGGCCCGATCGGATCCCGCGGGGGTGGTGTCGCCAGAGGAGATGACCATGTTCGGTTATCGAGTTCCCGCTCCGGACCAGGCGATGCTGATATCCGGGGGCCGGAGGGGGATGGGGACGGCGCCGTTCCGCGTCGTCACCGGTCACGGCA
>NZ_BBPQ01000052.1:50355-61360 GCF_000787855.1 Streptacidiphilus anmyonensis | reverse complement strand
CCAGGGATCGGACATCGCCAAGGTCGCCGCGATCGCGGCGGGGCTGCCGGACACGGTGGCCGGCGTCCAGGAGAACCGGTTCTGTGCGTCCGGGCTGGAGGCGGTCAACCTGGCGGCGGCCAAGGTCCGCTCGGGTTGGGAGGACCTGGTCCTCGCGGGCGGTGTGGAGTCGATGTCGCGCGTGAAGATGGGCAGCGACGGCGGCGCCTGGGCGATGGACCCGATCACCAGCTTCGAGACCGGCTTCGTCCCGCAGGGCATCGGCGCGGACCTGATCGCCACGGTCGAGGGTCTGTCCCGCACCGACGTGGACGCCTTCGCGGCGGAGTCGCAGGCCCGCGCGGCCGAGGCGATCAAGGAGGGCCGCTTCGAGCGCTCGGTTGTGCCGGTGCGGGACCGCAACGGGCTGGTGGTCCTGGACCAGGACGAGTTCGTCCGCCCGGGGACGACGGTCGAGTCCCTCGCCGGCCTCAAGCCGTCGTTCGCGACGATCGGGGAGCTCGGCGGCTTCGACGCGGTCGCGCTGCAGAAGTACCACTGGGTGGAGAAGATCGACCACGTCCACCACGCGGGCAACTCCTCCGGCATCGTCGACGGCGCCTCGCTGGTCGCCATCGGCAGCAAGGAGGTCGGCGAGCGCTACGGGATGACGCCGCGCGCGCGGATCGTCTCGGCGGCCGTGTCCGGCTCGGACCCGACGATCATGCTGACCGGCCCGGCGCCGGCCACCCGCAAGGCGCTGGCCAAGGCGGGGCTGACGGCGCAGGACATCGACCTGGTCGAGATCAACGAGGCCTTCGCCGCCGTCGCGCTGCGCTTCATCCGGGAGCTGGGCTTCGACCACGCGCAGGTGAACGTCAACGGCGGGGCGATCGCGCTCGGCCACCCGCTGGGCGCGACGGGCGCGATGCTGCTCGGCACGGTCCTGGACGAGCTGGAGCGTCGCGACCTGCGCCGCGGCCTGATCACGCTGTGCGTGGGCGGCGGCATGGGCATCGCCACGATCATCGAGCGGCTGTGAAGCCGCCGTCCGTGACCGGGTCCGCCCGCCCCTCCCCCACCCCGAACGCGACCACCGCCGCACGCCCGCTGGAGAAGCAGACATGACCACCGAGCAGTCCAACACCGGCACCGCCGCCGAGACCACGACCATCCGCTGGGAGCAGGACGGCGACGGCGTCGTCACCCTCGTCCTGGACGACCCGACGCAGTCCGTCAACACCATGACCGAGGCGTTCCGCGCCGACCTCGCCGCGACCGTGGTGCGGCTGAAGGCGCTGCGCGAGGCGGGCGGGCTGCGCGGTGTGATCGTCTCCTCCGCCAAGAAGACCTTCTTCGCGGGCGGCGACCTGCGCCTGCTCAGCCAGGTGCGTCCGGAGAACGCGCAGGAGTTCTTCGAGGGCTCGATGGCGCTCAAGCGGGACCTGCGGGCGCTGGAGACGCTCGGGGTCCCGGTGGTCGCGGCGATCAACGGCGCGGCGCTGGGCGGCGGGCTGGAGATCGCGCTGGCCTGCCACCACCGGGTGGCGCTGGACGACCCGTCCGTGAAGATCGGCCTGCCGGAGGTGACGCTGGGTCTGCTGCCGGGCGGCGGCGGCGTGGTGCGCACGGTCCGGCTGCTGGGGATCACCGACGCGCTGCTCAAGGTGCTGCTGCAGGGCACGCAGCACCGTCCGGCCCAGGCCCTCGAGGCCGGGCTGGTGCACGAGCTGGCGGCCGACCGGGAGGAGCTGCTCGTCAAGGCCCGCGCGTTCGTGGACGAGAACGAGACCGCGCAGCAGCCGTGGGACGTCAAGGGCTACAAGATCCCCGGCGGTACGCCGAGCCACCCGGCCTTCGCGGCCAACCTGCCGGCCTTCCCGGCGAACCTGCAGAAGCAGCTTCAGGGCGCGCCCTATCCGGCGCCGCGCAACATCCTGGCGGCGGCCGTGGAGTCGGCGCAGGTGGACGTCGACACGGCGTTCGCGATCGAGGGCCGCTACTTCACCGAGCTGGCGACGGGTCAGACCTCGAAGAACATGATCCAGGCGTTCTTCTTCGACCTGCAGGCCGTCAACTCCGGCGCCAACCGTCCGGCGGGCGTCCCGGCCCGCAAGGTGACTAGGGTGGCCGTGCTGGGTGCGGGCATGATGGGCGCGGGCATCGCCTACTCCTGCGCCAAGGCCGGGATCCAGGTGGTGCTGAAGGACATGACCGTGGAGGCGGCCGAGCGCGGCAAGGCGTACTCGGCGGGGCTGCTGGACAAGGCCCTGGCGCGCGGGCGCACGACCGAGGCCAAGCGGGACGCGCTGCTCGCCCTGATCACGCCGACCGCGGAGATCGCCGACCTGGCGGGCTGCGACGCCGTCATCGAGGCGGTCTTCGAGAACACCGAGCTGAAGCACAAGGTCTTCGCGGAGATCCAGGACGTCGTCGCGCCGGACGCGCTGCTCTGCTCGAACACCTCGACCCTGCCCATCACGACCCTCGCCGAGGGCGTCACGCGGCAGGAGGACTTCATCGGGCTGCACTTCTTCTCGCCGGTGGACAAGATGCCGCTGGTCGAGATCATCAAGGGCGAGCGGACCGGGGACGAGGCGCTGGCGCGCGCGTTCGACCTGGTGCGTCAGATCAACAAGACGCCGATCGTGGTCAACGACTCCCGCGGGTTCTTCACCTCCCGGGTCATCGGGCAGTTCATCAACGAGGGTGTGGCGATGGTCGGCGAGGGCGTCGACCCGTCCTCGGTCGAGCAGGCGGCCGCGCAGGCGGGCTACCCGGCCAAGGTGCTGTCGCTGATGGACGAGCTGACGCTGACGCTGCCGCGCAAGATCCGTGACGAGGCCCGCAAGGCGGTCGAGGCGGCGGGCGGCACCTGGACGCCGCACCCGGCCGACGCGGTCCTGGACCGCATGCTCGACGAGTTCGGCCGTCCGGGGCGCAGCGGCGGCGCCGGCTTCTACGACTACGTGGACGGCAGGCGCGCGGGGCTGTGGCCGGGGCTGCGGGAGAACTTCACCAAGCCCGAGGGCCGTGACATCCCCTTCCGCGACCTCAAGGAGCGGATGCTGTTCGCGGAGGCGCTGGACAGCGTGCGCTGCCTGGAGGAGGGCGTGCTGACGTCCGTCGCGGACGCGAACATCGGCTCCATCCTCGGTATCGGCTTCCCGGGCTGGACCGGCGGCGTGCTGCAGTACGTCAACGGGTACGAGGGCGGCCTGCCGGGCTTCGTCGCCCGCGCCCGCGAGCTGGCCGCGGCCTACGGGGAGCGGTTCGAGCCGCCGGCGCTGCTGGTGGAGAAGGCCGAGCGCGGCGAGGTCTTCGCGGACTGACGCCGAAGGCGGCCGGTCCCGCCCGATTCCCTTTCACGGCGGCGCGTCAGCGTCAGGAGGGCGCGCCGCCGTGGAAGGTGAGGGCGACGCCGTAGCAGGCGGAACCGACGGCGGCGGCGACCAGCAGCGGCCGGGCGAGCCGCGGCCGCGCGGCGAGCCACTGGGCCGCGGGGTAGAGCAGCGTGAACGCGGGAAGCAGGAAGCGGGCGATCGGCGGCTCGGGCGAGGCGTTGACGAAGTCGACGAGGAACAGCCCCACGCCGAAGACCAGCAGCGGCACGGGCTGTCGGCGGGTGCCGTGCTGCCGCAGCGTGGCGACGAGCAGGCCGAGGTAGGCCAGGCCGGTCACGGCCATCGGGAGGTGGCCGATGGCGTGGCGCTGGGAGGGGTGGCCGAAGGCGAAGAGGCGGGTGGCCTCGTTGCCGTACCAGCGCAGGGTGGACCAGCCGAAGTCGACGCCGGTGTCCCAGGCGGCCTGGATGTGGAAGTAGGCCGTCGGGGTGCCCACCGCCCAGGCGGTGTAGGCGAGGTAGCCGAGCCAACCGAGCGGGGCGATCAGCGCGCCCGCCACGGGACGCCCGCGCGGCGCCCGTCCGCTGCGCAGCTCGATCGCGGCCGTGACCACGACGGCGGCGACCAGGGCGGTGGCGCTGGGGCGGGTGAGCCCGGCGGCCGCGCAGAACAGACCGGCCGTCAGCCAGCGGCGGCGCACCAGGGCGTAGAGGCTCCAGGCGCTCAGGGCGGCGAACAGGGACTCGGAGTAGCCGTAGCTCTCGACGGCGGCGAGCGGCAGCACGCCCCAGAGCACCACGGCGTAGCAGCCGACGCGCGAGCCCCACAGGCGGTCGGCGATGGCGAAGATCCCCCAGGCCGCGAGGAGCGAGGCGGCCCAGGACACGAGGACCAGCCCGCCTGCCGTGCCGAGGCCGGTGGCCTCGGAGGTCAGACGGCCCAGCCAGGGGTAGAGCGGGAAGAAGGCGCGCGGCGAGTAGGGGATGCCGTGGGCGCCGATCAGGCCGTCGCCGCGGGAGTAGCCGTGGTCGGCGATGCGGGCGTACCAGCCCGCGTCCCAGAGCGTGCCGAGGCGGGTGATGGGCGCGATGTGGTGGCCGAGCCCCCAGGCGACGACGCAGAGGACGCCGAGGGCGCGCACGGCGGCGTAGGCGGCGAGGGCGGGCAGGGCCCGGCGCAGCCCGCGCCGCAGCCGGACCAGCCGGGACACGGCGAAGGCCGAGGCCGCGGCCGAGCCCGCTGCGGCTGCCGAGCCCGAGGAGTCGGCCGGCGCGGCCTTGAGTCGTTTCGCGGTCGTGTGGCCCCCCGCCATCCGTCCGCCCCTCCGTTCCCACTGACGTGCTGTGTCGACCTGCGGTGCGCACCGATCCTACGGGGAGCCTGTGCGTTCGGCATGTGGACGCGGGGATACGCGCCGGGAGGCCGCCCGAAGAACCGACCGGGCGGGAAACGAGGCGGAGGGAGCGGGGCCCGGCGAGGGCCGCGTCGCGCCCGGGGCAGACAACAGTCCGGTGAGAAACCGCATAAGAAGACGATCTGCGCCGCGGGCTGCGGCCTCGGTCGGGTCGACCGGAGTCCGTCACGGCGCTTGTGGGGGAAACCGCACGAAACCGCCCCGGGCACCGCCCTCGACGCGCGACGTCGGTGCAGGCGGGGGAGCGTTCACCCGCTGACGTGTGCACGGCATGGAGGCGTTCCGACCGTCATCTCACCTCGATTTTCCGAGCCGTACACATTATCCGTACATAGTGGAGTGCCACACTGTCATGTCGGCCGCGGCCGCCCATGGTGCGGCAGCCCGCGTTTGCACCAGCGTTTCGATCCACCGAGTCTCAGAGGAAACCGTGACCGCTCCGACCAGCGCGCCCGTGCACGAGGAACCCCCAGGGGAGGACCCCGAGCCGACGGCGCCGGTCCGTCGATTCCCGGCCCGCCTGATACCCCCGGCGCGACGTGCGGCCCTGTTCGGAGCGTGGCGCGCCGTCGAGCCGGCGCTGCTGCTCTTCCTGGTCGTCCGCGCCGCGGGCATGTCGTTGATCATGCTGCTCAGCCCGGGCACCCCGGGCTACGCGCTGCACCGGCTCGCGGTCCACTGGGACGCCGCGTGGTACCTGGACGTGGCGATGCACGGCTACGACCACGCGATCCGGCCGTGGCTGCCCGGCGTGCCGATCCAGACCACCAACCTGGCCTTCTTCCCGGTCTTCCCGTGGATGATCCGCACCGTCCACGCGGTGCTGTTCTTCCTGCCGTGGGGCGCGGCCAGCCTGCTGACGGCCAGTCTGTGCGCGCTGGGCGCGGCCTGGGGCATCTTCGCCGCGGTCAACGCCCGGTACGGCGACAAGGTGGCGACGGTCGCCGTGGTGCTGTGGGGCATCGCCCCGGTCGCGGCGGTGGAGACGGCCGGCTACAGCGAGTCGGCGTTCACGATGATGGCGGCCTGGACCCTGTACGCGGTGGTGACCCGGCGCTGGCTGGCGGCCGGGGTGCTCTCGGTGCTGGCGGGACTGACCCGGCCGACCGGCGTGGCCGTGGCCGCGGCGGTGATGCTCGCCGGGGCGATGGAACTGTGGGTGCGGCTGCGCGAGCGCGGCACGCCGTGGACGCTGCCGAACCGGCTCGGACGACTGGACTCGCTGCCGTGGTTCGACGGCGCGGACATCCGCGCGGTGACGCCGGAGCGGGAGCCGGAGCTGTGGCGTCCGCTGGTCGCGATCATCGTCGCGCCGCTCGGCTGGGTCGGCTTCGTGGCCTGGACGGGCCTGCGGCTGCACACCTGGGACGCGTACTTCCGGATCCAGGCGCTGTGGCACTCCAAGTTCGACTTCGGCAAGTCGACGGCGCACGACTTCAAGCACCTGTTCACCACGGCCCAGGGGGTGGGGCTGTACTACCCGGTGGTGGCCGGCATCCTGATCGCCGCCGCGGTGCTGTTCTTCACCACGGTCGCGCAGCGGCAGCCGCTGTCCTTCGTGGTGTTCACGATGGTGATCATGGTGATCGCCTTCGGCGACACGGCGTACTTCGGCTCCCGCGCCCGGTTCCTGCTCCCCGCCTTCCCGCTGCTGATCCCGATCGCGGCGGGCCTGGTCCGGGTGCGCACCCGGGCGACGCTGATCGCCGCGCTGGTCGCGGGGACGGTCTGCTCCGGTCTGTACGGCGCCTACATGCTGCTGTACTCCCCCATGGCGCCCTGACCGCGCATACCACCCCGTCCACGCATACCGCCCAGACCAGGCATATCACCCAGACCACGTACATCGCCCCAACCCGGCAGCGCGATCCGGGAGGTCCGCACACGGATCGCGACCGGCCTCTTGTCGGCGAAGCTACTCTCCGGTAATTCTTACTGACGCCAGGTCTAGTAAGACGTGCCAGAGTCGCTCGCGCCCAGGGAGTGCCGCATGCCCGCCGATGTCTCGTACCAGCACGACACCCCCCAGGGGCCGCAGACCGTCACCGTGCGCTACGAGCGGCGCGGCAGCGGCACTCCGCTGCTGCTCCTGCACGGCATCGGGCACCACTGGCAGGCCTGGGGGCCGGTGCTGGACGCGCTGGCCGAGGAGCACGAGGTCGTCGCCGTCGACCTGCCGGGCTTCGGCGCGTCCGCGCCGCTCCCTGCGGGCTCGGCCTACGACCTCGCCTCCGTGGTGCCCGGCCTCGGTGGGCTGTGCACGGCGCTCGGGATCGAGCGGCCGCACGTCGCCGGCAACTCGCTCGGCGGCCTGCTCGCCCTGGAGATGGGACGACGCGGCCTGGCCCGCTCGGTGACCGCGCTCTCCCCCGCCGGGTTCTGGAACCGTCCGGAGCAGGCCTACGCCTTCGGCCTGCTGCTCTCCATGCGCCTCGGCGCGAAGACGCTGCCCGCGCCCGCGGTGCGCCGCCTCGCCGAGCGACCGGTCACCCGAGGTCTGCTGGTCGGCAGCATCTACGCCCGGCCCGCCCTGCGCGGCGCGGCCGAGGCCGCCGCCGAGACGCGGGCGCTGCGCGACGCCGCGGGCTTCGCCCAGACGCTGCGCGCGGGGCTGAACGTGAACGTCACCGAGGACGTCGCCGGGGTGCCGGTGACCATCGCCTGGGGCACCAAGGACCGGCTGCTGCTGCCGCGCCAGGCCGACCGCGCCCGGCTGCGGATGCCCAAGGCGCGCGTGGTGCCGCTGCCGGGCTGCGGACACGTGCCGATGAACGACGACCCGGAGCTGGTGGCCCGGACCGTGCTCGACGGCAGCAGGGACCGCTGACACAGGACGTCGCCGGGGGCCGTCCAGCCCGGCTCCGCCCGGGCCCCGATCAGGCCCCGCGATCAGGCCCGGCGATCAGGTGCTGCGACCAGGTGCTCCGACGCGGCCAACCTGCCGCCTCACCCGATCGTGGACTCGCTCGATCGGGTGAGGTTGCGGGCCTCGGAACCTGACTGCATGTCACCATGCGGGCGTGCCACCTGTGATGTCACGGAACCCCGCAGCCCCCGAAGACGACGAGCCGGACGACGGCCCGCCGCCCCTGGGGGTGAGACCGCCGCGCGACCGAACCCGCCGGGCGGTCCACTGGCTGCTGTGCGGCCACAGCGCGCCGGAGCTGCTGCGGCTGCCGCCCGCCCAGGTCAACCGGATGCTGACGGTGCTGGCCTGCGCCTCGATGCTGATCGGGGCGCGGGACATCTGGAACCGCACCATCGTCAACCAGCAGGTCCACGCCTTCGCGGTGATCCTGTACTTCGGCGCGATCCTGGTGATCGCCGTGCTGGCACTGAGCGTGCGCACCCGGCGCGCCATGACGCTGGTGGACCTGTCGATGCTGACGGTCGCGGCGCTGCAGTGCCTGAACCGCTTCTACACGGTCACCGCCGCCAAGCCGCCGGTCCCCGGGGTGCCGTCCAGCCACGTCTACTACGGCACCGACGAGGGCTCCCTCATCCACATGGCGGCGAAGACACTGCTGCACGGCGGCCGCATCTACGGCACCCAGTGGCCGCAGATCTTCACCCTCTTCCATGTGGGGACCACGCCGCTGATGAACGGCGGCGCGGCGACAGGCCTCGACTACCCGCCGCTCGGGCCGGTGTTCACCGCGTTCCCGATGGGGCTGCACCTGAGCCACCCGCCGGCCGGGCTCGCCGCGACGGCGATGCTGCTGCTGGCCTCGGCGGTGATGTTCCTGCTGCTGCCGGTCGCCTGGCGGCCGGTCGCGGTGATCGTCTGCTTCGGCTTCGGCTGGCTGCCCAACTACGCGCAGATGGGCTACCCGGGCTGCATGGAGCTGCCGTTCCTGCTGGTGACGGTCGCCTACTGGCACCGGACCGGGCGTGGTGGGCGGCTCGGCTGGATCGGTGTGACGCAGGCGGTCTGCCTCGGCATCGCCTGCTGCCTGCACCAGCTCTCCTGGTTCCTGGCGCCGTTCCTGCTGGTCGGGATGTTCATGATCCGGCGCGGGGAGCTGTCGGCCCGTCAGGCCGTGGCCGTGGTCCTGCGGTACGCGGCGATCAGCACGGGCGTCTTCGTGGTGATCAACCTGCCGTTCGTCCTCCAGGGCCCGCACGCCTGGCTGGAGGGCGTGCTGACGCCGCTCACGCAACAGGCGATCCCGGCGGGGCAGGGGCTGGTCGGCATCTCCTCGTTCTTCACCTCCGGCTCCGGCGACCTGCACCTGTACAGCGTCGCGGGGCAGCTGCTGGGCCTGGCGATGATGGTGCTGCTGGTGCTCTTCCCTCGGCGTCTCGGACCGGCCGTCACGGTCATGCCGTGGCTGGTCTTCTACCTGTCGACCCGCTCCCAGCAGGACTACTTCGACCTGACCGTGCCCCTGTGGGTGATGGCCGCGGCCACCGTCTCGGCCGCCGACTTCGACCGCGCCTGGCATCCACGCCTCGGCCCGCTGGCACGGCGCAGCGTGCGCACGGCCGTGGTGCCGCTGCTGCTGACGCCGACGGTGCTGGCCATCGCGGGAGCGGTGCTGACGCCGCCGCCGTTGAAGATGAACGTGACGACGATGACCGGAACCGCCGGCAACGGCCAACTGGCCCTGGTGGACCTGCTGACGCGGGTCCGGGTGACGGTGAGCAACACCAGCGACGCTCCGGTCAGCCCCCACTTCGCCACCAGCACCGGGGCGACCATCTCGGACTACTGGAAGGTCCTTTCGGGCCCCGGGACGCTGCTCCCGCACAGCACGGCGGTCTACCTGCTGAAGGCGCCGTGGGGCGGGGTCGACGCCCCCGGGGTCAAGGGCCGGATCCTGCTGCGCGCCGTCAGCTCGCAGCCGATGACGCTCTCCTCGCAGCTGATCGGCGTCGGCCCGGACCCGTCGACGCTCCCCGCGACGATCCGGAGGATCCTGGACTCCGGCCGCGGCTTCCCGCGGAGCGGAGCCGCGGAGCCGGCCCCGCGCACGGGCGCCGAGACCGTGCCGGGGCGGTAGGGCGCCGGGTCGGCGGGCAGCGCTCAGGGGCGGCGGGCAGGGCTCAGGGGCGGTAGGGCAGCGCGGGGACCTCGAAGCAGTTGGTGTTCATGTCCGGCGCCTCGGTGACCCAGCCGCCCTTGCCGCCCTGGGCGGAGTCCTGCCAGCGGGCCACGTTCAGGCAGGCGTGCTGGAGACCCTTCGGCGGGTTCGCCATCGGCACGAACGAGGCCGGGATCAGCAGGTCGTGGGCGGTGTAGGGCTGTGTGCGCCGCATGAAGGCGTCCACGCACGAGCTGGTCACCTGGCCGCCGCAGGAGGAGGCGGCGTCGGTGAACCACTGGGCCCCGGCCCAGCCGAGCAGCTCCCACTCGGACAGCTGGGACTGCCGGTCCGGGTCGTACTTCTGCATCGCCGCCCGGAAGGCGGCCACCGCCGGGTACCGGGTGTCCTCGTAGTTGCGGGCGTCGGCGGTGACCCAGAGGGCGTTGCGGCAGCCCGGCGTCTGCGCGTAGTCGGTGCGGGCCTGTTCGGACCAGTTCTGCTCGTTGGTGACCTTGGCGGCGACGGTGACCCCGGCGGCGGCCATGGCCTGGCACAGGCCCGTGTTGCCGCGGGTGTCCATGGCGTCCAGGAGCAGCTGCGCGTGGTCGGCCTTCATCCCGGCGGCGACGGAGCCGAAGTTCGGCAGCGCGAAGTCGACGGTCTCGCTCAGCACGTCGTAGCCCTCGGCCTTGAGGCCCTGGACGAGCTGGGCGGCGTAGCGGGCGGAGTCGGCCTGGTTGTAGGCGACGACGACGGCCCGGGTCAGGCCGAGCCTGGTCTTGAAGTACCGGTCGACCTCGGTGGTCTGGTAGAGCACGCCGTTCCAGCCGACCGACGAGCCGTTGCGCGGTTCGTCGCTGCCGTAGATCTGGTAGAGGTGCGGGTACTGGTCGTACTGGGTCCCGATGGTGATGCCGCCGATGTCGGGCACGGCCCGGGAGCTGACGTAGGCGGCGCCCGCGTAGTCGAGCACGCTGCCCGCGACGAACGCGACGACGTGGTCGGAGTCGATCAGCTGGTGCACGCAGGACTGGTTGCCGATGCCGGACCCGCCGTCGTCGCAGGTGAAGACCTTGACCTGCCGGCCGTTGATCCCTCCGGACGCGTTCAGGGCCTGGAAGAAGGCCTGGGCTCCGTAGAGCGGGCCGGTGAAGGTGTCCCCGCCGATCGGGCTGGAGACGGAGGTGACGATGCCGATCGGGATCGGCGGTGGAGGGGCCGCGCCCGCCCCCCCCGTGGGG
>NZ_BBPQ01000052.1:45637-50134 GCF_000787855.1 Streptacidiphilus anmyonensis | reverse complement strand
CCGTATCGGGATGGGCGGTTGCGAGCCTCCGGCGCGGGCCCCGCCGGTGGGCTGGTTCTCGAAGTCCTTCAGCGGCAGCCGGCTGCCGCAGCCGGCCGTGAGGGCGAGCAGGCTCGCGCACGTCAGCAGCGCGAGGACGGACCGGGCCGTCCTCGCGCGCGCGGCGCGGTGCCGAAGAGGCCTCACGGACTCATCCTGTCAGCGGTCCCTTCGTCTGTCAGGAGCAGCCCGGTGTCAGGAGCAGCCCGGGACCGGCGAGCTGCCGGCCTTGAGCTGGAGCAGGCCGCACAGGGTGGTGTCGCCGACCTTCCAGACGCCGCCGTCGAGGACCGACTTGCCCTTGCTGCCGCTCAGCGCGACGGCTCCGGAGAGGCAGACGTTGTAGGTGACGTCGGCGGTGGTGGCGCTGGTGAAGTCCACGCCGGTGACGGCGACGGTGGTCTGCGCCGCCTGCGGGTCGCCCGCGAAGGCCTGCATCGCCGGGGCGAGCTTGTCGGCGTTCTGCAGCAGGCCCATCTTGGCGCTGATGGCGGTCGAGGGGTCGAAGAACTGCGCGTAGTCCCCTGCGATCTTGCTCGCGGCGCCGGCCGTGTCGGCGGGACCGCTGCCGGCGACGGTGGGCGTCGTGGCGCCGCCGCAGGCCGCGGCCTGGCCGGCCGGGGCGCTGCTGGACGTCGCGGGGGTCGTGGGGGCGGCTCCGCCGCTCGGTGTCGCGCTGGGCGCGGTGGTGCTGGTGCTGCTGCAGGCCGCGGCGAGCAGCAGCACGGCCGAGCCGGCCGCGGCCCGCAGGACCAGGGATGCACGTTGCATGATCGGTCACCGCCCTGTCGTGAACTGCACTGTCGTCGAAAATCTGACTTACCATCAGATCCGCCTCACCAAGCTAGCGCCGCGGGGATCGTCAGGAACCCTCCAGGACGGGTATTGATGAGGGAACGTGACCATTCGCCCGCCGGGACCGTGATCGGGAGAGGACGCCATGAAGCTGCCGCCGTTCGGGGGACGGGGCCTGCGCGGTCGGCTGGGTCCGGCCGTCGCGGCGGCCGGGGCGCTGCTGTGCGTGCTGGGCTGGTACGGCGTCTCCGGGGAGCGCTACGCCGAGCGGCAGCTGCCGTACCTGGCCTCGGCGACGATCCCGGGAGCCGCGCTGATCGTGGCCGGTGCGGTGCTGCTGGCCCGCCCGGACGAGGAGGAGGCGCGCGAGCGGGCGGCGGGCGACGAGGAGACCCGCAGGCAGCTGCGGCTGCTCTACGAGCTGCTGGTCGAGGAGGCAGGCCGGACCGCGGCCGCGGGCGGCGGCTCGCCGGGGGGCGGCAGCGGCGAACAGAACGCCCCGGCCCCGGGGAGGTTCTGCTATCTGCCGAACGGCCGCACCTACCACCGGACCACGTGTCTGCTCGTCGAGGGGCGCGGCGACGCGCTGCCGGTCACCCCGACCGGCGCGCAGGAGCGCGGGCTGCGCCCCTGCCCGCTGTGCACTCCGGCCGAGCCGCCCGGCGGACCGGACGCACCGTCGGCCCCGGGGGCCTGAATGTCCTCGCTGCCGCTCGACCTGGCGCAGGCCGGACTGACCGTCGGAGCCGCGGCGGCGTTGTCCGGGATCGGGCTGGTGGTCTGCTACCGGGCCACCGGCGTGCTGAACCTCGCCCAGGGCGCGATCGCGATGATCACCGCCTACGCGGTGCGGCAGACGATCGTGGTCTGGCACTGGCCGCGGGCGCTCGCGGTCCCGGTCTGCCTGCTGGTCTTCGCGCCCGCGATCGGCTGGACGCTGGACGCGACCGTGTTCCGGCGGCTGCAACGGCGTGGCGCGGGGCCGGTCGAGACGCTGGTGGCCTCCCTCGGCGTGTTCGTGCTCCTGGTGGGGGTCGCGTTCCTGCTGTGGGGGCCGACGCCGCTCGGCGACGCGCCGAGCCTGCTGCCGTCCTCACCCTGGGCGGTGCTGGCGGTCGTGGCCGTGCTCGGCGCGGCCGTCACCGTCGTCGGACGCTGGACGCCGTTCGGCACCCAGGTCAGGGCGGTGGTCGACAACCGGCGGCTGGCGGAGCTGTCAGGCGTGGACGCGGACCGGGTCTCCTCCGTCGGCTGGGCCTTCGGCGCGTTCACGGCGGGGCTGACCGGCGCGGTGCTGGCGCCGGGGCTGCGCCTCGACCCGTACGGGCTGCCGCTGCTGGTGATGGAGACGATGGCGGTCGCGGTGATCGCGGGCCTGCGCAGCATCGGCGTCGCGGTCGCCTCGGCGCTGGCGCTGGGCGTGCTGCAGAGCGAGCTCACGCAGTTCCATCCGGGCGGCTGGGCGCAGTCGCTGCTCCAGGCCGTCGGGGCGAACCTGTTCGTGCTGGCGCTGCTGGTGGCCGTGCTGGTGCTGCCGCTGCGGTTCGCGGGCTCGGAGCGGCGCGCCTACCAGGCGGTGCTGACCGGTCCGCCGATCATGGCGGCGAGCGAGGCGTCGCCGCGGGCCTTCGCCACCCGGATCGGCTGCGCGGCGCTGCTGCTCCTGCCGTTCGCCTTCCGCCCGGACGACCTGCGGGCGGCGCTCCAGGTCCCGGCGCTGGCGCTGGTGCTGCTGTCGATCGTGGTGGTGACCGGCTACGGAGGTCAGGTCTCGCTGGGGCAGGCCGGGTACGCGGGGCTCGGCGCGCTGTTCACCGGACTGCTGGCGGGCGGCGGCGTCCTCGGTCTGCCCGCCTTCCCGGCGCCGGTGGCGCTGCTGGTCGCCGTGGTGATCGCGGCGCCGCTCGGGCTGCTCGTCGGCTGGCCCGCGATCCGACGACGCGGACTGGCCCTGGCGCTGACGACGTTCGCGGTCGGCACGGCCATCAGCCGCCTGGTCTTCCAGCAGCCCGCCGCCACGACCGGCGTGGTGCTGGACCGGACCGGGCTGCTCGGGCAGGACCGCTTCTTCTACGGCCTGGAGCTGGCGCTGCTGGCCGCCGCCCTGCTGCTGGTGCGGGCGCTGCGGCGGGGCCGGATCGGTCGGGCGCTCGGCGCGATGCGCGACCACGAGGCGGGCGCGGCGGCGGCCGGGGTGGACGTGCCGCGGCTGAAGCTGCTGGCCTTCGTGGTCGGCGCGGCGCTGGCGGCACTCGGCGGCGGACTGCTGGGTCTGGGCGGACAGGCCTTCGACCCCAACGCCTTCGACCCGGTGCTGGGCCTGATCTGGTTCGCGGCGGTGGTCGTCTTCGGTGCGGACAGCGCGGTCGGCGCGGTGCTGGCGGCGGCGCTGCTGGTCGGCCTGGACAGCGGCACGGTCGCCGGACTCTCCACGGTGGTGGTCGGCGCGCTGGCGCTGCTGCTCGGACGGATGCCGCCGGGCGGTCTCGCGGGGCTGGCCCGCCGCTGGGACCGCGGGGCAAGCGCATCGGACCGGGCGACCGCCCTGCCCGGACCCGGCGAGATGCGGCTGACGGCGCTGGGCCGACAGCTCGCGGCACGGCTGCCCGTGCCCGCCCCGGCCGCCGCGCCCTCGGCGGAGGCGGCGCTGCCCGGGTTCCCCGCGCTGCCTCCGCTCGCGGGCGAGCGGCTCACCGCGCGCAACGTCACCCGCCGCTTCGCGGGCGTCACGGCCGTGGACGGGGTGACGCTCGCCGTGCCGCCGGGCCGGATCACCGCGCTGACTGGGCCGAACGGGGCGGGGAAGTCCACCCTCTTCGACTGTCTGAGCGGCGCGGGCCGCCCCGACGGCGGCCAGGTGCTGCTCGGCGGCCGCGACATCACCCGGCTGCCCGAGCACGCCCGCGCCCGGCTCGGCCTGGCCCGCACCTTCCAGCAGTTGGCCGTCTTCCCCGGGCTGACGGTGGCGGACAACATCCGGGTCGGCGCCGAGCAGGCCGCGTCGGGACGGCTGGCCTCCTCCGCCGTCGAGGAGACGGAGGCGGTGCTGCGGCTGCTGGGCCTCGCCGTCCTGCGCGACCACCCGGCGGCGGATCTGCCGACGGGCACGCTGCGACTGGTCGAGCTCGGCCGGGCGCTGGCCATGGCCCCGACCGTGCTGCTGCTGGACGAGCCGGCGGCGGGCCTGGACAGGCGTGAGACGGCGCTGCTGGTGGAGCTGCTGCACCTGCTGGCCGACGGCGGGCTCGCGCTGCTGCTGGTCGAGCACGACCGGGAGCTGGTGGACGAGTTGGCGAGCGGCGTGCACGTGATGCGGGCCGGGCGGGCGGAGTTCCAGAGCGGCCGGGCAGTGGACCGCACGCGCGGGGCGGGCGGAGTGAGCGGGGCGGGCGGAGTGAGCGGCGTCGGCGGGGTGGCTCGTGACGCCTGAGCTGGAGGTCGAGCTGCGCGGGGCGCGGGTGCGGTACGGGCCGCTGGAGGCCCTGCACGGCGTGGACCTGGCGGTCCCGGCGGGGGCGATGACGGTGCTCGTCGGGAGGAACGGAAGCGGGCGCAGCAGCGCGCTGCACGCGGTCGCGGGCGTGGTGCCGCTGACGGCGGGCCAGGTGCTCTGGTACGGCGGGGGTGGAGCAGCGCACGCACGCGAGATCACCGCTCTCGACA
>NZ_BBPQ01000052.1:41688-45224 GCF_000787855.1 Streptacidiphilus anmyonensis | reverse complement strand
TCTGGTACGGCGGGGGTGGAGCAGCGCACGCACGCGAGATCACCGCTCTCGACACGTACCGGCGCTCGCGTCTCGGAATGGCGCTCCTGCCGGCCGAGCAGGCCGTCTTCCCCTCGCTCAGCGTCGCCGAGAACCTGCTCGTCCCCGGACCGCTCGGCGGCGGCGTCGACGCCGGCGTCGCGCTCTTCCCCGAGCTGTCCCGGTTGCTGGCGCGCACGGCCGGCACGCTCTCCGGCGGGGAGCAGCGCATGGTCGCGCTCTCCCGCGTGCTCACCTCCCCCGCCCGGCTGCTGCTCCTGGACGAGTTCGGCCTGGGCCTGGCCGAGGAGGTGGTGGCCCGCGTGCACGCGGCCCTCGCCGCGCTCGTCGCCTCGGGTCGCACGGTCCTGCTCGCCGAACAGACCCTGCCGGACCGGGGGGCCTGGGACTACGCCTACGAGCTGCGCCGCGGCGCCGTCGTCGCCGCACACGAGCGGGAGACGCCGCCGCTCGGCGGAGTCTGACTCGGCGAGGTCTCGCTCAGCGGAGCCTGAGCACCGTCCCGGCGACGAGGTCGTCGGGCTTGGGCCCGATCACCGGCCGGTTGCGCGCGTACAACGCGGGCCAGCCGCCGGGCAGGTGGAACCGGTGCGCGATGGCGGCGAGCTGGTCGCCCGGCTGGACGACGTACGTCGCGGGAACGGTGACGGACGACGTCGGGGTGGGCGTCGGCGTGGGGGGCAGTGTGGGGGTCGGCGTCGGGGTGGGCGTGGACGTCGGGGTCGGCGTCGGCGTGGGTGTCCTGGTGGGCGTGGGTGTCGGCCTGGGGCTCTTGGACGGCTTCGGGGTCGGGCTGTGGGTCGGGCTGTGGGTGGGGCTGTGGGTCGGACCGGTCGGGGGCCGGCCGCTGAGGTCGAGGTCGCGGGAGCAGCCGGGCCAGGCGGACCAGCCCTGCCAGGCGAGGATGGCCTCCGCCACGGCGATCTGCTCGGCCCTGGTGGCTCGGTCGGGGCGGGACGCGTAGCGGGTTCCGCCGACCTCGCGCCAGGTCTCCAGGGAGATCTGCAGGCCGCCGTAGTAGCCGTTGCCGGTGGCGATGTGCCAGTGGCCGCTGCTCTCGCACATGGCGAGCTGCTCCCAGACGGAGGCCCGCACCCGGGCGGACGCGACGTCGGAGACCACCGGCAGCACGCAGACCAGCGAGGCCGCACCGATGGCTCCGCCGGCGAGAAGACGTCGTCGAGCTACGCCCATGGAAGCTGACGGTACGTCGACTCCCCCAGGGTCCGATTGTCATATCAATCGCCACGCCGTGGCATCACCCCCACGGCGCAGCCCGAAGACCGACGCCCCCGAAGACCGACGCAGCCCGAGGACCGGCGCAGCGGCACGACGGCGCGGCCCACCGCCGAAGCGGTGGACCGCGCTGCTGTCGTCACCCGGTCACGACGGAGCCTCAGCCGAGGTTCAGCACCTGGCCCGGGAGGATCAGGTTCGGGTTGCCGCCGATGACGTTCTTGTTGGCGGCGTACAGGGAGTGCCAGTTGGTGCCGTGGGCGGCGGCGATGGCGCTCAGGGTGTCACCGGACTTGACGGTGTAGCTGCCCGCGGCGGTCGGGGCGGAGTGGTGCACCGGAGCGGGAGCGGCCGGGGCCGGGGCCGGGGCGGTCTTGGCCGGGGCCGGGGCCGGGGCGGCGGTCTGCGCGGCCGGGGCGGCGTTGCTGCTCGAGGAGGTGGTGTTCGAGGAGGTGTCGACCGACGCCGGGGCGCCACCGGCGGTCAGGCCGGCCTTCGGGCCGCAGACCGGCCAGGCGCCGGGGCCCTGGGAGGCCAGCACCTTCTCGGCGACGGCGATCTGCTGACCCTCGGTGGCCTGGTTGGCCTCCGCGGCGTACTGGGTGCCGCCGTAGGCGGCCCAGGTGCTGGGGGTGAACTGCAGACCGCCGTAGAAGCCGTTGCCGGTGTTGATCGACCAGTCGCCGCCCGACTCGCACTGCGCGACCGCGTCCCAGGTGGAGACCGAGGCGGCGGAGGCGCTGGTCGCGCAGAGCAGACCGGCGACCGGGGCCGCGACGAGGGTGGCGGCGACGGCAGCGGTACGAACGCGGAACTTCATGAAAAGCCTTTCGACACTCCCGGGCGGGCTGCAGCGCGCTGTGCGCGTCCGTGCCCTCGCTTCCGTCACTCGCCGCCGACCTGTCCTGTGCGGCGGCGGGCACTGCCGCATCGCCGCGCGACGATGCGCGGCAAGGGCTGTGCTGAGACGGGCGAACCCGGGCGGTGCTCGTTGCACCGACGCCAATGACCGTAGGAAAGCCCCAGGTCGCGACTCAAACCCCCGAGCGAAGTCCCAGCTCACGTGAGGGTTACCGGAAGTAAAAATCTTGGAATCGTGTACCGGATGTCCGAATTAGGAATTTTGTCGAATCGTCAACCCCGTCGATTCGTGACCTGGCTCACAGAAAAAGGCCTCTGAGCCCGCGTGAGGTACCCCACACGGTAGACAGAGGGTCACCGCGAGATGCTCCCGGGTGACCGAATCGCACCTCTTTCCCGTGCTCGAAACGCCCGAGCCGTGACCCCGAACACATCCGTGCGTTTGTCATCACGGCCGGGCAGTCGCGCTCCGGCCCCCGCGATTCGAGGAGTCATTCGTGCACCGCATGATCGACGTCAGCGACGAGGTCCGTGCCGAGATCGGTGACGACGAGGCAGACCGCCTGCTGGGCGGCGGGACCGCCCCAGACCGCTACGACTGCACCTCCTGCCGCGCGCCCGGCGACGTGACGCTGGAGCCGACGGCGACGGTGCTGTTCGTGGGCGAGGAGACGGCGGTGCTGGCCTTCGCCCACGCCCGGTGCATCCCCTCCCAGGTGGTCGAGGTCTCCGAGGAGCAGTTGCAGGGCGCCGTCCGCCACATCAGCGCGTCCATGGCGCCCGGCGCGGAGCAGGCCGTCGCGCCCGCGCCGGAGCTGCACGTGCCGGACTCGGTGTCGAGCCCCGCGGGCGGCCAGGTAGCCCCCGCGGTCCTGGGCGTCACCTGCGGCCTGGTGCTGTGTCAGGGCTCGCCGCGCGCCGCGCTGGTCGTCGAGCCGACGGGGCCGGTCGGCCGCCCCGGCACGACCGTCGGCGAGGACGCGTTCGTGGAGCTGCTGCAGGACCACGGCTTCCAGCTGATCCCCGAGGTCGACCACGCGCCCGCGCAGCTGCGCGGCTGGTCGGTCCTGATGGCGATGGGCCAGCTCCACGCCGTGCTCCAGCCCGCGCCGGGCGGCGGCACGAACGCCTGGTGGCAGGCGCACGCACCGCTCCAGGTGACGGAGGCGTGGCGCAGCGCGGCCTCGCAGCAGGCGGAGGTCATCATGTACGCCGCGCCCCACGGCACGATCGGCCGCCAGCCGCGCGAGGACCTGCTGCGGCACGCGTTGGACAACGGCGCCCGCAAGGGCCTGCTGCTGGGCGCGACGCTGCCCCTGGCAGGGACCTGACGTCCAGTCGCAGCGACCGAAGGGGCGCGAGGCCCTGCCGATGTGCGGCTCCGCTGCGGAGCCGCACAT
>NZ_BBPQ01000052.1:22153-41668 GCF_000787855.1 Streptacidiphilus anmyonensis | reverse complement strand
CCGAGGGGGCGCGGGGCCCTGCCGATGTGCGGCTCCGCTGCGGAGCCGCACATCGGCAGGGCCTCGCGCCCCTAAAGGTGGCAACGAACCCGCATCTTGGAGCCTGATGTCTCGTTGGCCATGACGTGCAAGCCTTCGAGACCTACCCCACCACGCCCCGCCTCGCCTGGCCCGCCACGACCGTGATTCCGGCCATGCGTCCGGCGTTCGAGCGCGGCGCCGAGCGGGACACGCCGATCTACGACGCCCTCTACGCCGAGTTCCGGCGGCTCTTCCGGTCGCTGCCCGGGGACCGCACCGGCGAGGAGAACTTCAAACTCCCCTACTTCGCCGACTTCGGCTCCCCGCAGACGCCCGGGCGGCATCGCAGCCGACTCTCGCTGCCGCCCGGGTCCGCGTGAGGACTGTCCCTCAGGGGACCGAGGAGGGGTCTACTTCTTCTTCGCGCTGCGCTTCTCGCGCACCCGGACCGAGATCGAGATCGGCGTGCCGACGAAGCCGAACTCCTCGCGCAGACGGCGCTCGATGAAGCGCCGGTAGCCCGCCTCGATGAATCCGGAGGCGAACAGGACGAAGCGCGGGGGCTTCGTGCCGGCCTGGGTGCCGAAGAGGATCCGGGGCTGCTTGCCGCCGCGCACGGGGTGCGGGTGGGCGGCCACCAGCTCGCCGAGGAAGGCGTTGAGGCGACCCGTCGGGACACGGGTCTCCCAGCCCTCCAGCGCGGTCTCGATCGCCGGGACGAGCTTCTCCATGTGGCGGCCGGTGCGGGCGGAGACGTTGACCCGGGGCGCCCACTGGACCTGGACCAGGTCCTGCTCGATCTCGCGCTCGAGGTAGTAGCGGCGCTCCTCGTCGAGCTGGTCCCACTTGTTGTAGGCGATGACGACCGCACGCCCGGCCTCGACGGCCATGGAGATGATGCGGGTGTCCTGCTCGGCGAGCGGCTCGCTGGCGTCGACGAGGACGACGGCGACCTCCGCCTTCTCCAGCGCCGCCGCGGTGCGCAGCGAGGCGTAGAAGTCCGCGCCGGCGGTCTGGTGGACCCGGCGGCGGATGCCGGCGGTGTCGATGAACTTCCAGGTCTTGCCGCCGAGGGTGATCATCTCGTCGACCGGGTCCCGGGTCGTGCCGGCGAGCTCGTTGACGACCACGCGGTCCTCGCCGGCGACCTTGTTGAGCAGGCTGGACTTGCCGACGTTCGGGCGGCCGATCAGCGCGACGCGGCGGGGACCGCCGACGGTCAGGGTGCCGAACTCCTGCTGCGGAGCCTCGGGCAGGGCTTCCAGGACGGCGTCGAGCATGTCGCCGGAGCCGCGGCCGTGCAGGGCGGAGACGGGGTAGGGCTCACCCAGGCCGAGGTTCCACAGGGCGGCGGCGTCGGCCTCGGCGGAGGGGCCGTCGACCTTGTTGGCGCACAGCACCACGGGCTTGCCGGACCGGCGGATCAGCTTGACCAGCGCGTCGTCGGTGTCGGTGGCGCCGACGACGGCGTCGACGACGAACAGGACGGCGTCGGCGGCCTCGATGCCCTGCTCGGCCTGCTGGGCGACCAGGCCCTCCAGGCCCAGCGCGTCGATCTCCCAGCCGCCGGTGTCGACGACCTTGAACTTGCGGCCGTTCCAGTTGGCGTCGTAGCTGACCCGGTCGCGGGTCACGCCGGGACGGTCCTCGACGACCGCCTCGCGGCGGCCGATGATGCGGTTGACCAGGGTGGACTTGCCGACGTTCGGGCGGCCGACGACGGCGAGCACGGGCATCGGCAGGTGGTCCTCGTCGAGGTTGCCGATCTCGTCGAGGTCGAAGCCCTCCTCCTCGGCGAGCTGCATGAACTCGGCGTACTCGGCGTCGCCCAGCTCGCCGTGCCCGGCCGCGTGCCCGACGTTCTCGTTACTCATGTGCGCGGTGCCAACTCTCGTGTTCGGCTGTCTGGTGGCGTAAGGGGGCTGCGGGCGGCGTCGCCGCGGGCTCAGCCCAGCCGGGCGGCGGCGCGCTCGCGCACCAGCCCGATGATGTGCGTGATGACCTGCTCGGGGCTCATCTCGCTGGTGTCGACCTCGACGGCGTCGTCGGCCTTGCGCAGCGGCGCGGTGGCGCGGCCGGAGTCGGCGGCGTCGCGGCGGTTGATGTCGGCCAGGATGGCGGCTATCTCGTGCGGGTCCGAGACCCCGAGCTGCGCCGCGCGCCGGGAGGCGCGGGTCTCGGCGGAGGCGGTGAGGAAGACCTTCAGGTCGGCCCCGGGGAAGACGACGGTGCCCATGTCGCGGCCTTCGGCGACGATGCCGCGCGGCGCGGCGAGCGCGGAGGCCCGCTGCAGCTCGACCATCCGGGTCCGCACCTCCGGCACGGCGCTGACCGCGCTGACGGCCGCGGTGACGGCCTGCTCGCGGATCGGGCCGGCGACGTCCTCGCCGTCCACGGTGATGGTGGGGCCGTCGGCGTCGGTGCCGGAGACGACGTGGGGCTTGTCGGCGGCCAGCGCCACCGCGTACGCGTCGTCGACGTCGACCTCGTTGGTCAGCATCCAGAAGGTGACGGCCCGGTACATGGCGCCGGTGTCCAGGAAGCTCAGGCCCAGGCGGGCGGCGATCTCCCGCGAGACGGTCGACTTTCCGGTGCCTGCGGGGCCGTCGAGCACGACGACGACCGGGGCAGAGGAGTTGTCCACGGGGCGGCTTCCTTCTGAACGCGGGGGCATGGGTCCACGTCAAGGTTACCGTCCGCGACCACCCGTCCGGCCGCTTCCGGCCCGAGGCCGCGAGCTCCTGGCGTTGTACGGCTCCGCCGCGCGGCGTCAGCGCAGGTGCCAGCCGTGGTCGCGCAGGGCGGTGGTGAGGGCCGGTATGGCGGCGGGGGCGACGCTGAGCTTGACCAGACCGGCCTGCTGGCCGGTGGAGTGCTCGATGGCGACGTCCTCGATGTTGACCCCGGCGCGGCCCGCCTCGGAGAAGAGGCGGGCGAGCTCGCCCGGCTCGTCGCCGATGAGCACGGTGACCTCGTCGTAGCGGGTGGGCGGCGCACCGTGCTTGCCGGGGATCCGGGCGCGACCGGCGTTGCCGCGGCGCAGCACGTCCTCCACGGCGACCGCGCCCTCGCCGCGCTTGTCCTCGTCGGCGGCCTGCAGGGCGCGCAGTCCGGCGACGGCGCCGGTGAGGTCGGCGGCGAGGTCCTCGAGGGTGTCGGCGACGGCGCCCGCGTTGGCGCTGAGGATCTCCACCCACATCGCCGGGTTCGATCCGGCGATCCGCGTGGTGTCCCGGATGCCGGGTCCGGCCAGCCGCACCGCGTTCTCGGCGGCGTTCTCGAGGCGGGCCGCGACGAGGGAAGCGACGACCTGAGGGGTGTGCGAGACGAGCGCGACGGCGCGGTCGTGGGCGGCGGCGTCCATCAGGACGGGGACGGCGCCGCACAGGGCGACGAGTTCCAGCACCGCGTTGAGGGTGTCGGTGGAGGTGTCCGGCAGGGGCGTGAGCACCCAGGTGCGGCCGTCGAAGAGGTCGGCGCGGGCGGCGAGCGGCCCGCTGCGCTCGGCGCCGGCCATCGGGTGGCTGCCGACGTAGCTGGTGGTGTCGCAGCCGAGCGCGACGACGTCCTGGCGGGGGCCGTCCTTGACGCTGGCGACGTCGGTGTAGGCGCGGGCGAGGCCCTCGCGCTGCGCGTCGGCGAGCACGCGGCCGACGAGCGCGGGCGGCACGGCGATGATCGCGAGGTCGACCGGCCCGGTGGGCTGCTCGGTCGTGCCCGCCCCCAGCGACGCCGCGGTGCGGGCGGCGGCGGGGTCCGCGTCACGCAGGTGGACCGTCATCCCGCGCTCGGTGAGGGCGAGGGCGGCGGAGGTGCCGATCAGTCCGGTGCCGATCACGACGGCGGTGCGCATGCGGGATACGTCCTTGAGGTTCGCGGTGGGCCCTAGGTGCACATCATCGCCGATCATGCCTGACGGCGTCGCGGCGGCCGACCGGATCGTGGCGCAGTCCGATCCGGTCGGCGATGCCGCATGCGGCCACCGTAACGGGCCGGATACGGAGCGGAAACCCGTGTCCGAGGGGTGAAACCCCGTAGGGGTGCCCGCCGTCGGCGGCTACACCGGCAGCACGCGCAGGTCCCGGCTGGTCAGGTTCAGGCGCTCGCCGCCTTCCTCGGTGCAGACGGCGATGTCCTCGATGCGGGCGCCGAACTCGCCCGGGAGGTAGATCCCGGGTTCGACGGAGAAGGCCATACCGGGCTCGAGCCGCAGCGGGGAGCCGGCGACGATGTAGGGCTCCTCGTGGGTCTCCAGGCCGATGCCGTGGCCGGTGCGGTGGATGAAGAACTCGCCGTAGCCCGCCTTGGCGATGAGGTCGCGGCCCACCGCGTCCAGCTGTTCGGCGGTGACGCCGGGCGCGACGGCGTCGCACTGCTCCTTCTGCGCGTGGAGCAGCACCTCGTAGAGGGCCTCGTAGCGCGCGGGCGGGCGGGCGCCGAGGCAGTAGTTGCGGGTGGAGTCGGAGCAGTAGCCGGAGGGCATCGTGCCGCCGATGTCGACGACGACGGGTTCGCCGGGCTGGATGACGCGGTCGGAGACCTCGGCGTGGGGGGACGCGCCGTTCGGGCCGGAGGCGACGATGACGAAGTCGACCCGGACGTGGCCGGAGGCGATGATCGCGTCGGCGATGTCGCGGCCGACCTCGCGTTCGGTGCGGCCGGGGCGCAGCCACTCCTCCATCGCGGAGTGGACCTTGTCGATGGCTTCGGCCGCCTCCAGCAGGGCGGCGACCTCCGCCGCGCTCTTGCGCACCCGCAGCTCGCCGAGGACGCCGCCGGCGAGGGCCTGCTCGACGCCGGGCAGGGCGCTGCGGAAGCCGAGGACCTTCTCGGCGAACATGTGGTTGTCGAGGCCGACGCGGGCGATGCCGCGCGGCAGGCGGGAGGCGAGGAGGGCGTAGGGGTCCTCGGTCTCGCGCCAGGGGATGATCTCCAGGTCCAGTGCGCCGACGGGCGACGCCTCGGCGGCTGGCTGCTCCAGCAGCGGGACGACGAGGAACGGTTCGCCCTCGGCGGGGACGGCGAGGCAGGTGAGCCGTTCCAGCGGGAGGGCCTCGTAGCCGGTGAGGTAGCGCAGGTCGGCGCCGGGGGTGATGAGCAGGGCGTCGAGTCCGGCGGCGCGGGCGGCGGTCTGCGCGCGGACGATCCGGTCGGCGTTGGGGAGACTCGCGTCGTGTGCCATGGCACCAAGTCCATCACGTCGCGACCGCTGCCGCAGTCGGTCCGCGCCGTTGTCGGGGCACTACTCGACGGGCCCCGACTGGGGTACAAACAGGACATGCTCTTCCACCTGACGCCGCTGGACGCATGGCTGGAACATCCGGACCGCCCCTACACCACGCCCTCGCTGGCGCTGGAGGGCTTCATCCACTGCTCCGCCGAGGAGGACCAGGCGCTGGAGGTGGCCAACGCCCGGTTCCGCACCGCACGCGGGCCGCTGATGGTGCTGCTGGTCGACGAGGGCCTGCTGGACGCGCCGCTGCGCTGGGAGGAGGCCGCGGACGGCGGCACGTATCCGCACGTCTACGGCCCGGTCAACCGGGGCGCGGTGGTGGGGATGCTGGAGGTGCGGCGGGACGCGGAGGGACGCTGGGCCTCGCTGGCCGTCTGGAGCTGAGCCCGTCGCGCGGCCCGTCGCATGACCCCGACCGGGATGATTGTCCGTCAGTTCATGTGCGGGACATGTGTCGTACCCATGTGCCCTCTTTCGCGTTCGCCCCTCGCGTGCCACTGTGTTCCGTCACGTTCTACGCGCGTCATGAACACACGACCACTACGAGGGAGCAGGATGCGCAGGAGCAAGGTTGTCGCCCTGGCGGTCGCCGCCGGGCTGGGCATCGGGGGCGCCGCGGCCATCCCGGCGACGGCGGCTCCGCAGCCGTCGCCGCAGCACCGCGCCGCGAGTTGCACGCTCGACGCGGAGAACCCCGGCCTGAAGCACGTGATCTACCTGCAGTTCGACAACGTGCACTTCACCCGGGACAACCCGAACGTTCCGTCGGACCTGGAGCAGATGCCGCATCTGCTGGACTTCCTGACGTCCAACGGCCTGGTGGACACCAACCACCACACGCCGCTCATCGCGCACACCGGCAACGACATCCTGACGTCGCTGACCGGCCTGTACGGCGACCGGCACGGCCAGGCGGTGGCCAACTCCTACCGCTACTTCAACCCGGACGGCTCCAGCAACAGCGCGGCGAGCTTCGCCTACTGGACCGACGGCGTGGCCGACACCTCGGTGCCGACCCCGAGCGACCCCAGCTACACGATGGTGACGCCGCAGGGCAAGAACACCCCGGCGCCGTGGGTCTCCTACACCCGGGCCGGCTGCGACTACGGCGCGGTCTCGGTGGCCAACACGGTCCTGGAGAACACCACCGTCGACATCAACAAGGTCTTCGGCGCGAACTCGGCCGAGGCCGTCGAGGCCAAGGCCAACCCGGGCCTGGCGCAGACCGACTACGTCGGCATCGGCATCCACTGCGCCAAGGGCTCGAAGCTGTGCCAGGCCGCGGGCACGGGCGCGTCCCCCGACCTGCTGCCGGACGAGCCGGGCGGCTACCACGGCTACCAGGCCCTGTTCGGCGCCAAGTCGGTGGACCCGGCCATCTCCGCCGCCGGCGTGGTGAAGGCGACCGACGGCACGCCGATCACCGACGCCAAGGGCAACCCGGGCTTCCCCGGCTTCGACTCGATGAGCGCGGCCAACTCGCTCGGCTACGTGGCGCAGATGCAGGAGTCCGGCGTGCCGGTCACCTTCGCCTACATCTCCGACGCCCACGACCGGCACGTCGCCCCGTACGGCGCGTTCGGCCCCGGCGAGGCCGGGTACGTGGCGCAGCTGAAGACCTACGACAACGCCTTCGCGGCCTTCTTCTCCCGCCTCGCCAAGGACGGGATCACCACGAAGAACACCGAGTTCGTGGTGACCTCCGACGAGAACGACCACTTCGTCGGCGGCAAGCCGAGCCCGGCGAACTGCGACGGCGTCACCGTCCCGTGCACGTACCAGCAGATCGGCGAGATCAACGCGAACGCGAACGGCCTGCTGGCGACCGAGCAGGGCGTGACCACGCCGTTCGCGCTGCACGCGGACTCCGCGCCGAACTTCTACGTCACCGGGAACCCGGCCCAGGGCGACCCGAAGACCCGCTCGCTGGAGCAGGCCTGGTCCAAGGTCACCGCAGTCAACCCGATCACCGGGAAGACCGACACGGTCAACCAGTACCTGGCCGACCAGACGGAGATGAAGCTGCTCCACATGGTCACCGGCGACCCGGCCCGCACGCCGACGTTCACCTCGTTCGCGAACCCGGACTACTACGTCTACGGCGCGGCGGCGAACTGCAACTCGGCCTGTGTGGCGCTGGGCCCCTCGTACGCGTGGAACCACGGGGACTTCTCGAACGACATCAACACCACCTGGCTGGGCCTGGCCGGTCCGGGCGTGAAGCATCTCGGCGTCACGAACCAGGTCTGGTCCGACCACACCGACATCCGGCCGACGCTGCTGGCCCTGACGGGCCTGCGCAGCGACTACCGCGGCGACGGCGTGGTGCTGACCGCGTTCCTGGACAGCAGGGCCCTGCACGGCGCGCTTCGTTCCAGCGAGCACCAGTACACCGAGCTGGCGGCCGCCTACAAGCAGATCGACGCGGGTGTGGGCGCGTTCGCCGCGGCGACGCTGGAGCTGTCGAACAAGGGCGTCTCCTCGGCCTCGGCCGGTGACGCCGTCTACCGGGCCGACGAGGCGACGCTCACCACGCTCGGCAGCATGCGTGACGCGCTGGCCGGCCAGATCGCGGCGGTCCTGGACGGTGCGGCCGCCGGCCGCCACCGGATCGACGACCGCACGGCCGACCGCCTGGTCAAGGAGGCCCACCTGCTGATCCAGCAGGCGCAGGCCGCCGCCGCGTAGTCCGCGACGGCGGCCCCCCGGGGCCCGCGCCCGTCGACGTCCACATGAAGCACCGTCACATGTGGACGGCGGCGGGCGCGTTCGCGTCCTGTGCCACCTTGCCGCGGCGGTAGAGGACCGCGGACAGGACCAGTCCGGCGGCGAAGAAGCCGGCCGACCACCAGTAGGCGGTGGCGTAGCTGTGCAGCTGCGCGTCGGCCAGGTTGACCGGGGTCGGCATGCGGCCGGCCATGTAGCTGGTGCCCGCGCTGGTGGCGAGGGTGTTCAGCAGGGCGGTGCCGATGGAGCCGCCGATCTGCTGGGTGGTGTTGACGGCGGCCGAGGCGACGCCCGCGTCCCGCTCGTCGATCCGGTCGGTGGCCAGGCTCATCGCGGTCGGCATGATCAGCCCGAGGCCGAGGCCCATCAGCACCAGCGGCGGCAGCACCGCGGAGGCGTACGAGCTGTGCAGGCCCAGACCGGTGAACCAGACCATGGCGATCGCGGCGAGCGCCATGCCGAACGGGACCAGCGGCTTGGGGCCGATCCGGGGCAGCAGCACGAGGGTGGCCAGCTGGGCGGAGACCATCAGCGCGCCGATCATCGGCAGGAAGCCGAGGCCGGTCTGCACCGGGCTGTAGTGCAGTGTCTCCTGGAGGTAGTAGGTCAGGAAGAGGAAGACGCCGAACATGCCCGCGCTGGTGATGCCGGACGCGAGGAAGGACGCGCCGCGGTTGCGGTCCGTCAGCACGCGCAGCGGCAGCAGCGGGTGCGTGGCGCGGGTCTGCCACCAGGTGAACACGGCGAGCAGCAGGCCGCCCGCGGCCAGGAAGCCCCACGTCTGCGGGGAGCCCCAGCTGTGCGACTCGGCGTTGGAGAAGCCGTAGACCAGCCCGAACAGGCCGGCGGAGACCAGCACCGTGCCGGGCAGGTCCAGCTTGGGGCGGTCGGCGCGCGCGCCGTTACGCAGGAAGGTGACGCCGCCGGCCAGCGCGAGAGCGGCGAAGAAGAGGTTGACGAAGAGGGTCCAGCGCCAGTTCAGGTGCTCCGTCAGCAGGCCGCCGAGCAGCAGGCCGATGCCGCCGCCGGCGCCCGCGATGGCGCCGTAGATGCCGAAGGCCTTGGCCCGCTCCTTGGCGTCGGTGAAGGTCGTGTTGAGGATAGAGAGGGCGGCGGGCGCGAGCAGCGCGCCGAACAGGCCCTGGAGGGCGCGGCCGGTGACCAGGACGGAGAAGTCCCCCGCGGACCCGGCGAGCGCGGAGGCGGCCGCGAAGCCGCCGACGCCGACCAGGAAGACGGCCTTGCGCCCGAAGAGGTCCGCGAGGCGTCCGCCGAGCAGCAGCAGCGAGCCGAAGGCCAGCGCGTAGGCGGTGACCACCCACTGCCGGTCGGCGTTGGAGAAGCCCAGGTCCTGCTGGGCCGAGGGCAGGGCGATGTTCACGATGGTGCCGTCGAGCACCACCATCAGCTGCGCGAGCGCGATGACGGCCAGCGCCCACCAGCGGCGACCGCCGGGCGCCTGCTGGGCACGGTCCGCGGCAGCGCTCGCGCGGGTCAGCGCTGTCTGCGACATGGATCCTCCAACCGAATGAACGAAACGGTTTCGTACTCTTCCTTCGCAAAAGCATACGCCCATCGAAACGGATTCGTTTCGATGGGCGTATGTGAGCGCCGTCTCAGCTGTTCAGCAGGGCCGGGAGGACCACCGCGTCCACGTAGGCCTTCATGTACTCCGGGTCCGCGAAGGTGTCGTCGAGGATCTTGCGGGCCGGCAGCGCGCCGACGAGCGCGTGGGCGAGGAACCTGCCCGCGGCCGCGCCGGCGCGGACCTCGCCGCGCTCCACGGCCCGCTCGATGACCTGCTCCAGCACCCGGCGCATCGGCTCGACCAGCATCGCCCGCAGGGCGGCGCCGAGGTCCTCGTTGGTCTGCACCGCGTGCATGACCGCGCTCATGAAGACGGTGTCGTCCTCGAGGTCCGTCCCGGCGTCCGCCAGCGCGAACAGGTCGCCGCGCAGGCTGCCGGTGTCGATGCCCTCGTACGGCAGCGGCTTGGTGTGCCGCATCGCCGAGGCGACCAGCTCCGGCTTTCCCTCACGCCACTGCCGGTACAGCGTCGCCTTGCTGACGTGGGCTCGGGCGGCGACCGCGTCCATGGTCAGCGAGTCGTAGCCGTGCTCCCGCACCAGCGCGATGACGTGCTCGTAGAGCTCCGCCTCCCGCTCGGGCGTGAGCCGGCCGCGTCCGGCCGTCGCCTGCCGCGCCGTCGCCTGCGTCATCCGATCACAGCCCCACGGACTTCATCAGCTGCCCGACCTCCGGGTTGGTCAGGCGGCGCAGCCAGCCGGACTTCTGGTCGCCGAGCGCGATCGGGCCGAACTGGGTGCGCACCAGCTTCTCCACCGGGAAGCCGGCTTCGGCCAGCATGCGGCGCACGATGTGCTTGCGGCCCTCGTGCAGGGTCACCTCGACCAGGTAGTTCTTGCCGACGTTCTGGACGACCTTGAAGTCGTCCGCGCGGGCCCAGCCGTCCTCCAGCTCGATGCCGTTCTTCAGCTGCTTGCCCAGGTCGCGCGGGATCGGGCCCTGGATGGCCGCGAGGTAGGTCTTCTGCACGCCGTACTTGGGGTGGGTCAGCCGGTGCGCGAGCTCGCCGTGGTTGGTGAGCAGGATGATGCCCTCGGTCTCGGTGTCCAGGCGGCCGACGTGGAACAGCCGCGTCTCGCGGTTGTTCACGTAGTCGCCCAGGCACTGGCGGCCGTCCGGGTCCTCCATCGTCGCCACGACGCCGGCCGGCTTGTTCAGCGCGAAGAAGAGGAACGACTGGGTGGCCACCGTCAGGCCGTCGACCTCGATCTTGTCCGAGTTCGCGTTCACGCGCTTGCCCTGCTCGCGCACGACCTCGCCGTTGACCATGACCCGGCCCTGCTCGATCAGCTCCTCGCAGGCCCGGCGGCTGCCCATGCCCGCACGGGCCAGCACCTTCTGCAGGCGCTCGCCCTCGAGCTCGCTCTGCGCGGTCGGCTTGGACGGCCGGTCGTGCCGGGCCCGCACGGCGTCCTCGACGCGCGCCTGCAGCTCGCGCGGACGCGAGGGCGCGGACTTGCGCGGGCCGGAGCCCGTGCCGGCTCCGCTGCCCGCGCCGCGCTTCCAGGGCTGGGGCTGCGCGTTCGGGCCGCCGCCGAACTCCGGACGGTCGTAACGACGCTCCTCCGGGCGCGGCGTGCCCTTCCCGCTGCCGCGGCCGCCACCCTGGGCGCGGCGCGCGCCGCCCCCCTGGCCCTGGCCCTGGCCGCCCTTGCGGGCGCCGCCGCCGCTGCTGTTCCTGCTGTTACCGCTACGCATCAAAAACCCGCTGCCCGGTGTGTTCGTCGTCCGTCGTCTGTCCAGCAGCCGCCTGTCGGGCTGCCGCCTGTCAATCTGCCGCCGCGACCGCCTCGGCGATCGCGGTCCCCTCCTGCGAGTCCGCCTCCACATCGTCGGCCTCGGGGAGGAACGGGGCCAGCTCCGGCAGCTCGTCCAGGCCGCGCAGCCCCATCCGTTCCAGGAAGTACTGAGTGGTCCGGTACAGGTAAGCCCCCGTCTCCGGCTCCGTGCCGGACTCCTCGACCAGACCTCTCTGTACCAGGGTACGCATCACGCCGTCACAGTTCACACCACGCACGGCGGAGACGCGGGACCGGGAGACCGGCTGCCGGTACGCGATGACCGCCAGCGTCTCCAGCGCGGCCTGCGTCAGCCGGGCCTGTTGACCGTCCAGCACGAACCGGTCCACGACGGGTGCGCACACGACGCGGGTGTAGAACCGCCACCCGCCGGCGACGAACCGCAGCTCGAACCCGCGCTGCTGCGCGTCGTACTCCTCGGCGAGCTCGGCCAGCGCGGCGGCGACGAGTTTCTTCGGCCGGTCCAGCACCTCCGCGAGCCGCGCCGCGGTGGTGGGCTCGTCCACCACCATCAGCACGGCCTCGAGCGCGGCCTTGAGCGGGATCTCCGCGAGCGGGTCTGCGGCGGCCTCGTCTGCGGGAGCCTCGGCGTCGACCGCGCTCCCCGCCCGCCGCGGAGCCCTGCGGGCGGCGGGGACACCGGGCGCGGCAGCTTCCGGCTCCGCCGAGGCTTCCGGCCCCTCGACGGCGACGGTCCCGCGCGCGAGCGGCTCGACCCACTCATCGGCTCCACCGAGCCCCGCCTGGGCCTCCACCACAGCGCGAGACCCGAGCGCCGCAGGCGACGCGTCCCCGACCCGCTCCGCCGGGGCCGCGGGGGCCGCGGGGGCCGCCAGGCCGTCCGACACGGCCTCGCCCACGCGCGCGAGCGGCTCGACCCACTCCTCATCGGCTCCACCGAGCCCCGCCTGGGCCTCCACCGCAGCGCGGGACCCGAGCGCCGCAGGCGACGCGTCCCCGACCCGCTCCGCCGGCTCCGCCGGGGCCTCCGGAGCCGCCACGGCCTCCGACACGGCCTCGCTCACGCGCGCGAGCGGCTCGATCCACTCCTCATCGGCTCCACCGAGCCCCGTCTGGGCCTCCACCGCGGTGCGGGACCCGAGCGCCGCAGGCGACGCGTCCGCGAGCGGCTCGACCCACTCGTCCTGGCTCGGCGAATCCGTCGGGGTGCGTGGCCCGGGCGCGGCCGGGTGGAGCCACTCGGCGGCTGCGGCCGCCTGGTCGCGGGAGAGGGGGTAGCCCGGCAAGGGGGCGTCCTCCGCAGGGGGGAGGTCGTCGCGGAAGACGGTCTCCAGCTGCTCGCCGGGGCGGGGCCGGCCGGGGAGGCCCAGGCGGCGGCGGGGGGACGGGGTGGTGGGGAACTCCGTCGAGTCGTCCGTCACGGGTGCCGCTCCTTGCCCTTGTCGCTCTTCTTGCCGTCGCTCTTGTCGCCGTCCTCCGGCGCGGCGGGCGGCGCGTCGAACTCGTCGCCGAGGTCCGCCGCGACCTCGACCTCGCCGTCGGCGACCCAGCGGACCAGGAGATCGCCCAGGGCCTCCGGCTGGTCGAAGGCGAGGAGCTTCTCACGGTAGAGCTCCAGCAGCGCGAGAAAGCGGGCCACGACCGTCAGGACGTCCGGCGCGTCCGCCGTCAGCTCGGCGAAGTGCGCCTCGCCGCGCTCCCGCAGCAGGGCGACGACCAGCTCCGCCTGCTCGCGCACCGACACCTTCGGGGTGTGGATGTGGTCGACGTAGACGACCGGCTTGGGCTTCGGCTCCATCGCCTTCGCCGCGAGCTTCGCGAACGCCTCCAGGCCGATCGAGATGACGACCTCCGGCAGCAGCTCCGCGTGCTGCGGCTCCAGGCCGACCGTGCGCGGACGGCGCAGCTGCTCCGCCTCCCACCGCGCCGCGAAGATCTCCGCGACGCGCTTGTACGCGCGGTACTGGAGGAGGCGGGCGAAGAGCAGGTCGCGGGCCTCCAGCAGGGCGAGGTCCTCCTCGTCCTCGATCTCCGCGACCGGGAGCAGCCGGGCGGCCTTGAGGTCGAGCAGGGTCGCCGCGACGACGAGGAACTCGCTGGCCTGGTCGAGGTCCCAGTCCGGGCCCATGGCCCGGATGTGGGCGATGAACTCGTCCGTGACCTTCGACAGGGAGACCTCGGTGACGTCCAGCTTGTGCTTGGCGATGAGGCTCAGCAGCAGGTCGAAGGGGCCCTCGAAGTTGTCCAGGCGCACCAGGAAGCCGCCGGAGGGCTCCTCCTCGGCAGGAGGCTCCGGAGGCGCAGCGGGCGCCGGCGAGGGGTCGGGCAGGGTGGTCATCGGGCCCTATCGTGCCCTGTCCCCCGCCCGACGGGCGAGCGCCGCGCCTCAGCGCTGTCAGCGCCCGCGCAGCCGCCGCACCAGGATGCTGGCCTCGCCACGCTGCTCCAGGTCGGCGAGGACCACGGCCACGGCCTCGCGCACGATCCGGCCGCGGTCGACCGCGAGCCCGTACTCGCCGCGCAGCACCAGCCGGGCGTGCTCCAGGTCGAACAGCTCCTCGGCGGAGACGTAGACGGTGATCTTCTCCTCGTGCCGCTCACGGCCCGTGGGGCGGGAGCGGGGGGCACGCGGCTTGCGTCGGGCCGCGGCCGGCTGGGAGACGGCGTCGGAGGCCGCCTGGGCGGCTCTGGTGGCGGCGGAGACGGGGCGGGCGCTGTCGGCGCCGGAGCCGGCACTGCCACGGGACGCCTCGCCGCGCTGCGCGTCCGCGCGCGACACCTCACCGCGGGCGACCCCGTTGCGCTGGACATCCCCGCGCTGGGCCTCGCCGCGCTGGACGTCCCCGCGGGCCGGTGGGACCTGCCCGACGGCGCGGGGCGCGGCGACCGCGCCGTGTTCCCCGGCCGGGTCGGCCGGATGGTCCTGCTCGGACGCGGCGGCGGCCTGCCCGCCCGCTCCCGCCGAGCCCGCGGAAGCCTTCGGGGCCGCTGTCGCGGCGGTGGCGGCCGACGCCGACTCCTCCGGAGCCCCGGCCGGGTCCGGCGCGCGCGGCACGGGCGTGAGTGTGGTCCCCCCGGTGGTCCGGAACAGTTCGTCCGCCCCCGGGAGACTCACTCGACGTGGCACCGGGCGAGCACCTCCCTGGCGAGCTGACGGTAGGCGGCGGCACCGACCGAGTTGGACGCGTAGGTGGTGATCGGCTCGCCGGCGACCGTGGTCTCCGGGAAGCGCACCGTACGGCCGATGACGGTGTGGAAGACGTGCTCGCCGAAGGCCTCGACGACGCGGGCGAGCACCTCGCGGCTGTGGACCGTGCGCGAGTCGTACATGGTGGCGAGGATGCCGTCCAGGCGCAGGTCGGGGTTGAGCCGCTCGCAGACCTTCTCGATGGTCTCGGTCAGCAGCGCGACGCCGCGCAGCGCGAAGAACTCGCATTCCAGCGGCACGATGACGCTGTGAGCGGCCGTCAGCGCGTTGACGGTGAGCAGGCCGAGGGACGGCTGGCAGTCGATGATGACGTAGTCGTAGTCGTTCATCAGCGGCTTGAGGGCGCGCGCCAGCGCCGACTCCCGGGCCACCTCGCTGACCAGCTGCACCTCGGCCGCGGAGAGGTCGATGTTGCTGGGGAGCAGGTCCATGCCGGGCACGGCCGTCTTCAGCAGCACCTCATCGGCCGTCAGGCCCCGCTCCATCAGCAGGTTGTAGACGGTGAGGTCCAGCTCCATCGGGTTGACGCCGAGGCCGACCGAGAGGGCGCCCTGCGGGTCGAAGTCGACCAGGAGGACGCGCCGACCGTATTCCGCGAGCGCCGCGCCCAGGTTGATGGTCGAGGTGGTCTTGCCGACCCCGCCCTTCTGGTTGCACATGGCGATGATGCGCGCCGGCCCGTGCTCGCTCAGGGGCGAGGGGATCGGGAAGTACGGCAGCGGCCGGCCCGTGGGACCGACCCGCTCGCGGCGCTGACGGGCCGCGTCCGGAGCAAGCGTGGCGGCGTACTCCGGGTCCGGCTCGTATTCGGCATCTGGGTCGTAGAACTGACCGTCCGCCATCTCGGACTGGACCAGGCCAGGCTCGACGGGGGCGTCCAGCGCGCTCGCGTAGCGCAGCGCCTCGTGATCGGAAATCGGGTACTCCAGGCTCGGGTAGCCGGGCTGCTGCTGACGTGCGTCAAAAGTGCGCGGGCCGCCACTCCCGGGAGCAATTGTCGACTCATTCACAAGTCGTCTTACCTCCTTGGCGACCGCCGTAGTGACCGGGCTTCGGGGCTCTGCCCCCTCCACTGGGCGGCATTCACCGCACCGCAGCCTAGCAACGACACAGTAGCGTCAACCAGCACACCGGTGATGCACTAACCAACATGTCGATATGACAATTGCCGACCGCGAGTCGTGGGCACTGTACGAAACCGCCGTTCGGCCTGCGGGGACACCGTTCGCCACCCCCGTTCACTCCTCTGCCGAGGGTGAGTCTGCGGGGCATCGAGTTGACGAACGGACGGGCGATGTGCGGGCCGGTTCCTGACGGCATGCCAGAAGGGCGCCGCACGGGGTGTGCGGCGCCCTCCTGGGGGGATGCTGGGGTGCCTCAGGCGAGGACGTCGGCCAGCTCGACGTGCGGCAGGCCGAAGGCGTCGGCGACCGCGGCGTAGGTGATCTGGCCCTCGTGCACGTTCAGGCCCTTGGCCAGCGCGGCGTCGCGGCGGCAGGCCTCCTGCCAGCCGCGGTTGGCGAGCTCGAGGATGTAGGGCAGGGTCGCGTTGGTCAGCGCGTAGGTGGAGGTGTTCGGCACCGCACCCGGCATGTTGGCCACGCAGTAGAAGACCGAGTTGTGGACCTGGAAGGTCGGCTCGGCGTGGGTGGTCGGGTGCGAGTCCTCGAAGCAGCCGCCCTGGTCGATGGCGATGTCGACGAGCACGGAGCCCGGCTTCATGCGGGAGACCAGCTCGTTGGTGACCAGCTTCGGGGCCTTGGCGCCCGGGATCAGCACGGCGCCGATGACCAGGTCGGCCTCGAGGACGGCCTTCTCCAGCTCGAAGGAGTTGGAGGCGATCGCCTTGATCTTGTTGCCGAAGATGCGGTCGGCCTCGCGCAGCTTGTTGATGTCCCGGTCGAGCAGGGTGACGTCGTAGCCCATGCCGATGGCGATGGTGGCGGCGTGCCAGCCGGAGACGCCACCGCCGATGACGACGGCCTTGGCCGGGTGGGTGCCGGGCACGCCGCCGGGCAGGACGCCGCGACCGCCGGTCGGACGCATCAGGTGGTAGGAGCCGACCTGCGGGGCCAGGCGACCGGCCACCTCGGACATCGGGGCGAGCAGCGGCAGCGCGCCGTTGCCGAGCTGGACCGTCTCGTAGGCGATCGCGGTGGTGCCGGAGGCCAGCAGCGCGTCGGTGCCGGCGCGGTCGGCGGCGAGGTGGAGATAGGTGAAGAGCAGCTGGCCCTTGCGGAGGCGGTGGTACTCCTCGGCGATGGGCTCCTTGACCTTCAGCAGGAGGTCGGCCGTGGCCCAGACCTCGTCAGCGGTCTCGAGGATGGTCGCGCCGGCGGCGACGTACTCCTCGTTCGGGATCGAGGAGCCGACACCGGCGTTGTTCTCGATGAACACCTCGTGCCCGTTACGGACCAGCTCATGCACACCAGAAGGCGTGATGGCCACGCGGTACTCGTGGTTCTTGACCTCGCGGGGGATGCCGACCTTCACGACGAACACGTCCCTTGCACATGGGGTTTCCTCCCGGCCCTGCGGGAACGCAGGCGGGAGCCACGCGCAGCGGCACTGCTATGCGCGGCATCTTCGAGTGTAATGAAGCCCAGGGGATCCGGAAGCCTTCCAAAGTGTTCAAAACTTCAGGATCTGTTGGCTGATTCGTAGGCTTGCGCCCACTACAAGCCTCCAGAATGCGAGAAATCCGGCATCTGGGGCATTCAATCGAAACCAGGATGTTATTCTCCGCCGAGCGCGGCGGCCTGCTCCCGCTGCACCCGCGCCCCGGCCAGGTCACCGGCCCTCTCGAGGGTGTCCGCCAGCCTCAGCAGCACCAGCGACGTGAGCTGCGGACCGAGCCTCCGGGCGGACTCCAGCGCCTCGCGCTGGGTGCGCAGCGCCGCCTCCACGCCGCCGCCGAGCTCCTGCACCCGGGCGGCGCCGAGGATCGCCCCCACCGCCCCCGCCTCGTCGCCGAGCTTGCGATGCAGCGCGACGGCCGCCCGGTACTCGCGCAGCGCGTCGGCGTGTCGCCCCTGGGCGCTGTGCACGGCGGCGAGCCGGGCCAGCAGCCGCGCCTCGTCGGCCCGCTCCTTGCGGTTGCGGCGCAGGGTGAGCGCACGGCCGTAGAAGTCCACGGCCCGGACCAGGTCCCCCGAGGCCCGGTAGGCGCCGGCGGTGGCCTCCAGGATCCGGCCGACGGCGACGTGGTCCTCGGCGGCCCGCGCCGGCGCCAGCGCACCCCGGTAGCGTTCCAGCGCGCGGGCGTGCTCGCCGGCCCCCGCGTGCAGGTCGCCCAGGTTGACCAGCGCGGCCGCCTCCCGACGCGGCAGGCCGGAGCGGCGCGCCAGCCGCTGCACCGTCCCGTGCAGCGTGTACAGCTCCGTCGTCACCGGACGGCCCGTCGCCTCGCCCCACACCGGCAGCACCTGGACGAGCGCCGTCGCGAGCCGGGTGACCAGCCCGTCCAGTCCCCCGACCGCCTCGGCGTCGGCGACGGCGGGCAGCAGCTCGGGCAGGGCGGTGTCCAGCCAGGCGAAGGCCTGCGCGCGGGTGCGGAAGCGCAGCGCCGCGGGCGGCACCTCCGGATCCGGCGGCGCCTGCTCGGGTGCCAGCCGGACCAGGCAGGACGTGAGCAGCCGCACCTGCCGCTCCAGCCAGCGGGCCCGGGCCAGCTCCACGGTGGCCGGCTTGTCGACGGCCTCGCGCAGCGCCGTCAACGCCGGAGCGAGGCTGCGCGGCAGCCGGTAGCGGCCGCCGGGCTCCTCGCGCAGCAGCTGCTGGGCCGCGAGCGAGGCCAGCAGCGTGGCCGCCGCGTCGGTGGGACACCCGACCAGGGCCGCCGCGCCGCGCTCGTCCAGCACCCCGCCCGGCACCAGCGTCGCGAACCGCAGCAGCTGGCGCGGGCCCGCGCCGAGCTCCTGGTGCACGAGGTCGAACGCCCGCCGCAGCGGGTCCTCGGTGCGCTGCGCGCCGCGCGGCGGCGGAGGTGGTGTGACGGAGGGCGGGTAGGCGGGCATGGGCGGCACCCGCTGGCCGTCGATCGTCTGCCCCACCAGGTTCTGCGCGGCCTCGGGCACCGGCGGCCCGGCCGGATGCGGCACCGTGGAGAACACGGGCACCTCGGGAACGGCCGGCAACGCGGGCACCGCGCGCAGCGCCCGCAGCGCGTCGCTGACGGAGGCCCGCGGCCGTGCGGCGAGCCAGCCGCCGACCAGTCGCAGCGCGCCCGCATGGCAGGCCACCGCCTCGGCCAGCCCCTGTGCGGCGACCGGGTCGACGACGACGCGGGTGTCCCCCGCGAGCCCAGCGAGCAGGTCGCGGGCGGCGGTGTAGTCGAGCCCGCCGAGCACGCACGGCCGCACGTCCGGGATCCCGGTCAGCGGCCCGTGGGTGACGGCGACGGTCAGCGCCTCCGGGTGGGTGGGCAGCAGCGCCTGGACCGCGGCGGCGGCGTTCTCGGCGGGGACGTCGTCGAGGACCAGCACGACCGGCTCGGCGGCGAGGTGCGCGCGCAGCGCGTCACCGGCCGCGGCCTCCGCGTCCGTGGCGGCGAGCGCGGCGGGACGGGGAAGGCCCAGCAGGTCGAGCAGCCTCCGCGCGGGGTCGGGCGCGGCGAGGGAGAGGTAGTGGACCGGACGTCCGGCGGTGACGTCGGGCTCCCGCGCCAACCGCAGCGCCAGCTCGGTCCGTCCGGAGCCGGGCCGTCCGGCGACGGCGAGGACGCGGGCCCGCCCGGCCTCCTCGCGCAGCTGCGCGAGCTCGTTCCGCCGCCCCACGAACGCGGCGGCGGCCGCCGAGGCGGACTCCGTCTGTGCCGATGCCACGAGCGCCGCTCCCGTCGTCAGGACCGATCTTCTGACGCAGCGTAATTCACCGGGCACGGCTCAGGCGTCAAGGGCACGGGAAGTTGCAGCACGTGAGGGGCGCGAGGAAGTGCGCGCCCAGCCACCGGCGTGCGGACGGTCCTGATCGATGAGGAC
>NZ_BBPQ01000052.1:906-21717 GCF_000787855.1 Streptacidiphilus anmyonensis | reverse complement strand
GGACGGTCCTGATCGATGAGGACCGTCCGCACGCCGGTGGCCTGTCTCAGAACGGCCGTGCCGGCCAGGGCGCGTCGGCCGGGCGGAGGGTGTCGAGCGTCCCGCTCGCCAGCGCGGCGTTCAGCGCCAGCGCGCCGGCGATCAGTGCGCCGTTGTGGAGCTCGCCGGCCAGCGCCGCGCGGACGACCTCGTCGAGCGGGAACCTGCGCACCTGGAGGTCCAGCTCCTCGCCCTCGGCGGCGAACCGCTCGTCCTCGGACTCCCCGAGGTCGCGGGCGAGGTAGACCCGGATGGCCTCGTCGGAGCCGCCCGAGGTGGGGTAGAGGTCGACCAGCACACGCCAGTCGCCGGCCTTGTGGTGGGCCTCCTCGAACAGCTCGCGCTGGGCCGCGTGCAGCGGGTTCTCGCCCGGGACGTCGAGCAGACCGGCCGGCATCTCCCACAGGCGGTGCCGGACGGGGTGCCGGTACTGACGCACGAGCAGGACCCGGCCCTGCTCGTCCAGGGCGAGCACGCCGACCGCGCCGGGGTGCTTCACGTAGTCGCGCGCGGCGGTGCGGCCGTCCGGCATGACGACGTCGTCGGAGACGATGTCCCAGATCCTGCCCTCGAAGGCGGTGCGCTCGGCGCGCACCTCCCACGAGTCCGGCGTGTCCCTCAGCGCGACGACGTCCGCGTCGGCGTCGCTCACGCGCCCGCGCCGTCCTGGACCTTGATCGCGGCGGCGACCAGGCCCGCGAAGAGCGGGTGCGGGCGGGTCGGACGGGACTTCAGCTCCGGGTGGGCCTGGGTGGCCACCAGGTAGGGGTGGGTGTCGCGCGGGTACTCGACGTACTCGACCAGGTCGCCCTTCGGGGACAGGCCGGAGAACTGGATGCCGGTCTTCTCCAGCTCCGCGCGGTAGGAGTTGTTGACCTCGTAGCGGTGGCGGTGGCGCTCCTCGACGTACTGCTCGCCGCCGTAGACCTCGCGGACGATGGAGCCCTCGGCGAGCTTGGCCGGGTACAGGCCCAGGCGCATGGTGCCGCCCAGGTCGCCCTTGCCGTCGACGATCTCCAGCTGCTCGGCCATGGTCGAGATGACCGGGTGCTTGGCGGCCGGGTCGAACTCGGTGGAGTTGGCCTCGGCCAGACCGGCCAGGTTGCGGGCGGCCTCGATGACCACGCACTGCAGGCCCAGGCACAGGCCCAGCAGCGGCACGCCGTTCTCGCGGGCGAAGGTGATCGCGCCGACCTTGCCGTCCACGCCGCGCTCGCCGAAGCCGCCGGGGATGCAGATCGCGTCGACGTCGCCCAACTGGGCACGGGCGCCCTCGGGGGTCTCGCAGTCGACCGAGGTGACCCACTTGATCTCGACCTTGGCGTTGTTGGCGAAACCGCCGTGGCGCAGCGCCTCGGTGACGGACAGGTAGGCGTCCGGCAGGTCGATGTACTTGCCGACCAGCGCGATCTTCACGTGGCGGCTGGGCTCGTGGACGCGGCGCAGCAGGTCGTCCCACTGGGTCCAGTCGACGTCGCGGAAGGGCAGGTCGAGGCGGCGCACCACGTAGGCGTCCAGGCCCTCGCTGTGCAGCACCTTCGGGATGTCGTAGATGGAGGGGGCGTCGATCGCGGCGACCACGGCCTCCTCGTCGACGTCGCACATCAGCGAGATCTTGCGCTTGATCGCGGCCGGGACCTCGCGGTCGGCGCGCAGCACGATCGCGTCGGGCTGGATGCCGATGTTGCGCAGCGCGGCGACGGAGTGCTGGGTCGGCTTGGTCTTCAGCTCGCCGGAGGGGCCGATGTAGGGCAGCAGCGAGACGTGGACGAAGAAGACGTTGTCGCGGCCGACCTCGTGGCGGACCTGGCGGACGGCCTCCAGGAACGGCAGCGACTCGATGTCGCCGACGGTGCCGCCGACCTCGGTGATCACCACGTCCACGTCCTCGGTCGCCATGCGGCGGATCCGGGACTTGATCTCGTTGGTGATGTGCGGGATGACCTGGACGGTGTCGCCCAGGTACTCGCCGCGCCGCTCCTTGGCGATGACGGTCGAGTAGATCTGACCGGTGGTGACGTTGGCGCTGCCGTGCAGGTTGGTGTCGAGGAAGCGCTCGTAGTGGCCGATGTCGAGGTCGGTCTCGGCGCCGTCGTCGGTGACGAAGACCTCGCCGTGCTGGAACGGGTTCATCGTGCCGGGGTCGACGTTGAGGTACGGGTCGAGCTTCTGCATGGTGACCCGCAGACCCCGGGCCTTGAGCAGGGCCCCGAGGCTCGAGGCCGTGAGCCCCTTGCCCAGCGAGGAGGCGACGCCCCCGGTGACGAAGAGGTGCTTGGTCGTCGTGCCGGCCTTACCGGAATGGGGCTGTGCCAAGAGGGGGCTCCCGTGGTCGCGTCAACAACACCCGCACCAACCGCCGAGGGGGTGCCGGGGTGGATCGAAAGGGTCCCTGAGCCGAGCCCTGGTGGGCGGACTCAGTACCAATCCACGGAGTACCAGGGTATCAGTGCGTTCGGCCGCCTGCTCTCGGAGCGCCCCCGAGGCGCGCCGTGGAGGGTCCCGAGAAGGTCGCGAGGATGACGTGAGGACGTCCTGCCAACGTCCTCGGAACGTCTTTTGAACGACCTTTGAACGTCTTGTGGAAGAAACGGATCGGCACGCCGGGTTCCGGGACTGTTCCCGGGCAGCGCATGATCCGAAGTATTCTGCACGGACACCGTCTGCTCGGGAGCCCCGGCGGTCCCAGGGGGCACGGGCCTCCCCAGACCGCCACCGCAGTCCTTCATCGCGAACTGGAGAACCACGTGGCCGCCCGCATCGAGGACTACGCGCTCGTCGGCGACATGCAGACCGCCGCCCTGGTCAGCAGGGACGGCGCCGTCGACTGGCTGTGCCTGCCCCGCTTCGACTCCCCCGCCGTCTTCGCCGGCCTGCTCGGCACGGACGAGCACGGCTTCTGGCGGATCGGCCCGGCCGAGCCCACGCCGGCCCCGGAGGGGGACGCCGCCGGGCAGCAGCAGTCCGCCTGGTCCGACACCGGGTCGCTGGACGCCGGCGCGCTCGACCCGGCCACCTTCCAGGCCGTCTCCTTCGACGACAGCGGCTCCTTCAAGGTCCTGCCGCCGACCGCCGCCGCGCCCGCGCCGCCGTCCGCGCGCCGCCGCTACCGGGGCGACTCGCTGATCCTGGAGCAGGAGTGGGACACCCCCGGCGGCACCGTGCGGGTCGTCGACTTCATGCCGCCGCGTGGCCTGCCCGAGCGCGGCGCGGTCCCGCAGATGGTCCGCATCGTGGAGGGCGTGAGCGGCTCGGTGCGGATGCGTTCGGCGGTGCGCATGCGCTTCTCGTACGGGCGCGTGGTGCCGTGGGTGCACCGGGTCGAGGACGGCGGGCAGACCCGCACGGTGGCCGTGGCCGGACCGGACTCGGTGTGGCTGGACGGCGAGGCCGAGACCTACGGCCGCAACCTGACCACGTACGCGGACTTCACCGTCTCCGCCGGGGAGCGGATCGCCTTCGCGCTGACCTGGCAGCCCTCGCACCTCGGCGCGCCCGACGCCCCGGACCCGGAGGAGGCGCTGGCCTTCACCGAGGAGTTCTGGCGCGACTGGGTGGCCCAGTGCACCTACCACGGCCCCTACCGCGAGGCCGTGGTCCGCTCACTGATCACGCTGAAGGCGCTGACCTACGCGCCGACCGGCGGCATCGTGGCCGCGCCGACGACCTCGCTGCCCGAGGACATCGGCGGGGTCCGCAACTGGGACTACCGCTACACCTGGCTGCGCGACGCGACGATCACGCTCTCCTCGCTGCTGCGCACCGGCTACCGCGACGAGGCGCGGGCCTGGCGCGAGTGGCTGCTGCGAGCGGTGGCCGGCGACCCGGAGAACCTCCAGATCATGTACGGGATCGCGGGCGAGCGGGAGCTGACCGAGACCACGCTCGACTGGCTGCCCGGCTACGAGGGCTCCACGCCGGTCCGCATCGGCAACGGCGCGGCCGACCAGCTCCAGCTCGACGTCTACGGCGAGGTCGTCGAGGCGCTGCACCTGGCCCACATGACCGGGCTGGCCCGCAACGACCACGCCCACATGCTGCAACTGCGCCTGATCTCCTGGCTGGAGCAGCACTGGAACAAGCCGGACGAGGGCATCTGGGAGGTGCGCGGTCCGCGCCGCCACTTCGTGCACTCCAAGGTGATGGCGTGGGTCGCGGTGGACCGCACCATCCGGATGATCGAGCAGACCCCGCACGAGGGCCCGCTGGAGCGCTGGCGCGAGCTGCGCGACACCATCCACGCGGACGTCTGCGAGTACGGCTACGACCCGGAGCGGAACACCTTCACGCAGTCCTACGGCTCGCGGGAGCTGGACGCCTCGCTGCTGCTGATCCCGCAGGTGGGCTTCCTGCCGCCGGACGACAAGCGGGTCATCGGCACGATCGAGGCGGTCCAGCGCGAGCTGCTCACCCCCGACGGCTTCGTGCTGCGCTACGCCACCAAGGGCGAGGAGGAGGGCGGCGACGGCCTTCCCGGCGACGAGGGCGCGTTCCTGGCCTGCTCGTTCTGGCTGGCGGACGACCTGGCCATGATCGGCCGCGTCGGCGAGGCCCGGGAGCTGTTCGACCGGCTGCTGGCGATCCGCAACGACGTGGGGCTGCTCGCCGAGGAGTGGGACCCGCGGCTCCAGCGTCAGGTGGGCAACTTCCCGCAGGCGTTCAGCCACGTCCCGCTGATCGACACCGCGCTGCGGCTGACGGCGGTGGGCGGCCTGCCGGGCATGTAGCGCCATTTTGTAGACTGGCGACACAAAATACCGTCGCCACCCCTTGGAGAGACCGCCATGTCTCAGCCGCCCATATACCTCGACGCCCGCGCACTGCTGCTGGACATGGACGGAACGCTGGTCGACTCCGGCGCGGTCGTGCTGCGCGTCTGGGGCCGGTGGGCCGCCGAGCACGGCCTCGCGATGGAGCGCGTCGAGGAGGTCGTGCACGGCCGCCAGGGCCACGAGAGCATGGCGATCCTGCTGCCCGACCGCCCCGTCGCGGAGAACATCGCCGACAACGCGGCGATGCTGGCCGCCGAGACGGCGGACCTCGACGGCATCGTCCCGATCCCCGGCGCCCCCGCCTTCCTGGCCGCCATCGCGACCGCCCCGCACGCCCTGGTCACCTCCGCGGACGTCGCCCTCGCCACGGCCCGCATGAGCGCGGCGGGCCTGCGCATGCCGGACGTCCGGGTGACGGCCGAAGACGTCAGCGCGAGCAAGCCGGACCCGGAGGGCTTCCTCAAGGGCGCGGCGGAGCTGGGCTTCGAGCCTGCCGACTGCGTCGTCTTCGAGGACTCCGAGGCCGGCGTCGCCGCAGGCCTCGCCGCAGGCATGCGCGTCGTCGGCATCGGCGCGTCGACAGCCGCCTACGGCGCGACGGTGACCGTGGCCACCCTGGACCAGGTGGCGGTGGACCACCGCCCGGACGGCACCCTGACCCTGCACATCACCGGCTGAGGCCCGCCCGGCGACGGCCCGGCCCGGCCCCGGCGGGGTCGCTGCACGGATTTCCCGCCGGGACGGCCCTGGGGACGTCCCTGCGGAGCCTGCCCAGGGCCGCCACGCTGGGATATCCCGCCTGGGCCCGCGTGCGGATCTCCCCCCCGGGACCGCCTGGGGACGTCCCTGCGGAGCCTGCCCAGGGCCGCCACGCTGGGATATCCCGCCTGGGCCCGCGTGCGGATCTCGCGCCCGGGGCCGGCGCAGTTCTCCCATCCGGCCCCCGCGGATTCACGCCTCCGGGGGCCCCGCGCGTGGATCCTCCGCGGGGACCGCCCGGGACTTCCCGGCGGCCTGCCCAGGGCCCACGCCCGGATGTCCTGCCGGGCCGCCGCGCGGGGACATCCCGCCCCCCCCGGGGCCCGCGCGGATCCTCCCGCCCCGGCTCGCCCCGCGTTCGGCCGCGCTGCGAGCCCGCGCCCTTGGTCCTCCGCCTCAGTCTTCCCGCCGACCGGGCTGGTTCAGGTAGGTGAGGACGGCGCGGACGCGGCGGTTGGTGTCGTCGTCGTCCGCGATGCCGAGCTTGCCGAACATCGAGGTCGTGTACTTGCCGATGGCGCTCTCGCTGAGGAAGAGCCGGCGCCCGATGGCCTGGTTCGAGAGCCCTTCCGCCATCAGGGCCAGCACCGCGTGCTCGCGCTCGGTGAGCCGGTCGAGGGCCCGTCCCGGCGCGCCGCCGGACAGCAGCTTCGCGATGACGGCGGGGTCCATCGCGGTGCCGCCGCCCGCGACGCGTTCCAGCGCGCCGACGAACTGGTCGGCGTCGAAGACGCTCTCCTTGAGCAGGTAGCCGACGCCGCCGGAGCCGTCGGCGAGCAGCTCGCGGGCGTACAACTGCTCGACGTGCTGGGACAGGATCAGCACCGGAAGGCCCGGTATCTCCGCGCGGGCGGCCAGCGCCGCCCGCAGGCCCTCGTCGGACTGGCCCGGCGGCATCCGGACGTCGACCACCGAGACGTCGGGACGCCAGGCGCGCAGCGCCGCCAGCGTCTCGGGGCCGGTGGCGGCCGTGGCCACCACCTCGTGCCCGTAGGCCTCGATCAGGCGGACCATGCCCTCGCGCAGCAGGTAGAGGTCCTCGGCTACAAGGATTCGCATGGCACCATCATGATCGCCCGGGTCGGCCCGCCGGACGGGCTGGTGACCTCCAGCGTCCCGTCGAAGACCGCGAGACGGCGGCGCAGGCCGGCCAGACCGCCGTCGGCGCGCGCGCAGGCCCCGCCGCGGCCGTCGTCCTCGACCTCGACGACGAGGCGCATGCCGTCGCGCGTCAGCGAGACCCGTGCCCGGGACGCGCGGGCGTGCTTGACCGCGTTGGTCAGGAGCTCGGCGACGCCGAAGTAGACGGCGGACTCGATCGGCGGGTCCAGGCGCAGCGGACCGTCGGCGCCGACCGTCACCTCCAGGGGCACGTCCAGGGCGAGGGCGCGGACGGCGTCGACCAGTCCGCGCTCGCTCAGCACGGGCGGGCTGATCCCCTGGATCAGGTCGCGCAGCTCGCTCAGCGAGGCGGCCGCGCCGGTGCGGGCCTCGCGCATCAGCGCCTTGGCCCGGTCGGGGTCGGTCTCCATCAGGCGCTCGGCGGTCGCCAGCGAGAGCCCGAGAGAGACCAGCCGCGCCTGCGCGCCGTCGTGCAGGTCGCGTTCGATCCGGCGGATCTCGGCGGCCTGAGCCACCGTCACGTCCGCGCGCTGGGCCGTCAGCTCGTCCACCCGGTCGGCCAGGGCCATCGCCCGGGACGGGCGCAGGAACCGCAGCGCCACCCGCTCGACCGGCCGCCAGGCGTACGGCGCCGAGACGACGGCGACGACCAGGCCGAGCGCGCCGAGCAGGCGGGCGCCCGGCTCCGGACGGCCGAGCCCGAGGACCGCCGCGGCCAGCCCTGCGGGCGGGACGCACGCGACCAGGCCGGCGGTGAACGGGAGGACCAGGACGAACCGCAGATCACGCCAGTTGGCGGGGTCCAGCCAGCGGACCCGCCAGCGCTGGTCCATCAGCGCGTCGCGGCGGGTGTGCTCGTAGGAGAAGCCGTTCCACCAGTAGCCGGTGGACATCAGCGTCACCGGCCCGGCCTGCCGGTAGCCGGCCGGGATCGGTGTGCCGGTCCAGCGGGCGACGAGGCAGCGGACGGCCCGGCAGACCGGGCGGGCCAGGGCAAGCGTGCCGACGCAGACGAGCACGCCCGGCAGCAGCCACGACCACGGGTTGGCCGCGCCCCGTCGGATCCCCAGGGCCACCGCGGCCGCCCACACCGCCGGGACCGGCAGGCTGACCGCCGCCACGACGCACGCCCGCCGGAACCCCCTCCCGGCGCGCCCCGCCCACGAACCCGCTCTCCCCATGACTCCTCTTCCGTCTTCCGCTCCGGTGCCACCACTGTGCCCTGCGCGCGGCCCCGAAAGGGCCTGATCGGCGCGGGAGTGGGGCTGGCCCCACCCCGGAGTGGGTCCAGGCCGATACCGGCGCGCGACGGCGCTCCGTAGCGTCGACGACCATGGAAACCACGACAGAAGAGACCGCCACGCAGGAAGCCTTCCGCGCCGTCCTTCGCTGCCTCAGGCTCTACGCCGGGCTCAGCGCCCTCGGCCTGCTCGCGGTCGTCGCGGCGGCGGTCGCGGGACACGCCCCGAACACGTTCATGTGGGTGCGGGCGGCGCTGCTGCCCGTGGTCGCGGTGCTGCTGCACCGGGCGGCCGTCGCCGCCTCGGGGGGATCACGCCGGTCCTTCGAGCGGATCCGCGGCCTCGCGGCGGTCATGCCGGTCGCGATCGTCGGGGTGGACCTGATCCCCGGCGTCTGCCCGCCCTGGTACACCGTGGTGCAGTGCGCCTGCATGGTGCCCGTCCTGCGGGCCGCCCTGCTGGCGCGCACCCCGGCGCTGTGCGCCGCCTTCCCGAGGGCTCAGCGCTGGAAGCCTCAGCGTTGAAAGGCTCAGGCTTGGAAGGCTCAGCGCTGAGAGCGGTCCTGCGGCGCCTCCTGGACCACCCAGCCGTTCCCGTCCGGGTCGCTGAACGCCAGAAAGCTGTTCCACGGCCCGCCATGCCCCTCCTCGCGCCCGTTCGGGCCGAAGTGGAACACCCCGTCCACCTCGACACCGCGTTCGACCAGCCGGGCACGGGCGGCCTCGATGTCGGTGACGCACAGCTGGAGGCCCTGGTAGGCGCCGGGCGCCGCCCGGGTCACCCCCTCGCCGACGACGACGGAGCAGCCGGAGCCGGGAGGCGTCAGCTGGACGACCCGCATGTGCTCGCTCATGCGGCGGTCCACGTCGACGTGGAAGCCGAGCTGCTCGCTGTAGAAGGCCTTGGCCCGGTCCACGTCGGAGACGGGCACGACGACGACTTCGAGAGTCCAGTCCATGCCGTCCACGGTAGGTCCGGCAGCGCCGACCGGGCGGTCAGCGCTCCGAGGTGAGTTCGTCGTAGACGCTGAGGACCTGCGCCACCGTGTCGGCCTCGGTCGGCCAGGTCTCCGCCTGGAGCGGGCCCGCGGCCGCCAGTTCCGCGCGGCGGACCGGGTCGGCGAGCAGCGCGGAGACCGCCGCCGCCAGGGCCGTCGCGTCACCCGAGGGGACCAGCACGGCCGCGTCGCCGACCAGCTCCGGCAGGCCGCCGACCGCGGTGGCGACGACGGGGACCCCGGCCCGCAGCGCCTCCTGCGCGACCAGCGGGCGGGCCTCCCAGCGGGAGGAGATGACCACGACGTCGGCGGCGGCGAGCAGTTCGGCGACGTCCTCGCGGTAGCCGAGCAGTTTGGCGGGCAGGCGTTCGGCCTTGATCCGGGCCTTCAGCGCCGCCTCCTCCGCGCCGACGCCCGCGATCACGAGGAGCGGATGGTCCTCGCCGCCGCGCCAGCCGGAGGCGGCGTCCAGCAGCAGCTGGAAGTTCTTCTGCGGCGTCAGCCGGCCGATGGCCAGCACGATCGGGCGGTCGCCCGCCTCCTTGCGCGCGGCCTCCTTGGCCGCGCCGCGGCGGCCCTTCTCGGACAGCAGCCCGCGCCGCGTCTGCTCCCGGTCCGCGACGGCTGGCGGCAGCGGCGGGGCGACGACCGGGCCGAGACGGGCGTCGGTCGCGCCCAGGTCCCGGGCCCGCGCGACCAGGTCGGAGGAGGCGCCGAGGACCAGGTCCGCGCCGCGGGCGACCCGGCGCTCCATCATCCGCAGCAGCCGCCGCTCCATGCCGGTGGCCAGATTGGCCGAGTGGGAGGTGACCACCAGCGGGATCTCCTGCGCGCGGGCGGTGCGCAGCGCCAGATCGGACAGCAGCGCCGCCCGCAGGCCGTGGGCGTGGACGAGCGACGCGCGGGCGAAGGCCCGGCGCAGCTCGCCGACCGCGGCGGCGTCGGTGCGCGGACCCGGCGTCGGGGTGATCTCCACGGCGTGGAAGCGCGCCCCGGCGCTGGAGAAGCCGAACAGCTTGTCGGTCTCGGCCGGCCCGCACACGGTGACGTCGACCCCGTGCGCGCTCAGTCCCGCCGCGAGCGAGCGCACGTGCGCGCCGATGCCGCCGGTCGTTCCGGCCACCACGAGCACGGCGCGGAGCTCGTCGGTCGACCCGGCGGGGGTGGTCTGCGCTGCGTTGGCGGTCACGGTCGGCGTCGTCTTCCTTCGTTCGTTACTCGGGAGGCGGTGCGGTCGGAGTCGGTGACCGCGGGCGGTCAGGGGCGACCTGCGCCCTCACGGGCGGCGGCGAGCAACTCCTCGGCGTGGGCGCGGCCCAGCTCGGAGTCCTCCAGCCCGGCCAGCATCCGGGACAGCTCGCGCACCCGCTCCTCGTCCGTCAGCGTCTTGACGCCGGACCGGGTGACGGTGCCGGCGACGGTCTTCTCGACCACCAGGTGCCGGTCGGCGAACGCCGCCACCTGCGGCAGGTGGGTGACGACGACGACCTGCGCCGTGCGGGCGAGCCGGGCCAGGCGGCGGCCGATCTCGACGGCGGCCTTGCCGCCGACGCCTGCGTCGACCTCGTCGAAGAGGTACGTCGGCACCGGGTCGGCGCCGGCGAAGACCACCTCGACGGCCAGCATCACCCGGGACAGCTCACCGCCGGAGGCGCCCTTGCCGATCGGGCGCGGCGCCGCGCCCGGGTGCGGGGCGAGCAGCACCTCGACGTCGTCGAAGCCGTAGGGGCCGAAATCCGCCGATCGGGTGATCCCGAAACTCACCCGTGCGTGGGGCATGGCCAGTTCGGTGAGCTCGCGGGTGACCGCCTCGGCGAAGGTCTCGGCGGCGGCGTGCCGGGCGGCGCTCAGCTGCTCGGCGAGCGCGGACACCGTTTCCGTCAGCGACTGCCGCTCTTCTTCGAGAGCACCGATCCGCTCGTCGTCGCCGTCGAGCTCGGCCAGCCGCCGCCCCGCCCCGTCGTTCCAGGCGAGCACCGCCGCGAGGCCCTCCACGCCCTCGGCCGGGACGCCGTACTTGCGCACCAGGTGCGCCAGCACCGCGCGACGCTCCTCCACGGCCGCCAGCCGCACCGGGTCCGCGTCCAGGTCCTCGGCGTAGCCGGCCAGCTCCTGGGCGATGTCGGCGAGCAGGTAGGAGACCTCACCCACCCGGTCCGCCAGCGCGCCGAGCCGCTCGTCGTGCGAGCGCACCGCCTCCAGGGCCCGCTTGGCCTGCGCGACCAGCATCCCCGCGTCGACCACGTCCGGGTCGGCCGGGTCGCCGGCGAGCGCGCCGTGGGCCACGGTCGCGGCGGAGGACAGCGCGTCGGCGTGGCCGAGCCGCTCCGACTCGGCGGCCAGCTCCTCGTCCTCGCCCGCCAGCGGCTCCGCGGCGGCGACCTCGTCCAGGCCGAAGCGCAGCAGGTCGGCCTCCTGGGCGCGCTCGCGCGCCCGGGTGGTCAGCTCCTCCAGCGTCGCGGACACCTCGCGCAGCTGCCGGTAGGCGCTCTGGTAGGCCAGCAGCGGCTCGGAGACGTCGTCGCCCGCGAAGCGGTCCAGCGCGCCGCGCTGCCGGGCGGGCCGGAGCAGCCGCTGCTGGTCGCTCTGCCCGTGCACAGCGATCAGGTCCTCGCCGAGCGTCTGCAGCAGACTGACCGGCACCGAGCGTCCGCCTACATGGGCCCGTGAGCGCCCCTCGGCCGACACCGTGCGGGTCAGCAGCAGGACGCCCTCGTCGAGTTCGGCCCCCGCCTCCAGCGCCCGCTCCGCGGCGGCCGAGCCGTCGGGCAGCTCCACCCGCCCCTCGACGACGGCCCGCTCGGCGCCGTTGCGCACCAGACCCGCGTCCGCCCGTCCGCCGAGCAGCAGGCCGAGACTGGTCACCACCATGGTCTTGCCCGCCCCGGTCTCACCGGTGACGACGTTGAACCCCGGCGCGAGTTCGACGACGGCGTCGTCGATCACGCCCAGGGCTCGTATCCGCATCTCCTCCAGCACGCACCTGACGATACGAGGTCCGGGGCCCTTCTCGCGACGAGCCACCCGTACGCGCGTGGTTCGAGCGTCAGTACGAACGCTTCCGCCGCCCGACTGTGCTACGCGGCGCTACTCGGCGCTGCCGCGCCAGCCGGTCACCGGCAGCTGGAACTTGGTGACCAGCCGCTTCGAGAACGGCGCCCGGTGCAGCCGGGCCAGCAGGACCGGGTTGTGGCCGCGACGCACCTCGATCCGCGCCCCCGCCGGCAGCTCGTACGTACGGCGACCGTCGCACCACAGCACCCCGTGCGAGGTGCCGGGCTGCACCTGCACCTCCAGCACCGAGTGCGGCGAGGTCACCAGCGGACGGGCGAACAGCGCGTGCGCCGAGATCGGCACCAGCAGCAGCGCCTCGACCTCCGGCCACACCACAGGACCGCCCGCCGAGAACGCGTACGCGGTGGAGCCCGTCGGCGTGGCGCACACCACACCGTCGCAGCCGAAGGAGGAGACCGGGCGCCCGTCCACACCCATGATCAGCTCGAGCATCCGCTCGCGGGCCGCCTTCTCCACGCTGGCCTCGTTCAGCGCCCAGTCCGTGTGGACCACGCGCCCGTCCTCGCGGACCACGACGTCGATCGTCATCCGCTCCTCGACCTCGTAGTCCCGCGCCACCACGCGCTCGACGACCTTGTGCAGGTCGTCCCGCTCGGCCTCGGCCAGGAAGCCGACCCGGCCCAGGTTCACCCCGAGCATCGGCACCCCGAACTCACGCGCCAGCTCGGCGCCGCGCAGCAGCGTCCCGTCCCCGCCCAGCACCAGGATCAGCTCGCAGCCCTCGCCTGCGGCGGGCCCCGGCTGCACCACCTCCACACCCTCCGGGAACCCCATGTCGGGCGCCTCGGTGGCGAGCACGCGGATCCCGATCGAGGCCTTGAGCAGGCCCTCGACGAGGCACTCGACGCTCTTCAAGGCGGCCTCGCGCCCGGTGTGCGCGATCAGGAAGACCGTGCGGTCGAACTGGTCGACAGGCTGGTCGGGCATGGGCCTCCTTCGGCGCCCGCCCGGACGACGTCGGCCGGGCCGCGCGCCTCCCCCTCGTGGGCTACTTGACGCTGCTCTTCGACCCTACCCGCTGCGGTCGGCGCTGCCGCGGTCCTTTTCCGGCCCGGTTCCCTTCTTCTCCACGCCGCCTCGACTCTTCTCCACGCCGCCTCGACGCCGCCTCGACGCCGCACCGACCACGGCTCGACGGCGGCGCGACCGGGGACGAGCGGAGCCCGACCGCGCGTCGACGCTCGGCGGTCAGTGATCGGCGGTCAGCGCTCGCCGGCCAGTGCTCGCCGGTCAGTGCTCGCCGGCCAGGCGGGTTCGGACAGCGGTCGCCCTCGGCTACTGCGGCCCCTCCGCGACGGCGCGCGCCGCGTCGGCCGGGTCCAGCGGAGGCGCGTCGCGCCGGAACCAGAGGAAGTACTCCACGTTCCCGGACGGCCCCGGCAGCGGGCTCGCGGTCACCGCCCGCACGCCCAGCCCCTGCTCGGCGCCCTGTGCCGCGACCTTCTCGATCATCTCCTGCCGCAGCTGCGCGCTGCGCACCACGCCGCCGCTGCCCAGCCGCTCCTTGCCCACCTCGAACTGCGGCTTCACCATCAGCACGAGATCGCCCTCGGACGCCGTCACGGCGGCCAGCGCCGGCAGCACCAGCCCCAACGGGATGAACGACAGGTCGGACACCACGAGATCGACGGGCTCCCCGCCGATCTGTGCGAGCGTCAGCTCGCGCACGTTGGTGCGGTCCATCACCACGACCCGGTCGTCGCTCTGCAGCGACCACGCCAGCTGGCCGTAACCGACGTCGACGGCGAGGACCCGCTCCACGCCCGCCCGCAGCAGCACGTCCGTGAACCCACCGGTCGACGCCCCGGCGTCGAGACAGCGACGCCCCTCGACCGCGAGCCCCAGCGGCACGAACGCGGTCAGCGCGCCCGCCAGCTTGTGCCCGCCCCGGGACACGTAGTCCGGGTCGTTCTCGTCCTTCGCCACGACGACCGCCGCGGACGTCTCCACCTGCGTCGCGGGCTTGGTCGCCACCGTCCCCCCGACCGTCACCCGCCCGGCGGCGATCAGCTCGCTCGCGTGCTCGCGCGACCGCGCGAGGTTCCGGCGGACCAGTTCGGCGTCCAGACGGCGTCGTGCGACTGCCACGTACGGTTCAGCTCCTGCTGCTCGGTGCTCGCGCTCAACGAGCCACATTCAACGGCGTGGGCGCCCCGCCCGGCCGTTCGTCCAACCCCGCGAGGGTATCCCGGAGCAGGTCGTGCACCTCCCCGTACACCCCGGCCCGCGCCTCGGCCGGCACCTCGGCGATCGTCTCCAACCGCGCCAACGCGCCGTCCACGGCGGGGTTCCCGGTCTCCACGACGGAGGGAGACGACGTGGGGGCCTGCACCGTGGCAGCCGCTGCGGGCTCGTGGCCGCGACCCTCGGCATGCCCAGCCAGGGGGCGCGGCAACGCACCGGCACCAGCACCGGCCGAACCGACCGGTCCCGGCCGCGGCGCGGCCGCGGGACCCGGCAGCGGCGCCGAAGGCACGGGCACGGCCTCCTGGCCGTCCCCGGCGCGGTCCGCCCCGGGCGGGGCGGCGAGGGGGCGCCGGATCGGGGCGCCCGGGGTGTCACTCATCGGCGGTGCCCGGTTCGGTCGCGGACTTCTTGGCAGCGGCCTTCTTGGCCGTGGCGGTCTTCTTCACGGCACTGGTCTTCTTCACGGCACTGGTCTTCTTGACGGCGGCCTTCTTCGTCGGGGCCTTCTTCGCCGCGGTCTTCTTCGCCGCGGTCTTCTTCGTCACCGTCGACTGCTTCTTGGCCGGAGCCGCCGGGGGCAGCTTCGCCGAAGGCGTGGCCGGCATCGTCGGCTCCGCCGTCGCCTCAGCGGCGGCGGACGGCGCGGACGCGGGCTTGCGCGGCATCGACTGCTTCGCGGGCGCCGTCTTCTTCGCCGCGGTCTTCCTGCCGGCCGCCTTCTTCGCCGGGGTCGGGGCCGCCGTCGGGCTCGGGGCTGGGGCCGCCGACGCCGCAGGCGTCTTCGCCGTGTTGCCGCGGTCGCGCATCGCGGGGACCGCGGCCGCGCGTCGGGCTGCGGCGGCCGCCGCCGCGTCGGCGTCCTCCGCGTCGACGGGGACGCGGACCGGACGGGGGCGGGACTCCGGGCGCGGGCGGGACTCCGTACGGGGGAACGCCTGCTCCGCGCGGGAGGGACCCGCGGCGGACTCCCCCGCGGACGGCGAAGCGGACGGCGCGCTGGACGGCGAAGCCGCCGGCACCGTGCCCTGCACCTGGCGCAGCTGGCGTTCGAGGTACTCCAGGACGACGCCCGCCTGGACGACGCCGTCGCCGAGCCGGTGCCAGGCCTTCTCGCCCTCCGCACGCGCCCGTTCGACCACGCCGTCGGCCAGCTCGCGGACCGGCGTCGGCAGCCGCTTGTGCACCTCCTCCGCCACGCCCGTCGCGATCCCGCTGGCGATCCTCACGTAGTCACGGACCATCTCGCGCATCCCCGCCTCGTCCACACGTCCCTCCACAGCTCGCCGTCGCTCCGACGCTACCGCCTCCGCCGTCGTCGTGAGGCCCCGGCGCTGCGGTACGGTCGGTCGAAGCCCCGACCCCGGCAGAGGAGTCCACCCCCGCGATGGCCACCCCGCTCGAATGCCGTGAGGCACTGACCACCTTCAGCGAGAACCTCGGCAAGGCCAGCGGGAACGCCCGGGCCGCGGCGCAGCTCGACCGTTCGCTGAGCTGCTGGATCAGCGATCTGGACCTGACCTTCACCGGGCAGCTGCGCGCCGGGCACATCCAGGGTCTGGCGGAGGCCCCGGGCAGGCCGGCGACGAAGGCGCAGATCCGGCTCGCGCTCAGCGGCGACGACCTGCTCGCGCTCGTCGACGGCCGGCTGAACTTCGCGAAGGCCTGGGGCTCCGGTCGGGTGAAGTTGGAGGCGAGCATCCTCGACCTGCTGAAGCTGCGCAGCCTCCTGTAGCTCCTCACCCGGCGGACGGCCGCACGCGGATCGTGCGGGTCACAGCCCCAGCTCGGCCAGCGCCTTGTGCCACTCCGGCACGGGGCGGCCGGCGTCCGCCGCGCTCCAGGTGGCCGCGCACAGGGCGCGCAGGCCCGCGTAGGGGTCGGCGCCGCGCCCACCGGCGAAGCCGAGCCGCCCGTCCTCGCGGGCGGCGACCGTCCAGCCGCCGCACCGGAACGCGCCCTCGCCCAGCTCCTCGACGGCCGGCGGGACGGCCAGCAGGCCGCGCAGATCCGCGGCGAGGTAGGTGGGCCGGTACTTCGGCTCGGCCTCGGGCAACTGCTCGGGACGGGTCACCCCGGTGAAGACCAGCAGGCTGTCCACGCCGCCGTTGAACGCACCCTCGATGTCGGTGTCCAGCCGGTCTCCGACGACGAGCGGGCGCTTCGCGCCGGTGCGGATCACGGTCTCGCGGTGCATCGGCGGCAGCGGCTTCCCGGCGACCTCCGGCTCGACGCCCGTCGCCGTCCGGACGGCCGCGACCAGCGTGCCGTTGCCGGGTGCGGTGCCGCGCGCCGTCGGGATGGTCAGGTCGGTGTTGGACGCGATCCACGGCAGCCCGCGCTGGACCGCGTAGGAGGCCTCTGCCAGCTGCGGCCAGCCGATCGTCGGGTCGTAGCCCTGGACCACCGCCGCGGGGTTCTCGTCCAGCGAGGCCACCGGCACCAGCCCGCGCTCGCGCACCGCCTCGCGCAGCCCCTCCCCGCCGACCACCAGCACCGCCGAACCCGCTGGGATCCTCTCGGCGACGATCCGCGCCGCCGCCTGCGCGGACGTGATCACGTCGCCGGGGGCGGCCGCGACACCCAGCTCGGTCAGGTGCGCCGCGACCGCCTGCGGGGTGCGGGAGGCGTTGTTGGTCACGTAGGCGAGGTGCATGCCGGCCGCGCGGGCGGCGTCGAGCGCCTCGACCGCGTGCGGGATCGCGGCCGGGCCCGCGTAGACCACCCCGTCCAGGTCCAGGAGCGCGGTGTCGTAGGCGAGGTGGAGAGGCTGTGCCTGCTCGGTCCGCGGGGACTGCGGGGACTGCTCGGACTGCTCAGCGGCCATCGGACGGATCTCCTTGCGAGTCGGCGTGCGGGTCGGCGGGCACGTCGTCGTGGCGCAGCCGGTCACCTCCGACCGTACCGAAACCGCCGGCGCGGGCCTTCAGGGTGGCCCGGGTCTGACGCAGCGCATCCCGGTACGGCTTCGACGACGGACGCATCGCCACCGCCAGGGCCAGATGCTCCGCCGAGGACTCGAAGTCGCCGAGGCGCGCCGCCGCCAGACCCCAACCGAACTGCGCGTAGTCGTCGGACGGATCCGCCAGCGCGACCGCCCGGAAGTTCTCCAGCGCCGCGGCGTAGGCGCGCGTCTCGAACTGCGCCCGCGCCAACGCCTCACGGATCGCCCGCGAGTGCGGCTCCTCCTCGACGGCATGGCTCAGCAGCTGCACCGCCGCACCCGCGTTGCCCTGCGCCAGCATCGCGATCCCGCGCCGGAACCAGTCGTACACCCCGCCGCCCGGTCTCCCCTGCTCAGTCATCCGGCCAAGACCTCCCGTGCCGTTCCCCTCGGTCGCCTTCGTGATGTCCGCGCTGCGAACTTTCGGCGATCCACCACCGCATCCATGCGATTAACGATCAACAACCACACCCGTCGGATTAACATGCCCAGAATGAGACGAGTCAGTGCTGACGACGCCAGTGAGACGCGCTACGGCGACGCCGGGAAGGTGGCCGCACTCGGCCTTTCCCTGTCGCCCTTCCGCGGGCTGCGCTACGACCCCGACCGGGTCAGCTCTCTCGGCGCCGTCACGTCGCCCCCGTACGACGTCGTCGACCCCGACGGCCGTACCCGGCTGGAGGACAGCGACCCGCACAACGTCGTCCGTCTGATCCTCCCCCGCCCCGAACCCACCGCCGAGGACGGCTACCGGCACGCCGCGGCCCTCCTGGAGACCTGGCAGCGCCAGGGCGTGCTGCGACCCGACCCCGAACCCGCCCTCTACGTCTACGAACAGCGCACGTCCGAGGCCGACGGCGGCCTGCTCCAACGCGGCCTGATCGGCGCCCTGGCCGTCAGCGACGCGCGGGTCGGCGTGGTGCTGCCGCACGAGGACGTGATGCCGCGTCCCGTCGCCGACCGGGTCGGCCTGATGCGCACCACCAAGGCCAACCTGGAACCGCTGCTGCTGACCTACCGGGGCGACGGCCGCGCCGCCGCGGTCGTCGAGCGCGCCGCGCGGCGCGACCCGCTGCTGGAGACCACCACCAGCGACGGCACCCGGCACCGCCTGTGGGCCGTGTCCGACCGGCAGGACCTCGCGGACGTCTCCGCCGACCTCGCCACGTGCCGTGCGCTGATCGCCGACGGCCACCACCGGTGGGCGATGTACCTGCGCCTTCAGCACGAACATCGCCACCTGGCGCAGAGCCCCTGGGACCGGGGCATGGTGCTGCTGGTCGACACCGCCGAGTACCCACTGCGGGTCCGCGCCATCCACCGCGTCCTGCAACGGCTCCCCCTGCGCGACGCGCTCGCGCGCCTGCGCGCGGTCGGCGGCGACTGGCACGTGACCGACCTCGGCGACGAGGCCGAGCCCGCCCTCAAGACCCTGGCCGCCGCGAAGTCCGACGGCGACCCGGACGGCCCCGACAACGCCTTCCTGCTCGCCGGGGAGAGCGGGTTCCACCTGCTGACCGGCCCCGACGAGGCGGCCCTGGCCGCCGCCGTCCCCGCCGACCTGCCGGAGGAGTACCGGCGCCTCGACGCCACCGTGCTGCACAGCCTGCTGCTGGAGCGGATCTGGCAGGTCCCGGACGACCCCGAGCACATCGGCTACCTGCACGACACCGGCGCGGCCATCCGTGAGGCCGTGCGCTCCGGCGGCACCGCCGTCCTGCTCAACCCGGTCGAGGAGGGCGTCGTGCGACGCCTCGCGGAACAGGGCGTCACGATGCCGCGCAAGTCCACCTCCTTCGGCCCCAAGCCGGCCACCGGCCTGGTCCTGCGCAACCTGCGCCTCGGCTGACGAAACGACAGAGGGCCTGTCCCGGTGCGGAATACCCACCGGGACAGACCCTCTGTCGTTGTGCCGTGCCGTCGTTGTGCCGTGGCGTCGTTCTACCGGGTCAGGTGACGGGCTCAGCGACGGTCGTCGGAGCGGCTGAAGCCCTCCTCCTCGTCCTCTTCGTCGTCGTCCTCGTAGTAGTCCTCGCCGTCGCCGCCGTCGAAGAGACCGCCGCCCTCGGCGCTGACCTCGTCGATGTCGAGGGCGTTGCCGATCTCCGCGTCGTCCTCGTCCTCGTCGTCGTCCTCGGCGTCCGCCGCGGCCTCCGCCTCGTCCTCCGCGGCCTCGGCCTCGGCGACGTCGACGGGAAGGTCACCCGAGAGGTCGGCGTCGTCGTCCTCGTCGTCCTCGTCGAGGGCGTCGACGAACTCGATGCCGTCCAGCTTGGCGAGACGCTCCGCAGCGTCCGTCATGCCGTTCTGGTCCGCCTCGGCGGCCTTGGCGAACCACTCGCGCGCGTCGGCCTCACGGTCGACGGCGAGCAGCGCGTCCGCGTAGGCGTAGCGCAGGCGGGCGGTCCACGGCTGCACCGCGTGCGACGCCAGCTCCGGCGACTCCAGGGTCACCACAGCGGCCTCGAGCTGCCCCATGTCCTTGCGGGCCCCGGCGGCGACCAGACGCATCTCCACCTGGCCGGCCTTGTCCAGCTGCTTGACCTCCGGCGCGCCGGCCATCTCCAGCGCCCGCTCCGGACGGCCCAGGCCGCGCTCGCAGTCGGCCATGACCGGCCACAGGTCAGCGGACCCGGTCATCCGCCGCGCGGCACGGAACTCGGTCAGCGCCTCGGAGTAGCGCTCGGTCGCGTAGGAGGCGAAGCCCGCCGCCTCACGGACGGCGGCGACGCGGGACGCGAGCCGCAGCGCGACGCGGGAGTAGGCGTAGGCCTGCTCCGGGTCCGAATCGATCAGACGCGCCACCATGACGAGGTGCTTCGCGACGTCGTCGGCGAGCGTCTTCGGGAGCGTCATCAGCTCCTGGCGCACGTCGGCGTCGATCTCCTGCCCCGTGACGTCCTCGTCGACCGGCAGCCGACGCGTCGGCGCGCTGCGCTCGCCCCGGTCGCGGTCGCCGTACGACGGCCGGTCGTCACGACGCGGCCCACGGCTACCCCGGTCGTCCCGGCGGAACCCACCCCGGTCCCCGCCACGGTCTCCGCCACGGTCGCGGTCGCCGTAGGAAGGGCGGTCGTCACGGCGGAAGCCACCACGGTCGCCACCCCGGTCACGGTCACCGTAGGAGGGGCGGTCATCGCGACGCGGACCACGGTCCCCGTACGACGGACGGTCGTCACGACGCGGACCACGGTCCCCGTACGACGGGCGGTCATCGCGACGCGGACCACGGTCGCTGTAGGACGAGGGGCGGTCATCCCGACGCGGGCCACGGTCACCGTACGACGGACGGTCGTCACGGCGGAAACCACCACGGTCGCCACCCCGGTCACGGTCACCGAAGGACGGACGGTCATCGCGGCGCGGGCCGCGGTCACCGTACGACGGACGGTCGTCACGGCGCGGACCACGGTCGCTGTAGGACGAGGGGCGGTCATCGCGACGCGGGCCACGGTCACCGTATGACGGACGGTCATCGCGACGCGGACCGCGGTCACCGTACGACGGACGGTCGTCACGGCGGGGGCCGCGGTCGCTGTAGGACGACGGGCGGTCGTCACGGCGCGGGCCACGGTCCCCGCCACGGTCACGGTCGCCGTAGGAGGGGCGGTCGTCACGACGCGGACCACGGTCGCTGTAGGACGAGGGGCGGTCATCGCGACGCGGACCACGGTCACC
>NZ_BBPQ01000052.1:0-360 GCF_000787855.1 Streptacidiphilus anmyonensis | reverse complement strand
ACCGTAGGACGGGCGGTCGTCACGACGGAAGCCACCACGGTCCCCGCCACGATCTCCGCCACGGTCGCGGTCGCCGTAGGAGGGACGGTCGTCCCGGCGGTAGCCACCCCCGCGGGAGTCACGGGACTCACGACGGCCCGCGCCGCCAGCGCTGTGGGGGCCGTCGCCGGAGCGGCGCTCCGGTCCGTTGGGGGGGTATGCCATTGGGGTGACTCCTGTCTGGACTGCGTGAGGCCTTGCGGTGCCGGCAACGCGTCAACCGCGCACCAACACTCATTCTCCCGCACTCGGCGAGTGGCCGCTCACGGGGTGACATACGAAAAAAGCCGGGGCCCCAGCTGTTCACTGGGGCCCCGGCTG
>NZ_BBPQ01000053.1:38742-58179 GCF_000787855.1 Streptacidiphilus anmyonensis | reverse complement strand
GCCTGTGCGTCCGCGTCGGCGGCGGCCGCGCGGGCGGCAGCAGCCTCCGACTGGGCGGCACCGGCCGCCGAGGCCGCGGTGGCCGAGGCGTTCGCGGCGGCAGCGGCATCGGACGCGGCCGCCGCGGCGGAGTTGCCGGCCGCCACCGACTGCTCGGAGGCGACCCTGGCGGAGTCGGCGGCGTTCGCTGCCGTACGGGCCTTGGCCGCGGCGTTGCGAGCGGCGACCGCCGCGTCCTTGGCGGCCTGCGTCTTGGACGCATCCTTGGACGCCGCCATGGCCGCCTGGTAGGCGCTGGACGCCGCCCGGGCGGCCGTCGCGGCGGCTGAGGTCGTGGCGTGGGCGGCCCAGGCGGCCTTGCGGGCCGCGGCCTGGGCGGCGTTGGAGGAGGAGATGGCGGTGGCCGCGGCGTTCGCCGCGCCCTTGGCGGCGCTGGCGGCCTTGCGCGCGGCCGCCGCGGACTTGGCGACGTCCTGCCTGGCGGCTTGCGCCTCGGCGGCGGCATCCTGCGCGGCCTTCTTGGCCCCGGCGGCGGCCAGCTGCGCCTTGGCCGACTCCTCCTTCGCCTGCTCCGTGGTCAACTGGGCACGCTGGGACTGCCGTTCGACGACGGCGACCAGTTGATCGATGGTGGCCGCCTCGTCGTCACGGATCCGCGCGATGTTCTGACCGATCTCCAGGAACCAGCGGATGGCGTCCGCGCTCCCGTCGTCCAGGGCGCGCTGCGCGAAGGTCGTCAGTTCGGGCCCGGCGCCGGCGAGGAGCTTGAAGACCTCGACGGTCTCGTCCTCGAGGCGCGCGCTGAACTGCGTGTCGGTGATGAACTTCAGCAGCGCGTCGCCCGAGCCGTCGCTGAGCGCGGCGTCGGCGGCGGCCTGCACGCTCTTGCCGCCCTGGGCCTTGACCGTGAAGGTGAGGACGCTGAGGTCCTCCTGCTGCACTGTCGCGAATCCACCGCCGAGGAAGGCCGCGATCTCGGTGTCACCCGCATCCAGCACGCGGGAGATCTCGGCGGCCGTGCCTTTGCCCGACAGGGACAGCGACTTGAAGAGCGCGACGCGATTGTCCTCGGCGGTGGCGGCGGGCAGCCCCGTGACGATGAACTCCTCGACGTCCGCGTCGGTGCCGACGAGAGCGGCGGCGGCAGCCGCCCGGGTCGCCTGACCACCGCACTGCCAGGCGGTGACGGCCTTGGCCCGCGGAGTGTCCGGCAGGGAGGGGAGTGTGGGGATGTCCCCCGAGCCGACGGTGGCGGCGAAGACCCGGGCAGTCGTGCTGAGGGGCAGCGCGAAAGCTGCCGCGGTCGCGGCGGCGTAGCCCAGGATGCGTCGTCTGCTCCAGAACGTCGTGTTCAAGAATCGACTCCTGATCGATCGGGCGACCTCCGTCGGCGCACCGGGGGTGCGCGACTGCCGGTCACTGCGGGTCGGTGGCGTGAACAACGCATCCGCCATGGCGAGTTGGCACGCGGTCGGACGCCGTGCGCTCGCGGTGGAAGCGACCCGTTCATCCTCGCCGGATGAGCCGGGCAGTTGGCCCGCGCGGCGCCGCAATGGACGAAACTCGCTTCCATGACACTCGTAGCGGCGAATTCCGTCTTGTCCATGCAGGATCAGCGACTGATCTCGGTCCTCCAGCACGACGCCCGCCTCACCGCCGAGCGGGCTGCCGAGGTTCTGAACGTCAGTCCGGGCACCGTGCGCCGCCGTTGGCAGGCGATGACGGCGGACGGCATCCTGCGGGTGGTGATCTCCCCCATCGCCCGCCCTCGTGCGAGCGGGCTGTCGGGGGCACACCTGCTGCACATCCGGGTGCGGCACGACAAACTCGACGCCGTCGTCCGCTCGCTCGCGGCCCGTGACGACATCCCGTTCGTCGACATCACCACGTCCGGCGACGAGATCCTGGTGATAGCCGCGACGGAACCCGGGTCACGCGATCCCCTGGTCTTCCGTCAACTCCCGTCCAGCCTGGCGGTCATCTCCGTGGAAACCGCCACCATCCTGCACGTCCTGCGCGTCACGTCCGAGTGGCGCCATCAGGTCCTCTCCCCTCACGAGATCGACGCGCTGGCTCCCGGCACCCCGTGCAACGCCGCTCCCGCCGCTCCCGCCGACAACGGCCACTACGGTGTCGAGACCGACGCCCTGGAACGGGTCATCATCGACGCCCTCACCCCCGACGCCCGGCTGCCGGTGGCCACCGTCGCGGCCCGCACCGGTCTCCCGGAGACGACGGTCCGCCGACGCATCGCCCGCTTGAACGAGGAGGGCCGCCTGATCACCCAGGTGCTGGTGGACCCGCGCCACCTGGGCCTGCAGATCGACGCCATGATCAAACTCCGCGTCACCCTGGACCACCTGGACCGGACCGGCCGTCTGCTCGCCGAGCACCCCGCGGTCCACGGCGCCTTCGTCACCTCCGGGCCGAACAACCTCGGCCTCCACGTGTGGCTCCCCGACCTGACCGCCCTCTACCAGTTCCTCTCCCGCGACCTCACCGGGTTGGGCATCACCTCGGCGGAGACCATCATCGTCAGCCACTCGGCCAAACGCCCCTGGCCCTCGCCGTGACCGAGCCGACCCGCACCGGCACGGTGGAGCGGTGCCGCCGCCCGCAGTCCGTGCCCGCCGCCTGCTGCCCGCGGTCTCGGCCCGGGTGCGGTGCAGCGCCGCCAGCCAAGGCTTCCGCCGCCCCACCTGGTTCCGGTGGGGCCCGCGTTCTGTATGCCCGCTCACGACCGAGGAGCATCATGTCCACCCACTGGCAATCCGTCCCCGTACCGCCTCGCGTCGCGCGGATCCGGCGCAACAGCGCGGGCCGTCCGGCGCCCGCGAACACGCCCTGGTTCACCAGCACGCAGGGCCAAAGACTGGGTACGAGAGCGGGGGATGCACAGGCTCCCGGTCTCCCCCGTCCCGTGGACCGGCGCCGCCCTGGGCGTCCTCGCCGCCGTCGCCGCCTCGGCCCCGTCCCTGAACGGCCGCCCGGAACTCTGACCGGTGGAACTATTGGGGTCGGGCGGGTGCGGGGTCCGTGGCGAGGAAGGGCCTGAGGGCGCCCAGCAAGGCCCCGATGCAGGCGTCCCGCAGCTCGACGCAGGTGCAGGTCTCCTTGGTGAGCCAGTCCACGCAGAGCACCTGGACGAAGACCAGCCAGCTCTTCAGGACGGCCGAAACGGTCTCCCGGGTCTCGTTGCCGGCGACCGGCAGGACGTCGAGGAGTCGCGCCCGCAGGACGTCGAGCTCGCCGGCGATGACGGTCTGGATCACCGGGTCACCGGCGAGCACGCCGTTCGCCGCGAGAACGGTGAGACGATTGGCGACGAAGTAGTCGATGTGTACGTCGAGACCGGCGGAGAGCTGCTCCAGCAGGTCGCCGCCCGGCTCGAGTCGGACCTCCGTCAGCAGCCGGTCGGCCGCCTGTTGGTAGAGGGCGGCGAAGAGGTCACGCTTGGCCGGGAAGTGACGGTACAGCAGCGCCCGGGAGACACCGGCGCGCTCGGCGACGCCTTCCATCAGCACCTCGTCGTACGGATGTGCGGCGAAGAGCTGCGCACCGACGGCGAGGAGTTGGACACGGCGCTCTGCGGGGCTGAGTCGTTGGCGGGGAGGCCCGGGGTGAAGGCTACTTGACACACAGTCACCGGCAGCCCTTCCAGTAGACACGTGTCAACTAAGCGGAGCGGGGGTCGGATCGTGGCCAGGATTCTCAGGTGGCTCGTGCTGGCGATGGGGGTCGCGTGCGTGGCGATCGGACTGTTCCATCTGGCGCTCGGGAACGACTCGGTGCCGGGCGAAGGCGCGGCCAGCGCGACGGCCGACAGCCTCGGACGGTTCTTCGGCGCGATCTTCGCGGGGTACGGCCTCGCATGGCTCTGGGCGGCCCGCCAGTCGCCGATCCCGGCGACAGCGGTGCGCTGGCTGGCCGGCGTGTTCCTGCTCGGCGCCGTCGGACGCCTGCTTTCACTCGCCGTCCACGGCTGGCCGCAGTGGTTCCAGGTGCTGCTGACGGTCATCGAACTGGTGATGCCGCCGCTCTACTTCTGGCTGGCGGACGCCGACGAAAAGGCGTTCCGCGACCGTGCCTAGCCCGGGGCACGGTCGCGGCGGACCAGTGTCCTCGGTCCTCACCTCGACGAGACCGGTTGGACCAGCTGGGGAGAGCGTTTGGCGGCGCGGCTGACGATGGCCGTCTCGACCTGGGTGATCCCCAGACCGGCCAGGTCATGGGAGAGGAAGCCGTAGAGAGCTGCAAGGTCCGGGAAGTACGCGGCCGCGTGCAGGTTCGAAGGCCCTGACGTCGCGAACGCGCCGTGCACCGAGGCGTGTTCGGCCAGCGCCCGCCCGGTGGCAGCGAGATGGTCGGGGGCCACCTGGAGCAGGAGTTTCGCCTCGATGGGCAGGCCGAGGCAGCGGGGATCGACAAGCACCTGGGTGACCAGACGGCCTTGGGCGGCCAGGTGGGCGAGGCGCCGGCGCACCGTGCTCTCCGAGTGTCCGGCGCGCGCGGCCAGTGCCGCGGCGGTCAGGCGCGCGTCGGGCGCGAGGGCGTCGAGGAGGGACTGCTCCAAGGCATCGGTGTCGACACCGTACGGGCCCGGGGAACCGGAACCGGCCGGCCCGGAGGCGGGTGGCTCGGGGGCCGGCTCGTTCGGGCCGAGGGCCGCGCGTTCGGGCTCGGTCAGCACCTGGTGACGCCACTCGGAGGTGAGCCGGAAGACATGCAGGATCGTGGCGCTCTCCAGGGAGGTCACCGCCTGCGTGGAGGGGAGCTGACGGAAGACCAACTGGTCGCGTGAGCCCGGCTCGGTGCGGGCGACCGCGAAGATCTCGTCGCCCGAGGTGGTGACGTCGATGAAGGGGATGTCCTCGCGTGCCGCGAGCGCGGCCACGATCGTGTCGAGCTTTCCGCGCAGAACCCGGATGCGCAGGAACAGGGCCCCGGCCGAGCCGCCGTTGCGCGGTCGCGCGACCGGTGAGATCACCACGCGCACGGTGCCGTCGGCGCCGAGCGCGTGCAGGCGTCGGCGGACGGTAGCGGGGCTGAGCCCGAGCACGCCGGCCGCCCGCTCGGCGCTGACGCGGCCGTCGCACTGCAGCGCGGCGACCAGCCGCTGATCCGTGAGGCTCAGTACGGAATTCGTCGATTCGTACGCCATGAAGACAAGTTTCGCTCATTCCGTCGCCCTGCGATGCCCGTTCCAAGGACCACGGCCCAAGGATGGAGCTCATCCACCCCGCCTGTCCGCGAGCCACGTCGGCGAACCCGAGCCACGGAACGAGCAACCGATGATCCTCGACCCGCAAATCTGGTTCCCCGGCCTGACCGGCTCACCGTCAGCACCTCCGGTACCGCGACCGGCGGCCAGGAGAAGGGCCCCGCGGTGCGACGACGCCGCAGGCCCGCGGTTTGCACAGCTCCCGAGATCGACAGATCCACCACGGAGGTTCACATGCCCGCGTTCGAGCAACGGAAAGCAGTCCGCTTCGCCAGCGGCGACACCGAGTGCGCCGCCTGGCACTATCCGGGGTCCAACGGCGGCTGTGTGATCATGGCCGGCGGAACCGCGGTGACGAAGGAACCGGCCTCGGACCTGTTCGCTGCCCGGTTCAACGATGCCGGCTTCGCCGTCCTCGCCTTCGACCACCGCCGGTTCGGACAGAGCGGGGGCACCCCACGCCAGGTCGTCCGCTTCGACGAGCAGGTCGCCGACTGGCACGCCGCGATCGCCTACGCGGCCGGCCTGCCCGACGTCGCGCCGGACGGGATCGCCCTGTGGGGGTTCTCACTCGCGGGCGGCCACGTCTTCCAGGTCGCGGCCGACCACCCGCGGCTGGCCGGCGCGATCGCGCAGACCCCGCTGGTCGACGCCCGCGCCGTCGCTCCCCACGCGCTGCACTCCATGACCGCTCTCGCACTGCTGCGCCTCCTAGGCCGAAGCGTCGCGGACGCACTCGGAAGCCTCATGGGACGGCCGCCGCTTCTGGTTCCGACGGCCGGACCGCGCGGCACCGTCGCCTCGCTCACCACAGCGGACGCCGTGGACTGCGACCGGGCCCTCGACCCCGACCGTCGGCACACGGACTGGGAGCAGACGGTCGCCGCACGCATCGCCCTGCAGTTCGGCGGGTACCGGCCCGGCCGCCATGCCTCCCGGATCCGCTGCCCGCTCCTGGTGGTCGTCTGCGACCAGGACCAGAGTGCGCTCCCCGGCCCCGCCCTCCGCGCGGCCCAGAACGCGCCGCGATCCGAGGTGGTCCAGCTGTCAGGCCGCCACTACGCCCCGTTCCTCGAGTCGCACGAACAGGCCGTCGAGGCGGAGATCTCGTTCCTGCAGAAGCACCTGCCCTCCCGCGACCACCGCTGAGCCAGACCGCTCCCCCGCTCGAATCCGCTGAACTCGCCGATTTATCCCCTGGATCCTCCAGCGCCCGCCGTCCGGTGGCGGCCGACCCGATGTCACACTCCGGGCCCGCCGCGGATCTCAGATACGACCACCCCCGCCAGGGCCACGAGGACACGAGCTCTCGACAGCCTTCCGAACAGGAGTACACACGTGATCATGGTGACAGGCGCGACCGGAATCGTCGGCCGCGAAGTGGTGAAGCAACTGTCGGCACAGGGAGCCGAGGTGGCGGCGGTCACTCGTGACCCGGCCGCCGGCGTGGTCGCCGACGGTATCCGGCTTGTCGTCGGCGACCCTTCCAGCCCGCAGTCGCTGGCGTCGGCACTGGACGGCGTCGAGACCCTCTTGCTCAGTCCGCGCGCCGTGGGCGGCGCGAATGCCGAACTGCTGACGCTGGCGGCCGAGCACGGCGCGCGACGGGTGGTGGTGTTGTCGGCGGTCACCGTCGAATACGGCGGCGGGTACCGACGCTTCGCTGAGGAGTTCGAGCGGGTCGAGGCCGCAGCCGTGGCCTCCGGGCTGCCGTGGACGTTCCTGCGGTGCGCCGACTTCGCCGCCAACACTCTCGCCTGGGCACCGCAGATCCGCGCGACAGGTCACGCCCGGGGCGTGCACGGCGATGCCGCCACCTCCCCAATCCACCAGCGGGACATCGCCGAGACCGCCGTGCGGGCGCTGCTGGACCCCGCCCACGCGGGCCGGGCGTACGCGATCACCGGGCCGGAGTCGCTCACCCAGCGCGACAAGGCCCGACTCATCGGCGAGGCCATCGGCAGGGACGTATCGTTCGAGGAGATTCCCGCGGAGAGCCTGCGCCGGGCCATGCTCGCCCAGGGCCTGCCCGAGGACGTTCCCGACCGGTTGGTCGGCTACGCGGCCGCATGCCTGAAGGAGCCGGGGCCGACGACGGACACCCTCGCACAACTCCTGGGCCGCCCCGCCTTGACCTTCGCCGCCTGGGCCGCCGAGCACGCGGCCGACTTTCGGAGCTGAGGCCGTCATGAGATCCGAGCGGGCAGCCACCGCCCTGCGCTTCGTCAGTCTCGTTCTTGCCGGCCTGTTCGCCGGGTTCCTGGTTACGGTCCTCGTCTTCGAACTCTCGCTGCACCACTTCGACGCCTCGGTCTACACCCAGACGCGACAGATTGAACTACTCCGACTGGACGACCTCGCCTCCGCCACCCTCCTGCCGACGTTGCCGACCACCGCGATCCTCGCCGCCATGTCGCTCAAGGCGAGAGACCGCACCTTCTGGCTCACCGCGACAGCGTTCGCCCTGCTGCTGAGTGTCGTCGCCACGACGGTCGTCTTCAACCTCCCCATCAACTCGGACCAGTTGCACTGGAATGTGCAGACACCTCCCGCGGACTGGGCGAGCGTCCGCGACCGCTGGCAGATCGCCCACGCGGTACGGACAGCCGCCGCCGTGGTCGCGTTCGGGCTCCTGAGCGCGGCGGCGATGACCCCAACGCGTAGCACTCATCGGCCATCCAGTAACCCGACCCCTGCCGCTGTCCCCGCCCCGCAGCGAACGGCCGCATCAGGCCCGACTGGAGGGCTGTCGTGAACCGCATCGAGCTGTCGGCGGGCACGATCGAATACCAGGACACCGGTGGCGACGGCCCCGTCCTGGTGCTGCTGCACGGGCTGATGATGGACGCCACGCTCTGGGACGGGACGATCGCCCGTCTCGCCGCCGATCACCGCTGCCTGGCACCCACGTTGCCGCTCGGGGCACACCGACTCCCAATGCGCCCCGACGCCGACCTGTCCCTGCCCGGCATGGCGCGGCTGGTCGCGGAGTTCCTCGACCGCCTCCACCTCCGCGACGTCACACTTGTCGGCAATGACACCGGCGGGGCGCTCGTCCAACTCCTCATGGGCGACCGGGCCACAGCCGTCGGGCGCGCAGTACTCGTCTCGTGCGAGGCGTTCGACAACTTCCCGCCCGGACTGACCGGCAGGACGCTCATGCTCACCGGGAGGCTCTCACCCCGATTGTTCGGCCTGTTTATGCAGCAGATGCGGCTCCGCGCGCTACGACGGCTGCCGATTGCGTTCGGGTGGCTGACCAAGCGCGGAGACGCCGCGACCGCCCAGTGGATGAAACCGGTCCTGCAGCACGGAATTCGCCGCGACACCGTACGGATGCTCCGAGCAGCAGCAGCTGACACCCGCCTCCTGCTCACCGCAGCCGAACGGCTGCCGACCTTCGATCACCCAACCCTCGTGGCCTGGGCAAGCGAAGACCGCGTGATGCCCCCCGAGCACGCACGGCGCCTCGTCGAACTCCTCCCCGACGCACGGCTGGTCGAGGTGGACGACAGCTACACCCTCATCCCGCTGGACCAGCCCGCGGAACTTGCGCGAGTCATCGGCGAGTTCACATCATGCACACGACATGGCATCAACTCGAACGGCTCCGCACCCACGAACGGCCGACACCAGATCATCCAGAAGTCGACATAACATCCTAAGAAGCGATTTCCAAACCGAGGGACACGGCTGCTGCTCGAACATCCGCGCGCATCGGCCTCGTTCGGGTGATCGCTCGGCAGTCGGCGCATAGGAGAAGGGCCTCCTGCACAGTTCGGTGATGTCGAGTCAACGAACCATCAGGAGGCCCTGGTGTCCCACTGTGGCGTGCGTGCTGCGTCCGCGTCCAGCTCCGGCATGTTGTGCGATTGCCTCGCACACCGGCTCGGTAATGCCGCTGACCAACCGGACCGGACCCGCCGCTACGGCTGCGACCTGACCGACGCGGAGTGGGCGATCGTGCGGCCACTGCTGCCGGCTCCGGCCTGGCTGAACGGCAAGGGAGGCCGCCCGGAGGGCTATTGCCACCGCCAGCTGATCGATGCGGTGCGCTACCTGGTCACCGAGGGCGTGCGCTGGGCGAGCCTGCCGGCCGACTTCCCCAAGTGGCGGGCCGTGTACCGGTTCTTCCGCCGCTGGCGCGACAACGACTTCGTCAAGGAGCTCTACGGCCGACTGCGCACGATGCTGCGCGCCCGGGCCGGAAAGAAGCAGGAGCCGACCGCCGCGATCATCGACTCGCAGTCGGTGAAGGCCGACGCCACCGTCGGCGCCGCCACCCGCGGCTACGACGCCGGGAAGAAGATCAACGGAAGGAAGCGGCACATCGCGGTGGACACCCTGGGCCTGCTGCTGACCGTGCTGGTCACCGCCGCCTCGGTCAAGGACAACGACGCCGGCCGCGACCTCCTCGAACAACTGCGCGCCGAACACCACCGCATCGCACTGGTCTGGGCCGACGGCGGCTACACCGGCTGGCTGGTCGCATTCGCCGCAACCGTCCTGGCCCTCGCGCTGACCGTCGTCAAGCGCAACGACGACACCAAGGGGTTCGTGGTGCTACCGCGCCGCTGGGTCGTGGAGCGCAGTTTCTCCCATCATATCCGGGCCCGTCGCCTGGCCCGGGACTACGAGACCCGCATCGACAGCGCCGAAGCAATGGCCTGGTGGGCCGCGTCCATCCCGGCGACCCGCCGCCTGGCCCGCTGCGGCCGACCAACACCCCGCCACGTCACACGGTCCGCGGCCTGAACAACCCCGGCCCCACCTCGCGAAGCCAACCCCGCTCCACCAACCGCTTCGCCCGGAACCGCGCCGCCTGCTCCCTCGCGTCACTGGCCGACCAGCCCATATCCTCGCGCATCGCCCGCACCCCCTCGCTACCTCCCAGCAAGCCCCGCACCGATACGACGGTCCGAGCATGCCTACCGAGCGACAGCCACACACCTCACCTGGGAAAACGTGACCCTACCTTCGGTTTGGGAATCGCTTCTGAACCCATCGACAGACCTGAACACCTGAGGGGCCAGCCCCGACGATGCTGCTGGGCGGCCCGGCCGACCGGTGTCGGTCCCGGGTGGCATGATCCGCGGCATGGATCTCACCGCCGCCTTCTCCGGGCTCGACCAGGTGGACTGGTCGCAGCTCCGCCACGCCTATGGCCCCGCTGAGGATGTCCCCTCGCTGCTTCGGGACCTCGCGTCCCCGGTGGAGGAGACCGTGGCGGAGGCGGAGCAGGGGTTGTGGGACAGCATCGTGCATCAGGGCACGGTCTACCAGGCGACGGCACCCGCAGTGCCGTTCCTGGCGAGACTCGCCTCCGAAGGCGTGCGGCCGGCGGCGCTGGTGTGCATGCTCGGTGCGATCGCCCAGAGCGTCGACGAGCACGACCTGCCGATGCCCGGCGCCGCCCGCGCCGCCGTCGCCGCGCAACTCCCGCTGCTCCTGCCGCTGCTCGCCGACGACGACGGCGAGGTGCGACGGACCACGGCCTGGACGGTGGCCCAGTGCCAGTCAGCTGTCGCGCCGGATGCGCGTGCAGCGCTGTGGGCCCGCTGGGCGGCGGAGACCGATCCGGTGGTGCGCGCGGACGTCCTGACAGCCTGCGCGCTGGTGAGTCCCGACGCGGCCGAGGAGCTGTGCTCGGCCGCACTCACCAAGAACGAGCCGGCACCGGTCCAAGTGGCCGCCCTGCTGGCCACCGTCGACTGCGGCCTGCCATGGCACGCGGACCTGTCCGCGCGGGTCACGGCGCTGCTCCCGTTGGACCGCCACGGATTCGGCGACCTGTGGGAGCGGGAACCGCTGCAGGCACTCACCAAGGCACTGCACACGCGGGGCAAGATCAACGCCGCGATCGACGTGGTCAGCTCCGCACTGCAGCAGGCCGCAGCGCTGCAGCTGGAAGAGAGCGAGGACGCGCAGGCCGCCGTAGCGGAGGCACGGTGGGCCGCTGAATCCCTCGCACTGCGCTCGCGTAAGGCCCCGGCGCGTCTACTCCCCCAACTGCTCCCCCTGCTCGACGACCCAGCCACCGCCGACGACGTCATGCCTCTCCTGCGGACCTGGTGCCAGCCAGCCCCGGCAGCACTCCCGACTCTGCTCGGCATCGCGCAGGGCAACAACGGGTCGGCCGACGAGGCGCTCGCCGCACTGGTATGCCTGGGAGCGCCGGAGGCGACCGGACTGCTTGCCCGCCATCTGGCCAACCGGCCCCGCGCGTTGGAGGCCGCGTACCGGCTCGCGACCGGCGAGACCCAGACACCGAGTGATCCCCGCACCCCCGGTGACGACGGCCGTACGCCGTTGCCCTACGATCGCGAACTGCTCGACGCGATAGGCGTCCGGCTTGCCGTCGAGCCGCCGCGCGAGCGCCGGTCGGCATTCGATGGCGGGCTGGCCTCCGCCAACGAACCGGTCTATCTCAGCGGACTGCTGGCCGCCTGGGGAAGGCTGGCAAGGCCGGCTCTGCCGGAGCTGCTCGCCGCACTGCCACGACATCCGCTCCCGGTCAGCCGCGCCCTGGCAGCCGTCGCCGATCCCCTGGTCGACGCCCACGTGGTCGAAGCGCTGCAGGCCCAGGCAGGGCAGGGGCCGCTGGCCACGCGTCAGGCAGTAGCAGGGGCACTCCACACCTTGACGGGGGACGCCGACGCCCTGGTCGCGGTTCTCTCCGAACTGCTGACTCAGCGGGGCAACGGCCTGGACCACGCCGTCACCACGGCCGCCACGCTCGGACAAGCTGCTCGCCCCCTGCTGCCGCAACTACGCGCGCTGGTAGCGGAACCCGCGCAGTCGCGCGAGACCGTGCCGGCGATCCGCGCGGCGCTCGGGGCCGCAACGCTGGTCTGGGAGCTGACCGGAGATCAACAGGCGGCGATCCCCGTGATTCGGGAGGGCCTTTCCTGGTCCTCCCAGAGATGGGGCCAGGCGACAGCGAAGCGTGCCGTCGAGGCGGCCTGCCTGCTCGGTCCCGTGGCCGAGCCCCTCGTTCCCGGTCTCTTGCCGCTACTGGACGATCCCGAGCTCGCCCCGGCCGTCGTGCGCGTTCTGGCCGGTGTCCATCCCGAGGTCGACGCCCCCTCCGGGCTCGCCCGGACCGCCCTGGCCGACCGGGTCCTGGCAGCCGCCCGACCGGGTACGTATGCGCGCTCCGCCTCGACCGTGCTGGAAGCCCTCGCAGCGCTCGGCCCGGCAGCATTCACCGCCGCCCAACTCGACCTGATCCGCGATCTTGCGGACGGCGACCGGCGCATGGTGGGCGCTGGTCTCCAGAACCGGATCATCCTCGAGGACGAACGGTTCCGCGACGCGGCGCGGGCGCTCCTGCGGATGCTGACCGCCTGAGTCCCGCTGCTGGCCGCAGTCAGGACTACCCCGATGGACAACGAGGAGACTGCGGCCGGCATCGAGCTACGGCACCCCTCGCCGCCCAGATGAACACGGTCTGGTCCCCGTCCTCACGGTGTCCGCTGAGTCATCGTGTCGGGGCAGTCGTGCTGGTGGGGCTGGGAGAGCGCTTGCGGGCAGCAAAGAGCCCCCGTGCTCTGGGGTGAGCGCGCGAGCCTACTCGGCGCTCAGGTGCTGCCAGTCATGACTTCTGCGTGATGGTCCAGCCCTGCTCGCCAGAGTCCTGCAAACCTCCGCTGCAGTCGCCGCCGTCCATGCCGATCCCGGTCCAAAAGTCGGTCAGGCACTGGTTGTATCCGTCGAGGGGGTTCAAGTTCGCGTTCTGGACTACGTCCTGAAGGACGTTGTTCTGCAGGCTGAGGACGCGTGTCTTCATTTCCCACGACTGGTAGCCGTCCGTGGACCAGCTTCCGTAGCCCTTGCAGGGGTATCCACGCAGACCAAACTGGTTGGAGTAGTCGAGGCACCGCCCAGTTCCGACATTCCGCAGCTGCACCCAACCACCGTTGTACTGGATGACGTTCCACATCTGGTAGGTGCCGTAGTTGCAGGTGTAACCGCGCATGAGATCGGATCCGTTCGCGCCGTCGTTGGAGTCGTCTAGGCAGTCCCATGGGCCGCTCTGGTTCTGCAGGACGTAGGTGGCACCGGCCTTGAAGTTCCAGTAGGCCGGGGTGTCGGCATGAGCCGTGCCAGTGCCAGCGAGGCCGAGTCCGGCGGCGAGCGCGATCGTTGCTCCAGTGGAACTGAGACGCCGAAGTGCAGTGCGCATGACGGGTCCTCTCGCACACAGGACACGAAGGACCAGTTCCCCCGTGCCGGTCAGTCGGGAATCTATTGACCCGCCCCGCTCACCGTCCAACGTTTCGCGGCTGCCCGAAACCTTCGATGCCGGCCAAGGTCGGCCGTCGCGCGTGGACATCCTCCGGGAGTACGTCGGAAAGGTGTACGGCATCGGGGACGCGTCCCAGTTCTGACACCGACACCTTCGGCCGCACCGACTTCCGCCTCGACCGCGTCAACGTCGAGAAGCTCTGGGCTCTCAAGCAGCTCGCCGACCATCACCAGGACGGCCAGCCGTGAACGAGCCGACGCCCACCACGATCGAATGCCTCTACTCCGTCCACGACCCCAACTCGGACGACGTCTTCACCGGCTACGAAATCCGACGCTGGCCGATCACCAGGAAGACCACCAAGCAGGTCCACATCCGCGACGAATACGGCAGACCAGGCGGCCATGAAGCCTCCGTGGCTCCACCCGCCGATCCCCAGCCGGTCCGGGTCCGCGACACCGCTTTCCACGAGCGCGTCGATGCTGGCGGTGATGTCGCTCCACTCGGCGCCGCCGACAGCTCCCGCTGCCGCCGCGGCGAAGGCGTGGCCACAGCCCTGGCTGCCGCGCGGATTGGGCAGGAACACCGCGTAGCCTGCGATCGCGAGCCACTACGGGGCGCGCTGCGGCGAACCCTGCAGCAGGTCGTCGGTCCTGACGTAGAGTGCGGTCGCGAGGGAGTCCATGTCTGGCGTCACAACCTGACCGTGGACTCCCTCGTCTCATGCACGCAGCCAACCCCGGGGATCGAGAAACACGGACGGACGCTCGCCACGCTGACAGACTGAACCCATGGCAGGGACTCTGTACGCTGAGAAAGTCGGCGATCCCTCGAACCCGGCTCTGATCCTCCTCCACGGCGCCGGCGCGGCGTCCCGCATGTGGAAGAAGCAGCTGTCCGGCCTGTCCGAGCGGTACCACGTCATCGCCCCGGATCTGCCCGGCTTCGGCAGGTCCCCGGGACCGTTCTCCCTCCAAGCCTGCACCGACGCGGTCGCCGGCCTGATCGGCGAGTCCCAGCCCGTCCATCTGTGCGGCATGTCGTTGGGAGCCCTTGTCGCCGCGCAGGTCGCCACCGACCACCCCGCGAGCGTGCGCCGCCTGATCCTGCAAGGCGCCTCGATCCGCCCAGCGGAGCGCGGTCGAGGCGCCATTCGCTTCTATCGCTCCCGCCCCGGCTGGTGGTACATGAAAGCCGCCTCCGATCTCCACGACCGCCCGACCCTCCTCGCCATGGTCAACGCAGCGGAGGAGGCCGATATCACCGATCTCCTTCCTCGCATCGCCGCCCCGACGCTCATCCTGTGCGGCGCACGCGACAACGAGTCTCTGCCGGACGCGCAACTCCTGGTCGACGCCATCTCACGCGCGCACCTCGTCGTCGTCCCCCATACCGGACACCTGATGCCAGTGATGGCCGCCAAGGCGTTCAACACAATCGTCGACGGCTTCCTCGCCAACGCGTCCCCCACGGACGCCACTCGCGCCGGAGGATGCCGAAGATCCAGGAGTCGGAGACTTCGCCGTTGACGACGCAGTCCTCGCGGAGGGTCCCTTCACGAACGAAGCCGAGCTTCTCCAGAACCCGGGCGGACGCCACATTGCTGGTGTACTGCGCCCACTCGGTGTAGCTGCGCCGGCCGAGGACGACCGCGTCCTGGATCGCGATCTCGGCGGCGAGATTGGCTTCCAGCGCGTCGTCCCAGTCGGCGAAGAAGCTGCTCGGCTCCTCGGCGACCCCGTCGAGGGACAGCAGCTGGTACACGACGATCTTTCGCAAGCCTCGTACCTCCGATCGGCCCCGATGCCCCTGGGCGCTGCATGGACTGCAGCCGTGGACCGCCCATGTGACGCCGTCTCGTTTTTGGCGGCCCCGCTCGTATCACGGGGAACATCGCGCGAAGTCCATTGACGTGTCCCGGGCGCACCCTTACAGTCCCACTCGCAAGCAATGAACTGAATCGTTTCAAGCTCTGCATCGATCGGACCGCCTCGCCGGGCGGGCCTGTCCATCCGGCTCATCCGCACGCGGCCGCCGCCATCGGTCGGCCCGAGAGAAGGAGTACGGCGTTGAGCAGTGAATCGACACACCCCGGGGACGGCGAGCCGCCCGAGGCGGAGCGGTCTCCGCTCAGCAGGCGGCGCTTTCTGAGTGCCGGTTCGGGCGTCGCCGCGGGCGTCCTGGCCGCGGGGCTGGTCTCACGTCCGGCCGCAGCGGCCGCGGCCTCGCACCGGGCCACAGCGGCGCCTGTCGACCTGTCAGGCGCCCACTGGGTGTGGTTCCCCGAGGGCAGTCCGCAGGTCTCGGCCCCGGCAGGGTTCCGGTACTTCCGCAGGACGTTCACCGCCGCCGCGGGCGGCGTCGGTGACGCGCAGCTGGTCGTCACCGGCGACGACACGGTCGACGTCTGGCTCAACGGACAGCACCTGGCCGCCTCCGCGCGCGTCGCGGACTCCTGGAAGAACGCCCTCTACGTGGACCTGCGCCCGGCGCTGGCCGCGGGGAGCAATACCGTGGCGATAGCCGTCAGCAACACCGGCGGCCCCGCCGGGCTGCTCGGCCATCTGCACATCACCACCAGCGGGAGCACCACCGATCTGCTCACCGACGGCAGTTGGCGCACCGCGCAGACCGTGCCCGCCGGCTGGGAGCAGCCGTCCTTCGACGACTCCGGTTGGTCGGCCGCAGCGGACCTGGGCGCCTACGGCGTCTCCCCCTGGTACACCGGTGTCGCCACCCCGGACCTCACCGCCGCCTCCCCGCTCGCCGCGTCCGGCCTGACGGTGGAACACCAGGCCTCTCCCCTGGGCGTCGACGCGGCACAGCCGCGCTTCGGCTGGACCCTGGACTCCTCGGCGCCGCAGCAGCACCAGGCGGCCTACCAGGTCCAGGTGTCCTCGACCGCCGCCGGGGCCGGGGACGTGTGGGACAGCGGCCAGGTCTCCTCGGCCCAGCAGGTCGACCTCGCCTACGGCGGTCCGGCGCTCGGCAGCCTCACCCGGTACTACTGGCGGGTCCGTGTCTGGGACACCCAGGGCCGGGCGGGCGCCTGGAGCGACCTGGGCTGGTTCGAGACCGGGCTGCTCGGGCCGGCCACCGAATGGCAGGGGGCCTTCGTCGGCCAGGCCGCTCCCCCGAACTTCGCCGGGGCGAGCTGGATCTGGTATCCGGAGGGGAACCCCGCCTCCTCGGCGCCAGCCGCCACCCGCTGGTTCCGCCGCACGCTCACCCTGGCCACGGCCCCGGCGACGGCGGTGCTGGCGGTCACCGGCGACGACACGGCCGATGTGTGGGTGAACGGCGTGCTGGTCAGCTCCTCGCCCAGGGTCGCCAACTCGTGGCAGACGGCCGCCTTGGTGGACCTCGCCGGGCATCTGACGGCGGGCGCCAACGTCATCGCGGTGGCGTGCACCAACACCAGCGTCTCCCCCGCGGGGCTGCTGGCCAAGCTGCTGCTGCCCGGTGGTCAGGTCGTGAACAGCGACACCGCGTGGAAGGCCTCGCAGTCGGGGCCGACGGGCTGGAATACGGTCGGCTTCGACGACAGCGCCTGGCCGGCCGCGATAAGCGTGGCCGTGGCCGGTTCCGGGCCGTGGGGCGTGCAGGTCCACGTGGTGACTCCGGCTCCCCTGCTGCGCAAGGGGTTCACCGTCTCCAAGCCGGTGGCCTCGGCCCGGCTGCTGACGACCGCCCTCGGGCTGCACGAGACGCGCCTGAACGGCGCCAAGGTCGGCGCCGACGTCCTGGCACCGGGCTGGACGGACTACGGCAAACGCCTGCAGTACAAGGTCTTCGACGTGACCGGGCAGATCCGGCAGGGCGCCAACGCGCTGGCCGCCTGGCTGGGCAACGGCTGGTACAGCGGCAGCATCGGCTTCGCCGGCAGCCAGAAGTACGGCACCCAGCCGTGGTACTCCGCCCAGTTGCAGCTCACCTTCACCGACGGCACGACGAGCACGGTCGCCACCGACAGCAGTTGGAAAACCGCCACCGGGGCGATCCGGGCCGACGACCTGTACAACGGCGAGACCTACGACGCACGCCTCGACGTCCCCGGCTGGGACGGCGCAGGGTTCGACGACAGCGCCTGGGCCTCGGTGACGGTCGCCCAGGTCTCGCGGCCGACGCTGGTCTCCCAGGTCGACGGCGGCGTGACCGTCCAGGCGGAGTTCCCGCCGGTGGCGATCACGCAGCCGCAGGCGGGCGTGTGGATCCTCGACCTGGGCCAGAACTTCGCGGGCTGGAACCGGCTCTCGCTGACCGGACCGGCCGGCACCGTCGTCACCATGCGGCACGGCGAGGTGCTCAACCCCGACGGCACGCTCTACACCGCCAACCTGCGCACCGCACAGGCGACCGACCGCTTCGTGCTGGCGGGAACGGGCTCCGCCGAGACGTATGAGCCGCGGTTCACGGTGCACGGCTACCGCTATGTCGAACTCACCGGCCTGCCCTCCGGGTTCACCCCGACCACCGGCACCGTCACAGGCCGCGCCGCCTGGACCACCGCAGCCCAGCTGGGCACGTTCACGACCTCGAACACGCTGGTGGGTCAGATCCAGCACAACATCACCTGGGGTCAGCGCAGCAACATGCTGTCCATCCCGACCGACTGCCCGCAGCGCGACGAGCGCCTGGGCTGGACGGGCGACATCGCCGCGTTCAACGCCACCTCGACGTTCAATCTGGACACCCACCGGTTCCTGGCGAAGTTCGTCGACGACCTGGTCGACGACCAGCTGTCCAGCGGCGCGTTCACCGACGTGGCACCTGCCGTGATCTCCGGCTCCGGCACCGCGGGCTGGGGGGACGCGGGCGTGATCATCCCCTACACGCTGTGGCAGCGCTTCGGCGATCTGCGGGTCGTCGACCGGCACTTTCCGGCCCTGGCCGCCTGGGTCGACTACCTGCACAGCACCGCGGGCAGCAATCTGATCCGCAACCAGACGACCTTCGGCGACTGGCTCAACGTCAACGACGACACGCCCCACGACCTCATCTGCACCGCGTACTTCGCCTGGGCCGCGCGCCTGGTCTCCCGGATGGCGGCCGCCACCGGCCGCACCGCGCAGGCCGCCTGGTACGGTCAGCTCGCCGACCAGGTGGCGGCGGCCTTCGCCAGCCAGTACGTGGGATCGGACGGGTCGGTCGGCAGCAACACCCAGACCGGCTACGTGCTCGCGCTCTCCTTCGGCCTGGTCCCCGCGGCCCTGGTGCAGCGCGCCGCGGACAAGCTGGCCGCCAAGGTCGCGGCGAGCAACGGGCACTTGACGGTCGGGTTCCTCGGTGTGGAGAACCTGCTGCCGGTCCTGGCGGACAACGGCCATGCGGACGTGGCCTACCAGATCCTGCTGCAGACCAGCTACCCCGGCTGGGGCTACATGGTCGGCCGGGGAGCCACCACCATCTGGGAGCGCTGGGACGGCATCCGCACCGACGGCTCCTTCGAGGATCCGGGCATGAACTCGTTCAACCACTACGGTCTGGGCTCGGTGGGCGACTTCCTGTACCGGCACGTCGCGGGTCTTCGTCCGGCAGCGCCCGGCTACCAGGAGCTGCTGATCGCCCCTCAGCCGGGCGGCGGGCTGACCTCCGCCGCCGCAAGCTACCGCACGCCGTGCGGGACTGCCGGGAGCAACTGGTCGGTCGCGGGCGGACAGGTGACGCTCGCGGTCACGGTGCCGGCCAATGTCACCGCCACGGTGGTCGTGCCAACCTCCCAGCCGGGTTCGGTGTCCGCGCCCGCGCAGGCCGTCCCGACGGCGCCCGGGACGTACGACCTGCCGGCGGGGACCTACACCTTCACCGCCCCGGTCTGAGCTGCCCATCGCCCGGGAGCGGCGCGGTGCGGTGCGAGGCGCCGCCGTGTGAGGCGAGACAGGGCGGGGCGAGGCAGCGTGGGGCGAGGCAGGGCGGTGCGAGGCAGGGCGGGGGGGGGGCCGGGCGGCGGGGGGCCCCGGCCCCCCCC
>NZ_BBPQ01000053.1:15245-38722 GCF_000787855.1 Streptacidiphilus anmyonensis | reverse complement strand
GGGCGGGACCGGGCCGCTGGGGTCCCCGGTCCCGCCCCGCTCCGCTCCGCGGGCTTCAGCGCTTGTGCCGCTGGGCGTCGGCGATCTGATGCAGTGTCGCCGGGTCGGCCCCGCGGCGCTGGACGGTGTCGGCGAGGGTGGGGAACAGGCCGCCGACCGCGCTGCCGATGCGCAGGCCGAGCGGGGCGACGTTGACCTCGGCCAGGTTGCGTTCGATCGCGCGGACGGTCTGGTCGGCCACGCGCTGCGGGGTGACCGTTCCGGTGCCGCGCGGAGGGGTGGCGCCGGTGTCGGCGAACATCCCGGCGTCGCGGACGAAGCCGGGCTGCACCAGCGAGACCCCGACTCCGGAGCCGTGCAGGTCCTGGCGCAGACCCAGGGTGAAGCCGCGCAGGCCGAACTTGGCGGCGTTGTAGAGCGAGGAGCCCGGGGAGGCGACCCGGCCGGAGATCGAGCCGATCATCGCGAGGTGTCCCTGCCGGGCCTCGACCATGCGGGGCGCCAGCAGCCGGGCCAGCAGCACCGGTGCGCGCAGGTTGACGTCGAGGGAGCGGTCGATCTGCTCGGCCGTGTACTCCAGGACGTCGCCGCTGGAGGGCAGCGCGGCGTTGGCGACGAGGATCTGCACGTCCCCGGCCTCCGCGACCAGCTTCTCCGGGCCGGAGCGCTCGCCGAGGTCGGCTGCCAGCACCTGGTGGCTTGAGGCCGAGGGGAGCGAGTCCGCAAGCGCCTGCAGCGCGTCGGTGCGCCGGCCGGTGAGGACGAGCTTGGCGCCGTGGCGGGCCAGCGTGTGGGCGAGGGTGTGGCCTATGCCGCCGCTGGCGCCGGTGAGCAGGACACGAGCTCCGTGGATCTGCACGGGGGTACCGCCTTTCCGCTACTGTTCGTTCGAACGAACAGTAGCGGAGAGGAGCCACTACGCCATGACGTCCGGCCCACCGTCCGAGAGGGGACTCGTCGAGTCCGCATCCGCGCTGGCCGGGGGCGAGTGCACCTCGCGCGCCCTGGTCGAGACGGCCCTGGCCCGCATCACCGCGACGCAGAGCACGTTGAACGCGTTCCGGAGGGTCCGCGCCGAGGCCGCACTCGCCGAGGCGGACGAGGCCGACCGCCGACTGGCCGCGGGCGAGCGGCTGCCGCTGCTGGGCGTGCCGATCGCCGTCAAGGACGACACCGACGTCGCAGGCGAGCCCACCGCGTTCGGCTGTGCCGGCGACTTCCCCGCCGCGCGGGCCGACAGCGAATCCGTCCGCCGGCTGCGCGCCGCCGGGGCGGTGATCGTCGGCAAGACCAACACACCGGAGATCGGCCAGTGGGGCTTCACCGAGGGCCGCGCCTTCGGCGCAACTCGCAACCCGTGGAACCTGGACCGCACCCCCGGTGGCTCTTCCGGCGGCGCGGCGGCCGCCGTCGCGGCCGGGCTGGTTCCGGCGGCACTCGGCTCGGACGGCGCCGGGTCCGTCCGCATTCCGGCTTCGTGGACCAACCTGGTCGGCATCAAGCCGCAGCGCGGCCGCGTCTCGGCCCACCCGGAGCCGGAGTCCTTCCACGGCCTGACCGTCTCCGGGCCGCTGGCCCGGACGGTCGCTGACGCCGCCCTGCTGCTCGACGCGGCAGCGGGCAGCCACGGCGTCGACCGCCACCGGCCGCCGTTCGAGCCGCTCGGCCCGGCGGTCGGCCGGGAGCCGGGCAGGCTGCGCATCGGCCTGGCGCTGGACACCGCGTTCGCGATCTACCCGCGCGCCCTCGACCCGGACGTCGAGCGGGCCACCGTCGCCCTGGCCGACACCCTCGCCACGCTCGGGCACCGCGTCGACGCCGTCCGACTCGCCTACGGTCCGATCGGCTTCACCCAGCTTCCGCGCGCCATGGCGGGTATCCGCGCCTGGTCGCGGCGGGTGCCGGACGCCCGGCTGCTGGACCCGCGTACCCGCGCCAACATCCGCACCGGCGCCCTGCTCGGCGGCCCCGTGCTGCGCGCCGCCCGGGCGGCCGAACCGTGGCTGCAGCGCCGCGTGGGGCGCGTCTTCGACGCGTTCGACGTCGTGCTCACCCCGACCACGGCCACCCCGCCTCCGCTTGTCGGCGCGACCGACGCGATGGGATCGGCCGCGCTGGACCGGGCCATGCTGACCGGCTGCCCCTACGCCTGGCCATGGAACGTGCTGGGCTGGCCCGCCGTCAACATCCCGGCCGGCTTCACCGCCGCCGGGCTGCCCATCGGCTGCCAACTGCTCGGCCCCGCCTGCACTGAGCCGCTGCTGGTCTCACTGGCCGCACACCTGGAGGCCGAGCTGCGCTGGCACGACCGCCGCCCCGCTCCGACCACACTGACCGCACCGGCCGCGACGACCTGCGACGATCCGCGCGGGGAGCGCATGGAATGATGGCAGGGTGCCAAAGCCTCCTTCCGTCCGTGAGCGCATCGTCCGCGCCACCTTGCAGATCATCGCCGACGAGGGCATCGCCCAGATCACCAACCGGCGGATCGCGGAAGAGGCCCGTGTCTCCCTGGGTTCGGTCACCTACCACTTCGCCACCCAGCGCGACCTGCTGCGCGAGAGCCTGCGGCTGTTCGTCGCGGAGGAGACCCGGCGCTTCGCCGAGCTGGCCGTCTCCCCCTGCGACGCGCCGGTCGACCTGACCGACCTCACCGACCTGGCCGGGGTCCTCGACCACGTCGCCGCGACCACGAGCACGAGCACAGCCGGCAATACCGACATCGCGCCCTACGAGCTCTACCTCCAGGCGGGCCGCGACCCGGAGCTGCGCGCCGCCGCGGACGAGTGCTTCGGCGCCTACGACCAGTTGGCCGCCTCCCTGCTGGGCGCCCTCGGCGTCAAGGACGCCGAGCGGCTGGCCGCGCCGCTGGTCGCCATGGTGATCGGCCTCCAGCTGCGCCGCCTGGCCACCGGCTCACCCGCCGTCGGAACGCCCGCCACCGGCACGCCCTCCGCCGGCCAGGAGCCGGCGGACACTCACCGCGCGGAGGCGTGACGCCGCATCGAGGAGGCACGGACCACCAGTTCGGGCTGGTAGACGATGCGTTGATGCTCGTGCTCGGCCGGGCCGGCGAGGGACTCGGCGATCAGCAGCTCCGCCGAGGTGCGGCCGATCCGGTAGGCGGGCTGCCGCACAGAGGTGATCGGCACCGCGGCGGCGCCGGCGAACTCGATGTCGTCGTAGCCGACGAGCGCGATGTCGTCGGGCACCCGCACGCCCATCGAGAACAGGGACTGCAGGACGCCCAGCGCCAGCAGGTCGTTGGCGCAGAACACGCCGGTGGGGCGTGCCGCGACGCCGAGCAGGCGCTGGCCCGCGTCGCGGCCCGCGGCGATGTCGAGGCGCTGGGTCTCGACGACCGTCAGCGCCTCGGGCGGCAGGCCCGCGTCGGCGACGGCCTGGCGCGCGCCGGTGAGCCGGTTGCGGACCTGCTGCAACGAGGGCGGCCCGCCGACGAAGACGATGCGTTCGTTGCCGGACTCGATCAGGTGCCGCACGGCCAGGGCGCCGCCGAGGACGTCGTCGACGGAGACCGAGCAGGACTCCTCGATCTCGGCCCCGCGGTCGACGAGGACGACGGGGATGCCGGCGCGCTGCAGGGCCGCGGTGTTGGTGCGGGCGCTGTCCACCGGGGACAGCAGCACGCCGAGGACCTGCTGCTGGGTGAAGTGGGCCAGGTACTCGTCCTCCTCCGCCTGGTCCTGGCCGCTGTTGCAGACCATGACCATCAGGCCGTTCTCGCGGGCGACCTTCTCCGCGCCACGGGCGATGTCGACGAAGAACGGGTTGCCCATGTCGAGGACGAGCAGTGCCAGCACCCGGCTGCGGCCGGCGCGCAGTTGCCGGGCGGACTCGCTGCGGACGTAGCCGAGGTTGGTGATGGCGGCCTCGACGCGCAACCGGGTGTCGGCGGAGACCAGGTCGGGGCGGTTGATGACGTTGGAGACCGTTCCGACCGAGACTCCCGCCGCGCGGGCGACGTCCTTGATGCCTGCCGTGCGTGCCACGTTCGGCTGCGTTCCTTTCGTTCGGGCCGGTCGGATCGGGTGGGGTGCTCGAAGAAGTCTCCCATGTCCGTCTCCCGGCGCAGGTTCACCTCGGTCGCGGCCAGGGCGGCACTCGCATCTGCCCGGGTGGACCGGTTCCCGGGCGGCCGGAGAGGGCACCCCGGAACCGGTGCGCGGCGCGGTCAGAAGTCGAACTGGTCGATGTTCGAGGCGTTGAAGACGGTGGGGTCGCCGAGCAGGACGACGCCGTTCGCGCCGATGGTGAAACTGCCGAGGTCGCCGGCCTTGAAGCTCTGTCCCTGGGCTCCGGTGATCTGGCCGGAGGCGAGCGCTGTGGCGGCGTAGGCGGCGAGCTCGCCGAGCTTGGCCGGGTCCCACAGCTCGAAGGCGCTGACGGTGCCGTCCTTGACGTAGGCGCGCATGTCGTTCGGGGTACCGAGACCGGTGAGCTGGACCTTGCCCTTGTACTGCGAGCCGGACAGGTACTGGGCGGCGGCCTTGATGCCGACGGTGGTCGGGGAGATGATCCCCTTCAGGCCCGGGTACTGCTGGAGCAGACCCTGGGTCTGCTGGAACGAGGTCTGCGCGTCGTCGTTGCCGTAGGCGACGCTGACCAGCTTCATGTTCTTGTAGGCGGGCTTCTTCAGCTCGTCCTTCATGTAGCCGATCCAGGTGTTCTGGTTGGTGGCCGTCTGGGCGGCGGACAGGATCGCGATGTCGCCGGTGTAGTCGATCTCCTTGGCGATGAGCTGGACCTCGCTGCGGCCCAGCGCCTCCGAACTGGCCTGGGAGACGAACAGCTGCCGGCAGCCGGGGTCGGTGTCGGAGTCGTAGGTGACGACTTTGACGCCGCTGCTCATGGCCTGCTTGAGCGCGGTGCACAGGGCTCCCGGGTCCTGGGCGGAGACGGCGATGGCGTTCATCTGCTGCTGGGTCAGGGTGTTGACGTAGGAGACCTGGCCGGCGGTGTCGGTGCCGCTGCTGGTGCCGACCTCCTTGTAGGTCTCGCCGAGCGCGTCCAGGGCCTTCTTGCCGCCGTTGTCGGCGATGGTGAAGTAGGGGTTGTTGACCTGCTTGGGCAGGAAGGCGACCTTGAGCGCGGTCTTGGTGGCGGCGTTCGGGTTCGCGGCGCCGGTCGCAGCGGTCTGGCTCCCGGCCGCGTCGGTGGAGCTCTTGGTGGTGCCGCCGCAGGCGGACGCGGTCACGGCGACGGCGGCGGTCAGTGCGAGCGCGGTGGCGGCGCGGCCGAGGGGGTGTCTGGCGGGCCGGTGCGCGAAGGGCAGGCGGGACATGAGGGTTCCTTGTCTCGAGGGTGACGAAGGTGACGAGGAGCGAGGAGGCGACGCGAAGAAGGCGAGGACGCGAGGCGACGCTGGTGACGAGGTGGGGGCGCGGGCCGACGGCCGGTCAGCCGGTGGCCGCGGGTGCGCTCCCGGAGCCGGCGCTGCGGCGCCTGGCCACCGTCCGGGCGAGCTGGCGGCCCGCCCGAGGGCCGAGGACGGAGACCACCAGCAGGACTCCGGTGACCACGGTCTGGGACTGCGCCGAGACGTCGACCAGGCTCATCGTGTTCTCCAGGGTGCCGAGCAGGAACACTCCGCCGATCGCACCACCGAGGGTGCCCTTGCCGCCGTCGAAGTCGACACCGCCGAGAAGGACGGCCGCGATGACGGACAGTTCGAGCCCGGTGGCGTTGTCGTATCGGGCGCTGGCGTAGTGCAGCACCCAGAACACGCCGGTGAGGGCGGAGACCACGCCGGTCGCGGCGAACATGGACAGCCTCAGGCGCTTGACGCGGATGCCGGCGAACCAGGCGGCCTCCGCGGAGGCGCCGACGGCGAACAGCGAACGTCCGACGCCGGTGGCGTGCAGGACCAGCACCGCGATGACCGCCAGCACGGCCCAGGGTATGGCCGCGTAGGGCAGGAACGTCCCCGGGATCCGGCCGGAGCCGAAGTCGAGGTACTGCTGCGGGAAGTCGGTGACGGAGTTCGCGCCGAGCACGATCTGCGCGATGCCGCGGTAGGCGGCCATGGTGCCGATGGTGACCGCCAGGGACGGCAGTCCGAGCCGCGTCACCAGCAGGCCGTTGACCAGCCCGCAGACCAGGCCGAGCAGCAGGCACAGGGGGATGATCGTCTCAATGGCCATCCCGGCGTTCCACAGGGAGCCCATCACGGCGCCGGACAGGCCGGCCACGGAGCCGACGGACAGGTCGATCTCCCCCGCGGCCACCAGCATCGTCATCGGGAGCGCGATCACGGCCATGGGCAGGGTGTTGCCGATGAGGAACGACAGGTTGAGCGTGTTGCCGAAGTCGCCGACGAAGCCGAAGGAGCACAGCAGCAGAACGGCGAGCAGCGCGCCGACGGCGGTGTCCCAGCGCACGAGGCCGGCCGCGCCGCCGCGCCGCGGGGCGGAGGGCGGGGCCGCGACATCGTCCTGCGCCTTCGCTGCGGTCAGGTCGGAGCCCGTCAGATCAGCCATGGCGCAGCCTCCTTGTCCGTGCGGGGTGGTCGCGCAGGCTCCTTGTCGCTGCTGCGCGGTTGCGCAGGACCCGGGCCACCCGCAGCGCCGTCAGCCGGTCCACGGTGATCGCCGCGAGCAGCAGCACGCCGTCGATGGCGAGGACCCAGACGGAGCTGACGCCGATGGCGGGCAGCACGCTGTTGATGGAGGTGAGCAGCAGGGCTCCCAGCGCCGCGCCGTGGACGCTGCCGGAGCCGCCGGTGAAGGCGACGCCGCCGACGACCACCGCGCTGACCACGGTGAGCTCGTAGCCGCTGCCGGTGCCGGAGTCGACGTTGCCGAACCGGGCCAGGTAGAGGGCTCCGGCCAGGCCGGCGAGGGCGCCGCACAGGACGTAGGCGGTGAGCACGCGTCGCCGGATCGGGACGCCGGCCAGCCGGCCTGCCTCGGGGCTGGAGCCGAGCGCGTACAGCTCCCGGCCGCTGCGGTAGTGGCGCAGGTAGAAGGCGACCACGACGAGCACGGCCGCCGCGAGCAACCCGAGGTAGGGAATCGCCCACAGGCCGTCGTGGCCGAACCCGGAATAGGACGCCGGGAGGTCGTTGGCGGTGATCTCGCGGGAGCCGACCCAGAGGGAGTCGACGCCGCGGATGACGTAGAGCGTGCCCAGGGTGACGACCAGGGCGGGCACCTGACCGATGCTCACCAGAAGGCCGTTGAGCAGCCCGAAGGCGATGCCGAGGCCGACCGCGGCGAGCACCGCCAGGACGGGGTTGCCGCCGTCTTGCAGGATGTCGCCGGCCGCGAAGGCGGTGATGCCGAGGACGGAGCCGACGGACAGGTCGACGTTGCGGGTGATGACGACGACCGCCTGTCCCGTCGCGACCAGGACCAGGATGCCCGCGTTGAGCAGCAGGTCCTTGATCCCCTGGACGGAGAGGAAGGAGCCGTTGTCCAGCTCGGTGGCGGCGAGCATCAGCACCAGGACGGCGCCGATGGCGAGTTCGCGGATCTTCAACACAGGGGCGAGCCCGGCCGGCCAGGTGGGACAGCAGCCGGTGCACCTCCGCCTTGGTGCCCACGTCGATCCCGCGGGTGGGCTCGTCGACGATCAGCACGCGCGGGCCGGTGGCGAGCCACTTGGCCAGCACAACCTTCTGCTGGTTGCCGCCGGACAGCGTGCCGACGGTGTCGGCGAGCCGGGCGAACTTGACCTGCAGCCTGACCGCCCAGTCCAGGGCGCGGTCGCGTTCGGCGCCCCGGTTCATCAGTCCGGCGGTCGTGGTCGCCCTCAGGCCGGTGAGGCCGATGTTGCGGGCGATGGACATCTCCATGACCAGGCCCTGGGCCCGACGGTCCTCGGGCACCAGGGCCACGCCTGCGGCGATGGCCCTGCTGGGCGCCCCGCGGGTCAGCGCGACGCCGTCGACCAGGACCACGCCCGCGTCCCAGCGGTCGACGCCGAAGACCGCGCGGGCGACCTCGCTGCGACCGGCGCCGACCAGGCCGGCCAGCCCCACGATCTCCCCGGCGCGCACGTCGAAGGAGACATCGGTGAAGACGCCCTCGCGGGTCAGCCCCCGCACGCTCAGGGCCACCTCCCCGAGCTCGGCCGGCAGTTTGGGGTAGAGCTCGTCGAGGTCGCGGCCGACCATGCGGCGCACCAGGCCGTCCTCGGTGAGCCCGGCAACGGGTTCGCTCGCGACCAGGCGCCCGTCCCGAAGGGTGGTGACCCTTTGGCACAGGGCGAAGACCTCCTCCAGGCGGTGCGAGATGAACAGCACCGCGCCGCCGCGCTCCAGCAAGGTCCGCACCACCCGGAACAGCCGGGCCACCTCGCTGCCGGTGAGGGCCGCGGTCGGCTCGTCCATGATCAGCACGCGGGCGTCGAAAGAGAGCGCCTTGGCGATCTCCACCAGCTGCTGGTCGGCGATGGACAGGCCGCGGGCGGGCCGGTCGGGGTCGAGGTCCACCCCGAGCTGCTGGAACAGGCGGGCCGTCGCCGAGCGGACCGCGGCGTGGTCCACCCGGCCGAGCGAGCGGCGCGGCTGACGGCCCATGAAGATGTTCTCCGCGACCGATAGGTCGGGGAAGAGCGTGGGCTCCTGGTAGATGACCGCCACCCCGGCGTCCCTCGCGTCGGCGGGGCCGTGGAAAACCACCGGCCGGCCGTCCAGGAGCACCCGGCCGTTGTCGGGCCTGTGCACCCCGGCCAGGGTCTTGATCAGCGTCGACTTGCCTGCGCCGTTCTCCCCCGCGAGGGCGTGCGCCTCACCGGGGAACAGCCGCAGTGACACGTCCTGGAGGGCGCGGACAGCGCCGAAGGATCTGCTCACCCCCTCGAGGGCGAGCACCGGCACACCGTCCGGTTCTGAGTGGGTCATCGAGGTCGCTCCTTGGCTCGCCGGGCACTGCCACCGGCTGGATGAATTGTTTCAACCCGATTGCCGGGACGTTAGACCGGGAGGCTTCGGAACGTCAATACACCGCGCACCGAAGTGTGGACAGGGGCAGTTATCCACAGCCTCCTACTCGGCTCTTGACCGGCCCGACTCGTCCTGCCTATCGTCACCGCAGCCAGGTTGAATCGTTTTTAGCGATGGGAAGGGGGCTGCCGTGACCGACCTGTCCGCGGTGAAGGCCGTACTCAGGACCCAGGCGATCGAGACCCCGTCCTGGGGCTACGGCAACTCGGGCACGCGCTTCAAGGTCTTCGCGCAGCCCGGGGTCCCCCGCGACGCGTTCGAGAAGCTCGACGACGCCGCCGCGGTGCACGCCTTCACCGGGGTCGCGCCGAGGGTCTCGCTGCACATCCCCTGGGACGCGGTGGACGACTACGCCGCGCTCCGCCGGTACGCCGAGGACCGCGGCCTGGAGCTGGGCGCGGTCAACTCCAACACCTTCCAGGACGACGACTACCGGATCGGCAGCGTCTGCCACCCCGACCGGGCGGTCCGCCGCAAGGCGCTGGCCCACCTGCTCGAATGCGTCGACATCATGGACGCCACCGGCTCACGTGATCTCAAACTCTGGTTCGCCGACGGCACCAACTACCCCGGCCAGGACGACATCACCGCCCGCCAGGACCGGCTCGGCGAGGCCCTGGCCGAGGTGTACGCCCGGCTCCGCGACGACCAGCGGATGGTGCTGGAGTACAAGCTCTTCGAGCCGGCCTTCTACACCACCGACGTCCCGGACTGGGGCACCTCCTACGCCCACTGCCTGCGGCTCGGCCCCAAGGCCAGAGTCGTGGTCGACACGGGCCACCACGCACCCGGCACCAACATCGAGTTCATCGTGGCGTTCCTGCTGCGCGAGGACCGGCTCGGCGCGTTCGACTTCAACTCCCGCTTCTACGCCGACGACGACCTGATGGCCGGCTCGGCCGACCCGTTCCAGCTCTTCCGGATCCTGCACGAGGTGGCCAAGAACGACGGCTTCCGGCCCGAGCGGCAGGTCGCCTTCATGCTCGACCAGTGCCACAACATCGAGGCCAAGATCCCCGCCGTCATACGCTCGGTGATGAACGTGCAGGAGGCCACCGCCAAGGCACTGCTGGTGGACCTCGACGCGCTGCGCGCCGCCCAGCGCGAGGGCGACGTGCTGGCCGCCAACGCGGTGCTGATGGACGCCTACCACACGGACGTCCGCCCGCTGCTGCGCGAGCTGCGCGAGGAGCAGGGGCTCGCCCCGGATCCGGTCGCCGCGTACCGGCGCTCCGGAGGTCAGGAGCGGATCACCGCCGAACGGGTCGGCGGCCTCCAGGCCGGCTGGGGTGCTTAGGGCCTGTTCGAGGATTCCTCCCCCAGCCTTCGGCCGAGGAACGCCCCAGGGCCCGGCCTGACCGACTTCTCCCCCGAGGACGGACACGATGACACACCACCCCACCGTCGAGGCTCTGCTGGCGCGCTCCCACCGTCTGGGTGCGGATCCGCGCAACACCAACTACGCGGGCGGCAACACCTCCGCGAAGGGCACCGACCGCGACCCGGCCACGGGTCAGGTCGTCGAGCTGGTCTGGGTCAAGGGATCCGGGGGCGACCTCGGCACGCTGACCGCGGACGGCCTGGCCGCGCTGCGCCTGGACCGGCTGCGCGCCCTGGCCGGGGTGTACCCGGGGGTCGACCGAGAGGACGAGATGGTGGCCGCGTTCGACTTCTGCCTGCACGGGCGCGGCGGCGCCGCGCCGTCCATCGACACCGCCATGCACGCCCTGGTCGACGCCGCCCATGTGGACCACCTGCACCCGGACTCCGGCATCGCCCTGGCCACCGCCGCCGACGGGCAGAAGCTGACGGCCGAGTGCTTCGGCGAGCGGGTGGCGTGGGTGCCGTGGCGGCGCCCCGGGTTCCAGCTGGGCCTGGACATCGCCGCGATCGCCCGGGAGAACCCGCAGGCGATCGGCTGCGTCCTCGGCGGTCACGGCATCACCGCCTGGGGCGGGACGAGCGAGGAGGCCGAGGCCCGCTCGCTGGAGATCATCCGCACCGCCGAGGCGTTCCTGGCCGAACGCGGCAGGCCGGAGCCGTTCGGCCCGCTGCTGGCGGGCTACGGACCGCTGCCGCAGGCCGCACGCCGCCGGCGGTCCGCCGCGCTCGCGCCGCTGCTGCGGGGGCTGGCGTCCACCAATCAGCCGGTGGTCGGCCACTTCACCGACTCCGAGGCCGTGTTGGACTTCCTGGCCCGTGCGGAGCACCCGCGCCTGGCGGCGCTCGGGACTTCCTGCCCGGACCACTTCCTGCGCACCAAGGTCCGCCCGATGGTGCTCGACCTGCCGCCGACGGCTCCCCTCGACGAGGTCGCGGCCCGCCTGCGGGAGCTGCATGCCGACTACCGAGCGGAGTACGCCGCCTACTACCACCGCCACGCCACGGCCGACTCCCCCGCAATGCGCGGCGCGGACCCGGCCATCGTGCTGGTGCCCGGGGTCGGCATGTTCTCCTTCGGCCGGGACAAGCAGACCGCCCGGGTGGCGGGCGAGTTCTACCTCAACGCCGTGCGCGTGATGCGTGGGGCCGAGGCGGTGTCCACGTATGCGCCGATCGAGGAGGCGGAGAAGTTCCGCATCGAGTACTGGGCGCTGGAGGAGGCCAAGCTGCGGCGGATGCCGAGGCCTGCGCCGCTGGCCACGCGCGTCGCCCTGGTGACGGGGGCGGGCTCCGGGATCGGCAGGGCCGTGGCCCACCGGCTCGTCGCCGAGGGCGCCTGCGTGGTCGTCGCCGACGTGAACGCCGACAGCGCAGCGGCGGTCGCCGAGGAGCTCGGCGGCCCCGACAAGGCGGTGGCGGTCACCGTCGACGTCACCGACGAGGCACAGATCGCCGACGCGTTCGCGCAGGCCCTGCTGGCCTTCGGCGGGGTGGACCTGGTCGTCAACAACGCCGGGATCTCCATCTCCAGGCCCTTGCTGGAGACCACGGCCCGCGACTGGGACCTGCAGCACGCCGTCATGGCCCGCGGCTCCTTCCTCGTCTCCCGCGAGGCCGCCCGGATCATGATCGAGCAGGGGCTCGGCGGGGACATCGTCTTCGTCGCCTCCAAGAACGCGGTCTTCGCCGGCCCGAACAACGTGGCCTACTCGGCCGCCAAGGCCGACCAGGCCCACCAGGTCCGTTTGCTGGCAGCCGAGTTGGGCGAGCACGGGATCCGCGTCAACGGCGTCAACCCGGACGGCGTCGTGCGCGGCTCGGGCATCTTCGCGGGCGGGTGGGGCGCCCAGCGCGCCGCCACGTACGGGATCGACGAGAGCGAACTCGGCGCGTTCTACGCCCGGCGCACCCTGCTGGGCCGCGAGGTGCTGCCCGAGCATGTCGCGAACGCCGTGTTCGCGCTGACCGGCGGCGACCTCACCCACACCACCGGCCTCCACATCCCCGTCGACTCGGGCGTCGCCGCGGCCTTCCTGCGCTGACCTCACGTCATCCTGCCGCTCCTGCCTTCGAGGTGATCGCGTGTCCTCCGCCGCCCCCGGCCCGCTCCAGCCGCCGAGCGCGTTCGCCGCCGTGGACCTGGGCGCCACCAGCGGCCGCGTGGTCGTCGGCCATGTCACGCGCGAAAGCCTCACCCACGAGGTGGTGCACCGGTTCCCGAACACCCCGGTACGGCTGCCCGACGGGCTGCACTGGGACGTGCTCGGCCTGTACCGAGAGGTCCTGGCGGGGCTGCGGCAGGCGGCGCTGCGGCAGGCCACGCTGACGCCGCGCGGGACACCCCTGGTGTCGGTGGGCATCGATTCCTGGGCCGTCGACTACGGGCTTTTGGACGCCGACGGCACGCTGGTCGGCGCCCCGTTCCACTATCGCGACCGCCGCACCGAGGGCGCCGCCGACGCGGTGTGGCGGCACGTCGACGCGGCGGAGCTGTACCGGGTCACGGGGCTGCAGCATCTTCCGTTCAACACCGTCTTCCAGCTCGCCGCCGCCCGGGAGAGCGCCGCCCTTGCCCGCGCCCGGCACCTGCTGCTCCTGCCGGACCTGCTCACCTACTGGCTCACCGGCACCATCGGTGCGGAGACCACCAACGCCTCGACCACCGGCCTCTTCGACGCCCCCGCGGGCGAGTGGTCGCGGCGCGTCACCGGGGCACTGGGCCTTGCCCCGTCGCTGCTGCCGCCGCTGCGCCCGCCGGGCTCTCCCGCCGGCGAGCTGCTGCCGCACGTCCTGACGGAAGTCGGGCTGTCCGGCGGGCGGCTGCCGGTGACAGCGGTCGCCTCGCACGACACCGCCTCGGCCGTCGCCGCCGTCCCCGCCCTGGACGGGACCGTCGCCTACATCTCCTGCGGCACCTGGTCGCTGGCCGGCCTGGAGCTGGAGCGGCCGGTGCTCACCGAAGCGGCTCGGCGTGCGAACTTCTCGAACGAACGGGGCGTCGACGGCACGATCCGGTTCCTGCGCAACATCATGGGCATGTGGCTGCTGGAGGAGTGCCGACGCGCCTGGGCCCGCGAGGACGGGACGGCAGCGCCCGCCGACCACACCGACCTGATCGCCCAGGCAGAGGCCGCGCCCGCCTTCGCCGCCGTGATCGACCCGGACGCCCCGGACTTCGCCGCTGCCGGGGACGTGCCCGCCCGGATCGCCGCCTTCTGCCGCCGCACCGGTCAACAGCCGCCGCGGTCACGCGGGTCGGTGGTCCGCACCGTCCTGGAGGCGCTGGCGCTGGCCCACGCCCGCACCCTCACCGAGGCCGCGGAGCTGACCGGCCGGGAGCTGCGCACGGTGCACCTGGTCGGCGGCGGCGCCCGCAACGGGCTGCTGTGCCAGCTGACCGCCGACGCGCTGGGCCTGCCGGTGGTGGCCGGGCCAGTGGAGGCCACGGCGCTCGGGAACATCCTGGTCCAGGCCCGCGCGCACGGCGTCCTGGAATCCCGTCAGGATCTGCGCCGGCTCGTCGCGGACACGCAGCCTCTGCGTCGTTACGATCCCAGCGGGTCGCCGAAACCCTGGCAGGTTGCCGCCGCCCGGCTGGGGCGGACGTGAGTGCCGCCCTCGACCGAGAGACCGTCAGGAGGATCGCCGCCGTGCGAGTCGCCCTGTTCGCCACGTGCGTCAACGACGCCGTGCTGCCCCGCGCCGCGATCGCGACCGTACGGCTGCTGGAACGGCTGGGCATGGAGGTGGACTTCCCCGAACAGCAGAGCTGCTGCGGGCAGCCGCAGTACAACACAGGCTACCGGCGGCAGACAGAACCGCTGGTGCGGCGCATGGCGCGGGCCTTCGACGGCTACGCGTACGTTGTGACGCCGTCCGGCTCCTGCGTGGCGATGGTCCGCGACAACTACCCACGCATCGGCGCGAAGGCCCGCACGGAGGGCCGCGGTGAGGAGCCCGCGGTCGCGGCGGCCTCCCTGACGCCGCGGGTGCTGGAACTGACGGAGTTCCTCGTCGATGTGCTCGGCGTGACGGACGTGGGCGCGTACTTCCCGCACACGGTGACCTACCACCCGTCCTGCCACGGCTTGCGCGTGCTGGGGCTGGGCACCCGCCCCCTGGCGCTGCTGCGGGCGGTCGAGGGCCTGGAGCTGGTCGAGCTGCCGGGCGCGGAGGAGTGCTGCGGCTTCGGCGGCACCTTTGCGGTCAAGAACCCCGACGTGTCCACCGCCATGGGCGCCGACAAGATCGCCCACGCCCGCTCCACCGGCGCCGAGGTGCTGTGCGGCGCGGACAACTCCTGCCTGGTGCACCTGGACGGCATGCTGCGACGGCAGAACCGGGGCCGCGGGGACGCGCCCCTGCGGACCGTGCACCTCGCCGAGATCCTCGCCTCCACCGAGGCCGACCCCTGGAGCGTGGCATGAGCGGCCGCACCTACCTCGGCATGCCCGCCTTCCCCGTGGCAGCGAAGGCGTCCACCAAGGACGAGCGGCTGCGGGCGAACCTGCGCCACGCCACCCGCACCATCCGCGACAAGCGCGCCCGCGCGGTGGGCGAGCTGGACGACTGGGCGCTCCTGCGCGAGGCAGGCAAGCGCATCAAGGACCACACCCTGCGGCATCTGGACACCTACCTGCTCCAGTTGGAGGAACGCGTCACCGCGGCCGGCGGCACCGTCCACTGGGCTGCCGACGCCGCCGAGGCCAACCGGATCGTCGCGTCGCTGGTGCACGCCACGGGCGAGACCGAGGTCGTCAAGGTCAAGTCGATGGCCACGCAGGAGATCGGCCTCAACGAGGCCCTCGCGGCCGAGGCCATCAACGCCTACGAGACCGACCTGGCCGAGCTCATCGTCCAGCTCGGCGACGACCTGCCCTCGCACATCCTGGTCCCCGCGATCCACCGCAACCGCGGCGAGATCCGGGACATCTTCCGTGCGCAGATGGGTCGCTGGGGCCGCCCGGCACCGCAGGGCCTGACCGACCGCCCGGCCGATCTGGCGGAGGCGGCCCGGCTGCACCTGCGGGAGAAGTTCCTGCGCGCCAAAGTGGCCGTCTCCGGCGCCAACTTCATGATCGCCGAGACCGGGACACTGGTGGTGGTCGAGTCCGAGGGCAACGGCCGGATGTGCCTCACCCTCCCCGAGACCCTGATCTCCGTGGTCGGCATCGAGAAGGTCCTGCCCACCTGGCAGGACCTGGAGGTGTTCCTGCAGCTCCTCCCCCGCTCCTCGACGGCCGAGCGGATGAACCCCTACACCACGATGTGGACCGGCACCACCACGGGCGACGGCCCCCGCGACTTCCATCTCGTGCTGCTCGACAACGGCCGCACCGACACGCTCGCGGACGAGATCGGACGCCAGGTGCTGCGCTGCATCCGCTGCTCCGCGTGCCTCAATGTCTGCCCCGTCTACGAACGCGCGGGCGGGCACGCCTACGGCTCCCCCTACCCCGGGCCCATCGGCGCCGTCCTCACACCCCAACTGCGCGGCACCACCAGCGAGGTCGACGCCTCGCTCCCGTTCGCCTCGTCGCTGTGCGGGGCCTGCTACGAGGTCTGCCCCGTCGCCATCGACATCCCCGAGGTCCTCGTCCATCTGCGCGAACAGGTCGCGGCCCAGCCCGGCCACGGCGCGGAGCGGGCCGCGATGAAGGCGGCGGCGTGGCTCTTCGACCACCCCGCCGCCCTGGCCGCCGCCGAGCGCGCGGCCTCCGCCACCCGCGCCGCGCTCCCGCGCACCCTGCCGCTCGGCCCGGCGAAGGCCTGGACCGACAGCCGTGACCTGCCCGAGCTGCCTGCCGCGCCCTTCCGCGCGTGGTGGAAGCAGCACCGCACGACCCGTCAGGAGCCCGCAGAGTGAGCAGCCGCGACGCCGTCCTCGCCCGCATCCGTGCCGCGCTCGCCGACGCGCCCGAGCCGGAACCGGTCGTGCGCGACTACCGCACAGCCCACGTCCGGGGCGCAAACGTCCCGGCCAAGCATGTCCCGGACGAGTACGCCGCCGTCGTCGATCTGCTGGCCGAAAACCTCGCCGACTACCGCGCCCACGTGCACCGCTGCGCCGAGGCCGCGCTCCCGGCCCTCCTCGCCCGGCTGCTGGCCGAGCACGGCTCCCGTAGCGTCGCCGTGCCACCGGGCCTGCCGCAGGGCTGGCTCGCCGAGGCGGGCGGGGTGCGGCAACACCCGGACGAGCCGCCGCTGACGGCGCGTGAACTCGACGGGTTCGACAGTGTCGTCACCACCTGCCGCCTGGCCGTCGCCGAGACCGGCACCCTCGTCCTCGACGCCGGCCCCGGCCAGGGACGCCGCGCCCTGACTCTCGTCCCCGACCACCACATCTGCGTCGTCCACACCCCCGACCAGGTCGTCGCGTCCCTCCCTCAGAGCCTTGCCCGGCTCGACCCGACCCGCCCGCTCACCTGGATCTCCGGGCCGTCCGCGACCAGTGACATCGAACTCGACCGGGTGGAGGGCGTCCACGGCCCCCGCACCCTCGACGTCGTGCTGCTGGAATGACCAGCAGGCCGCGGCTCCTCAGAACCGGACGGCCGCAGCCGCGGCGAAGTCTCCGGCGTGGGCGAAGCCGGCCAGGACGACCAGGTCGCCTGGGCTGATCCGTCCTGAGCGAAGGGACTGGTCGAGGGTGACCGGGATCGCCGCCCCGAAGAGGTTGCCGCAGGTGTCGAAGGTGTCGGGGTGGCGGTGCGCGGGCACGCCCACGGCCTCACGCCAGTTCTGCAGGAAGGCCCGGTTCGGCTGGTTGGTGATCAGCGCGTCGATCCCGTCCGCGGGGACGCCGAGTCGGCCGCACAGCTCGTCGATCACCTGGGGCACCAGCCGGTTGCCGCGCTCCATGACCTGGGTGACGCCCTTCTCGGTGAAGCCGATCCGGAGCTGGGAGGTTCCCGGCTCCCAGTACCTGCGTCCGTCCTCCAGTTCGGCGACCATGTCGCCTCCGTACTCGGGGAGATGACGCGTCACGACGCCCAGCACCGGCCGCTCGGCCGAGGTGGTCAGGTAGCCGACTCCGCAGCCGTCTCCGGGGATGGCCGCCTGGGCCAGGCCCCGCACCTCGGACTGGGTGAACAGTTGCCCGGCGGCGTTCTGCGCGTTGCAGATCAGGGCCGTGCGGGCGTCCGTGCTGGTGAGGAGGGTGCAGGCGAGCTCCAGCATCTGGACGAACGAGGCACAGCCCGCGTTGGCCACGTCGATCAGCCAGCGCGGCTTGAGGCCGAGTCGCCTGGCGACCTCGGTGCCGGCGCCGACGAACGGGGTGTCGGGCAGTTGGCTGTGCACCAGCAGGACGTCGACCGACCGGATCTCCTTTCGCCCGTGGCGTTCGATCAGCGGCTGTACCGCGGACTCCACCAGGTCGACGTTGGTCTGGTTCCGGGCCACGTGGTGGCGCATGGCCGGTACCCGGAACATCGGGCTGCGGCGCAGCTTGTCCTCCGCGCCGGGGTACCGGGTGTAGTACTCGGCTGGTACGCCGTCGCCCGGAAGGTACCCGGCGACGTCCGTCAGACTGACCGTGGTCACTGGGCCTCCGCGGCGCGCGGCGCGGAGGAGACCGGCTGCCCGGTGCGGTGGCGGTGTTCCAGGATGGCTTTGAGATTGGCCAGTTCCACGGTGTGGCCGGCGTAGAAGAGGGGCCAGTAGTCGCCGACCCACGGTCGGTCGGGGCGGGGCGCGAGTTCGGGGTGCGGGTTGCGGTCGTAGTACGGGTGGCGGCAGTTGGTCCAGGTGATCACCGACCCGGGCCGGTTCAGCACCACGTGGGCCGGGATGACGCGCATCAGGTAGACCATCCACAGTTCTTCGCCCTGGTCCCAGGCGCAGTGGTAGTCCACCGTCCGGGCTTGGGGGGCGGCCTCGACCCGGCAGTAGATCGGGGTGTCGTGCTCCAGCAGGTCGCTGCCGACCCACAGGCCGGGAGAGCCCGTCGGCCGGAAGCCGCGCAGGCTGAACGTCCATTCCTCCAGGTGGTGGCCTTGGCGCAGGTAGTCGTACACGTCGTCGGGAGGGCAGTCCACGTGGGTCTGGATGGTGCAGTACTGCCCGTGGACCTCCTGGTGTGTGTAGGAGGGTTTGGTCAGCTCGGAGCAGACTGAGAGCAGTTGCTCCTGGTCGGTGTGCTCCACCCGGATCAGGCCGGGGATCTCAGCCAACGTGGGCGTGTGCGGGGCCATCAGGGCTCTCCTGGTGCTGGGGGTCGAGGGCGTGGTCGAGGGTGTGGAGGAAGGGCAGGAACGGGGGCAGCTCGGCGGGGTCGAGGTCGACGGCGACGAAGGCCGGCCCTGCGGAGCTGTTGGCGTGCAGCAGGGCCTGGTGCAGCCGGTCCGGGTCGGTGGCCCGGGTGACGCGCAGGGTGGGGAACATGGCCGCCATGCCGGCGGCCAGGTCGGCGGGGTGGAACAGGTTGCTCGGGTGCGGGCCGCCGAGGAAGAGCTGCTCGCGTGTGGCGCACATGGCGTGGGCGTTGTTGTTGAAGATCACGAACGTCACCGGGGCCCGCTGCTCCAGCGCGGTGTGGATCTCCATCCCGTGCATGAAGAACGAGCCGTCGCCGGCCAGCACATAGGTGCGTTTGCCGGTTCCCAGCGCCGCGCCGATCCCGGCGCCGAACGTGTAGCCCATGCCCCCCATGCCGACGGCGACCACGAACCGGCCGTGCGTCGGCGCCGGCAGTCGGTGGATCACGCTGGCACCGGCGTTGCCGGCGTCCACGAAGACATGAGCGTCGGACGGCAGCGCGGCCTCGACGGCGGCGATAGCCGCCGCGTGGCCGAGGACGCCCGGGTGCGGCGCGGGACGGGGTGACGGGGTGGGTGTCGGCACCGGCCCGGTGTGCTGCGGGGCCGACCGCGGCGGGCCGAGCCGCCCGGCCAGCGCGCGCAGCGCTTCACGGACCGGGCCCAGGACCGCGAGCGCGGGGACGTACGCGGGCTCGGGATCGACGCAGACCACCGGGACGGCGGCCAGCGCCTCGTCAAGCCCCGCCCGGGCGAGGTCCGGTATGCGCGTGCCCACCAGCAGACAGGCGTCCGCCTGCCGGAGGCACTGCTGCACGTTGCGGTGGCCCATGACGCCGGCGACGCCCGCGAACCGAGGGTCGTCGTTGCGGAAGACGTCCTTGGCGTCGGGGCTGACCGCGACCCAGGCCCCCAACCGCGTTGCCACTTCGGCCAGCTCCGCCCGCGCGTCGGCGGCGGCGACGCCCTCACCCGCGATCACCAGCACACGCCGGGCACGGCGCAGCAGATCCGCAGCCTCCTCCAGCCGGGACGACTCCGGCAGCCGGGCCGCAACGGCGGCAGCAGCGTCCTTGGCAAGCGGCGACACCCGGCGGGGGGCGACCCGGGCACGCTGGATGTCCTTCGGCAGCAGCAGGACCGCGGGTCCCCGGACCGGACCGCAGGCCGCAGCTATCGCGTCCGCCAGCAGCTCCGGGAACGCCTCTGCTGACTCCACCCGCGCGCAGAAACGGCTCACCGGCGCGAACAGCTCCTGCGCGGCGAAGGATCCGGCCTTGCCGCTGGTGTCCTGGAACGCCCCTCGCCCCTCGGCCAAGGTGGGCGGCTGCCCGACAAGCGCGAGCAGCGGCACGCGCGAGGCGTACGCTTCCGCCAGCCCCGGCACCAGGTTGACCGCCCCGCCACCCGAGGTGGCCGTGACCACCCCGAACCGTCCGGTGGTCCGGGCGTAACCGTCGGCCATGGTGGCCGCCGAGAACTCGTGCTTGCACACCACGGCCCGGACACGGTCTCTGACGGCGTGCAGGGCAGCGTAGAAGTCCTCGATGTTCGCGCCTCCGACCCCGAACACATGGCTCACCCCGAGCCGGGGCAGTTCCCCGGCGAGGTAGTCGACCAGCCGCATCCTGACGGTCATCCCACCCTCCCCTCGGCCGCTCCGGACGGCACCATCAGCCCGGCGGGAGACAGGGCCTGGAAGCGGTGGCGGTATTCGCCCGGAGTCAGCTCCAGGGCCCGGCCGAACGAGCGGAAGAACGTCTCCGGCGCACCGAAGCCGCAACGGTGGGCGATCTGCGCGACCGGCAGGTCGGTGCTCTCCAGCAGCGTGCGGGCCCGGGCGATCCGCAGCTGCTCGATGTACTGACCGGGCGGCACACCGACCTCGCGCCGGAACACCCGGGCGAAGTTGCGCAGGCTCATGTTGGCGCGCTTCGCCAGCTCGGGCAGCGGCAGCGGCCTCTCGAGGTTGTGCGAGATCCACTCCTGTGCGGTGCGGATCGGCGGCCGGTCGGCCAACTGCGTCTCCAGGATCGAACTGAACTGCGACTGCCCGCCGTTGCGCTTGAAGAACAGCACCAGGAAGCGCGCCAGCTCGAGCGCGAACGCGGCGCCGTGGTCCGCCTCCACCAGGGCGAGTGCCATGTCGATCCCGGCCGCCACCCCTGCGGAGGTCACGAACCGCCCGTCCCAGACGAAGATCGGTTCGGACTCCACCGCCACCTCCGGGTACCGCCGGGCCAGCTCCGCGCAGAACGCCCAGTGCGTGGTGGCGCGCCGTCCCTGCAGAAGCCCTGCCTCCGCCAACAGGAACGCCCCGCCGCACACCGAGACGACCCGCCGGGCCCTCCCTGCGGCCCGGCCGATCCAGGACACCAACTCCCCTCGGCCGAGGGCCTCCTTGAGACTCCACCCGCCGGGCACGAGCAGGGTGTCGATCGGCCCCTCCCCCGCTTCCAGAGGGTCCGCCTCGACCACCATGCCCGCACAGGTCCGCACCCGCGGGGCGTCCGGTGACACGAACCCGATCCGGTAGCCGAGGTCCAGACCGTCCGCCAGCAGGCGGTTGACCGTGTCGAACACCTCCACCGGCCCTGCGATGTCCAGAGCCTGGACCCCCGAATAGATGACCACTACAACACGTCGCTGAGGCACGGTCACAGCGTGTATCGACCGTCTCGTTGGCAGCAATGACGACTTAGTGGCGAATCAGGCCATGCTGACCCCCGTGTGCCGCTCTGATCTGGGCAGACGGCGATCTCTTCCCCCGACTGTGAAAAATGTCATGCCCACACTCAGCAGATCGACGGAACCGCGCGCGACGGTCGCGCAGGACGGCGACAGTGGCAGTACCCGAAGTGCCTGAAGTCCCCAAGGTTCCGGCCTCAGCAGGCGCAGCCGGTGGCGTCGGTTCTCGGGTCATGCCGTGGCGCCAAACGCGATCACCGGCCGTTCGGGCCCGGCACCGGCGGGATCCGGAACCTGCCCGACACACGGTGCTACCACGGGACACCCCAGTGACCACGATGGCTTGACAACCGGATGAACCCGGATCGCACTCCCCTCGGTCTACAGACGTCGCAGCAACCGGGCCAGGTCGGCTCGCGACTCGTCCGTCAGATCGGCGTCCAGTACCTCTGCCAGCCGGTCGATGAACTCCGCCGAGGCCGCCGCTTGCCGTTCGGCGAGCTCGCTGAAGTCCGGGAGGATCGGTGGCGGCGGGGCGTCGGCGAGTTCCTCGTCGGACAGTATCCGGTAGGTCTGCTGGCCGCTGGAGCCGCCGCCCATCGGGAACCACCAGATCTCTATCGGCGCGTCTATCTCGTTGTCGGGGGCCTGTAGGCCTTCGTAGTACCACGTGTCGCCCGCCTTGATCGGCAGCGTGATCGTTTGCGGATTCCGGAAGCGGCCAATATTTCCGCCCGTCACCCCGAACCCCCTGTTCGCGCTTTGGATGAGTATGTAGGCAAGGGCAAGCGAACGCAGGCCCAGGGCGCCCACCGGACCGGGCACCGAGGCCACGGCGAAGCCGTCGGTTAGGGCATAAACGCCGGTACCGGTATACGGGATGGTGGTGTCTCGGGCGAGCATCACCCCGGTGCCGAATAGCGCCACCGGGCCGGATGAGCCGGACAGCCCGCGCACGGTGAGGTTGTTCAGCGAGGCCGAGCCGGTGCCGTTCAGCTCGCCGGTCACGGTGGCACTGGCCGAGGTCAGCGCGCCGGTGGTGGTGGCGCCCAGCGTGCTGGTGCCCGCCACGCCGAGGGTGCCGGAGAGGTCCGCGCTGGTCGGGGTGAGCACCGGGTTGGACACGGTGACGGTGAGCGTGTCGTAGAGGTAGATCGGCTGGTAACCGCCCTGAGGGGTGTCCTGGCCGGGCGAGCCGGTCATCGAGGCGGCCAGGACGAAGGTGGTGCCACGGGATACTCCGCCGCCGATCGTGCACGTGGTCGCGGTGCCGGAGTAGACCGGCGCGGCCTGGCCCTTGGTGAACAGCTGGAAGTACCTGCCGTTGCTCTCCCAGACCAGGCGGATCGGTGCGCCGTTGGCGAAGTCGGTGGTCGGGACGGTGGGGCTGTCCGGCGTGGTGGCGACCAGGTTCTTCAGGTAGAAGTCGGGCAGGTCCTTGTGCAGCACGAAGGCGTCGGACTTCGGGGTGAAGGCGGAGGGGTCGGGCGTGGTGCCGGAGGTCTCCTGGATCTCTATCTTGAGGTCACCGGCCTCGCCGTTCACCGTGCCGAACACGCCGAGGACCAGGTTGTAGTCGATCAGATAGTCGGTGTTGGAGACGCAGTTGTAGGTGAAGGTGGCGTAGTCCGCCTTGTCGTCCAGGCCGGCCCACAGGTCGCTGCCCTTGCGCAGCAGGGTGGTCAGGGTCCACTTGTTGGTGTTCATCGATCCGGAGGGCGGCTGGGCGAACAGGCTGCCCGAGTCCGGGCCGACCGGTACCGCGACCACGATCTGGTTGCAGTAGACCGGGGTTCCGGCGCTGACGCCGATGTTCACCCGGGCCTGGTTGGTGGTCTGGTCGGTGCTGATCGCCACGGGTGCGGGATCGGTGGAGAGGGCGTAGCCGAGCAGGGTCCGTGCAGCCTCGGCGGGCATGTGCGTGCTCCTTTGCGGTGAGAGGTACGGGGCCACGGGTCTGAACGCCGGGGCTAGGTGTCGAGGTCGGTGACGAACTGCAGGCAGCCTTCCCGCAACGTGTTCGGCGTGGGGCTGCTGGTGGCGGTGGGTGAGGCCTTGACCAGTCCGTAGCCGGTCCAGTCGGCGGATGCGGCGTCGGGCTCCCACCAGGACCAGCTGCCGTTCTGCTCGGCCGGGGTGGGGTGGACGATCGACTGGGGGTGGGTCGGCGGGGTACCGCCTTC
>NZ_BBPQ01000053.1:1941-14776 GCF_000787855.1 Streptacidiphilus anmyonensis | reverse complement strand
GTGGACGATCGACTGGGGGTGGGTCGGCGGGGTACCGCCTTCGGCCGGTGAGGGCCCGAGGACGGTCAGCAACGGACCGAGGTTGAAGTTGACCTCCATCGCCGAGAGCGCGCCGTCGACGAACTGCTGCGGGATGTCGAACTGCTTGACCGGCAGGATGCCGGTGTAGGCGTGGATCGCCGCCCGCGGGTCGGCCAGTACGGTGACGTACTGGTAGGTCTGCGGCGCGAAGGTCAGTTGGAGGTAGTTGCCTCCTGCGGTGCTGCCGACCGGTCCGATCACGCGCACGTAGTCCTGTGCGGGCTCGGCCGGTGCCGCGACGGTGCTGTTGAACACGTCGTAGTTCGAACCGCTGAAGTAGCCGATCACGCCGTCCTGGCGGGTGGCCTGGTCGCCGAGCCGGACCGACAGCCGGTAGCTGAGGAGATCCGGGGTGGGCTGGGTGAAGGTGGCCGCCCAGCCGGTGTCGGTGATCGGGTCGCCGTCCAGCTGGAACTGCAGCCTGGTGCGCAGCAGTGCCAGTGGGCGGCCGATCAGTACCGAGAGGTTGGCGTCTGCCCTGTTGCCCAACGGGTCGGTGGTCCACAGTGTCTGGTCGATGGAGGCGAGGAACGCCTGGAAGCCGGCCTCGGTCGCCAGTTGCGGAGAAGAAAGCATGTCGCGCAGGTGTGGCGCGAGGCGGCCCACGTCGTCCAGGGTCACGCCGGAGTGCGGGGGCGGCGTCCACTGGCCGAGCTTGCCGCCGTCGGCCTGCGCGTACAGCCGGAACTCGCCGAGCGCGGTGCCGTCCGGAGCGAAGACCAGGATGCTGTTGTCCAGGTGGTTGGGCAGCACCCAGCCGGAGATCGGCATGACCTGCGGATCCTGCTCGTACACCAGGGTGTCGTCGGTCGCGTCGAGCAGCCGGACGTCCAGCCGGGCGTACTGCAGCAGTCGGGGTGGCAGTTGCAGCACCGAGTCGACCTTGGGGACCAGGGCCCGCTCCGGCGCCAGCGCCGGGTCGATCCGCACGGGGAAGTCGGCGTAGTCGAACAGGCCGCTGGACTGCCCGGACTGGATCACGTACAGGGTCCGGCCGAACTTGTCGTAGAGCTGGAAATCGGTGAAGTAGAACCCGCCCTGCCGGGCGCCGTGGAACGGCAGCGCGGGCCCGTTCGGGAAGAACGGCACCGTGTTGACCTGCCCCTGGCTGGCCGGTGGCAGCGTCAGCGCCGACGGGACGACACCGCCGCCGCCGCTGCCGTCGCCGTAGCCGGTCAGCCCGGCCACCGGGTAGCCGCTGAGTTGGTCGGTGTCGGTCGGACGGCGGAAGGCCCGGCTGTCGCGCAGGCTGAGCAGCTGCTGAAAGCCAGTCAGTTCCTGGGCCAGGAAACGCCAGCCGTAGACGCTGGCGATCCACTGGTCGATCTGGGCCAGCTCGGTGTCCGTGCCGTACTGGCGCACGAACGCGTCGAGCCGGGAGCCGAAGACGTTCCCGGCGTGCGGGCTGAGCAGCGAGATGCCGCCGATCACGCGCTGCTCGCTCGGGACCGAGGAGGCAGTGGCGGCCAGCCGGTAGTCAAGGCCGTCGAAGGTCCACGAAGGCGCATCGCCCGCAGCGAAGGGGACGGAGGTGTAGGTGCCGGACCACTCCAGGAACATCGGGCTCCACGGCTGTTGCCAGCCGGTGAGGTTCAGCGCGGGCAGGCTCCCGGTGTAGGCCGCCGGGTCGTGCGCGGTCATCGCCGCGGCCAGCTGGGCCTGCGGTTGCCCCGTGGCCGTGGCGATGGTCGCGGCGTTGCCGGGGTCCAGCAGCAGGAACTCCTGCAGCAGCGGTTGCGCGGCGCTGGTCGGCACCGCGGCCAGGCTGCCGACCACGCCCAGCAGGCCGGCCACCGCGGCGGCGCCCACGGTGCTGGTGGGGTTGAGCGTGAATCCGGTGACCAGGTCGTCGCAGGGACGTACCGGCAGGGCGCCGGTTCCGGTCGCTGAGGGCGGCCCCTGCACACCGGAGAGCACCACCACCGGGTTGTTGGCCTGCCAGTAGCGCGGGGCGGCGACGGCCTTGAGCATCTTGCCGGGGGCCAGTTGCTTACCGGTGGCGAACGCGGCGATGCCGTTGCGCAGGGCCTGCTGGGCGTTGTCGGTGCCGGTCCGGTCCGGCTGCGGCACCTGCGGCAGCAACTGCTGGACGATGCCGAACTGGGCGACGAGCCGGGCGGCGGTGCTCCCGGGGTGCTGCGGGTCGAGCTGGTCGGCCAACCGGCTCTGGAACTGAGTCAGATCCCCTACACCGCTGGGTGGTTGGGGGAAGGTGTTGGCCGGGTCGGACAGGTGGCCGTTCTTCAGCCACAGCGCGTGCAGCTGCCACTGCAGGCTGTACAGCGAGGTCAAGGCGGCGTCCAGCTCTGTCTGAGCCTGGTTGAGCTGCGTGAGCCACTGCTGCTCGTCCGCGGTGAGGGTGGTTGCGGTGCTGCCGTCGGAGGAGTCGTCGACGATGGTCCAGGAATAGCCGCCGGCTTTGGAGCCGAACCAGGCCTGCCGGATCTGCTCGTCCAGCAGCGCGTCGCCGTTGATCTCGTTGAGTTGCTGGAGCAGGTCGTACTGGAAGGCGCGCAGGAGTCGGGCCTTGGCGGGGTCGTCGAGCTGCGGGCCGATCAGTGCGGTGAACGCGTCGACGGTGGTGTTGCCGACGCCGATGTTGAGCTCGCCGCTGTCCCGGATGGCCTGCAGCGGGTCGTCGGCCGGTGCGGGACCGGTGCGGTGCCAGTCGACCGAGAACGCCGCGCCGTGCAGGACGCTTTGATCGGTGGGCGAGGTGGAGCCGCCGGACAGGGTCCAGCCCAGTTGCTGCAGCAGGTCCGTGTAGGCGGTGGCGTCGGAGCCGGCCGGCGCGAGGATGTCCTGGGCCGGGTCGGAGTACCAGCCGAGCACGAAGTAGCTGAGCGTGTCGTCGTCGATGCCGGTGAGCGGGTCGTGGAAGGAGAAGACGCCCAGGTTGTGCGCCAGGTAGGAGCTGAAGAGCGGGTTGGACGGGGCGACCGCGCTGAGGAACATGGGCTGTGCGGCACGTTCGGACCACTGGCCGAGCGGGAAGGAGACGCCGAGTGCGGCGACCTGGACGGTGGTCGCCGCCGGGTTCAAGGTGGTGGCCCGCCGGATCGGGTCGGCGGAGGACTTCCAGGCGTCGATCAACCCGGGCTCGGCCAGGTACATGCTGGTGTCGGCCGAGTCCGCGGTCGTCACCGCCGGGGTGTGGGGGCAGTCGCTCTCCAGCACCCAGGCGGCGGCCTGCCTGCGGCTGGTACCGCTGAGCCGGACGATCAGCCAGCGGTTGGGCACCAGCGGGTACTGGCCGCTGGGTGTGTCGGCGGCCGAGTGCCGCAGCGCCTCCGGCAGCGTCCAGTTCAGGTAGACGCCCGGCTTCTGGCCGCCCACCGAGCGGTCCAGTGCCAGGGGTTCCGGGCTCTTCCAGTGCGCCAGCGACGGGTAGGCGAACTGCCACCAGCGGAAGGTGTCCCTGGCCGTCACCGCCTGGTTCACCACGAGGGCGTCGAGCTGCACGGGCACGGCGAGAGGTGAGCCGGGCATGGAGACCGTCCTTGTCCGTGATGGTGGTTCAGCGGGTCTGGGTGGTGAACCTGATGGCTTCGGGGGACTTCACCATCTGCAGCGCGAAGTCGGCGGGCCCGAAGTCGGGTACGGCTGCGCCGGCGGCCGACAGCGCGTCCTTGATCTGCCGCACCGCGGTGGTGACGTCCAGCACGGTCCCGCCGCCGCGCAGGCTGCCGGGTACCAGCGGCAGCGGGGTGGGCAGCTGGGTGCCCAGCGGCACCTGGCCGCCGGGGACGGGTTGGCGCATCGGCAGGTTGCCGTCGTCGTCGACCCCGAGCCGGAAGCCCTCCTGCGGCTCGGCGAACTCGACCTGGTCCGGCACTCCCCAGAACAGGCACAGGAGCAGGTCGTCGGCCAGCCGGTCCATGCGCAGGATGCGCAGGCTGCCGCCGTCGGCCAGGCTGCCGCGGACGGCCAGGTTGGGCCAACCGGAGACCACCGCCGAGCGCAGCAGGAACCCGCTGATCAGTTTCTCGGTGACCTCGGCGGCCGACGGGTCCACCCCGATCCGCCGCACGCGCATCGCCTTGGCCGCGGTGTCGGTGGCCCGCCGGATCAGATCGCCCATGATCTCGGTGAAGAAGCTGTCCCGGCTGGACTGCGTGCCGATGCTCACCGCGCCGTCGGTCAGCGCGCGCAGCCAATTGTCGTCCAGGTAGAAGAAGCGCAGCGTCTCCGGGGCGAGCATCCGATTGTCCGGGACCAGCACGTTGAAGGGCACCGGGTAGAGCAGCAGCAGATTGGCCAGCCACGTGGCCACCGGCAGCAGGCTGGACTGCGTCTGGTCCGCGATCAGTGCCTGCGCCTGCGGGTCGGCCAGGAAGTTCCTGACCGCCGTGGTCGGGTCCGGGTCCGGGGCCGGCGGCGGGTCGGCGCGCAGCGGACGGGTGGCCGGGCGGGCGACCGGGGTAGTGCCGAGGCTGCTGAGCAGATCGGTCGACAAGAACCGCAGGAACTCGGCCTGGACCTGGGTGTTCGAGCTCAACTCCGCGATCTGGGACGCTGAGAAGGCGTCGCTCCGCAGCCGCTGAAGGAGGCTGTCGGTGAGCTGGTGACCGCGCTGCCTGAAGTCGTACAGTGCCTGGCCGAAAGTCCGGTCGGCCAGCGCCAGCGCACGTCCGGTCTGCCACGCGGTGGCCAGTGAGGCGTCGAAGACGCCGAACTCGCTCTGGTAGATCAGCGCGGCGTCCGAGGTGGGAAACGGCGTGCCGTCGGCGAGCGGTGTACTGGGCGCCGGCACGCACGGCCCGCGGTACCAGGCGAAGGTCTGCTCGCCGGTGCGGAGTCGGTACGGCAGGGGCACGAACCCGTCCGCCAACCGTCGGTCGACTTCCGCGCCGGCCGGGGTGGCGGTGCTGCCGGGGGCGGTGGCGGCCGGCAGCCGCAGCCACAGGTCCGCCGGAGTGTAGGTGGTGCCGTCGTACTCCTGGCCGACCAGGTTCTCCATCAGTCCGCGGAAGTCCTGCGTGGGGTCGGCCACCGTGTTGAAGGTCCAGCTGGCGAGCGAGAGCAACGCCACCGAGGTGTGGGCGCCGAAGTCCGGCTGGTCCACCAGGTAGGGTTCGAGACCTTCCAACGACACCAGGTGCGCGATGCTCTTCTGCGCGCCGGGGCCGTTTCCGCTGGGCGCGGCCGGGAACCGGTTGCCCACCACGACCGAGAACAGTCCGTTCTGCTCCAGGCCCTACTCGGCCTTGTCGGCAATGTTGGACTGCCGACAGTGCGCCAGGAACCGCAGCTCCGGCAGTCGCGGGGTGAGTGCCTGGAACAGCGTGGCCGGTAACTGGATGAAGGTGCACGGGTCGGTACCGGCGACATCGCCCTCCACGGTGAGAGCGGGCTTGAGCACGGCCGGGTCGGCGCTGAGGAAGCTCGCCACCGTCCCGCTCTGGGTGCGGGTGGGACCGGTGCCGCCGGTGATCTCGTCCTCCCCGAGCACCAGCACCGCCAGCCAGGGCTGACGCTCCGACGAGCCGGTCATGGCGCGCTCCCAGGGCAGCAGCGCGTCGTTCAGCACGATGTGCGGCAGCACCCGCGCGTACTGCCCGGTGCTGCCGGCCGGAGGGTAGCGGTTGAGGACGGCGGTGGTGTCCACCGCGAACTGCGGCGCGCTGACCACCAGGTCCTGGGTGGCGCCCAGCGCACCGGTGTCCACCCCGTCCAGGGTGTGCCCGACGGCGATGCGCCAGTTGCCGGCGGCCAGCGCGGGCACGTAGTTGTCATAGAACTGCAGGTCGCCGACGCGTATGTCGGCCGTCACCGAGGTGGGCACGGGAGCTCCGTTTCAGTTCTGCTGGGCCGGAGAGTCGCTGAACAGGTGACCGGCGCCGGCGGCCAGCACGGCCAGGTCGCCGTCCACACCGACGAACAGCGCGCTGCCGTCCGGCATGACCGCGCCTGCGAGCACCCCGAACAGGGCAGACCGGCCCTGCTGCGCGGCGCCGGTGCTCACCTGTCGCAGCAGCCCGACCGTCTGCTCGCTCGGGGTGGGCAGGTAGTCCGTTGACAAGGTGACCGCCGCGGACAGCGGCGCCTGGCCGGCCGGGGACAGGTAGTCCGCCATCAGCAGCTGCACCGGGAGCGGGCCGCGGCTGTTGCCCGGCCGCGGGGTCGGGGCGGTGACCGAGAAGCCGCACAGCTCGCCGGGCAGCACGTCCGCCGAAGGCGCGGCCGGGACCTGGCTGAACGGCACCGGCGGCGCCGACCACAGCGAGGCCGGCATCGTCTGCGGCAGCGGCTCCAGCGTCCAACCGGAGGTGTCGACGGGCGTGGCCGAGCTGCCCTGGTAGATGGACAGGCTGTGGGTGGAGGCCACCCCGCTCAGGTTCATCGGCTTGATCGCGATGCCGTCCGGTGCGGTGCCGGACGACTGCACGGTGCGGCCCGCGTATGCCAGCTCGCTGGCCGGCATCGCCGAGCGGGTCTGAAAGGCCAACTGCTTGGACCGGACGATCCACAGCTTGCCGCTGCTGTTCTCCGGGGCGTCCTGGGTCTTGAACAGTCCGTCCGTGATGGAGATGCTGCACACGTCGGCCGCGGCGGGAAGCAGTGCGCTGAAGTCGCTCCACGACAGCGGCTCACTCGCGGCGGCGGCGGAGCCGTCCGAGCCGAACCGGACGCTGAAGCTGACGACCACCAGGTCCACCCGGACGACGCCGCTGGTGGGCGGGCCCCACAGGCTCAGGTCGGCGCCCAGGCTGAGGCTGATCGTCTTGTGGCAGAACAGCAGGTTCAGCCGGTAGGACACGCCGATCGAGACGGAGATCTCGGCGGCGTAGGAGAAGGGATGCCAGCTGACCAGGAAGTCCGCCTGCGCGGTGAACCAGGCTTGCAGGTCGCCGTCGTGGAAGAGCACCTCCAGGCCGCCACCCGCCATCGCGCAGGAGCCGGTCAGCGCGAAGTAGGCGTTGCCCTTGATGCTCACCACGTCGCTGACGGGCCAGTTGAAGCCGAGTCGGGGCACCTTGGGGAAGTTGCCCGGGATCTGGAAGGCAGGGTGGTAGCCGCCCAGGGTGACCACGAACTGCCCCGCGTCGGGGTTGTCGCCGAACCACAGGCAGAAGGCGAAGCCACCGGTCAGGTGGCAGTCCGGGGTGAGGACGTAGCTGTTGTCGCTCAGGATCGCGGTGGCCGAGACGTAGCCCTGGGCGGGCTGCACGACCACCCGGATCATCATCTCGACGTAGGCGCAGGCCTGCGACCCGGCCTCGGGCAGCGGCAGTTGCAGGGTCGACGTGCCCAGCAGTGCGATGTTCAGCTCCTGGCCGAACTCGGCCACCAGCAGCGCCTTGGTGCTGACCAGCTCGAACGAGGTGAACTCCACCCCGGCGGCCAGCCAGAACTCGCCGGCCTTCGGCGTGATCCAGGCCTTGGTGACGCCGTTCAGGGGTGCGTCGCCTTCCAGCACGTGCAGGATCTGCGACGGATCCTGCGGTGTGCCGGTGCCGGTGCCTGGCGGCGGCGTGGTGGCGAGCGCCAGGAGCGGGAAGCCCGCCACCTCGTCCTGACCGGGGACGGCCAAGGAACGGTTGAAGCCGAAGCCGCCCATCAGCCCGGTCACGAAGAAGGCCGGCGGGCCGCCGAGCGGTGCCTCCAACTGGGCGAAGACGAACAGCGACGGCAAGCCGGTGGACGACTGGGCGTAGGAGCCGAGCGCGCCGATGGTGAAGTCCTCGGCCTTGACGACCAGTTCCCCGTCGAACTGCAGCTCCACGCCCGGAGCCAGGCTCGACTGCGGCACCCTCAGCATCGCACCGAGCACCTGCAGCGGCGGGGTGGAGTAGGACAGGCCGAGGCCGGTGAGGGTGAAGACCGGGGCGAACGCGTCCAGCGGCGAGCCGACACCGAGCCCGTCCAGCGAGAGCCCCAGCGGACCGAAGGCGATGTCGGCGTCCAGAGCGAAGATCAGCGTGCCGTTGGCGTATTCCATGCCGACCCGCTGGAGCTGCAGCGGGCCGAAGGTCTTGCCGACGTCGAGCCAGGTGCCGCTGCCCTGAGTCGGCGGCGGGGGCGGCTGCGGGGTCGGATCGACCGGCGCGGGCGGCCCGGAGCCCGGCCCGGGATCCGCGACCGGCAGGCCCTCAGGAGTGATCACCTTGGCGGCCGGTAGCTGCTGCTGGTCGTCGGGCGTGCCGAACGGCAGGCGCAACGACTGCGTGTCGCCGCCCAGTCGCAGGTTCGCGACGAGGACCATTCCGGCGTCCAGGGACGCGTACCCGAGCGGCTGGCCTCCCAGCGCCGTCAGGGTGGTGTCCAGCGCGGTCACCGCCCCGGCCGAGTGGTCGGCCGAGGCGTAGGCGACCTCCACCTGCGCGATGCCGACGTCCACCGAGGGCGGGATCTGCGGCCCGGCGACCGGGAGGTCGGACAGCTTCACGTTCAGCGGCACCGTCAGGTCCATCAGGTACGCGGGCTGGGAGTCCACGGTCGAGGCGGCGAAGACCAGTTGCCCGTAGTTCTGCGAGCGGGCGGTGAGGACGAGGTTGCCGGCGGTGAAGTCGTAGCTGAAGCCCGCCCCGGTCAAGGCCAGGTCCAGGTTGCCGGGCAGCGTGGGCATGTCGGTCCAGCCGAACGCGGCGGCGATGTCGCCGAACTCCAGCGGGCTGCCGGTACTGGTCCAGGTGGCGCTGAGCAGCGACCCGGCGGCGCCGAGGTCCAGGTGCAGCGCGAACGCCTCCTCCCCGATTGCCAGCGCGCCGACGAGTTGCACCGAGTACCCGGTGGCGGCCTTGCTGAACACCACGGTCAGGTGCGCGGTCAGCTGGGTGTCGAGTACCGGCAGGGAGACCTGGGCGCTGCCGTAACAGGTGTAGTCGAAGGGCTTACCCGGCGCGGACCTGGTGGCGTCGATGCCGAAGTCGGAGAAGGAGATACCGCGCAACGCCTCGGGCACCGAGTCCTGGCTGCCCAGCAGCCCGGCCACCAGGTCGCCCAGGTCGACCGAGCCGTAGTAGCTGCCGCTGACGGAACTGACCTCCCAGGAGGTCTGCTTCTCCAGCCCGACGGTGAAGTCGAATTCGCCGGTGAAGATGTCCGGCAGGAACCGGGCCCGCGCGGCGATGCGGGCCGAGGTCCAGTCCAGACCGGACGGGTCCACCGTCTCGATGACCAGGTTCAGTCCGTCCAGCACCAGCACGTCGTCGATCAGCGGCCACGGCTGCAGGGTGCTGAGGGAGAGCCCGAAATAGCCGACACCCGGGGTGGTCGTGACGGTCATGGCGAAGTTGTCCAGCCCAACCGAGCTGAAGACGGAGGTGAGTTCGGCCGGGATGTAGTCGGTGAAACCAGCGCCACCGGGCAGGCTCTCGACCAGGGCAGTGATCGAGTGCGAGGCGGGCAACGGGGTGGTGGAGACCCGGTACACCGCGCCGGCCATCGGGATGGACACCGACACCTGCAGTACCTGCTGGAACGTCCCCAGAACCAGCAGATCGACGTCCTGGAGCGGGGCGGTGTCGTCGTCGGCCGTGCCGATCCGCACGGCGACCCGCGGGTCGGTGAGCGACAGCCCGTAGGGTGCCGCGCCGATACTGAACCCCGAGCCGCCGATCGGGGCAGTCAGCATGCCGACGGGCAAAAGCTGGCCGGTGGTCGGCGCGAACGGGCCGAAGCAGCGCAAGGACATGTCGTCGCCGATCACCTGGCCCAGCAGGCCGGCCAGCCCCGCCACCCCGCCCAGCCCGATTCGGCACAGCAGGTTCTGACCCGGTGCCAGGTCGACACTCGTGCCGTCCTCACCCGGCCAGGTGAACGCCGACTGTTCGACGGTGCCGTAGACGAACCGGGCTCCGCTCACGGTCGACACGTCGAAGGGGAAGAGCGCAAGACCGGTGAAGCTGTCGGTGAACGTCCAGCCGTCCGGCATGGTGGCGGTGACGGAGAGCTGCAGCGCGCCGTCTGCGATCCACAGGCTCAGCGCAATCGGCACATCCGCCACCCTCAGCACGGCAGCGGTGCCGGTACCGACGGTCAGCACGTTGCCGGTCGGATCACCGATGTCTCCGGAGGCGACCCCGGTCACCGTCAGGAACTGCTGGTCCGGCAGCGCGAACGCCGTGGCGAGCGCGCCGGCTTCGGGCGCGGCCAGGATCGTCTGGTCGAATGTGATCGGCTCGTGCGCGGCAGCCAGGCCGCGCAGGTGGGCGGCAAGCGCGGTGAGATCCGTGAACGGCCCGGTCATGGCCTGTCCCGTCGCTGCACGACCTGCTGCCCAGTTCCGTTGATCTTGAACGTGTCCTTGATCGCGGCAGCATCCACGAAACCGGCACCAAGCGCGCCACTGGTCAACTGCTCCACGCCCTGGCTCTTGGCCTGGGCCCGGACGATCTCGCTGCCGGCCGTCTTCCGGATCTCCTCCGATGCGCTCGGCAGCACCTTATGGATGATGAAGTCGCTCAGGGTCTGCTCGACACCGCGGACTTCGCGGGGCATCACCCGAATCGGCGGCGGTGGCGTGCCGATCGGCGGACTGGCGCTCTCGGCATCGGCGATCAACATGGTCAGGTCCTGGCGCCCCTTGTTCACCTTTGCCGCACCGTTCGATTTGTCGGGGGTGGGATTCTCTTTGTGCACACTGATCCCCGAGTAGAACCGGTAGGGGATGGCGGCGGGTCTGGCGCTGTCGAAGTACTTGACGATGCTCACGTCCTCGGCCGACGTGATGAACAGCCGGCCGAAGTTGAGGCGCTGGGTGTCGAAGTAGGCGACGTTCCAGAGCGCGGCCTGCTGGACGATCCCGCTTGCCGCCCACGACGTCGGAAGGCCTGCTGCCTGCTGGCCGCGTTGGCTGGCGATCTCTTTCTTGGCCCACGCCTTGTTGGCGGCGGCCGGCTCGGCCTTTGTCCCGCCCTGGAAGCCCACACACGGGTCAGCGTTGAGCACCGCCTCGACCGCGGCGAAGCCGGGGAAGTTGCTGAGCGCGACGACGTTGTCATCGATGATCCAGGCCGAGTTCCACGGTGCCGTGCCTCCAGCCTTGGCGGCAGCCTGCTGGCGCAGTGTCTTGCAGAACTCCATGGCGGCGAACCGGGTCGCGCCGAAACCGAGCAGGGAGAGATTGCGCCGCGCACCAGCCGCTTTGGCGAAGCTCCAGCCCACCGGAGTGATCCCGGTCCCGGCCAACGTCTTCTTGTAGAAGTCGTATTCGGCTATGTTGACGACTACGTAGACATTGCGGTTCGGGTTCAGCCCGAGCCTGCTCGGTGTGTACAACGGTGGCGAGATGCCGAGATCCCCGGTCAGCGCGCGCAAGTCGCTGGCACTGTCGTAATGCGCGACACCCAGGGTTAACAGCTGGGCGCCAGCCGCATCGATGCCTGTCCTGATCCACCGGGCCCGGTTGCTGGACACCACCACCAGCGGCGGCAGGTGCGTGGCTTCGGCGGCGACGGTATTCACCCAGTTCGGCACGGTCAGTTCAAGCCCTTGGTCGATCAGGCCCAAGGACTTGAGCATATTCATCCGGTTCTGCAGCAGACCGGTGTAGATGGCCCCGTCGTCGTTTCTGAATTCGATGTCGTCCAGCGGCGTGTACTTATCGTTCACCAGCGGCGGACCGTAGCTCGTGTTCTTCCCGGTGACGATCGCCACCACACACCCCCTGGAGTTACTGGTCAAGAACCGGCTGGGAAAGCAGGGCCGTCTTCATCAGAATCAACAGCGTGCGTTACCACGCGTGCCTGGTCGTCGATCGGCACGGAACCGCGCTGGTGGGTTTGGCCGATTCGGCTGGTACAAAGCAGATCACCAAGCTGGTCGGGGCACCAGGAAGAAGAACGGGACGAACCACCGGAGGAACCCGGGTCCGACCGGAAGAACCCGCATCGAAGGACCGCCGGGGCCCGACCGGCGAGCCGGACACGACCCGTCGCACGTGCCGATGGTGCGGGCAAGGTGACGTTGCCTCAGTTGTCGGGCCGCCGTGTGTGTCGCGGCGAAGGACGGGCACGCTTCGGCGGCCGAGGGTAGGATCGGTCGGCTTGCTACTGGACGGTAGGGCGCTGGGGGCCCACTATTCCTGTCCCTCCGCGGGCGGGACGTGGTGTGACGTCCGGACATCGGGGGAGGGTGTGTTGGTCGAGCCACGGAGTTCGCGCCGGACGAGTGCGGCGGCGGGCCGTTGAGGGAGTTCGGCGAGATGCTGCGGGAGTACCGGCGGGAGGCCGGGCTCACCCAGGAGGAGCTCGCCGAGGCGGCCGGCCTGTCCGCCCGGTCGGTCAGGGATCTGGAGCGCGGGCGACACGGGCGCCCGCAGCGCCGCACGGCGGAGCAACTGGTGTCGGCGCTGGGCCTGGTGGGGAGCGCCGCCGCCGCGCTGCTGGCAGCCGGGCGCCCGAGGCGCCCGGCGGACCCGCCGGCCGACCGCGGCCGGGAAGGAAGCGTGCTGCTCGACCGGGCCGAACAGCTCGCCGTGGTGGAGCGCGCGGCCGCGGCGGCACGGGCCGGTCGGGGCGCGGTGGTGCTGGTGCGGGCCGGTGCGGGGCTGGGTAAGACCTCGCTGCTGAACGCCTGGGCGGGCGCCGAACAGGCCCGGGGGATGCGGGTGGTGCGCGCCGACGGCGGCGAGTTGGAGCAGGACTTCGCCTTCTCGGTGCTGCGGCAGCTGGCCGATCCGCTGCTGGCCCGGGCCGGACGTGCCGGACGGGAGCGCCTGCTGTCGGGCCCGGCGCAACTGGCCTCGTACGCCCTGCGGGTGGCCGATGCCGACGGGGAGCAGGGGCTGTCGCCGGAGGCGTCCCTGGGC
>NZ_BBPQ01000053.1:0-1211 GCF_000787855.1 Streptacidiphilus anmyonensis | reverse complement strand
TTGCGGACGCTGGCCGACAACGGGATCAGGCCGACCGGCGACCAGGCGACCGTGGTGGAGGAGTTCCGGGGCCGGATCCTGGCGGGCACCGTGGTCAAGCGCCTGGCGGGCGAGCCGGAGCCGATCCGCCTGCTGCTCCGTGCCCTGGTGGTGCTGGGGGACGGCGCGAGCTGGCGGGTCGCGGCCGGGCTGGCGGGGGTGGGAGAGGCGAAAGCCCGGGAACTCGGCCGCCGATTACAGCGGATCGGCGTGCTCACCCCCGGTGAGGTGGCGCGGTTCGGGCATCCGCTGGTCCGCGCCGTGATCGCCGAATCCCTGTTCGGGCCGGTGGAGTTGGCCGACGAACATGCCCAGGCGGCCGAACTGCTGCGGCAGGAGGGGGCGTCCGAGGCCGAGGTGGCGGCCCATCTGCTGCTGGCCGAACCCAGTGGTGAGACCTGGCGGGTGGACGTCCTGCGGGAGGCGGCCCGGGCGACCCGCGGCCGGGGGGCGCCCGAGGTCACCGTGACCTATCTGCGGCGCGCCCTGCGCGAACCGATGTCGGTCAAGGAACGCGGTCCGCTGCTGCTGGAGTTGGGCGCGGACGAGATGCAGGTGGATGTGGGGGCTGCCCGGCACCGGCTGGCGCGGGCCGCGGACGCGCTGACCGACCCCTACGCCCGCGCCCAGGCCGCCCATCTGCTCGCCCACGCGCTGTTCCTGGGGCAGCAGCACGAGGAGGCCGTCGAGGTGCTCGTCCGCGCGGTGGAGGACCTGCGCGAGGCGGAGGACGGCAGCGGTCTCGCCCGCGAGGTGTCCTGGTACCTGCAGGCCCAGATGCTGCTGGTCGGCTACGACCAGCTGTCCACCCTCCCCGCCGCCCGCGTGCGGGCGAGGCGCCTGCGGGACCTCGCACTGGCCGGTGACACCCCCGGGGAGTGCGCGGTCCTCGCCGCGCTGTCCGTGGCGGCCCTCAGCGGCGATGCCAGCGCCGCCGTCGCCGGTGACCTCGTCGACCGGGCGCTGCGCGGCGGCTTCGCGGGCGCGGACCACTCGCAGATGCTGCTGAGCCTGGCCGGGCTGGCGTTCGTGGCCACGGACCGGCTCGACGAAGCGGCGGCGCGGTTCGACCAGATCGCCGAGGTGGCCGGGCGCTGGGGTTCCTTCCTCATGGTGTCGGCGGCGCTGACCTGGCAGGTGTCGATCAGCCGCCACCGGGGTCGACAGCTCGC
>NZ_BBPQ01000054.1:33846-55553 GCF_000787855.1 Streptacidiphilus anmyonensis | reverse complement strand
CCGCCAGCACTACTGGCTCGAGGCCACGGCCTCCGCGCCGGCCGTCGCCCCGGTGGACGAGGTGGACGCCCGCTTCTGGGAAGCGGTCGAGCGGGAGGACCTGGACGCGCTGGCCGCCACTCTGGAGGTCGAGAGCGGCAGCGAGCTCGGCGCGGTCCTGCCGATGCTGTCCGCCTGGCGTCGGCAGAACCGCGAGCAGAACACGATCGACGCCTGGCGCTACCAGATCAGCTGGAAGCCGGTTACCGAGGCCGCGTCGGGCGTGCTGTCGGGCACCTGGCTGGTGGCCGTCCCGGCGGGCCGGGTCGAGGACCCGGTTCTGTCCGCCACGCTGACCATGCTGGCCGGGCGGGGTGTGGACGTCCGTGAGGTCGTCGTGACACCGCAGGCTGCGGACCGTGGCGTCATGGCGGAGCTGCTGCGTGACGCGGTGGCTGACGGTGCGTCGGTTTCGGGTGTGGCCTCGCTGCTGGCGTGGGACGAGGCGTTCGCAGTAGCCGGGACCCTGACGCTGGTGCAGGCGCTGGGCGATGCGCGGATCGACGCGCCGCTGTGGTGCCTGACGCGCGGTGCGGTCGCGACGGCCCGCTCCGAGCGGCCGCTGAGTGCGCTGCAGGCGCAGCTGTGGGGTCTGGGTCGGGTGGTGGCTCTGGAGCATCCGGAGCGTTGGGGTGGTCTGGTGGACCTCCCGGAGAGCGCGGACGACCGGGTCCTCTCGCGCTTGGCGGGAGTGCTCGCGGGCGTCGCGGGTGAGGACCAGGTCGCGGTCCGTCCGTCGGGTGTGTTCGGTCGTCGTCTGGTGCGCGCGTCGCGCGGGGAGGCAGCCACGTGGCGGCCGTCCGGCACGGTGCTGGTCACGGGCGGCACCGGTGCGCTGGGAGCGGAGGTCGCGCGTTGGCTGGTGCGCAACGGTGCCGAGAGTCTGGTGCTGACGAGTCGTCGTGGTCTGGACGCGCCTGGCGCGGTCCAGCTGCGGGACGAGCTGGTCGCCGCCGGTGTGAGTGTCACGGTCGCCGCCTGCGATGCGGCCGACCGCGAGGCGCTGGCCGCGTTGCTGGCCGAGTACCCGGTGTCGGCGGTGTTCCACACCGCTGGTGTGCTGGACGACGGTGTCGTGGACGGGCAGACGGCGGAGCGTTTCGCCGCGGTGGCCCGTCCGAAGGTCGACGCCGCGCGGAACCTGCACGAACTCACGCACGACCTGTCGGCGTTCGTGTTGTTCTCCTCGATGGCGGGTTCGGTCGGCAGCGCCGGCCAGTCCAACTACGCCGCCGCGAACGCGTTCCTGGACGCGCTGGCCGAGCAGCGTCGGGCTGACGGTCTGGCCGCGACGTCGATCGCCTGGGGTGCCTGGGCCGAAGCGGGTCTGGCGACCGAGGAGGTGGTCGCTGACCGCCTGCGTCGCGACGGCGTCGTCGGCATGGCCCCGGCCCTGGCGATCGCCGCGATGCAGCAGGCGCTGGAGAACAGCGACACCACGGTGACCATCGCCGACGTCGACTGGGACCGAGTGGCGGCGGAGACCGCTGCCGTCCGTCCGAGCCGTCTCTTCGACGAGATCCCCGAGGCCCACGCCGTCATGACGGCCGCGCTCGCGCCGGCCGCCGTGCCGGGGGAGTCCTCGCTGACCGGGCGGCTGGCCGCCCTGTCGTCCGCGGAGCAGGGTCGCGCGCTGCTGGATCTGGTGCGCGCCCAGGTGGCGGCGGTGCTGGGTTACGCCGACGCGGCCGCCGTGGAGGCAGGTCGGGCGTTCAAGGAGCTGGGCTTCGACTCGCTCACCGCTGTCGACCTGCGCAACCGGATGAACGCCGCGACCGGTCTGAAGCTGCCGGCGACGCTGGTCTTCGACTACCCGTCGGCGACCGCGCTCGCCGACCACCTGCGCACCGAGCTGCTCGGTACGCAGGAGGCCATCCATGCCTCCCTGCCCGCCGTCGCCGTGACGGACGACGACCCGATCGCCATCGTCGCGATGAGCTGCCGATTCCCCGGCGGCGTCAGCACCCCTGAAGAGCTGTGGCAGCTGCTCGTCGCCGGTGAGGACGCGATCGGCGCCTTCCCGGCCGACCGCGGCTGGGACCTCCAGGGCCTGTACCACCCGGACCCGGACCACCAGGGCACGACGTACGCCCGCGGCGGTGGATTCATGGACGCGGTCACGGAGTTCGACTCGACGTTCTTCGGGATCTCGCCCCGTGAGGCGCTGTCGATGGACCCGCAGCAGCGTCTGCTGCTGGAGACCTCGTGGGAGGTCTTCGAGCGGGCGGGCATCGACCCGGCGTCGCTGCGTGGCAGCCAGTCCGGCGTCTTCATCGGCACCAACGGCCAGGACTACGCCAACCTGCTGGTCGACGGCCTGGAAGGCGTCGAGGGTCACCGGCTCACGGGGACGGCGACGAGTGTGATCTCGGGCCGGCTCTCGTACACCTTCGGCCTGGAGGGCCCGGCGGTCTCCGTCGACACCGCGTGTTCGGCGTCGCTGGTCGCGCTGCACATGGCGGTACAGGCGCTGCGCAGCGGCGAGTGCTCTCTGGCGCTGGCCGGTGGTGTGACCGTGATGTCCACGCCGGACCTGTTCGTCGAGTTCAGCCGCCAACGCGGTCTGTCGGCGGACGGTCGCTGCAAGGCGTTCGCGGGTGCCGCGGACGGCACCGGCTGGGGCGAGGGTGCGGGCATGCTGCTCGTCGAGCGCCTCTCCGACGCGCAGCGCAACGGCCACCCGGTGCTCGCGGTGGTCCGCGGCTCGGCCGTGAACCAGGACGGTGCGAGCAACGGTCTGACGGCCCCCAACGGCCCGTCGCAGCAGCGCGTGATCCGTCAGGCGCTGGCCTCGGCCGGGCTGACGGCCGACCAGATCGACGCGGTCGAGGCGCACGGCACCGGAACCAAGCTCGGCGACCCGATCGAGGCCCAGGCGCTGCTCGCCACTTACGGCAAGGACCGGGACACCGACTCCCCGCTGTGGCTGGGCGGCGTGAAGTCCAACATCGGGCACACGCAGGCGGCTGCCGGCGTGGCCGGTGTGATCAAGATGGTGCTGGCCATGCAGCACGGCGTGCTGCCGAAGACGCTGCACGTGGACGAGCCCACCCCGCACGTCGACTGGTCGGCGGGCGCGGTGGAGCTGATCACCGAGACCCGGCCGTGGCCTGAGACCGGTGCGCCGCGCCGCGCGGGTGTCTCCGCGTTCGGCATCAGCGGGACCAACGCGCACACCATCCTGGAGCAGGCGCCGGAATCGGCGCGGGAGACGGCTGCCGAGGCGACCGTGTCGCCGTCGGTGCTTCCGGTGGCTCTCTCCGCGAAGACCGACGCCGCCCTGCGGGCCCAGGCCGAGCGGCTGCTGCCGCTTGCCGGTGAGGCCGAACCGCTGGACATGGCGCACTCGTTGGCGACGGGCCGGGCGGCGCTGGAGCGCCGCGCGGTGGTGATCGCCGGCGAGCGGGACGAGCTGCCGCGCGGACTGCACGCGTTGGCGGCGGGGGAGTCCGCGGCGAACGTGATGCGCGGCTCGGTGGTGGAGGGCCGGACGGCGTTCCTGTTCACCGGTCAGGGCAGTCAGCGGGCTGGGATGGGCCGTGAGCTGTACGAGGCGTTCCCGGTGTTCGCGGATGCGTTGGATGAGGTGTTCGCGCACCTGGACCAGCACGTGGACCTTTCGGTGCGGGAGGTCGTCTTCGCGGGTGAGCGGATCGACGAGACGGCGTATACGCAGCCGGCGTTGTTCGCGGTCGAGGTCGCGCTGTTCCGTCTGGTGGAGTCGTGGGGTCTGACGCCGGACTTCCTGGCCGGTCACTCGATCGGTGAGTTGGCGGCTGCGCACGTCGCCGGGGTGCTGTCGCTGGCGGATGCGGCGAGGCTGGTCGCGGCACGTGGTCGCTTGATGCAGGCGCTGCCCTCCGGTGGCGCGATGGTGGCGGTGCAGGCGTCCGAGGACGAGGTGCTGCCCTTGGTGGCCGAGCAGGTCGGGATCGCGGCGGTCAACGGCCCGACGTCGGTGGTGCTTTCGGGCGCTGAGGCGGCGGTGCTGGCGGTGGCCGAGCAGTTGGCCGCGCAGGGGCGCAAGACCAAGCGGCTGACGGTGAGCCACGCGTTCCACTCGCCGTTGATGGACCCGATGCTCGACGAGTTCCGCACAGTGGTCGAGGGTCTGACGTTCGACGCTCCGCGGATCCCGATCGTCTCCACCCTCGACCAGACGGCCGACCTCACTACGCCCGAGTACTGGGTGCGGCATGTCCGCGAGGCGGTGCGCTTCCGCGACGCGGTCGCGACGCTGGAGCGTGAGGGTGTCCGCACGTTCCTGGAGCTGGGTCCGGACGGCGTGCTGTCCGCGCTCGGCCAGGACTGCGTCACCGTCGAGGACGTCGCGTTCGCGCCCGTCCTGCGGGCGGAGCGCCCCGAGGCCCGCACGCTGACCACGGCGCTCGCCCAGGCCCACGTGCGCGGCGTGACCGTCGACTGGACGGCGTTCTACGCCGGCACCGGCGCGCAGCGCGTCGACCTCCCCACCTACGCCTTCCAGCGCCAGTCGTACTGGCCCGAGCGGCTGCCCGTCGTCGCTGAGACCGGTGGCAGCCGGACCGGCACGGACGCGACGGACGCCGGCTTCTGGCAGGCCGTGGAGAGCGAAGACCTGGCCGCGCTGGCCGCCACCCTGGAGGTGGACGCGAGCGACGCGGAGTCGCCGCTGAGCGCTCTTGCTCCCGTGCTGCCGGTGCTCTCGGCCTGGCGTCGCCAGCAGCGGGAGCAGTCGACCGTGGACGGCTGGCGCTACCGGGTCACCTGGCAGCCGCTGCCCGTCGCGGCGGAGCACAGCACCCTGGGCGGTACCTGGCTGGTGGTCGTCCCGGCCGCGTCGTCGGCGGACGGCCGGGTATCGGCTGCGGCGCAGGCTCTCGCCGACGGGGGCGCGACGGTTCGCCGCCTCACCGTGGATGCCTCCGCCTGCGACCGCGGCCGCCTGGCCGAGGAACTGCGCACCGTGGCCGCCGAGACGGCCGACCTGGTCGGCGTCGTGTCGCTGCTCGCCCTGGACGAGGAGGCGCACCCGAGCCACCCCGTGCTGCCGGCCGGGTTCGCCGCCACGGTGGCGCTCACCCAGGCGCTCGGCGACGCCGGGATCGGCGCGCCGCTGTGGTGCGTGACCAGCGGGGCCGTCTCGACCGGCCCGGCCGACCAGGCCCCGAGCGCGGCGCAGGCCCAGGTCTGGGGTCTGGGCCGGGTGGTGGCCCTGGAGCACCCGGACCGCTGGGGCGGCCTGGTCGACCTGCCGGGGGCGGTGGACGAGCGGGCGGCTGCCCGCCTGGTCGCCATCCTGGCCGGCACCGGCACCGGCACCGGCACGGACAGCGGCGAGGACCAACTGGCGGTTCGCCGCTCGGGCGTCCTGGTCCGCCGCCTGGTACGCGCCACCCGGCCGCAGGCGCCGGTGGCGCCCTGGCAGCCGCGCGGAACGGTGCTGGTCACCGGCGGCACCGGCGCCCTCGGCGCCGAGGTGGCCCGCTGGCTGGCCCGTGGCGGCGCCGAGCACCTGGTGCTCACCGGCCGACGCGGCGCTGATGCGCCCGGTGCGGCCGAACTGCGGGACGAGCTCGTGGCGTTGGGCGTCCAGGTCACCCTGGAGGCGTGTGACGTCGCGGACCGCTCGGCGGTCGACGCCCTGGTCAAGCGGCTGGTCGTGGAGGGCCGCGACGCGGCGCCGCTGCGCGCGGTGGTCCACGCGGCCGGCCTCACCCAGGACACCGCGCTGGCCGACAGCGACCTGGGCGAGCTCGCCTGGGTGATGGACGCCAAGGTCTCCGGCGCGGTCCACCTGGACGCCGCGCTCGGCGAGACCGAACTGGACGCCTTCGTGCTCTTCTCCTCGATCGCCGGGGTGTGGGGCAGCGGCGGCCAGGCCGGCTACGCGGCGGGCAACGCCTTCCTGGACGCACTCGCCGAGCGGCGTCGTGCGGCGGGTATGACGGCCACGTCGGTGGCCTGGGGCCCGTGGGGCGAGATCGGCATGGCGGCCCAGGACCCGCAGGCCGCCGAGCAGTTGCGCCGTCGTGGTCTGCGGGTGATGGCCCCCGAGCTGGGGATCAACGCCCTCCAGCAGGCGCTGGACCACCAGGAGACGGCGCTGACCGTCGCCGACGTGGACTGGGCGCTGTTCGCCCCCGCCTTCGCCGCCGCCCGCCCCCGTCCGCTGATCGACGGGGTGCCGGAGGCCCGTGAGGCCCTGACGGGCACGCTGGTCCAGGGCGAGGGCAAGGGCGAGGGCGACGGGCCCGACCGGGCCGAGGCGTTCCAGGAGCGGCTGCGCGTCCTGCCCGTCGCCGAGCGGGACCGCGCCCTGCTCGACCTGGTCCGCACCGAGGTCGCCGCGGTGCTCGGCTACGCCGGCACCGGCGCGGTGGAGGCCGGACGGGCCTTCAACGAGCTCGGCTTCGACTCGCTCACCGCGGTCGAGCTGCGCAACCGGCTCACCGCGGCCACCGGCCTGCGCCTGCCGACCAGCCTGGTGTTCGACTACCCGAACCCCACGGCCCTGGCCGGTCACCTCGGCGCGGAGATCGTGCCGGACGCGGCCGACGGCGCCGCGCCGGTACTCGCCGAGCTGGACGCACTGGACCAGCGGCTCTCCACCATGTCCCCCGATCACGCAGACCGGGAGCGCGTCACGGCGCGGCTCCAGGCCCTCCTGTCGAAGTGGAACGCGACCGACGATGCAGCAGACACCGCCGAGGACGACGAGTTGGCCGACGCGTCGGCCGACGACCTCTTCGACATCATCAGCCGGGAATTCGGGCGGGACTGACGTGCGCTTCCAGCCGACCGTCCAGCTCCCGGCCCCGGTCCGGAACCAGACCCCGACCGTGACGTCCCGCGTGATCACCGCACTTGTCCCGGCTTCCCGGAAGGTGGCCCTCTGATGGCAGACGAAAAGAAGCTCCTCGACCACCTCAAGTGGATGACCGCGGAGCTGCGCCGGACCACCCGCAGGCTTCGCGAGGTCGAGGACGCCGACCAGGAGCCCATCGCGATCGTGGCGATGAGCTGCCGCCTGCCCGGCGGGGTGCGCTCGCCGGAGGACCTGTGGCAGCTGGTGGCCACCGGCGGGGACGCCATCACCCCGTTCCCCGCCGACCGCGGCTGGGACGTCGAGGGTCTCTACCACCCGGACCCGGACCACCCGGGCACGGTCTACGCGACCGGCGGCGGCTTCCTGCACGACGCGGGCGGCTTCGACCCGGAGTTCTTCGGCATCAGCCCGCGTGAGGCGCTGGCGATGGACCCGCAGCAGCGGCTGCTGCTGGAGGCGTCCTGGGAGGTCTGCGAGCGCGCCGGGATCGACCCGGGCAACCTGCGCGGCAGCCGTACCGGGGTGTATGTCGGCGGCAGCTACCAGGGCTACGGCTCGGAGCTGGCGGAGGTGCCGGAAGGCGTCGAGGGCCGCCTGTTGACCGGCAACGCGACCAGCGTGCTCTCCGGCCGCATCGCCTACACCCTGGGCCTGGAGGGCCCGGCCGCCACCCTCGACACCGCCTGCTCGTCCTCGCTGGTCGCGCTGCACTGGGCATGCCAGGCGCTGCGGCGCGGCGACTGCTCGCAGGCCCTGGTCGGCGGCGTGACGGTGATGGCCACGCCGGACGTCTTCGTGGAGTTCAGCCGCCAGCGCGGCTTGGCGGCGGACGGCCGGTGCAAGTCCTTCGCGGCCGCCGCGGACGGCACCGGCTGGTCCGAGGGCGTCGCGATGCTGCTCGTGGAGCGGCTCTCGGACGCGCGGCGCAACGGTCACCCGGTGCTGGCGGTGGTGCGTGGCTCGGCCGTCAACCAGGACGGTGCGAGCAACGGTCTGACGGCTCCCAACGGACCGGCGCAGCAGAAGGTCATCCGTCAGGCCCTGGGCGACGCCCGGCTGACGGCCGATCAGGTGGACGTGGTCGAGGCGCACGGCACCGGCACCACCCTCGGCGACCCGATCGAGGCACAGGCCCTCCTTGCCACCTACGGTCGCGAGCGGGCCGCCGAGCGGCCGCTGTGGCTGGGATCGCTCAAGTCGAACATCGGGCACACCCAGGCCGCGGCCGGTGTGGCCGGTGTGATCAAGATGGTCATGGCGATCCGGAACGGCGTGCTGCCGCAGACGCTGCACGTCGACGAGCCGACGCCGCACGTGGACTGGTCGGCCGGCGCGGTGGAACTGCTCACCGAGGCGCGCGGCTGGCCGGAGACCGGCGAACCGCGCCGGGCGGCCGTCTCCTCCTTCGGCGTCAGCGGCACGAACGCGCACACGATCCTGGAGCAGGCGCCGGTCCCGGCGGAGGGCGACGAGCCGGCGGCGGCCGAGGGCCCCGACGGCGCGGCCGCGACGTCCACTGCCTCGACCTCCGCCTCGACCTCCGCCTCGACCTCCGCCTCGACCTCCGCCTCGACCTCCGCCTCGACCTCCGCCTCGACCTCCGCCTCGACCTCCGCCTCGACCTCCGCCTCGACCTCCGCCTCGACCTCCGCCTCGTCCAGTGCCTCGCCCGCCGCCTCGTCCGGCCCGGTGGCGACCGCGTTGGTGCCGTGGCTGCTCTCCGCGCGCAGCGCCGACGCCCTGCGCGCCCAGGCCGGCCGGCTGCTCGCCCGGCTGGCCGTGGACGCGACGCCCACCCCCCTCGACCTCGGCTACTCCCTGGCCACCACCCGGGCGGCACTGCCGCACCGCGCGGTGCTGGTCGGCGCCGAGCTCGACGACTTCCGCCGCGGCCTGCAGGCGCTGGCCGCCGGGGAGCACACGGCGCAGACCGTGGTGCGCGGTGCCGTCACCGAGGGCGGACTCGCCTTCCTGTTCACTGGTCAGGGCAGTCAGCGGGCCGGGATGGGCCGTGAGCTGTACGAGGCGTTCCCGGTGTTCGCGGTGGCGTTCGACGCGGTGTGCGCAGAGTTCGACGGGGAGTTGGGCCTGCCGTTGCGGGAGGTCGTCTTCGCGGGTGAGCGGATCGACGAGACGGCGTTCACGCAGCCGGCGTTGTTCGCCCTCGAGGTGGCGCTGTTCCGGCTCGTGGAGTCGTGGGGTGTGCGGCCGGACTTCCTGGCGGGGCATTCGATCGGTGAGGTCGCGGCCGCGCACGTGGCGGGTGTGTTGTCGCTGGCGGACGCCGCGAGGCTGGTCGCGGCGCGTGGTCGGTTGATGCAGGCGCTCCCTGCCGGTGGCGCGATGGTGGCCGTGCAGGCCTCTGAGGCGGAGGTGCTGCCGCTGCTGACCGACCAGGTGGGCATCGCGGCCGTCAACGGGCCCACCTCCGTGGTGATCTCCGGCACCGAGCAGGCCGTCCTGGACGTCGCGGACCAACTGTCCGCACAGGGACGCAAGACGAAGCGACTGACGGTCAGTCACGCGTTCCACTCGCCGCTGATGGACCCGATGCTGGACGAGTTCCGGGCCGTCGTGGAGTCGTTGGAGTTCGACGAGCCGAGGATCCCGATCGTCTCCACTCTGGACCAGTTCGCCGACCTCACCACTCCCGCGTACTGGGTGCGCCATGTGCGTGAGGCGGTGCGCTTCCGCGACGCGGTCGAGAGCCTGGAGCGCGAGGGCGTCCGTACCTTCCTGGAGCTGGGCCCGGACGGGACGTTGTCCGCGATGGGACAGGACTGCGCCTCCGAGGAGGCCACCGCGTTCGCACCGGTGCTGCGCGTGGGTCGGCCTGAGGTCGAGACGCTGCTGATCGGCGTCGGGCACGCCCAGGTGCGCGGCGGCGCGCTGGACCGGACGGCCCTGTTCGCAGGCCGCGCCGCCCACCGGGTCGAGCTGCCCACCTACGCCTTCCAGCACGACTGGTTCTGGTTGGAGTCGGGTGGCGGTTCGGCGGCAGCACCGCACGCGTCGGCCGAGCAACCGGACGCCGGGTTCTGGGAGGCCGTGGAGCGCGAGGACGTCGAGGCGCTCGCCGAGACGCTCGCCGTCGCGGACGGTGCGGCGCTCGGTGCCGTCCTGCCCGCGCTGTCGGCGTGGCGTCGGCAGAGCCGCGAGCAGTCCGTCGTGGACGGCTGGCGTTACCGGGTCCGTTGGACGCCCATCACCGAGACTCCCGTGGCCGTGGCGGCGGGCCGCTGGCTGGTGGCGGTGCCGGCGGGGCACGCCGGGGACGCCGACGTCCAGGGCGTGGTCCGGCTGCTGACCGGCCGAGGCGTCGACGTGCGCGTGGTCGAGCCGGTCGCCCCCGAGCGGGCCCCCGTCAGGGACGCGCTGCACGCCGCGGTCTCCGAGGGCGGTCCGGTCTCCGGCGTGGTCTCGCTCCTCGCGTGGGATGAGACGTGCGCGGTGGCCGGGACCCTGGCGCTGGTGCAGGCGCTGGGTGACGTGCGGGTCGACGCGCCGCTGTGGTGCGTGACGCGCGGCGCGGTCTCGACCGGCGAGTCCGACCGGCTGGCCGTCCCGGTGCAGGCGCAGCTGTGGGGACTGGGCCGGGTGGTGGCGCTGGAGCACCCGGAGCGCTGGGGCGGTCTGGTCGACCTGCCCGAGGCTCCGGACGAGCGCGCGCTCACCCACCTCGTGGAGCTCCTCGCCGGTGACGAGGACCAGGTCGCCGTCCGTGCGTCGGGTGTCTTCGGTCGTCGTCTGGTGCGGGCGTCGCGCGGGGAGCCGGCCGAGTGGCGGCCGTCCGGCACGGTGCTGGTCACCGGTGGCACCGGCGCGCTGGGCGCGGAGGTTGCGCGTTGGCTGGTGCGCAACGGCGCGGAGCGCCTGGTGCTGACGAGCCGTCGTGGACTGGACGCGCCCGGTGCGGTCGAGCTGCGCGACGAGCTGGCCGCGTCGGGTGCCGCCGTCACCGTCGCCGCCTGCGACGTGGCCGACCGGGACGCGCTGGCCGCGCTGCTCGCGTCGCTGGACCACCCGGTCACCGCCGTGTTCCACACGGCGGGTGTGCTGGACGACGGCGTCGTGGACGCGCAGACGGCGGAGCGTTTCGCCGCGGTGGCCCGCCCGAAGGTGGACGCCGCCCGGAACCTGCACGAACTCACCCACGACCTCTCCGCGTTCGTGCTGTTCTCCTCCACCGCAGGCACCATCGGCAACGCCGGTCAGGCCAACTACGCCGCCGCCAACGCCTACCTGGACGCGCTGGCCGAGCAGCGCCGGGCCGACGGCCTGGCCGCGACGTCCATCGCCTGGGGTCCGTGGAGCAGCGGCGGCATGGCCGCCGACGGGGCGCTGGGGCAGCGCCTGCGACGGGAGGGCGTCCCGCCGATGGCCCCCGACCGCGCGATCACCGCCCTTCAGCAGGCGCTGGTCAACGGCGACAGCACCCTGGCCGTCGCCGACATCGACTGGCAGCTGCTGCTGGGCGGCCTCACGACCGGTCGCCGCGGCACCGCCCTCTTCGACCGGATCCCCGAGGCCCGCGCGGCCTTGGCGACGGCCGGAGCCGACGCCGTCGGCGGGGAGTCGCCGCTCGGGCCGCTGGCCCAGCGACTGGCCGCGCTCTCGGCGGTGGAGCGGGACCGCGCCCTGCTCGACGCGGTCCGCACCGAGGTGGCCACCGTGCTCGGCTACGCGACGCCGGACGCGGTCGACGCCGCGCGGGCGTTCAAGGAGCTCGGCTTCGACTCGCTGACCGCGGTCGAACTGCGCAACCGCCTGAACACCGTCACCGGCCTCAACCTGCCGAGCACGCTGGTCTTCGACTACCCGACCTCCACCGCGCTCGCCGGGTTCCTGCACACCGAGCTGCTCGGCGGGCAGCAGGCCGAGACGTCCCTGCCCGCGGTCGCCGTGGCGGACGACGAGCCGATCGCCATCATCAGCATGAGCTGCCGCTTCCCCGGCGACGTCAGCAGCCCGGAGGAGCTGTGGCAGCTGCTCGCCTCCGGCAGCGACGCGGTCTCCGGCTTCCCGACCGACCGCGGCTGGGACCTGGAGGCGCTGCACAGCGCCGACGCCGAGCAGAGCGGGACGTGCTACGCCCGCGAGGGCGGCTTCCTGCACGACGCCGCCGAGTTCGACCCGACCTTCTTCGGCATCAGCCCGCGTGAGGCGCTGGCGATGGACCCGCAGCAGCGGCTGCTGCTGGAGACCTCGTGGGAGGCGTTCGAGCGGGCCGGCATCGACCCGGCCGCGCTGCGCGGCAGCCAGGCCGGCGTCTTCGTCGGCACCAACGGCCAGGACTACCTCGCCCTCGCGGCCAACGCCGCGGAGGAGCTGGAGGGTCAGCTCGGCACCGGCACCGCCGCCAGCGTGGTCTCCGGCCGCCTCTCCTACACCTTCGGCCTGGAGGGCCCGGCCGTCACGGTCGACACGGCATGCTCGTCCTCGCTGGTCGCGCTGCACTGGGCGATCCAGGCGCTGCGCAACGGCGAATGCACGATGGCCCTCGCCGGGGGTGTCACCGTGATGTCCACGCCTGGCGCCTTCGTGGAGTTCAGCCGCCAGCGCGGCCTGGCCGCCGACGGTCGCTGCAAGCCGTTCGCGGCGGCGGCCGACGGCACCGGCTGGGGCGAGGGCGTCGGCATGCTGCTCGTCGAGCGGCTCTCCGACGCGCGCCGCAACGGGCACCCCGTGCTGGCGGTCGTGCGCGGCTCGGCCGTCAACCAGGACGGTGCGAGCAACGGTCTCACGGCTCCGAACGGGCCGGCCCAGCAGCGCGTCATCCGTCAGGCGCTGGCCGCCGCCGGCCTCTCCGTGGACGAGGTGGACGCGGTCGAGGCGCACGGCACCGGCACCACGCTGGGCGACCCGATCGAGGCGCAGGCGCTGCTCGCCACCTACGGTCAGCGTCCGGCGGACCAGCCGCTGTGGCTGGGCTCGATCAAGTCGAACATCGGCCACACCCAGGCCGCGGCCGGTGTCGCGGGCATCATCAAGATGGTGCTGGCCATGCGGCACGGCGTGCTTCCGCAGAGCCTGCACGTCGACGCCCCCAGCGCGCACGTCGACTGGTCGGCGGGCGCGGTGGAGGTGCTGACCGAGGCGCGGGAGTGGCCCGAGACCGGCCGCCCGCGCCGGGCCGGCGTGTCGTCCTTCGGCGTCAGCGGCACCAACGCCCACGTGGTGCTGGAGCAGGCCCCGGCTGCCGAGCCCGTCGAGGCCGCGCCGACGTCCGCCCCGGGCCCGCTCCCGCTGGTCCTGTCGGCCCGCACCGAGCCGGCGCTGCGCGCGCAGGCGGAGCGGCTGCGCGCCTTCGCCGGCGGCACGTCGGGGGACCGGCTGGTCGACCTGGCCTACTCGCTGGCGACCGGCCGCGCCGCCCTGGAGCACCGGGCCGTGGTGGTCGCCGACGACGATCAGGGGTTCCTGGGGGGTCTTGAGGGGTTGGTCTGCGGTTCCCCCGGTGCGAGCGTGGTCACCGGCTCGGCCACGGGCGGCAGGCTCGCCTTCCTCTTCACCGGCCAGGGCAGTCAGCGGGCTGGCATGGGAGCTGAGTTGTACGAGACGTACCCGGTGTTCGCCGAGGCTCTCGACGCCGTGTGCGCGGAGCTCGACGGGTACCTGGAGCGTCCGCTGCGGGACGTCATGACGGAGGGCGGCGAGCCGCTGAACCGGACCGGTTGCACGCAGCCGGCGTTGTTCGCGCTTGAGGTGGCGCTGTTCCGTCTGGTGGAGTCGTGGGGTGTGCGGCCGGACTTCCTGGCGGGGCACTCGATCGGCGAGGTCGCGGCCGCGCATGTGGCCGGGGTGCTGTCGCTGGCGGACGCCGCCAAGCTGGTGGCGGCGCGTGGCCGCTTGATGCAGGCGCTGCCTTCGGGCGGTGCGATGGTGGCGGTGCAGGCGTCCGAGGACGAGGTGCTGCCGCTGCTCACCGGCGAGGTGGGGATCGCCGCCGTCAACGGACCTACCTCGGTGGTGATCTCCGGCGTCGAGGAGGCCGTGCTGGAGGTGGCGGAGAAGCTGGCCGCCGAGGGTCGCAAGACGAAGCGACTGACGGTCAGTCATGCGTTCCACTCGCCGCTGATGGACCCGATGCTGGACGAGTTCCGCGCGGTGGTCGAGGGGCTGGCGTTCCACGAGCCCCGGATCCCGATCGTCTCCACCCTCGACCAGGACGCCGACCTCACGACGCCCGAGTACTGGGTGCGGCACGTGCGCGAGGCGGTCCGCTTCGCCGACGCCGTCGCGACGTTGGAGCGCGAAGGCGTCCGCACCTTCCTGGAGCTGGGCCCGGACGGCACCCTGACCGCGCTCGCCCAGGACTGCGTCACCGCCGAGGACGCCGCCTTCGCGCCCGCCCTGCGCGGCGACCGCGCCGAGGGCCGGACCCTGGTGACCGCCCTCGCCCGGGCCCACGCCCGAGGACAGGCGGTGGACTGGCCGGCCTACTTCGCGAGCACCGGCGCCCGGCGCGTCGACCTGCCCACCTACGCCTTCCAGCGCGAGCGCTACTGGCCCACGCCCGCCGCCGCGTCGCCGACCGACGGCGCCCCCGGCGCGGACGCGACGGACGCCCGTTTCTGGGAGACCGTCGAGCGCGAGGACCTGGAGGCGCTGACCGCCACACTCGGCCTGGACGGCGACCAGCCGCTCAGCTCGGTGCTGCCCGCCCTCTCGACCTGGCGTCGCCGGAGCCGCACCCGCTCCACGGTGGACGGCTGGCGCTACCGGATCACCTGGAACCGCCTGCCCTCCGTCTCCGCCGCCACGCTCGCCGGCACCTGGCTCGTCGTCACTCCGACCGCGGAAGCGGCGGCCGAGCCGACCGAGGCCGCGCTGGCGGCCCTGGCCGGGGCCGGTGCCGACACCGGCCGGCTCACCCTCACCGTCGACGACCTCACGGCCGGACGCGCCGCGCTGGCCGAGCGGCTGCGCGGCGAGCTCGCCCACTCCGGGCCGCTGGCCGGCGTCGTCTCGCTGCTCGCCCTCGACGAGGAGCAGCATCCGGCGCACCCCGCACTGTCCGGCGGCCTCGCCGCCACCGCCCTGCTGGTGCAGGCGCTGGGCGATGCCGACGTGGCCGCGCCGCTGTGGTGCCTGACCCGGGGTGCCGTCGCGACCGACGCCTCCGACCGGCTCGCCAACCCCGGCCAGGCCCAGGTCTGGGGTCTGGGCCGGGTGGTGGCCCTGGAGCACCCGGACCGCTGGGGCGGCCTGATCGATCTCCCCGCGCAGCTGGACGAGCGCGCCCTGGGGCTGCTGACCGGCGCGCTGGCAGCCGGCGCACCGGCGTCCGGAGACGGCGAGGACCAGCTCGCGGTGCGGCCCTCGGGCCTGCACGCCCGCCGCCTGGTCCGCGCGTCGCAGGTCAGCGGCGTCAGCGGCAGCTCCTGGCAGCCGCGCGGCACGGTGCTGGTCACCGGCGGCACCGGAGCCCTGGGCGCCGAGGTGGCCCGCTGGCTGGCCCGAGGCGGGGCCGAGCACCTGGTGCTCACCAGCCGCCGCGGCGCCGACGCCCCGGGAGCGGCCGAACTGACAGCCGAGCTGAACGAGTTGGGTGCCACCGTGACCGTCGCGGCCTGCGACGTGGCCGACCGTGCGGCGCTCGCCGCACTGCTCGCCGCCGTCCCCGCCGACCGGCCCCTCACGGCCGTCGTGTACGCGGCCGGCGTGGTCGCCGACGCCGCCCTGCGGGACAGCGAGCTCGGCGACCTGGCGGCCGTCGTCGAGGCCAAGGTGGTCGGCGCGGCGCACCTGGACGACCTGCTCGGCGACACCGAGCTGGACGCCTTCGTCACCTTCTCCTCCATCGCCGGTGTGTGGGGCAGCGGCGGCCAGGCGGGCTACGCCGCCGCCAACGCCTTCCTGGACGCCCTGGTCGAGGCCCGCCGGGCCCGCGGCCTGGCCGGAACCTCGGTGGCCTGGGGTCCCTGGGCCGAGGCCGGGATGGCCGCCGGCGAGGCCGCCGAGCAGCACCTGAGCCGCTTCGGTCTCCAGGTGATGGCACCGGGCAGCGCGCTGCTCGGCCTTCAGCTGGCCCTGGACGCGGGCGCGCCCACCGGGGTCGTCGCCGACGTCGACTGGACGCGCTTCGTCCCGTCCTTCACTGCCGCCCGTCCCCGTCCACTGCTGGGCGAGCTGCCCGAGGTCCGTGAGGCGCTGGCCGCAGAGCAGGCCGCCGAGCAGGCCGACGCGGCGTCCGCCGGAACGGGTGCTCCGGCCGGGCTGCGGGAGCGGCTGGCCGACCTGAGCGACGCCGACCGCGACCGCGCGCTGCTGGAGCTGGTGCGCGGTCAGGTCGCCGAGGTGCTCGGATACTCCGGCGCGCACGCGGTCGAGGCAGGCATGGCCTTCCGGGCGCTCGGCTTCGACTCGCTGACGGCGGTCGAGCTGCGCAACCGGCTGGCGAAGGAGACCGGGCTGAAGCTGCCTGCCAGCGCGGTCTTCGACTACCCGACGCCCACCGCCCTGGCCGAGCACCTGCGGGACGCGGTCTTCCCGGAGCACGCCCGCGCGGCGGCCGTCGACCCCCAGGAGGCCGCGCTGCGCCAGGCCCTGGCGAGCGTCCCGCTCGCCCGGTTCCGGGAGCTGGGACTCCTGGACACCCTGCTGCGGCTGGCCGACCCCGACGACCGGGCCGGGACCGAGGACGGCGGTGACGAGTCGGACCTGATCGACTCGCTCGACTCGCTGGACCTGGACAGCCTCATCGACATCGCTCTCGACAGCAACGATTCCTGACACGTCCGAAGTGCGGAGCTCATCATGACCACGCCGAACGAAAAAGCAGTCGCAGCACTTCGGGCCTCCATCAAGGAGACCGAGCGACTGCGTCGGCAGAACCAGCAGCTGATCGCGGCCTCCAAGGAGCCGATCGCGATCGTCGCGATGAGCTGCCGGTTCCCTGGAGGCGTGGCATCACCGGAGGCGCTGTGGCGGCTGGTCGCCGACGGCGTCGACGCGATCGGTGAGTTCCCCGCCGACCGCGGGTGGCGACTGGCCGACCTGTACGACGAGGACCCCGACCGCCAGGGCACCTTCTACGCCCGCGGCGGCGGGTTCCTCGCCGAGGCCGCCGAGTTCGACCCGGCCTTCTTCGGCATCAGCCCGCGTGAGGCGCTGGCGATGGACCCGCAGCAGCGGCTGCTGCTGGAGACCTCCTGGGAGGTGTTCGAGCGGGCCGGCATCGACCCGGCGACGGTCCGCGGCAGCAGCACCGGCGTCTTCGTCGGCGCCTCCGCGTCCGGCTACGCCGGCGTGACCGACCAGATGCCGGAGGGCGTCGAGGGCTACCTGCTCACCGGCAACGCGGCCGCGGTGGTCTCCGGCCGCGTCTCCTACACCTTCGGCTTCGAGGGTCCCGCGGTCACCGTGGACACCGCCTGCTCCTCGTCGCTGGTCTCGCTGCACCTCGCCGTCCAGGCGCTGCGCAACGGCGAGTGCTCGATGGCGTTGGCGGGCGGTGTGACGGTACTCGCGACCCCGGACGTGTTCGTCGAGTTCAGCCGCCAGCACGGTCTGGCCACCGACGGCCGGTGCAAGGCCTTCGCCGCCGGTGCGGACGGCACGGGCTGGGCCGAAGGCGTCGGCATGCTGCTGGTCGAGCGGCTCTCGGACGCCCGCCGCAACGGTCACCCGGTGCTGGCGGTCGTGCGCGGCTCGGCCGTCAACCAGGACGGTGCGAGCAACGGTCTGACGGCCCCGAACGGTCCGTCGCAGCAGCGCGTGATCCGTCAGGCCCTGGAGAACGCGCGTCTGACGGCGGACCAGGTGGACGCCGTCGAGGCGCATGGCACGGGCACCACTCTGGGCGACCCGATCGAGGCGCAGGCCTTGCTGGCGACGTACGGACAGGACCGCGAACGGCCGCTGTGGCTGGGTTCGTTGAAGTCCAACGTGGGTCACACGCAGGCGGCGGCGGGTGTGGCCGGTGTGATCAAGATGGTCATGGCGATGCGGCACGGCGTGCTGCCGCAGACGCTGCACGTGGACGAGCCGACGCCGCATGTCGACTGGTCGGCGGGTGCGGTGGAGCTGCTGACCGAGGCGATGGCGTGGCCGGAGACCGGTGCGCCGCGTCGGGCCGGTGTCTCGGCCTTCGGTGTGAGCGGGACCAACGCGCACACGATCCTGGAGCAGGCTCCGGAGGTCTCCACGGAGGAGGTCGCCGAGCCCTCGGCGGCGCCGTCGGTCCTGCCGGTGCTGCTGTCGGCGCAGGACGCAGGCGCGCTGCAGGCCCAGGCCGAGCGCTTGCTTCCGGTCGCCGGCGAGGCCGAACCGCTCGACATCGCCTACTCGTCGGCGACGAGCCGCGCGTCCCTGGAACGACGCGCGGTGGTCGTGGCGGGGGAGCGACAGGAACTGCTGCGCGGACTGCTCGCGTTCGCGGCCGGGGAGTCGGCGGCGAACGTCGTCGCGGGTTCGGTGGTCGAGGGACGCACGGCGTTCCTGTTCACCGGCCAGGGCAGCCAGCGTCCCGGCATGGGCGCCGAACTCCACGGCGCGTTCCCGGTGTTCGCGAACGCGCTGGACGAGGTGTGCGCGGAGCTCGACACCCACCTGGACCGTCCACTGCGCGAGCTGTTGTTCGCCGCCGAGGGCGAGTCGATCCACGAGACCGGCTACACGCAGTCGGCATTGTTCGCGCTTGAGGTGGCGCTGTTCCGCCTGGTCGAGTCGTGGGGAATGCGGCCGGACTTCCTGGCGGGGCATTCGATCGGTGAGATCGCAGCCGCACATGTGGCGGGGGTGCTGTCGCTGGCGGACGCGGCGAAGCTGGTGGCGGCGCGTGGTCGGTTGATGCAGGCGCTGCCGTCGGGTGGCGTGATGGTGGCGGTGCAGGCGTCCGAGGACGAGGTGTTGCCGCTGCTCACCGGTGAGGTGGGGATCGCGGCGGTCAACGGTCCGATGTCGGTGGTGCTTTCGGGTGCCGAGGCGGCGGTGCTGGCTGTGGCTGAGCAGTTGGTCGCGCAGGGTCGCAAGACCAAGCGGCTGACGGTCAGCCATGCCTTCCACTCGCCGCTGATGGACCCGATGCTGGACGAGTTCCGGGCTGTCGTGGCGGGTCTGGCGTTCCAGGCTCCGCGGATCCCGATCGTGTCGACGCTCGACCAGTCGGCCGACCTGACCTCGCCCGAGTACTGGGTGCGGCATGTCCGCGAGGCGGTGCGCTTCCGCGACGCGGTCGAGACGCTGGAGCGCGAGGGCGTCCGCACGTTCGTGGAGCTCGGTCCGGACGGCGTACTCGCCGCGATGGGCCAGGACTGTGCCACCGAGGACAGCACCGCGTTCGTGCCGGTGCTGCGGGCGGAGCGTCCGGAGGTCCGCACGCTGACCACCGCGCTCGCCCAGGCCCACGTGCGCGGGGTGACCGTCGACTGGACAGCCGTCTTCGCGGGTACCGGCGGGCGTCGGATCGACCTGCCCACCTACCCCTTCCAGCGCGCACGGTACTGGCTGGAGGGAGGTGCGCCGACCGGGGACCCCGCATCGCTCGGGCTCGTCGCCGCCGGACATCCGCTGCTCGGCGCGAGCGTCGAACTCCCGCACTGGGACGGGCTGGTCTTCACGGCCCGGCTGTCGGTGCAGTCGCAGCCGTGGCTGGCCGATCACGCCGTCATGGGCTCGATCCTGCTGCCGGGCACCGCCTTCGTCGAACTGGCGATCCGCACCGGCGACCAGGTCGGCTGCTCCGTGCTGGAGGAGCTGACGCTGGAGGCACCGCTGGTCCTGCCCGCGCATGGCGGCGTTCAGCTGCGTCTGGCGCTGGGCGCGGTGGACGAGTCGGGCAGCCGTCCGCTCTCTGTGCACTCGCGCCCGGAGGAGGCACTGCCGGAGGAACCGTGGACCCGGCACGCCACCGGCGTGCTCGCGCCCGTCACGAGCGCTGAGGAACCGTCGTCCGACCTGGCCCCGTGGCCGCCGGCCGGTGCGTCCGAGGTCGACGTGACAGACCTGTACGAGCGCCTGGCCGCCGCCGGCTTCGGTTACGGCCCGGTGTTCCAGGGCCTGCGCGCCGCATGGCGGCGGGCCGACGAGCTGTTCGCCGAGGTGGCGCTGCCGCAGGACGCCCGCGACGGCGCGGCCTCCTTCGGCCTCCATCCCGCCTTGCTGGACGCCGCGCTGCACGCGGTCGGCATCGGTGACCTGCTGGCGGACACCGGCCGCGGACGGATCCCGTTCGCTTGGAACGGTGTGACGCTGCACGCCTCGGGTGCGGCCGTGCTGCGCGCCCGGCTGTCACGCACCGGACCGGACGCGATCACCCTGGACCTGGCCGACGAGTCCGGCCGACCGGTGGCCTCGGTCGACTCGTTGGTGCTGCGGGAGGTGTCCGAGGAGCAGGTGCGGGCGGCCCGTGGCGGGTTCACGGATTCGCTGTTCCGCGTGGATTGGGTCCCGTTGCCCGTCTCGTCGGCGTCGGCGTCGGCGTCGGTCGGGGGCTGGGCGGCGCTGGGCGAGGACGTGCTGGGTTCGGGCGCCGAGGTGTTCGCCGACCTGGCGGCGCTGGCCGCGGCGGTGGACGGCGGTCTGGCCGCACCCGACACGGTTCTTCTCGCTCTGGGCACCGCGCCCGCCGCCGACCTCGCCGCTGCGGTGCGGACCGCTCTGGGCGATGTGCTCGCCGTGGTCCAGGGGTGGCTGGCGGACGACCGGTTCGCGGCCTCCCGCCTGGTCCTGGTGACCCGTGGCGCGGTGGCCGCCGACGAGGCGGGGCCGCAGGATCTGGTGCACGCTCCGGTCTGGGGTCTGCTGCGCTCGGCGCAGGCCGAGAACCCCGACCGGTTCGTTCTGCTCGACCTCGACCTCGACCTCGACGCGCACGCCGTGTCGGGCGACCTGCTGGCCGGGGCGCTGGCATCGGGCGAACCCGAACTCGCCCTGCGCGATGACGTCCTGCGCGTACCACGGCTGGCCCGGACGCCCCGGACCGACCCGGCGCCGGTGTTCGACGCCGAGGGCACGGTGCTGGTGACCGGTGCGTCCGGCACGCTGGGCGGGCTGGTCGCCCGGCATCTGGTGGCGGAGCACGGGGTGCGGAGCCTGCTGCTGGTGTCGCGGCGCGGCGTGAACGCGGCCGGCATGGCCGAACTCGCCGACGAACTGGCGGAGTTCGGTGCCTCGGTCACGGTCGCTGCGTGCGATGTGGCGGACCGTGAGGCGCTGGCCGGGCTGCTGGCGGAGCACCGGGTCTCGGGTGTGGTGCACACGGCCGGTGTGCTGGACGACGGGATCGTCTCCTCGCTCACTCCTGAGCGCTTGGACTCGGTGCTGCGTCCGAAGCTGGACGCCGCGCTCAATCTCCACGAACTCACCTCGGACCTCTCCGCGTTCGTGCTCTTCTCCTCCGCCGCCGGGACCTTCGGCGGTCCGGGGCAGGGCAACTACGCCGCCGCGAACGTCTTCCTCGACGCCCTCGCCGCCGTGCGACGCGCGCAGGGCCTCCCGGCGGTCTCACTGGCCTGGGGCCTGTGGGCCGAGGGCGCGGGGATGGCGGCCGGTCTCGGCGAGGGCGATGTCGAGCGGATGGCGCGCTCCGGCGTGCAGGGCCTCACCGGGACGGAGGGTCTGGCCCTCTTCGACGTCGCCCTTCGTACCGACGCCGCGACCCTGGTCCCGATGCACCTGGACCTGGCCGCGCTGCGCCGGAACGCCGGTCGCGAGGTACTGCCGCTGCTGCGTGGGCTGGTCCGGGTCCCGGCGCGTCGTGTCGCGCGGGCCGGTGCGGTCGGCGGCTCGGAGCTGAGCGACCGTCTGCTGGCCCTCCCCGCGGGGGAGCGCGAGGGTGCGCTGCTGGACCTGGTGTGCGGTCGTGTGGCGGCGGTGCTGGGCTATGCGGACGCGACGGCGGTCGAGTCCGGCCGGG
>NZ_BBPQ01000054.1:26719-33221 GCF_000787855.1 Streptacidiphilus anmyonensis | reverse complement strand
CCTCCTGGGAGGCCATCGAGCGGGCCAGCATCGACCCGGGCACGCTGCGCGGCAGCCGCACCGGCGTCTTCGCCGGCCTGATGTACCACGACTACGCCAGCGCGATCGGCGAGCTCCCGGACGGCGTCGAGGGATACCTGGGCACCGGCAACTCGGGGAGCATCGTCTCCGGGCGCGTCGCCTACACCTTCGGGCTGGAGGGCCCGGCCGTCACCGTCGACACCGCCTGTTCCTCGTCGTTGGTCGCGCTGCACTGGGCGATCCAGTCGCTGCGCAACGGTGAGTGCACCATGGCCCTGGCCGGTGGCGTCGCCGTGATGGGGACGCCGGAGACCTTCGTCGACTTCAGCCGCCAGCGCGGGCTGTCGCCGGACGGCCGCTGCAAGTCCTTCGCTGACGCGGCGGACGGCACCGGCTGGGGCGAGGGCGCGGGCATGCTGCTCGTCGAGCGCCTCTCCGACGCGCGCCGCAACGGGCACCGCGTGCTCGCGGTCGTCCGCGGCTCGGCCGTCAACCAGGACGGCGCCAGCAACGGTCTGACGGCGCCGAACGGTCCGTCGCAGCAGCGGGTGATCCGCCAGGCGCTGGCCAACGCGGGCCTGACCCCCGACGAGATCGACGCGGTCGAGGCCCACGGCACCGGGACGACGCTGGGCGACCCGATCGAGGCGCAGGCGCTGCTGGCCACGTACGGCCGCGACCGCGCCGAGGACCAGCCGCTGTGGCTGGGCTCGATCAAGTCCAACATCGGCCACACCCAGGCCGCCGCCGGTGTCGCGGGCATCATCAAGATGGTGCTGGCGATGCAGCACGGCGTGCTGCCGCAGACCCTGCACGTGGACCAGCCGTCGACGAACGTCGACTGGTCGGCGGGCGCGGTGGAACTGCTCACCGAGGCACGTCCCTGGCCCGCGACCGGGCGTCCGCGCCGGGCGGCGGTCTCGTCCTTCGGCATCAGCGGCACCAACGCGCACACCGTCGTCGAACAGGCTCCCGAGGACACCGAGCCGTCGACGGCGTCCGACGAGCCGGTCCGTACGCCGGTCCTGCCGTGGCTCCTCTCCGCGAAGAGCACCGACGCCGTGCGGGCCCAGGCCAGGCGGCTGCTGTCCTTCGTCGAGGAGCACCCCGGGACCGAATCGGCCGATGCGGCCTACTCGTTGGCGACCACGCGCGCCTCACTGGAGCACCGCGCGGTGGTGGTCGCCGAGAACCACGACGAACTCCTGCAAAGGCTGCGGGCGTTGGCAACGGGTGAGACCGCTGCCGGCGTGGTCCGGGGCACGCTGGCGCCGGGTCGGCTCGCCTTCCTGTTCACCGGCCAGGGCAGTCAGCGGGCCGGGATGGGCGCAGAGTTGTACGAGGCGTTCCCGGTGTTCGCGTCGGCCTTCGACGCGGTCTGCGCGGAGCTGGACCAGCATCTGGACCGTCCGCTGAAGGACGTCGTCTTCGCGGGTGAGCGGATCGACGAGACGGCGTTCACGCAGCCTGCGCTCTTCGCTGTCGAGGTGGCGCTGTTCCGCCTGGTCGAGTCGTGGGGCGTCCGCCCTGACTTCCTGGCAGGCCACTCGATCGGCGAGATCGCGGCCGCGCACGTGGCGGGCGTGCTGTCACTGCCCGACGCCGCGACGCTGGTCGCAGCGCGTGGTCGACTGATGCAGCAGCTGCCTGCGGGTGGTGCGATGGTGGCGGTGCAGGCGTCCGAGGACGAGGTGCTGCCGCTGCTGGCCGACCGCGAGGCCGAGGTGGGCATCGCGGCCGTCAACGGCCCGAATTCCGTGGTGCTTTCCGGTGCCGAGCAGGCCGTGCTGGAGGTGGCCGGACGGCTGGCTGCCGAGGGTCGTAAGACCAAGCGGCTGACGGTGAGCCACGCGTTCCACTCGCCGCTGATGGACCCGATGCTGGACGAGTTCCGCAGCCTGGTGGAGCGTCTGACCTTCCAGGCTCCCCGGATCCCGATCGTCTCGACGCTGGACCGGTCCGCTGAGCTGACCGAGCCCGAGTACTGGGTGCGCCACGTCCGCGACGCGGTCCGCTTCGGCGACGCCGTGCAAGCCCTGGAGCGCGAGGGTGTCCGCACCTTCGTGGAGTTGGGCCCGGACGGGGTGCTCTGCGCCCTCGGCCAGGAGAGCGCCGTCGCCGAGGACGTCGTCTTCGCGCCGGTGCTCCGTGCTGACCGCCCCGAGGCGCGCACCCTGACCACCGCCCTCGCGCAGGTGCACGTCCGTGGTCTGGCCGTGGACTGGCGGGCCGTCCTCGCCGGCCGGAACGCCCGCCGGATCGACCTGCCCACCTACGCCTTCCAGCGCGAGTGGTTCTGGCTGGAATCCGCGGCCCCGGCGTTCGCCGGCACGCCCGACAGCGCGACGGACGCGCTCTTCTGGGACGCGGTGGAACGCGAGGACCTCGACGCGGTGGCCGCGACCCTCGCCGTCGAGGACGGTGACGCGCTCGGCACGCTGCTGCCCGCCCTGTCGGCCTGGCGCCGACAGAACCGTGACCGCTCCACCGTGGACGGCTGGCGTTACCAGGCCGTCTGGAAGCCGGTCACCGAGACCGTCCCGGGTGTGCTGTCGGGCACCTGGTTGGTGGTCGTGCCCGCCGGGGCCGCCGACGACGACGCCGTGCTGGGCGTGCTGCGCGCGCTGGCCGACCGCGGCGCGGACGTCGAGCGCATCGACGTCGACGCGGCGGACGCCGAGCGCGCCGGGCTCGCCGAGCGGCTGTCGCAGACGTCGTCGGTGACCGGCGTGCTCTCCCTGCTGGCCCTGGACGAGGCGGTGCCTGTGGCCGCCGGCCTGGCGTTGGTCCAGGCCCTCGGCGACGCCGGGGTCGCCGCGCCGCTGTGGTGCGTGACGCGGGCAGCGGTGTCGACCGGTGCCGCCGACCGGGCGGCCCGCCCCGAACAGGCCCAGCTGTGGGGTCTGGGCCGGGTCGTGGCGCTGGAGCACCCCGAGCGCTGGGGTGGTCTGGTCGACCTCCCGGAGACCGTCGACGACCGCGTGCTCACCCGCCTTGCGGACGCTCTCACCGGCCAGGAGGACCAGCTCGCGGTCCGCGCGACGGGCGTCTTCGCCCGCCGACTGGTGCGTGCACCGGGCGGGGAGGCGAGCGTTCCGTGGCAGCCCTCGGGCACGGTGCTGGTGACCGGTGGCACGGGCGCACTGGGTACGGAGGTGTCGCGGTGGCTGGCCCGCAACGGGGCCGCGCGCCTGCTGCTCACCAGCCGGCGCGGTCCCGACGCCCCGGGTTCCGCTGAACTCATCGACGAACTCGCCGAGCTGGGTGCCGAGGCCACCGTCGCCGCGTGTGACGTCGCCGACCGTGACGCGCTGGCCGCCCTGCTCGCGTCACTGGACCACCCGGTCTCGGCCGTCTTCCACACCGCCGGTGTCCTCGACGACGGCGTCGTGGACGGCCTGACCGCCGAGCGCCTCGACGCTGTCGCCCGCCCCAAGGTGGAGGCGGCACGCAACCTGCACGAACTCACCGACGGCCTGTCCGCGTTCGTGCTGTTCTCCTCGATCGCCGGCACGATCGGCAGTGCGGGACAGGGCAACTACGCCGCTGCCAACGCCTACCTGGACGCGCTCGTCGAGCAGCGCCGGGCCGACGGCCTTCCGGCCACGTCCATCGCCTGGGGTCCCTGGGCCCAGGGCGGCATGGCCGCCGACCAGGCCCTGGCCGAGCGTCTGCGCCGGGGCGGAATGCGGCCCATGGCGCCCGAGCTGGGCCTGGCCTTCCTCCAGCGCGCGCTCTCGGTCGAGGACGGCACGGTGGTCGCCGCCGACCTGGACTGGGAGAGCTTCGCTCCGTCCTTCGTCGCCGCACGCGCCAGCCGCCTCTTCGACGAGCTGCCCGAGGCCCGCCGCGCGATCGAGCAGGCCGCGCCCGCCTCCGCCATCGGCGGGGCCACCGCGCTGGCCCACCGCCTGGCCGGACTGCCCGAGGCCGAGCGGGACCGCGCCCTGCTCGACGTGGTCCGCGGCAACGTGGCCGCGGTGCTGGGCTACGGCAACCCGGAGTCCGTCGAGACCGGCAAGGCGTTCCGCGAGCTCGGCTTCGACTCGCTGACCGCCGTCGAGTTCCGCAACCTCCTGGGCACGGCGACCGGTCTGGCCCTGCCCGCCACACTGGTCTTCGACTACCCGACCACGGCCGCGCTGGCCGAGTACCTGCGTTCGGAGCTGCTCGGCGAGGCGCTGCCCACCCTCGCGACCGCCGCGTCGGCCGCCGTCGACGACGAGCCGATCGCCATCGTCGCGATGAGCTGCCGATTCCCCGGCGGCGTCAGCACCCCCGAGGAGCTGTGGCAGCTGCTCGCCTCCGGCGCCGACGCGATCTCCGGCTTCCCGACCGACCGCGGCTGGGATCTGGAGGCGCTGCTCAGTGCGGGTGCCGACGAGACGCACTCGTCCCACACCGGTCACGGCGGGTTCCTCTACGACGTGGCCGAGTTCGACCCGACCTTCTTCGGGATCGCGCCGCGTGAGGCGCTGGCGATGGACCCCCAGCAGCGGCTGCTGCTGGAGACGTCCTGGGAGGCGATCGAGCGCGCCGGCATCGACCCGACGACCCTGCGCGGCAGCCGGACCGGCGTCTTCGTCGGCACCAACGGGCAGGACTACCTCCAGCTCGCGATGGACACCGCGGACGACCTCGGCGGCTATCTCAGCACCGGCAACGCGGCGAGCGTCGTCTCCGGCCGACTCTCGTACACCTTCGGCCTGGAGGGCCCGGCGGTCTCCGTCGACACCGCGTGCTCCTCCTCGCTCGTGGCCCTGCACCTGGCGGTGCAGGCCCTGCGCAGCGGTGAGTGCACCATGGCGCTCGCGGGCGGTGCGACGGTGATGTCCTCGCCTGGTGCGTTCGTCGCGTTCAGCCGCCAGCGCGGGCTCGCGACCGACGGCCGCTGCAAGGCCTTCGCGGCGGCGGCCGACGGCACCGGCTGGGGTGAGGGCGTCGGCATGCTGCTCGTCGAGCGGCTGTCGGACGCCGAGCGCCAAGGTCACCCGGTGCTGGCGGTGGTGCGTGGCAGTGCGGTGAACCAGGACGGTGCGAGCAACGGTCTGACGGCTCCCAACGGTCCCTCGCAGCAGCGGGTGATCCGCCAGGCGCTGGCGAACGCGGGTCTGACGGCCGGTGAGGTCGACGCGGTGGAGGCGCACGGCACCGGGACGACGCTGGGCGACCCGATCGAGGCCCAGGCGCTGCTGGCGACCTACGGTCAGGACCGGCCCGATGACCAGCCGCTCTGGCTGGGATCGATCAAGTCGAACATCGGGCACACCCAGGCCGCCGCCGGCGTCGCTGGCATCATCAAGATGGTGCTGGCGATGCGGCACGGCGAGCTCCCGCAGAGCCTGCACATCGACGAGCCGAACCCGCACGTGGACTGGTCGGCGGGCGCGGTCGCGCTCCTCGCCGAGAATCAGCCGTGGCCGGAGACCGGCCGTCCGCGTCGGGCCGGCGTGTCCTCCTTCGGCATGAGCGGCACCAACGCACACGTCGTGCTGGAGCACTCACCCGCCACCGTCGACGCCGACGTCGAGCCGACGCCGACCGAGCACGCTGTCGTGCCGCTGGTGCTGTCGGCGAAGAGTGAGGCGGCGCTGCCTGGGCAGGCGGCTCGTCTGCTGGCGTTGCTGGGCGAGCGGCCGGAGGTGTCGCTGGCCGATGTGGGTCGTTCGCTGGTGGCGTCGCGGTCGGTGTTCGAGCAGCGTGCGGTGGTGGTTGCGGGTGACCGTGACGGTGCGGTGCGGGGGCTTGAGGCGTTGGCGTCGGGTGGTGTGGCTTCCGAGGTCGTGCGTGGTGTGGCGGGTGCTGCCGGTCGGGTGGCGTTCGTCTTCCCGGGTCAGGGTTCGCAGTGGGCCGCGATGGCGGTGGAGCTGCTGGAGTCCTCGGCGGTGTTCGCGCAGCGGATGGTCGAGTGCGCGGCGGCGCTGGCGCCGTTCGCCGAGGACTGGTCGCTGCTGGACGTGGTCCGCGGTGAGTCCGGTGACGGCTGGCTGGACCGGGTGGACGTGGTCCAGCCGGTGCTGTGGGCGGTGATGGTCTCGCTCGCGGAGGTCTGGCGTGCGGCCGGGGTTCGTCCGGCGGCGGTCGTGGGGCATTCGCAGGGTGAGATCGCGGCTGCGGTGGTTGCCGGTGCGCTGTCGCTGGACGACGGCGCGCGGGTGGTGGCGTTGCGCAGTCGGGCGATCGCCGGTGGCCTGGCGGGTCTCGGCGGGATGGTGTCGGTGGCGCTGCCGGTCGGGCAGGTGCGTGAGCGCCTGGCGGTGTGGGGTGAGGACCGGATCTCGGTCGCGGCCGTGAACGGGCCGTCGGCGGTGGTGGTGTCCGGTGAGCCGGTGGCGCTGGACGAGTTGCTGGCGTCCTGTGAGGCGGACGGTGTGCGGGCGCGTCGGGTGCCGGTGGACTACGCGTCGCACTCGGCGCAGGTCGAGTCCATCCGCGAGGAGCTCCTTACGGTCCTGGCGGGCATCGAACCGCGTGCCGGTGA
>NZ_BBPQ01000054.1:12501-26274 GCF_000787855.1 Streptacidiphilus anmyonensis | reverse complement strand
CCGCGAGCGCTACTGGGTCGAGCCTGCCATGGCGACCGGCGGGGCCGACGTCGCCTCGGCCGGCCTCGTCTCCGCCGAGCACCCGCTGCTGGGCGCCGCCGTCGAACTGCCGGACTCCGACGGCTACCTGTTCACCGGACGGCTTGCGCTGCGTACCCACCCCTGGCTGGCCGACCACGCCGTCGGGGACACGGTGCTGCTGCCGGGGACCGCGTTCGTCGAACTCGCCGTCCGGGCGGGCGACCAGGTGGAGTGCGACCTGGTCGAGGAGCTCACCCTGGAAGTACCGCTGGCCCTGCCCGAGGAGGGTGCGCTCCAGCTGCGGCTGGTCGTCGGTGACCCGGACCACGCGGGCCGCCGGTCGCTGAACCTGTACGCGCGTCCCGAGGAGGCGCCGACCGGCGAGCCCTGGACCCGGCATGCGAGCGGCACCCTGGCCACTTCCGCCGCCTCCGCTGCTCCCACGGCGCCGCTGGACGCGGCTTCCTGGCCGCCGGCCGGTGCGCGCGAGCTGCCGGTCGAGGGTCACTACGAGCGGTTGGCCCAGGCGGGCCTGTCGTACGGCCCTGCGTTCCAGGGCCTGGAGAGGGCCTGGCAGGTCGGCGACGACGTCTACGCCGAGGTCCGGCTCCCGGAGGAGCAGCAGGCCGAGGCAGGCTCCTACGGCCTGCATCCCGCGCTGCTCGACGCCGCCCTCCAGGCCTTGGCTCTCACTCCTTCCCCTGCCGCTGATTCGGCGAGTGACGAGGAGCCCCAGAGCCGACGCCCGTTCGCGTGGAGCGGTTTCGCTCTGCACGCCGCCTGCGCCTCCGCGCTGCGGGTGCGGCTCACTCCGGCCGGGCCGGACGCCGTCTCGCTGACGGTGGCCGACAGCGCGGGCGAGCCTGTCGCCTCGGTGGACTCGCTGGTGCTGCGCCCCGTCTCGGCCGAGCAGTTCAGCGGGGGATCGGCGGCCGGTCAGCACGACTCGCTGTTCCGAGTCGAGTGGACGCCGTTGCCGTTGCCGTCGCCGTTGCCGCTGTCGGCAGCCGCACCCGCGGCGAACGGCGCGGACGCCACGACGTGGGCCGTGCTGGGCGACGATCACCTCAAGTTCGGCCCGGCGCTCGAACACGCCGGTGTGGAAGCCGAGTTCTACCCCGACGTGGACGCCCTCAGCGCCGCCGTGGCCGCAGGTCGGCCCGTGCCGGACACCGTTCTGGCGGCCTGCGCCGTCGAACCGGCGGGCGACGGCCTGGTGGCCGACGTCCACACGGCGACCCACCGTGCCCTCGCCCTGGTGCAGGGCTGGCTCGCCGAGGACCGACTCGCGGCCTCCCGCCTGGTCCTGGTGACCAGCGGCGCGGTGACCGCCGGGCCGGCGGACCGCGAGATCGACCTCGTCCACGCCCCGATCTGGGGGCTGGTGCGTGCCGCGCGGCTCGAGAACGAGGACCGCCTGGTGCTGGCGGACCTGGACGACGACGAGGAGTCCCGTCGCCTGCTGCCGGCCGCGATCGCGTCCGGTGAGGGCGAGTTCGCGCTGCGCGCCGGTGCCGTGCACGTGCCGCGACTGGCCCGCGTCGCCCGGGTCGCCGGGTCCGCCGCGGACGAGGCAGGGGCCGAGTCGGTGACGTCCCGGGCCTGGGATCCCGAGGGGACCGTGCTGATCACCGGCGCCACCGGTGGCCTCGGCGCGCTGCTCGCCCGTCATCTGGTGACCGAACGCGGCGTCCGTCACCTGCTGTTGACCAGCCGTCGTGGTCCGGACGCGCCCGAGGCGGGCGAACTGATCGCCGAGCTGCGCGGGCTGGGCGCCGACGCGGAGCTGGTGGCCTGCGACGCGGCCGATCGCGACGCGCTGGCCGCCCTGTTGGCCCAGGTGCCCGCCGAGCATCCGCTGACGGCGGTCGTGCACACCGCCGCCGTGCTGGACGACGGCGTGATCGGCGCGCTCACCCCCGAGCGGGTCGACCGCGTGCTGCGCCCGAAGGTGGACGCGGCGGTGAACCTGCACGAACTCACCGCGCACCTGCACCTGGCCGCCTTCGTGCTGTTCTCGGCGGCCGCCGGCACGCTGGGCGGCGCGGGCCTTGGCAGTTACGGCGCGGCCAACGTCTTCCAGGACGCGCTGGCCCGCCACCGCCACGCCCGCGGTCTGGCCGCGGTCTCCCTGGTCTGGGGTCTGTGGGCGGAACGCCGGGGCATGGCGGGCCGGCTGAGCGAGGTGGACCTGGCCAGGTCGGCGCGCGGCGGCGTGCTCCCGATGACCGGCGAGCAGGGACTGGCGCTCTTCGACGCCGCGGTCACGGTGGCGGGCGAGCCGGTGCTGGTGCCGATGCACCTGGACCTGAAGGCGCTGCGGGCGCTGGCGGCCGTCCCCGACGCCCTGCCCGCGGCCTTCCGGGGCCTGGTGCGGACGCCGGCCCGACGGGTGGTGCAGGGCCTGGCCACGGGCGAAGCCGAAGCGACGGGCCTGGCCCGGAAGCTGGCCGGCCGCTCGGCGGCCGAGCAGCAGCGGCAGGTGCTCGACCTGGTGCGCGACCACGTGGTCGCCGTGCTCGGCTACACCTCCGTGGACCTGGTCGGCGCCGCGCAGGCCTTCCGCGAGTTGGGTTTCGACTCGCTGACCGCCGTCGAGCTGCGGAACCGGCTGAACGAGGCCACCGGGCTGCGGCTGCCCGCGACCCTGGTCTTCGACCACCCGACCCCGGCGCTGCTGGCCGAGTACCTGCTGGCCGAGGTCGCCCCCGACAGCCGGCCGGCGGCCTCCCGACTGACCGAGGAACTCGACCAGTTGGAGGCGGTCCTCGCCTCGCTCAGCGCGGACGACCGCGCCGCCGTCGCCCCCGACGAGGCCGCCCACGCGCAGATCGCGGCCCGCCTGCAGACCCTGCTGGCGAGCTGGAACGCCGTCGGCGGAGCCGACGGGAGCGTGGACGCGGCGAGCATCGACGACGCGACCGACGACGAGATCTTCGACTACATCGACAAGAGGTTCGGCAAGGGCTGAACGCTGAGCGCTGAAACCTGAACGCAGCGCCGCGCACTGCCCCCGCAACCCCGCCAGCCTTCACCCCGACGATCCGAATGGGCACCGCTGAGATGGCCAATGAAGACAAGCTCCGTGAATACCTCAAGCGCGTGCTGAAGGACCTCGACGAGGCCCACACGCAGCTGCGCGACCTGGACGAGAAGGCCCACGAGCCGATCGCGGTCGTCGCGATGAGCTGCCGGTTCCCCGGCGGGGTGGGGAGCCCGGAGGAGCTGTGGCAGCTGGTGGCCGCCGGCGGCGACGCGATCTCCGGCTTCCCGACCGACCGCGGCTGGGACGTCGAGGGGCTGTACGACCCGGACCCGGACGCCCAGGGCTCCTCCTACACCCGCGAGGGCGGCTTCCTGGCGGGCGTGGACCGGTTCGACGCCGGGCTCTTCGGCATCGCGCCGCGCGAGGCGCTCGCCATGGACCCGCAGCAGCGCCTGCTGCTGGAGACCTCCTGGGAGCTGTTCGAGCGGGCGGGCATCGACCCGGCGACCCTGCGCGGCAGCAGGACCGGCGTCTTCGTCGGCACCAACGGGCAGGACTACGTCCCGGTGCTGATGCGCTCGGCGGAGAACTTCGAGGGCCACCTCGGCACGGGCAACACCGCGAGTGTGATGTCCGGCCGGCTCTCCTACACCTACGGCCTGGAGGGGCCGGCGGTCACCGTCGACACCGCCTGCTCGGCGTCGCTGGTCTCCCTGCACCTGGCCGTGCAGGCGCTGCGCACCGGCGAGTGCGCCCTCGCGCTGGCCGGCGGCGTCACGGTGATGCCCAACCCGGGGACCATCATCGAGTTCAGTCGTCAGCGCGGGCTGGCCGCGGACGGCCGCTGCAAGTCCTTCGCCGGTGCGGCCGACGGCACCAACATGGCCGAGGGCGTGGGCCTGCTCCTGGTCGAACGCCTCTCCGACGCCCGCCGCAACGGGCACCCGGTGCTCGCCGTGGTCCAGGGCAGCGCCGTCAACCAGGACGGCGCCAGCAACGGCCTGACCGCCCCGAACGGCCCCTCGCAGCAACGGGTGATCAAGCAGGCGCTGGCCAACGCCCGACTGACCGCCGACCAGATCGACGCGGTCGAGGGGCACGGGACCGGCACCACGCTGGGCGACCCGATCGAGGCTCAGGCGCTGCTCGCCACCTACGGCCGACGCCGGACCGAGGACCGGCCGGTGTGGCTGGGGTCGGTGAAGTCCAACATCGGGCACACCCAGGCGGCGGCCGGCGTCGCCGGGGTGATCAAGATGGTGATGGCGATCCGGCACGGCGTGCTGCCGCGCACCCTGCACGTGGACGAGCCCACGCCGCACGTCGACTGGTCGGCCGGATCGGTACGGCTGCTGACGCAGAACCAGCCGTGGCCGGAGACCGGGCGTCCGCGCCGCGCCGCGATCTCCTCCTTCGGCATCAGCGGCACCAACGCCCACGCGGTCCTGGAGCAGGCCCCGGAGACCGTGGAGGACCCGGTCACCACCGTGACGGCGGCGCCGTCGGTGCTGCCGATCGTGCTGTCGGCCAAGACCGACGCCGCGCTGCGGGCTCGGGCGAAGCAGCTGCGCTCCTTCTCCGACGAGGCCGAACTCGTCGACCTCGCCCATTCGCTGGCGACGAGCCGGGCGGCGCTGGAACACCGCGCGGTGGTCCTGGCGTCCGACCGGGACGACCTCGCGCGCGGCCTTGACGCGCTGGCCTCGGGCGAGCCCGCCGCCCCGCTCGTGCGGGGGACGGTGGTCGAGGGCAAGCTCGCCTTCCTCTTCACCGGGCAGGGCAGCCAGCGCGCCGGTATGGGCGCCGGGCTGTACGAGACTTTTCCGGCGTTCGCCGAGTCCTTCGACGCGGTCTGCGCGGAACTGGACCGGCACCTGGACCGGCCGCTGAAGGACGTCGTCCTCACCGGCGAGCAGCTCGACGAGACGGGCTACACCCAGCCCGCCCTGTTCGCGGTCGAGGTGGCGCTGTTCCGGCTCGCGGAGTCCGCGGGCCTGCGGCCGGACTTCCTGGCCGGGCACTCCGTCGGCGAGCTGGCCGCCGCGCACGTCGCCGGAGTGCTGTCGCTGGCGGACGCGGCGAAGCTGGTGGCGGCGCGTGGCCGACTGATGCAGGCGCTGCCGGCCGGTGGCGCCATGGTGGCCGTCGAGGCGACCCAGGACGAGGTCCTGCCGCTGCTGGCGAGCCGCGCGGACGAGGTGGGGATCGCGGCTGTCAACGGCCTGACCTCGATGGTGATCTCCGGGGCCGAGGAGGCCGTGCTGGAGGTGGCCGCGAAGCTGGCCGCCGACGGCTGCCGGACCAAGCGGCTGACGGTCAGTCACGCGTTCCACTCGCCGCTGATGGACCCGATGCTGGCGGAGTTCCGGGCCGTCGCGGAGTCGCTGGACTACCAGGAGCCGCAGATCCCGATCGTCTCCACCCTCGACCAGGCCGCCGACCTCACCACTCCCGCGTACTGGGTGCGCCACGTCCGCGAGGCCGTCCGCTTCGCCGACGCCCTGCGGACCCTCGAGCGCGAGGGCGTGCGGACCTTCCTGGAGCTCGGCCCCGACGGAACCCTCACCACGCTCGGTCAGGACTGCGTCGCGGACGCCGCCTTCACCCCCGTGCTGCGCCGCGACCGCGCCGAGGCCGAGACCTTCACCGCCGCGCTCGCGCAGCTGCACACCCGCGGCGTCGCGCTGGACTGGTCGGCGCTCCTCGCCGGTACCGGCGCGCGCCGCATCGACCTGCCCACCTATCCCTTCCAGCAGCGCCGCTACTGGCCGGAACCCGCCGAGGACACCGCGGACACCTCGCCCGCGGCCGCCGTGGACGAGGCGTTCTGGGCGGCCGTCGAGCGCGAGGACCTGGACGCGCTGACCGCGACCCTGGGCCTCGACGGCGACCAGCCGCTCAGCTCGGCCCTGCCGGCCATGTCCGCCTGGTTCCAGCGCCGGCGTGCGGAGCGGCCCACGGCGACGCCGACCACCACCGCCCCGGACGGCGGGGTCCAGGGCGGCGGCGAGAGCGGCGACAACGGCGCCGGCGTCGGCTTGGAGGAGCCGCTGCCGGTCCGGCTGGCGAGGCTCTCCCCGTCCGAGCGCGACAACGCGCTCCTGGCCCTGGTCCGCAGCCGGGCGGCCGTCGTGCTGGGCTACCCGGGACCCGAGGACATCCCGCCGGCCCAGGCGTTCAAGGACCTCGGCGTCGACTCCCTGATGGCGGTCCTGCTGCGCAACGGCCTGGCCGAGGCGACCGGCCTGTCCCTGCCCCCCTCGCTGGTCTTCGACCAGCCGACCCCCGCGGCGCTGGCGGCCCACCTGCGTGACCAGCTGTTCGCCGACGGCGCGAACTCAGCCGCCTCGGTGACCGAGGAACTCGACCGACTCGAGGCCGCGCTGGCCGCGAGCACCGCCGACGGGGTCACCCGCGCCCGCGTCCAGATGCGCCTGCAGGCCCTGGCCGCCCGCTGGTCCGAGTCCCCGCAGCCCGGCGCCGCGACCACCTCCGACGGCCCGGACGACCTCCTCGACGTCGAACACCTCGACGCGGCCTCCGACGAGGAGCTGTTCGCCTTCATCGACGACAGCCTCACCTGAGCCACGCCATACGTGCGCGGACCGGGACAGCCGACGTCGTTCGGATGTCCCGGTCCGGGGGACTCAGCTGCTCGGCGGTCGGAAGTCGACCGTCCGCTTCACCGCCTCGTCGACCTCCTCGACCGTCAGCAGCGGGACGGCCTTGGAGCGCACGGCGCCGCTGGCCCGCACCGTCATCGCGACGGCGGCCATCGACAGGTGGTCGGGGAAGTCGACGACGACGTACAAGTCGTCATCCCCGTAGGCGAAGAACATCGACTCGAGCGTGCCGCCGCACGATCCGACGACCCGTTGGACGGCCTCCCGGCGACCGCTGCCGCCCTCGGCCAGCAGGCCCTTGGCCCCCTCGGCGGTGTAGCTGGCCTGCACCAGATACTTCGGCATCCCGCACTCCCACGTCTCGACCCGGCCACGACAACGCCCTTGTCGACCACTATCAGCCCCGCCTGGCGCCTTGTCCGTTCGAGCACCGCCGAACGGCGGAGTCCCCGGACGGGACCCGGTCGCGGACCGGCCCCACAAGCTGCGGACACACCGAGTGAGCACGCCGTCGACCGGACCCGGTACCTTTGGCGCACTCAGGTCGCCGCCATGGATGCGACCGGCGCACAAGGGGGTCCGCCCATGTCTGCTTCGCGAATAGTCCGCAACCGTCTGCTGGTCCGGGCGGCCGGCACCCTCGGGGCCGTCGCCATCGGCCTGGGCGCGACGATCGCGCCCGCCGCCGCGAGCAGTCCGCACCACGACAACGGCCCCGGCAAGTCCACCCCCGACGCCCCGGTCGACGACACGGCCGCCGCGAAGGCCCAGGCCGCCGCCAACGTCGCCGCAGCCCACCACCTCGGGACGCGGGCCGTGCCGAAGTCCGCTGCGGCGCCTTCCGGTCACGGTGACTCGGGGGTCACTCCGGTCATCCCGGCCCCGACCGGCCCCTACCAGGTCGGCACGGTCAACCTGCACCTCGTCGACCCGACCCGGTACGACCCCTGGGTGCCGTCCCACCCCCGTCGCGAGCTGATGGTCCAGCTCTGGTACCCGGCCACCCAGACCACCGGGCACGCGCTCGCGCCGTGGCTCCAGTCCGAGGCCGCCGACAGCTTCCTGGAGGGCTGGAACGTCTGGCCCGGCACGATGAACGTCCCCACCACGGCCGGGCACACGGGCGCGCCGGTGGACCCCAAGGCCGGCAAGCTGCCGGTGCTGCTCTACTCCACCGGCCTCCACTCCGACCGCTCGCAGGGCACCGCCCTCGCGGAGGACATGGCCAGCCGCGGCTACCTGGTCGTGATGCTCGACAGCACCCACGAGGCCGACGAGGTGCAGTTCCCCGGCCCCCGACTGGTGACGGACACCGCCGCCAGCTCCAACTACACCCTCACCGTCCGCTCCGCCGACGCCAAGTTCGTCGTCAACGAGCTCGCCCTGATCGCCGGCGGCAAGGACCCCGACGTCGACGGCGCCGCGCTCCCGGCGGGGCTGGCCGGCAACGTGGACATGACGCGCATCGGCATGTTCGGCTGGTCGTACGGCGGCCCGACGGTCCTGGACTCGATGACGCTCGACCCGCGGATCGCCGCCGGGGCGGACCTCGACGGCGAGCTGTACGGCCCGCAGGACGCGACGAACCTGAACCGCCCGTTTCTCCTCTTCGGCGCGTCGTACCACGACCGCAAGGAGGACAGCAGCTGGGCCAGCATCTGGTCGCACCTGACCGGGCCCCGCTACGAGCTGAAGCTGGCCGGCACCGAGCACCTGTCGTTCAGCGACTACGAGACCCTGTTCTCCCAGGCCGGCGGACAGATGGACCTGACGTCCAGCCAGGTCCAGCAGGACCTCGGCACGCTGGACCCGAACCGGGCGATCTACATCATGCGCACCTACCTGGCCGCCTACTTCGACACGGTGCTGCACATCAAGACCAACACGCTGATGAACGGGCCGTCCAAGAGCTTCCCCGAGGTCTCGTTCATCCGCTGACCGATTCACTGATACGCACGTCGGTCTTCGGCTGGCGCACCGACGGCTCGCGCCTCCTCGGTTGGGGGCTCGGCCGTCGGCCGTTGGACGACATCCTCTCCCTCGCCGAGACCCTGGACGCGGTCGCCGCCCTGCTCGTCGGGACGCTCTCCAGCTGACCGGGGGCCTCCCTCTCACCTGAGTACGCGTACTCAGGTGAGAGGGAGGCGAGGTGAGGCAGAGTGCTCCCGTCGCGGAAGACGATCACGGGAGTGCGCAGTGAGCAGCAGCGCCAGGACAGCTGAACCGACCTCAGGGCCCCGCCGGCCGAGCAGGCGCACGCTGCGCGCGGCCGGAGTGGGACTCGGCCTCACGGTGGCGCTGTTCCTCGCGGAGTGGCTGCTGGTCTCCTCCTCCGCCTGCCGGAACGCCCCCGGCTGGGGCTGCGTCGGGGTCGTCGTGCTGTGGAGGGACGCCACCCCGTTCGTGCTGCTTCTCGCCGGGTGGGCGGCGCTGCGGGTGCTCGGGGTGCGCCCCGCGTGGCTCACCGCCCTGCTGGGCGCCGGTCTGAGCTGGTACCTGCTGCGGTATCTGACGGCGGTGGACAGCCTCCCTTGGCTTCCGGGCGGCGTCAGCTGGGTCCAGTTCGCGCTGCCGACAGCGGCCTTCGCCCTCGCGGCGTGGTTCACCGTCTCCCTGCGCCCGTGGCTGCCGCGGGTGGCGGCGGTGGTGGCGCTTGCGCTCGTGGTGCCGGTGAACGCCTTGGCCGTCTCGCGCATCACCGAGAGCCGGAAGGACGCCGCCCTTTCGGCGAGCCCGGTCGCGCTGCTCGGTCCGCAGATCCCCAACGGCTACCACATGGACGGTGTCGGAACGCAGACCGTCACCGGTCCCACCTTCTTCTACCGCCTCGCCCCCGACGGCCGGGACGCGACCACCATGGCGGAGCTGCAGCGCGAGATCCAGGTCATCGTCGCGCCGGTGCAGCCGCAGTTCACCCCGCCTGCGCACTGCGCCGCGATCAACTCCGCCTACCCCGTCCCGGCTCCCCCCTGCACCGCCGTCGCGCCGGGGGTGTGGCGCTCGGGGGACTCGCAGTACGTCTCCTACTACGTCCGGGTGGGCGACGCGGTGGCGGACATCGAGGCCACCTCGCCGCCGGTGAGCGCGGCCGTGCTGATCGCCGTCGCGCGGAGCATGAGCGTCCGTCAGCCGTCCTACTTCACCGGAGGCTAGGTCCGGGCACCCCTTCACCGTCAAAGGCGCTGGTAGAGAACGTGGTGGGAGCGCCGCCTTCGGGTGACGATCCCGGCGCGGTGCAGGATCTGCAGGTGGTAGGAGACGGTTGCCGGGCTGAGGTGGACACGTTGGGCGATCTCCGAGGTCGAGCGGGGCTGGCTCAGTTCGGCCAGGATCGTCGCGCGCGTCGCTCCGATGAGTTCCCCCGACGGCACGGGGCATTCGGCCGGTCCCGCCGGGTAGAGGATCTGCGGCGTCCGGGGGTCCGGCGCCCCGGGGAGGTCGGCGGTCTTCACCACGGCTCGGGGCGTGAAGACGCTCGGCATCAGGACAAGCCCGTCCGCGTCGACGCTCTTCTCGAATGGCACGCCGGGCGGCAGGTGCACGGTCAGCGTTCCCTCACGCCATTCCAGGTTGTGGGCCAAGCGGCTCAGCGTGTCGGCGAGCCCGTGGTGGGCGACCGCGGAGGCCCGCTCCGCGACGTCGGCCTCCAGGCGAGTCCGGATTCCTGGCCATTCCCGAGCCAACGCCGCGCGCCAGAACCGCTCCATCTCGTCCGCGAGCCGATGCGCGAAGTGGTCCTCGCCGCGTTCCAGGGCCTGCACGTAGACCCGCGGTGGTCGGCGACCGGATCCCGCATCCATGTCGGCAGCGAACGCGTCCGCCAGGTCGTAGCGGACACGCGCCGCAGGCGTGGTCGCCAAGCGGTGCAGCGCCCCGTCCAGGCCAGGCTGGAAGCCGTCCGGCTCAGGCAGCAGGAAGTCCGTCCCGCGCGCTCCGACCACCGCCAGCAGTCCCAGCCCCTGCTCCACGAGGACGTCCGTGGCCCGGGCCCGCCAAGCGGGTTGGAGCCAGCCCGGGGCATGGCTGCGTAGGAACAGGAGCTGGCCGGCGACGTCCAACGGCGGTACCGCGAACCTCACCGCACCTAAGCCGCTCGTCCCCAACCCGATTCGAATCACGCGCGTCCCCCCGCCGTTGGCACTTGGGAAACCATCTCATCACTCGGCCGTGCACCTGCTGCTGCCTGGATCGGGTGCGGATCGCCGCCCTGTCGCCGAGGCGGCGTCCGCAGAACGTGGACCTTGTGTGAAGACCGGGCGGCTGGCACGCTCGGCCTGTGATCGAGGCGCAGGGGAGCTTCGCGGTCGCTCGGGCCGCCGACGAGTGGTGGTTACGAGCCCTGCCCGGGGACGGGGACGGGGACGGGGACGCGCGGCCAGGACGGGAGGCGCCGGACTGGGCCGTCCTCGTGGACCGGGTGCTCGCCGCCGTGCCGCCGTTGCGGCCCGCGGGCGGCCTGCCCGGACCGACCGGGTTCGAAGCCTTGTTCTCGCCCTTCGCGCAGGCGGCTGCCGAACTGATCCCGCCAGGCCCCGAGGCCGGAGCGGTCGATCTCGCGGCGGTCCGGGCCGAGTTCGTCCGGCGGCTGGGCGTCACGCTGGCACGGCGGTCGGCCCGGACGCTGGTGCTGGAACTCGACTCGGCGAGGAGGCGCGGTGACCTCGCCGGTGACACACCGGCCGAACGGTTCGGCAGTTTCCTCTCCATGACGGCCGGTCGGCCCGGCCTCTCCGCCCTGCTCGCCGCGTACCCGGTGCTGGCGCGCCTGTTGGGGCAGACCTGTCTGCATGCGGCGGAGGCCCTGGCCGAACTGCTGGGGCGCTTCGAGGCCGACCGGGCGGACATCGTCGCCGCCCTGCTGAGCGGAACCGACCCGGGGACGCTGGTCGGCGTGTCGAGCGGAGCCGGGGACGGGCACCGACGCGGTCGCACCGTCGCCGTCCTCACCTTCGCCGACGGCCGCCACGTGGTCTACAAGCCGCGGTCGCTCCGCGCCCACCGGCACTTCAACGAGGTCGTCGGCTGGTTCAACACGCGGCCCGGCACGCCCGGTCTGCCGGTGGCGGCGCTGCTGGACCGGGCCGGGTACGGATGGGTCGAGCACATCGCCCACCTGCCCTGCGCGAACGAGCAGCAGTTGGCGCGCTTCTACCGCCGTCAGGGCGCCCTGCTGGCGCTGCTGTACGCCTTGGACGGCACCGACCTCCACCACGAGAACCTGATCGCCCGGGGCGACGAGCCGTTTTTCATCGACGTCGAGACCCTGTTCCACCCGCCGCCCGCCTGGCACGGTGCCGACGACCCGGCCGCCGCGGCGCTCCAGGCGTCGGTGCACCGGACGGGCCTGCTGCCGCACCTGCTCCTCGGGGACCGGGCGGCCGTGGACGCCTCCGGGCTGGGCGGGGACCCGGGCGCGCCGCTGCCGACGGACGCGGTGACCTGGGCGGATCCCGGCACCGACCGGATGCGGCTGGTGCGCGGACCGCAGGTGCTCACCGGCGCCGCCAACCGGCCGAGCCTCGCCGGCGTCGAGGCCGAACCTGCGGCATACCTGGAGGCGCTGCTCGACGGCTTCCGCGCGGGCTACCGTGCCGTCGCCGCCGGTAGTGCCGAACTCTTAGGCTCGCAAGGCCTGTTGACCCGCTTCGCGGGAGCCGAGGTCCGGGTCGTGGTGCGTCCCACACAGACGTACGCGACGCTGCTGGCCGAGTCGACCCACCCGGACGTGTTGCGGGACGCGGCGCAGCGCGACGCGTTGTTCGCGCTCCTGGGCACGGACGCGGCCGCGGGACCTGGTCACCCCGGCGCGCTCGACCACGAGATCGCGCAGTTGTGGGACGGCGACGTGCCGTTGTTCACCACCCGGCCCGATTCGGTCGACCTGTGGAGCGGCGACGGGGTCCGGATCCCCGGCGCGCTGGACCGCACCGGCTTCGACCGGGTCGCTGAGCGGATCCAGGCCATGAGCGAGACCGACCTGGAAGCGCAGCAGTGGATCATTCGGGCGTCGATGGCCGCGCGGTCGACCGCCGCCGCCCACGCACCCGCGGCGGCCCGGCGTTCTGCGCCGACCGGGTCGGGGGAGCCAGCCCCGGCCCCGGAGCGGGAGCCGGATCTCGGCCGGGAGCCGGACCCTGACGGGGAGCCGGATGCGGACGGGGAGCCGGACGAGGACCCCGAACGGTGGCTCGACGCCGCGCGCCGCATCGGTGACCTCCTCCTCTCCTCGGGCCACCGCGGCCCCGAGCGGACGAACTGGCTCGGCCTCGAACTCCTCGCCGACCGCTACTGGCAGCTCCGCCCGTGCGGTGCGGACCTGGGCGGCGGATACACCGGAGTCGCCCTGTTCCTCGCCCAACTCGCCGCCCTCACCGCGGAGGTCCGCTACGCGGAGGCGGCTGCCCACGCGCTCGCGCCGCTGCCCTCGGTGCTGGAACGGCTCGCCTCCCGCCCGCAGGACCTCGCGGCCGTCGGACCCGGCGGCTACGCGGGGCTCGGCGGGATCGCCTACGCGGTCACGGCCGTCGCCGCGGCCCTCGACGACTCCGGCCTGGCCTCCCTGCGCGACCGGGCCGTCGACCTGACCCTGCTCGCCGCCGAGTCCGAGTCGGGCGCGGGCCTGACGGAGGGTCTGGCGGGTGGCCTCGCCGCGATGCTCGCCGTCCATCGGGCGACCGGTTCGGCCGGGGCCTGGCGCGGGGCCCAGGCGTGCGCGACCCGCCTCGTCGCGCGTCCGCTGCCGTCCGAGCCGGGCTTCGCGACCGGCGCGGCCGGGGTCGGCTGGGCGCTGCTCGGCTTCGCGGCGGCCGCCGGTGACGCCGACTGCGAGCGGGCCGGTCTGGCCGCGCTGCGGGCCGCCGCTGTCAGACTGTCCGCGGGGCGGCAGGTCGACGGCGCATGGTGCCGCGGGCCCGTCGGCGTCGCGCTCGCGGTGGCCGACCGGCCGGTCGCGGCCGCCGACGCGCAGCTGGCGGAACTGGTGGCGCGGACCGTCCGGAGCCTTCTCGGTCGGCCCGGACCGCTGCCGGACCACAGCCTCTGCCACGGCGAGCCGGGCGTGCTGGAGCTCCTCGGCCAGCTGGCCTCCCCGGCCGTGCTCCCCGGACCCGCCGTGCAGGCCGCGCAGGCCGCACGGGAGCGGCG